>CCMH01000054.1 GCA_000751595.1 Weeksella massiliensis | reverse complement strand
TTAAAAATTGCACCTAACGTTTTGGGGCTTGGCGTCAGTGGCGGAAATTGAAGCGAAAAGTTTCAATTTAGCGACACGGTAAGCAAAAGCCAATTAATTGAATAAATTTAAGAAAAAAAGTCAATGTAATTGGCTTTTTGCGGAATAGAAAGCCGAAACTTCAATTTTAGCCTTAACCCGCCATTGCGCCAAGCCTTTGTTAGCGGAAGTTTTTTATTCTGTTAGTAATTTTCCAATTTCAAATATTTCAGCATATCTTGAAGATAAACCAAAAATTAAAACGCTCTTTTCGTTAAACTCGATTTCAATGTCAAATAACAATTCTTTATAAGTTGAGTTCTTTTGGTTATTTGTACCTCTAAAAGCCTCAAATTTTTTAAAATTTGATAAATAGAAAGCAGGAACTCTATCAACAACAATGGTTTCATTAACTTTTTCACCATTATAATATACATCTCCGTGAAGATTAGGCGATAATGTTATTTCAGAGATTGTATCATTTCTTTCCCCAACATAAATCTCAAATTCAAATGGAATTACACTTTCCCAACCTCCGGTTAGTTCTCCTTGTATTTTTAGTTTTTTGTTTTGTTTGTCTATTAAAATTTTTGAGGGAACTATTTTTATTCCATTTCGTTTAGGTTCTTCAGATTTATAAAAAACGGAATCTGTTTTGGGGTTTACCAATTGCATTTCGATTGTATTTTTTGTGTAGTCTCTGAAGCAAGGAGTCTTTCTATATTCATTCGGTAACCAACCAAATTCAAATCTGTCTTCATCTACTTTTAATTTTAACAATTCGTCAAAAGTTAGATTTTCGTATTTGTCTTGTGAGAAACAAATGTTACTCAAGCAAAGTAAAATGATAAATATTATTTTTCGCATTGTGTTTGGTCAAAATTTCCGCTAACGGAAAAAGTATTGGCGAAGTGCGGGAATTCGAAGGACTGAAAGTTCAAGAATTCAGAAACGTAGCCGATGCTTTTTCACTTCTGCTAACTTACAAAAAATCGCAGAATTGAAAAGCATTCGGCGGAATATTTTTACAAAATTTCAACTTTTACAAAATCCCGCATTTTGCCAATACACTGTTACGCGCAGTAGAAAATGAGAACTTTTCAATGCTGAAAAATAGTTCTAAAAAATTATGAGCAATTAAATCACAAACAAATCAAAAGAATAAAACGAAACTTAACCAGTTTTCAAACTGCATTTTTCCGGCAAAATTTAAAACTCAATTATCTGAAATTTTTCTCTTTTGTTTCTGCGCAAAGTAAAATTAGAAATTCGTAAAAACTGAAAATTATTTTTATGAAAATATTAAAAATGACAAAACTTTCAATTATGGCTTTTAAAGTTGATATTTTTTGATTTTTTCAAATGGGAAAAATTTCAATTATAAAAAAAGAAAAGAGTAGAAGAAGCTTAAAAATCACGCGAGATTTTAAGCGAAAAAAATTCGAAATTTATTTGTCGAGAAAAGTGTTTTCAAGAAAATTTAAGAATTTTTTAAACCCAATATTTCTACTGAATTTTTTCTTAGAAAAACCTAAAATATCAATGTTTAAAAAAGAGAAATTATTATCCGAAAATGCGCTAATCTATTGCGTGTAACGGAAAGGGGCTTTGCGAGGTGCGGGCTACTGCAACCGAAAGTGGGGAGGAGAACCAATCTCTAGCAAAAACTTTTTCCATTTTTTAAAATTACGAAAAAACTAAAAAATGGAAAAGTTTTTTGCGGGTACTGCCTATAAATTTTCTAAGATTTCCTTCAACCCCGCATCTTGCAAAACCCATGTTATCTGCAGTTTTTTTTAATTAATTTTTGCAATATAATTTCTATTTGATTTTTTATACGACAGTTGTTTAAAGTTTTCCCTATTTATTTTCAACGTATCATTTGATTTAACAATTTCAACTTTTGCATAAGGTGGTTTGAATGATTTTCGTCCATAACTCTGATATAATAACATTTTTTCATTTTGCTTCAGTTCGTAGATGCCTATTTCGTCAGAATTATTTTTTTTGATTGACATTATTGAATCAAATAGAGGTTTATTTTCTTCTTTTAAGTTTAATTTATTTTCAATACTTGGAACTGTAATTATAGTAATAATTTCATTTGAAAAATTTTGCACATAAAATTTTGATTTCGGTGGAATACAACTATTAAAAATAATTAAAGAGAATAAAAAAATATATTTTCTCATATTCATAATTTATAACGATTTTTTGGCAAAAATTGCAGATAACGGAAAAAGTATTGGCGAAGTGCGGGCTGGATTTAACTGAAAGTTCAATTCAGACTGAGCGAAGCCGATGCTTTTTCAGATTGTCTAAATTAAAGAAAAAAACAATATGAAAAGCAGCGGCGGCTAAATATTTCTACTTTTTCTACTTTATATTTAACCCCGCATTTTGCCAATACTATGTTAGCTGCAGTATCTTTTAGAAGTCATATCCAATTTTTATACTCAAATCCAATACAGCCCCAGAAGAATTAAAATCATAACCGAATGTTGTTCCGTAACCTAAACCAGCTTTGAATTCATAGTTAAAATTTTCTGAAAAATTTCTCCTAAATCCATAAGTTGGAATAATATTTATTTGATTTGATAGACTCAAATTCTTTGCGTTAGAAATTACGAACCAATCGGGAATATATCGTACTTGTAACCCAAAATAATTGGCTGAATTATTTTTAGTATTTTTTCCTTTTTCTGCTCTTTTCGAAATATTATAGTAATATTTGGGTTGTAATGTTAAAGCTGGATAAAAAGCAAATCCGGTTTTAGCATACATATCTCCTCCCCAAATTGCGGGAAATATACTTGCTTCTGCTCTTAAAGTTGTTTTTTCAGCAATTTTTGTCTCATTATAAAGATCAAGTCCAAAAAGTCCAATTTGAATTCCTGTTATATTTTTTTCAACATTTGAATTCTGTGCATTCCCAAAAATTGAGAACAAAGAAAATGAAAATAGATAAATTTGTTTTTTCATGAAAAATTAGATGTAATGTTTTGTTTT
Source organism: Weeksella massiliensis (assembly GCA_000751595.1). Taxonomy (GTDB): domain Bacteria; phylum Bacteroidota; class Bacteroidia; order Flavobacteriales; family Weeksellaceae; genus Weeksella; species Weeksella massiliensis. The sequence goes on along the minus strand of CCMH01000054.1, from coordinate 6,043 downwards.
TCAATTTTTTACGCAATGTTGTAATGATATTGCAGCTAACGGTTTGCAGCTTGGCGAAGTGGCGGAAATCGAAGCACAAATGTTCAGTTTTGTACAAAAGTTCAATCGAAGAACTGCCGTTGAATTTAGCACTGAACCCGCCATTTTGCCAAACTGCTGTTAGGCGTAGTTTTTTATTTCAGTTTGTCTTTTACTTCGTTACAATTTTGTTCTATTGTTTTGCAAATTTCATCTATTGTTACAGAAGTCTTTTTATTTTCAGAAAACGGTTCGCCAAATAAGTTAGCTAACTTATTAATTGTCAAAAATGCTGTACTAATAATTACCATTATTGGAATAGCCAAAAACTCAAATCCACTGTCTTCGCCACCCAAGTCAATGTCGCCAATAAATAATGGAATAAGTATGACATAAAAGCTCACAATTATTTTGGTAAATGCACTGTAAATCATCAAAAAAGGTGTGTTCTTTATTCTTTCAGCTTTTCCTTGAATGTCATAAAACCGATTGATATGTTGCATTAAATCTCCTTTTTCAATGTTTGCTTTTGAAGTAAAATTGTCTTCAATTCGCTTTGTGATTGCAACCAATATTTCGTTTGAGATTTTGTTTTCGGTATTTATTTTAAACTCGTTTAGAATTGCAATTGTTTGCTCATTAAAAGTTGGCTTGAAATTATGGTGCATTTCATTTTTTAATTGACGAATGTATAAAATGCTCAATTCAATTAATTTGAGGGCTTCAACTTTAAAATCGGTTTTTGTTGTATCTTTAAAATTCTCTTCATTGCCATAATAGGCATAAATTTTAGCAACAAAACTTCGTGTATTGTTAGTCAATTCACCAAATATTTTTCTTGCTTCCCACCATCTGTCATAAGCCGAATTCATTCTGAAACCCAAGAAAAAAGCGACCGCAAGTCCAAATACAGAACCAATTTGTCCAGATATCTTGTAAATGTGGTCACCGAAATACTCTTCAAGTCCAAGAACAAGAATTGTGTAAACCGTTGTAATTAAAATAAACGGTGTTGCAATTTTTAATAGTTGAAGTAGCCCTTCTTTTTCTGTCTTTATCATCCTAATCGTCTTGGTCTTCTTCAGCGTTTTTGTTTTCTGATGCTGGAATATTATTGCCGCTTCGAATTTCTGTGTGTCTAATTTCACCGCCAGTTGTACCTGTCTGTTTAGCAAAGAATAATACCACAAATGCAAAAATCAATGTTGCAATTGAAATTATTGAAGAAAAAGATTTTTGTTTAAAACTCGCCCAAAGTCCAAGCAAAGAAATGCCACCTAGTATATAAGATAGAATAGCGAATGTTTCTGCTGCTTCTTCGTGGCTTTCTATGAAGTTTTCCGAAACTCCATTTATATTTTCTACTACTTCTTCTGCTCCTTCTCCTGTATTCATAGCTGCTATTGCGGCTAATGCACCGAAAACAAAAATCATAAATGCCGTTCGTTTTACAGCTTCTGATTTTGAAATAAGACCTGTAATCATTACGATTACCCCAACAATAGGGAAAATGATTGGTAAATGATTTACCACTAAATGCCAATGTGCTCCGTTCATATTATTATGTTTTTTAAAAATTAAATATTTACTCCAAAAAGGTAACCAACTAACGCAGAAAGTACCATTGCAATTGTTCCCCAAATGGTAATTCGCAAGATAGCTTTTTTAATGCTTGAACCACCTGTTTTTGCAGATGTCGCTCCTAAAATAACGAGAAAAATTATCGTGAAGCCATATAACCAATATTCCATTCCTTTCACTGGTGCAAAAAGAACAACTAAAAGCGGCAATACGCCACCAACTGTAAAAGATGCTCCTGATGCTAAAGCCGCTTGTATTGGATTTGCTTGACTTATTTCGTTGATGCCTAATTCATCTCTAATGTGTGTTGCCAAAGCGTCTTTTTCTGTCAATTCAATTGCCACTTGTCTTGCGGTTTCTTTTTTTAGTCCACGTTTCTCATAGATTTGAGCCAAAATATTAAGTTCTTCTTCTGGCATTTCTTTTAGTTCCTTAATCTCTCTTTCAATGTCTGCCTTTTCAGTGTCGGTTTGCGAACTTACCGAAACATACTCGCCTGCCGCCATAGATAAAGCACCCGCAACAAGTCCTGCGACTGTTGCCAATACAATAGGTTCTCTAGTCGAACTTGCAGCCGCAATTCCAATGGCAAGACTGGAAATAGAAATTATTCCGTCATTTGCACCAAGAACAGCAGCTCTCAACCAGTTGCTTCGGTGTATGTAATGGCTGTCTAAATAGTTGTCGATTGTTATCATATTCTTTTTTTGTCTTGTTACTGTCGGTCGTTTTAAAATTACGCCTAACGGGCCGCGGCTTGGCGAAGTGCGGGCTTGAATTGAGCGAAAGTTCAATTAATAACCGAACGAAGCAAAAGCTGTGGTTTTTGGTAAATTTAATAAAAAAACAAAAGCAAAACAGCTTTTGCGGATAAATAGGCGAGAAGTTCAATTTTGCACTTAACCCCGCATTTTGCCAAGCCGATGTTAGCTGCAGTATTATTTGTCTGTAGCATCTTTAATTAAACTAAGAAGATGCTCAATAGATGCTTTCTTATAAAGTTTGATTATTTTAATAATTGAAATAATAAACCAAATTAGCGACGTAATTAAACCTAATAAAAAAATTGCATCCCAAACTTCAGCTTTAATTCCCATAAATTCATTAAAAGTAGCGGTTAGTCTAGCTACTAGCAATGTTAAAAATAATGATAAAGGTGTAATCCAAGAATTTAAAATTGTTACATTTTTTAAATGCTTCAACAAAATATTTTCAAGTTTATCGTGAGTAATTTCAATCAAGTCAGACTTTACATTTGAGCGCTTTTGGTCAATAAATCTGCTGTCTAAAGAATTATAAGTAGCGTTATTTTCCATCTTCTTCTATTTTTTCAAACGCTCCAAGAGCGTGTGGCGTAATTGCTCCGCAATTGTTACAAACTACTAGAATAGCAGGAATTGATGGTCCTCCTAATATATTTCCTACTTCCTTATTTACAGGTAAGAAGGTATATCCATCTAATAATGCGAATGAATTGTGACCACATCGATTACAATTTTTGTTTACACCTTTTTGTTCTAATTGTTTTATAAATTTTTCGCGATTAAATTTTTTTTTCCATTTAATTTAACGGTTTTTAGGAATATTGCAGCTAACGTTTTGGGTATTGCCGAAGGCGGGGAAATCGAAGCGAATAGTTTCGATTTTGCAACGAGGCTAGCCAAAACGAATTTATATGAGATAAATTTAAGAAAAAAAACGAATATAATTCGTTTTTGGCGGTGATAGAAGTACAAACTTTGAATTTAGCACTTTAGCCCCGCTTTTGGCAATACCGTGTTGTGCGATCGTTTTTATTCATTTGAAAACTTTTTTTTGATGGCATTTTCAACCCTAATAATTAATAAAATTACTGTCAATATCATTAGTCCTAATCCGATGAACATATTTGTTAAATTATCAAAATTAGTAATAAAACCAATTATTGTAGTTGACATTAATATTAATCCTAACTTAATCATTTCCTTGGATGAATAATTTTGAGCAAACTTCCATCTGTCTTGATTTTTCATAGAGTTAGTAGTTCTATATCCATATAGAGAGTTAATTTTTTTTGGAGGAAATTTTAACATAATAACTCCAGCTAAAATAAATATTAAACCTACAAAAAATGTAATATTCATTAATGGATTTTCAAAAATTCTATTAAGTAATTCCTGCATATTTATTAAAATTTATTTGATTTTTTATTGAGTTGTAGTGTTAATAAAATGTCGCACAACGGAAAACGCATTGGCGAAGTGGCGGACTAAATTGGACGGAAAGTTCAATTTAGACGGAACGTAGCCGATGTGTTTTCACAATCGCTAATTTACATTTTTTGAGCGAATGTGAAACACATTCGGCGGCAAAAAATGCAGAAACTTTCAATTTTGCAGTTCACCCGCCATTTTGCCAATGCGATGTTAGCTGATCGGGCTTTTTAACTAACAATTTTGTAAGTTCTTGTTCACAGAAGTTTATCACAATAATTTTGCACCAAAATTTTGATATGGATTTGTCTGAAAATATTATTGGATTTCATCATTATTCTCTAAAAGTTAATGATTTTGAAAAAACTCTTAAGTTCTATGAGTCATTAGGTTTTGAAGAAGTACATTCGTGGTCTTTGCCTTCTTTTCAATTGAAAAAAGGAATGATGATATTTAATCAAAGAATAAATTGTTATATCGAACTTTTCGATAGAGATGCAGCTATTCCAACGCAAGGCAGAATAAGGAAAATAGAGGATGAGTATGTTGAAAATGCAATTTTACACATTTGTTTTGTTGTTAAAGATGCTGATTTAGCTAGAAAAAAAGCTATTGAAAATGGGGCTTTTGATTTAAGTGAAGATGTTTTAGAGCTAGAATTAAGTAACGAAAATAGGTCAGTAAAAGTGCGCAATAGTCTTGTTTATAGTCCAAATGGTGAGGTTATTGAATTTTTGGAGGAGGTGAAATTTTAAGTTATCATAACTCCAATTTCTTTACATATTCAAGGAGTTGTAAGATTTTTTGTCCTTTCTTGGATAAATTATATTCGGATTTTGTTTTAGTTTTTTTATTTTCAACTATTTCATCTGACAAAAGCTCTTTTAGCTGTTTGGCTAAAACTCTATCTGTCAGATTAGGTATTTCTAGTCTCAGTTCAGAATAATTTTTTGTGTTTTCTTTGAGTGAAAAAATAATTGAAACTTTCCATCTTCCTGTTATTTGGGATAATATCGTGTGAGTTTTACAAAAACTTTGTAAGATTTCTTCATTAATAGAATTTGTAGAGTTCTGTTTTTTCATAGCCTGTCAGCTAACGGGCGAGTCTTTGCGGAAAACGGGACTGAAAATGAACTGATTCTCAATCTTTGCTCTTACTCGCTAATTGTTTTTTTGTTTTGATAAATTTAGAAAATAAAACGAAACAAAAACAATTTGCAGACGGAAAAATAATTTCCTTTCAAGTTTGCCTTCAAACCGTTTTGCGCAAAAATGATGTTGTGCGACGTTCTTTTAATTTTCGCTTTTCTAAAATTTACTACGTTTTCTTGCGTACTCTTCCGTTTTGCATTTAAAGCGTTTTTTTAAGATCTGAAGAAATCTTGCGAAAATTATTTAGAATAAATAATAAAATATTTGCGCAGTCTAAACACAAAGTTAGGTTCTTTAGAATGTTGCACAACGGAAAAGGGCTTTGCGAGGTGCGGGCTACTGCAACTGGAAGTGAAGAGGTGACCGAACGCTAGCAAAAACTTTTTCCATTTTTTAAAATTACAAAAAAACTAAAAAATGGAAAAGTTTTTTGCGGGTGTTTTCTAGAATATTTCTAAGATTTCCTTCAACCCCGCATCTTGCAAAACCCATGTTAGCAGAAGTTTTTTTATTTTTTGTATGTTTTTGAATTAGTTTGAATATATTTTATTAATGCATTAAATAGCGGATTAAAAGTGTTTTGGTCATTTACTCCAACCCAAAAATCGTCATATAAAGTATCTCCAACAAAAATTTCGTCAAAATTTTCAGGGTTTATAAGTTTCAACTGAATTCTTTTACTCTTTTCTTTATTATCATCAAATCTTAGATACAAAAACTTTTTATATTTTCTATAAGCATTATTTATTCCGATTTTTCCTGTTAAAGAACCAACTTCGTCTTGTTTGTTATCTTTAATAATTTCTTTTTCTAAATCATCAAAAGTAATTACTCTGTCAAAATAACCTATTTTTTCTACCATTCCTTTCGTGAATGTATTATTCGGAACAATAAGAAGAGATTTATTATTATCTAAGTCAAAAGGTTTGTTAACCAATATTTCCGCTTCTTTAGTCGCTTCAAAGAAACCTGTTTCCTTTTTCTCTGAAACTTTTTGCACTGTGCAACTAGTTAAACTCAGCGTTGTCAAGGCAACTAAAAGATAAATCGTTTTTTTCATTTTTTACGGGATTTTTGTTAAAATTTCTGCTAACGGAAAA
>CCMH01000053.1 GCA_000751595.1 Weeksella massiliensis | reverse complement strand
TAACGTTTTGGGGCTTGGCGTCAGTGGCGGAAATTGAAGCGAAAAGTTTCAATTTAGCGACACGGTAAGCAAAAGCCAATTTATTGAATAAATTTAAGAAAAAAGTCAATATAATTGGCTTTTTGCGGTATAGAAAGCCGAAACTTTAAATTTTAGCCTTAACCCGCCATTGCGCCAAACCCTTGTTATATGCAGGTTTGTTTAATTTTCTAGATTCCACCAAAAGTATAAGATATTTTCATCATCATTGCTAGAAATAGCAAAATCTCCTTCATTATTTAATATTCTTTTAATTGAGTTTTCCAATTTTAATAGACTATTATTACCAAGCAAAATTTCAATATCATTTCCTTTGTCAATAACTTCCCAAAAATCAGTTTCTATTTCTTTCTTTAGATGTAAAGTTAAATTTTGAGCTGATTTCCATTCAGCTTTTCCATTTCTATTATTAGAAACATTTAACTGATTTTTATTGGGTTCAATGGTTTGAAATGTCTTTTTAGATGACCATTTACACGTTTTCATTAAATCTATAAGTTCTAACAAACTTTCACCACCAATTTTATCAGTCGTGATATTCCAACCTGGATAATTCCTTGAATTTTCTAAATATTTCCAGATATAGATTTTCCCTTTTACTTTCAGTTTGTTTATTATTTCTTTCATTAGCGGGAGTTGAGGAAAACTTGCATATAACACTCAAATATACGAAATAATATTCTAAATGCAACTTAAATTTTAAAATCACAAAACACTGTATATTAACACTCTATATCAATATTTATTTATAAATTAGTCATTCTATTCATAATAAATATTTGTTTTGCGTAATTCAATAATATTTAAAATCCGTACTCGCCATGAATCCATTACTCGCCAACTTTACTTTCGAAATTGCCCAACATAGAAACAAAAACATTATTTGGTTTTTTTTTACTACTCAAAAGAAAATATGGATATTCTACATCTATTTTGTAAACCTCGTTATTTTGCCATTAAATAAAGCTTAGTATATCCAAAATACTAAAGGCAACAGAAATTTTGTAGATATAATAGAATGCTATCAACATATTACAGAATCTCTATTAGATGAATAATATTAACTCGCTAAAAGAATGAGAAAAACTGAATTAATATTTAATATAAAGAAAAACTCGGACTAAAATTAGGAAAAAGTCCCTGATTTAGTCCGAGTATTTTATAATTCACTGACATTCAGTGTAGATTGCGGAGAGAGAGGGATTCGAACCCCCGGAGGTGTGACCCTCAACGGTTTTCAAGACCGCCGCATTCGACCGCTCTGCCATCTCTCCAGACGCGGTATTGCGTTGTTGCGAGTGCAAATATAGACCATTTAAAATGATATTTACAAATAGTTTCTAAAGTTTTTTATTACTTTTTCGCTTCCTATTCGTTATCAAATAATTACTCGAATAATTTTTATTACTTTTTATAATTCACTATTAAAAATCGAAGGGCAATGGACAATATTTCTCCCATAGTTTCGCATTTTTCAAATCTTCGGTCATAGGTCAATTTCTGCAATGCTGTTTTCAATTGATCCACATTTTCTTGAGGAGCTATGCAATCTTTTTTCATCACTTCCATCAAATCTCGATAATGCGTCGGACTGTTCATTAGACGTTTTGTGAGCAATGATCGGACTTCTCGTTGATATTGTCCTACCGAATTTTTCTTCAATCGTTGTTCGACCAATTCAACCAATACTCGATTTTCTTTGAAATATTGTGGTCGATAAATCTTCAAATTCCCTTCATAACATTGCTGATCAAAATCAATTGGTCGAATTCTATAAATCACTTGATTGTAATCATGGATCGGAATTATCACATAATTATACGAACGCATATCGCCCAACAGTCCAATAAAACAACGTTCATTGAACTTCACAAACTCTTTAGCAATCTGGGACTGCTCTAATAAATTGCATTCGGGTAAATGTTTTTCGATAAAAACATCGCCCGGTATTCCTAAAATATGTTCTTCGATTAAGGTATCTTGAAAAACAAGATAATTGATGCGATGCGGAGATAACAAATCTTCTAATTCTAACCCATAAATACGAGAAGCATCTGCTTTTTTTACATAATAATTGGTATAATTATCATTGAGAATATTTCTCACCCGAATCCGAAAAGGTTTCGAATTTCCAAAAGTGCAATACTCTATACTATCGACTGTGAGAAAAGGCAAATTATCCTCATCACCATCCGAATGCAATAAGGTATAAATTCTATTAAGATTTTCTTCGATTTCTGCTTGTTCAGACTGATGATAATACACACTCAACCATAAAGTATCTTTGCCATTTTCATCTTCGATCGAACTAAAATCGATGAAACGCAACAAATCATCGTACAATAATTCGATCTTCGTTGTCCGTTGATATTTATCCAAATAAGCATATAATTCCTCATTTATCGGATAAATCGGTTTCCTGAACGCAATCTTTACGTCTTTCACGGGCTTTTTCATCTTATCAAATTTACAGTTTTTTTTATCGGCTTTCTATCCGAATTCATTTTTCATATTGGTAGGATGATGTAAATTAGCGTAAGAAAAATACATTTTCTGATTTTCTTTTTTATCATGACATCTTATGTCGCCCCAAAACACGAAATTTATTGCATGAAAATTTTACACACAGCCGATTGGCATTTAGGCAAACGCTTGGATAATTTTTCTCGATTAGAAGAACAAATCAAAGTTATGAACGAAATTGTTCAGATTGCCGAACAAGAAAACGTAGATTTAGTGCTCATTGCCGGTGATTTATTTGATGCTTTCAACCCAAGTGTAGAAGCGGTAGAATTGTTCTACAAAACTCTCAAAAGACTATCCAACAATGGAAATCGTCCCGTCGTCGCGATTGCAGGAAACCACGATTCTCCTAACCTTATCGATGCGCCAAATCCTTTGGCACGCGAATGTGGAATTATCTTGATTGGCCATCCGAAAGCGCTAATTTCACCGTTCCAATTAGCTGATTTTTCAATTTCCAAAACCGATGAAGGATTCATAGAACTTTCTCTTCATCACCTGCCCTATCCGGTCAGAATTCTTCATACACCTTATGCCAACGAACAACGGCTGAAACAGTTTTTGGGTGAAGAAAAAGAAGCACAATTGAATCAAACCTTAGCCGAAAACTGGCAACGATTAGCCACTACTTATTGTGATAATAAAGGGGTTAATCTTTTGATAACTCATTTGTATATGAATCCTTCTGCGCAGCAATTATTAGACGAACCCGATGGCGAAAAACCTCTAAAAATCGGAAATGCAGATTTAGTTCTTGCCTCTTCTATTCCGCAAGAAATTCACTACACCGCATTAGGACATTTGCATAAGTATCAAAATATTGGTTCGGAAGAAAAACCTATCGTTTACAGTTCTTCTCCTTTGTGTTATAGTTTTTCCGAAGCAGGACAAACCAAATATGTAAATCTTGTAGAAATTGAACCGAATGAAAAAATAAAGATGAAGAAAATCGAGCTGAAAGAAGGGAAACCTTTGATCAGAAAACATTTCGATTCGGTAGAAAAAACAGTGGAATGGTTACAAGAAAATCAAAATGCTTTGGTAGAATTAACTTTAGAAAGTGATACATATTTACAAGCAAGTGATCGTCAAAAAATTTATCGCTCACATAAAGGTATTATCCACTTAATTCCTCAAGTAAAAAATTTACAAGTTGAGCAATCGACTCATTCTACCATTAATCTAAACAAAGATATTAGCGAACTGTTTCGGGACTATTTTCAGTCTAAACAAAATGCACTACAACCAACCGATGAAATTATGGAATTGTTCAACGAAATCTTACACTCATAATCATGTTACCACTTGTTTTACGTTTCGAAGGTTTATACTCGTACCAAGAACCTCAAGAAATCGACTTTTCGTCTTTGATTGATGCCGGATTATTTGGAATTTTCGGAAAAGTAGGAAGCGGAAAATCGACCATTTTAGAAGCGATTACTTTTGCTTTGTACGGAAATTCTGATCGTTTGGGTTCATCTAAATTTACTTACAATATGATGAATCTGAAATCGAATAAAATGTTGATCGATTTCGAGTTCTTAAATCATGAAAACAAAAAATATAAAATCGTTCGTGAATATCGTCGAAATCGCAATAATTTTGAGGTCATTACCCAGAAAAATGCACAGTTGTATGAGTTTCGGTCAAATGATTGGTATCCGCTAGATAGCATAGATGTTGAACCAATTATTGGGTTGAGTTCTGAGAATTTTCGTCGAACCATAATTATTCCGCAAGGTAAATTTCAGGAATTTATTCAACTCACACCGACGCAAAGAACGCATATGTTGAAAGAAATTTTTTCGCTTCAACGTTATGATTTACAAGACAAAGTAAGCGCTTTCAACAAAAAAAACTTAGAATTACTCAATAAAAATACGGGTAAACTTTCCACGTTCGAAAGTGTCACCGAAATCCAAATTGAAGAACTTTCTTTGCAACTTTCTACTTCGATTAAACAAGAAGAAAATTACCGAAAAGAACAGCAAAATCTACAAGAAGTAGTCGAAAAACTAAAGCTACTCAAAGAATCTTTAGAAGAATTGCAATCTAAAAAGAAAGCACTCGAAAATCTTGTAGAAGAAGAAAAAGAAATCCGTTTATTAGAAAAACAAACCAAGCAATACGAACAACTTTCGCAAGGTTTTTCTCATGGTTTTGATGAACAAAAAAAGCTGCAAAAGAAAGTGAATGATTTGTTGGATGAGCAACAAAAAGAAGAAAAAGAATTGCTTTTGCTGAAGGATAAAATCAATCAAACAGAAAAAGAAATTGCAGAATTACTTCCCGAATTTGAAGCTTTACCGGATAAAAAAATAGAAGAAAAGGATTTAGAGCTTATCCGTTCTATTCTTCAAGATCAAGAAGAAATAGAAAATCTACAACTACGCTCTAAAAAAGGAATCGACACAATTACAGCAGAAGAAAAAAAAGAAACTTCCTACCGAAATCATCTTGTAGAATTACAAAATCAACAAGCAGAACTCGAACAAAAAAGAGGAAATATAGAACAACTTCATGAGGTAGAAAAATGGTTTCAGGCGTATGAAATACTGGAAAAACAAATTGCTGAACAACAAAGTAAATTATCAAAAAACAAAGAAGATATTTTATCGATTGAGAAGCAATTCAATCCTAATTTAGCGACGCAAGAATCCCTTACAAAAGTTATTGATGAAGAGCTTGCGAAGTTGGAAAAGTCGAATGAAAACTTGCGAGAACAGATTCAAAACTTCACTGTCCGACAACAATTATCGCATTACGCAATGCATTTGCACGAAGGTGAAGCCTGCCCTTTATGTGGCTCTTTGCAACATCCTGATTTGATAGAAGATGATGTTAGTGAGCAATTACAAAATCTGAAAAACAATCTATTGCAAGGACAAGCAAACGAAAAAGCTTTGCAAAAAGATCGTCAAAACTTAGAGAATAATTTTTCTGGAATAAAGTTTAGAAAAGAGCAATTAGCAAAGGAAGAGTTGGAACTTGAGAAATTATTTTCGAACCAAAAAAATCTTATCGACACTTTTGTTTGGAAAGAATTTCAACCTACGCAAAAAGAAGATTTTTTGGTCAAGAAAAAACAAGCTTTTGAAGTAGAAAATCTACGAACAACAATTACCAAAGAAATAGAAAACGAACGTTTACTGTTGGATAATACGTTAAAAAATATTCAGAAATACAAAGAAGGAATTCAAGGATTTCGGGACAAAGAAAATCAAGCAAAGGCAAGAATAGAACTCAACACCAATCATTTACAACGTTTATCGGTAACCGATTTTGCGGATCAATCGCAACAAGAAATCCAATCGACATTAGAAAACTGGAAAAATAGAAATCTAAAAATCGAACAAAAACAAATCGCATTACAAGAAGAAAAAAATAATCTTTTACCAAAAATTGCCAAAAAAGAAGCGACGTTCGATTCTATTGTCAAACAACTTGATCTTGCTAAAACTGAACTAATTTCGGTAGAAAAATCATTGTTAGAGCGTTTATCAACCACAGAATTTTCAACGTTAGAAGAGGTAGAAAGAATCGTTCAATCGAAACTAAACGTGGACGAAAATTGGGCAAAAATTCGACAGTTTGAATTGGATAAAAATGCTTTAACAGAAATGGTTCTCGAGTTGGAAAACAAACTAAAAGATCAGGTTTTCGAAGAAGAAAATTATCAAACAAAAATAACAGAACTCGCAACTTTAGCGCAAAAACACAAAGAAGCGAATGAGCAAATGATTTCGTTGAAGGCAGAAAAAGAAAGGTTGGAGAAAGCTTTTGAGGAGAAAAAAACCTTAATCAAGGAACAAGAAAAACTTGAACGAAAAGCACAAAATTTATCGACTTTGCAAAACCTTTTCAATCGAGCGGGTTTTGTGCAATATATTTCGACCATTTATCTTCAACAGTTGTGCGATAATGCGAATTTACGTTTCCATCGAATGACGAGAAATCAACTAAGTTTACAAATTAATGAAAGTTCTGATTTCGAAATTATTGATTATTTGAATGAAGGAAAAAGTCGAAGTGTAAAAACCCTTTCGGGCGGACAAGCCTTTCAGGTTTCGTTGAGTTTAGCGCTTGCTTTGGCAGAAAGTGTGCAAGAAAATGTTTCGGCCAACAAAAACTTTTTCTTTATCGATGAAGGATTTGGTACGCAAGATAGTGAAGCGGTAAATATTGTTTTCGAAACCTTATTGAGTTTACAAAAAGAAAATCGAATCGTAGGAATAATTTCGCACGTCGATGAGCTAAAAGAGCGCATTCCGATCACCTTATCGATCACGAAAGACGAAGTAAAAGGAAGTCGAATTGACTTGCAATAAAGACAAAATGTCAGCTTTATTTGGTTGGTATTACTTTTGTCAATTATAAGACAGAAAACAATTAAATAAACATAAAAAAATAATCATCATCATGAGTAAAGGAAATATTAATGTATCGGTGGAAAACATCTTTCCATTAATTAAAAAATTTTTATATAGTGACCACGAAATTTTCTTACGTGAGTTGATTTCGAATGCCTCGGATGCGACCTTAAAACTAAAACACCTTACCAATATTGGCGAAGCAAAAGTAGAATATGGCAATCCGAAGATTGAAGTAAAAATTAACAAAGACGATCAAACGCTTCATATTATCGATCAAGGAATCGGGATGACTGCGGATGAAGTTGAGAAATACATTAATCAGGTTGCTTTTTCTGGAGCAGAAGAATTTATCAATCAACACAAAGATGCCGATGGAATTATTGGTCATTTTGGGTTAGGTTTTTATTCGGCTTTTATGGTTGCAGACAAAGTAGAACTTATCACCAAATCGTACAAAGATGAGCCAGCTGCGCATTGGACTTGCGATGGTTCGCCAGAATTTACTTTAGAAAAAGCAGATAAAACCGATCGTGGAACAGAAATCATTTTGCATATCGCTGAAGATTCTAAAGAGTTTTTAGAAGAATGGAAAATCAATGAGTTGTTGCACAAATACAACAAATTCATGCCAATTCCGATAAAATTCGGTACCAAAAAAGAAACACTTCCTTTGCCAGAAGGCGCTGCAGAAGATGCAAAACCAGAGGAAATAGAAGTAGATAATATCATCAACAATACTCAACCTGCATGGACCAAATCACCGTCGGAATTAACCGATGAAGACTACCTTGCGTTTTACAGAGAATTGTATCCGATGCAATTTGAGGAACCTTTGTTCCATATTCATCTCAATGTCGATTATCCGTTTAATTTAACAGGGATTTTATTTTTCCCAAAATTAGGCAACAACATCAATCTCGATAAAGATAGAATCCAACTTTATCAAAATCAAGTATTTGTGACAGACGAAGTCAATGGAATTGTTCCCGACTTTTTGATGTTGCTTCGCGGAGTGATCGATTCGCCAGATATCCCGTTGAATGTTTCGCGTTCGTACTTACAAGCTGATGGAGCGGTGAAAAAAATATCAGCGCATATCACCAAAAAAGTTGCTGATAAAATGAGTTCTTTGATTACTCAGAATCGTGAAGATTACGAGCAAAAATGGAACGATATAAAAGTAGTGATTGAATATGGTATGATTTCGGAAGAAAAATTCTTCGAAAAATCGGATAAGTTTGCTCTTTATCCTACCGTTGATGGAAAATATTTTACGTGGACAGAATTAACCGATACGATAAAAGACCATCAAACCAATAAAGATGGCAACATGGTGGTTCTTTACACAACCGATGTCAATGGACAAGATCAGTACATCCAGATTGCAAAAGAAAAAGGCTACGAAGTTATTATTCTCGATTCGCCAATTGCTGCGCATCTTATACAAAAATTAGAATCATCGAAAGAAAAAGTAAGTTTTGTACGAGTAGATGCGGATCATATCAATAATTTGATTGAAAAAGATGAAGTAAAAATTTCTAAACTTTCTGATGAACAAAAAGAAAGTCTGAAAACCCAAATTACAGAAGGAATCGATAGCAAATCGTACACCGTACAATTAGAAGATTTGTCGGAAACTGATGCGCCATTTATTCTAACCCAATCAGAGTTTATGCGTCGTATGAAAGATATGCAAGCTTCAGGAGCCGCCGGAATGTTTGGCATGGGTAACTTCCCAGAAATGTACAATTTGGTGGTAAATACCAACTCTGATTTGGCCAATGAAATTTTAACAAAAGAAAATACAGAAGAAAAAAATAGTTTGATTCTTCAGGCATTGGATTTGGCAAAATTATCGCAAGGTTTACTCAAAGGAAAAGAACTTACGGATTTTATTAACCGAAGCTTCAAAAACTTGTAAAAACAAACCTTATAAAATCATAGCAAATAACCAAAACCGTTTCGAAATTCGATGCGGTTTTTTTTGTACCTTTCGGTAGAATATTTTGGTATGAAAAGACTTTTGGTTTTGAGTTGTTTTTACCTTTCTCTGTTTTGTTCTGCGCAGAAACAGAAAGACACAACAGCTTTTGATTGGATCAATTCGAAATCGCTAACCGTTGACGAAGCACAAAACTTTTATCAACTAAAAAATAATACCATCGAAAAAATAAGCAATCATCAAGTTGTTGCTACATTTTCTAACCAAAATAACCTTAGCAATCTCAATGTGCAAAGTTCGTTGTTGATTACGGTTATTGCCAATCATCAAACCTTGTATTTGCTCGATAATAACTTATTGCCTATACAAGATCCGATTTCGTTGAATTCGCCCGATTATTTTTTGACTTTGGTCAGTGTAATGGATAATAATTTTATGGTAGCGTATGATATTTTTAGTCATAAGCTATTGCAAATCAATTATCAAACCAATAAAACCATCAATACATCTGCTATTTTAACGATGTTGAAACAAGACGAACAGTTAGTAAAATTATATTATCAGCCCAAAAAAATATATCTCTTAACCGATCAAGCGCTTTATGTGTTTGATGATTATCTTACCTATCA
Organism: Weeksella massiliensis; assembly: GCA_000751595.1. Classification (GTDB taxonomy): domain Bacteria; phylum Bacteroidota; class Bacteroidia; order Flavobacteriales; family Weeksellaceae; genus Weeksella; species Weeksella massiliensis. Next base: position 41,421 of record CCMH01000053.1, on the reverse strand, counting down.
GAAAAAAATTAATTTACCAACGTATTCGAAAATTGTTTTGGTAGGAAATGCTATTTTGTATGGAAAGGAAAATAAAATATTTCTTTTCTCAACAAATCAAGCTGAACCTCAATTACTTTATGAAGGAAATTGGACTGACTTTGCAGCAAACAGCCGCGAACTTTTTGTGCAAAATAATAAGGATACGTATATTTACACGCTAAAAGAAAAATAGAATGCATATTGCCATTGCAGGAAATATTGGAGCCGGAAAAACTACACTTACCAAGTTATTGGCGAAGCAATATAATTGGACCGCACAGTTCGAAGATGTGGATCACAATCCCTATCTCGATGATTTCTACAACGATATGGCCAAATGGTCGTTTAACCTACAAATTTACTTTTTAGGAAGTCGTTTTCAGCAAGTAAAAGAGATCAGAGAAAGTGGACAAAACATTATTCAGGATCGGACGATTTATGAAGATGCGCATATTTTTGCGAGCAACCTAAAAGATATGGGCTTACTAAGTACGCGCGATTACGACAATTATTTACGTGTTTTTAATTTGATGACTTCTTTTGTAAAAGCGCCCGATTTGCTGATCTACCTCAAAGCATCGATTCCGACATTGGTAGAACAAATCCAAAAAAGAGGACGCGAATACGAAAGCTCTATTAGCATCGATTACCTGAATCGATTGAACGAAAAATACAACAATTGGATCGATAATTATACCGAAGGAAAACTTTTGGTTATCGATGTTGATAACTTAGACTTTGTGAAAAATCCGGAAGATTTAGGATTCATTTTCAACAAAGTAGAAGGAGAAATTCATGGACTCTTTTAGTCCACAATAAAAATGTAAACAACTTATAAAAGCGGCAATTTCTCATCAAAATTCGACCGCCTTTTTTTATCTTATGGAAAAGAAAAATATAGCAAAAGGAGTATTGCTTGTTGCCTTGGGTTCGAGTGCATACGGAATGTTGGCAACAATAGTAAAACTCGCCTACGGACACGGTTACACCACAGCCGAAGTTACAACTTCTCAGTTTACCTTAGGACTTTTGGGTTTGATAATTCTCAATATCATCAACCGAAAAAACCTAAAACCAATCCAAAAAGGCGACACAGCCAAATTATTAATTTTCGGCTCGTCGATGGGTTTTACCAGTTTATTTTATTATTTATCGGTACAATATATCAATGTTTCTATCGGGATTGTATTATTGATGCAATCAGTCTGGATCAGCATCGTGATCGAAAGTTTCCTTGAAAAAACCTTCCCATCTGCTCGAAAAATCTTTGCGACAATTTTGGTGCTTTTCGGAACTTTATTAGCTACAAACGTTTTCAATCAATCCATGGATTTGGATATTCGTGGAATTTTTTGGGGTTTCTTGGCAGCTTGTTCTTTTTCTACCACCATGTTTGTATCCAACCGAATCGCTACTTATTTACCCAACACGCAAAAATCCCTTTTCATGCTATTAGGAGGAGCTGTCGTGGTCGGAACCTTTTTGTTCTTTTCTCAATTAGGTCCTTATTATTTTGATGGATTGAAGTCTTTCTACGAAATCTTCTCATCAAACCCAGAAGGCATCAGAGCTTTCGACGCCAGTATTTTCTTGAAGTATGGATTATTATTGTCCCTCTTCGGAACCATTTTACCGCCCTTGTTATTGACAGCCGGTTTCCCGAATACTGGACTAGGATTAGGTAGTATTGTCTCGTCTATCGAGTTACCTGTTTCGGTATTGTTTGCATTTTTCTTACTCAATGAGAAAGTAGAGTGGATTCAATGGTTAGGCATTGCATGCATCCTTGGCGCAGTTATTTACATGAATGCCAACCAGTTAAAATCTTTTCGTTCGAAAGCAACTTAAATGCTTATCCCAACATCCGAATGGCTGTTTTCAGTGCATTTATAAAAATATCTATTTCTTCTTTGGTATTGTAAACAGCAAAGGAAACCCGCACCGTTCCTGGGATATCGTAGAAACGCATAATGGGTTGCGCACAATGATGTCCCGTTCTCACAGCGACTCCTTTCTTATCGAGAATCATTCCGACGTCTGATGAATGCACGCCCTCTAATTTTAGGTTAAACGAAATTGCCCCTGCATGTTCTTGGTTTTCTGCATAAATTTCTACCTCATCAATTTTTTGTAGTTCTGCCAAGCAATATGCCAACAGTTCGTTTTCGTGCGCATGAATTTCATCCATACCAATCGAATCAATAAAATCAATTGCTTCTCCTAAACCAATAATTCCTGCAACATCTGGCGTCCCCGCTTCGAATTTAAAAGGCAAACAAGCATAGGTCGATTTTTCCATCGATACATCGCGGATCATTTCACCTCCACCATGAAAAGGCGGCATTGCATTGAGGATTTCTTCTTTCCCATACAAAACACCAATCCCGGTCGGACCATACATTTTATGACCAGAAAACACAAAAAAATCACAATCCATTTTCTGCACATCTATCTTGGTATGAGGAACAGATTGCGCACCATCGATAAGAACTTTTGCTCCTTTCGCATGAGCTTTTTCGATTATTGTTTGGATAGGATTCACAACACCTAAGGCATTCGATACTTGATTTACCGCCACCAAACGTGTTTTATCGGTAAGCAAAGTGTCGAGATTCGTTAGATCTAAACCACCTTCTTTTTTGAGGGGAATATACTTCAGCACCAATCCTTTTCGTTGTGCTAACAATTGCCAAGGAACGATATTCGAATGATGTTCTATTTCGGTAATAAGAATCTCATCTCCGGCTTGTAAAGTTTCGCCAAAAGAATAGGCAACCAAATTAATTGCTTCAGTTGTTCCGCGCGTAAAAATCACTTCATGTTCGCTTTTGGCATTGATAAAATGTTGAACTTTTCTGCGCGCTTCCTCCATTTTATCAGTCGCTTCCTGACTCAAAGTATGTATTCCGCGATGCACATTGGCATTGTAATGTTTATAGTAATAATCGATTGCTTCGATTACTTGTATCGGTTTCTGAGAAGTTGCTCCATTATCAAAATAAACAAGTGGTTCTCCATTTACTTTTCTCGATAGGATAGGAAATTGTTTTCTTATTTGTGTAAGGTCCATATTCTCTTAGTTTGTTTGTGTTATTGAATAAAATAAGTTGTAAGAAATTCATCCTACAACCTATTTTGATAGTTATACTATTATATGATATAGTTTGTTTTTCTTACAAATCGAAATCAATGCTTACGCCTAATTTCTTAGCAACCAACTGATTTACTTTTGCAGTAACTTGTGGTATTGTAACGTGTTGCAAAGCATCTGCCGAAAAAGCGTACAACAAAAGAGCTTGTGCTACATCTTTTCCGATACCGCGTTGTTGCATATAGAACATTGCATCATCGTCTAATTGCCCAACTGTACAACCGTGCGAACATTTTACATCATCTGCAAAAATCTCTAATTGCGGTTTGGTATCGATACTTGCCGAATCTGATAAAAGCACGTTGTTATTTTGTTGGAAGGCATTCAGTTTCTGAGCTTCTTTATGCACATAAATTTTACCATTGAAAACTCCGTGCGCTTCATCTGCATAAATTCCTTTGTACAATTCATGCGATTCGCAATTCGGGAAATTATGTTCTACCAAGGTATGATGATCGACATGTTGTTTTTTATCGATGATCGTAATCCCATCTAAAATAGAATTACAATTTTCTCCATTTTGATAGAAATTCAAATTATTTCTTACGATTTTCCCACCAAAAGCAAACGTAAAAACAGATGCTCGCGAATCTCTTTCTTGGTTGATATATACATTATCGATCAATGAAACATTATCCGAATCATTTTGGAATTTATGAATTTGCACTTCGGCATTTTTCCCAACATTCACTTCCGTTACTGCGTTTGTTAGGTTAGCAACTCCGTCCAAGGTTTGATGACATTCGATAATTTGTGCTTGCGCATTATCACCAACAACAATAAGATTTCTTGGTTGATACATCACTTCTTGCGATACGCCAGTCGAGAAATAAACCACCTGAATTGGTTTGGATAAGATGGTATTATTAGGCACATATATAAAAGCTCCATCTCTAGCAAAAGCAGTATTTAGAGCGGTAAAGCTCTCATCTTTCGCAGCAATCTTTCCGAAATAATTTTCGATAACAGATTGATGCACAGACTTATTCATTGCGCTAGACAAAACGCAAATATCTGCTTCATCGTGGGTTGTGTTCGACAAGAACGATGAATACTTACCATTGATAAACACAATGAGATACGTATCCATGTCGTTGATTAAGTATTTTTTGATGTCTTTATACTCTAAACCAACTTCAGTTTCTGGAAACAATTTATAATCCACCTTCAGAATTGGTGCAAGATTAGTGTATTTCCATTCTTCATCTTTGCGTTTTGGGAATCCTTTTTCTTTGAAAACCTCAATAGCATTGTGACGAAGTTCTTCGATATTTTTATGACCTTTATTTTTCTCGTCGAAAACCATATGACGAGCCAATAAATTTTCTTTTAAATCAATCATTTTAAGTTGTGTGTTGTTTTATACAGGTACAAAATCCGTTGTGCTCTACAACGCGAATCTCAGGTTTTGGGTTAGATTCCTGCTTCTTCTTTCACCCAATCATACCCTCTTTCTTCTAACTCTAATGCGAGTTCTTTGGTTCCTGATTTGATGATTTTACCATCTGCTAACACGTGCACAAAATCGGGTACGATATAATCTAACAAACGTTGATAGTGCGTAATTAACAACACTCCATTGTGTTCATTTTTATACGCATTTACACCATCTGCAACAATTCTCAACGCATCGATATCCAAACCAGAATCTGTTTCATCTAAGATGGCTAATTTAGGGTTGAGCATCAACATCTGAAAAATCTCGTTTCTTTTCTTCTCTCCACCAGAGAATCCTTCGTTCAATGAACGCGACAAGAAGTCTTTTTTGATGTTTAACAATTCAGCTTTTTCTCTGATCATTTTCAACATTTCAGACGCACCCATTTCTTCTAAACCTTGGGCTTTTCTAGTTTCGTTGATCGAAGTTTTGATGAAATTAGAAACCGACACTCCTGGGATTTCGATAGGATATTGGAAAGACATAAAAATTCCTTTATGCGCACGTTCTTCAGGTGCCATCTCTAGAATTTCTTCATCATTGAAAAGGATTTCCCCTTCGGTTACTTCATAATCCTCTTTCCCTGCAATGACAGAAGAAAGCGTAGATTTCCCGGCACCATTTGGTCCCATAATCGCATGTACTTCACCTGGTTTTATTTGCAAGTTTAATCCTTTGATGATTTCTTTATCACTATCTGCAATCTTAGCGTGTAAATTTTTTATATCTAATAACATGATTGTTTTCTTTTGTATTTTTTTATTTTCGGATAATCTCGAGGGATTATACCAATCTATCTATTCTCTATTTTTCTATTCTTCAGATAAAACATTTTATCCTACCGAACCTTCTAAAGATATTTCTAATAATTTTTTAGCTTCTACAGCAAATTCCATTGGTAATTTATCCAACACTTCTCGGCTAAATCCATTCACAATCAACGCGATTGCTTTTTCGGTATCAATTCCTCTTTGGTTACAATAGAACAATTGATCTTCACCAATTTTAGAAGTCGTTGCTTCGTGTTCTAATTTAGCAGTAGAATTCTCCATTTCGATATATGGGAAAGTATGCGCTCCACACTCATTCCCCATCAAAAGTGAGTCACACTGTGTGAAGTTTCTTGCACCGGAAGCATTTTTATTAATCTTTACCAACCCACGATACGAGTTTTGCGAACGTCCGGCAGAAATCCCTTTCGAAATAATAGTCGAACGAGTATTTTTCCCGATATGATACATTTTGGTCCCGGTATCGGCTTGTTGATAATTATTGGTCACCGCAATAGAATAGAACTCTCCTACCGAGTTGTCCCCTTTCAGGATACACGATGGATATTTCCAAGTAACTGCAGAACCGGTTTCTACTTGTGTCCAAGAAACTTTCGCGTTTTTCTCACAAACAGCACGTTTTGTAACAAAGTTAAAAACTCCACCTTTTCCTTTTTCATCTCCTGGATACCAGTTTTGTACAGTCGAATATTTTATTTCGGCATCATCCATTACGATAAGTTCTACAACCGCTGCGTGTAATTGATTTTCATCGCGCATTGGCGCCGTACAACCTTCTAAATAAGACACATAAGAACCTTCATCTGCGATTAACAAGGTACGCTCAAACTGACCTGTACCAGCTGAATTGATTCGGAAATATGTCGATAATTCCATCGGGCAACGAACTCCTTTCGGGATATAACAGAACGATCCGTCAGAGAAAACAGCTGAATTTAGAGCAGCGTAAAAATTATCGGTAGGAGGAACAACTTTACCAATATATTTTCTTACCAATTCTGGATGTTCTTTGATAGCTTCTGAAATCGACATGAAAATAATTCCTTTTTCTGCCAAGGTTTCACGGAAAGTCGTTTTCACCGAAACCGAATCGATTACAGCATCAATCGCGACACCGGTCAATCTTTTTTGCTCGTCTAATGAAATCCCTAAACGCTCGAAAGTTCTCAACAATTCTGGATCTACCTCATCTAAACTCGCCAATTCTTTTTTCACTTTTGGTGCAGCATAATAACGAATTGCCTGGAAATCTGGCTTCTCGTAATGAATATTTGCCCATTCGGGTTCAGTCATTTTTTGCCATGCACGGAAAGCTTCTAATCGCCACTCCGTCATCCACTCTGGCTCTTCTTTTTTCTGCGAAATGGCGCGTACAATATCTTCATTTAACCCAATCGGGAAATCTTCATATTCCATTTCCGTTTCCCAACCAAACTCATACTCTCTTGGTTTGGCTAAGTCTTCACGTAAATCGTCTTCTGTATATTTTGTATTGCTCATTTTTCTTAATTTCTATGCGTTAACATGCATTGTTTGCATCTATTCAACATTATTTTTCTTCTTTTGGTCGGATGAGAAACTCCGTTTATTTATTTTTTCGGTAGGATGAAACACATCCTACCGAAAATAATTTTATACGGCAAAACTTTCTCCGCAACCACAAGTTCTGTTCGCATTAGGGTTGTTGAACACAAATCCTTTTCCGTTCAAACCTCCCGAATACTCAAGCGTCATTCCTACCAAATACAGGTAAGATTTCTTATCCACAACCACGCGTACACCGTTGTCTTCGAACATCTTGTCATCGTCTTTTGTTTCTTTATCAAAAGATAGATTGTACGATAATCCCGAACAACCTCCACTGGTTACACCTACTCGCACAAAAGATTCTTCTATCGAAGAACCCTCCTCTTGCAATAGAGCAGAAATTTTATTTTTTGCTTCGTCGGTTATTTTGATCATTTTTTATTTAGATTAATTCAATGCAAAGATAAGGCTTATTCATCGTTAAACCATAGTTCTATAATAAATAATAACAATGCTTTAACTTATAAAATCGATTAATGAAAGCCTAATTTTTCGCGGGTTCGTTGTAATACTTTTTGGGCTACTTCACTTGCTTGTGCTGCTCCTTTTTCTAACAATTGATCCAAGGTTGCATGGTCATTGATCAGCGCATGGAATTTTTCGCGTGCTTCGCCATAATTTTCAACAATCAACTCGTACAACGCTTGTTTTGCGTGTCCGTAACCGTAACCTCCTTTCAGATAATTTTCGCGCATTTCGGCCAATTGTTGTTCGTTTGCCAACAACTTATAAATTGCAAAAACATTATCTGTATCTGGATCTTTAGGGTCTTCAAGCGGTGTAGAATCGGTTTGTATCGCCATGACTTGTTTGCGAAGTTCTTTGTCTGATAGGAAAATATTGATAAAATTATTTCTCGATTTCGACATTTTATAACCATCTGTTCCTGGAACAATCATAGCATCTTTACTGATTTCTGCTTCTGGCAAAACAAAGGTTTCTCCCATCTGATGGTTGAAACGCGATGCAACATCTCGAGTAATCTCTAAGTGCTGTAATTGATCTTTCCCGACAGGCACCAAATTGGCATCATACAATAAAATATCGGCAGCCATTAGAATCGGATAGGTAAACAAACCGGCATTGACATCGGCCAAATAATCTTGTTTATCCTTGAAAGAATGCGCCAACGTTAGTCGCTGAAACGGAAAGAAATTTAACAAATACCAAGTAAGTTCTGTTGTTTCTGCCACATCCGATTGACGATAGAACGTTACTTTTTCTGGATCAATGCCCAAAGCCAACCAACATGCCGCTACTTCGTAGGTGTTTTTTCTAAGCAATTCTGCATCTTTTATTTGCGTCAAAGCGTGCAAATCGGCTATGAAGATAAACGAATCGTTTCCTTCTTTTTTCGTCATTTCGATTGCAGGTTGTATTGCTCCTAAAATATTTCCTAAGTGCGGGGTTCCTGTTGCTTGAACTCCTGTTAAAATTCTTGGCATTTTTCTATGTTTTTTAAAGCGACAAAGTTAAGCAATCTTCCTTAGACCCAAAAAAAGCTCCGTAGGATAAATAATGGTTCAAGTTTATTTTTTTTCTATCCCAACCAACCTTTTCATCCAAATCATCATCTACTCTAAAAGCACACAATGTTTAACCTATAAAAACTTGATAAGATGAATAAACAATCGTATCCTACTTTAGAAGAAATGCTTTTCGAAAATAGAAACAAAGCATACGGCGCGTATGATTTACGCAACAGTGGAAAATCAACATTGCTCAAAGCACTTTTGATTGGCAGCAGTATTTTAGTTGTTTTTGCCAGCGCAATTTATTTTCTCCAAAATAAAACGAGTTCAACTTCGGCAATTGATGAGAATGCAGTTACGGTAACTATTGTGAATTTAGCTGAGCATAAACCCAAAATCGTGGAACCCAAAATTGAGGAAGTTGCTCCGTCGATGAAACAAAAAGATACCAAGCAAGCGAAACATATCCTACCAGAACCTAAAAAAACGGTAGAGAAAGAAGCAACGGTACGAAACGTGCAGGAATTAGATAAACATGATTTGAGTTTTGAAAATAGGGAAGGAAAAATTGATAGTGATGGACAAGTTGGCGGAGGAAAAGTCAACGAAAACGGAAATGAAACTTATACCGGTGCGCAAGTAGCAGTTGTAAATAACACTATTAGTGAGTCTAAAAAGCCGACAACACCCGAAAAAATAAATGCGAGGCAAGCGAAAGTTATGGCCATTTATCCGGGTTGTGAAAAAGTAAAAAGTCAAGGAAATGATGCACTCACAAAATGTATGAGCCAACGATTGTCACAAGATTTGAGCAACGAGTTGATTGATTTTAGTGCAGAAGCTGAACGTGACAATCTTACGTCTGCCGTGGCTAAAATGCAATTTATCGTGAATACAAATGGAGAAATTACACAAATTGTCCCAATCAACGGAAGCGATAATCGTTTGGCAAAAGCATCTGAAAAAGCACTGACTACCATCAATCGTCGTTTACAACAAAAAGGCAAAAAAATTATTGCAGCCGAAACAACCAATGGAGAAAAAGCAGATTTGATTTTTTCTATCCCCGTAAAATTTAACCTTCAATAAAAATTGCATCCTTCAGAAAACATAAAAATTAAAGCCTAACGTTTTATTTTTATGTTTTCTTTTTGGTGTGAAAATTTATTTTTACACTAGAAGTTGTATCTTCGTTTTCTATTATGAACAAACAAATTTTTTACGGTTTAATAGGTTTAGGCTACGCCCTGATTGGAGGTTTTGTGTTGAAAACTCATTTTTTCATTATTTTCTTAGAAAAAACACAAACCCTTTTGTTGGGATCATTATTCATTGTGTATGGACTTTTTAGAGTTTACCGCGCTTATCGAGCCTACCGAGAAGACAACTAATCATGAAAAAAATTCATTATCTCTTTTTGGTTTTGGCGAGTTTCACTTTGCTCACTCAGTGCAAAAAAGAAAAAGATTTGCAACCAAAAGAACCAGCGAAAGAAGAAAAAAGCGGACTAGAAAAAGCTCGACATACCTTTGGAGAAATCACGTTTGTCGCAGATCCTACTTATAAAAATTTGGTAGAAGCTTGGGTGGCTACCTACACAAATGATTATCCGAAAGTAAAAATCAAGGTTGATTATCAAATAGAAGATTTGGCTTTAAAAAACTTTTCAGAAGGCGAATATCCGATTGCGATTGTAGGAAAAGAATTGGATCAACCACAACAAAATTATTTGTACCAAAAAACGACCACCAAATATGTTCCTTCTGCCGTAGCGATGGATGCAACGGTTCTGATTACAAATATCCAAAATCCGATTGACTCGATTAGTACCGAGCAACTGAAAAAAGAATTGTATGCAGATGGTACGCAATATGTTTTCGATCGTGCAAATTCTTCTAATTTCAATACCATTAATGACAAATTAGGCGTTCGCGTTCCGAAAAATAAAAAGGTCAATTCGATTGAAGATTTTGATCAAATGTTGGCTTTCTTAGAGAAAAGTCCAAAAGCGATTGGCATTATTGGGTTGAATGTTTTGAGTGATCAAGACAATAAAAAAGTGCAAGAATATCTAAAAAAAGTAAAAGTTTTGTCCATTGTAAATGATCAAAATAAAGTGGTTCGTCCGAATTTAGAGAATCTACGCAATGGTAGTTATCCTTTTATTCGATTGGTTTATATCCTAAAAAATGAAGTTGGCTTTGGTATCGGTTCAGGTTTCACTCGATTTGCCGGTTCTCAACAAGGGCAACTAATTGTGAAAAAAGAAGAAATGCAACCTTATTTCTTATACAAAAGAGAAGTTCGGATACAATCAAATGCCTTATAAATACGAATGATTTTTAGTATAAATTTGAATCATAAAAAAAACCTTTCGATTCCATCGAAAGGTTTTTTTATTGGAAATAGAATTTTAATGTGCTTCTAAATCTGGATCTCTGTACTGACAACAACTATCGATCGAGTGATAGACTTGATCATCCGCTTTCACATGTTCGGTATCGTGCCCAACTGCAGCAATTGCATGCTCTACTTTGCCCAAATCGGTGATACGCTCGTTTAGGATGAGAGACAACTCTTTGGTTGCCGGATCCCATGTTGCCATTTTTACACCTTTCACGCCGTACGCTGCTTTTTCTATTCGCTGTTTGCACATTCCGCAAACTCCTTCTACCAAAACTTCGTGTTTAGCATTTTTATTTCTTTTGTTTTGCGCTTGAACCGCGAAGAACAATCCAAAAAAAAGGAAGATTGATAATACTTTTTTCATTGTTATTATAGATTACATTGTTAATTAGTCATTTTTATAAAACCTTGAATCGCAAACCTGCGTAAATCATCCTACCAAAAATCGGCGCATATACCATCGAAGAATCAAAGTCTTGACCAAATGGATTATCGCCACCGTAAATTACTCTTTTTTGTTGATAATCTGTTAAATTTTCTCCACCGACATACACTTCGAATGTTTTAGAAAACACACGCGTAATTTGCGCATTGAGTGTCGAATATGGATTAGAGAACGCCGCCCATTGATTATTAATTGCATTGTCTTGCGAAGAAGGCAATCGTTGTTTGCTGAACCAATTATAGGTGAGATCGAATCGCCAATGCGCGCCATTTTCTGCTTCGTGCGTGGTAAATTCGGCATTGGCAAAAAACCTGTTTTTCGCTTGCAAAGCTTGGTTCATCCTACCCGAAAGATAATCGGTTTGTATATCATAATATTTGTAGGATGTTCTCAACTGTAAATGATTAATTGGTTGAAAATTGAAATCGACTTGCATGCTGTTGGCAAAAGATTTACCGTTTAAATTATAAAAAAGAACTTGATGCGATGAATAGTCGATATCGGTCACGATTTGGTTTTCGAAAGCGGTTCGATAAAAATCAACACTCAGATCTGCATTTCGGTTGAAAAGTCGAAACTTCTGTGCGATACTTCCGCCAAAATTCCAAGCAATTTCTGGATTCAAATCTTCAAAACTCCCATGTTCGGTCGCGATCATAAACGTCCGATTACTCGACATCAAATTTTGATTTTCGGCATAAATATTAGCCAATCTTTTTCCTCTTCCTACCGAAGCCTTGATCGTAGTATCTTTCCAAGGGTTATAGCGCAAATGCAAACGCGGCGTAGCAAAAACGCCCATTCGGTTGTGGTAATCTATTCGTCCACCGGCAATTAGGCTAAAATTGGTTAAATTATCGTAATGATACTCGGCAAAAATTCCTGCAGAGTTATCGATTCGATGTTCTTTTGTAGCATCCGACAAGGCTAAATTTTCACGGTATTGATCCCAGGTGAAACTACTACCGAGCGAGAATTTGTTTTTGGTATTATTGATAATCGATTGGAAAATATAATTGGCGTAAAAACTTTTCTGATCAATATCGTACCATCTATTTCCGAAATAACTGTTCTGGTCATGATCCGAATAAGCAAGTTGTAAGCCCATCGATTGAAAAGGCATTTCTGGAAAAACATATCCAACTTTTGCATTCAGATCCAATCGTTCGGTTTTGATTTGATAACCCCAAACATCTTTCTGCAAAGAATGTAAACTGGGTTTGAAATCTTTTTCTCCGCCCCATTTATCATCTTTCATATACCGCGCGGTGGCAAATCCTACCCAACCTTTTTCGGTATTTTGGTATTGCCAACGATTCATCACATTGATTTGTTCACCCAACGGATTGTCTAAAAAACCATCGTGATTGTGGTCGTTTTTCACCAAACGAGAATTCCCATGCAAGAACAAAGAAGAGCTCCATTTGTCATTGAAACGATGATTGTAATGTGCATTAGTTTCTACACGAGCATCCGTAGATCCGTAGAGATTCAGGAAAAAAGGAATATCGTTATTGGGTTTAATCAGCTCGGTATTGATTTGTCCAGAAATACTTTCGTAGCCATTAATTACCGGTCCCATTCCTTTGGTAATGAGAATATTTTCTACCCAAGTTCCGGGAGTAAAACTCAACCCATAAGCCTGAGAAGCCCCTCGTACACTCGGAATATTTTCTTCTGCAATAAGGATATAAGGAGAAGTTAACCCCAACATTTTTATTTGCTTATTTCCGGTTACCGCATCCGAAAAATTAACATCGATTGACGGATTGGTTTCGAAAGATTCGGCCAAATTACAACAAGCAGCTTTCAGCAACTCTTTTCCGGTCATTTGCATCGCATTGAAAGGCGAATTTACTTTTCGTAAACTTGGACGACGATCGGTAATAGTGACTTCTTTCAGTTGATTGATATCGGTAGAAAAAAGTTGTGATTTGAATGTAATCGTAGTAGAAGAATCCGATGGAAGAGAAAATAATTGTTCTTCATTCTCATAAAAGACACCTATTTTTTTACCAGATTCTATCGGGATAGAAAAATTTCCTTCTTCATCGGTTATAGTACTTTCGGTGTTTCCTTCCCAAAAAACTTCAGCACCAACAAGCGGCTGTTTTTGTTCATCAACAATTTTACCTGTATACATTTCTTGCGCATACAGACTGCATCCCACCAAAAGAAAAAGTGGGCTTATAATTTTTTTCATTTTAGATTTTTTGATTTAATTAATCGAATTAGCGACAATTGTTATTTGCAAACAATTGAAAATTAACAGATTAACAAAAATCAGGCGTAGAAAATAAACTGTTGATGAGTAAGATATATCGGAGGCGAATTTGTATGTATTTTTTGCGTTTCTGGCGCAAAAAAAGTAGAAAATCCTACAAACTCATACCACCATAAATCGGTATTTTTATTTGATAAAAAGGTAGAAACAAACGAAACTTTCAGAATATCAACCGATTGTTTATCGATCATTTTTTGTTGCAAAGCAACTTCTGTACAGCAAGCTTCGTCCTCTTCATCATCCGGATTCGGGCAACAACTATTGGCTACCTCATCTTGCTGACAATGATGATTGTTGAGATGATTGATCGAAATACTTTCGGCAACCCCATGACAAAGATGCATAGATAATGCAATACCGGTATTGGATAAAAACATCAAAACCGATAACAAAAACACTATATAACTTTTACTTATCACGCTGCAAAGGTAAAAACAAATTAACACATCATAAAAAAGTATTTGTTATAATGTGTTAATTTTCTATGATTATGCTTCTATGAAATTCACTTCGTAGGTAATGTCTACTCCTCCGGCTGCTAACATATCGTGTACGCTACAATATTTTTTCACCGCTAATTGAGCAGCTTTTCTTGCGCGTTTTTCATCGATATTTTTTCCGGTAAGATGAAAAACAATATGGATATTGGTAAAAACTTGTGGAATTTCTTCGCGTCTTTTCCCTTCTACTTCTACTTGAATATCGGTAATTTCTTGTCGTTGTTTTTTTAATATTTCCCCTAAATCGAAAACACTACAACTCCCCAAAGCGATAAGAACCAACTCCATCGGGCGAACACCTTTCCCTTCGCCACCAATACTTTCTGGACCATCGATATGGACTTTTACATCAGATGATTTTGCTGTGGCTTCGAAATGATACGCTTGGTTTACTCTTGCTAATTGAACTTTCATGGTTATGATTTTATAAAATAATTGAGCTAGAAAGATACAACATTTTCTTATTTCCTATCCGTAACCTATGAATCATCCTACCAAAACACTGCTCGAAAACAAGAGTTTTTCGGTCTGAAAATTGTATCTTTAGATGACATAAAAATATTTTTTATCATGAAGAAATTTACTTTAAATAATGGTGTTGAGATTCCGAGCATTGGTTTCGGAACTTGGCAAATAGAAGAAGGCGAAAAAGCATATCGTTCGGTCATTACCGCTCTAGAAGCAGGTTACCGACATATAGATACAGCGGCTGCATACGGAAATGAGAAAAGTATTGGGCGCGCTTTGTACGATTTCGGATTGCCGAGAAAAGAAATTTTCTTGACAACAAAGCTTTGGAATACCGATCGTTCTCCTGAAAAAGTGAAACAAGCTTTGCACGATTCGATGGAGAAATTACAGGTCGATTATCTCGATTTATATCTAATTCATTGGCCGGCCAATGCGAAACAATTTCCGAACGATTGGGCAAAAATAAACGCTGAAACATGGGAAGAACTTAGCAAAGCTTACGAAAACAAAACTTTGCGTGCCATAGGCGTTAGTAACTTCATGGTCGAACACTTAGAGGCTTTGCTCGCTTCTACCAAAGTGAAACCTGCAGTGAACCAAATCGAGTTTCATCCGGGATGGTTGCAACCTGAAGTGGTTGATTTTTGCAAGAAAAATGATATTGCGGTAGAAGCTTGGAGTCCGCTAGGAAGTGGTCGAGTTTTGGATAATCCGGTTCTACAAGATATGGCAAAAAAATACAATGTGAATGTTGGGCAATTGTGTATAAAATTTGTTTTGCAAAGTGGCATAATCTGTTTACCAAAATCAGAAACGCCTCAGAATATCAAGCTAAATATTGACGTATATAATTTTGAGTTGAGCGCGAAGGATTTCGAGATTATCAATCAGTTACCAGAGATTGGTTTTTCTGGTTTGGATCCTCATACCGTTGATTTCTAAACTTACACAACTTAGCATAAACAAAAAAGCACTGAACAAGAAACAGTGCTTTTTTTTTGTGACCCCGGAGGGATTCTAACCCCCAACCGCTGGAGCCGAAATCCAGTACTCTATACAGTTGAGCTACGAGGCCATTTGCGGTGCAAAGATGAAAATCTTCTATGGATTATCCAAACGAAAGAGCTGATTTATTTCTTCGACTAATCGAAAAACGACATCTTCTTTTTCCTCCTCAAATCCAAAAAAAGATTACATCTGATACATAAAAACAAAATCGTCTTTGCTTACTTTTTCGGTAGGATGAGCCGCGTTGTATTCATTGAATTTTTTATTGAAATCTTTCTCCAACTCTTTTTTGGCTTTTTCCATCACCTCATCATAAAGATTATCATTAAACTTTAATTTCATCAATTGATCCATAGTTTTAATATAACCATCTTTATATCTCGTCATTATATCATCTCCATACAACATTGTGATATTGTAATCTTTTTCGAGAATTCTTCTTGCCCAATTCATCTGATGATTGATCATCGGCTCGCGCATCATTCCCATATATATTTTCACATAATTTCCATTAGCGAAATCGCTTTTGGCATCGGCAATTCCTTCAGCTTCGGTTCCTTCTAAGTTGGCCGGATTGTACACCAATTCTTGAATAGGATATTTTTCTTTCATAACTTTTGCATTGTTACAAGCTTGTAAACTGAACAATAAAATAAGAGGGAGAATAAATAGTTTTTTCATATCTAAAATAGTTTATAGGTTATTCCCCAAAAAACTGGGAGATTCATTGTTGTGGTATTTCGTCCGTAACCAGGAATGATTTTCGGTTCGAAACCGTTGTCTTTTTTCCCACCAATATAAAAAGCAGGATGCAACGAGAAGTCCATATACAAATTCTTTACCAAATCTAGTCGAGCGCCAATAACAATTTCTGCCCAATAGGCATCAACCTTCTTTTTGGGTAATGAACCAACATCGACAACTTCGCCCGTTGTTACATCGCGCACCGGGTATTTATGGAAGGTCTGGTTATAATTGGCATACGCAAAACGAAGTCCGGTATAGAAGCCGTTGTTTCTGTTCTCTTTATCTTCTGACAAAAACCAATTGAATCCAATTTTTCCGAAAGCGCCATCTACCTCCGATTGCCAACCATTTTCATCATACTCATTTTTTCCATAACCGGCTTCTGCAACCACATACCACTCATTGTATAATCGGTATTGTAGCATTGCCTGAAATTCTTTTCGGTCGGAAAACAAACTCAAAGCTGGCGTAAAAACATCTACTCCTACAAAGAAATCTCCTTTGATTGCTTTCTTTTTTGGTAAACTATTTTCGGTCTTTTCGCTTACTAGACTATCTTTTTTTTCTTCAGGGTTTTGGGCATTCAGCACAGTGGTAATCAGACTGACGCTTAAAAACAGAAGTTTTAATTTGCAAATTGATTGTTGTATCATCGGTAATATCTGTTGTGGTCGGATGCAATTCTTTCATCCAATAATTACTAGTTGGGCCTTGGTATTGTACATTGTCGAAAATTACTTTTGCTCCGCACGAAGTATTCTCAAACGCTTGACCTATATCGTATCGGAAAATGAGTGTATCTCGAGTTGTTCTATTCATCCCCAAAATACTATCTTTTCCTTCTTTATTTTGCAAACGATTTCCATCGGCATCTTGCGCATAAACCAAATAATCTGAGCGGCGATAAATCACCATTTTTATTTCTTTATTATTGGTTTGATGAAAACTGAGCGGGAAATTCTTTCCATATACTTTCTTGAAACTTGGATACACAAAGGCATCTTCGCCATTTTCTGCTTTTCCTAAATATTGATTATAATATAAAGTATCGGTAAAAATCTCTTCGGGCTGATCGATGTTCAGCAGTTCGAGATTCAACATCGGCACAGAAGTCGGCGTACAAATATCTTCGTCCAAGCAGCTACTCAACCCAAAAAGGATTGAAATCCCCAAAAGTAAGACAACTTTTTTCATGCTTTTTTCAGCTTAAATTCGCTCTAAAAGTACGATATTTTCTACATGATGCGTCTGCGGAAACATATCAACTGGCTGAACTTTAACAATTTTATATTGCTCTTTCATCAATTCTAGATCTCTTGCTTGCGTTGCCGAATTACACGAAACGTACACAATTCTTTTCGGATTCATGAAGAGAATATTTTCCACAACTTTTCTATGCATTCCATCGCGAGGCGGATCGGTAATCAACACATCAGGAATACCATGTTGTTGAATAAAATCTTCATTCAACACATCTTTCATATCGCCACAGAAAAACTCGCAATTGGTAATACCGTTCAATTCTGCCGCTGCTTTTGCAGCATCAATAGCTTCTGCTACAGATTCTACCCCAACAACTTTCTTAGCTTTTTTCGATACGAATTGGGCTATAGTTCCGGTTCCTGTGTATAAATCGTACACCAGTTCTTCTCCGGTAAGTCCAGCAAAATCACGGGTCAATTTATACAACTCATAGGCTTGTTGCGGATTAGTTTGGTAGAATGATTTAGGTCCGATTTTGAAGTGTAGATCTTCCATTTGCTCTACAATATGATCTTCACCCGCAAAAACCTGAATATCTAAATCGTACACCGAATCGTTTTGTTTCGGATTGATGGCATATAACAAAGACGTGATTTCTGGAAATTTATCGTGTAGATTTTGTAAAAACGCTTCTCTATTTTCTTTCTCTTCTCTGAAGAATTGTACCAGAACCATCACTTGTCCGTTTTGTGAGGTACGAATCATCAAGGTTCTTAGGAAGCCTTCTTGTTTATACAAATCAAAAAAGTCGAATTCATTTTCTATGGCAAACCTTTTGGCTTCTAAACGAATCGCATTCGAAGGATCTCGTTGCAAATGACAACGATGAATATCGAGAACTTTCGACCATTGACCAGGAATATGAAAACCTAAAGCATTTCTGTCGTTGAACTCATCGGTAGAATTTATTTCTTCTAAGGTTAACCATCTAGCATTAGAAAACGTAAATTCTAGTTTATTTCGGTACCAATATGCTTGTTCGCTACCAAGAATGGGTAACAATTCGGCAGACAAATCTGGGAAACCTCCGATTCGGATTAGGTTATTCACCACTTCTTCTTGCTTGTAGCGCAATTGTGCATCATAGCGCATATCTTGCCACTTGCACCCACCACAAACCCCAAAATGTTCGCACTCGGGTTCTACTCTATCGGCAGATTTTTTATGGTAGGCGATGGCTTTACCCTCTAAATAACTTTTTCTTTTTTTGGTAACTTGTACATCCACCACATCGCCCGGAATTGCATCTTTGATTAGAATGGTTTTTCCGTCCTCTAATTTTCCTATCGAAACTCCTTTAGCACCAGCGCGTAAAACGTCTATCTGGTTCAGGATTATTGTTTGTCTCTTTTTTGCCATTGTGCAAAGATAAAATTTTATGCGGTATGTAAGTATTTTTAGAAAAATGTTCTATCAAATCCTTTCCTATTCAAAAACAAAAGAACGAATCATTACTATTTGAAAATTTTGAACGTAAAATAATATCATATAACAAACAGACAATTAATGTCTTTAGATAAATATATCTGAAGAAATTCAATTTAATTCCTCTCCTAACAGATGCAGATATGAATAAAATTTGTGATAATTATTTATAAAGACCAACGAATTCTCTTATAAACAAACCGAATTGATGTTTTTTTAGACACTTTTCTATATCATTTCTATATCCCGGCTATATCGATTCTATATCCCTTCTATATCCTTTCTTCGGTGCTTGTTCGTATCTCCTTCGGTGTTCCTATATCCAACTAATATTTTCGATTGTATGAATTGTTGATATTTTAATAGAATATATAATATTTCGATTTCTTTAAACAAAACATTTCAAAAAAAGACTGGCCATGCTGATAGATATATATCGATTTTTCCAACAGAATATAAAATCGTCTTCATTATAGAAAAGTTATTGGTAGAATTTTATAGAAATGATAACTTATTCTGCCTGCATTCTTTGTAGATATACTTTTTATTTAATTTCCATAAAAAAACGAATCATACATGTATGATTCGTTTTCAAAACCTTAAACCAAAAACTACAAAGCATAATTAACAAAAACACCTATTCGATGCTTCGCCTCTACTTCGCCAGAATTTAGGTTAGATGAAAGTGCTTGATAAAATTCCACACCCAAATTTAGTTTTTGGTAGGATGCTTCGACGGCGTATTTCATCAATTGTAAATCACCTTTGGTTTTAGGGATTTTTTCGCCAAACTGTTTATTTGCTTCATATAATTCGTTCTGAAAACCAATTTTCGCATTGATTCCACCATTTTCTATTGGGAAAAAACGTTGGACTTGCACCAATTGATTCCACTGATTTCCGAAGCGATATTTTTTCTTATTCGAAGATTTTATGTTGTAATCGGTAATCAATTGCAAAGCATTTTTTTCGTACTGAAGATGATAATGCATCGCCAATTGTGTATCCCAACTTCCGGTTCCTAATTGGAAACTCGGGTTGGACGTTTCGGCAGATTGCTCATCGAATTTTGCAATCGGAATTTTCAAGCCACTGGCTAAAGAAATTCTATGTTGAACTTTGGTTTCTTCATCGCCTTTTGGTTTCAGAACATGAACAATTCCTGTAACATTCATATCACCAAAGCCATTAATTTTATCATTATTTTTTCCTTTTTTCTCATGAAAATGATACGGAATCGCTGCGGCAACTTCTATCCGATCAGAAATTGGATACCGCATCCAAAGCAAAGTCGTCTGGAAATTTTGTTTCTGAGAAAGTTCTTTGCTAAAAGCATCTTCTTGCGCGCGATAATGTTGATACAAATAACGAACACCGATAAATTTATTCGTCATTAACGATTCTATTCCGTTGCTCATCGCAGAAGTGGTACAACCACAAGCATCGCAATCTTCTTCAGGCGGAAAATATTTTTCATTAGAAGAAAAATCTGAATGATTCGCCCAACTTACTGAACTACTGAATAAAAGGATAAAAAATATACTATTGAATTGAATTTTGTTCATGATAAAAAATTAGAATTCTGCATACGCAGGATTATTAATAAAATCTAAATCGGTCAGTGTTTTTAGAAACGCAATAATTGCTGTTTTTTCTTCGGTCGTCATCGGGATTCCGGGGCGAGAAGCTTGCAGAAAAACAGGATCCAAATTTTGGGTATTTCGTATACCATTGCTATAATGATTGAGAACTGCCTCTAAACTATAAAAACGTCCATCGTGCATATAAGGTGCTGTGAGTTCTACATTTCGCAAACTTGGCACTCGAAACATCATCCAATCTACCGAATCTAAGGTTACTCTAAATCGACCTGCATCTTGGTATTGAGGATCATAATACAAGCCTGTATTTCTAAAACTTTGATCGGTTTGGAGTGTTCCGGTATGGCAAGTGCTGCATTTGGCTTGAAACAAACTCAGTCCTTTTTGTTCTTCTGTAGTCAAAGCAATTTTATTTTGCAAGAATTGGTCGTACTTAGAATTGGAAGAAATTACACTTCGCATGAACTGATCCAAAGCCAAAAGAATGCGGTGTCCATTGATAGCTTCATCACCAAAAACAACCCGAAAATATTTCCGATAAAGTGCATCGTTTTTCAACTTTTCTACAACTTCTTCCATCGAACTATCCATTTCTTCGAACGTTGTAATCGGAATCAGCGGTTGCATGCTTAGGTCGTGAAGAACCCCATCCCAATTGAAATGTTTGGTAAAAGCAAGATTCTGTATCGGTGGGGCATTGCGAATCCCTAAGCGCCCATCGATCCCATGACTCACATTATGCCCGTGATGTGTAAACGCATTTTCTTGGATATGACAAGTTCCGCACGAAATCGTGTTGTTCCTCGATAAACGTCCGTCATAGAATAACTTCCGTCCCAATTCTACTCCTTGTTTTGTTAAGGAATTTTGAGTAGAAGAATTTGCTATATCCGGAAAATAATCCGGATATAACAAAGTAAATTCTTCATTGATTAAAGGTTCTCCGAAATCGATATCATCCGAATCGCAACTCGAAAAAAACATCAACACGAAAAAACAAAAAATAAATTTCTTCATCTTTTAGTTTTGTGGAGCATCATTATTATGCACATGATCTACGCGAAACATTTTCGATAAATTATTGGTAACGTCCACCATGAACGGTGATGACCCCATGGTATCGTCGTTTGTTTTATCGAGCAATAATTTTTTCTCGCCACTCAAAAAATGATTAAGATTCGCCATGATATGAATCGAAGGTTTTATTTTCGAGCTTACTCGCGCACTTGTTGGCAAATCGAGCTCGACAACTCGGTACAAATCTGCTGTTCCGTTCGCAATCACATTCCCCATATTTCCTGTGTGGTTTTTGTATGGCGTCACGGCATCATCTTGCCCATATTTCCCTTCTAGTTTTGCAAAAACATAACCCGAAGCCCACGCCCAAGTCATACCTTGCAATTTGGCTTCGTTCCAAAATTTCGCTTGCCCATCATGTCCCATTAGATAAGCCGACTGTTCGATTCCTAACCCAAATCTCAACTTAGTGTATTTGCGTTGCGGAATATCTTTCAGTTGCACATACACAATATTGGCTTTTGCATTTTCTTGGTTGATTACAAAAGCACCTTCGTCTGGATTATTATAATGGTAGGAAAAAACTTGACCGTTTTCATCAATCAATTCTACATTACTAACGATGTATTTTAGGGTAGAAAAATTGAAATATTGCCCCAATTCTGATTGTTGTGTAGTGGCATTCAGCACTATTCCACCCACTCCTTCGAAACCATTTTCGAATTTCAGTTCGAGTTGACCATTTTTTGATTCGTCGATGGTTGCAAAATCATCATCTGATTTACACGCTGTAAAAAAACTTAAGAATAACAGGCTCAATCCTATTGATAGAGCTAATTTAGAATATTTGTACATGATTAATTTTTGTTTGATTTTTGAGCATAGATATAGTTTGCGCTTTCTTTTTATCAAAAAAAACATCGATTTATGCTCTACTAATTTTTTGTTAGGAAACTACCTAATGTTGTTCATTTAATAATTTATGAATGTCTTCGATTAAGAGTTCCACCTCTGGATGATACGTTCCTTTCAGCGATGGATTTTTCCCTTCGGGATCGGTATAGTTGAGTCCAGAATAATACAACATAGGCATACCATTCGGCAAATAACGACTTCGTATTTTCCCATTCTGATCGACTAATGCAAATTTTCCGCTATGATTCAATCCTTCTGCGGTCGCTTCATCTTCGCCAACATAGATATTAAATTGCTTACTCAGTGCTACAATCTCATCACGATTCCCTGTCAAGAAATGCCAATTAGGCGATTTCACACCCAACTTTTCTGCATGTTCAGCCAAACGTTCTGATGTATCTCTTTTGGGATCGATCGTAATTGAAATTATCCCAAAATTTGGATTATTGATTTGATCCTCCACCATTCTCAGATTCTTGTTCATCACTGGACAAATTGTAGGACAACTGGCAAAGAAAAATTCTACAACATAGACTTTTCCCTTCATTTTTTCGGCCGTTATCGTTTGCTTGTGCTGATCAGTCAACGAAAAATCTGGAACATTCATCACGGTAAAAAGCTCATCTTTCTTACTTGATTTGTACCAAATTACAGCGGCTGCAAAAATTGCAAACACACCGATGAAACTCAAAATTCGTTTACTCATGAATGTATTTTGTAGGTTCTTCTAGAAACTCTTCTTTGCACATAGCTGAGCAAAATCCATAGACTTTACCTTCGTAATGCACAGTATCAGAGAGATGTTCAGAAGTTTTCATTCCACATACAGGATCTATTTCATTGTCCACAACAACGTCAAGACGTTGACTAGCAGTCATCTCATGAGCCACATTTACTTCGGGTTCGGTTTTTGTTTCGCAAGAAGCCAATACAAAAACACTGATTATAGTAAGGGAAATTATTTTTTTCATCATTATAATATTTACAACACCTCATCTTGCTCAAAATCAGCAAAACAGGCAATTTATTAGTACTTTATTTTTATAAAATTTTAGGATACATGATAATTTTCTGGTAGGATATTCCCCCAAAAAACTCATGATATTAAACGAAGAAAATTAAGCTAATGTAGGTGGTTGCCACACTTGACGAATGTGTGAATCGGAGAAATGAAAAACTGTATAGAAAAACGTTCTTCTTTTTTGGGTAATTGGCAGGGAAATATTCTCTTCCTTCTCGATCATCAACACAAAACCATCGGCACTATTAAGTTTCGGGCTGATTTGTTTGTTGCCGTCCTGATCGGTTGAAAAACTATCCTCTAACTGGTCTGACAAGTAACATTTTCCATTACACATCAACTCTGGACGTTCTGTATTGACACAGTATTCACTGACAATCTTATCATATTGCAACACATATTCTATCATGGGCAAAATCGGTCGAAATGCCATAGTTAAAATAAATGCTATGTAGAATACACTTTTCAGAACAGAATAAT
Source organism: Weeksella massiliensis (assembly GCA_000751595.1). GTDB lineage: Bacteria > Bacteroidota > Bacteroidia > Flavobacteriales > Weeksellaceae > Weeksella > Weeksella massiliensis. The sequence goes on along the minus strand of CCMH01000053.1, from coordinate 17,378 downwards.
TTTCACTTCAAATTTAAGAGAGATAATTCATCCTACCTATGATTTTACTCAGAATTTTTATTTATATTCGATACCATTAGCAAAAGAAAGAATGGCAGAATTCAATTTAAACGATTTAGAAAAGATTGCAAATAAGCAAGAAATCATTGATTTTCTGGTTGATCATAAAATTATAAAAGAACAAAAATTTTTGGATCAATTGGCTTATGAAAAAAATTTAGAACGCTTACAAAAAAAATTGAACCGTTTACAAAACAAAGTTATTACAGAAAACAAACGCGTTTTGGTTATTTTCGAGGGTCGAGATGCTGCCGGAAAAGGTGGAACAATTTCGAGGATTATTCAATACCTCAATCCCAAAAAACTACGTGTTGTCAGTTTACCCAAGCCAACCGATGAAGAAAGTACGCAATGGTATTTTCAGCGCTACATCAAAGAATTGCCCAATGCGGGAGAAATTGTTTTTTTCGATCGTTCTTGGTATAATCGTTCTGTTGTCGAACCCGTTTTTGGCTTTTGTACCGAACAGCAACATACACAATTTGAGGAAGATGTGAATAAAGTAGAAGAATTGCTGCAACGAGATGGCATACAAATCATCAAGATATTTTTATCGATTAGTAAAGAAGAACAAGCAAAACGTTTAGAGGATAGAAAAACGGATCCTTTGAAACAATGGAAGCTCGGGACTTTGGATAAAAAAGCACAAGAATTGTGGGATACTTATACCCATTATATCGATAAAATGCTAAAAAACACCAACAAAAGTGTGCCGTGGGTGGTTATCAAAACCGATGATAAATATGCAGCAAGACTGACGACAATCGCTTATGTAGTGAATGAGTTGTGTACGGATAACAAAGAAAAGTACGATGAAAGTTTAGTAATAACTTATAAACAATAATAGGGATGAGTTTATTTATGATCTTGAAAAGATATCCATCTCTTTTCGAAGCAGAATTGGCAAGAAGTATATTAGAATCCTACAATATCTATGCAGAAGTGTTGGACAAGAATTTAGCATTTTCACTCTATGGAGCAACAATCTCACAATGGTATCGACTACAAATCAAGACAATAGACAAAGAGAAAGCTCTAGAAATATTGGAAAGTAATGAAGAAAACAGCGCAGAAAATTTGTAAATAAGAGAAATATAATTAATTTTGCACTCGCATTGATTAACCTCTGACGAAAGACGTGAAAGTTGGTCAATCTAAAAAATTGTTTATTATTACCAAAATGGAAAATTTAGTAAAATACGTACAAGATAAATACGTAGCTAAAAAAGAATTCCCAGCGTTTGCTGCGGGTGACACTATTACTGTTTACCAAGAAATTACTGAGGGTGGAAAATCTCGTGTTCAGTTCTTTAGAGGAGTTGTTATTCAACGTAGAGGACATGGAACTACCGAAACTTTCACAATCCGTAAAATGAGTGGTGATGTTGGGGTTGAGCGTATTTTCCCAGTGAATTTACCGGCTATCCAAAAAATAGAAGTGAACAAAAGAGGTAAAGTTCGTAGAGCACGTATCTTCTACTTCAGAAATCTTAGAGGTAAAAAAGCTCGTATCAAAGACGCTTCTTACTAAAAAGAATTATTTCACAAAACATAAAAAAACCGTTTGTTCTCAAACGGTTTTTTTATGTTCTTATTTCTAGAATTTCCTACCAAAAAACAGATTTCGAGAAGGAGTTCTTTTTATTTTTTAGTTTTATTGAATAAATTTTGTAATAATCGACAAGGTTTCTTCTTTGGCAATGTCCAAATCATCATTCATCAAAAGAATATCAAACTTCGGCGCAGCGGCCATTTCTATATCGGCTTTGTCTAGACGTTGTTTCAGTTTATCCTCGCTTTCGGTATTTCGAGAAATGAGTCGATCTCGCAAAATCTCTAAAGAAGGCGGTTGCACAAAAACCGTTAAACATTGATCGCCATAAATTTTCTTAATATTCAGCGCACCTTCCACATCCATATCAAAAATCACCGAATGTCCATTTTCGATAATTCGTTCAACTTCAGATTTTAGGGTTCCATAGAAATTATCATGATACACTTCTTCCCACTCGATAAACTCCTCAGCATCAATACGTTTTTTAAACTCTTCGGGAGAGATAAAATAATAATCTTTACCGTCTATTTCCCCCTCCCGTTTATTTCTCGTGGTACATGAAACCGAGAAAGATAATTTATCTAATTTTTCTAAAGCATGCCTCACCAAAGTAGTTTTACCCGCACCCGATGGAGCAGAAAACACAATTAACTTCCCTTTTTGCATTACAAAATATTTAGACTTTGTTCTTTTATTTTTTCTAATTCGTCTTTCATCTGAACGACAATTTTCTGCATTTCAGAGTGATTTGATTTTGATCCTAAAGTATTGATTTCTCGGCCAATTTCTTGAGAAATAAAGCCTAGTTTTTTTCCATTTGATTGGTTCTGATTCAATTCTGATAGAAAATATTCGCAATGATTTTTCAATCGAACTTTCTCTTCTGTTACGTCCAATCGTTCTAAATAAAAAATAATTTCTTGTTCTAAACGGTTATGATCAACATCTACAGATAAATCGTCTAAACGTTTCATCATTCGTTCTCGAACAGCTGCAATTCGCTCACCTTCAAAAGGTTCTACATCCAACAACAACGATAAAATATTTTCGATATGCAATTGTAAATCTTGCGCCAAAACAGCACCTTCATCTTGACGAAATTGCAAAAGATCATCAAGAGCTTCCTTGATTCCGACCAAAATACTGTCCCATTCTTCGGTTTCCAAATCCTCTTGTGGCGTATGCAAAACATCGGGTAATCGCAAAACAGTTGGCAATAATTCTGCCTCAGAAACTTCTGGCGTTATCGCCTTGAAATCGTCAATATATGCACGAATCAATTCTGCATTTATTTTTTGACAACGAGCCGTTGCAGTCAACTCGCAACTCAACATGAAATCTACTTTCCCACGTTGTAATTTTTCTGAAATTAGGGTACGAATTTCTAATTCTTTTGCTCTATAAAAAGAAGGAATTCGAGTATTGAGATCTAAATTTTTACTGTTTAATGATCGTATTTCGATCGTTACTTTTTTCTCTGGTAATTCTACAACGGACTTACCAAATCCGGTCATGGATTGTATCATACTTCTTGGGTAAATAGAGTGCAAATTTACATTAATTATCTACGAATTAAACGAAAATAATTCGAAATCACCTCGTTCTGCTTTCATATTATACAGATTCTAAATTTAATCTACTTTATCCATAAAAAAGAGAGGCCGAAACTCGTGTGCTTCTCCTCTCTTTCTTTGTATCATATATATATTCTTGATTTTATTTTTTGGTATAAATTAATTTACCCTCTTTCCAAACATTGCTAGGTTGCAATTGACCTTGCTCGTAGATAATATTTCTGAAATCTGAGGTAGAAAAACTGATGAAATCTGCAATTTTCTGTTCTGATAACATTCCACGATCTGTAAAGTTTAACGCTTTAGCAGCCCGAAAAGTAATAGCCGACAAAACTTCTGCCATCGATAACTTTTCGAAAGTTGCCAAGATCGAAGCTTGTGTTAATAAATTTCCCATCGGAGCAGAACCTGGATTCCAATCCGAAGCAATCGACACACAACAATTGGCATCTAACAATTTTCTGGCAGGCGCATATTGCATCCCAAGTCCGATTGAAGCGCCAGGCAAGACGGTCGCAACTACGTCAGATTGTGACAAAGCCTCGATTTCATCTTCACCCGAAAACTCTAAATGGTCGGCACTCAACGCTTGATATTTCACGGCTAACTGACTTGCTCCTGCTGTAAATTGATCGGCATGAATCGTTAATTCGAATCCTTGTTTCTTCGCTTCATTCATAAAATAATCTCCTTCTTCTATACTAAAAGCAGATTGTTCTACAAAAATATCAACCCGATTGCATTGATATTCTTTCCTCAAAACTGGAAATATTTCTTGAACCAAAAGCTCTAAATACTCACGATTAGACCCTTCAAAATCTTTTGGTTTCATGTGGGCTCCCAAAAAAGTTGTTACTACCTCAATGGGCGTTTCTTGTTTAGCCATTCCAATTGCTTGTAACATATTTTTCTCGCCTTCTACCGATAATGCATAACCACTTTTCACTTCGGCTGTTGTTATTCCTTGCGCAATCAATTTATCGAGATGATGCAACGTAATATCCTTCAGTTCATCTGCTGATTTAGAGCGAGTTTGCGTTACAGTTGACCAGATTCCACCACCACTTTCGGCAATTTCTAAATACGTTTTACCATTTAGGCGCATTGCAAAATCTTTGGCTCTATTGCCGCCATAGCAAATATGCGTATGCGAATCAACAAAACCAGGTAACAGAACTTGCTCGGTATTTATTTTTTCTATTTCTATGGTAGGATTTTGCTCTTTTAATTGTTCGAAATTTCCTATTTGTCGAATAAATCCATTCTCAACGATAATTCCACCATTCTCAATAAGCTCGAGTTGCTCGTCGTGTAAAGCTCCTTTCAGCGGTAGATTTCGCATTGGTAGAATCTGAATAAATGGTCCGATTAATTTCATAGTTTGTTATTTTTACAATGTCTATACAAAGAACGGAACTTTCGACGAAAAAAAAAACCGTCAACACAGGTTGACGGTTTTTTGGTAGAATATTTTATCAACTATTATTCTTTCAAATAATCTCGCAATACATATTGTAGAATTCCTTCGTTTTTGAAATATTCTATTTCGATATCCGAATCTAATCGTGCAATTACTTTGAAGTCTGTTTCTTTGCCCGACGGATGAATAGCTTTTACATCCAACACTTTATGGGGTTTCAGATCTTCTGCTAAACCTGTAATGCTAAAGGTTTCGGATCCGTCCAAACCTAAAGTTTCTGCATTTTGTCCTTCTTCAAATACCAAAGGTGCAACGCCCATTCCGACCAAATTACTTCGGTGAATTCTTTCGAAACTTTCGGCAATAACAGCTTTTACACCCAACAAAAAGGTTCCTTTAGCCGCCCAATCTCGCGATGAACCCGAACCGTATTCTTTTCCGGCCAAAACAATCAAAGGCGTATGATTTTTTGCGTATTCTTGTGCAGTTTCATACACCGTTTTCACTTCATTGGTTGGGAAATATCGGCTGAAACCACCTTCTTTGTCTGCTATTTTATTTTTGATTCGAACATTGGCAAAGGTCCCGCGCATCATGACTTCGTGATTTCCACGACGAGAACCGTACGAGTTGAAATCGGCTTGTTTTACTCCTTTTTCTTCTAAATATTTTCCGGCAGCAGAATCGGGTCTGAAAGATCCGGCAGGCGAAATATGGTCGGTCGTAACAGAATCGCCCAAATACAATAAAACTCGAGCATCTTTGATATCCTGAATCGGTTCTGGTGTCACTTTTAAATGTTCGAAAAATGGCGCTTCTTTGATATAAGTCGAATTCGGATTCCATTCGAAATTTTGATCCAAATTCACTTCTAAATTTTGCCAATCGGTAGAACCATCAAAAATCACATCATACACTTCTTTAAAATCTTCTTGTTTCATGCATTCGTTGATGGTTTTCACAATCTCTTCTCGGCTCGGCCAAATATCTTTCAGATAAACAGGTTCTCCGTTCGGATCGTAATCCAAAGGATCTTCTAATAAATTAACATCCACTCGTCCAACCAAAGCGTAAGCAACCACGAGCATTGGCGACATCAAGAAGTTCATTTTCACTTGCGGATGCACACGTGCTTCGAAGTTTCTATTTCCTGACAAAACAGAAGCAACCACCAACTCACCTTTGTCAACAGCTTCGGCAATTTGTGGTGGCAACGGCCCTGAATTTCCGATACAAGACGTACAACCATACCCTACGTTATGAAAACGCAAAGCATCTAAATCGGCATTCAGTCCAGATCGTTCTAAATATTGCGTTACAACCTTCGATCCTGGCGCCAAAGAGGTTTTTACCCAAGATTTGGTACGCAAACCACGTTCGACGGCATTGCGGGCCAACAATCCTGCACCTACCATTACGGCTGGGTTTGAGGTGTTGGTACAACTTGTAATTGCGGCGATTACGATGCTTCCGTCACTCAGAACAAATTCTTTATTTTTATTGATGATCCGAACGGATTGAATCGATTCTTTAACCACTTCGTGTGGACGAGGATCGGTATTCTCAATCGGAACTTTACCAAACGTAAACTCTGTTCCCGAACCACCATCGGCCAACCATGCAGACTCTTTTCTGGTAGGAACGCTTTGGTATTCTCGATTGTGTTCGCTTTCTAACAATCCGGCAAATTTTTCGGCTAAATCTTTTACCAATATTTTGTCTTGCGGACGTTTTGGTCCAGAAACAGTAGGTTCTAATGAGCCTAAATCGAACTCCACAACAGAAGAATACTTGATTTGCTCTTTCCCGGTTCGCCACAAAAGATTTTCTTTACAATAATCTTCTACGATATTAATTTGCTCTTGCGAACGGTTGGTAGAATGCATATACTCTAAGGTACGATGATCGATTGGGAAATACGTTACGGTACACCCAAACTCAGGCGACATGTTCGAAATTGTGGCGCGATCGGTAACGGTAAGCGAATCTAGACCATCACCAAAAACTTCTACAAATTTACCCACTACGCCTTTTTCTCTCAATACTTTGGTGATGGATAAAACCATATCGGTAGCGGTACAATGTGCCGGAATTTCACCGGTTAGTTTCAGACCGATAACTTCTGGGCAAGTAAAGAAAATAGGTTGTCCGAGCATAGCGGCTTCGGCTTCTATTCCACCAACACCCCAAGCAATTACGCCAATTCCGTTGACCATTGGAGTATGCGAATCGGTTCCGACCAAAGTATCTGGAAATAACCAACCGTCACGCGCGATGACTCCTTTGGCTAAATATTCTAAATTCACTTGGTGACAAATTCCCATTCCGGGAGGCACAACAGTGAAATTTTTAAGGCCTTTCTGCGCCCATTTTAAAAGTTCGTAACGTTCTTTGTTTCGTTCGTATTCTAATTCTACATTTTTCCCATACGAATAATCCGTACCGAAATAATCGACTTGTACCGAGTGGTCAATGACCAAATCGACCGGAATAGCCGGATTAATTTTTTGTCCATCTTTGCCTTGTCTTACATATTCTGCACGCAAAGACGCCATATCTACAACCGCTGGCACGCCCGTAAAATCCTGCATTAGAATTCTAGCCGGTTTGAAGGGAATGTCTTTGTCTACCGGTTCGGGTGTCCAATGAATCAGGGTTTGTACGTGTTCGTCGGTAATGCTAAAGCCATCGTAATTGCGTAAAACATTCTCTAATAATATACGAATACTGAATGGTAAATGATCTACCGAACCTTCGGGTAAATCTTTTAGCGAGCTGTATTGATAACTGGTGTTGTTAACCGTTAGGTTTTTAACGGATTTTGCTTTTTGATAGTTCATAACTTTTAGAAGTCAGTTAAATTATTTATTGTTTTATGTGTTTCACATTAAAAGTAGAAAAAAACTAAAAATAATGCAACAAACCGAACGTTAAAGCTTACTTAAACTTTTCGAATCTATATCTTGGTTATGAGAAATAAAAAATCCTTGCATCAATTGATGCAAGGATTTTTTATTTATAAAGCGTCTTTTTATTCGGATTATTTATTCTCCCAATTGAGTTCGAATTTACAATCTTTGTAATCGTCTCCGATTTTCACAAAGGTTTCTGGAATTTGTTTTTTCACCCAATCCATCAAAACATTTTGTTCTTTGAATCTGATCGTGAAACGTTTTAGGGAAGAATAATCTTGTTCGAAATTGATTTTATGTTCAGGATAAAATCCATTCATACGAATCAATCGAACCACTTTTTTATTTTCGTATTCATCTGTAAAAACAGGCGAAATATCTCCATCTTGTAATCCTACCAAAGCCGTCGAAACGTTGGTTGACATTTGCGCACGCTCGAAACGATCTTCTCCGGTTTGCGGATTCATCAAATTTCCTTCATTGTATTTGGTCATTTTATCATCAGAAAAACGCAACGCAGCATCTTTGAAACTCATTTTCCCTTCGTTGATCAGAACGCGAATAGAATCCAATTTATGTTCTGTTTTCGCAATTTCTTCATCGGTTGGTTTCATGGTAATCAAGATATGACGAAGATCTAATTCTTGGCCTTTTCTTTTTTCTAATTGGATGATATGATAGCCAAAATCGGTTTTGAAAGGTTCTGAAACTTGACCTTCATCTAAGTTAAACGCAACTGCGTCGAACTCTTTTACCATCATTCCTCGTTTCACTTTCAGGTATTGACCACCGTTCGATGCCGAACCTGGATCTTCTGAATAGAGAATTGCTTTGGTGGCAAAACTCGAACCCTCTTCTACTTCTTTTTTTATTTGTTTGAGTTCATCAATCACTTTTTGCTCATTTTCTGGATCGATTTCTGGATACAAAATAATATGACTGATCGAATATTCGTCTTTCACGTCGGGTAACTCGGTTTTATGCTCTTCGAAGAAAACTCTAACTTCCTCTGGCGTTGCATCTAAACCGCTCACTACACGCTCTCTCTTTTCTCTTGCATAGATATTATCTCGGATATAATATTGCAATTCATTCTCTAATTCTGCTTTCGTTTTGAATCCGAAATAATCAATAACGGCTTTCTCAGAACCAATTTGTTGAGCAAAACGTTCGATTTGTCCTTTCAGGGTTCGTTGAACTTCGTCATTTGTTACCACAACTAGAGTATCTTGTTTTGCACGATCAATCAATACTTTCTCTAAAAGCATATTGTTCAAGAATTCGCAACGATCATTCACTTCCATTCCTTGAAGTTTTGCCGTCTGGAAATCGCGTTCTACATCTGAATCTAATACAATTTCATCGCCCACAACCGCAGCAATTCCTTCTATTTTATTCGCTTTCTGATTCTGTGCAAAGAGTCCTTGCGAAATGCTGCACATGAAAAATGTGAGCAAGAATACCGTATATTTCATAAATTATAATGTTCTATGTTCCTCTGTTTTTTAACGAGCAAATGTAACCTTCTTTTGTCTAAATTTCTATTTTTTATGAGGCCTTTAACAATCTGACCTAAAATATTTTCAATGCTTGATTATACGCAGATTCAAAATTCAAAAGATTCAATCCGTGCGTTTCATGCTTTTCGTTGGCATAACTGATTAATTTTTCGGTTGGCATATTTCCTACCATATCACTTTTAGCCATCGGACAGCCGCCCAATCCTTTGATTGCACCATCGAACTTTCTACAACCACTAAGATAAGCCGCATCTACTTTATCAAACCATTTATCGTATTCGGTATGGAAATGCGCGCCAAACTCTATTTCTTGATAGGCCGGAATGAGGGTGGTAAACAAATCGGTTATAGTCGTGCGATCTGCCAATCCTACTGTGTCTGAAAGGTTGATAGATTTAACGCCCATTTTTGCAAAACGATCCACCCAAGACAAAACCAATTCTTCGTCGAAAGCCTCATTGTAGGGATTACCGAAAGCCATAGAAAAATAAATCATCAACTCTTTGTTGTGTTTGCTTGCAAGATTCTGAATTTCTTCTGCCATCTCAAAAGCTTGTTCTCTTGTCTTGTTGGTGTTGTATTGCTGAAAATTTTCGCTGATAGAAAATGTATAACCCAAAACATCTACTTTTTCGTGGTCACAGGCTTTTTGAGCGCCACTAACATTGGCAATCACTACCGATAATTTCGATTTACTTTTGGTTTTATCAATCGCATCCAAAACTTCTTGGGTATCGGCCATTTGCGGAATTGCCTTTGGCGAAACAAAGCTTCCACAGTCTATCATATCAAATCCTACATCGAGTAAAGCGTTGAGATAATCTATTTTTTGTTCAGTTGGGATAAATATTTTTCGACCTTGCATCGCGTCCCTTGGACATTCTATTATTTTCATAAGGATTTTTTTACTCAATTTTTTGTTTGTTTTGCCCCTAAAGGTATATAATTTGTTAATTTTACGAAAAAATTTATAATGCAAACAAATTGGAGAGAAAAATTAGTTAATCGATTTTTGAAATATGTAAGTGTTTACACCACAAGTGAAGCCTTTGTAGATCAGTTCCCAAGTACAGAACGTCAGTGGGATTTGGCACGATATATCGAAAACGAATTAAAAGAAATTGGCTTAGAAGATGTTTCTTTGGATGAAAACGGATATGTATTTGGCTATGTTCCTTCTAACGTAGACAAAGAAGTACCAACAATCGGTTTTGTTGCCCATATGGATACATCTCCTGATTATTCTGGAGAAAATGTAAAACCTAAAATTTGGGAAAACTACGACGGAGGCGACCTTCAATTGAATGAAGAAATGGTTCTTTCGCCAAAAGAATTTCCAGAAATGTTGCTTTACAAAGGTCAAACCTTAATCACTACCGACGGGACAACTCTATTAGGTGCTGATGACAAAGCAGGTTTAGCAGAAATTGTTACCGCGGCAGAATATTTAATCGCTCATCCAGAAATCAAACATGGACGCATCGCAGTAGGATTTACTCCTGACGAGGAAGTAGGACGTGGAGCTGATTTCTTTAATGTAGAAAAATTTGGAGCAGAATGGGCTTACACCATGGACGGTTCTGAGATTGGAGAATTAGAATACGAAAACTTTAATGCAGCTTCGGGAATTGTTACCATCAAGGGGAAATCTGTTCACCCAGGATATGCCAAAAACAAAATGATCAATGCTGCCAATATTGCTTGTGAATTTGCAGCGGCGCTTCCTTCAGATGAAGTTCCAGAATTGACTGACGGGCGAGAAGGTTTCTTCCATCTTGCCGATATCCAAGGTGATGTTAGCGAAGCCAAAATGGTCTATATCATCCGCGATCACGACATGGATCAGTACGAAGCAAGAAAAGCACTTTTCGTACAAATTGCTGAGGATATTCAATCTCGTTTTGATCATCCTGTGATTACAGCAGAAGTAACTGATCAATACTTTAACATGATCGAGAAAGTTCAAGAAAAATTTGCTTCGGTAGAAATTGCCGAACAAGCGTTGAAAGATTGTGGAATCACTCCAAACATAAAACCTATTCGTGGAGGAACAGACGGTGCACGTTTATCATTTATGGGATTACCTTGTCCGAATATTTTTGCAGGAGGGCATAACTTCCACGGTCCGTACGAATATGTGCCAGTAGAATCTATGGAGAAAGCTGTTGATGTTATTGTTCGCATCGCAGAACTTACCGCAGAGAAATAATATTCTACTATAAGTATAAAACAGAAATCGGTTGCCTTGGTGACCGATTTTTTTATTTTCGATATTTGGTATATTAATTGCGCATAGTCTAGTAAAAAATATTAATACTATGATTAGAACATTTGCTGCTTCTCTCTTCCTTTTGGTAGGAAGTAATTTACTTTTCGCACAAAAAACTATCGAAATAAGTGATTTTCAGAGTCTAAAAGTGTACGATAAAATTCCGGTAGAATTGGTACATTCTAACACACCAAAGGTAGAAGTTAATGGTTCGATGGCCGAAAATGTAGCTGTAGAACAGAAAAATAACGAAATAAAAATCAAACTTACCGGAACTGATTTGATGCAAGGCGACAACACCAAAGTTGTTTTATATTACACCACTCTTAGCAATTTACAGGCAAGTCAGGGATCTACCATCGAGTCGAGTGAAGTTTTGGTAGGAAAAGATCTAAAATTCACCAGCAACGAAGGCTCAACCATCAAACTAAAAATTGATGCTAATTCTTTGAGTGCTAAACTAAATTCGGGTGGAAATATGATTTTATCTGGACAAGTAAAAAAACAAGATATCATTGTAAATACCGGAGCGCAATTCGAATCAAAAGACCTTGTTTCTTCTTTTACCGATGTTACGTGTAACGCGGGCGGACATGCGTGGGTACATGCAAAAGACAAAGTAGATGCAAAAGTGAGAGCGGGTGGCGTAATCAAAGTTTATGGAAATCCGAGTGATAAAAAACAAAAGAAAATTGCTGGAGGTTCTATTCAGTTCAATTAATAAAAAAACGAGCAAGAATAAAAAAAAGGAACAAAATGTTCCTTTTTTTTATTCTTCAATTTTCAGATAAGAAAGTAAAGTTTTAGCTTTCATTTCTGTTTCTATCCATTCTTTTTCGGGATTACTATCGTGCATAATTCCACCTCCTACATACAATCTTACTCGGTTATTAATCACTTCTGCGCAACGTAAATTCACATAATAACGTTCTTCTTCAGCGTTTTTCCAACCAAAATATCCTGCATAAAACTGACGATCATAACCTTCATTATCCAGAATATATTTTTTAGCTTTTTCTTTCGGCATACCACAAACAGCGGGCGTTGGATGCAAAGCTGCTAACATTTTTTCGGTAGAAGGAAGCATTGTTTCTAACGAAATATATGTTTTTAGATGATGAAAAAAACCTGCATCTACCGTATGTGGACCATCGGTTGCAACTTGCCCAAAAGGACTTAATTGCTCTACAATAAAGTCGGTAACAACCTGTTGTTCATGGATTTCTTTCGAAGTCCATTCGTTTTCTTTGGCTTTTGTTCCAGCCAACGAAACGGTTTTCACTACATTTTTCTCACGACTCAATAACAATTCGGGAGTTGCGCCAAACCAAGTTGTTTTATCATCACCATAAAAGAAATAAACAGTTGCATTGGGATACGCAAAATGCAAAGCAAGCAACGTATCTATCGGATGAAATTGCGCAAATTCTTTTTCGATGGTACGACTAATTACTACTTTTTGTAAAATATTTTCTTGTAATACGTTCGTCGTTTTTTCTATCAAATCAAGATAGGCTTCATACGAAATTGGAGTTTCTATTTCAGAATTTTTCCAAACTAAATCGAACTGAATTTTCTCAATATCTTCTACAGAAAGCATCTGTTTATGGGTAGGATGAATGCGGATCGTTTCTTGATTATCAAAACGATGAAAAACAAATTCTTCATCAGATTCATCTAATTCATCTACAAAAAGTTGAAAATGCGTCGCATGAGGTTCTCGAACAAAAACAAAACTTCTTCCTGCTTCGATTGCTTTCTGCAGTTGATTCTGAATTGTTTCCATTAAACTTTTTTGGGAATAATAGCGTTGGTTAAATGACAATAACAGATGAGTTTTCCTTCTTCGTCGGTGATTTCTATTTTCACTAAATGAGAAGTACGTCCCGCTTTTACAATCGTGGCTTTCCCTGTTACTTTTCCAGTTTTTTTCGAGCGTAAATGATGAGCTTCAATATTTTGACCAACGGCAACAAAATGCTCATTATCAATCAGTTTATTCGACAAAGTGCTTCCTAAAGATTCTGCCAAAACAACCGAAGCTCCACCATGCAATATGCCAAAAGGCTGATAAACAATTGACTGCACCGGCATTTCGGCAACCAGATAATCATCTCCTACATCTGTAAAAGTAATTTGCAAGTGAGAAATCAAGGTGTTTTCGCACAATTTATTGTATTGATCTACTAAACTTTGCGTCATAATTAATAGATTTTTTGATTATATTTTTCTGGATATTTACCTTTTATTGGACGGTAAAAATCTTCTATTTCTTGCAATATATCTTCATGCGTTCGACCTTCAGTATTAATAACTTTTGCAATTCCGGCTTCTTTTTTCTCATAATCGCAAAAAGCCAAAACAATCGGCACATGTGCTTCTTGAGAAATGTATAAAAACCCGGTTTTCCATTTTTCTGAAAAAGAGCGAGTTCCTTCTGGCGTATTGATCAGATACATTCTTGGGGTAGAACGCAAAATATCGGCCGCAAATTGCACGCTATTTTTTCGTTGGGTACGATCGATTCCTATCCCACCTAAAGCTTTTATAATAAAACCATACCAAGGTTTTGTCCAATCATCTTTGATAAACATTTTCATCGGAATTCCCATTTGCCAAAAAGCAGCAATCGTATAATAAAAATCCCAATTACTTGTATGCGGTGCACACACCAAAACACACTTATCAACTTTCGACGTATCCACGGTATTGATCAGCTTCCAGCCACCAAGGCGGTAAAGAAATTTTCCAAGTAATTTTTTCATCCTCGCAAAGATAAGTAAAAGGATTTGGAGTGTTTAGTTTTGGAAAAAATAAAAAAAGGCAAGCCTATAGGCTTACCTTTTTCGTGTGATTGACACGTTTTTTTTATATTGTTAATAAATCTCTAGGCGAAGAAATCAACGATTGCTTTGATGATTTCCGTAGTTAATGTTAAGAGTATCTGTATCATCGCTTATGTGGATTTTATTTTTATCTATACTTATTTTTTCACCATTTTTTGATTGGATATGTATTCCTTTCTCGCTGATATCCATCGTATCAGTACCATGATGATTATCGTAATCTGAATCGTTTTCGGATTCATTATCACAATTCAAACATACGAATTTTGTCCCATTATACCCAAAAATTTGATTGTTAATATTACTATAAAATGCTGTATTCGAATTGTTACTTATGATTTCGGCATAGTTGATACTTGGATCCAATTGCACAAATTTATTTTTTGGTACATACAGCACAAAACGCACAGCTTGCATTCGGAAAGTAGAATTTTTTCCGGCCGAAAGGAAATCATCCAAAACCAATTGGTTCCCTCGTACTTGATAATTGAAACGGATTGCGTCTAAATTATTCTTCGCATCCACACCATTCGCTCCTCTTGCCTTGTACGTCACCTGCAAATGCGCGGCATTGTCTTTACTTTCTCTAATTTCTATCGTTCGATCGATGGTCACAAATAACTCGTCGTTCATGATATAAAAAGGGCGTTCATCTTCATCAAAAATCTTGAATCGATAATTGCCTCTATTCTGAGCTTCGAATTTTACTTGTAAGGTATCATTGGTCACCGCTAAAGTATTCATCGTTACTTTTTCTACCGAATTTGCGTAGCCTTTTGCCGTATAAACACCGATAATGATAATCCCAAACAAAGCGATAAACCAAAGTACAATAGCACTTATAAGAACCGTTTTATTGATTCGGAAACTGGATTTTATGAATTTGATTCCCAACATCACACTCAAAGCTCCTGGTAGGATGAGCAACAGGGAAGTACAAAACAATATTAATTTTGAGAGCCAATCTTCTTCTACGAAATAATCAAAATATTGAGCAGGGA
This sequence comes from Weeksella massiliensis, assembly GCA_000751595.1. Lineage (GTDB taxonomy): Bacteria > Bacteroidota > Bacteroidia > Flavobacteriales > Weeksellaceae > Weeksella > Weeksella massiliensis. The sequence goes on along the minus strand of CCMH01000053.1, from coordinate 2,221 downwards.
TATTGAACCATGAAATAAAATAAACACTAATTCCACCAAAAATAAAACTCAGACCAAAAACAACAAACAGAATACCGATAATAAACACTGCAATTTTGGTCAGAACTTGAAACAAAGAACCTAAGTTATCCCCAATTTTTCGTCCACTTTTCGATAAAGTTTCACTTGCTTTTAATGCATTTTCTTTTATTTGCTCGAAATTAGCTGCCTTCCCATACATAGCCATTTTATCGGCCAAGGTTTCGGCTTTAGGAATAAACATAACCATCAAGAAATAGGCAAACAAAACCATGATGGTAGAAACACCCGTAAAGATCCCTAACATCAGCAAGATAAACCATACTGCGCGCACCGCCCAAGGATCTAAGCCAAGATAATGTGCCAGACCAGAACATAAACCCGAAATAATTTTGTCGTCCGGATCTCTGAATAATCTTTTTTTGGTCGTAGGATTTCCAGCAGTTTCTTCCTTCGACTCGTTCGTTGTTGTTGCCTCTTCTTGATAAGAAAATTCGTCATCTACCATATATTGTTCTGGTCGTCCCATCACCGAAATAACATACGCTATATCAGCATCGTTCACAACTTCTTTGTACTGCAAACGCTCGCGCAACAATTCAGCGATTCGTTGCTCCACATCTTCTATAATATCTTCTACTCCTTCTGTCCCTTGCAAAGATTGTTTGATGTCTTCTAGATAACGACGTAGTTGATGATAGGCTTCTTCATTGACGATAAACGAAAAACCGCCTAAACTAATTGAGATTGTTTTATCCATGGATTAATGTGTTTCTTGGGTTACTTTTTCCACAGCATTTTTCAGCTGTTGCCAGGTTTGGCCTAAATGTTCTAAAAATTCTTCTCCTTCTGTTGTCAACGAATAATACTTTCGAGGTGGCCCAGCAGAAGATTCTTCCCAGCGATATTGTAAAAGATTATCGTTTTTCAGTCGAGTAAGTAAAGGATACAAAGTTCCTTCTACCACAATCATTTCAGCTTGTTTTAGTTCTGCAATGATGTCTGAAGCATACGCGTCGCCTCTCTTGATAATGCTGAGTATACAATACTCCAGAATACCTTTTCGCATCTGAACTTGTGTTTTTTCTATACTCATTGTTTTCTTTTTGGTTTGATGATTCAAATATATATAAAATATAGTAGTATGCAAAACAAAGTACTATATTTATATATTAATTTTATAATAATTTTGAATTTCGAATCATTTCTTTCGGTTTGATTACCTTTGTCTTTTAAAATCGAATAATGAAAAAAATAACAATAACCGCACTTATTCTTCTTGGTTTAGGTAATTCAGATGCCAAAGCTTGGGGTTTAACCGGACACAGAGTAGTCGCTGATATCGCAGAACAGCATTTGGATAGAAAAACCAAACGTGAATTGAAGAAAGTTATCGGAACACAAAAATTGGCTTATTGGGCAAATTGGTCAGATTTTATCAAATCAGAACCCACTTATAAATTTGCCGATTCTTACCATTATGTGAATATCGAAGGAAATTTACCAGAAAAAGAATTTTTAGTCGCTCTAGAAAATACACCGCAAGATCAATTGTATCACAAAGCATTATTTTTTATCAACGAACTAAAATCCAATCAAAACCTAACCCAGGAGAAAAAGAAAGAATATCTCTATTTTCTTATTCATATGATTGGCGATGCGCATCAACCTTTGCATGTCGGTCGCGAAGAAGATTTGGGCGGAAATAAAATTAAAGTACAATGGTTCAGAGAATCGACCAACATACACACTATTTGGGATTCTAAACTGATCGATTTCGATAAGTATTCGTACACCGAATACACTACTTTACTCAATATTCAACCTAAAAAAGTGAACGCTCAACTCACTGAAGGCTGGTTAGAAAATTGGTTATTCGATAGCTATCAAGCTGCCAATAAAATTTATAGCTCAGTTAAAATGGACGATAAATTAAGCTATCGTTACCATTACGACAACAAAGATATCGTAGAACAACAGCTCCTAAAAGGAGGTTTACGCTTAGCCAAAGTCCTTAACTTTATCTATCATTAAGAACATCCCACAACTTATATTTCTAAAATCATTGTCGCAAGGCAATGATTTTTTTTTGTTTTTATAGGTAGGATAAGATTATATTTTAAATAGGATAAGATTATTCTTTCGGTAGGATTCGTTACTGTACGGTTAATTTCGGTAGGCTCTAGATCTGGACTGATTTCGT
>CCMH01000052.1 GCA_000751595.1 Weeksella massiliensis | reverse complement strand
GCAAAGAACTACAAGAGGAGTTTAACATCAACTTATACGACTACGGCGCACGAAACTACGACCCTGCTATTGGACGCTGGGGAGTTCATGATCCCGCTAGTGAATACATGTATGAATGGTCGCCTTACAACTATGCGTATAATGACCCGGTAGCCTTTGTTGATGAAGATGGCGAAATGCCAGGGCCAACAGGTTTTGTCTTGGGTGTATTATCTGATTATATAGGTCAAGTAGGTTATAATTATTTTTATAATGGTTATGATTTGACAACATCAATGACTACAGATATTAATTATTGGTCATTGGGCATATCAGGTCTTTCGGGTGCTGCAACCGGAGGAATAAGCTCTATAAAGAATGTGGTAAGTAGTGGAGTTGGCAAAAAAATATTTGTCGAAATGATAGATTACGGAGTTGATGTACTTGTAAATACTGTTGAGAATGCAATGACAGACCAGCTTAAAGAAGGCGATTATGATTTTTGGAAGTCTTTGACAGGAGGGTTGATAGAGGCTGGAATTGGGAAAATAATTCCAATGAAATATGTAGATAAATTGGAAAATAAATTAATGAGGAAGATGAATGTCAGTAACAATAAAATGAACAAGTACAAAAAACGAGTGGCGGATAAAAACAGAAGTAAAAAGACAAGGCAAAGAAATAAAAACAAATATCAGGAAGCTAAGAAAGAACATGATAGTTATAAAAATGCTTACCAAGGCGTGAAAACTGTAAACGATGCTTTTAAAGCTGGGGGAACAAGTGCTTTGACAGATTCATTATTTAAAAAAGACTCTGCACCGGCTGAAAACAAACCAAAAGGAACTATTACTACAGGTGAATTAGAATTAATTGGGATTGAGTAAATTTATAAGGTATGCGTGATTATTATTATTATAAAAACCAATGGTTTTATTTAATTGTAGCAATGGGCTTTTTCATAAATGCTTTATTTTTTTTCATCCAAAATAATAACACTGAAAAGAATTTTATAATTGAGCATCATGTCATTACACAAAAGCGCTGTAGTGCAGCACCTCGCATAAACTCCTTTATACAAGTAGAAAAAAAAGGGAAAACATATACGGTTAATTTGCCAGAAAAAGAGTGTATCAATTATTCTATTGGAGATAAAATTAAAATTTATTATAACTATAAATACGATTATTTTCATCTACTCAATAGAAATCAAGCTGAAATATCTCGTGTTACAATATCAGGAATAGCTTTTATATTACTATTACTTCCTTGGAAGTATATTAAACGAAAAATATCAAAATAAGGTACAAGTTTACATCAGAAAAATGTCCGCCTCATAGCGGACATTTTTATATTTACAGTGCAGCAATATTTTTAAGTTTAATGAATTGCAAAAAAACACTCTCTCAGATTTACAATCAGTGGAAAGAAAAAAATGAGGCTTTTAATTCTAGAATTTTTATTTAAAATCCCCTCCATTTCTCGGAAAAATATCTTAACTTCAAAACCGTAAACCATCGGCATGCATCGTGTGAATCGTATACCTCAAAACCAAGGCTATCAACCACTGCAACAAGTAATTTTGACGCCAATCGACGGAACTGCAGGCAACAAAACCACTATCACAGCAAAGTTTGAAGATGTCACTATTGGTATAGATAACACTGTCGCAACAGGATCAGCTTTTTATAGGTACAAATACAACGGCAAAGAACTGCAAGAGGAGTTTAACATCAACTTATACGACTACGGAGCACGAAACTACGACCCTGCAATTGGTAGATGGTTTAATATTGATCCACTTGCGGAACAAATGCGACGTCACTCGCCTTATAACTACGCTTTTAATAATCCTGTTTTCTTTATTGATCCTGATGGGATGGCTCCTGATGATATCATCTTTGGAAATATCAGTAAAGAACTTCAGAATAAAATTGTAAATCAATTACAAGAAGTAACAGGGTTAACTCTTAATGTTGATGATAATGGAAAATTAAATTATGATCAAAATTCTACGGGTGATTTAGTAAGTGAAACTGCAGCAAATATGTTAATGGGAGCAATTAACGATACAAATCATACTTATAATATTTCAGAAAAAACAGAAGGAGATAGTTCTAATCAAATAGGGATTAATGTTTCTAATATTTCTGTAAATTCCAATCAAGTTTCTGGTTTTGAAGAAGGTGTAAGTCAAAATTTAAATCCTTTAACATTAGGAGCAGGTATGACTGTTTTACATGAAATTAGCCATAAATCAAATAATTTATCAGATCCAGATTATGGTTTTGGGACACCTGGTCCTAATGTAGATTTTATGAATAAAATTAGAACCGAATTAGATGCCTCAGGTAAATTTGATAAATCATTTGGACAAAGAACGAGTTATTTCCCAATTACTCGTTCTGGGTATGATTATTATCCTTTTGATAACAAAACAATTGGCATTATTAATTCTACAGGTTCTGTAAATAGTTTAAACCCTTCTGAACATAAATACATAAAAACAAACAAATGATAAAGTTTTTTATATACCTTTCCTCTATATGTATTCTTTTTAATTGTAAAGTGGTAAGTTTAGAAACGGATAATTCTGTTCCTATACAGTATTATAAAGCCTATGACTCTATATCTAAATTCATAGAAAATGATAAATTTTTAAATGAAATGAATGCAGAATATGGAGATGATTTTGTTAAACTTTATATCATGAAAGATATATATATACAAAATAGTGAGAATGAGTTTGATTTGAAAAATATTTATCAAAAAGATGGATTATTAGAACTGTCTAAAAAATATTCAAAAGGAAAATTTGATCAATATAAAGATATTCGACAAGCTCTACCAAAAGAACTAAGAGAATATAAAGGCCCTAATCTTTTTGTTTATTTTTCTAATATAAAAAATGATACTTTAAAAGTTGATATTTTAACTAATCCTTATTCTGTATATTTTAAAACAGGAAGTGTTCGAAAATTCTTGATTGTATTTGATAAGGATTCAATAATAATATTTAATCATTGGAGAGATCATTACGAATGGTAGATAAATTCAAAATATTTTTACAATAAAACAAAAGGGGTACTGTTCCAGATGTGTTGTTATTACACAACATATTAATTCACAATAACACAAAAGGCAAACTTCGGTTTGCCTTTTGTTATTTTATAAAGTAGCTACATTTTTATTAAAGAAATCTTTAAATTTTTTCTTAGTCAGCATAGTTTCAATCATACCAAAAACAATCGTTTTGTCTTTTTCTTCAAGCTCAGAAATAAGTCGAACCTGTTCATTTGCAGTTTTATCTTCAAGCGTTATTTCTGTAGGAACTTCACTACCCATGTGTACAATTTGGTCAATTGTAATTCCATAAAATTTAGCAAGTTTATCTAACAGATCAACAGCGAGGGATTTGCCGATGGTACGAACGCTGGTGATGACTATTCGTACGATGAAAACGATTTTCGAGAAAAAGTTTTAATAAAAGTTTTTAGAAGAAACCGAACGAAGTTCTTTAACACAAGATTTGAACAAAGGAATTTCCGAAATTAAATACAATTACCTAAATTTACCTACAGAAGTTATTTGGAACAGCAACAAAAGGATACATTACGCCTACGATGCAAACGGTGTAAAGCTAAGAAAAATAGTAATAGATGGTAGCAAAGTGACCACCACCGATTATTTAGGAGGTTTTCAGTATGTAAACAACATCTTGCAGTTTTTCCCAACAGCGGAAGGGTATGTAAATGTGGTGACCAATAAAGTTAGTGGTGGCAGAACTTATAATTATGTTTACAATTACACGGATCATTTGGGTAACGTAAGATTGAGTTATGCTTGGGATGACACCGAAAACAAATTAAAAATATTGGAAGAAAACCACTACTACCCTTTTGGGTTGAAACATAAAGGTTACCAACCGTTACAACAAATCATTGTAACTCCAGGTGAAGATATTGCAAGTAATAGAACAACTATTGAAGCAAAATTTGGCGATATAGGAATAGGAATTGATAATTCTATCTCAACGGGTTCGGCTACGTATAATTATAAGTTTGGTGCTAAAGAATGGCAGGATGAATTAGGGCTCAACTGGGACAGCTTTAAGTGGAGAAACTACGATTATGCGATTGGTAGGTTTTTTAATCATGACCCTTTGAGTGAAAAATATGTATATAATAGTCCTTATGCTTTTCAAGAAAATAAAATGGGGATGGGTAGAGAGTTAGAAGGCTTAGAACTTGAAACTTTTGAATATCTTAAAGATAAAGCAAAGGATGCAGCAAATTACGTTACTAAGAAAGCTTCTGAAGCTAAGCAGTGGACAGATGAAAATAAACCAACAGTTTATGTAGAGGCAACAGCTTCTGTTTCAGGAAATGTTGGAGTAGAAGGAAAGGTCAAAGGACCTGTGAATATAGGATTTAAAGGTAATTATAAAGGAAATGAATTAGGGTCTGTTAAATTGGGAGCAGAGTTGGACTCTAAAGCTAATTTAAATAACAGTTCAGAAGTTGATTATTATGGAAAAGATGGTCAAGTAAAAGAAACTTCTGGTTTTGGACTTTCAATGTTATTTGGTTTCGATCAGCAAAATGAAAAGAAAGTCGATCAGAAAACAAAAGAAGTTACAGAGTCATCAAAAAGTACGACCACATCAGTATCAATTTTAAATTCTACAATTAAGGAAAAAACGCAAAACGGTAAAACTAGTACAGAGAGGTCTAATTCAGCTAAGCTTGGGTTGGGAGTAGGAGCTTTCCTTAACGTTAATTTTGGTGTTGAGATAGGAATTAAATTTAAAAATTAAATGTTTATGGAATATATCAGTCGAAAATATAATTACTTATATTTTATATTAATGATATTAATTTCACTTTCTTTTATAGGTGTAGTGCTTATTATAATACTAGTCAATATTCATGAAATTATTTTAGAAAAGAGAATTTCTTCAATTGTTTTTACGTTATGCTATATTTCAATATTTATGTTCCTTATAAGATTTTCATATATAATGAATACAATAATATATGAATCAGAGACAGATAAGATAATCATAAAGAAGCTTTTTTTTAAAAAATATTTTAAATTAAATGAAATACAGAAAGTTGATAGATTTATCTTACCTTATCTTAATTATATTAAAATAGGTGGAAAATCATATTTTTTTATATCAAGAACAGTAGATCCATTTGGACAACACTTTAATTTTGATTTTGAAAAAGATTTAAAAGAGATAAGGAATCTTTTAAAGAAAAAATGATAGGTAGTCATTATTACCCTTTTGGGCTGAAACATACAGGTTACAATGATTTGACCTTGGGTGTAGAAATTGTAAATAGTAGTGATGTTCGTGTGGGTATAGGTGTAGTAAATATGCAAACCTCGGGTAGTGATAGTTATAACTACAAATACAACGGCAAAGAACTACAAGAGGAACTAAGTCTAAATCTTTACGACTACGGCGCTCGAAACTACGACCCTGCCATTGGACGTTGGTTTAATATCGACCCACTGGCTGAACAAATGAGACGACACTCGCCTTATAACTACGCTTTTAATAACCCTCTTCGTTTTATTGATCCTGACGGGATGGCTCCGACAGATATTTATAAGTTAAATGCAAACGGTTCTTTAGACTTTGTGAAAGAATCAAATAGAGATGTAGTTTATGCAGAAAGAGATTTTAATGAAAATGGTGAATTAAAAGAAAATGCTGAAGGTGTCGATGTAGGTGAAAAAGGTTTCATTGCAAAAAACACTTCTACATTTGAAGATAAAGAAATTGGTACTTATACATATTTAAGTTTTGGTGAAAATAAAGAAAAAGCTAAAGAAGTTTTCAAATTTTTCGCTGACAATACTGATGTTGAATTTAATAGAACTACATACTCAACATCTACAGGAGAATCTTCAATTGTGGGTACAAATGGAGAAAAAGCAAAGGTTACTACATTAGGTAGTAATTCTTTAATAGAAAGTGACCATAGCCATCCTGGTATATCTAAAGATAATTTTCCTTCTGGTTATTATCCAAGAATTGATAAAAATGGTAATTACTCTTTAATTAATGGAGGACTTGGAGGAGACAGTTCAATTGTAAACAAATATCCTAATGCAACTCACGGGCTCTATTATCCTGCAAGTACATCGCAAGGACCAATAAAAGGAAAACAAAATATGTATTTACAATACAATAGTCAAGGGACTGTATCTACTCAATTCAATATTAAAAAAATACCATAAGCTATGTTTTCAAAAATATATTTAATCATATTCTTTTTACTTTATTCTTGTAGCTCAATTAATATTTCAGAAAATAAAAAAATTAAGTTTAATGATATTCTCAATTATTATATTAAGCTAACTGATAGAAATAATGAATACATAGGAATTAGTTCAATCGTTGATTTTGATAATAGTAATGAATATTTAATTATGATCACTATCGGTCGTAGAGAATCATGTGAAATTGGTTCTTATAGAAATGATAATGTGTATTTAAAAAATAATGTTCTAATTGTTTTAGTAAAAAACAATGTTTTAAATAATACTTTTTTTAATTTTAATAAGAAAGTTAAAAAGGAAGTCTGTTTTAAAGAAATTAATAATATACATAGTAATAATGATGCAGGAAGGGAAATTTTAATTTTAAGATTTGACAAAAGCTATAATTTTTTAAATGTTTATAGTCCATATTATGATGAAAATTACATAGATAGAGAAAAAACAGATAACTTATTAAAATCTCTTTCTACAGGTAGTAAATAAATATTCCAACCGCATTATTTGAACCCAACATTCACAATAACACAAAAGGCAAACATTGGTTTTGCCTTTTGTGTTATTATAAAGTTGCTACATTTTTATTAAAGAAATCCTTAAATTTTTTAGTAGTTAACATTTTATCCACCATTCTAAAAATCATCGATTTATCCTCTTCATCCAATTGGTTTTTAAAGTTAATATTTTCTATCATTTTAATTGGGAAGATTGCCGAAGTAACTTAATGCTTAATAGGATTATATGAAAACTATCAGCATATTATAGAATCTTTTTTAGCTGAATTAATAATAACTCGCTAAAAGAATGAGGAAATCTGAATTTGATATTTCATGCTAAGAAAACTCGAACTAAAATTAGGATATAGTCCCTGATTTAGTCCGAATATTTTATAATTCACTGATATTCAGTGTATGTTGTGGAGAATACGGGATTCGAACCCGTGACCTTTTGACTGCCAGTCAAACGCGCTAGCCAGCTGCGCCAATCCCCCAAAGTGCCGACAAAAATAAAGTATTTTTCTACATTATACAAACTTTTTGAATTTTCTCTAATCTATCCTAACCGAAATATTAGAATTATAAAATAACAGTATTAAAAAATTTTCTTGGTTGCAACCTATTTAGGCATGTATTACACGAAGAACAAATCTACCTTTAGAAAGATTTAATTTTTTCTTGATAGGATGAAATACCAAACTCCTTAATAGAAATATTAAGCAGTTTTTTTGTACCATAAAAAAATCCGAAGAAAAATTAAATTCTTCGGATTATACAAGTTGATATCCTCAAACAATCTTCTCTACAAGGAGAAAAATTATTTTTGCATTGTTTTACGAGTCTGATGACGTCTAGCCTTCAATTCGTCTAACTTTTTTAATTGGTCTGCACTTAAAACACGACCAATTTCTGCTTTTTCTTTCGCACGGATTTCATTCATTTTCTTGCGTAAAGCTTCTTTTTCGTCCGCATACGAAGCATGAATTTTATCAATCCGATTAATTTGATCATCCGATAAATCTAATTCTTTTTTGAATTTCGCAATCGAATGCTTTTCCAACTTGACACTGTTTTGCGCTTGAGCTGATGTAGCTAAGCCAAAAACACCAATCAAAACCAAAAGTTTCATACTGTAACTCATAATCGCTATATTAATTCTCTACTTCTTTTGACAGCGAGAAATTAAAAAGGTTTAATATGAAAATAAATATTTTCTTGCATTAAACCTTTCCGACTTATTTTTGTCTAACAAATTCAAGACTATATAAAATAACATGAGTATCAGAAATTTAACCTGGGTTTTCCTGAGTTTTTTTGCAATCAACGCAATGGCTCAAGACACCTTTAAAGTAAGCGGAAAAGTAACCAACAACATTACACAAACGCCAATAGAATTTGCTTCGGTGATCATAGAAAGTGATCAGGCCGGCTATATTGGCGAAGTCATTACCAATGCAAGTGGAGATTTTCAATACGATTTACCCGAAGGAGATTTCCTCTTCGTGGTAGAAGCGATGGGCTATTCTTCGGTAGAAAAGCAAGTGCGCGTAACGGAAATTCTTAATTTAGGAAGCATTCCGCTCGCTGCAGAAGAAGTGATCTCGCTGCAAGGCGCAACCATTGTTGCAGAAAAACCAATCTACAAAGTAGAGCTCGACAAAAAAGTATACGACATGGCCAACGACCCAATGTCGCAAGGACAAAGCTTGTCGGATGCTTTGCAAAACGTACCATCTGTGCAAGTGGATACTGAAGGAAATGTGTCGCTCCGTGGAAACGAAAACGTTAAGTTTCTTATTGATGGAAAACCTTCTGGAATGTTAGGAATTTCTAATCCTGCCGAAGCTTTGAAAAATATTCCATCAGAAAGTGTCGAAAGAATTGAAGTAATTACCAATCCTTCTTCTCGATATGAGGCCTCTGGCTCTGCCGGGATCATCAATATTGTTCTGAAAAAAGGATCGAACAATGGTTTCAACGGAACCATCACAGCCAATGCCGGAACTCCTGAATCTGTGGGTGCCAATGCGAATTTAAATTATCGTACCAATAAATTTAACCTTTTTACGAATTTCGGTTTTCGATACTCGAAAAGAGAAGGTGAAAGCTCGGTAAAAACGACTTTCTATAACCCAAGAGAAGAACGAATTGGGAATGATGAAGTTGGGTATGATGATATTTTGTACAGCTACCGTGAAACGCAAAGAAATAATGATCGAATCAGAAGAAACTTTAATTTCCGTGCTGGTTTTGAATATTATTTAGATCCGAAAAATAGCTTCACTTTTTCTGCAGGATACCGTTACAACAACGGAAACTCGTTGAGTAACATCTTGTACACGTATGCCAACGATGATAAAGTTTCTTTTTATGATCAGGTGAGAAAACAAAATGAAGATGAAATCGAGCACAATATCGATGCAGATTTCAACTATACCCACAAGTTTGATAAAAAAGGACATGAGTTTTCGGTGAATGCGCGTATGTCGTATGCCAAGGAAGATGAAGATGCTGATTTGCGTAACTTTAGAAATTCTCAACAAATCCGACAAGAAGCTGCAAGCAGCTACGAAAGCTATAAATCGGTTACGATTTCTGCCGATTATGTGAAGCCGGTAGGAGAAAAAGGAAAGTTTGAGTTAGGTGCTCGCGGAAATATAGAAAACACGACAACAAATTTTAGAGCAACTCGTTTAACGGATAATCAGTGGACACAGATTCCTGGTTTCAATGCAGTGGTTGACAACTTCCAGAATGTGTATGCTGCCTATACGCAATACGGGAACTCTATCGGGAAATTTACCTATTTTGCTGGGGTTCGTATGGAATATTCGGATATGACAATCAAAGACGAAACGTTGAACAACACCATTAATAAAGATTATGTTGACTGGTTTCCTTCAGCGACTTTAAACTATGAGTTCAACGAAAAAAATCAATTACAATTGAGTTATTCTCGTAGAATTCGTCGTCCGATGTCGTTCTTCTTGTTGCCTTATTTCACGTACAGTGATGATCAAAACATCCGAAAAGGAAATCCAGATATCAATCCTACCTATACCAATACGATCGAATTATCGTACATTACCAATATCGGTAAATTGATGATTACACCGAATGTTTATTACCAACGTTCGACTGATGTCTACCGAAATTTGAATTACAATGCTGGACAATATTTCGAAAGTTTACCTATAAACTTAGGAACGCAAGATCGTTATGGATTAGACCTTACTTTTACTTATCGCCCATTCAGATGGTGGAATTTAATGGGTAGCGTAAACGTGTTTGGATATGATGACAAAGGCGATATCGACTACACGTACATCTATCGCGAAGCTGACGGAAGCGAGCATAACGTAACCGAAAACTTCAATTTCAAAGGCGATGGAGTAAGTTCTTTTGCACGACTTTCATCAAACTTTAAACTTCCGGCAGATTTCGGACTTCAATTGGCCGGAATGTACCGCGGGAAAATAAAAAATGCTCGACAAGATGTTGATGCAAATATTAGTATGGATGCTTCGGTGACCAAAGATATTCTGAAAGGAAGAGGAACTTTCACCCTGAATGTTCGCGACGTTTTCGATTCTCGTAAACGTGCTTTTACCTCTTACGGAAATGATTTCTTAACCGAATCTGAAATGCGTTGGAATACAAGAATGGTTAATCTGAGCTTTACGTATCGTCTAAAAGCAAATCAACCAAAACAACGCGATCGCCAAAACAACATGGAAGATAACGGTGGTATGAGAGACGAAATGATGCCAGAATAAAACCGTAATTACGGTAAAAATATTAATCCCTTCTGTTTAGAAAAATTTCTTGACAGAAGGGATTTTTCTTTTCTTCTCTTTCGATAGGATTTAATTTTGTTTGTAATAAAGATCACATCTAACCCAAAACAAATCATCAGATTGATAAATTCGGAACTTGCAAGAAAAACAAAACCCTTTAAGTTCTAGAACTTAAAGGGTTTTTCTGTACTCGGAGTGGAAGTAAAATTGTCTTTATCGTTGATTTTTCGCAACAACTCAAATCATCATTAAAAACCTCTAAAAAATTACTATTAATAAGGGTTTCATAAATAAATCATAGTTAAGTAGAATTAAGTAAGATTAAAATAAATTAAAAATATTAGGGGAATAGTTTATTTTTGATATTCAAATTAACTCTATGAAAGTTCATTTTTTAATTAAGAATAAAAACAACCCTACAAATTTAGTTTGTCGGTTCAAACCTACTCAACAATTTGATTTTTCAACCTCAACGGGTATATGGATAAATCGGGACGATTGGAACGCTACAAAACAACAAGTAAAGCAAAGGGCAAATACAACAAACAAAGATTTGATAAACTCAACTATACGAGATTTAGAACAAATCGTAATTGAAAAAGGGATAAAGATATTTTATTAAACGCTCCTATTTCTAAGAATTGGTTAAAAACAGTAATAGATACATATTTTCGGCGTGCAACATCTAACGAATTACATTTAGTTTATTTTACTGACTGGGCTCAAAAGTTTATTGATGATGCACCAAAACGACTACACAAAGGGAAACCGTTATCAACAAACACAATTCAAAATTATAAAGTTGCATTTGCTAAAATAAAAGCCTTTGAAAATAATATCAAAACTAAAATAAGATTTGAAAATATTGATTTGAAATTTTACCGTGATTTTGTTAACTATTGTCGTGATGTCGAAAAGCTAAATAATAATTCTATAGGTGCAATTATCAGTAAAATAAAACTTTGGTGTAAAAATATAGAACTGGACGGATTGCCAGTAAATCCACTATACAAACATTCGGAATTTACCGCAATGACAAACCAAACTAAGGACGTTTATTTGAATGATATAGAAATTAATAAAATATTCAATCACAATTTTAGTGATACTGAATATTTAGACAATGCCCGTGATTTATTTATTATTGGTTTGCGTACTGGTTTACGTGTTTCTGACTTTATGCGATTGAGTGAAACAAATATCAATTATGCACCCGCAAATTAAATCAATCTTAGAAAAGCGTAACGGCTCTTTACCTCGTACAATTTCAGACCAAAAATTTAACCTATATATAAAAGAAGTTTGTCAGCTGGTCGGTATTACTGAAATGGTAGAGGGTTCTAAGATGAATAAAGATACTGCAAGAAAAGAAAATAATATTTTTCCTAAATACCAGTTAATTAGTTCACACACGTGTAGACGTTCATTTGCGTCTAATCTTTACGGAAAAGTGCCGACCAAAAGTATTATGGCTATTACTGGACACCAAACAGAAACACAATTTTTTGAAATATATCAAAATCACACCAAAGGAACACGCAGACAAACTAATAAAATACTGGGAAACCGAAACCAATGGAAAAGAAATAAATCCGCTTAGAATTTCTAAATAATTTTATCTTTAAAGGGTTTTAAGAAAAATAAATGACAAAAAAATTAATTATACCAAACACTAAAAACATTGAAGTATGGTTTGCTTTTATAAATGATAATTTAGAATATATTTCTATTAACACATTACCAACTAAATTAGTCGTAGATTTAAATAATATAGAATTTCTTGAAACAGATAATTTGGTTCTTTTAGCTTGTCTCTTAGAAAGCTACTATGAAACTTGTTGCGAAATCTCATTCATTGGCGGTTCTAAAAATTTAAATGTTCATTTAGACAACATTAAATTTAAAGAATATTGGCAAAAAAATACAGACAGAAAAAAAATTGTCATATCAAGAAACAGAACAACATTGTGTTTATGGAAAATCGATAAAGAAACGATGTTCAATTATTCGCTATTTGCTCAAAAATATTACAAAACTCAATTGAATGGCTTAGATTTATCATCTATAACCTCATCATTAGATGAAGTCTTTAATAATATATTTGACCATTCAAAATGTAATTTTGGCGGATATGTAATAACACAATATTTTCCCAAGATTAATAAATTATCATTTTCAATTTGTGATTTTGGAATAGGTATTGCTAAGTCTATTAATAATTACAACAAAGAAAACAATATAAAGCAATTACAAGATTTTGAAGCAATTTTAAACTCTACAAATTTGGGTGTTTCTGTTAAATCAACCCCAAGAAATAGAGGTTTTGGTTTAAATAATATTCTCGAATTTACTGAATCTTCAAACGGTTCTTTGTCTATCTATAGTAATAAAGGTTCTTTGGTTAAAGAAAGTACCAAACCTTATATTTTGAATAACTTAAAAAATAACTTTAATGGAACACTAATTAAAGTTCGTGTAGACCTTGATACTTTTGAAGATTTAGAAACATCGTATGATGATTATGAATTTTAATTAATAAAATTTTGTTTATAATTTTTATTATTTTTGCAAAATATTGTTTACATTTAATCAACATTTAAAATAAATAAGTATGGAAATAGTATTAAATCAAATAGTTGCGAACACTGGTTCAAATAACGAGGGGATTAAACTATTTAATGTTTTAGAAGAAGCCTACCGTACTGATAATCCAATAATATTAAAAATAGATAACAATTCCTCTCTGTCATCTTCATTTTTAAATTCATCAATTGGAGAGTTTTTAGATAAGTACGGATTTGAAGATTTTAAACGTCTAATAAAATTTAGAGGTGGTAAATCTCATTTTCAGAGAATAGCTAATTATATCGAAAAATATAATGAGTTGAATGTTTGTTAAAATTATAACTTAAAATATTGAAACCTCATCTTTCAAATAGAAATGATGAGGTTTTTTTTATATCTTTCTATCAAAGTATATCAATGGAAATTATAAAAAATTTAGAAAACTCAATATTGCGTTTAGATGAACTCGAAAACAATAAATTATCTTTCAACTTAGATTATCTATTGCCCTCATTATTTGAAGATATAGAAATATCATTTAGAGATAATGATATTAAAGAAATAAAACACTATTTAAAAGAATTAACGCAAGTTATCAAACAATCTAACGTAATTAGTCATACATACAGCAATAGTCTATATGGTTATATATTAGAATGTAAAACGATTGATGAAATTCTAATTATGCTAAAAACAATAACAGATAGAATAAATAACAAAATACAATCTTAAAACAAACCTCATCATTCAAATCGAAATGATGAGGTTTTTATTTGTTCTTTAAACTGGATTTAAAAACAGTTTAAAAATATGAGTTTTGAAATTTTAGGGGATAATCTAAAATAAAAAACCCTTAACACGTTATGTATTAAGGGTTTATGTACTCGGAGTGGGAATCGAACCCACACTCCAATGGAACACGAGTTTGAGTCGTGCGCGTCTACCAATTCCGCCATCCGAGCCGTTATTGTGGTTGCAAATATAGGACGCTTTCTTTTTTCTACAAACATTTTTTATAAAAATATTTGCATTTTATCGTATCCTAATTCTATTCCTTTCGGTAACAAAGAGTTAACTTCTTTATAAAAACCCATTTCTACACTAATATGGGTAAAATAAGTTTGTTTTGGTTGGAGTTTTTCGGCAATTTCTATCGCATCAGCCAATAACAAATGCGCATGATGTGGATTTTCTTGTCGTAAAGCACTCAGAACTAAAACATCTAAATTTTCGAGTTTCTCTAAAGTTTTTTCTGGTAACGATTTTACATCGGTAAGATAAGCAATTTTTTCATCAAAAATATAGCCCAAAATAGACAAATCACCATGCATTACTTCTACAGGTTGAATGTGTAAATCGTTGATATAAAAAGGCTCCAAACCAATTGGATGTTCTTCTACTCGCGGAATTCCTGGATAATGAGAATCATCAAAAACATACGGAAAACGTTTGCGAACTTCCCCCAAAACGCGAGGCAATCCATAAATAGGCATATCTTTTTTGGCCTTGAAAATTAACGGTCTTGTATCGTCAATCCCCAAAACATGATCATTATGTTCGTGCGTAAAAACTATCGCATCGAGATGTTGCACATTTTCTCTCAACATCTGATACCGAAAATCTGGACCACAATCGACCACAACCCGCGTATCATTTTTTTCTACCATAAAAGACGAGCGCAAACGCTTATCTCGAGGATCATTAGAAAAATTTACTGGATGATCGGATGCAATAACGGGAACACCTTGTGAAGTTCCTGTGCCTAAAAAAGTTGCTTTTAACATGTTTCTTGGTCTAATGTCCTAAAAAACGATGAATGAAAAATAAACCTAACTTTTATTTTAAACGGATTCGTTTGATAATCGGACTTGATTTGATAAATTTACGGCAACTAAAAATTTTCTGCAAAATTATGTCGATTCAACAAGTTTTAACTCCAAAACAAAAGGCGCTTATTGTCAACCTTAATCCGAAAATTTATGGTTCTTTCGCCGAAATTGGAGCAGGACAAGAAACTGTTCGTTTTTTCTATCGTGCAGGTGCGGCTTCTGGAACGCTTGCCAAGGCGATGAGCGCCTACGATAAGGATTTTTCTGATGCGATTTATGGCGTAGAAACCGATAACCGTTACGTGACGCAAAAGCGGCTGAAAAAAATGCTCGATCATGAAATGGTTTTGATGATGGAAAGGCTAAATAAAGAACATCATCAAGAGAAATGTTTTTTTGCTTATGCCAACACCGTAACCACGATTGATTATTCTAAAAAAAATGAAGGGCATGGTTGGGTCGGAATTCGTTTCAAGCTAAATGTAGAAGATAAAGAAGCCGACGAAATCGTTGTGCATGTAAAATTCAAAGAAAATTCTGCACAATTACAACAAGAAACTTTAGGGATTTTGGGTGTAAATCTTATCTACGGCGCTTATTATTTGTATGAAAATCCAAGAGAATTGATCAAATCTCTGTATGATTCGCTTGACAAAGATCAGTTAGAAATTGATATGATCAACTTTCGTGGACCACATTTCAAGTATGTGGATAACCGTTTGATGAGTTTACAATTGGTGAAAAATGGTTTCACCGATGTTGCAATTTTCAATCCTGAAGGTAAAAATATCCTACCAGCTGACTTGTTATACAAAAAAAATATTTATGCGGTTCGCGGATCTTTCCGTCCGTTTATGAATGTGAACATGGACATGTTTCAGGGTGGACTGAATCAGTTTAGGCAAACTGAAGGCGTTACGGATAATAATACCGAAATCCTCTTCGAAATCACTTTAAGTAACTTAATTGCATCGAGTTTACAAGGCGAATTAGACGAGAGAGATTTCCTCGACCGGGCAGATATTATTGGTAGTTTAGGGTATAATGTGATTATTTCTAATTTTTCTGAGTATTATAAACTGGTTGATTATTTCTCGAAATTCACCCGAAATCAGACCAAAATTGGTTTGGCAATGGGCGTTAATAATTTACTAGAAATCTTCAAAGAAAATTATTATACCAATCTTCCAGGCGGAATTATGGAAGCTTTCGGGAAACTCTTCAAAAAACAAATGAAAATTTATCTCTATCCATATTTAGATAAAAAAGAACATATTATGTTGACTTCTAAAAACCTGAAAGTGGAAAAAAATCTACACGAATTGTATAAATTTTTCTTGTACAATGGCAAGATTGAAGATATTACCGAATATAATGAAGATTATCTGAATACGTATTCGCGAGAAATTCTGAAAAAAATTGCTCAAAATGAAAATGGTTGGGAAGAGGAATGTCCTAAAAATGTAGTTGAAATGATCAAAGAGCGTGGAATGTTCGGGTATAATGAGCATCTTTTATTAGAATAATTTCTACCGAAAAATTCAAGCATCGAAAATATTGATATAAAAAAATCCGGAGCAGAAGCTTCGGATTTTTCTCATTAATCAATAACTAAATAAATAAAATTAAATTACTATGGTTTACCCTTCATGAATAACTTCTAATATTTTCGTTTCAATTTCTTCTGACAACTCAGGGTTATCTTTCAGAACATCTTTTACAGCATCACGTCCTTGTCCTAGTTTACTTTCGTTGTACGAATACCAAGAACCCGACTTTTGCACGATTCCTTTTTCTACGGCTAAATCGAGGATTTCTCCAACTTTAGAGATTCCTTCTCCGTACATAATATCGAATTCTGCCTGACGGAAAGGTGGAGCTACTTTATTTTTTACAACTTTTACTTTTGCATGGTTTCCGATGACTTCATCTGCGTTTTTAATTTGTGTCGAACGACGAATATCCAAACGAACAGAAGCATAAAACTTCAGTGCATTTCCTCCGGTTGTTGTTTCTGGATTCCCAAACATCACTCCAATTTTTTCTCTTAATTGGTTAATGAAAATGGCCGTACATTTTGTTTTATTAATTGTACCAGTCAATTTACGCAACGCTTGCGACATCAAACGAGCTTGTAACCCCATACGAGAATCACCCATTTCCCCTTCGATCTCTGCTTTCGGCGTCAAGGCTGCCACCGAATCGATCACAATAATATCAATTGCACCCGAACGGATAAGATTATCTGCAATCTCTAGCGCTTGTTCCCCATTATCAGGTTGAGAAACGATTAAATCTTCAACATTTACACCTAATTTTTCTGCATAGTAACGATCAAAAGCGTGCTCGGCATCAATAAAAGCTGCAATCCCACCTTGTTTTTGCGCCTCTGCAATGGCATGAAGCGTAAGAGTCGTTTTACCAGACGATTCTGGTCCATAGATTTCTATTACTCGTCCGCGAGGATATCCTCCTACCCCAAGCGCGATATCCAACCCTAATGACCCAGAAGGAATTACTTCTATCTTATCATCAACGGCAGAATCGCCCATGCGCATTACCGTACCTTTTCCGTATGCCTTGTCCATCTTATCGAGAACAAGTTGTAATGCTTTCTTTTTATTATCTGAATCACTCATTATTTCTTATTTTTTTATTTTTCTAAAATTTGTTTTGCATGTTCTTTGGTTTTCACTTTGCTGATTACCTCATCGATAATTCCTTCTTCATTAATCAAAAAAGTAGTTCGATGAATTCCATCATATTCGCGTCCCATAAATTTCTTCGGCCCCCAAACTCCAAAAGCATTGAGAATGGTATGATCTTCATCAGCCAAAAGCGGAAAAGGCAAAGCGTATTTTTCGGCAAATTTCTTTTGTCTTTCTACCGAATCGGCACTTACCCCGACAATCGAATAACCTTGGGCAGCTAAAGCAGTTTCGTTGTCTCGCAAATCACATGCTTCTGCTGTACAACCCGGAGTGCTCGCTTTGGGATAAAAAAACACGACTAATTTTTTACCCTGATAATCGGCCAAACTTACCGTCTTACCGTTCTGATCTACTCCACTAAATTCCGGTGCTTTGTCACCTTTTTCTAACATTTTCATCTTCTCACTTTTAAGTTATGTAAAAATAAAGAATAAATCTTGATAAAAAGTTTATTTCCCTTTTTTTCCATTTTCTTATTGACAAAGATAAATCATCATAACGCCAAAACATGACGTCAACATTAAAGTTTTTAGTTTTGATAAGCCAACCACCAAGGCAAACTAAATTCGCGCAGCAGATGTGCCAATTGATAATTTTGGTAGGATGTTTTACTCATCCAAGCAAATTCTGCTATTTCTGAAGCACATTGTACAGAAGTATTTTCGGGTAACGCAACATGAAATATTTTGGCTTCTACCAAAGTTTCTTGTTCGTTTACAGCTTTCGTTCTGTGTTCACCCAACAATTCTATCAGAGAGAACGAAATATCGATTTGTATTTCTTCTTGGCATTCTCGAATAAGTGTTTCGATAGGCTGCTCCCCCACATCAATCTTTCCTCCTACCATCTGAAAATAGGAAGAGTTGTTTTTCCGCACGATTAAAAATTCATTCTGCGGATTGGTAATTATTGCCGAAGCCAAGTGTAAAATCTGCATCGTATAGTTTTATGAAATGTGTAGAAACAAAAAAAGCTTTACCAAAGGTAAAGCTTTCTGCGATCCGGACGGGACTCGAACCCGCGACCACCTGCGTGACAGGCAGGTATTCTAACCAACTGAACTACCGAATCTAATAAAAATTTATAAAAATGTAAATCGCTTTAACTTGCGATCCGGACGGGACTCGAACCCGCGACCACCTGCGTGACAGGCAGGTATTCTAACCAACTGAACTACCGGATCAGTTTTTATAAATTATTATAAATGTGAGAGAACTTTTTGCGATCCGGACGGGACTCGAACCCGCGACCACCTGCGTGACAGGCAGGTATTCTAACCAACTGAACTACCGGATCAGTGTATCAGTTTCGGATTGCAAATATACACGGTTTTTTAATACTTCCTAAAAAAAATGACAAAAAAAACTCAGTTTTTCAACTGAGTTTCTCTATCGTTTTAATAATCAATATTTTAATTGATTACATTAAAGCTTCTAATTTTTCTATTAATTGCTCTTTTGGGGCAACTCCTACTACTTTATCCACAACTTCTCCGTTTTTGAAGTATAAGATTGTCGGGATATTTCTGATTCCGTATTTTGCAGCTACTTCTTGATTGTTATCTACGTCAACTTTTGCAACGACTGCTTTTCCGTTATATTCACCAGCGATTTCTTCTACAACTGGTCCTACCATACGACATGGTCCACACCACACAGCCCAAAAATCTACCATTGCTGGTTTACCCGAATTGATGATTTCATTATCGAAACTTGCATCTGTTACATCTAATGCCATAATTTTTATTTTTTGTATTTCTAAAATCTATTTAAACAAATCTAAGAAAAAATATTTATACTTCTGATGCATTTCTATCGATTATACTAATGATACGATAGTTAGCTTAGATTTATTTTTAGTTCTTGGAAGTGTTTGATTTCATCTAAAAGCTCTCGACAAATATTGACTTTATATTTATCCGATGGTATCTCGAGTCGCATTTTCTCTTGATTATCAACAATTTTGAATTCTAATTTTTTGTTTCCTTGATAACGAACAACCATATCCAATAATCGTTCTACCAACTGATCGTTGAGATCTTCTAAGTCGATATTAATCATCAAACTACTGGTACTCGATTCGAGAATTTCACTCAACAATTGCATTTTCGTGATTTTGGTAAACATTCTTTCTCCGGTTACATTTCCATCGCGATCTTTGTACACTTTCTTCTCGAAAATTACTCGAATATTCAAGAAAAGATTTTCATTAAAGAAATATTTAAACTTGAGATAATCTTCTCCAAAAATCATAAAATCGTACGAATCGGTATAATCGCTAAACGTAAAACTTCCGTATTCTTTTCCGTTTTTACTGATCCGATGCATCACATTACTCATAATTCCGCACATAGACAATTCTCGTCCCGCGACCTCTCCTTCTCGACCAATAAGTTGATTAAGGGTCATGTTGGATATTAATTTTATTTCGTCTTTGTATTCATCCAACGGATGCGAAGAAATAAACATTCCGATTACTTCTTTTTCTTTGTATAATTCTTGTACGATACTCCAATTATCACAATCGGGTAATTGAGGTACAATGTCCTCCACCGTTCCGTCTAACCCACCAAACAAAGAAGTTTGAGCGCTATTTTTTTGGGCTTGATAATTCCCACCATATTTGATGATTTTCTCGAGATTTGTTGTTCCATCTTCTTGATAGAAATAGCGTCCACGATGATAATCGAACTGATCAAATGCACCGGCAAGAATTAGATTTTCGATAGTTTTTTTGTTCACAACTCGAAGATCAACTCGTTTTACAAAATCGAAAATAGAACTAAAAATTCCGTTCTCTTCGCGTTCGGCAATAATCGCTTTTACAGCAGCAGAACCTACTCCTTTTACGGCTGCCATCCCAAAACGGATCGCGTTATTTTCGTTTACGTTAAACTTAGAAATCGACTCATTAACATCCGGATTCAATACTTTGATTCCCATACGCTTACACTCTTCCATAAAGAATGTAACTTGTTTGATGTCGTTCATGTTATTCGACAAAACCGCAGCCATATATTCTGCCGGATAATGCGCTTTGAGGTAAGCTGTTTGGTAAGCAATCCATGCATAACAAGTCGAGTGAGATTTATTGAAGGCATACGATGCAAAGGCTTCCCAGTCAGTCCAGATTTTTTCTAGAACTTTCGGGTCGTGTCCTTTAGCAGCAGCTTGTTCAATGAATTTAGGCTTCATCTTATCGAGAACCGCTTTTTGCTTTTTCCCCATCGCTTTACGCAACACGTCGGCATCACCTTTGGAGAAATCGGCTAACTTTTGCGACAGCAACATCACCTGCTCTTGATAAACCGTAATCCCGTACGTTTCACTCAGATATTCTTCACAAGCATCTAAATCGTAGGTAATTTCTTCTATCCCTGCTTTACGACGAATAAAAGAAGGAATGTATTCCATCGGACCTGGACGATACAAAGCATTCATGGCAATGAGATCGGCAAAAACAGTAGGTTTCAGATCACGCATGTGTTTTTGCATTCCGGGAGATTCGTATTGGAAAACCCCAATTGTTTCTCCTCTCTGGAAAAGCTCATACGTTTTTTCATCATCAATCGGAATCTGATCTGGATCGATATCAACATCATACCGAAGCTTGACTAATTTTACTGTGTCTTTTATCAGGGTCAACGTCTTCAACCCTAAAAAGTCCATCTTTAATAAACCTGCAGATTCTGCCACCGAGTTATCGAACTGGGTAAGATACAAATCAGAATCCTTGGCAGTTGTTACTGGTACAAAATTGGTAATATCATCGGGAGTAATAATTACACCGCAGGCATGCACCCCCGTATTTCTTACAGATCCTTCTAAAATCTGAGCTTGTTGAATCGTTTGTGCCGTGAGATCATTTCCGTCGGATAAACGTTTTAGTTCTAAAACATTCTCTAAATCTTCTGGACGCAATTCGCTTTTAAGGACTTTTTCATCCAAATGAAAAATCTTCGAAAGCTTCATATTCGGAATCAACTTTGCGACTTTATCTGCCTCATACAAAGGCAAATCTAGCACACGTGCTGTATCTCGAATAGACGATTTTGCTGCCATCGTTCCATAAGTAATAATTTGCGCGACTTGGTTGGCTCCGTATTTATTGATAACATAATCCATCACCAAACTTCGTCCTTCATCATCAAAATCGATATCGATATCGGGCATCGAAACCCGGTCTGGATTAAGGAAACGCTCGAAAAGCAAATCGTACTCTATCGGATCTAAATTGGTAATTCCTAAACAATACGCAACGGCAGAACCGGCTGCAGAACCCCGTCCAGGACCTACCGAAACCCCCATCTCTCTCGCCGCCGCAATAAAATCCTGCACAATAAGGAAATACCCTGGATATCCGGTACGCTCGATGGTTGCAAGTTCGAAATCTAATCGTTCCTCGATTTCGGGCGTTATAGTTTCGTATCGTCTTTTTGCTCCTTCATAGGTTAAAAATCGTAGATACGCATTCTCTCCACGTTTGCCTCCATCTTGCTCGTCTTCGGCATGAATAAATTCTTCTGGAATCGTAAATTTCGGAAGCAATACATCTCTTCGTAATTTATAAACCTCAACTTTATCAACAATTTCTTGAATATTAATAATTGCTTGAGGAATATCTCGGAAAAGATTTTTCATCTCTTCACTCGACTTGAAATAATATTCTTGATTCGGAAATCCGAAACGGAAACCACGACCACGCCCTATCGGTGTAGATTGTTTCTCGGCATCGCGCACACACAACAAAATATCATGAGCATTCGAATCTTCTTTATCGATATAATAGGTATTATTGGTGGCGATTAGTTTCACGTCGTGTTTCATCGCAAACTGAATAAGCGTTTGGTTTACCCTATTTTCATCTTCTTGATCATGTCGCATCAATTCGATATAAAAATCATCTCCAAATTCTTCTTTCCACCACTCCAATGCTTCTTCGGCTTGTCTTTCTCCGATATTGAGAATTTTATTCGGAATTTCACCTTGCAAGTTTCCAGAAAGCACAATCAATCCTTCCTTATATTGTCGGATAACTTCTCGGTCTATTCTTGGCACATAATAGAATCCGTCGATATTCGCCTTCGAAGCCATTTTGGCTAAATTGTGGTAGCCAACTTTATTTTTCGCTAAAAAAACAATCTGATATCCATTGTCTTTTTTGGTTTTATCCAAATGATTTTCACACACAAAAAACTCCGCCCCAACAATTGGTTTTATGGTCATTTCTGTCGGAGGCAAACCTTGCGCTTCGAGTTCCTTATTTTTTTCTTCTACTCGCTGATTATGTTCATAAACCGCATCTACGAAGTGAAAAGCCCCCATCATATTTCCATGATCGGTCATGGCAACTGCCGGCATTTTTTGTTTTGCCGTAGCTTTTACCAAATCTTTGACAGCTATCGTTGATTGTAGAATAGAAAATTGGGTATGATTATGCAAATGCGAAAAAGGAGCTTTCTCGAATTGTTCTAAAATCTCATCCGTTACTTCGGGTAAAATAGTATCCGGCTCTTCTTTTGCCAAGCGTTTGGCTATGGTATCTGAAGCTTTTTTTAGATTAACATGTTTTAGTCCGACCGAAGCTATTTTGGTAGGATTTGCAGTACGAAAACGTGTAAAATAACTTTCGTCTTCTTGCAAATCTTCTAAAGTAAAAACTTCTGTTCGGATAAGTTCGAAGAAACAACGCGCAGTTGCTTCAACGTCAGCCGTTGCATTATGCGCCTCTGAAAAGGGAACCTGAAACAAAAACTCATGCAATTCGGTAAGCGTTGGTAACTTATAACGACCACCACGACCTCCTGGTAATTTTAGTAATTCGGCAGTTGTTTCGGTACAAGTATCCAAAACGGGTAATTGATCGAGCTTATTTTCTACACCTTTTCGGTAGAATTCGGCACCCATAATATTAACATCAAACCCTAAATTCTGACCAACAATGAATTTTGTTTTGGCTAAAGCTCTCTGAAATTTATCCAAAACTTCCTCCAAAGGAATACCTTCTTCGGTAGCTAAAGCGGTCGAAATTCCATGAATTCTTTCTGAATCGTACGGAATATCAAATCCGTCTGGTTTCACTAAATAGTCTTGATGCTCGACTAAATTCCCGAGCTCGTCATGCAGCTGCCAAGCAATTTGTATACATCTTGGCCAGTTGTCAGAATCGGTAATCGGAGCGTTCCAATCTCTTGGTAAACCCGTCGTTTCTGTATCAAAAATTAAATACATGGTCGCTTTTTATTTTTGGAGTTTCAATATACGATTTTCTAAAGAAAGTTTTTTTTGTTCTTCCTTTTTATAGAATAAAAAAACGACGATTACTCGTCGTTCATATCATCTAAACTATCTTTTATTTTTAGGAGTTCGGCTTTGATATTTTCTAGTCGTGTTATGACTTCTATTTCTTCTACCAAACCTTTTTGTTCTTCGAGCGCGATTTTGGCACCTTCTAATGTATAGCCTCTTTCTTTCACTAAATGATAAATCATACGAAGATTTTCGATGTCTTTTGGAGTAAAGAATCGGTTTCCTTTTTTATTTTTTTTGGGTTGGATAATACTAAACTCTTTCTCCCAAAAACGGATAAGCGAAGGATTTACGTTGAAAGCACGTGACACTTCTCCTATCGAATAATATAATTTATCTGGTAATTCGACGAACATTAGTCCAAAGATACTGACATTTTTTGTGATTCTTCATATAATTTTACAAACTCATCTGGACTGATATCTTTATAAAAATAAGTCAACGGATTGATAACTTCACCATTTTTATGAATTTCGTAATGCAGATGAGAACCGGTAGACATCCCTGTATTCCCAACATTCCCGATAATATCTCCTCTTTTCACTCGTTGTCCAGAACGCACTTTTATTTTACTCATATGCCCATACAAAGTCTCGAATCCATTTCCGTGATTAATTTTCACCATATTTCCATAACCGTTTGCAGAACCAGCCGTCTCGACACGACCATCGGCCGTTGCGTAAATTGGCGTTCCTGTTGGAGCGGCGAAATCTAATCCTTTGTGCATTTTATTGATTTTGAGAATTGGATGAAAACGTTGTCCAAAACCAGAAGCAACTCTCGACATGTCTTTTTTCGCAATAGGCTGTATGGCTGGAATAGAAGCATATTCTTTTTCTTTTCCGGTTGCTGCAGCCTTTATTTCTGCTAATGATTTGGATTGAAACTCTAATCTTTTCACCAACATATCCATATTCTTCGCAGTTTCGGCAACATATTTTCCATTAGGCAAACTCAACAAATCCGAGTAACGATCCGTTCCTCCGAAACCTGCCATCCGAACTTCATCGGGAATTTCTTCCATACCATAAACATTTCGGTAGATATCAGCATCTTTTTCTTCAATTGCCACCAAAAGTTTTTCTGCCTCACTCATTTTGGCAGATAATTTGATGTATTCTGATTGTAAAGATTTTAAATCTTTTTTGCTTTGTTTTAGCTTTACTAAAAGAGTTTCTTCTGATGAAACCGAATCTTTTCCTACCAATAGGTAAGCCGTTAAGCATCCAGATAGGATTGCCGTAAGTAGAAAAACAGCCGTAAAAATAAATTTTTTATTGGTTTTCTTTAGGATGGAATGTACTATAGTAGAGGTTTTTGAGGTCGGTTCTAACTTAAAAGTATTATTTTCCATTTCTATCTAATTTGTTTTTTATCTTTGTCAAAACGATTGCAAAGTACGTACTATTTTATTACATACTTTGTTAATCAAACGATAAAAATATTATAAACTAAATGAAATCCAAAGACATAAGAAAAGAATTTCTTAATTTTTTTCAACAACGCAATCACTTAATTGTAGATTCTGCTCCGATCGTATTGAAAGACGACCCAACGCTGATGTTCAATAACTCTGGGATGGCGCAGTTTAAAGAATATTTCCTTGGCAATGCTGTACCGAAAAGCAAACGTATTGCCGATACCCAAAAATGTTTACGAGTTTCTGGAAAACACAACGATCTAGATGATGTCGGTAAAGATACCTATCATCATACCATGTTCGAGATGTTAGGAAATTGGTCTTTTGGAGATTATTTTAAGAAAGAAGCTATTGCTTGGGCATGGGAATTATTAACCGAAACGTACGGAATTGGGAAAAACCAAATCTATGTAACGGTTTTCGAAGGTGATGAAAAAGACGGCACTCAACTCGATCAAGAAGCTCTTGATTTATGGAAAGAACATATTGCAGAAGATAGAATTTTATTAGGAAACAAAAAAGACAACTTTTGGGAAATGGGCGATGTTGGCCCGTGTGGTCCTTGTTCTGAAATTCATGTAGATATTCGTCCAGAAGCAGATCGTTTGGCTGTTGACGGGAAATCTTTAGTAAACCAAGATCATCCGCAAGTTATTGAGATTTGGAACTTAGTTTTCATGCAATATCAGCGCCGAGCAGACGGAAGCTTAGAACCTTTACCTGCAAAACATATCGATACCGGAATGGGATTCGAGCGTTTAGCGATGGTTCTTCAGGGCAAAACTTCTAATTATGACACGGATGTTTTCCAACCGTTGATAAAAAAATTAGAAAAAATTTCGGGCATCACTTATGGTGAAAACGAAATTACCGACATTGCTATTCGCGTTGTTGTAGACCATTTACGAGCAGTTTCTTTTGCTATTGCAGACGGACAATTACCCTCGAACACTGGAGCAGGTTATGTAATTCGTAGAATTTTGCGCCGAGCAATTTCTTATGGATACCGTTTCTTAAACCTAAGAGAACCTTTTATATACTTATTATTCCCAATCCTGAAAGATGAAATGGGAGATTTCTTCCCAGAACTAATCAAACAAGAAAGCATTGTAACTGGAGTAATTCGAGAAGAAGAATCTTCTTTCTTACGAACCATCGAACATGGATTGAATCGTTTAAATCAAATCATTGATCAATACCAAGACTCAAAAATTGTCCCTGGACATGTTGTGTTTGAGTTGTATGACACCTATGGTTTCCCTGCTGATTTATCGCGCATCGTGGTAGAAGATCATAACTTTACGATTGATGAAGAAGGTTTTGAAGTAGAAATGAACAAACAAAAAGAACGTTCGAAAAAAGCTACAGCACTAGAAACAGACGATTGGGTTATTGTACGAGAAAATGCAAACGAAGAATTTGTTGGGTATGATATGTTATCGACCGAAGTACAGATTACTCGTTACCGAAAAGTGAAAAACAAAAAAGGAGAGTTCTATCAATTGGTGTTAGACAAAACTCCTTTCTATGCAGAAAGCGGTGGACAAATAGGCGATACAGGTTTATTGATTTCGCCAAATGAGCAAATAGAAGTGCTCAATACCAAGAAAGAAAACAATCTTATCATCCATTTTGTAGAGCAATTACCAAGCAATATCGAGGCAACTTTCCAAGCAGAAGTTAATCCTATAACCCGCAATGAAACGCAGAAAAATCACTCAGCAACCCATCTATTGCACGAAGCTTTGCGCGCTGTCTTGGGGACACATGTCGAACAAAAAGGTTCGTATGTAGGTCCGGATTATTTACGTTTCGATTTTTCTCATTTCGGTAAAATGAGCGCAGAAGAAGTAGCGGAAGTAGAAAAAATAGTGAACGATAAAATTATTGCTTCAATCCCGTTAGACGAAAAAAGAAATATTCCGTTCGATGAAGCAGTTTCACAAGGAGCAATGGCTTTGTTTGGTGAGAAATATGGAGATCATGTTCGGATGATAAAATTCGGATCTTCGGTGGAATTATGTGGCGGAACACATGTGAAAAACACTTCGGATATTCGACTTTTCAAAATTACCTCAGAATCATCAACCGCAGCAGGAATCAGACGTATAGAAGCAATTACTTCGAATGCAGCAATTGATGCACTAAAAGAAGCTGAAAAAAATTATCAATCTGTTTTGGATACGTTGAAAACCAAAAGCGATGCAAACAAAGCAGTACAACAATTGTTGGATGAAAATGCACAACTAAAAAAACAAGTCGAAAAGTTTGTTGCTCAACAAGCAAAAGCCGAAAAAGAAAATTGGAAACAACAAGTAAAAAACATCAATGGAATTCAATTCTTGGCAATAAAAACTGATTTGGATACGCAATCGGCCAAACAAAACGCAATTGATCTGACCAACGAGTTGGACAATGCATTTGTGGTGGTGGCGACAAAAGATGCTGTAAAACCATCGATTACGATTTCTATTGCTAAAAATTTGGTCGAAGAAAAACAATTGAATGCTGGACAAATTGTAAGAGAAATTGCCAAAAACATTCAAGGAAGTGGTGGCGGACAAGCCTTTTTGGCCACAGCTGGCGGAAAAGACGTTACGGGAATTGATAAAGCTCTTGCACAAGCCGAAACTTTTGTTCAATAAATTTTACAAATAATTAGAGTTCACAAACTCTTTATACTATTAAAAGCAGACTATAGTCTGCTTTTTTTATTTTAGGTAATTAAAAATTAAATCGGGATGTGATTATTAATTGAGCGGAACGCAACTGAAATACAAATCGTTACTAAAAATCAGACGAAAAGAATTGTTCTAAAAATTCTTTTCTTTGAACAAGTTGTAGGTGCTTAACTCAAAATCAATGTTTTATGCTTTATTTTTTTTAAAAAGCATCATCAATATCATTGCTACGATTGGTAAGCACATCAAAATGATATAAAACCGATTGATTTGCAAAAGTTCTGGAAAATAGAGAATAGTGGCTAAAAGTCCAAAAATAGAACCACCCAAATGAGCTGCATGCCCCAAGTTACCGAGATTTCTTCGCATTCCATAAACCGAAAAACCTAAATAAATGATAGCAAAAATCCACGCGGGCATCGGAATCACAAAAAAGATCCCTAACATCAAAGTCGGATACACGGCAATGGCAGAAAACAATATACCCGAAACACCACCCGAAGCACCAACTGCTGAATAATTGGGCTGATTTCTATGTTCGATCAATGCTAAAACATTTCCTGCAACTATCGATAAAAGATATAAAATCAAAAATAAAATACTGCCAAGATTTTGATTCATAAAAGAAGTATCTCCAAAAATAATGAAAGGATTTCCGAAAAATGCCACTACTATATTAGAGAAGAAATACAAGGTTAGCATATTGAAAATCAAATGAGTATAATCTACATGCAGAAAACCCGACGTGATAAGTCGGTAATATTCTTTTTGATTTTTGATCCGTCCGATATTGAATTTATATTTTTCGAAAAAAGCCCAATCAGAAAAACCTTTAATACTAACGATGGCATTTATTGCTATTATGATCAGGGTTATAAATGGTAAATTATTCATGTTTTATTCTTCAAATAGGGTTTGTTGAGAATCTTCTAAATCGTCATCTTGCTCTTCTTCCTCCTCCACTTCTTCAAAAGGCAAAGGATCGAGAACTTTTATTTGTTTCACCTTATGAACGGTCAATTGATTTCCTTGCGCTTTGATTCCTTTCACCGCAATAAACTCCTCTAACTCAATAGTTTCCGCTTCTCTTTCTTGTCCTTTTTCTTTCGAAAAAACTAATTCAACGACAGGTTTATAGTCGATTGACACCAATTCTACAAAAGATTTTTCATCTTCTGATGGGAAAAAATTTTGCACATTGAGCGTATCTTCTAACAAAAAACGTTTTACAAAATATCTATTTTTTTCTGCATCAAAATATATACAAGTCAAAGGTTTATTTGGTCGCCATTTTTCGATAACTTCAAAAGCATCATCAAAATGATTCCCCAAATCAAAGGTCATCAAACGAGCTTCGCCTTGTTTTGGATTCAGCGTCAGGATTCGATCTTCTCCTTTGAAATCACCTAAAAATCTGCCTCTTTCATCTGCATTCAATCTTTTCACAGCATCATCAAACCATATCTTTCTTGGCGCCAAAGTAGAAACTCCTTCTTGTTTGAGCTCAACTTTTTTGATAGGATATTTGGTAACCAAGTTCCCTTTAGACGCACGTCCTTTCACGATAAGATCGGCAAAATCAATATCAAATTTTAATTTCTTTAAGCGTTGATGAGTTTTCAGAATCACACTTACCACCTCAGCTTCGCCATTCGGATTGGCAGAAAAATACAACACTTCTGATCCTTTATTTCCGGTTGTTAAATCGTATTCCTTATCACGAGTAATCGCGGTTACAGCGAACCTTTTCTGGTAAGCTGGTCCATTTTTCCCGTCGCGATAAATCATATTATAAATGGTTCGTTTATCATTTCTGCGCCAAACAGCAACATGCAAGATTCCTTTTCCTACAAAGGTTTTGGCTTCTACTTTTGTTACCATCATAACTCCATCTTGACGGAAAATAATGATATCATCAATATCAGAACATTCGAACAAAAACTCATCTTTTCTCAGTGAAGTTCCGATAAATCCTTCGGTACGATCGACATAAAAACGAGTATTTGCTACAGCTACTTTTGAGGCGTCGATGGTATCAAAAGTTCTGATTTCTGTTTTTCGTTCTTTGCCTTCTCCGTATTTTGTTTTCAGCTCTTTGAAATACGTAATGGCATATTCGATAAGATTAGCCAAATGATGTTTCACCTCGGCAATTTTATCTTCTAACGATTGAATATATTGATCGGCTTTATCCAAATCGAAACGAGAAATTCGTTTGATTCTGATTTCTGTCAACTTCACAATATCATCTTCGGTAACTGCTCGCAAAAGGTGACTGGTAAAAGGTTTCAGTCCTTTATCAATCGTATCAATTACTCCTTCCCAGGTTTCTTCTTCTTCGATTTGATGATAGATTCTATTTTCGATGAAGATTCTTTCTAAAGACGAAAAATGCCATTGTTCTTGCAACTCATCCAAACTAATTTCTAATTCACGTTTGAGTAGCTGAACAGTGTTATCGGTATTTCTTTTTAGGATTTCTGAGACGGTTAGAAACTCAGGTTTTTGCTCATCGATGACACAAGCGTTGGGCGAAAGCGAAATCTCGCAATCGGTAAATGCATACAAGGCGTCGATGGTTTTGTCTGGACTTGTACCGGCTTGTAAATGAATGAGAATCTCTACATCGGCTGCGGTATTGTCCTCTATTTTTCTGATTTTTATTTTACCTTTATCATTGGCTTTCAGAATAGAGTCGATCAAGGATCCGGTTGTTGTCGAAAATGGAATTTCACTAATCTTCAGAGTTGTTTTGTCGATCTGTGCAATTTTGGCCCGAATTCTTACTTTTCCACCTCTCATCCCATCATGATAATCGGCAATATCGATAGAACCTCCTGTTTGGAAATCTGGGTATAAAGTAAATTTTTTACCGCGAAGATAAGCAATAGACGCATCGATTAGTTCGATGAAATTATGAGGAAGAATTTTGGTCGATAAACCAACAGCAATCCCTTCCACCCCTTGAGCCAACAAGAGCGGAAACTTTACAGGCAAATCGATCGGCTCCTTGTTTCTGCCGTCATAAGAAGGCTGCCAATGCGTAGTTTTTGGGTTATAAACTACTTCTAAGGCAAATTTTGTTAATCTTGCTTCGATATATCTTGCTGCAGCAGCACGGTCACCGGTAAGGATATTTCCCCAGTTTCCTTGTGTATCGATTAGCAAATCTTTTTGTCCGATCTGCACCATTGCATCGGTAATAGAAGCATCTCCATGCGGATGGTATTTCATGGTATTACCCACCACATTGGCCACTTTATTATAGCGTCCGTCTTCTAATTCTCGCATCGAGTGAAGGATTCTTCTTTGCACAGGTTTCAATCCATCGTAGATAGAGGGAATTGCTCGCTCTAAAATCACATAAGAAGCGTAGTCCAGAAACCACTCTTCGTACATTCCCGATATTTTTTTTATGCTTTCTCCTTCTTGGTGCGTCATGGTTTTTTATTCTATAATCATCTTATTTAGGGAGGCAACTTTTGGTCCTTCCACTAAACTTAATCTATTTTTTTCTATAATTTGATCCAAATCATGTTGGATGAGTTTCACTTCCTTTTGGTTGAGATAACTCATTTTGAATTTCAGTTTTATTTCTCCTTTTCTAGACTTAGTACTTTTCACAACCAAAGTCAAATGCTTTGTGAAAATTCCGTTAGAGAAATGATAATCGACAATTTTACTTTTCGGAAAATCCACTTCTTTATCTTTGGAATATAAAAAACTTAATAGTCCGATATTACTAGTCTTCAGATTGAAAACCTCGCCTGCCGAATCATAATCATACAACTGATTTCCTCTTATTATTACCAGCATCAATAAGCCTATTAATGCGGCAAAAAGCACTAAAGGCGAAACTGTTCTCGTTACAATTCGGACGGGTAAAATTGTAATTAACACAACCGAAATCCAGCTAACCAAAAAGAATACATTGATCAGCTGCATCCTTTTCCGAATGGGTATATTTCTCAACTTCATACAATATTTTTTTCATTTAGTCTAGTTTAGTTTTTTATAATTTCTGTCGTTAGGTTGTTTATGATAAACTCTTGTCTATTGGGGGTGTTTTTCCCCATATAAAATTCGAGTAAAGTTTCTATGGTTGTATCTTTCCCGATCATTACAGGCTCTAAACGAATATCTTTCCCGATGAAATGTTTAAACTCATCCGGAGAAATTTCACCCAAGCCTTTGAATCGAGTTATTTCTGGGTTTTTACCCAATTCGGCCAAAGCCTTCACACGCTCTTCTTCGGTATAGCAATAGCGAGTTTCTTTCTTATTTCGAACCCTAAAAAGTGGCGTTTGAAGAATATATAAATGTCCTTCTCGAATTAATTCTGGAAAGAATTGTAAGAAAAAAGTGATTAATAATAAGCGAATATGCATTCCGTCGACATCGGCATCCGTTGCAATCACCACATTATTATAACGCAAATCTTCTAAACTATCCTCGATATTTAGCGCTGCCTGAAGCAGATTAAACTCTTCGTTTTCGTACACAATTTTTTTGGTTAAACCATAAGAATTCAATGGTTTACCACGCAAACTAAAAACTGCTTGGGTTTCTACATTTCTACTTTTGGTTATCGAACCACTAGCCGAATCACCTTCGGTAATGAACAAGGTAGAATCTAGACGAGCTTCGTCTTTAGGGTTGTTGTAATGTTGTCTACAATCGCGAAGTTTTTTATTGTGTAAACTTACTTTTTTGGCACGTTCTCTTGCCAATTTCCGAATTCCAGAAAGTTCTTTTCTTTCGGTTTCGGATTGTTTTATTTTTCGTTCGATCGATTGCGCAACGTCAGGATTTTTATGTAAATAATTATCTAAATTGGTTTTGATAAAATCATTCACAAACGTACGTACCGTCACCATATCAGGTCCCATTTCGGTAGAACCTAGCTTGGTTTTGGTTTGAGATTCGAAAACCGGTTCAATAACTTTAATCGATATTGCTCCAATAATTGATTTCCGAACATCACTCGGATCATAATTCTTGTTATAAAACTCTCGCAAGGTTTTCACCACAGCCTCTTTGAAAGCCGTAAGATGCGTCCCTCCCTGCGTTGTATTTTGTCCGTTGACAAAAGAATAATAGGTTTCTGAATAGGATTTTGAACTATGCGTCATGGCAATCTCGATATCTTCACCCTTCAAATGAATGATATCGTAAATCACCTCTTCTTCTATGTTATCTTGCAAAAGATCCTTCAATCCATTTTCCGAATAAAACTCTTCTCCATTGAAAATAATACGCAACCCTGGATTTAGATAAACGTAGTTTTTCAACATCTTGACGATATATTCTTTTCGGAATTTGAAGTGTAGGAAAATCGTATTATCGGGAATGAAAGTGATTTTTGTTCCTCGACGTAGAGTGGTATCTTTTTCTTCTTCTTGCTGCACAATTTCTCCTTTCGAGAATTCGGCAATTCGGGTTCGACCATCTCGAACAGATTGCACCCGAAAATAAGTAGACAAAGCGTTTACGGCTTTTGTACCAACTCCATTCAATCCGACAGACTTCTTAAAAGCTTGCGAATCGTATTTCCCACCAGTATTCATTTTCGATACTGCATCGACCATTTTACCGAGCGGAATTCCACGTCCATAATCGCGAATCGTTACTTCTTCATCGCGCACATGAATTTCGATTGTTTTCCCGGCACCCATCACAAACTCATCGATACAGTTATCAACAATTTCTTTCAACAGAATATAAATTCCATCGTCTTGCGAGGATCCGTCACCCAATTTACCGATGTACATTCCCGGACGCATACGAATATGTTCTCGCCAATCAAGGGTTTTGATGTTGTCTTCGGTATATTTTACAGTTGATGAATCTTGATCTAATGGAAGTTTGTTCTCTGTCATTCTACAAAATTATAATTTTTCTATCGATAAGAATTTTTTTATTTTGGATGTAATTTTAAGGCTGAAATATACGAAATATTATTCACTTTTTTGATGATAAATTCCCGACTGAATTCAACTCGATTTTTTGGGATTATCTAAAGTTTTTGACGCCTACGAATCCTCCTACCGAAAACAAAAAAACCTCCTAAAAAGGAGGTCTTTCTACAAATCTTAATTGATTATTTTTTAATTACTTTTTTGGTAAACACCTCGTTATTATCGGTATAGAAATTCACCAAATAAACTCCGTTCGATAAATGTTTTAGGCTAGCAGAAGATGCATTTACTTCGCTTACTTTTTTACCAGACAAATCGAAAACTTTCACTTTATTAACTTTATGATTTCCTGACAATTGAACAAAATCAGTTGTAGGATTTGGATATACATTTACAGTCGTTTTGCTTGTAGAATCTACGCCCATTGTCGCTTGTTCGATTTTCACATCGTCGATAGCCACATAAAACACATCAGTTGTCTGATAATGTCTAAAAACCAATTGAATATTTTGTCCCTTTAACTCGGTGATATCCACATTAACGACCTTAGCCACCTCTAGATAACCGTCGTCTAAAGTTTCCTCGAAAATCGCTGTTTCGGTTCCGGTAAAAGTTGTTCCGGCCGGAATTGCATACACAGCATAATGCTCATCAAAGATTTCTTCGTCACCAGCAGCAACCTTAAAACTTAAAGTCAACTCACCACTTTCTGGCAATTGGATTGCAGGACTTGTCAGAGTGTTATCGGGTGTGAAAGCCTCCAAATACCAAGAAAAAGAAAAAGCTGCATCACCAGAAAAGTTTGGCAATTCATTTTCTATCGCATTTAGAAATTCCCATGTATCACCATCACCGTCTAATTCACCAATCGTCTAAAGATTTTGTGTTGCTTTTGTATCAAAATTTTCATTGAAAACAACGGTTTGTGCAGCCGCATAAGAACCTAATGCAATAGATCCTAAAATAAGTAGATTTTTTATCATATGAATGTTATTTAAACTACACAAAGATTAAGAAAAATCAACAGAATGGAAAACAGACAATCAATTATAAAAGATAAGTGAACACAAAAACCATAAACATCTCCATTCGACAACAACACTTATACAACTAACAATCAACACCTTAAATCTTACAGAAAAACAATTTAAAAATTTCAAAAAAAAAAATTAAAACCATAAAAAAGCCCAACCTAAACAGATTGAGCTTTGTATAAATTTTATGTATTTTCGTTTATACGTTGAATAAGAAATGCATAATATCACCATCTTGCACGATATACGCTTTTCCTTCTACATTTAGTTTTCCGGCCTCTCTGCATTTAGATTCAGAACCGTATGTAATGAAATCATCGTATTTGATCACCTCTGCACGGATAAAACCTTTCTCGAAATCGGTATGAATTACCCCTGCTGCTTGCGGAGCTGTTGATCCTTTTTTGATAGTCCATGCGCGAACTTCTTTTACGCCAGCCGTGAAATATGTTTCTAAATCTAACAAAGCATAAGCCGAACGAATCAAGCGATTGACGCCCGGTTCTTCTAATCCTAATTCTTCTAAAAAGATTTGACGCTCCTCGAAAGTATCCAACTCATTGATATCAGCCTCGATTTGCGCAGCCAAAACCAACACCTCTGCATGTTCGTCTTTTACGGCTTCTTTCACTTTTTCTACAAAATCATTTCCATCTTTTGCAGAAGCTTCATCGACGTTGCATAAATATAGAACAGGTTTTGCGGTAATCAATTGCAAAGAATCTACAATTTCCCAACCTTTCTCGTCCAAATCCATTTCGCGAACATTTTTCATCGATTCTAAATGCGCGATGACATCGGTAAGAACTTCGACAACTTTTTGCTCGTCTTTATTACCGGCTTTTGCTGCTTTTTTCGATTTATCGATACGTTTTGTTACCGTATCCAAATCTTTCAATTGCAACTCCAAATCTATGGTTTCTTTATCGCGAATCGGATCGATATTTCCATCAACGTGCGTAATATTTTCATTCTCGAAGCAACGCAAAACATGAATAATTGCATGACATTCGCGTATATTTCCCAAGAATTGATTTCCTAATCCTTCTCCTTTACTCGCACCTTTCACCAAACCTGCGATATCAACAATTTCTACAACTGCAGGCAAAACACGCTCCGGATTCACCAATTCCTCTAATTTATTGAGGCGTTTATCGGGCACAGAAACGGTTCCTACATTGGGTTCTATGGTACAGAACGGATAATTTGCCGATTGTGCTTTGGCATTCGACAAACAGTTAAACAAGGTAGATTTACCAACATTTGGCAAACCAACAATTCCACATTTCATAATCGGTTATCTCTTTTTTTAGGATTGTATAATCGAACACGTTTCGACAAAAATATGTGCAAAGATAAGGATTTTGTCCAAAACTTTTTACACCAAAAAACTTTACTATTTTTCTTTTGGATTTCGGTAGGATGAAATGCAGAACGCAAAAAAATAATTGAATAAATCTAATTTTCTACTCAAAAAAAACTTGAGACTTTTTACCTTTATCAAAAATAAAATTATGAACATCCGCTTACTCATCTTATTCTTCGCAATAAGTTTCTCGACAGGTTTACAAGCACAAACTGCCAACGAATTATGGTCGAATGCCCAACAAATCGCACAGAAAGAAAACAAAAACGTATTGGTTTTTTTTCATGCATCTTGGTGTGGATGGTGCAAAAAGATGGAGAAAAACATGGACGATGAACGAGTGAAGAAATATTTCGACGATCATTATGAAAAAGTATTCATCACTGTGCAAGAACGTCCCGAAAAGAAAAACTTAGAAACCCAAGGCGGCGAAGAATTATTGAAAAAACTAAAGGGCGAAAAACAAGGTTTACCTTTTTGGGTTATCCTCGACAAAGAAGGAAATGTTTTGGAAGATTCTCGTGTGAATGGTGAAAATTTAGGCGCTCCGTCTTCTAAAGAAGAGGTAGATGAAATGATAAAAAAATTACAAAAAACCTCAACGCTTTCGGCAGAAAACCTTCAGAACATTCAAGATGTTTTTGTCTTGAAAAAATAATTCATCCAAAAAAATAAATCCGACCAAGAACATTTCTTCGTCGGATTTATTTTTTGCACCTAAAGGCTTTTCGAACCTGAAAGCTTATTTTGTAAGAACCTGAAAAGCTTCTTCTAAATTTTTGTACTGACCTTTAAAATCTTCTATCGGCTGATCGGCTATCACTTTTCCTTTGTTCAACAACAATACTCGCGAACATAACGCCTCAACTTCTTGCATGATATGCGTAGAAAGAATCACCGTTTTTTGGGTTCCTAAAGAACGAATCAACTCGCGAATCTCGATAATCTGATTGGGATCTAAACCATTGGTAGGCTCATCGAGAATCAGAATTTCTGGATCGGCCAAAATCGCTTGAGCCAAACCAACCCGTTGTTTATAACCTTTAGAAAGTTGATTAATTTTTTTCTTTTTTTCTACTGTTAACCCAACAAGCTCTATCACTTCTTGCACTCTACTCTTTGTACAAGAATGAATACTGGCCACAAATTGCAGGTATTCTTGCACATACATATCAAGGTATAATGGATTATTTTCTTGCAAAAATCCTATTCGTTTTTTAGTTTTTTCTGGTTGCTGAACAACCGAATAAGAATCTACCAAAATCTCCCCGCTTGTCGGCAAAATGGCATTGGTAATACATTTCATCAACGTTGATTTCCCTGCTCCATTTGGCCCTAATAACCCAACAACTTCGCCCGACTGAATCTTGAAAGAAACCTGATCTAACGCTAATTGTTCTTGATATTTTTTGGTTAAAGCCTTAATTTCTATGCCCATGAAAAAAATTTTGGTTAAAAGTAAACAATTATCAAATTATTTAATAGCTTTGTTAGATACAAAAAGCAAATAATGAATATATCTTTATTTACAAGCTACTTTTTTTACTTTTTCTGGACGAATCCAAAAGAAGTGGGAAGGCTATGTAGATAAGTTATAAATGATTGATAATTTAATTTTATAAAAAGTCCCACAGAAATGTGGGACTTTTTTTTTGTACTATGAAAAAAAGAATTGCAATACAAGGTTACGCAGGATCATACCATCATGAAGCTGCAAATAAATTCTTCGGGAACGATTGCGAATTGCAAATGTGCGACACCTTTTCTACTCTTGCGAAGGCCGTTGCCTACGAAGAAGTTGACGCCGCAATAATGGCTATCGAAAACACAATTGCAGGCTCTATCCTACCCAATTACGGATTGATTACTCAGTATCAACTGAAAGTTGTTGGCGAGATTTTCTTATCTATTCAACATCAATTAATGGTGAAAAAAGGACAAAAGCTTAGCGACATTCAAGAAGTTCGTTCGCATCAAATGGCTTTATTACAATGCATGAATTATCTAGATCAACACCCTGACTGGAAAATTGTTAACGATTTAGACACAGCTCTTATCGCACAAAAAATTGCCGAAAACAACTTAGAAAACGTTGCCGCAATAGCCTCGAAAAAAGCTGCAGAAGTTTATGATTTGGACATTGTTGCATCGGCAATCCAAACCTATCCCGATAACTTTACCCGTTTCTTTGTATTAGAAAAAAAACATTGCGAACTGAAAGAATTCAACAAAGCCTCTTTGCGTTTTTCGACCACGCACGAAACCGGAGCTTTGGCAGGCGTTCTCAATGAAGCTGCAACATTAGGCATCAATCTAGAAAAATTACAGTCGATTCCGATAATTCATAAACCGTGGAAATATTCTTTCCATGCGGATCTTACTTTTCCGGACAAGGAACGTTATTATTTATTGTTAGGAAAAATTGCAAAAAAACTGACTGATTTAGAAATATTAGGTGAATATAAACAAGGGATAAAATGATACAAGCAGCGAACCGATTAACCGAAGTAGAAGAATACTACTTCTCACGAAAATTAGAAGAAATTGCCCATCTAAAAACCGATATTCCTGTGTTGTCTTTAGCAATTGGTAGTCCCGATTTGCAACCGCATCCATCGGTGATAGAATCTTTAATTCTGCACGCCCAACAAGGCAATAATCAATATCAGAGTTATCGTGGTTTGGATGATTTACGAAAAGCAATGGCTGATTTTTATTGGGCAAAGTTTGACGTAACTTGTGATCATCCTACCGAAATTTTACCCTTGATGGGTTCGAAAGAAGGAATTATGCATATTTCGATGGCTTTTCTCAACGAAGGTGATTCGGTTCTGATTCCGAATCCGGGCTATCCTACCTACAGTTCGGTAACAAAAATTTTGCGCGCAAAACCAATCTATTACGACCTGAATGAAACCGGAAATTGGCAACCTGATTTCGAACAACTCGAACGGCTTGCTCAACAAAAACCCAAGATTATGTGGATCAATTATCCACACATGCCAACAGGTGCAAACGCAAGCGATGAAACTTTCGAGCGCTTGATTCTATTCGCCAAAAAACACCAAATATTGCTGGTTAATGACAATCCGTATAGTTTGATTCTCAATCCTAATCCTAAAAGTATTTTTAATTTTGAGGGTGCAAAATACGTAGCCTTAGAACTTAATTCTCTAAGCAAAACCTTCAATATTGCAGGTTGGCGAATTGGAATGTTGATCGGAAATGAAACACTCCTAAAAACGGTGCTCAAGGTAAAAACCAATATGGATTCTGGCATGTATTATGCACTCCAAAAAGCCGCAGCAACAGCCCTCCGACTCGATAATTTATGGTACAAACAACTCAATTCTACTTACGAATATCGACGAAAACTTGTGCAAGAAATTGCGACTAAGTTGGACTTAAGTTTCGCAGAAAATTCTTGCGGAATGTTTGTTTGGGCAAAAATTAAACATCAAGAAAATGATTACGAATTTGTCGATCGACTATTACACGACAAAAAAATATTTATTACTCCCGGAAGCATTTTCGGTAGTAATGGCGCAGGTTACGTTCGACTTTCGCTCTGTGTACCCGAAGCGCAACTAGATGAAATCAACAAACGAATAAACAATAAATAAACAACCCCAACACTTTCTGTCTAATAAAACAGAAAGCCTTAAATTTGTAATGTTATGAACAACAACAACTGGATACAAAAATTCGACAAACCTTTGATAATCGCTGGTCCATGTAGTGCCGAAAGCGAAAAACAAATGTTGAGCATTGCCGAGCAATTGCCAAAAGATTACACACAAGTCTTTCGGGCAGGAATTTGGAAACCAAGAACCAAACCCAATTGTTTCGAAGGCGTTGGCGCAATCGGGTTGAATTGGTTGAAAAAAGTAAAAGATGAATTTGGGATGATGATCGCAACAGAAATTGCCAATGCCAATCATGCCAAATTAGCTTTAGAATATGATGTGGATATCCTTTGGATTGGTGCCCGCTCTACCGTAAATCCGTTTACAGTACAAGAGATTGCCGAAGCTCTGCAAGGAACCGACAAAATAGTTTTGGTAAAAAATCCTGTTAATCCTGATCTCGATTTATGGATTGGAGCATTGGAAAGACTCGAAGCGCAAAACATTAAAAATTTAGGAGCGATTCATCGTGGATTTTCTACCTATAAAAAAACAAAATATCGCAACAATCCGCAATGGCAAATTGCTTTAGATTTCAAAAATCAGCTACCAAACATTCCTATATTGTGCGATCCGTCGCATATTTGTGGCAACAGAACAGGATTGTTTGACGTTGCTCAGCAAGCTTTCAATTTCGAGTACAATGGTTTGATGATCGAGACACACAACAATCCCGATGAAGCATGGTCGGATGCGGCACAACAAATTACCCCAGCACGATTGTTAGAAATCTTGCAACAATTAGAAATCAGACAATCTGATGATCCTGATTCGATTTATAAAAACAACATTGCCAATTTACGTCATCAGATCGACGAATTAGACAATACTTTACTCGACACAGTTGCTCAACGCATGAAAATTGCTTTGGCCATTGGCGAACTAAAAAAAGAACACAATGTTGCTGTTTTTCAGCCAGAACGTTGGACGCAAATCAAACAAAATTCATTGAAATACGCTTCGAGTTTAGGTTTGTCCGATGATTTTGTCGATAAATTATTCCAAGCGATTCACCAAGAATCTGTTGCGCATCAAAACAAAATAATGACCAAAAACGAAGAAAAAATATAAAATAATTTGAAGGGAATTGTAACAAAATCTACTGGGAGTTGGTACCATCTTCTGACCGAGGAAGGCAAGGAATATCAAGCCCGGATTCGAGGTAAATTTAGAATTGCAAACATCAAACACACCAATCCGATTGCGGTGGGCGATGAAGTTGATTTTGAAATTGATAAAGATGAAATTGCGGTCATTACACACATACATGAACGCAAAAATTACATCATTCGGAAATCGGTTAACTTATCCAAAAAAACACATATTATTGCCTCGAATATCGATTTGGCTTTTTTAATGATTACGCTGAGTAATCCCAAAACTTCATTGGGTTTCATCGATCGTTTTCTTGTTACAGCCGAAGCGTACCACATTCCCGTCATTTTATTGTTCAACAAAATAGACGCATACACCGAAGAAGATTTGCAAGAATTAGAACATTACCAATCGATTTATCATCCGATTGGTTACGAAAGTTTTTCTATTTCTGCCGAAACTGGCGATGGTTTAGAAGAAGTTAAAAATCGAATGAAAGACTGTGTGAGTTTGGTTTCTGGACATTCGGGTGTAGGAAAATCGACTTTGCTCAACACCTTGGATCCGACCTTGGATCTAAAAACGCATCAAGTTTCTGATTTCAATAGCAAAGGACAACACACCACAACTTTTGCCCAAATGTATCCTTGGCCTTTTGGCGGCTTTATAATCGACACGCCGGGCATCAAAGAGTTTGGTTTGGTGCATTTCGAGAAGAAAGAACTCCAAAACTGTTTCCCTGAATTTTACGAATTCCGGGATCATTGCAAATTCGATAATTGTATCCATGTCAACGAACCGAAATGTGGCGTACGCGAAGCAGTAGAAAAAGGTGAAATTGCCGAATCGCGTTACGAAAATTACTTAACATTCTTACAAGACGATATTTACACAGAATAAACCATGCGCATTATTTTACAACGAGTTACCCATGCAGAAGTTCGCGTAGAAGGAGAAATAACAGGGCAGATAAAGAAAGGACTTTTGGTTTTGGTAGGATTTGAAGCAGAAGATAACGAAGAAGATTTTGGTTGGATGGCTAAAAAAATAAAACAACTCAGAATTTTCCCCGATGAAAACGACATCATGAATTGGGATGTAGAACAAGTTGATGGAGAATTGCTTATCGTGAGTCAATTTACGTTACATGCCTCGACCAAGAAAGGAAACCGCCCGTCTTACATTCTTGCATCGAAACCAGAAATGGCGAAACAACAGTACGAAAAATTCTTAGAAGTTATGCAAGCGAACTTTTCTAAACCTTTGCAAACTGGCATTTTTGGAGCCGATATGAAAGTCAAATTATTGAA
Source organism: Weeksella massiliensis (assembly GCA_000751595.1). Lineage (GTDB taxonomy): Bacteria > Bacteroidota > Bacteroidia > Flavobacteriales > Weeksellaceae > Weeksella > Weeksella massiliensis. The sequence goes on along the minus strand of CCMH01000052.1, from coordinate 20,954 downwards.
CGATGGACCGGTCACCATTTTTATCGATTCTAAAAATAAAATTTAACTTTCGCCCAAAAAGTTTGTTTATCTTCGAAGTGTTATTGTTTTAACAAATAATTAATACACGCTTATATGAAACAAATTTTATCTCTGCTCCTTATAATCTCTAGTTTTGTTCAAGCACAAGACTATCGATTCGGAAAAGTTTCTGTCCAAGAATTAGAAAAAACAAACAGTACCATTACGCCTAATGCTTCAGCAGAAATCTTATACTCTTCGGAAAAAGTAACCATTGATTGGAATTTTCAGAAAGGTGATATAGAAAAAAAAGTTGTTGACTTTTATCGTATCAAAGTTTACAACAAAAATTACGCTCCCAGAAATGCTTTTGTACATCAAGTAAAACTCAGAAAAAACAACGCGGATATTGAGAAAATATCTGACCTGAAAGTTGTTACTTATAATTTAGAAAACGGTAAGATTGTCGAAACCAAAATAGACAAAAAAGACATTGTTTCGGACAAAACTTCTAAATATCATAATTTAGAAACCTTTACTTTCCCAAATGTAAAAGACGGTTCGATTATCGAGTTTTCGTATGAAGTAACTTCCCCTTTTTACCAACTTACCGAGCCGTGGTATTTCCAAACAAATATCCCAGTCGTGAAAAGTGATTTTTCGATAGAAACAAATGAAAGTTTGCGTTATCAACCTTTCGTTACCGGACAATTAGAACCTAAAACAAACACCAAAGAAAAACAAGAAAAGACAGCTTCTGTGAGCAATACAATACGCTATAGAATGCAAGGTGGAAATGTTATTGATACAAAAACCAATTACGAAAACTATCGTTACTCGCTGGATATCAACAATTATTCATACGAAAATTTAGCGCCAATTTATCTAGAAGCGTATGTATTAAACCCCAAAAACTTGTTGAGTGCAATTCGGTTCGAGCTTGCGGCATATATTCCTAAAAATGGTAATCCACAATTTTTTACAACTGATTGGAATACGATAGGAAAAGATTTAATGAAATCGGAAACTTTTGGTGAACAACTGAATGGAAATGGATTTTTGGATAAAAAGGTGAAAGAATTAACCGCTAATAAATCTACGCCAGCAGAAAAAATGAAAGCGATTTTCGATTTTGTAAAAAACAATTATCGATGGAATAATGTGTACGGAATTGCAACGGATAATGGGGTGAGAAAAAGCTTCAACGACCAAACCGGAAGCGTAACCGACATCAATCTTCTCTTGATTTCGATGTTGCAAAAAGCAGAATTAACGGCAAATCCGATCGTTTTGAGTTCGACCGATAACGGGATTTTAGATTTTTCTTTCCCATCAAAACATAAGTTAAATTATACTATTGCGCATGTTTACGACAATGGTAAAAATTATTTGATGGATGCCACTTCGCCACATTCTGATATTAATTTGCTACCAATCCGAGCGTTGAATTACCGCGGAATGTTGATTACACCTAACGGAACAACCGAATTCCCATTACAAAACTATGTAATGAGTAACCGTAAAATCACAGTTGATGCGGACCTTAGCGATGCAGGAGAATTTTCTGGTCGATATACCGACACCGCAGATAATTATTTTTATTTAACAGATTCTGAAGCATATCACGATGATCAAAAAGGTTTTGAAGAAGATAAAACAGAGAATTTTGATATGAAGGTTGAGAATTTTAGAGTGCAAGACAACAACGAAGGTTTAATGCGTCAGACCTTTAACTTCTCTAATCTGAAGGTTGAAAAAATTGGTTACAAACTCATTTTCAATCCACTTTTATTTTTATCAGAAACCGAAAGCAATCTATTTTTTAATACGAGAAATCATCCGTTAGAGTTTGGTACACCTTCGACGATTACCAAAACCATCAAAATCAAAATTCCTGCAGGTTATAAAGTAGAATCACTTCCTACCCAAGACACCTCGCTTGTGAAGGATAATGCAGCAAGTTATGTATATGCAATTGTGCAAAAAGACGACTATATTTTGGTCCAAACACAAGAATTATTGCCTTATGCAACCTTGCCCAATAAATATTATCGAGATTTCAAAGATTATAAAAACAAACTAATCCTAATCAATTCTCAGCATGTAGTTTTGGTCAAAGAATAAAGAAAGTCGGAAGGTAACTTCCGACTTTTTCTTTTTATCTTTACTTCCTAACAAAAAATAAATAGAAATGAGTCTAAAACAAGCCCAACAAGACGTTGATCAATGGATAAAAGAGCATGGCGTTCGGTATTTTAATGAGCTAACCAACATGGCGCAATTAACAGAAGAAGTAGGGGAAGTTGCGCGAATTATTGCGCGTAGATACGGCGAACAGTCAGAAAAAGAATCGGATAGAAACAAAGATTTAGGAGAAGAATTAGCCGATGTAATTTTTGTTGCAATTTGTTTGGCCAATCAGACGGGAGTTGATTTGGAAAGTGCTTTTTACAAAAAATTAGACTACAAAACCAAACGCGATCACGACAGACATCAAAACAACAAAAAACTAAAATAAGCATCGATGATTCATCTTTCTTACCAGCCAAAAAATAAATTATCGCCCCTAAAAATCACCGGATCCAAAAGTGAGAGTAATCGACTTTTACTTCTCAATGCGCTTTTCGATCATGCATTAGATCTTCAGAATCTATCAAATGCAGAAGATACACAATTGATGCAGAAAGCCTTAAAAGAAAAAAAAGAGGTAATCGATATTCATCATGCAGGAACTGCGATGCGTTTTCTGACTGCCTATTTTGCGATTCAGAATCACGAAACGCACATTCTTACAGGCTCTCAACGAATGAAAGAACGACCGATAAAAGTTCTTGTTGATGCTTTGAGAAAATTAGGTGCGGAGATAGAGTATTTAGAAAACGAAGGCTTTCCTCCGCTGAAAATTACCGGCAAAGAACTCACACAATCAACAATAGATATTCCGGCCAATATTAGCTCGCAATACATTACGGCACTTCTTTTAATCGGGACGAAATTGGTGAATGGTTTAACGATTAATCTGATCGGAAAAATAACTTCTCTTCCTTATCTAATGATGAGTGTTGAGGTGATAAAAAATGTTGGAATCGAAGTTGAATTCACTAACAATCAATTAGTTGTTGCGCACACAGAAAGTATTCTTCCACAAATTTTCGAAATCGAATCGGATTGGAGTTCTGCTTCATATTTTTATAGTTTTATAGCGCTTTCTGAAGCCGAAACAACTCTTACTATCCAAAATTATCGAGCTAAAAGTTTGCAAGGCGATGCTGCTTTACAAACTATTTATCGAGATAATTTCGGAGTAGAATCTACTTTCGAAAAGAATTGTTTGACCCTAAAAAAGAAAAAGGATTTTTCTCTTCCTACCGAAATTTCATTGGACTTAAACCAAACGCCCGACATTGCGCAAACGCTTGCTGTCACTTGTCTTGGTTTAGAAATTCCATGTCATTTTACGGGATTAGAAACCTTGAAAATCAAAGAAACCGATCGTTTGGCTGCATTGCAAAATGAACTTTCTAAATTTGGTGCGAAGGTAAAAATAACCCAAGACGAATTATCTATTACAGCTTATAGCGAAATCAATTCAACGAACGAAATCATTGTAGAAACTTACAACGATCATCGCATGGCAATGGCTTTTGCTCCTTTAGCAATTTTACATTCTTTTTCGATCAAGGATCCTGAAGTTGTTAATAAATCCTATCCAGATTTTTGGTCTGATTGGACTTCGATTGGATTCGAAATTCGAACAGATAAGTAATTTTTTAACCAAAATTTTGCATCGCAACTAAATTTGCATACACGCCTTTTTGTGCCAGCAAACTCGCATGTGTACCGACTTCTATAATCCTACCTGCATCCATCACCACGATTTTATCAGCCGATTGAATGGTCGATAAACGATGTGCAATAATAAGCGAAGTGCGATTTGCCATCATGTTTTCTAAAGCATTTTGCACCAATTTTTCTGATTTAGTATCGAGTGCAGAAGTCGCCTCATCGAGAATCATGATTGGTGGATTTTTGTAAACCGCTCTTGCAATGCTCAACCGTTGTTTTTGTCCGCCCGAAAGTTTTCCCCCACCTTCCCCTACGGTTTCATCAAATTTTTCGGGTAATTTTTCGATAAATTCTAAAGCGTTTGCAACTTGTGCAGCATTTTTCACTTGCTGTTCATCTGGTTGATTCGAGCCTAAAGTAATATTGTTCGCCACCGAATCGTTGAACAAAATAGAATCTTGCGTCACCAAACCAAAAAGCGTTCGATAATCGTGCAGTTTTATATTTTTTATATTTTCTCCATCCATCAAAATTTCACCTTCATTGGTATCCCAAAAACGAGTCAACAAACTGGCAATAGTCGATTTCCCACTTCCCGACTGTCCTACAAGCGCTACGCTTTGCCCTTTTTCGATGGTAAGATTAAAGTTTTTGATAATCGGACGATCAGCTTCATAACCAAAAGTTACGTTTCTGAATTCGATTTGATGGTTAAAACTTTCTTTGTGAATAGAATTAGGCAAATCTCGAATACTGACCTCAGCATCCAAAACTTCGAAAATTCGTTGAGCCGAAACTTCCCCTTTTTGGATATCGGACAAAGATTTTGAAAAGCGTTTTATCGGATCGAGCATGGTATAAAAAATCGAGATATAAAAAATAAATTCAGAACCCGAAAGCCCATTTCCTTCGATGCTTAATTTTCCTCCAAAAAATACAATTAAACCTATCGTAACTGCGCCCAAAAACTCACTCATTGGTGAAGCAAGCGCTCTTTTTCTCATTACTTTTTGCAAATAACGACGGTAACGATTGATAGAAGTATTGAATCTATTTTTGATTTGATTTTCTGCATTAAACACTTTAATTATCCGCAAAGAACTTACTGTTTCGTCTACATAAGTCAAGATATTACTCAACTCATTTTGTGCATTTCTTGCAGCTCTTTTCAGACTTTTTCCTACCAAAGAAATTAAGGTTCCCATTATCGGAAAAACGAGTAACGCAAAAATAGTCAACTCGAAACTGACTGTAAACAAAGCGATTAACGAAATAATTATCGTTACTGGAGCGCGAAGAATTTCGACCAAAGAATTGAGGATATTTCCTTCGACTTCATTCACATCGTTTGAAATTCTATTAAGGATATCTCCTTTTCTTTTTTCGGTAAAATATGAAACAGGTAAGGCTAAAATTTTATCGTGCAACTGAACCCGAAAATCACGCGTTACGCCCGAGCGAAGATCAATCAAGAAATATTCGGCAAAATAACTGAACACATTCCGAAGGAAAAAGCTAATAATGAAGGCGATACAAGAAAGCATCAATACAAAAACAGGTCCTTTTTTCTCGGCAAAATAGGTAGAATAATATGCAAAGTATTGAGAAATATAGGTTTGCAAATCGGATAAGTTACCAGAAAAAACAGGTGGCTGAAGAACAGCCTGATTGGTTTCGCCAAACAAAATCCCTAATACCGGCATGATGAAAGCCATTGCGACTACATTCAACACTGCATAAACAATACTAAAAAAGATGGCAATAATAAAGGTTTTGCGATAGGGTCTTATATAACCAAGCGCCCTTTTGACTAAACTCATAAAAATTAAATTAACCGCAAATTTATAAAAAAACAACCCATTGTTTCGAAAAACAACGGGCTAATTTTGTGGTTGTGTTTTGATAAAAAGGTTATTTTACACGCGTCCAAGTTTGGGTTCTACCGATAAGGGAAATCCCTACATATCCTCTTACATTGAGGGTATTGCTACCAGACAACGACATTTTTGCTTTGTATTCTTTTCCGCTCAAAGGATCTGTAATTACGCCATCGCCCCACTCTTTCCCGTCTTTTTTCATGCCACGGATAATTTGTAGGCCAACGATAGGTTTATCTTTTAAGCTTCCTTTACATTTTGTACACGTTAGGTTTTGTTTACCTGGTGTCAATATTTCTATAACTTTTCCGTATAATTTCCCATTACTCTCGAAAATTTCTACGATTGATTTTGCTGCACCGGTTTCGTCGTCTATAGTTTTCCACTTCCCGATCGGAGATTGTGCTACCAAAAAGCTCGAAGCCATTAATAGCATACTAAATAGGATTGTTCTAATCATTGTGTTTAATTTTAGAGTTACTAATATATTATAATTTTCAAGTTAATAAAATCTTTCTTGAAGTATTTTCAAGTTTTATACCATAATATTTTTAACATTTTATTGATGAGGAATTCAAACAAAAGATTTTACATTTGTCTACTAATTTAATAGAGTTTAAGAAAACATGGCTTTTTTCAAATATGCCCTTCCTTTTAGTCGGCAACAAGTCAACGATTTTCTCGATCATTTTTTCGAGGATATTGTCTGGACAGTTACCTTGGATCCTGAAAAGGAAAAAGAACATATCGATAATTTTATACAATTATTAGAAAAAATTATCCCCGAACATACCCACGAAGATCAACGACAAGCGTATAAAAATTTTTTACCCATTATCCGAGAAGATGCTCAGGTTTTGGTTTACGAATATTACCGAAACGATCCTGCAGCCCAATCAGAAATAGAAATTATTTTAGGTTACCCAGGTTATTATGCTACATTGGTCTATCGTTTGGCTCATTTTCTGCACAATCAGTCTATTCCTATCCTACCGAGAACTTTATCAGAAATTGCCCATACCCGAACAGGAATAGATATTCATCCAGCAGCCAAAATTGGTCATAATTTTTACATCGATCATGGAACTGGTATTGTTATTGGAGAAACAACCGAGATAGGAAATAATGTAAAAATTTACCAAGGCGTAACGTTGGGCGCTTTTTATGTCTCGAAAAGTTTATCCAACACCAAGCGTCATCCGACCATTGCAGACCATGTTACTATCTATGCAGGTGCAACAATTTTAGGAGGCACAACGCACATTGGCGAACATTGCATTATTGGTGGAAATGTATGGATAACGAAAAGTATTCCGCCGCATCATCGCGTTTATCAGAACAGTAAACCCACGATCATAAAACCGAACGAAAATATCGACAACAATAATTATTCTATATGAAAACAGAAAGTATATTAGATTTAATAGGAAATACTCCCCACTTACGATTGAAAAATCTTTTTCCGAATCATGAAGTTTGGATAAAATTAGAACGTCAAAATCCTGGCGGAAGTTTGAAAGACCGCATTGCGCTTGCCATGATCGAAGATGCTGAACTAAAAGGATTGATCAGCCAAGGCAGCACAATAATAGAACCTACCTCGGGAAATACCGGAATTGGTTTAGCACTTGCCGCAGCATTAAAAGGATATGAATTGATTATTACAATGCCCGAATCGATGTCGATTGAACGTCGAAAAATAATGGAAGCTTATGGAGCAAAATTAGTTTTGACGCCGCGCGAACTCGGAATGAGTGGAGCTATAGAAAAAGCACACGAACTGCATGCTTCTATCGACAATGCTTGGATTCCACAACAATTCGAGAATAATGCAAATCCTACCGTACATTACCAAACCACTGCACAAGAAATTATTAGAGATTTCCCAGAAGGATTCGATTATTTTATTTCGGGTGTTGGCACAGGAGGCCATATTTCGGGTGTAGGAAAAGCCCTGAAAGAAGTAAATCCGAATACCCAAGTTTTTGCCGTAGAACCAGATCTATCAACGGTGATTGCAGGTGGAAATCCATCACCACATGCTTTGCAAGGTATTGGAGCTGGTTTCATTCCAGATACCTTAGAGGTTGACCTGCTCGATGGAACAATTGCCATTTCTAAAGAAGAAGCTTTTGAGTATGCGAAAAGAGCTGCTAAAGAAGAAGGTTTATTTGGCGGAATTTCTACTGGTGCAAGTTTAGCAGCTGTTGCAAAAAAAATAGAAGAATTGCCTAATAATGCAAAAATTCTTACCTTTAATTACGATACAGGAGAACGCTATTTATCTGTTGCTGATTTGTATTAATCATTATCATAACAAATTAACAACTGAAAATATTATAAATGAAAAGCGTCCTGAGGGATGCTTTTCTGTCATTATGTCATCACATCTAACCCATAAAACTAAACCATGAACAACTCGTAACCAAAACATTAAACCCACAACTCCTCCTACTAAAAACATTACAGAACATCTACAGCCGACAAAACAAGTCAATTTGTCAGCATTTTTATTTTGGACTTTCCTTTGCAATACAACAAACAACCAAAACACAAAAAAATATATACTTATGGATTTTAATCAATTTACAATAAAAGCCAGGGAGGCGATACAAAGTGCCCAACAGTTAGCTGCACAACATAAAAATCAAGCTATAGAGCCTGCTCATTTATTAGCAGGAATGCTCGAGGTAGATGAGAATGTTATTACTTATATCCTCGAGAAACAAAGCGCCAATGTGACTCGTATTAACGAATTGCTAAACGAAGAAATTAAAAAATTTCCGCGCGTAGAAGGTGTTCAAGGAATGCATTTATCGAATCAGAGTAATCAGATTTTGACCAATGCACAAAATATTGCTAAAGAAATGAACGATGATTATATCTCGGTAGAACATTTACTTTTCGCTCTATTAGAAAGCATTTCACCAACGAGTCAATTATTAAAAGATCAAGGAATCACATTAGATAATAGTAAAAAAATTGCAATTGAATTGAGAAAAGGAGAAAGAATTACATCAGAAAACGCAGAAGGAACGTACAATTCATTGAATAAGTACGCCAAAAATTTAACCGAATTAGCCAAAGAAGGAAAATTGGATCCGGTAATTGGTCGTGACGAAGAAATTCGTCGAGTGTTACAGATTTTATCTCGTCGAACCAAAAACAATCCGATTCTTATTGGTGAACCAGGTGTTGGAAAAACCGCAATTGCTGAAGGAATTGCCCACAGAATTATCGATGGCGATGTACCCGAAAACTTGCTCAACAAACATATTTTTTCGTTAGATATGGGAGCTTTGGTGGCTGGTGCAAAATACAAAGGTGAATTCGAAGAACGACTAAAATCGGTTGTGAAAGAAGTAAGCTCTTCTGATGGAGAAATTATTCTTTTTATTGATGAGATTCACACTTTGGTTGGTGCCGGTGCTGGCGAAGGCGCAATGGATGCTGCAAACATTTTGAAACCTGCACTTGCTCGTGGAGAGTTAAGAGCGATAGGTGCGACAACCCTCAATGAATATCAAAAATATTTCGAGAAAGATAAAGCCCTCGAAAGACGTTTCCAAAAAGTATTGGTAGATGAACCAGATGAAGAATCGGCTATTTCTATCCTACGTGGAATTAAAGATAAATACGAACAACATCATAAAATCGCCATCAAAGACGAAGCGATTATTGCGGCAGTAAAACTTTCTACCCGTTATATTACCGATCGTTTTTTACCCGATAAAGCGATTGATTTGATGGACGAAGCGGCTTCTAAACTTCGAATGGAAATGAATTCTAAACCGGAAGAATTGGATAAATTAGACCGAAGAATCATCCAATTAGAAATCGAAATTGAAGCCATAAAAAAAGAAAATGACGAACGAAAACTCAACTTGCTAAAAGAAGAATTGAGCAACCTACAAGACGAAAGAGCTCAATTAAACGCCAAATGGCAAGATGAAAAAGACAAAGCAGACGCTGCGCAAAACATCCGAAAAGAAATCGATGATCTGAAAATTCAGATGGAACGTGCAAAACGTGATTACGATTATGCCAAAGCATCGAAAATCCAATTCGAAGATCTGAAAAATGCTGAAGTTCGTTTGGCGCAAGCCGAAGAAAATTTATCGAAAGATAAAAATAATAAGTTGGTCAAAGAATATGTCGATGCCGATGATATCGCAGATGTAGTATCGAAATGGACAGGTGTCCCTGCACAAAAAATGATGCAAAGTGAGCGAGAAAAATTACTTCATTTAGAAGATGATTTGCACAAACGTGTTATCGGACAGGATGAAGCAATAGAAGCAGTTGCCGACGCAATTCGTCGTTCACGTGCAGGATTAAGCGACGAAGGAAAACCAATCGGATCTTTCTTATTCTTAGGTTCGACTGGAGTTGGGAAAACCGAATTGGCCAAAGCTTTGGCAGAATACCTGTTCGATGACGAAAATGCCATGACAAGAATTGATATGTCAGAATACCAAGAAAGACATTCGGTATCTCGTTTGGTTGGTGCACCTCCGGGTTATGTTGGTTATGATGAAGGAGGACAATTGACAGAAGCCGTTCGTAGACGTCCGTACTCTGTTATCTTATTGGATGAAATGGAAAAAGCGCATCCTGATGTGTTTAATATTTTACTCCAAGTGTTGGATGACGGACGATTAACTGATAACAAAGGTCGTTATATCAACTTCAAAAATACGATTATCATTATGACATCGAATTTTGGAGCGCATACGATACTCGAACGTTTCGAAAATATTACCGATGAAAATGCTTCTACCGTTTATCAAGAAACGAAAGATGTTGTTTTTGAGGAATTGAAACAAGGTTTCCGACCAGAATTCTTGAATCGTATAGATGAGATTATCCTATTCAAACCACTTAGCGAAAATCAAATCAGTGGAATTGTCGGCTTATATATGGACGGTGTTGCTAAAAAACTCGCTCAACGCGATATTACCTTAGACATTACACCAGAAGCAACTGCTTATTTAGCAGAAAAAGGATATGATCCTCAGTTTGGTGCACGTCCACTAAAAAGAGTTATCCAACAAGATGTTCTCAACGAGTTATCGAAAGAAATCTTGAGAGGAGAAATAAAAGATAATGATGCAGTCTTAGTTGACTACTTCGAAGAAAAACCGGGAGAAAACAAGCTGGTTTTCAGAACCAGTAAATAGGTTTTCTTTTTCATAGGTTTATATTTAGTTGGTTAGGGCCCGTTAACTTTGGTTAACGGGCTTTTATTTTTTTAGGATTTGAGTCTTGATCAGATGTAGAGTTTATTTTTTGTTTTGATGACTTCCTACCAAAAATATTTTTCATCAACCAACCATTTGCCCGATTTTTGCATCTTACTTATAAATAGAAAAATAGTTTACCATGAAAAATAAAACAACCTTTAGCTTCTTGACAATAGCTTTTTCCCTTTTCGGACTCACAGCTTGTTCTTCGCAAAACGTGATAATCCAAGACAAAACAACCGATGTTAGCATGTTTCCGAAAGCCAAAGAAAATGAACAAAAAGTTGTGCTTCAGCTCCCAACGTTAGAAAATGAAAACGATTATAAAATAGAAATTTACGGTGGAAAAAACATGAAAGTAGATTGCAACCAACACGTTTTGGCTGGTGAATTTACATCCCATGATTTGGCTGGCTGGGGCTATAACTATTACAAATTCACTACTTCTGGTGAAGCAATGACAACTTTAATGGCTTGCCCAAACAACATTATGAAAGATGCTTTCGTTACCGCACAACCAACCATGTTGCCGTACAATAGCCGGATGCCTTACGTAATTTACGCTCCAAAAGGGTATGAAATTCAGTACAAAGTTTGGTCGAGCTCAGGATTGAAAAAAATAAAATAAGGTTTGTTTTTTAGTCGATTACTTCGGCTACAACAAACGTACTACCGCCAATGTAAATAAGATCGTTTGCATTGGCTTTTTCTTTGGCTGCTTGCAATGCATCTGCAATAGTATCGTAATAAGTCGCTGATAAATTTTCGGACACAACTTTTTTTAGGTCTTCTACTCCTAACTTTCTTGGCACATCGGGTTGAGAAAAATAATATTGAGCATCGGTAGGAAAAAAATGTAGAATTTCTTTCACATCTTTATCATTTACAAAACCTAACACCAAATGCAACACGATATATTTTGTTTGTTGAAGCTGTTTCGCAACTTCTTTCAGTCCATGAGGATTGTGTGCAGTATCGGCAACAATCATCGGATTCTCTTTTTGTAAAACATCCCAACGACCACGCAATTGTGTGTTTTCTCTTACCTTCAACAACCCTTTTTCCAACGCATTATCCGAAACCGAAATACCCAATTTCTTCAGTCGATCAAAAGCTGTTACAACTGTCTGAATATTTTTTTGTTGATAAATTCCTTTCAAATCCGATTGAAAATGATGCACTTTTTGTTCTTGAGCAAAGAAAATTTCGGCTTTATTTTTAAGAGCAAACTCTTCGAAAATTGGTTTCGTTTCCGACTCGTATTCTCCGATTACAACCGGGATATTAGGTTTTATGATTCCAGCTTTTTCAGCAGCTATTTTGGGCAGAGTATCTCCCAAGAATTGTGTATGATCCAACCCAATATTGGTAATGACAGACAAGATCGGTTGCACGATATTGGTAGAATCCAATCGTCCTCCCAAACCAGTTTCTATCACCGTAATATCTACTTTTTCTTGGGCAAAATAAGTAAAAGCCATCGCTATGGCAATCTCGAAAAATGATGCATTGAGCGCAGAAATTATTTCTTCGTTGTGTTCGATAAAATCAATCACAAATTGTTCGTTGCACATTTCCCCATTGATACGAATTCGTTCTCGAAAATCTTTCAAGTGCGGAGAAGTCGTCAGACCAACTTTATAACCAGCTTCTTGCAACACAGACGCCAACATATGACACGTACTACCTTTGCCATTTGTACCAGCAACATGAATTATTTTATACTTTTCCTGAGGATTATCCAACGCCAAACAAAGCGCTCGTATATTGGTTAGATCTTTTTTAAAAGCAGATTGCCCAACACGTTGAAACATTGGCAAATTCGCAAATAACCATTCCACGGTTTCGGCATAATTTCTTTTCATGACTTCACAAGATTTTGTCGCTTCTCTTTTCAATTTTCATTGTTCTTATTAATCACAAATATACAAAAGCAAGCTTGTTTGTCTTCAATTTTCAGAGAAGGATTACGAATAAATCACACCACTCGAATGATCGAATTTCGCTCCGGTAACGCTCGACAAGCAATTCACTTTTCCCTGCAATTTCATCCAACCTAAATATGCAAAAATCAAAGCTTCCTTATAATCAATTATCTTTTTTTCTGGTAGGATAAAATCTGTAGTAGAAGCTTGTAACAACTCAACAAAATAAGTATTCAACGCTCCACCACCTGTCAGCAATACGGTTGACAAAGAATTTTCTTGGGTTACTTGTAGGATTTGTTCCGCCACATGAACCGAAAATGTATGTAAGAAGTCGGGAATTGATAAAGAATAATGTTCGAAAATCGGAAAATACCAAGAAGTAAGATTTTCAAATCCTAAAGATTTTGGATAGCCTTGTTGGTAATATGCCAATTGATTGAGTTCTGCCAACAAAGACGTTTCTATTTTACCCGAAGAAGCCAAACGACCATTCTCATCAAAATCGTAATTCAATTGTTGCGCAAAATGATTGAGCACCGTATTGAAGGGCGAAATATCGAAGGCGATTCGTTGTTGATTTTTCTGAAAAGAGATATTCGAAAAGCCACCTAAATTGAGGCAAGCATCAAATTCTGCAAACAAATTCATATCACCCAAAGGCACTAAAGGTGCACCTTGACCACCCAAAATTACGTCTTGCGAACGAAAATCGCAAACGACAGGACAATCGAGAAAAGATTTGATTGCAGCTCCGTGACCAATTTGCAAAGTAAAATTTCTGTCGGGTTGATGAAAAATTGTTTGTCCGTGCGAAGCGACGAAATCCAATTTGTTGATAGATTTTTGTTGAATAAAACCTTTCACTTTTTCACCCAAAAAATAACCAAAAGAAACATCAAAAGCTTGTAAATCTTCTGGAGAATAATCCTTGCAATTTGTTAACTGTTGAAGCATGTCTTGCTCATAAGCAATCGTTTCGGCATGCAAAATCTCGAATGTTTGCTCATCATCAAAGCGAACATAACAAATATCCAATCCATCGAGCGAAGTGCCCGACATTAAACCAATCCCAAAAACAGCTTTTTTCATCGGCTAAATGTACAAAGATTTCTTTTCGCTTTTTCTGTATTTCATCCTACCGAAAACTTGCAAAACCATAGATTATATTTCCAAAACGACCATCTATTTCCGTTGAAAGTTTGCTATATTTGAGAAAATTTACAAACACAAACATGGCAAAGGATATTATTTTCGATTTGATCGAAGAAGAAAAAGAAAGACAACTAAATGGCATCGAACTTATTGCCTCTGAAAATTTTGTTTCGGATGATGTGATGCGCGCGATGGGTTCTGTTCTTACCAATAAATACGCAGAAGGTTATCCCGGAAAGCGTTATTATGGTGGATGCGAAGTGGTTGACCAAATTGAGCAATTGGCGATTGATCGTGTGAAAACGCTTTTCAATGCAGAATATGCAAACGTACAACCGCACTCTGGCTCGCAAGCCAATGCAGCAGTTTATTTAGCTTGTCTGAAACCTGGAGATAAAATTCTTGGTTTTGATTTATCGCATGGCGGGCACTTGACACACGGTTCTCCAGTGAATTTTTCGGGTATGAACTATCAAACTGCTTTTTATGGCGTTGATAAAGAAACTGGGCGAATCGATTATGAAGCTATGCTAGAAAAAGCCCGTGAACACAAACCGAAGTTAATCATTTGCGGAGCTTCTGCCTATTCGCGCGATATTGATTATGCAAAATTTAGAGAAGCAGCTGATGAAGTTGGTGCTTTGCTTTTGGCAGATATTTCTCATCCGGCTGGGTTGATTGCTCGTGGAATATTGAATGATCCAATGCCACATTGCCATATCGTGACAACAACAACGCACAAAACGCTTCGTGGACCGCGTGGTGGAGTAATTCTTATGGGGAAAGATTTCGAAAATCCTTGGGGAGAAAAAACACCAAAAGGAGAAGTAAAAATGATGTCTCAGATTCTGAATTCTGCTGTTTTTCCAGGAACTCAAGGAGGTCCGCTAGAACATGTTATTGCAGCTAAGGCGGTAGCTTTTGAAGAGGCTTTGTCGGATGAATATATGAATTATGTGGTACAAGTGGTGAAGAATGCTAAAGCTTTGGCAGAAGCATTACTCAAACGTGATTACCATATTGTTTCTGACGGAACAGATAACCACTGTATGTTGATCGATTTACGCAATAAAAACATTACCGGAAAACAAGCCGAAAATGCATTGGTGAAAGCTGAAATTACATGCAATAAAAACATGGTTCCGTTTGATGATAAATCGCCATTCGTAACATCAGGTATCCGTTTAGGAACGGCTGCAATTACAACAAGAGGTCTGAAAGAAGCCGATATGGAAGTGGTGGCAGATTTTATTGATGATGTTTTGATGAATATGGACAACGAAGAAAAAATAGAAGATATTGCTGATGAAGTGAACAACTTTATGAGTGAACGTCCTTTGTTTCAATTATAATTATTAAAACCATACAAAGAAAAATCTCGGAGTTTAAACTTCGAGATTTTTTTTATCCTTACAACAAAATGATTGTCAGATTACAGAGTAGATTATGGTAGAAATAAAAAAGACATTGCAAAAGCAATGTCTTTTTTTATATATGATACAAATTGATTATTTCAATTTCTTTTTCACCTCTACGGTTTCGTATGCTTCGATAATATCACCGATTGCGATATCGTTAAAGTTTTTGATATTCAGACCACATTCGTATCCTTTCGAAACTTCTTTCACATCATCTTTGAAACGTTTCAGTGAAGCCAACTCTCCTTCATGGATTACTACTCCATCACGGATAATTCTAATTTTAGACGTACGGTAAATTTTTCCATCCAATACCATACAACCTGCAATTGTTCCGACTTTGGTTACTTTAAAGGTTTCACGAACTTCTACGTTACCGGTCACTTGTTCTTTCAGCTCAGGAGAAAGCATTCCTTCCATTGCTTCTTTCACATCGTTGATGGCGTCATAGATAATAGAATACGTTCTAATTTCGATTTCTTCTCTATCCGCAACCTCACGTGCAGTAACACCAGGACGAACATTGAACCCGAGGATAATCGCATCAGAAGCACTTGCCAACATAATATCCGATTCGGTAATTTGTCCTACTCCTTTCAAGATAATGTTAACTTCGATTTCTTCAGTCGATAATTTTTGTAACGAGTCTGTTAATGCTTCTACCGAACCATCCACGTCTCCTTTAAGGATTACATTCAACTGTTGGAATCCACCTAAAGCGATTCGGCGACCAATATCTCCTAAAGTAACACGTTTTTGTGTACGGATAGATTGCTCACGTTGTAACTGCTCACGACGACTACCGATTTGTTTCGCTTCACGTTCATCTTCGTACACTCTAAACTTATCTCCCGCGGTCGGTGCACCTGCCAAACCAAGAATGGTTACTGGTGTAGAAGGACCTGCTTCTGCAACTGGACGTCCACGTTCATCGAGCATTGCTCTTACCTTTCCGTGGTCAGAACCTGCAAGAATATAATCTCCAACACGCAATGTACCCGTTTGTACAAGAATCGTTGTAACATATCCACGACCTTTGTCTAAGGAAGCTTCTACTACAGTTCCTGAAGCCAAACGTTTCGGATTTGCTTTTAGATCTAATATTTCTGCTTCAAGCAATACTTTTTCTAATAACTCATCCATCCCAAGCCCTTGTTTTGCAGAGATTTCTTGCGACTGGAAAGTACCTCCCCAATCTTCGACCAATAAGTTCATTTGCGCTAATTGCTCTTTTACTTTCTCTGGATTGGCTGTAGGTTTATCTACTTTATTGATTGCAAATACAATTGGCACTCCTGCTGCTTGCGCATGCGAAATTGCCTCTTTGGTTTGTGGCATCACTTGGTCATCGGCTGCAATCACAATAATTGCAATATCGGTAACCTGAGCACCACGAGCACGCATCGCGGTAAAGGCCTCGTGACCTGGAGTATCTAAGAAAGTTACTCGTTTACCGTTGCTCAATTTCACGTTATATGCCCCGATGTGCTGAGTAATACCTCCAGACTCACCTGCAATAACGTTGGTTTTACGTACATAGTCTAATAATGAAGTTTTACCGTGGTCAACGTGTCCCATTACTGTAACAATAGGCGCACGTGTTACTAGATCTTCTTCATTGTCTTCTACTTCTTCTTCAACATTCAATTCCTCTTCTGCAGAAGTAAAGACAACATCAAAACCAAAATCATCCGCAACTAACTGAATTGTATCTGCCTCTAAACGTTGGTTCATGGTTACCATGATACCTAAAGACATACAAGCAGCAATTACTTCTGTAACAGCAACATCCATCAAAGATGCTAGCTCATTCACCGTAACAAATTCTGTTACGTGAAGTGATCTATCTGTTGCCATTGCCTCTTGTTCTAACTCGGCAAGTTCACGACGTTCTTTTCGTTTATCTCTTCTATGTTTCGCTCCTCTAGATCCTTTACTTTTATTCGTTAGTTTATCAAGAGTATCTTTAATTTGTTTTTTAACTTCTTCGTCGCTTAACTCAACTTGTGGTGTACGATTTCTATCTCCTCTTCGGTTGTTGTTCCCTTGTGAACGATTTCCGCCACCAGGACGGTTATTAGGACGGTTGTTATTATTATTTTGATTTGGACGATTTTGATTCGAGCGATTATTATTGTTGTTATTGTTTCCGCCAGAAGTTTTGTTATCGGTTGTTTTAACATCTTCTGGTTTTACACCTTTACGAATACGTTTTCTTTTTTGACGATTTCCACTATCGCCTTTTTTATCGTCTTTTTTCTTTTCGCGTTCAAATTGCGATAAATCAATTTTTTGTCCAGTAAAATTTGGTCCATCTAATTTGGTATAAACCGTTTCTATCTTATTATCTGGCTCTTGACTATCTGTAGCCGTTGTTTCTTGCTCTTTAGGCTGAACAGGCTGAACTTTTGGTTCTACTTTTTTTGGTTTTTCTTCCACAACCTTTTTTTCTTCTTTTTTCGGTTCTTCTGCTTTTGTTTTCTTCACTGGTGCAGGTTCTTCTTTTTTCTTAGAAGATTTTGGTTCGAATTGTTCCAAATCAATAGTCTTGATAACTTTGGGTTGAGGCAACTCGACAGTTTCACTCACAACTTTAGGGGTTGATTTTTCTTCAACAACCTCTTCTTTTGCTTTTGGTGTTTCTTCTACTTTAGGCGTTTCCTCAATTTTCGGTTTTTTCCCTTGAAGTGCATCCAAATCTATTTTCCCAACCGCTTTGGGCCCAGAAAGTTCAACTTTAGTCGTAGCAATTTTTTCCTTTTTAGGTGTTTCTGTTTTCACAACAGGCTTAGCTACTGGCTTTTTTTCTACCGGTTTTTTATCGGCAATTTTATTCAAGACAACTTCTTCAGATGCTGCTTTCTGTTTAGCATCCGACCGGAATTCATTGACCAAAATATCGTAGGCCGGCATCTCTAATTTGGTGTTGGGGTTTTTCTCCACAGAAATCCCTTTCTCACCCAAAAAGTCGATGGCGCGATCAATCGAAATGTTCAATTCTTTTAATACTTTACTTAATCTAATTGTTTCCGGCATATTAAAGCTGTCTGTTTTTTTCGTTTGCAAATGTACGAATCTTTATTTAAAATCTTGGTGTTTAATCTTCAAACTCTTCTTTTAGGATACGAATCACATCTTCGATGGTTTCTTCTTCTAAGTCAGTTCGCTTAATCAAATCATTAATATCTTGTTCGAGTACAGACTTCGCAGTGTCTAATCCGATCGCTTTGAACGCTTCGATTACCCACTGATCGATTTCATCTGTAAACTCGGTAAGCTCCACATCTTCATCTTGCATACCTTCACGGAAAATATCAATTTCCATGTCGAGTAAACGAGATGCTAATTTCACATTATGTCCACCTTTCCCGATTGCTTTTGATACTTCTTCGGGTTTTACGTGAACCAATATCTTGTTGTTCTCTTCGTCAATTTCTACTTTAGAAATTTTTGCTGGGCTCAACGCACGAGCAATATACAGGTTAAGATTGGTCGTGTAATTGATTACATCGATATTCTCGTTGCGCAATTCGCGAACGATAGAATGAATTCTCGATCCTTTCATCCCTACACAAGCTCCTACCGGATCGATACGATCATCGTACGATTCTACGGCAACTTTGGCTTTCTCACCTGGGATACGAACAACTTTTTTGATGGTAATTAAACCGTCGAAAATCTCTGGAATTTCTTGTTCGAATAATTTCTCTAAGAATTTCGGTGCGGTTCTCGATAAGACAATTTGTGGTTTTGCACCACGCAACACTACCTCATCGACAATGGCACGAACTGTTTCTCCTTTTCTAAAGAAATCTGATGGTATTTGATTTTCTTTAGGAAGAATCATTTCGTTTTGTTCGTCATCCATAATAATGATATGTTTATGACGAATGTGGTGAACTTCTCCCGATACGATTTCACCTTCTAATTCTTTGAATTTATCGTATAAATTAGCGTTATCGTGCTCCATTACTTTTGCCGACAAAGTCTGACGCAAGGTAAGAATAGCACGACGCCCTAAATTTTCGATCGGAATAAGTTCTGATACTTCTTCTCCAATCTCGAAATCGGGTTCTATTTTTCGAGCTTCCGACAATTCGATTTCTGCACTATCATCTTCAGAGAAACCATCTTCTACAACAATTCTATTGTGCCAGATTTCTAAATCTCCTTTGTCTGGATTTACAATAATATCAAAATTATCATCCGACCCATATTTTTTTCTCAACACCACTTGCAAAGCCTCTTCTATGATAGCCATGAGGGTGATACGATCGATGTTTTTGTCATCTTTAAAATCGCCAAACGATTCAATTAACGCAAGATTATCCATTCTGTACTGCTCTTATTTTTATTGAAAGTTTACTACGATAACGGCTTTTTGTATCGTGTCGTAGTGAAACAATTCTTGATGTTCTACGGTTATTTTTCCTTTGCCTACGGGTTTGGGTTCTCTTGTTTCCCAATACAATTCTACAGCCTCATCATCGGCCTCTACAATTTCCCCCTCAAGAACCTTACCATCTGCGAAAGTTAGGGCAACTTGACGGCCAATATTTTTTTGGTATTGACGTGGCATTGATAATGGAGTAGACAAACCTGGCGAAGAAACTTCTAATGCAAAATCGCATTCTTCACGATCTAGATTATGCTCTACATGTCGGCTAATCCGTACGATTTCTTCTATTGGCAAGCCTTGATCTCCGTCGGCTAAAATGAAAATTTTATTGTCGGGCGTCACCTTCCAATCGACTAAAAATAGACTTGAATTTTCGGCAATCGCCTCTTCAATTAACTGTTTTACTTTTGCTACGTCCATATACAACGAAAAAGAGAGCCTAATATAGCCCTCCTCCTTTTAGATTCATTCAATACAAATGCAAATGTACAACATTTTTATATTGTATACACCTTTTTTAACTAAAAACTATAGATATTGGTAAGATCTAGGATATAGATTGCTATAAAAATTAAGGTTAGGATGATATCGTACCCAGTGGTTAATAAAAATCCGACAAAAGATCCTACGGCAGCTTTGAAAGCTCTTTTCTGATCTTGCGCGTTATACAAAAGCTCTCCGACGAAAGCCCCCAAAAATGGACCGACCAAAAATCCGAACGGTGGGAAAAATAAACCAGCAACCAAGCCGATGATTGATCCGTACACGCCGTATTTGGAGCCACCCATTTTTTTGGTCATATAAATCGGTAAGAGATAATCGAGCAGCGCGCCAATCAAAACAAAAAGTCCAGCAACAATGAGCAATCCCCAACCGAAAGTGCTATCCGAACTAAACTTGAAAACCAGTAAGCCGATCAAAGCCAAAGGTGCGCCAGGCAAAACTGGCAAAACTGTTCCTAGAAGTCCTACAAAAAGCAAAATGCCGCTGATGAGATTAAGTGCTGAATCGTCCATGGTTTGGATAAATAATTTCGTATTAACTTAGCGCTTTGTAAATTTACCAAAAAGTAACTTAGCGAATATATGAAGTATTTGTTGTATCAGAAATCATTTTATCAAGAATTTACAGAGGCGGTTGAATTGTTTTTT
>CCMH01000051.1 GCA_000751595.1 Weeksella massiliensis | reverse complement strand
ACGAGCCGGGTATTTTGCGAAGAACGGGAAGAAATTGAACGCAGTTCAATTCGTCACGGACTGAGCAAATTGCTCTTTTGTTTTGATAAATTTAAGAAATAAATTGAAACAAGAGCAATTTTGCGTTGAGAAAAACATAGGCTGAAAGTTTACTTTCAGCCCGTTTTTTGCAAATACCATGTTATGCGCTTTTGCAAGCTGACTGAAAAATAAAATAATAGAAAATTAGAAATAAACTTCAAGTTCAAATATTTCAAAAAAGTTGAAAAAAAGCTGAATTTATGGTTTGAAAATCGATTAGCCGAATTTGTAAGAAATACAAAGAAAACCAACTTTCGAAAAATGAAAAAGTATTTTCGTTTTATAGAATAACTTTCAAGAAAATGATGAAATTCTAATTCGTAAAAAACTAAAATTTTAAACAAATGATTTCTGAATTTTATAAAAAGCTGAAAAACTTAATTCGGAAAATTTCAGATTTCGGATTAATTATATTGATTGAAAAATTACTAAATCTAAAGTTTGAAAATCGTGAAAAAAATTAAAAGAATTTGAGATAGAAAATAGTTCGAAAAATTTGGATGCCCGAAACTGCAATTGCGTATAAC
>CCMH01000050.1 GCA_000751595.1 Weeksella massiliensis | reverse complement strand
AACGAGCCGAGTATTTGCGAAGAACGGGAGAGAAATTGAACGCAGTTCAATTCGTCACGAACTGAGCAAATTGCTCTTTTGTTTTGATAAATTTATGAAATAAATTGAAACAAAAGCAATTTTGCGTTGAGAAAAACACAGGCTGAAAGTTTACTTTCAGACCGTTTTTTTGCAAATACTATGTTAACTGCAGTATTTATCTACAAACTCTCTTATTTTAATTTTCTGTTCATTATTTAAACCACCAATAGTTAATTCATTATATTTTTCACCATATAATATAGAAAGTCCATCTTGAGCGTAATATTCGATAATTAAATCATTGAATTTGTTCATATAAATTTTATCCATAATTACCGTTTCTTTTTCACCAAAATAGAGTTTGTTTGAAAGAATACTTCCTCCAAATGGATTGATAGTGATTTTGGGTACAAGATATATAGAATCATTTTTAAGGTATATATTATACCAATCAATACTAAAAGAAAAATTTTGGTAGTCACCTTTTGAAGTTGCATTACCAGATATGTTTTTAAATTCAAAATCGGTTTCTTTTTTTAACTTTTTAGAATAATAAATATTGAATAAAATTTTCAATAATAATGTTAATGTAGCTACTGAAATAATAAAAATTAAAAAAGTTGGATTTAAGAACATAATAGATATAAAAATTGCAGTTAACGG
>CCMH01000049.1 GCA_000751595.1 Weeksella massiliensis | reverse complement strand
TTTTCTTAGCTTTACACCGTTTGCATCGTAGGCGTAATGTATCCTTTTGTTGCTATTCCAAATAACTTCTGTAGGTAAATTTAGGTAATTGTATTTAATTTCGGAAATTCCTTTGTTCAAATCTTGTATGAGATTTCCGTTTTCATCGTACACATAGTCATCACCGGCGTTCGTGCCATCGGCAAATCCCTCGCTGTGGTTGCTGTGGTCACTTACTTTTAGCAGTTTATTCGACTGTTGCTGATAGTGATAACTCAGCTGGTCGATAAGGACAGGCGTGCCTGTTTCGGTCGTTCCGTTTCTGCTCACTTGGGTGATGTTACCGTTGTGGTCATAACTTAATTGTTCATCGTAATAGTTTTTCTGGGTAGTGGAAGTTCCTTTGTAGAAAGTTGCATTCAGCAAACGGTTAAGACCATCGTACTGATAATCGTAGCTTCGCAAAGACTGAGCGGGTGTTTTCCAGAAAGTTTGGCTAATGTTACCGTTGTACAATGCGCGTGCAGTTTCAGTACGTGCAGCGCTGTAGCGGAGCTGGTCATAGCTGATATGAAAAGCAAAGAGTTTTCCACCTGTCTCCATAGTAGGGGCGGCATGTACATTGTTGATATCGGTCAACCAGCCTCGTATATTGTAGGCATAATTGATCGATTGATAGGGCTCTGCCGACGCAGTAGGAGCGTTACCTACATCTTTTTGGGTTAATTGCCCCAAAGCATTATAGGTGTTTTGGGCGATAGTTTGTTTTCGACCATTATTTACCTGATGAGTTTGCGAAGCTATTCTCTCGAAATGGTCGTATGTAAATTCTTCTCTCAGATTGATTTCCGTGTCTGATGATGTACGCTTGTGTCGGGTGAAAACCATTTGTGGCTTCCCTCTAAAGTCTAACTTGCTCTCCTTAATAGTATATCCACCCAAAAAATTTATTTTGTGTTGTTTGATAGGGTACAGATAACGTGCATCATAAAAAGAGTACGCATATTCAAAATTCCATG
>CCMH01000048.1 GCA_000751595.1 Weeksella massiliensis | reverse complement strand
CCGCCATTGCGCCAAACCCTTGTTATAGCCAGTGGTTCTTTCAGTTGTCATTGTCCGGCCAGTTTTATTATTTTTCCGTTTTCTTGTGTTTCGTTGTTGACGTCTTCATAATCTTCTTCGTCTTCTGTTGGATAAAAGTCAATCCAAACTTGCACTAAATAGTCGTGAAAACCCCAACCAATTCCGCTCGTGTCGTCAACAACTTTTCCAACTCGGTCTTCAAATTTGTCAAGAAGATTTTCTTTTCTCATCAAAGTCAAGCTATCAACAAAAGTTGTCGCCAAGCTTTTATAAAAAGTTTCATTGATGTCTCCGAAGTCATTTGTAAATTTTACTCCTGTCTCAACGTAGCATAGCATCAAGTCAGCAAGTAATTCTGACGATGTCCCGAGTTTCTTGAAGTCGCTAATTGCTTGTTTACCGTCTTTAAGTTTAAAGTTGTAACCACGTTTAGGGTAAAACGCTTCAAATACTTTGGTCCTATATTTTTCAAAAAGTTTTCTCTCGTCTGGATTTACATAAAAGTCAAAAAACTCTTTTACTGATTTGTTCTTTTTATACAAGTCGGCAACAAGGTCAATTAGTTTGTCCTTGTCCAGTTTTTTAAGTTCTTTTTTTATGTCAGTCAGTCCCATATTTTATTTGTTATTTCGGTCGTCCTACCATTGGCTATAACGGTTTGGGTATTTCTGCAGGCGGGGCTAAAGAAGCCAAAACTTTCTATAAACACCACACTGAACAAAAAACTTTTTCCGCTGACTAAATTACAAAAAAACCGGAAGCGGTAAAGTTTTTTGTGACTAAAGTGGATCAATCCTTCAATTAACCATTCAACCCCGCTTGCAGAAATACCATGTTGTGCGCAGTATTTTCGGTTCGGCGACTTAATTCAACCTGTTGAATTCAGTCAGAGAATTGAAAATCAAGCACGACATTTTTTTATTCACGAAATCAAAAAGTAAGCGTATTTATTCACGCAGTTTTGTCCAGGTCGGATCCTGAGAATTTAAGTCAGCGCATTTTGTTCGTTAAAACTTCAGTCAAATTTTAGTCAGAACAATTTTGAAAAAGTCAGCGATAAGTTTTTGAAAAAGTCAGCATTATTTTGTTAGCGCAAAAGTCCAAAAGTCAGTCATGCAAATTTCAGTCGAAAACTCTAAAAAAAATCCTGAAAGTTATAGTCAAAACCGCGCTTGTAATATTGCGCACAACGGAAAAAGTATTGGCGAAGGACGGGCTACTTTGCAGACAATTTCAAAGGAAAGCCTACCTTAAGCAAAATGCTTTTTCAGATTTCTAAATTACGGAAAAAAGAAATATGAAAAGCATTTTTGCGGATATTGCTAACCGAATTCTCAAAGACAATATTCACCCCGTCTTTTGCCAATACACTGTTATGTGCAGTTTCTTTATTCTTCAATTTTTCTTTTATAAAAAATATAATCTGTGTTAATCGTTTCTATTCCACAATTTTTAATATCAGTTGCAATTTGAGCACGGTGATAAGTCGAATGGTTTATAATATGGAATAAAACATCTTCAATTTTATTTGTAAATTTTTGTCCTTTTGAATTTTGGTATTCAATTACATTTTCAAGACTTTTTTCACGAATTATTTTCAAAGTTTTTGTATAATTTTCATAATTTATGTCCGAGATGTTATTCCAATCGTTAATTTGCCAAACCCCAAATTCAGTTTCATTTTCAATTCTAGCGTTCCATATTTGTTGAGCGTTCATTAGATGATTTATAAGTTCCAATGATTTCTCAGGAACTTCTTGAAAATTTTCCGTCAAAAACTCAATCCATTTTTTATTAAAATGATAGTTATACTCAAATAATTCGTTTAATTTTTCCTTCATTTGGACGCTGTTTCGGTGAAATTGCACATAACGTCCGGCGGCTTT
>CCMH01000047.1 GCA_000751595.1 Weeksella massiliensis | reverse complement strand
TATACACATTTTTTACATGTTGGTAGGTTCACCTATACACATTTTTTACATGTTGGCAGGCTTACCTATACACATTTTTTACATGTTGGTAGGCTTACCTATACACATTTTTTACATGTTGGTAGCTTCACCTATACACATTTTTTACATGTTGGTAGCTTCACCTATACACATTTTTTACATGTTGGCAGGCTTACCTATACACATTTTTTACATGTTGGTAAATCAGGCAATTCTTAGTAGTGCATAGATTGACTTTAACAAGTTATGTAAAGAATAATCCAGAATTACTTATTTCAAATCCAAAATTATAACAGTACTATAAATTCAAGAAATAGTTAATTTCTAAAGACTTTAACTTTTACCACGACACCATGTAGCGTTTTATTTAGTCAACTTTGTAGAATGATGTATGCTTTAGTTGATTGTAATAATTTTTACGCTTCATGTGAACGTGTATTTAATCCTACATTAAATGGTAAACCTATTGTGGTATTATCTAATAATGATGGATGTGTTATTGCTCGCTCCAATGAAGCTAAAGATTTGGGTATTCCAATGGGAGCACCTGCCTTTGAATATGAAAGCCTTTTTAGATTGAAAAAAGTATATGTTTTTTCCTCTAATTACCCTTTGTATGCAGACATGAGTAATCGTGTAATGACTATCCTTCAATCTTATTGTCCAGATGTAGAAATTTATTCTATTGACGAGTCTTTTCTACTGTTTAAAGGATTTGAGAATTTTAATTTGATTGATTACGCGCAGGATATAAAAAGAAAAATTTATAATCTTACTAAGATTCCTGTTTGTATAGGAATTGCACCTACAAAAGCTTTGGCTAAAGCAGCTAATCGGATTGCTAAAAAATTCCCGAATCATCATGATGGTGTTTACATGATAGATTCTGAAGTGAAAATTGAAAAAGCTTTGAAGTGGATGAAATGTGAAGATATTTGGGGAATAGGACGTCGCTTATCCAAACGTTTAGCCTATATAGGTTGTAAAAATGCTTATGATTTTACAAGGTTAGAAGATGAATATATTAAACGTAATTTTTCAATTGTTGAATTGCGTTTAAAAAAAGAACTTTCAGGCGAAAGTGTATTAAAATTAGAAGAAATTCAGCGAAAAAAATCGATTGCAACTACTCGTAGTTTTGAGAAGACAATTAATGACTATGATAATTTAAAAGAACGGGTTTCTACTTTTGCTATTTCGTGTGCAGAAAAACTTAGAAAAGAAAAATCAAAATGCAACATCATTACCGTTTTTGTTATGACCAATCGTTTTGATGAAAAACAATCTTTTATTTCTAATAGTCTTAGTACAACCTTAGATTTTGATACAAATTCGAGTATTGTCTTATCGAAAGCCGCTTTGTTTTTATTAGATAAAATAGTACCATCTGAAGGAAAAGTTCCTGATTATAAAAAAGCAGGAGTAATTGTATCAGCTATAACACCAGACGATCAAGTACAAATGAATTTATTTAATAATGAGTCACCAAAACATAAAGCGTTGATGGCTGTAATGGATCAGCTAAATTCAACGTATGGAAATCATATGCTAATATTGGGTTCTCAAGATACCCGACGAAAATGGAAAATGAAACAAGAGCGATTATCTCCATGTTATACTACAAAATTTACAGATATTTTAAACGTTTATTAAATGGTACAATTTATTCAAGCCCCTAAATTTTCAGACGAATTAATCAATATACCGATTAAAACAGATGGTGAAAAAAGATTTGTTCAATTTTTCGGTGATGTTTCAGCAGGTTTTCCTTCTCCTGCAACAGATTTTGTCCAAAATAACATTAGCTTAGATGAAATTTTATTAAACCATCCAGAGGCAACTTATCTCAATCGTGTCGGTGGCGATAGTATGTATCCTGAATATCTAAAAGGTGATTTATTAATCATTAGATCTGACATAGAACCAAGACATCACGATGATATTATCGTTTCGGTCAATAACTCAGAATATACATTCAAACGTTTTGATGCAGTAAATAAACAATTAGTTTCTCTAAATCCAAAATATAAAAACTGTATACAATTAGAAGAAGAGGATGTGGTAATCATATTAGGAGTTGTAACAGATTTAGTTAGACATAAAAGAAGATAAATTAATTCAATTCTTTATTTACACAGGTCATGTTAGCTGTAGTTTTTTACCATTTAAA
The DNA here is from genome assembly GCA_000751595.1 of Weeksella massiliensis. Taxonomy (GTDB): domain Bacteria; phylum Bacteroidota; class Bacteroidia; order Flavobacteriales; family Weeksellaceae; genus Weeksella; species Weeksella massiliensis. The sequence continues at coordinate 1,159 of CCMH01000047.1, read as the reverse complement.
ATTTTCATAATCAAAATCATCATCACTAAGTTCTAGCTCTGAAATTTCGCAATCATGTTTTTTTGCTTCTACTTCTAAAAATTTTTGATATTCTCTAAACTCATCTGTGAAATAAACTCCTCTTTTCAATAAATCAGGAAGTTTTCTAAAAGCACGTTTACCACCACCTAACGTAAAAAAATCGAGATTTATACTTCTCATACATTGATAAATATGAGTATTACCTCCATAAAGTCCATCTTCTATAAATCCAATTAAAGATTTAGCACCAATTTCGTCATACGAATTCATAGCCTTTTCAAGCCAAAATTCAATTAAAAGAATTTGTGCAATATCAAACTTGTTGGTTTCACTATACCTCATATTGAATTTTAATGCAGTGAGTGAGAAAAGAATGTGAACCCAAGAGATTTGTGCTCCATAATATGTTTGTTCTTCAAACCTAAAATGGCTAAAATTTCTTTTCAATCGACATCCATCTTTAGCTTTTCGGATTTCATATGAAAAACCACTAATTAAATGGTCTCTATTATCAAAACCTTTATTATTTTGTTTATTTTTATCATTCCAAAACTTACTGATTACTTCATCAAAATTATTTAGGTCTTCATAAGTTCCCCATATTTCGACACCTAAACCTCCTTCTGTTGGAATAATATATATCATTGACAGTTTTACTATAAAAAATACCTAAAACGAGACTTAGCCAAAGCTGTGAGTCTTTTTGTAAATTTAATAAAAAAAAACAAAAGCATACAACTTCCTAAGTTTGTAATTCATTAAATTTATTGAATCAAAATCATAAAAAGAAAGAACAAAAGGCATAGAATAATAGAGACCAAACCGAGTAACCAATTAAGTTTCACTAATAGGATTATCCCTGTTCATTTCTTGCTGACAACCATACAGTTTAGTAGAACAAAAGTCCGTGTTAGAATTGTAGGTTGTATCGCAAGAACAATTTGACTGATCGATGGAGGAGGAGAATAAAAAGCAGACGAAATTGCATTGTGCAATAAGATGATTAAGATAGTATTTAGTGTGATGAAAAATAGAGTATTTTACCAGGATCGTTATATTCAAAAAAGGACTTAAAAAACTTGTTTTTTTACACAGTTCATGTTATGCACAGTTATAAATGACACTATCCTATAAAGTG
>CCMH01000046.1 GCA_000751595.1 Weeksella massiliensis | reverse complement strand
TGCACATTTTACGTAGGTTAGTGTTGTGACCTATGCACATTTTACGTAGGTTGGTGTTGTGACCTATGCACATTTTACGTAGGTTAGTGTTGTGACCTATGCACATTTTACGTAGGTTGGTGTTGTGACCTATGCACATTTTACGTAGGTTAGTGTTGTGACCTATGCACATTTTACGTAGGTTGGTGTTGTGACCTATGCACATTTTACGTAGGTTAGTGTTGTGACCTATGCACATTTTGATTTAACTATTTTAAGAGAGCAAACTGAAAATTTTATACTTATATAACTTTATTTCAAAATCAAACTATTGAAGTTTTATATATTTACGCAATAGTATAATAATATTAAACTAAATATATACAACTCAATATATATTAATATAATGGCTAAAAAAGAAATACTGACGGATTTTTGGGTAAGAGATATACTCAAAGAAGCAAACATAGACCTACACCCACAAGGAAGCAACATAAAAGAAATTGACGAAGCTCTAAAAACAGCTTCAAAAGCAGGAACAGGAAAAGTTGGTTTTCCTGAATATTGCGGTGTTGTCAAAGATTTTTTACTTGTCATCGAAAACAAAGCAGATGTTTCTTTTCACATTAAACGAAACGATAAAGATTTGATTTGTAACCAAGTTACAAACGTAAGAAACTATGCTGTAAACGGAGCGTTATTTTACGGTTTACACTTATCAAAAAATACAACTTACAAAAAGATAATCGCTTTTGGAGTTTCGGGTAACGAAAAGCGACATAAAATTTCTCCGATTTTCATCAACGAAAGAGGCGAATACAAAGAGTTGGAAGACGTTGAAACTTTTACACTTTTCAACGAAAAAAATATTGATGAATACTACACAAAAAACATTCTCAAAGAGCAAACACCAGAAGAAAAAACAACCGAAGAAATTCTGAAAGATGCAAAAAATCTTCACGAAGATTTGCGGAATTATGGCAGTATTCAAGACAAAGATAAGCCTTTAATCGTTTCGGGAATTTTGTTGGCATTGCGTGAAATGGAATACAAAGGTTTCAGCATTGAAAGTTTAACAGGCGACCAAACAACAACAGACGGCGAGAAAATCTACGAAGCAATTGAAAAAAATTTAAAACGTGCTAATGTTGCACCGCAAGTCAAAAAAGACAAATTATTGAGCCAATTTTTGGTTATTAAAGACACCAAAGCGATTAACGAAGTCAACGAATATTTAAGTAAAACTCCGTTAAAACATTACACCGAGTTTTTATACGAAAATATTTACAAAAACATCAAGTACATTCAATCTGCCGAAGATTATTTAGGTCGGTTTTATGGAGAATTTATGTCTTATTCAGGTGGAGACGGACAAAATTTAGGTATCGTCCTCACACCAAAACATATTACGGAATTATTTTGCGATTTAGCAGAACTGAAGCCAATCGACAAAGTTTTTGACCCTTGTTGTGGAACCGGTGGATTTTTAATTGCAGCTATGCACGATATGTTGCAAAAAACAGACGACCAAAGACAACAAGCTGACATCAGAAAAAATCAGTTGCACGGATTAGAATTACAGCCTTATATGTTTACGATTGCAACAACCAATATGATTTTGCGAGGAGACGGAAAAAGCAATTTGGAACAAGAAGATTTTTTAAAACAAAATCCAGCTCAATTACAATTAAAAGGTTGCACAATCGGAATGATGAACCCTCCCTACTCAATGGGAAGCAAAGGAAATCCAAGTTTATACGAAATCAATTTTACAGAGCATTTGCTCAATTCCATTGTTGCTGACGGAAAAGTTATCGTGATTGTTCCGCAATCTTCAATGACAGGAAAATCAAAAGAAGAACAAGCGATAAAAGAAAATATTTTAAAACATCACACTTTGGAAGGTGTGATAACGCTGAACAAAAATACATTTTACGGAGTTGGGACAAATCCTTGTATTGCAGTTTTTACCGCAGGAGTTCCACATTACAAAGACAAAGAAGTAAAATTTATCAACTTTGAAAAAGACGGTTTTGAGGTGCAAAAACATCGTGGATTAGTTGAAACTATCGAAGCAAAAGACAAAAAGCAACATTTGCTTGATGTTTGGTTTGACCGATTGGAAGCCGAAACAAAATTTTGCGTAAAAACCACGATTGAACCCGAAGATGAATGGTTACACTCGTTTTATTACTTCAATGACGAAATCCCAACCGAAGCCGACTTTGCAAAAACAATAGGCGATTATTTAACTTTTGAGTTTAGTATGATAATGCAAGGTCGTGAATATCTGTTTGACAACGAAAAAAACTAAACTATGGAATTGACAAACAGAGAATGGAAAGAGTTTTCTTTAACAAAAATATTTACTGCAATCCAAAGAGGAAAACGTTTAAAAAAAGATGACCATATTGAAGGAAATAGACCTTATGTTTCTTCAACAGCTTTGAATAATGGTATAGACGGCTTTATTGGAAACAAAAACGGTGTTAGAGATTTTGAAAACTGTTTAACAATTGCAAATAGTGGAAGTGTTGGCTCAACATTTTTCCAGCCTTTTAGCGTGGTCGCAAGCGACCACGTTACAAAACTTGAAAATCCGATTTTCGGCAAATATGTCTATTTGTTTTTAGCCACTATGACATCAAGAGTTAGAGACAAATATGGATTTAACAGAGAAATAAACGACCAAAGAATAAAAAAAGAAAAAATATTACTTCCAATAAATTCACAAGGAAACCCCGACTATGATTTTATGGAAAGTTATATGAAGCAAAAGGAAACTGAACTTTTGAAAGCATATAAAAATCATCTTTTAACACTCAAACCAAGCGAAAAATTAAAATCAGAAATTGAGTGGAAAGAGTTTAAAATTGGAACTGTTTTTAATATTTCAACAGGAGCACTTTTACCAAAAGACCTTTTGAAAAAAGGGAAAACTGCACGACTTACCGCAACTGACAATAACAACGGGGTTTTTGATTTTTACGAAAACGTTAAACACAAAAATTATCGTGTATTGACGAATTTTATTTCTATTTCATTTTTAGGTAGTGTATTTTATCATCCATATACAGCAAGTCTTGATATGAAAATTCACGCTGTTCAAATTCCAAACCTTGAATTAAACAGATATGTTGCAGAATTTTTAGTGCTTTGCTTCAAAAGGATGGCTTCGGGATTTTCTTATGGCGACCAACTTTCAAGTACCGATTTACCAAAGAAACGAATCTTATTACCAACAAACGACAAAGGTCAACCCGACTTTATTTATATGGAAAACTATATGAAAGCATTGGAATACGAAAAACTAAAACAATATTTGGACTATAAGAATTTAATAAATTTGTAGTTTATTACATAAAAAAAGGGACTAATCAAATGAATTAGTCCCTTTTTTAGTCCGTAACACTCGCAATCTATTGATTATTAGTGTTGTTAGTAGCGAGGACAGGACTCGAACCTGTGACCTTCGGGTTATGAGCCCGACGAGCTACCTACTGCTCCACCTCGCGATCTTAGTAGCGAGAACAGGACTCGAACCTGTGACCTTCGGGTTATGAGCCCGACGAGCTACCTACTGCTCCATCTCGCGGTATTGGAATGCAAATATACATCTTTTTTCTATTCCACCAAAACTATTCTGCTTTTATGGGTGGATTTGCAGCTATAAACTCTGCAACTTCCTCTGCTTCATCGGTTAGAAACAATAATTTTTTATAGGTTTTTCCTTTTGCCAGCTGATGCAAGACCGAATACAAGGTTGTATCTTCTACATAACGCTTCACGCCCAAGAACACCATGGGGCTATAATATCCAAAGGTTCCGTAATGATTTTGAGCAGCTTCTTGGAAAATCTCTTGCGTCGTTCCTGCACTTCCTGGTGCATATACAATTCCGAACAAACTTATCGCCAACAAGGTATCTTCTCGGATACTGTTCGAAAAGTATTTGGCGATATGGGTGGCAAATAAATTACTCGGCTCGTGACCATAGAACCAGGTAGGAATCGCCAAACTCTCACAGGCATTAGGATAAAGGTCGAGAACTTTTTTCGATTGTTGAGCATAATTCACAGCCAAATAATCGACCTGATCGGGTTCTGAAAACTTTAGGTCTTGCAAAATAGCAATGGCGTCTGACAAATCTTCTTCGGTGTAATGCGCCATATACGCGCCCAAATTCGCTGCTTCCATAATCCCTGGTCCGCCTCCTGTTACGACATAATAGCCCATTTGAGCAAGTCGTTTTGCTGCCAAGGCTGTTTTATTATAGAACTCGGATCCGCGTTTGGTCGCATGTCCGCCCATGAAACCGACACATTTTTTTTGTGTCATTCCTTGGTCATCGTACCCTAACAATTCGCGCAGAGCATCATCAATACTATGATCATGAATCCGTTGTGCCATTGCTTCGTGAACGCTGGGGTTGTATTTGGTTGCCGAAAAATGTTTATAGATCTTCAGGTCACGACTTTTGTCGTGGGTAGGATGATAGCCTTCCATCAACTCTTGCCAGGTATAGAGAAAGCTACGGTAGGGTTTATAGGGAATATTTTTGAATTTCGGATAAACGAAAGCACCTTTCTCGATGAGGTAAATAGCATCTCGACGATTAAAGGTACACCCCAAAAAAGAAGTTTGATTGAGGTGAAAGCGTGTCCAATCGACTTTTTCTTGACAGAAATTAACGTCTTGGATCACGGTATGAGCGAGCGAGTTGGTGTTTTCTACCAAAACTCGCCACTCATCTAAATTATGTATTAGGGTTTGAGGACATTTCTTTTTCATGTTTTGATTAAATACTTTAACCAAAATATATTAATAATTTCCTCAAAAAAATTATAAGTGCTCGAAAATTTTAATAGATCCTGTTGTTTTTGCCATTTCGGCATTGAGTAAACTCGTATCCAATGGTTCACCAATACCAATTTTTGTGTTTCTTGGGATATTTCTCTCTACACATGCAAAACTAAATTCATAAGTTTTTGGAGAGAGGTTTTCCATGGTTGTAGATAGATTTACAACTACGTAAGATCCGGACTCACCTATAACACTAGAGGTTCTAGCAAGCTTAAGCTTATTATCAAGAAAAATCCCACAACCAAAGCTTGCATTACCAGAATTACCTTGCATCTGGACTAAAGTCTGTACACTAATACTTACCCTGTTTGTCGCATTATCTACCGTAAACTTCTGATTCAAGCCCTCCATTGTTACCCACTGGGTTGGATTAGTTTTTCCTTGCTCTTCCGAATATCCAACCGAATATCTTGTAGAATTTTCTCGTCCTGAAATACTAATGCCTTTAGTAGAACTAATATTGTAACTAGACTTTAACATCATTTCTACACCGTAACCTGCTGGTAAATCAAAATTTTTCCAGCTTGGTAATTTTTCTCCATTCGATGAGATTAGGTCACCTAGTTTACCTGGATTTCCCTTACCGTTATTCTCATCACCGAGATAAATTTCATCTTTCACATTCATGGTTCCGTTAACGTCTAATTCAGTTTGCGGAGTTTGGGTTTTGACACCTATCTGAGAGTAAGCAAATGTGCTACCTATCAAGAATAAAAACCTTAATAAATTTTTCATATTAGTCAGTATAAATTGGATTAGTATTTTCTAAGTCTGGTTTTTCGAAAGTTTCGACCAGCAGGGACGATTTTGTCATAAACTCATTTAAGTTTGTATGCACTGGTGATCCAAAGCCTATATCTCCTCTAAAACTATACAGATTGGCTCTTCTTGTACAAGCCACTTCTACCTTTCTTTTACCAACAGGTAAATTTTTTGCTACAGCGATGAGATTGTAGGTGTAAAATATTCTACCAGAATTCCCAATCTGTTGGGACGTATAAACTCTAGCTCCTTTTAATTGGTTATCGACAAATATCCCACATGCAAACTCGACTCCAGAATTATTACTAGTAGTATTCAGATGGACAATAGTCTCAAAAGAAAGCATGACTTTATTTTCTGCATTATTGATGTTAACGTAATCTGTTAATTCATTAATAACACCGCCTGATTTAACTCTACTTCCTAAGAATTCTTCAATAGATTGGTTTTCGACATATCTATTTTGTCCAGAAATAAAGTTGTTTTGTGTGAAAGTCGTTCCTCCTGAAACTTTAATTCCATTTTCTGTTTCTTGTGCTACATTCGAAAATGATACGTATTTAGAAGGTTCGAATTTTGGTAAACGCAACACTTTCCAAACGGGAGATTTCCCTTCTCCTTGCGATACTAAAACTGACCCACTAACTCCTTTATCGCCCTTTTCATTGAGGTTCTCATCACCTAAATAAATAGAACCTTTGATACCTAAATCCCCTTGCACATCTAGATCTGCTCTCGGTTGATCAGTATTGATCCCTACCTGTGCAATAGTGAAGTGACTAGCAAAAAGTAGGATAAATAATATTATATTATTTGATTTCATTTTTATCTATTTTAAATACTAATTGCTTATTTTACTAAGGTTACTTTCTCATTCAAATCATAACGCAATACAGACCGTAGCATAAAATTATTAGCGATGGCATTTGATGTCTCATTAATACTACGACCAATTGAAAAATCATAGCCTGATCTGGAGCTATCGGTTCTTCTACATGCAACCTTCACACTGTGTTCACCTTCTGGTAAATCTTCTACTGTATAGTTTAAGGTATAAATTGACTGATTTCGTTGACCTTTATTGTAGATTCCATTGATCTGATCGGCACGCAATGCTTTTAGTAAGTCATTTACAAAAATTCCACAAATAAAACGGACATATTCTCCATCTCTAAAACCTACATTCGACATTTCTACACCTGTTTGGAAAGAAACATTGAGTCTGTTTTTAGAATTCTCAACTTTCACGGTAGAGGTAAGACCAGGAATTTCTGTCCATTTCGGACTTGTACTTTTTATATCCTCACCAAGAACACTCATCAATATTCCGTCACCAGTAGTGTTTCCGAAATGGATGCCTGTTTCATCGGTTTCTAAAAACGTAGAGGTAACACGGTATTCGTCTTCTTGGAAAAATTTGACCGTAGCATCTTTCCATACTGGGGATTTCCCTTCTCCTTGCGAGACCAAAATCTGATCAACTTTTCCGGGATTCCCTGTTTTTTGTTCCGTTCCCCCTACACGCAGTTCATTACGGAGATTCACAGAACCGTCTACATCGAGCATTGTCTGTGGGTCATCTGTATTAACACCTACTTGTGCTTGTAAACTCACAAAACAACAAGTAAATAAAACAATAAATCTTTTTTTCATGTTTAAGTTTAAATTAGTTAAAATCTATCATATTAATAATAATTACTTACAATATTAGAAACTTTCAATTTTAGACTTCTATCCATCATTAAGCCAATATTAAAGAAATACTTTTTTTTAAAAAAAGTATTGATAATTAGATAAAAAACCATAAATTTTTATATTTTCTTCAATTTTGGATTTTTTCGATAAATCATAATCATTTACCATGGACAATAAAAGGTCGAAACACTTTCTATCGTTATATTTATATAGTTTAAAATCACACATTTGATGACTCACAACTTTATTTGTTCTTAACAATACCTACTGGTTCATTATAAAGGTCCCTGACTGAATACAAGTAAACATGTTTAATATTTACAACAGAGTTATTGAATAGTTATACGCAATTGCAGTT
>CCMH01000045.1 GCA_000751595.1 Weeksella massiliensis | reverse complement strand
AAACTGCAAAATGTTTTTTAAACTTTTTTTGAATTTTTTTTCGGAAGCCTTAACTTCCTTCTCTTAATTCCTAATCCTTTATTTCAAATCCCATAAACACTACTCTTCTTTCGTATTGGGAGTGCAAATATAAGCACTCTATTTCTAATTAAACAAATAAAATCTCAAGAAATTTTTTGTTTTATCTTTAAATCACTGAAAACGTGTGCAATAAATTTTAAATATTTTTGTGTTTTATTCTTTCAGGACAAAAAATGCTTCAATAAAGGAAGCTTCCTTCCGGTTTCTTTTGGCTTTGTTTATTCAGTTCTGTGGTTCATCCTACCGAAATTATCATCCTTCCTACCCGAAAAAAGATGGAAATCTTTCGTGAAAATTATTTTCGTTGCTTCATCAATATCTTATCCTACCGAAAAAAAAGAGTATTATTCTTCGAATTTAACTATTCTGCGTTTGGCTATTTTATTAGGCTGCACTCCAAATCCATAGAATTCGGTATATACTTTTGTAAATTTTGCGCCAAAATACATTATGGTTGCATTGTAATAGATATATAATAATAGGATGACGATGGATCCGGCTGAGCCAAAAATTGCGTTGTATTTGGAGATTGATAAATAGTAACTAATGAAAAATTTGGCGACAAAGAAAAAACCTCCCGTTACCAACGCGCCGATAAAGACTGGTTTTGATTTGACTTTGATGTCGGGTAAAAATTTGAAAAGCAAGAAAAAAACCAATACAGCCAAAACGAAAGACAATATATTATTGATCATCATAAAGGTGGAGGCAGAAATAGTTTGATTGATATCGAGCCACTCGAAAATATCTTCGCCAAAACGTTTGAGTAAACTACTTGCGATGACCGATGAAAACAAAATAAGCCCCAAAACCATGATAAAGAGAAAGGAAATTCCACGATTGGCTAAAAATTTGAGAAAGGCTCTTTTGGGGACAGCTTCTATTCGCCAAATAAGATTGAAACTATCTTGCATGTCGGTAAACATGGTTGTCGCACCAAAAACCAAAACTCCGATACCGATTATCAACACAATATTACTATCTCCTGAAACGGTTGAGTTGGCAACAAAATCTTGGATTTGAATAGCTAAATCTGATCCGACCAATTCTTTGATCTCGTAATAGAGTCTATTTTCGATGGCTTCTTTTTTATAGAGCAAGCTTGCCAACGAAAGAATGATTAGCAAAACGGGCGACAAAGAAAACATTGCATAATAAGTTAAGGAAGCACTCATTTTCATAAGGCGATCGTCTGTAAACTCGACAATGGTTTGTTTTAGTATCTTAAAAAAATCTTTCAGCTTTTGCATAGAACGAAATTAATAAAAAAAAATGGCTATCCAAAATTTGAATAGCCATTATAATTATAGGAAATTTTCTATTATACCAACATGGTAACAGGATTTTCCATATATGCTTTGAAGGTTTGCAAAAATTGCGCCCCTGTTGCTCCATCTACGGTACGATGATCGCATGCTAATGAAATCATCATGGTATTTCCGACAACAATTTGTCCGTTTTTCACGACTGGTTTTTCTACAATTGCACCAATCGACATGATGCACGAATTTGGTTGATTGATAATAGAAGTAAACGATTCTATCCCGAACATACCTAAATTAGATACCGAGAAAGTAGATTTCTCCATTTCGTCAGCTTTCAATTTACGATCTCTTGCGCGGGTTGCATAATCTTTGATTTCGGCAGAAAGTTGCGTATAACTTTTCTGATCTGCGTTGCGCACAACCGGAACCAATAGACCATCTTCTACTGCAACCGCTACACCGATATTGATATCTCCGTATTGTGTAATCTCATTATCCGTCCAACTTGCATTCACTGCAGGATGTTTTTTCAAGGCCATTGCAACAGCTTTTACCACCATGTCATTGAATGAAATTTTGGTATCTGGCAAAGCATTGATTTGTTTTCTTGCAGCAATTGCATTGTCCATATCGAGTTCGATATTGAGGTAATAATGCGGCGCGGTGAATTTAGATTCAGCCAAACGTTTTGCAATTACTTTTCTCATACTCGAGTTCGGGATATGTTTATCTTCTCCACTTACCAAAGCCGGTGCAGCTACAGAAGTCGAAGCTACTGAAGGCGTTGCTTTTGGTATAAAGCTTTCCACATCTTTGCGTACAATTCTACCGTTATCTCCACTTCCTTGTACTTGCGCCAAATCGATTCCTTTATCTTCGGCAATTTTACGGGCAAGCGGCGAAGCAAAAATTCGTTCATCGGTAGAAGTTGTTTCTGTAGGATGATCAGTAGATTTCTTAACATCCAACTCAACCACAACCGGTTTTTCGTCATCTACGACTTCCGACTCTTCTTGATTGGTTGCAGAACCTTGTTCTAAAATCGCACTTACATCCGTTCCTGCTTCCCCGATGATTGCTAAAATCGTATCCACCGGTACAGGCTCATTTTCTTTCACTCCTTGGTACAATAGAACTCCATCATATTCTGATTCGAATTCTTGTACTGCTTTATCAGTTTCGATATCCGCTAAAATATCACCTTCCGCCACTTGATCACCTACATTTTTGTGCCAAGTTGTTACTGTTCCTTCCTCCATCGTATCACTCAAACGAGGCATGTTGATAACATGTACATTGGCCGGAATTTCTTTTTTGGCTACAGGTTGAGTAGATTTTTCTACTTCTTTTTCTACGGCAGTTTCTTGAGTTGTATTTTCTTTTGCTGTTGATTCACCCGATGTCAAACTCGAAATATCTTCCCCTTTTTCACCGATAATTGCTAAAACAGTATCTACCGGTACAGGCTCGTTTTCTTTCACTCCTTGGTAGAGAAGAACTCCATCATATTCTGATTCGAATTCTTGAATTGCTTTATCAGTTTCAATTTCGGCAAGAATATCACCTTCTGCAACTTGATCTCCAACATTTTTGTGCCATTTTACAACGGTACCTTCTTCCATTGTATCGCTTAAGCGAGGCATATTAATAATTTCTGCCATAGATTAGTTTTTTTCTAATTTATCTAAAAAAGGATAATCAGGTTCTGAATAGATATATTTATACATCACATCATCTTCTGGATATGGTGAGTTTTCTGCAAAATCAACACAAACCTCCACTTCTCTTTTGGCTTCTTCAACCATCGAATCGAGATCTTCTTGTGTTGCCCATTTATTTGCTAACAAATGAGATTCTACATGCAAGATTGGATCTTCTTGTTTAAACTCTTCTACCTCTTCTTTAGTACGATACGGTTCTGCATCTGACATAGAATGTCCTCGGTAACGATAAGTACGCACGTCTAAGAAAGTTGGTCCATCTCCACGACGCGCACGTTCGATAGCTTCGTAAGCAGCTTCTGCTACTTTCAATGGATCCATTCCGTCTACTGGATAAGAAGGCATATCATACCCAAGACCCAATTTCCAGATATCTTCGTGGTTCGCAGTTCTTTTTACAGAAGTCCCCATCGCGTATTGGTTGTTTTCGCACACAAAAACAACTGGTAATTTCCAGTTCATCGCCATATTAAAGGTTTCGTGCAATACTCCTTGTCGAGTTGCACCATCACCCATAAGACAGATCGTTACATGTTTTTTACCATTATATTTATCTCCAAAGGCCATACCGGCTCCTAAAGGAATTTGTCCACCAACGATTCCGTGTCCACCAAAGAAATTATGTTCTTTACTAAAGATATGCATAGATCCTCCTAAACCATGAGAAGTCCCTGTCGCTTTTCCGCAAAGTTCTGCCATAATTTGTTTTGGGTCTACCCCCATCGCCATTGGCCAAACATGGCAACGATAAGCCGTGATTACTCTATCTCCTTTTTGCATGGCATGTAAAAAACCAGCAGGTAAGGCTTCTTGCCCATTATATAGGTGTAAGAATCCACGTATTTTTTGTTTCAAATACAGAGAACGACATTTATCTTCGAAACGACGCCAAAAGGTCATTTCTTTATACCATTGTAGGTAGGTTTCTTTTGTTAATTTTTCCATAACACACTTTTCACTCAACAAATTTAAGTGTTTGCCGGGTAAATTCCCAATTATTAAGGTTCTAAAAATTTATCATCAAAATGCAACGGCAATAAGCTTGCAGCGGAAGGTAACACATAGACTTTCCCGCTTTTACCCGACAAAATTATTTCAATCGGTTGCTCTTGCTTTTTTTCATACTCTAAAATTGCTTGCCTACACATCCCGCAAGGAGGCAAGGGTTGCGCTAAATCTTCTGAAGAAACAGCAAGTCGAATTATTTTTTCGGTAGGATATTGTGATGCCACATAAACCAACAATCCACGCTCGGCACAAGTCCCAACAGGATAAGATGCATTTTCTTGATTTGTACTTGAAAATACTTCTCCATTTTCTAATTCTAATGCTGCCCCAACATGAAAGTTAGAATAGGGCACATAAGCTTGCTTAGAAATCTCTAAAGCCTTTTCTACCAACAACTTCAGTTCAATCGGCAAGCTTTCTTTGTTTGAATATTCCTTATATTGGAATGAAATATTTTTTAATTCCATCGACGGATAGTTCTTTAATTTATCCTTCTCTCAAAATACAACAAAATCTTGATGCACCAGGAAAAAAGGACGTAAATTTACACATTTCTATTCTATAGCCTACTTTTTTCTTTAATTTCTTAACCATCGTACCTAAATTTTACCTAATTTAGAATAAAATCATACACTATGTTGGTAAAAGTTTACGGAAGTGCCATTTTTGGTGTTCAATCTAAAATGATTACAGTAGAAGTCAACATCGACAACGGCGTCGGTTATCATCTCGTTGGCTTGCCCGATAGTGCAATCAAAGAAAGTAATTTTCGGATAAGTGCTGCCCTAAAAAATGTAGGGTATAAAATTCCAGGTAAAAAAATAACAATCAACATGGCGCCAGCAGACTTACAAAAAGAAGGTTCTGCGTATGATTTGAGTATTGCGATCGGTATTTTAGCAGCATCTGAACAAATAAAAACCGATCACCTTCATCGATATATCATCATGGGCGAATTATCTCTCGACGGTTCTCTTCGTCCAATAAAAGGTGCTTTGCCTATCGCCATACAAGCAAAACTCGATGGGTTTGATGGTTTCATCCTACCGAAAGAAAATGCCAATGAAGCATCGGTCGTAAAAGGTTTGAAAGTGTATGGTATTGAAAATATCAAAACTCTTATCGATTTTCTGAACGATGAAGCAGAACTCGAACCTCATCTGGTGGATATCGAAAGTGAATTCAATCAATTGGTCGAAAATTACCCGTATGATTTTTCGGATGTTAAAGGTCAAGAAAATGTAAAACGCGCAATGGAAATTGCTGCTGCAGGCGGACATAATATCATCTTAATCGGTCCACCCGGAAGCGGAAAAACCATGTTAGCAAAACGTATTGCCTCTATCCTACCACCGATGAGCATCGATGAATCTTTAGAAACAACAAAAATTCATAGTGTCGCGGGGAAATTACCCAAAAATGGATTAATTACGATTCGTCCTTTCAGTTCTCCTCATCATTCGGTTTCGGATGTGGCTTTGGTAGGAGGCGGTTCGTATCCGCAGCCAGGAGAAATTTCCTTGGCACACAATGGGGTTTTATTTTTAGATGAGTTACCCGAATTCAAACGTTCTGTTTTAGAAGTAATGCGACAACCGCTCGAAGATCGGGAAGTAACGATTTCGCGAGCGAAATTTACAGTTACTTATCCTGCGAGTTTTATGTTGGTTGCTTCGATGAACCCAAGTCCGAGTGGATATTTTGCCGATGATCCAAAAAACACGTCGAGCTTAGCCGAGATGCAACGCTATATGAATCGGATTTCTGGTCCGTTGCTCGACAGAATCGATTTGCATATTGAAGTGAATCCGGTTCCTTTTGATGATTTGTCTAAAGAAAGAAAAGGTGAAAAAAGCATGGATATTCGCGCAAGAGTTCTAAAGGCTCGACAATTACAAATCAATCGGTATGATGGTCTGAACATCCATTACAATGCGCAAATTGGTACAAAAGAATTGGATAAATTTTGTACACTCGACGATAAATCGAAAAATTTAATAAAAATTGCGATGGAAAGATTGAGCCTTTCTGCCCGAGCTTATGATCGAATTTTACGCGTAGCACGCACGATTGCCGACCTCGAAAATGCCGAAAAAATTAATAGCACTCACATTGCAGAAGCTATACAGTATAGGAGTTTGGATCGAAATCAATGGAGTTGATTTTTATCATTCATCTTTTTATCAGGGCATTATTTATCAATATTGATGTATGGATTCAATCCAAAATCAACATTTTATCAAGAAATAATTATCATCCTACCTAATAACTTCATATCAATTAAACGATTAAATTTCGGATAATTTTTCAACAAGTAAATTTGATAAATAAACTGATTTTTATTTAGAAAGAAACTTTTATAAATTGTATTTTCGCGTGATTTTAACACAAAAATTTATCATGAAATTACAATTACTATGTGTAGCAACGTTGGCTTTCTCGGCTCAACTATTTGCACAAAAAATTTCTTTCGAAGAAGCAGAAGGTTATCAATTAGGAAACATCAATGGTCAAAAAACTTGGATTTCGACCGGTGCAGAAGTTAACTCAGCTATTGATCATCAAGAAATTTCAAACGAAACCGCTTTTGATGGGACAAATGCCTTAAAACTACAAAGAGATCCGAGCAATATTCCTCAAACCGAACCACGTTTTGGTGCTTATTATCATTTTGAAGAAGTCGACGCACATAATTATTCTTTTCACTTCAAAGTGGACAAAGTAGGAAACTACAATTATTATGGTTTTCAGGGCTTCAACACGCTTACCGACACCACTATTTTTCAGATAAATCTAAATGATCGTGGAGAATTTTGGGTAACAAGTTCTTTGGCTCCGACTGGACATGTAAGAGCAGAAGAATTTCGATACGTGAAAGATAAATGGTATAAGGTACAGATAGAATTTAATGAAACGAATACACGTTATTATGTAGATGGAAAGTTGATTTTGGATATTGCAGAAGAACAACAATTGAAGTTTGATCAAATCAAATTTATCCATAATAATTTCGAAGGAACACTTTTTATAGATGAAATCGATTTAGGGAAAAGTGAAATGTCGACCGAAAACACTTCGTTGGTAAAAGGAATAAAAGTTTCTCAAAACACCCAACTTAATACGCTACAACTTACTGCTGATGCGGAAATAAAAGAAATTACAATTTTGAGTTTTGGGGGACAAATCCTTAAACAAATCTCAGTAAAACAAGCAACTAAAAAGGCTGAAATAAAAATTGCTGATTTACCCAAAGGAAGTTATCTATTAAACCTAAAAACTAGTAAAGGAGATTTCTCTCAAAAATTTATCAAAAAATAAAATCCAAAAAAAACCTTCGTAAAACGAAGGTTTTTTATCATTATATTATTTAGTCGGATTTGTATCCAGTGGGAAAGTACCCTGATTATCCGATTCTTTTTTTTCTGTTTCTTTTGTTTCCGATTCTTTTTTCTGCAATTCTTTTTTGTGTATAAATTCTCTTTCGTGATCTTCACTCACTTTGTAAGCTCGTAAAATATCTCGAACCAATTTGTGTCGAACCACATCTTTTTCATCCAAATAAACGAACCCGATATCTTTCACATTTTTCAGAATAGAAATTGCTTCTCGCAAACCTGACTTTTGTTTTGGAGGCAAATCGACCTGTTCAGGATCTCCGGTTATCATAAACTTAGAATTTTTCCCCATTCGAGTTAGAAACATTTTCATCTGAGAATGAGTGGTATTCTGCGCTTCATCTAAAATAACAAAAGCTTCATCGAGCGTACGACCACGCATGAAAGCCAATGGCGCAACTTCGATTACCCCTTTTTCTATGTACGATGCCAACTTCTCGAAATGGATCATGTCTTTCAATGCATCATACAATGGTTGCAAATATGGATCGAGTTTTTCTTTGAGGTCACCGGGTAAAAATCCTAAACTTTCGCCCGCTTCTACCGCTGGACGCGTAAGGATAATTCGTTTCACTTCTTTATTTTTCAGGGCTTGTACGGCCAAAGCAACCCCGGTATAGGTTTTTCCGGTTCCGGCAGGACCAATTGCAAAAACCATATCATTTTTATGAACTTTGCTCACCAATTCTTTTTGGCCAGGAGTATGGGCTTTGATGATTTTTCCACTAACGCCATGTACAATAATGTCATCGTGGATCACCATTTGTTTTTCTTCTTGCAAATCTGCGGTCATGATGATTTCTAGATCGCGATTAGAAAGTCGATTATAATGCTGTATATGTTTGATTATCTGTGCGGTTTTCTTTTCGAAGACTTGCAGAAGTTCCTCATTTCCAACCACGGTAAGTTTTTTACCACGGGCAATAATTTTCAGTTTAGGAAAGTATTCTTTTATGCGTCTAAGGTGCTCATTATTGGCACCATAAAAGTCTTGCGCATTGATTTCGGTTAGTTCTAATGTAATTTCTGTCAAAAGTGAATCATTTTTTAATTGTATCTAACACAAAAATAAGCAATATATTTGTTGTCTATTATAAATAAAATGTCAATAATAACATTAACCACTGATTTTGGACATAAAGACTACTTTGTTGCCTCGTTGAAGGGTCGTATTCTAAGTGAACTATCGGATAGTGTAATTGTTGATATTTCGCATGAAATTAGCCACTACGACATCACCGAAACCGCTTATATCCTACAAAAAGCCTATCCTAACTTCCCGAAAGGAACTATCCATATTGTAGGGGTAAATGCATTGCTAAACCGCAAATACAAACCGATGTGTTTCTATTTTGACGGGCATTATTTTATTGGTGCTGATAATGGTTTTATTTCGTTATTGTGTGATGATAAACTGCCCGATGAAATTGTAGAAATCAATATCAACCCCGAAGCAATCGACGGTCTAAGTCCGGTAAAAGATATTTTTGTTCCGGTAGCTTGTCATCTGGCTCGAGGTGGTGTGATGAATTTGGTCGGCAATCCACGAACAGATTATTTACGGTACAATAACCTTAACCCGCTCTATCGCGATGACCGCATCATACAAGGAAATATCATATACATTGATCATTTTGGCAATGCTGTATCGAATATTACCAAAAAGTTTTTCGAGCAACATGCACAAAATCGTAACTTTAGAATCAACCTACGAAAAGAAAATTTCACGGCTATCGAAATCAATCAAATTCATGATCATTATTTCGATATCGTAACCGACTTCAAGAAAGAAGTTTTTGTCAACGGTCGACCAATTTGTCTATTCAATAGTGCCGGCTCATTAGAAATCACCACCTACAACAGTAATCCCTCACAGTTTGCTCCTGCAAACGAATTGATGGGATTGAGAAAAGGAGACAACATCCTTATTGAGTTTATAGAATCTTAACACGCCCGCAATCCAAATGGAATACAATTACCTAATATACAAAGCATTACACGTTATTTTTGTTGTAAGTTATTTCGCCGGACTTTTCTACATTGTCCGACTAATGATCTATCATACCGACACCCAAGAATTACCTTCGCCTGACAAAGAAATTCTACAAAAACAATTTACCTTTATGGAGAAAAGGTTGTGGAATGTTATTACCGTGCCTGCCTTTATTATTCTAGTGGTAATGGGCGTCAATATGCTGTATAAACATCCTGGTTTGATGAATACTCTTTGGATGAAATTCAAACTCATCATGGTTGTTTTGCTTTTTATTTATCATTACTGGTGTTGGAAAACATTACGAGAAATACAAAACAATATTTTCCGTTATACTTCTGTTCGACTACGAATGATGAATGAAGTCGCAACCGTTATTCTTTTTGCAGTTGTTTTTGCAGTGATCCAAAAAACAGATTTCGCTAAACATTGGGTTTGGGCAGTGATTAGTTTTTTTGGGGTAGGAATTTTAATCATGGCGATTGTACGAATTGTCAATCGTGACAAAAAATAAAGTTTATCTATGTTCACCATTTATAAAAAAGAAATTGCCCATTTTTTCTTAGGTTATACAGCCTATGTTGCGGCACTTGTTTTTACGCTAATTTGCAGTTTATTTCTTTGGTTCTTCGATCAAGAATACAATATTTTCCAAAGCGGATTAGCCTCCCTCAATCCTTTCTTTTTTATTGCACCTTGGGTTTTTCTCTTGCTTATCCCAGCACTAACCATGAAGCTTATTGCAGAAGAACAAAGCAACGGAACTCTTTTATGGCTGTTTACACAACCACTCAAAACACGACAAATCGTACTCGGAAAATTTTTCGCCGTTCTTTCGGTTCTTGTGTTTTTATTGGTTTTGAGTCTTGTCTATGTTTATAGTCTTCAACAATTGGTCATCCCGGAACAAAGCATCGATTACGGAATTCTTTTTTCGGCTTATCTCGGTTTGTTTTTGATTGGAACACTTTTCGCTAGCGTCGGCCTTCTTACCTCTTCTCTGAGCAATAATCAAGTCATTGCCTTTGTGTTAGCTGTGTTTATAAACTTTATTCTCTATTTCGGATTTCAAGGTTTGGCGTCTTATAACTTATTAGGAAACATCGATTACTATGTACAAAATATGAGCGCTCAAACGCACTTTACCCCTTTCCTGAAAGGCGTTATCGATACACGATCGTTGTTGTATTTTATTGTACTTTCTGCTTTTTTCTTATTGGCTACTGTACAAATCATTGAACTCAAAAAAAGAAAATCATAATGAAAAAATATCGTTCACTTCTCTACATTATCGGTTTACTTTTGGTCTGGATAATCGGACTCTTTGTTTTTCAACGGTATGATCTTACGCAAGACAAGCGATATACGTTGAGCGAAACTTCAGAAAGTCTGATGCAAAATCTAGATCATCCTTTGCATATCGATATTTTACTTGGCGGAGAACTCACCGGAGATTATAGAAATTTACGCAACGATATTCAGTTTTTGTTGGATGAATTACAAGAACGCAACAAAAATCTAACCTATACTTTCCTCGATCCGATTGATATTTCTGATGCCGAAAAAGAAGAAGCTCATCTTTCTCCAGCTCCTATCAAAACGGACAAAGGCATCCTAAATGTTTATCCTTATGCGAAAATTTCATACCAAGGAAAAACACGCTGGATGGAAGTCTTGATCAATGATCCTTCGATAACTTTTGAAAATTTACCGCAAGCATCTTCCGAAAAATTAGAATATCTTTTTGCTGATAAAATCCAACAAATCACAACCAAAAACAGAAAAAAAGTAGGATTAATTGTTCATCACGACGAATTACCCGAAAACAAAATCGATGGTTTTGGACGCGCTTTAGCCGATAAATATGATGTAGGGGTGTACCTGAATCCGATCATCAATAAAAGTATGACTTTGCAAGCGAGCGATCTCGACAGTCTTCGAAAATTCGATGCGTTGGTGATTGCAAAACCTACGTTGCCATTTACCGAGATGGATAAATTGGTGCTCGATCAATATATAATGCACGGTGGGAAAACGCTTTGGGCGGTGGAAACGGTCGATGCCGAAATGGATTCTATTTTCCGAAGTGGAAAAATTGTGGCTTTCCCACGGGATTTACATCTCAATGATTTTCTTTTCAATTATGGTGTGCGCATACATCCGATGATTATCAAGGATCTCAATGGTTCGCCAATTGTGCTTGCCGATGGAGAAACCGCTGGAAATACGAGTTACAACTATTATCCGTGGCCATATTTCGAGCTTGGGACCAAGGCAGAAGATAATCCGATAACCCAATCGATTGATCCGGTCTTGTTTCAGTTTGCGAATCCGATCGAGATTATTACTAATAAAACCATCAAACCAACTGTACTTTTAGCAAGTTCGGCGCAGACGACTCTAAAACCTGCACTCAACTTTATTCAGTTGGATGAAGTCAATATCGAAAATCCTGAAGAATATAGAATGGGTAGAATTCCGATGGCGGTTTTGGTAGAAGGAGATTTTTCTTCTGCGTATGCGATGCGCTACGAGCGTAAAGAGTTTCCGAATTTCAAAGGTGCTACCCAAAACGGAAAAATGGTGGTTATTTCTGATGGTGATGTTTTGAAGAATAATCTATGGCGTGGAGTGCCGATGCGTTTAGGAGAGGATAAATATTCGATGCGTCCGGATAACCCGAATATGCAACCCAAAACTTATGCGAACCAAACATTCTTGATGAATACGATGGATTATTTATTGGGAAATGAAGACTTCTTGGCGTTGAGAAATCGACAACTTCAGACCCCGAAATTAAGCGAATCGAAAGTTGTTATGGAAAAGAAAAGTTGGCAAATGAAAAACCTTTTGATTCCGACCTTAATTATTCTTTTGGTTGGAGGTTTTGCTACTTGGTATCGAAAAAGAAAATATACTCGCAAGTAATACATCCTACCGAAAACTTTTTTCATCTTACCGAAATTATCTAAAAATATCTGTAATAAAAAACCTCGTTCTCTAAGAAAACGAGGTTTTTGTTTTTGTATGTAAGACGATTATCCGTTGTGCATAAAAGCTTGTTTTTCTAATAAGCGCTCTTCACTCTCAACATGCGCGTCATCTGGGATACAACAATCGACCGGACAAACAGCGGCGCATTGAGGCTCTTCGTGGAAACCTTTGCACTCGGTACATTTATCGGGAACGATGTAATATACTTCGTCGCTCACAGGCTCTTGAACAGCATCAGCATCAAACGTAATTCCATCCACATTAACAATGGTACCTGAAAGACTTGTCCCGTCAGAATACTTCCAATCTACTGCGGCTTCATAAATCGCATTGTTCGGACATTCTGGTTCACAAGCTCCACAATTGATACATTCATCGGTAATAATAATAGCCATCTGTTCTGTATTTAATTCTTAAATTTGCAATTACAAAATTACTACTAATTTTATAAATTATGACATTAAACCAAAGGATTTCGGCTTTCGATGAGTTAGGTCAGTTTTTTAATTTCCTTGCTCGAGAGAAACAACCCGAAAACGAACAACTGTTGCATAAATTTTTATATTGGAAAGACGATGCAAATTTAGCTTGCAGAAATGCAGAAGCACACAACAATTGGTTTACACAAGAAAATATACGTTTCGCCTTAGAAAACTGGGCTGATGCTTTGACAGAAAATAACTTATCCGATTGGGTTGCAAACTATTCTTTACCCGATACGCCCAAAAATGTCGGCATCATCATGGCCGGGAATTTACCTTTGGTCGGATTTCACGATCTTTTAGCGGTTGTACTTTTTGGTCATCGCGCTTTGGTGAAGCCTTCTTCTAAAGACGAAAAATTGCTCGATTTGGTGATTCACTATTTACAATCGATTGATGAAGAATTTAAAGATCGAATCCAGAAAGTTGAACGTTTAGAAAATTTCGATGCGGTGATTGCAACCGGAAGCAACAATACGGCGCGCTATTTTGAGCATTATTTTTCTCAGGTTCCGCATATTATCCGAAAAAACAGAACGTCGGTTGCTGTGCTTGATGGAAGTGAAAGCAAAGAAGATTTGATGCGTTTAGGCGAAGATTTTTTTAGATACTTTGGTTTAGGTTGTCGGAATGTTACAAAAATTTATACCCAAAAAGAAACTCAAATTCAGGAATTGATAGAAGCTATTTTTCCTTGGGGCGAAAACATTGTACAACAAACTAAATATGCAAATAATTACGATTATAACCGTGCGATTTATTTATTGAGCAAAGATAAATTCTACGATAATAATTTTGTTTTGATCAAAGAAGATGAAGCTCTTCACAGTCCGATTGCGGTTTTGCATTATGAATTGTACGATGATTTAGAAGATGTGAAAACGACGCTAAAAAATCACGAAGAAGAAATCCAATGTGTGGTAAGTAAATTAAACTTGGATAATCGTGTTGATTTTGGACAAACGCAACATCCTACCCTAACCGATTATGCCGATGGTATTGATACTTTGGCATTTTTGAGTCAGATTTAAATAATTTCCAACCAATATAAATAAGCTATGATCTAACGAATAGCTTATTTTTTTTTGACTAATTTTCATCAAACATTCTTCCTCTGTAAGAAGAAACACATCGATATGAGAAAGAAAAACTCATAGCGCAAATCGAAGCTTGTTCATCTGCCGCGTTGCGGTAGGAGATAAAAAAAACTCTAAAAATTGAACCGTGTCGTCAACATCACTTGTGTTGGGCGCAATTGATACTGATAATGCATTTGGTAATATTGATCGAATTGAGTTTGATTGAACACCTTTTCATTGAACAAATTGCAAACACTTAGCTCGACATCAATTTTTCTTTTTTGCATTGTATAGCGATAGGTAAAATCACCAAATAGCGTGTTAGACTTATGGGGACGAGTGTTTTGAACATAATCCATTCGTAGGGTTAAATTATGCTGAGGATGCGGAAAATAATGCACCGATGCTTGATGATTTTGTTGAACTACCTTCGAAGTTTGATTGGTTAAACGATGATTATTTTGCGACCGACTGTAATCATAAGTCAGGGTAAAACTTGAGAAATATCTAAATTTGAGACCTGCGCCCATTGTGAGAAAATGATGCAAACCATCCACCAAATCTTCATTCAACAAATGTTGGCTCTTCACATTACTGTACCCGGCATTCAACTCGAAACTTGTTTTATATCGGGGAAAATATTGGGAAATCTTTGAACTGAAATTGTGGTTCGTTTTGTAATTTTTCTTTGCCACAGCTTCAACCATCGACGATGCATTTTCATCAAAAAGATAACGGTAAATCAGATCGTTTTGATTCCAATCGAAAGCGTATATTAAATGAAAAAAACGGGAGCGTATGGGATTTTCGTACTTCAATCGTAGATGGCTACGCCAACTTTCGGTTTCATTCAATTCACTCCAGTTCTTACGCAAAGTATTGTAGTTGTAGAGAATATATCCACGATGGAAATTCAGAGGATTTCCAAAATTCGCAAGGTAAGCATTGTTCAGGTTGAGGTTCCAATAATTGCTGAGATTGTAATTAAAATTCAAACGAGGTTGAAGAAATACTTTGGCATATTCTGTATCCAAATCGTTTATATTATCCTGATTTCTGAGGTTGTAATAATGTAAAGGCAACACCAATTGCGAACGAAAATCCCCTTTTTTGTATTCAAGGCTGTTTTCAAAATTAGGACGCAAAACTTTCCATTGATTATTGTTCGTAAATTCTGAATTATTGAAAGTTTCATTGGTAGAAAAATCACTTTTCAATTCATACCAAGTGTACTCCATTCCAAGCTTAGATTGCCAAGTCAATGTTCTTGTCAGACGTTTGGTAAATTCCGCCGAATGATTGGTTTTCATCCGTTTGTACAACAAATTTTGTGTGGCTAAATCATAGGCCTCTTCATCGTTGACAACATCGATGAAAACACCCGGCTTAATGGACAATTGTTCGTGGTAATCTTTGTAAGCGATCAACGATTTGAAGGTAACCAATTGTTTGCCAAATGTTTTAATCCAATTCAGTTGATTCGAAAATTCTTTGTTGGGTTTTGACAACAATTGGTCTACAAATTCAGTATTTGCAGTCAAATATCCATGATCGCGGTGCCAATCCCCTTTGAACTCTAAAATATTTTGGAAATAATTTTTCTGGGTGTTTTGTTGTAAAGTGAATTTGGTTTTCAGAGTTTCGCGCTGAAAATTATTGCGTTTCAGTTCATTTAGCACAAGATTTCCTGTTGGTAAAAAATACTCGATATGCGTATCGCCTTGGTGTTGTTGATAATCGTTGAGATAATCAACATTCACTCGCAATTCAATATCTTTTTTTATGCGAATCAATTGATTCCAAGTACCCAAGGTTGCCGCATTATGTAGCCATCGCTTGGATTCGAAATGTGGGGTTTGCACTCCTGCAATCAACAACCAACTGTTGTTGGCGTATTTTTCATTATCATTCAGCAAATCCTCCAACGACAATACATTGATTTGACGTTGAAGATTTTCACCTCTATTGTTGGATTGAATGGATGCCAAAACCTGTTGATTTTTGGTAAACATCATCGGCGTTAAATTGACTTGATACAAAGTAGGTGAAAAACCTGCGCCAATTTCTGCCTTTCCCGAATACGTCACTTTATCTTTCAGCTTAATGTTCAGCGCCGCTCTAGAACTGTACACCAAACTATCTAAAATCTTCACCGATTGATGATTCTCTAAGATTTGAACCTTATCTACTGCATCGGCACTCATATTTTCGTTAGCCAGTGCGTATCGTCCGCCCAACAAATCCAAGCCTTCGATGTAATATTTGTTGATAGGCTCACCTTGATACAAGATTCGACCTGAAGATTCGATTTCTATACCAGGCATTTTTTTGATGACATCGGCAATGCTGCGGTCTTGTATATCTTTGAAGTTGCTAACATCGTACGCAATGGTGTCGCCCCGTTTTCGAATGGGCGATGCCTTGATTTTCACTTCTTGGAGTTCGATGGGTTTTTCGGTCAAAACAAAGTCAAAATGTTCTGACGATTCGTTTATTAAATCCGACACAAATGCATAATTGAATGCCCTTACTTTTACTTCGTACAATTCATGTATCGACTCCTCCAACCACAAGGTGTATTTGCCATCTTTACCCGTAATAGCAAACGCAAGAGTTAGATCTTGATCAATGGGCGATATGATCACATTGGCGCCTGCAATGGGTTTTCCCTCTTCGTTTTTTATGCTTCCTGATACAGAAAGCTGAGCAAAGAGTTGCGAGGCAATGAAAAGTAAGACGATGAATAAGTTTAGTTTCAAAAGATGTTAAAATAATGCGATGGTTAATATATTTAAAGAATAGAAATTATACCCCAAAATAGTTTCATTTTATTTCAATCTTAATTTTAAATCCTTTTCTATAAAGTTGTTGTTCTTTTCAATCACACGCAATTTTCTTTGAAGAAAATCATTTTCATTCTGTACAGAAAACTTTATAAAGTTTAACGACTCCAAAGGATTTGCTTCATATTTCGCAACAAAGTCTGTGTAATCTTTCTTCTTGATAGGATACGTTTTTTCTGACATATGAAATTCAGGTTGATAGTTTAACTTTTTCAGCCCTTTCAACTCATAACTAAAAAAATGCTCACTGTCTTGTACTTTGACAATCAGACCAGGTAAACCATGAAATTTGTAAGGTCCATACGACAAAGGAATGTCTTCTGTGTACCAAACTTCCCATTTTCTACCCAACGCTTGTACTTCTGCTTTTTGAATGTTGTACCCCAAAAAAACCTCGCGTTCATTGGATAATTTCCATTCCAAAAGCTCCATTTGGTCGTCGAAAGAAAATTTGGTAGGTCCCAAGGTAGTATGTATCGTATAGTTATCTTTTCCTCTAGTATGAATAATTCGGTACCTAAGGTCTGTTTTGGGTATTCCTTGATTTATCGCATCTACCTTTATCACACCATTCACAGCATTATTCAAGACAAAGTTGTTATTTGTTCTGTGATGATGAATAGAATCTCTAATGTATAAATTTTTACCTATGAAAACAGTTTGCTCAGGTAAAATATAAAGTTGCATCGTTTCCGATTTCACATTATTTCGATTCAACGAATCTTCCACAAAGGTATATTCGTATTCAACAAGTATCTCTTGGTTGCGTTGACTAAAAACCAATGTAGTAAATAATGCAAATAGTAGTATAGAATATTTTTTCAGCATAATTATATAAATTTAAATCATTATAGTTTGCAACCTATAATTTCCTCACTAACCTATTAATCACTTCAATAATAATAATAATAATAATAATAATAATACACAAGTCTCAATAAATACTAAACACTTAAAAACGAATACTATACGCACAAAAAAAGCCTCCATAAAGGAAGCTTAATTGTTATATAAAAATTCTAAAATTTTATTTTACCTGTTTGAAGAACGAATCCACAAACTCCATTTTATTAAAGGCTTGTAAGTCATGAATACCTTCTCCAACTCCGATATATTTCACAGGAATTCTAAATTGATCAGAAATCCCAATCACTACTCCCCCTTTCGCTGTACCGTCTAATTTGGTCACGGCCAAAGAAGTCACTTCAGTAGCTTGGGTAAATTGTTTGGCTTGCTCGAACGCATTTTGACCAGTAGAGCCATCCAACACCAACAAAACTTCATGTGGTGCATCGGGAATTACCTTTTGCATCACGCGTTTTATTTTGGTCAGCTCATTCATTAGATTTATTTTGTTGTGTAATCGTCCTGCGGTATCTATTAATACCACATCGGCATTTTGCGCAACTGCAGATTGTACTGTATCGTAGGCAACAGAAGCAGGATCAGACCCCATAGCTTGTTTCACAATAGGTACGTCTGCTCTTTCGGCCCAAATCACCAACTGATCAACAGCTGCAGCACGAAACGTATCAGCCGCTCCTAAAACAACCTTCAGTCCTTGTGCTTTGAATTGTGCTGCCAACTTCCCGATCGTTGTCGTTTTACCAACTCCATTCACCCCAACAACCATAATCACGAAGGGATGATTTTTTTTCGGAATCTGGAAACCGTCTGTATCGTCTATGTTGTTTTCTGCTAAGAGGCCAGCTATTTCTTCTCGTAGAATCTTATTCAGCTCAGAAGTCGAAACATACTTATCACGAGCGACGCGTTCTTCTATCCGGCGAATAATTTTGATTGTTGTTTCTACGCCAACATCCGAAGAAATTAATACTTCTTCTAAATCATCTAAAACCTCATCATCTACTTTTGATTTTCCCACGACAGTGCGCGAGATTTTATCAAACAGAGATTGTTTAGATTTTTCTAACCCTTCATCGAGTTTTTCTTTACTTTCTTTTCCGAGTATTTTTTTGAACCAGCTCATGTAGAAACGCTATTTAAGCTACGAAGATAACTAAACTAAAGCATAAAAAAAAGCCGCCCGAAGAGGCAGCTCTATAAACCTTTTAAAATATATACAGTGCTGATTATTTAGTGAAAAAATCACCTGCAGTATCAGCTGTAACTACTTTTTCTACAAAAATGTAAGCTCCTGTTTTTGGAGATTTTACCATTTTGATTACTTTGGTCATTTTTTTAGACCCTGTTTGTAGGGTTGCTACCGTCTTTTTTGCCATTGTCTAAAATTTTATTATTTAATCTCCTTATGAAGAGTGTATTTTTTTAACACTGGGTTGTATTTTTTCAATTCGATACGATCCGGTGTATTCTTTTTGTTCTTAGTTGTGATATAACGAGACATACCTGGCATACCACTTTCTTTATGCTCTGTACACTCTAAAATTACTTGTACTCTATTACCTTTCTTTGCCATGGTAGTTTATTTATTTGATTAAACCTTCTTTACGTGCACGTTTAACTGCTTCGTCAACACCTAATTTGTTGATCGTTTTCAAACCATTTGCCGAAACGCGTAATGTAATCCATTCTTCTGCTTCTGGCAAATAAAATCTCTTCTTGAACAAATTCACTTCAAAAGTGCGTTTTGTTTTATTATTAGCATGAGAAACTTTATTTCCTACTAATCTTCTCTTACCTGTAATTTGACAAATCTTTGACATCTTTCCTCTTGTCTTATTTTTAAACGGAGTGCAAAGTAACAAATTAATTATTACTTTAACAACGTTTTTGTTAGTTATTTATTAAAAATTTTTCTTTTATTTCCTGTTAGCAGCTTCTGGGCAAAGGTGTAGGCCAAAATAATCCCCATAACCAATAATCCTATTCGTGCTAAATAATCGCCAAAGGTACTATAAAAAGTTAACTTTTCATTCTTTTTTACAATT
Organism: Weeksella massiliensis; assembly: GCA_000751595.1. Classification (GTDB taxonomy): domain Bacteria; phylum Bacteroidota; class Bacteroidia; order Flavobacteriales; family Weeksellaceae; genus Weeksella; species Weeksella massiliensis. The sequence continues at coordinate 77,561 of CCMH01000045.1, read as the reverse complement.
CCTTTTAATGCCCCTCTTTCTCCGTACGGGATAAACACCTCAATATCACCACGTTGATTGATAAATCCTGAAACTCCAGAATTAGCAGAACGCACAATACTTCTTCTATTTTCTATCGCTCGTAAATTACCATACAACAATAATTGTCGGTGTCCATCTGTATTTTCCCACCAAGAATCATTGGTCATCGTAAAAATTACATCGGCTCCTTCTTTCACATAATCGGTCACATATTCACCATAAATAGACTCATAACAAATAACAGGTGCCACAACCGTTGAATCGATCGTGTTTCTGAAAACACTTGCATGAGGCTGAGTGCCTAATGTTTTTACAGTTCCACCGAAATTCAACATGACCTCTCCCAAAATCGGACGAAGATATTTGATGTACGGAAAATGTTCAACACCAACAACTAATTTCGATTTATGATAAAAATCTATCTCATCTTTCTCATTAACCTGAATTGCTGAATTAAACGCATCATAATACCACAAACTATTTCCGTACGGTGAGGCAGTTTCTGTAGCCAATTCTTTCATCGGGTAAACCCGCATCAACTCTGCGCCGGTAACTACATTTATATTCGGGTGTTGTTTTGTCCATTCTTTCAGTTGTAGAATTAGTGGATCGTGATCCATCTCATCCAACACAAAACCAGGCCCCGAACCCGGAATAGCTGTTTCTGGACCAACCACATAACGCGTTTTCGGCGTCACAACTTTATCTGCTAACTGTATCAGTTCTTGATAAATAGTAAAACGATCTTTTTGATATTTTTCGGTATAAGGATCCAAAGCTGGTTGAAAAACAACCGCCTCTACTTCTTCGCCTTGTTCGGTATAATTATGATACATGAAATACGAATAAGCAATCGGAATCCCAATCCATAATCCTGCATAAATTATCAGTTTTCTGAAATATTTTTTATCTTTTTTATTTTTATAAGCTGTGTAATAATAAAACACAATAAGATTGACAATCAACACCCAAAGCGTTCCACCAAAAACGCCTGTATACTCATACCATTGCACCCATTTATAGTAAGAAGCAAACACATGCCCGATATTAAACCACGGCCACGACAACTCCCAATTGAGATGAAATTTCTCGAATGCCATCCAAATGGCCGGTAAGAAAACCATTCCGTACAAATTTCCGGCTTTTGTTTTCACATAATGGTACAATGCAAAAACCAAACTCATCAGCACACTGTTCGCAAAAACAGGTACCAAATAGGCAATCCAAGAATTATGTAAATTTCCGTCTGCATCGTATTGTTTCGCGTAATGCAACCACCAAATAACAATGGCATTCCAAATAAAAAACGCTAAAAAACTCAACCCAAAAATCGTCCAACCTTTCTTCTTATATTGCGGTCTTTGCGTTATCTGATGTTCGGCCAACAACAAGGGAACAAAGCCAAAAAAAGCTAACAACGGAAACCCTTTAGAAGGCCAAGCCAATGCCATAAGTAATCCGGTTGCAATGGCGTAAAGGAGATATTTTTTCATACCAAAAATTTACAATTTCTTTTTGCCCAACAATTCTTGTGAGCCTTGCAAAATTAGCAACTTTGCTCGAGAAATAAGGGATTGGTTTTCGGTAGGATGGGATTTTACGATATAATTAACAACTATCCCACAAAAATAATCCTACCGAAATAGTATTTTTACATGCACTAAATATTTGATTAATGAAACTAAAACCTGCAATACACCCTTTTTTTTTGGGTTGTTCTCTTCTTTTTATTACACCAAGTTGCGCCCAAAACTCAGAGAATCCATCTGGAATAGAAATCGATGGAATGAAAACCAATGTTCCGACGTCTACTGATGAACATCTTTTTAGTGTAGATGAATTAATAGGGAAAAGTAAAATAGAATTGGTCGGAAAAGATTATCAACTACGACCAGAAGTTGCCAAAGCATTCGAAGCCATGAGTCAAGAAGCGAGAAAAGCGGGATTCCGGATTGCAGTAGTTTCGAGTTATCGGAATTACAATTACCAAAACGGAATTTGGGAACGAAAATACAAAGCGAATGCTGCCAAAAAAATGAAACCGATTAATAATCTGAACAAAATCATCGAATATTCTACTATTCCTGGAACTTCTCGTCATCATTGGGGAACAGATCTAGATATTATCGATATTAGCAAAGGTTACCCAAAAGATCCGTTGAATGAAAAACATTTTAATGAAGGTGGACAAATGCACGAATTCAAAAAATGGTTGGATAAAAATGCAGAACATTTCGGCTTTTATTTGGTTTACACCAACGCGCCCGATCGCAAAGGTTTCCATTATGAGCCTTGGCACTTTTCTTACAAAGAAATCTCGAAACCGATGTTAGCGGCGTATAAAAAATTAGACATCAAAACGATATTGCAAAACAATCATTTGATGGGAAGCGAGAATTTCACCGATGAGTTTATCCAAAAGTATATCAACGAAAATATTTTCGATATCAACCCAAGTCTTCTCCCGTAACTTGTTTTTCATCCTACCAAAAAAACAACGAAAACTCACCTCATCCAAACCGATAAATTGCCTTTTTGGCAGGCTTTGACGTTTGGATTAACTTTTGAACATTCTACTAAAAAACAAAAAATATAATGAAGAATATTCTTTTAGAAAATTTTGATACGCCTCCTTTTTCGAAAATACAATTAAGCGATTACCAACCGGCAATCGAGAAAAGTATCGAACAAGCGAGAGCTGAAATTTTAGCTATTACCGAACAAAAAGAAGCCCCAACTTTTGAAAATACCATCGATGCTTTGGAAGATTCTGGAATCCAACTCGACAAAGTGAGTTCGATTTTTTTCAACTTAAATTCAGCCGAAACCAATGACGAAATGCAGCAAATTGCTCAAAATATTTCGCCTTTATTGTCTGAGTTTTCAAATGATATTTTATTGAATGAACAATTGTTCGATCGCATAAAAACAGTGTACGACCAAAGAGAACAATTAGAACTTACAGACGAACAACGTTATTTACTCGAACAAAAATATAGAGCTTTTGCTCGAAATGGTGCTAATTTGCCAAAGGAAAAACAAGCTGAATTAAAAGAAATTTCGAAAGAATTAGCACAACTTTCTTTGACATTCGGACAAAATGTTTTGGCCGAAACCAATGCATACACTTTGCACCTGACCCAAAAAGAAGATGTGGAAGGTTTGCCCGAACTTGTCCTTGCACAAGCAGCAAATACGGCGAAAGAAAACGGAAAAGAAGGTTGGATTTTCACGCTTCAAGCTCCGAGTTACATTCCTTTTATGAAGTACAATAAAAATCGTGAACGACGAAAAGAATTGTATTTAGCCAACGGAAAAAAAGCGTTTCAGGAAAATGAATTCAACAATGAAGAGAACATCAAACAAATAATTGCTTTGCGTCAACAACGCGCCAATCTTTTGGGTTATCCTACCCATGCCGATTATGTATTGACAGAACGAATGGCTAAATCGCCCGAAAATGTTTTGTCTTTTCTTCAAGATTTGTTAGAAAAAGCAAAGCCATTTGCCGAAAAAGAAATTGAGGAATTGGCTGCGTATGCAAAAGAAACCGAAAACATCGACGAGCTTATGCCTTGGGATCATTCGTATTTTGCCGAAAAACTAAAACAAGAACGCTTTAATTTTTCGGAAGAAGAACTGAAACCTTACTTCAAATTAGAAAATGTTCTCGATGGTGCTTTTGCTGTTGCCAATAAATTGTTTGGCCTTCGGTTTGAGGAAAATCACGAGGTAGATGTTTACCATAAAGATGTACAAGTTTTTGACGTTTATCGTCATGATGAGAAAATTAGTTTACTCTATGCCGATTTCTTTCCTCGTGCAGGAAAAAGACCTGGCGCTTGGATGACTTCTTTTCAGAACGGAGGAGTTGTAAAAGGTAAAAGAAAATTACCGCAAATTTCGATTGTTTGTAATTTTACTCCTTCTACCGAAAATCATCCATCGTTGCTGAATTTTATGGAAGTTACAACGTTGTTCCATGAATTTGGACACGCTTTGCACGGAATGTTAGCCAATACTCATTACTCAAGTTTAGCCGGAACCAATGTGTTTTGGGACTTTGTCGAGTTGCCTTCGCAATTTTATGAGAACTTTTGTTATGAACCAGAAGCGTTGCAACTTTTTGCTAAACATTACCAAACCGGAGAAGTAATTCCGCAAGAATTGGTCGATAAAATGAAAAAAGCCGCCAACTTTTTAGAAGGTTATCAAACTGTTCGACAATTGAGTTTTGGGTTGCTCGATATGGCTTATCATGCTTCGGCAGATACCATCAAAACATCGATAGAAGTTTTCGAAAATGATGCTTTTGCAAGCACTCAGCTTTATCCTACCATTGAAAACACCAATATGAGCGTTTCGTTTTCGCACATTTTCCAGGGTGGTTATTCTTCTGGTTATTATTCGTACAAATGGGCAGAGGTTTTGGACGCAGATGCGTTTGCTTATTTCAAAGAAAATGGAATCTTCAACCAAGAGATTGCGCAAAAATATTACACTTTACTTTCGAGTGGTGGAACGGTTGATCCGATGACTTTGTTCGAAAATTTTAGGGGTCAAAAACCAAGCAACGAAGCTTTACTAAAAAGAGCTGGATTAGTCTAAATTTTGGTCTGAAATATTTATAATAAAACACAAAGCCTCGTTAGTTTATAACGAGGCTTTATTATTTTATCTATTTTCTTTTTGGTAGGAAAAATTTTGATGGGATTTTTAGTATGATTGGTAGGAAGACTTAAACAAGAATTCTTTTCAGCACGCGAAGTTTGTGGGAATAATCTTGAAAATCTGTATTGAAAATTCCGTTCGTGTCCAAAGGATCAATTCTTACTTTCCCGTGTGCATGAATTATTTTTTTATCTTCTAAAACAATTCCTACATGGATAATTTTTCCGTCTGCATTATCAAAGAAAGCCAAATCACCCGCTTCCGCTTCTTCTAAGAAATTCAGCACCTCACCTACTTCTGCTTGCTGACTTGCATCTCTTGGTAAGGCTACACCCGAAAGTTTGTAGACTTGCTGTACCAAACCCGAACAATCGATTCCGTACGTCGATTTTCCTCCCCACAAATACGGAACATTGAGATAATTTTTGGCGAGTAGAGGAATCGAAGCTTTGGTCCGAATTGCAGTTTTGGCTTCTCCTAAATAATCAAAAGACTTCTCACCAAAATGAATTTTACCTTCTTGTAGATTCGGTAAAACTGCACCCAAAGGCAAAGTCAAAGGCAATCCTTCTTCGATTGCAAAATTAAACGCTTCACTTGCAAAAAAAGTTGCTTGCAATTGATGAAACTCACTTTCTTCGATCAGAAGAATTTGTTTTGGATCTACAAAACCTTCGTAACCATCGAAATCATTTTTAATTTTCAACCATTTTTTTTCGGTTTGTAGAATTTCTACTTTTTCACCAAAAAGCAATTGCGTCACCATTTCTGATGGATCTGAATTTGATGCACGCACCGGCGCAACACTCACTCGACAAACCCCAAATTTCATTTTTTTCGTATTAAGGTGATTCCGTCGCGAATAGGTAAAATAAAACTTTCTACACGACTATCTTTGGCCACTCTTTCGTTGAGATCTCTAAGAATTACCGTTCGTTTGTCGTTCGCATTTTCATCATACACTTTGCCGTACCACAATACATTATCCATCAAAATCACGCCGCCTTTGCGTAATAATTCAACCGAACGATCATAATATTCGGGATAGGTTTGCTTATCGGCATCGATAAAAATAAGATCAACACTTTCGTTTTCGATGGATTTCATTTGTTCTAAAGCAGGACCGATACGATAATCGATTTGATTTTTATACGGAGATTTTTCGAAATATTTTTCTCCAATATATTTTAATTCGTCATTGATATCGAGCGTAATTATCTTCCCATTTTCTGCTAAACCTTCTGCCAAACATAGCGTTGCATAACCGGTAAAAGTTCCGATTTCGAGGATAGTTTTGGGTTGGATAAGTTTAGAAATCATACTCAACACGCGTCCTTGATAATGCCCAGAAGCCATGTGAGGTTGAGTAGTTGCCTGATGAGTTTCTATCATTAAATCACGCAACAAAGCAGGTTCTTCGTTGGTATGTTTATCTAAGTACTGATTAAGATTTTGGTCCATTTCGATCATGAATCAAAAATAACAATAAAAATACAGATTCGACGCTTTCCGATCATTTTCCTTTTGATTTGATTAGAAAATAAAGTTCTGTTGCTCATCCTACCGAAACAAAAAAAACAGTGAAAGTAAATTCCCTCACTGTTTTCTTTATTTGTACGATTTAATTATTCTTTGTTCTGAGCATCTTCTACGATGCTTTCGACAATTGTTGGATCTACGAGCGTTGAAGTGTCGCCAAAATCTTTGACTTCGTTGGAAGCGATTTTCCGTAAGATTCGTCGCATAATTTTTCCACTTCGTGTTTTAGGTAAATCTTTTACAAATTGAATTTTTTCTGGTTTGGCAATCGGACCGATTGTTTTAGATACCAAGTCTTTGATTTCTTTTTTCAGCTCTTCATCTCCCGCTTGCCCCTCATGCAAAATCACGTAGGCATACAAAGCGTTTCCTTTCACATCGTGGGGATAACCAACCACTGCACTTTCGGCTACTTTTTCGTGTTCATTGATGGCATTTTCTATCGGAGCTGTCCCTAAATTATGTCCAGAAACTATGACTACATCATCTACCCGACCAGTGATTCGGTAATTGCCCATCGCGTCGCGATAAGCGCCATCTCCAGTAAAATAGTACCCAGGAAAGGTAGAGAAATAAGTTTCTTTATACCGTTGATGATCGCCATAAACAGTTCTCGCAATCGATGGCCAAGGAAATTTTATTGCCAAACGACCTTCGGCTTTTTCGGCTTTCTCATCATTCAATTCTTTTCCGTTATCATCGATCAAGACCGGCTGCACTCCGGGCAAAGGCAAGGTTGCAAAAGTAGGACGAGTTGGAGTTATCCCTGCCAAAGGAGAAATCAGAATAGAACCGGTTTCGGTTTGCCACCAAGTATCGACTATCGGAGCATTTCCTTTCCCGATATGATCATTGAACCAATGCCAAGCTTCTTCGTTGATAGGCTCGCCTACCGATCCCAATACTTTGATGGAAGATACATCGTATTTGTTGACATAAGAAATATCTTGTTTTGCCAAGGAACGAATTGCTGTTGGCGCGGTATAAAAATGAGTGACTTTTAATTTTTCGACAATTTCCCAAAATCGTCCAAAATCTGGATAACTCGGTACCCCTTCGAACATCACGGTTGTTACACCGCACAAAAGAGGACCATAAACAATATAACTGTGGCCAGTAATCCAACCAATATCAGCTGTACACCAGAAAATATCCTGGTCATCCATCTGAAAAATATTATCGAAACTATACGCAACCTCGACCATATATCCACCACAAGTATGCACCATTCCTTTGGGTTTCCCGGTAGAGCCCGACGTATACAAAATAAATAATGGATCTTCGGCATCCATTACTTCTGCCGGACATTCGGCATCGACTTTGTGCATTTCATCAATCCAAAACTTATCGCGTCCGCCCACCATTACAGTTGGCTCGATTGCACGGCGGTACACAATAACTGACTGAATCGATGGAGTATCTTTCAATGCTTCGTCGCAAATGGCTTTTAGGTTTACCGATTTTGTACCTCGAAAAACTTCGTTGGCAGCAATCAACACTTTGCATTGCGCATCGTTTATTCTGCTGGCAATTGCCGCGCTCGAAAAACCAGCAAAAACAACCGAATGCACTGCACCAATTCTAGCACAAGCAAGCATGGCAATCGCCAATTCTGGTATCATGGGCATATAAATACAAACGCGATCACCTTTTACTACGCCATTATTTTTCAGCACGTTTGCAAATTTACACACTTGGTAATGCAGTTGTTTGTAGGTGATAATTCTGGTTTCTTCTAAAGGATTATTAGGTTCCCAAATGATGGCTGTTTTATTTCCGTTAGAAGCGAGTTGTTGGTCTAATAAGTTTTCGGTAATATTGAGCTTCCCATCTAAAAACCATTTGAATTCGGGTTTATCAAAATCATATTCTAATGTTTTGGACCATTTCTGATGCCAATAAAATTTAGAAGCAACACGATCCCAAAAACTTTCTGGTTCTTGAACACTTTCTTGGTAAGCTTTTTTATAATCCATAAAAGTTTTGATACGGATATCTTTTATATTATTCATTTTTTTGTGGTTTGATTTGATATCAATATACAAAAAAAGCGTTGAAAATATATTTTCAACGCTTAAAAAAATTCTTATACTGTCCTATCAAGTTTATTTTCCTTTGTATGGACTTGCATTATACATTTGCATTGCTTTTGGTAGAGATTCTCTAATTTTTGCGATACGTGTAGCATCACTTGGGTGGGTACTGAAAAACTCACTTTGTTTAACTCCTCCACTTGCTTTAGACATTCTTTCCCAGAAATTAATTGCTTCATTAGGATCATATCCAGCCATCGCCATTAAATACAGACCTGTCACATCGGCATCCAACTCCATTGCACGCGAATAACGCAATAACACGGTAGAACCACCAATATTATAAATAGACCCTAACGCATTCCCCCATTGCGAGCCTGAAACTGCTGTTCCTAGAACTTGTCCGCCCATTTCGGTAAATACTCTTTGCGAAACTTGCTCTGCACTATGTCCTGCCAAAGCATGACCTATTTCGTGTCCCAATACAACTGCCAAACCTGTTGCGTCTTTGGTTACCGGCAGAATTCCGCTATACACCGCAACTTTACCACCCGGCATACACCAAGCGTTTATTTGTTTATTGTCTAACAAGGTAAATTGCCATTGATAACCACTTAATTGATTAGAAATTCCTAATTCTTGATAATATTTTTCAGCAGCATATTTCAATCGATCCCCTACAGTTTGTACCATTTTTGCATCGGCTGTGCCAGAAATTACTTTCGATTCTTTTAGCACTTCATTGTATTGTGTAAAAGATTGAGGAAATAATTGAGCATTCGAGACAATGGACAATGATTTTCGTCCAGTTACAGGATTTGTAGCACAAGAGGCTAGAAGTAATCCTACACTTAGACTTAAAAATATTTTCTTCATAGTAGATTGTTTTTATTTTGTTTTTTAGTGACCTATTTTTTTCTTTATTTCGTTCAGTTTCATCAAAGCCTCTACAGGCGTTAGAGTATTGATATCTGTATTAATTAAATCATCGCGAATTGCTTCTAAAATTGGATCATCCAACTGAAAAAAACTTAGTTGCATGTTTTGGTCGGATAATTGTTTTGTTCGATCATTCATCGACTCATTTTGATGTGATTTTTCGAGAACTTTCAGAATTTCTTCTGATCGATTAACCACCGACTGAGGCATCCCTGCCATGCGTGCCACATGAATCCCGAAACTGTGTTCGCTTCCACCAGCCACCAATTTCCGTACAAAAAGAACTTTATTTTTCAATTCTTTCACGCTAACATTAAAATTCTTTATCCTTTCCATCGTCGCTGCCATTTCATTCAATTCGTGATAATGAGTTGCGAACAAGGTTTTTGGATGCGTGGGATGATTGTGCAAAAATTCTGCAATCGCCCAAGCGATCGAAATTCCATCGTAGGTACTTGTTCCGCGACCAATTTCATCCAACAAAATCAAACTTCGTTCCGAAATATTATTTAGGATACTTGCCGTTTCGTTCATTTCTACCATAAAAGTCGATTCGCCAGACGAAATATTATCCGACGCCCCAACGCGCGTAAAAATTTTATCCACGATTCCGATGGTTGCCGAATCTGCCGGAACGTAACAACCTAATTGTGCCAAAATCACAATCAGCGCGGTTTGCCGAAGAAGAGCAGATTTACCAGACATATTCGGTCCGGTAATCATGAGAATTTGCTGATCGGTTTTATTGATCAATACATCGTTTGGAATATATTCTGTTCCGGCATCGAGAAACTGTTCGATTACCGGATGACGACCGTTGCGAATATCCAAATCGAAACCATCATTAAGAATTGGTTTTTGGTATTGAAAACGAAAAGCAATTTCGGCAAATGTGGAAACGACATCTAAAAATGCAATTTTCTGAGCGTTTTGCTGTATGGTATTAATTTTAGTAATTAATTTTTCTATCAATGCTTGAAATAATTGAGTTTCGATTGCCAATATTTTTTCTTCTGCGCCAAGAATTTGTTGTTCATAAGTTTTCAGTTCTTCGGTAATATAGCGTTCTGCATTGACCAAAGTTTGTTTCCGAATCCAATCAGAAGGCACTTTATCTTTGTGCGCATTTCTCACTTCGATATAATAACCAAATACATTATTGAAGCCGATTTTAATAGAAGAAATTCCAGTTTTTTCTATTTCTCGATCACGCATTTGATCTAAAAAATCTTTCCCCGAAAATTGAATTTCTCGTAAACGATCGAGTTCAGCAGAAACTCCTTTCCCGATTACATTTCCGCGCGCAATAAGATGCGGTGGATCTTCGGACAATTGTTCATAAATAAAATCGGCAATCTGAGCAAGTTCGGTATCGGTAGAAAAAAGCTGAGCGAGTATTGATTTTTTTTGTTGATGACAAACCGATTGAATTTCGGCAATCACCTTGAGGCTATCGGCTAACTGCATCAACTGTTTGGGTGAAATTTTTCCGGTAGAAATTTTCGCTGCAAACCGTTCTACATCCGACAATTGTTTGAGTTGATTTCTGATTTCATCTCTCACAGAATCGTTTGTTAACAAATAATCCACAAACGCCAATCGATGCTCGATGAGTGTACGATCTTTGAGGATTGTGACCATCCAACGGTTGAGTAAACGACCGCCCATCGCTGTAGTCGTTTGATTGAGAATGTCGAGCAACGCAACTCCTTTGGGATGCGCAGGTTGCACGAGCTCTAAATTTCTGATTGTGAATGGATCCATCCAAACATATTGTGACAAATCTATGCGCTGAAGTCGCGTAAGATGCTTTAAATCAAAATGATGTGTATCATCCAAATAAGCAAAAATAACTCCTGCAGCAATAACTCCGAGCGAGGAATCATCCAACCCAAAACCTTTTAATGAGTTGGTTTGGAAGTGTGTTAACAATTTATCTAAGGCATAATCTTTCTGAAAAGCCCAATCTTCTAATTGGAAAATTGCTTTGTTTTCGACAAAAGGATAAACCGTTCTTTTTTGGGTAATAATTTCCGAAGGCTGATAACTTTGTATGATTTTTTGTAATTCGATTTGCGAACCTTCGAACACCAAAAATTCACCTGTTGATAAATCGAGAAGTGCAGCACCAAAAAGTTTATCTTGGTGATGAATTGCCATCAAAAAATTATTTTTTTTCGCACTCAACACCTCATCATTCAGCGCAACTCCTGGGGTGACCAATTCGGTAACTCCGCGTTTTACAATTCCTTTGGCTGTTTTGGGATCCTCTAACTGATCGCAGATAGCAACCCGCAAACCTGCCTTTACCAACTTGGGTAAATACGTATTGAGCGAATGATGTGGGAAACCGGCTAATTCTTTATCTTTTTCTGATCCGTTGGCTCTTTTGGTGAGGACGATATCTAAGATATTAGCGCATTTCACAGCATCTTCTCCAAAGGTTTCATAAAAATCTCCTACCCTAAAAAGCAATAAGGCATCAGGATATTTAGCCTTTATAGTATTGTATTGCTTCATCAAAGGGGTTTCCTTTTTCTTCATTACTTTTGTCAAAAAATTATCGCTTTCGTTAGCGAGCTAAGTTAAAGATTTTAGACGGATGAGAAAATTAAAATTAGACGAATTGGGTCGTGTTTCGACGGATGAATATAAAAGTATTGATAAAATTCCGGTTGTGGTTGTCCTCGATAATATCCGAAGCATGCACAATGTTGGGGCTGTTTTTCGTACGGCGGATGCTTTTTTGATTGAAAAAGTTTATTTGTGCGGAATAACTGCTACGCCCCCTCACAAAGAAATTCATAAAACGGCTATCGGTGCGACTGAAAGTGTTGATTGGGAATACGAGGAAAATGCCCTCAGTTTGATTGACAAGTTACGTCAAGACAATTATACAATTATCAGTATCGAGCAAGTAGAAAATAGTGTTTCTTTTCCAGAATACGAAGTTAATCCTACCCAGAAATATGTAATTGTGATGGGAAATGAAGTGGATGGAGTACAACAAGAAATTATCGACAAAACAGATGTTTGTTTAGAAATTCCACAATCGGGAACCAAACATTCGCTGAACGTTAGTGTCTGTACAGGCATTGTTTTATGGAAATGGTACGAAGCTTTTCTACCAAAATAAAGAATGATAGTAACAAAAATAAAACGAGCGATTAACTTTTGTCAATCGCTCGTTTTTTATGTACTAAACGGAGGTTTAATTTTTCTCTTTAAACACTACTCGTCTATTTTCTAAGTTTTTCCATGCCGGACAATTTGTCGTTGGGTTACACTCAGGATGTTTCAGATCTGATTCACCTTTACCTACTGGGAAAAGTTGCGCAGAATTTACTCCTTTGTTCACCAAATAACGAACAACTGAAGCAGCACGTCTTTCTGATAATTTTTGGTTGTAAGCATCTGAACCTGCAGCATCTGTATGTCCTTCTACCCAGAAATTATAGGTAGGATGTTTTACAATAACTTCGGCAGCATTATCTAATTTACCATACGAAACTGTTCTAATTTTGTCTGAATCATAATCGAACTCGATTCCTTGAATAGTTTCTGTTAATAAACCAGCAATTTGATCTGCAGAAATCACAGTTTCAGCTTCTGGACAACCTTTATTGGTAGGTGGACCAGGGATAGTAGGACATTCGTCTAAGGTATCCACCACTCCATCTCCATCGGTATCTAACGGACAACCAGAACCGTCAACTTTGTATCCTTCAGGAGTTCCTGGACATTTATCCCATTGATCACAAACTCCATCATTATCTTCATCGATACATTCAAACGGAGTTTCGTTAATTGGAACCATAGGTGTTGGTAAATAATAAGGCGCCCATTGCAAGGCCTCTTTGTGTTTTCCTATTTTATAATGTACACCGAGAGTCATTAAAATCATATTATCATCTCTACCAGGATTCATATCTGCTGGTGTGTATCCTAAGCGAGGGTTTGGCATACCACTAGCATCAAATTGTTCATCACCTGACATGAAATACATACCTCTTAGTTCAGCATCAAAATTTTTATTGATCTTGTACCGAAGCCCTGCACCAATTTGTGCGTAAATAGACTTATCTCCCATTTTTATATGATCTACAGTAACCATCTCCTGACGATTTTTACCATAATAATCACGTTTCGCTTTATACCCTAAAACTCCAACTCCGGCATATCCATGGAATGCTAATTTCAGTTCTGACTGATTTTCTACCCTTCTTAGTAAATTACTAAAATTAATATCTCCTAATAATGTAACAGATTGATAAGAAGTTTTACCATGTGCAATGGCTGATATTTTCGAGTTATCATCCATAATCCAACCCTGCTGACGAGTTTTACCCATTTGGTATTGTAAAGAAACACCGAAAGCATGCGTAAGTTGACGATTGACAGAAAAAGCAAAATCATATCCTGGTGTAAACCAAGATTTTCCTTCGTCTCGTCCCCAAGAGGTTAAGTCTGTATTTTGTAAGGCATTCAGACCTGCAAATAGAGAGACCGACCAATCATTGAATATCTTGTCCTTTTTAGTAAAATTCTTATATGCAGGTTGCTGTGCAGAAAGAAAAGTAGTAGACAATCCATAAAGCACTACAGAAGCAGCGAGTACAAATTTCTTCATAGGTAAATAAATTGAATTATATAATTAGGTTAAATTTAACAGTTTTTATGTTTCGTATTTTACAGAAAAATATCATTTGCAAATATAATATTTATTATAACATGGATAATAAATCTTTTACAAATTTTCTAGTAAATGCCCTGGGATGAGGGATTTCTAACTCTTTTGTAACATAATTGATTCGATTATAATACAATATATCGATATCTATCAATCGATCAGTATATATTTCACCATCCAAAGGCTTGGCATACATCCGCCCCATTTCTTGTTCTATTTTTTTGATGTTTCTCAACAATTCAATCGGAGAAAAAGAGGTTTTCGCTTCGATTATCTGATTAAAAAAAATATTTTCTGACGTAAACTCAACCGCTTCATTTTCGAGTATAATTGTTTGATTTTCAATCTCCAAACCAATATCCTGCAAAGCATTATGAGCATTTTCTATATTCAATTTTTTGTCCCCAATATTGGTACCGAGTAACAAAACAACATGATTGTGCGACATATAGCAAAAATAAGAATCTCTTTAAATCATGAAAAACTTTTTTTCGCGGGTTTTTTCTACAATAGTCGGAAACCTGCTCACTTTTAGTCTTATTCTTTTGGTTTTGATAGGATTTATATTCTTTTCTGCCCTCACAAGCAGTCCTACCAAACCTATCAAAGACGGATCTGTACTAGAAATCACCCTCGATTCACCGATTATGGAAAGCGAAATGGATCGCGTCCCGATGAATCTTTTCAATCTATCGAACCAATCGAATAGTTCTTTCTACCTAGATGATATTCTTCGAGCCATAAAAAATGCGGAAACCGATAAACGTATCAAAGGTATCTCTCTGAAAATAGAACAATTTCAGGGTGGATTTACACAAGCAGACGACATCCGAACAGCCTTACAGAACTTCAAAAAGTCGGGTAAATTCGTATATGCTTTCACTAATAACACATCGCAAACTTCGTATTATATCCAAACCGTAGCCGACAAAGTTTATCAGAATCCGCTAGGAATGACGATGTTGCAAGGTTTAGGAGCAGAAGTTATGTTTTATAAAAATTTTGGAGATAAATATGGGGTCGATTTTCAAGTGATTCGTCATGGTGCCTACAAAAGTGCCGTTGAACCATATTTGCGTAGCGATTTGTCTCCGGAAAACCGGGAACAAATTACCGAATACATGAACGATATTTGGACGAATATTTCTACCAAAATGGCGAAAGACAGACAATTATCGTTGACGGATTTCAATATTAAAGTGGATAGTCTTTATGCTTTCATTCCAGAAAAAGCCAAAGAAAATAAACTGATCGACGACTTGATGCAAGAATCGCAATACGATATGATGATCCTAAAAAAATTAGATGATTCTGCGACCGAACTCTCACAAAAAGCAAAAACCAAACATTTTGTTTCGTTGGATAATTATATCCTACAATTGGATTCGAATTCGAATAAAAACAAAATCGGAATTCTTTATGCTTCGGGAGCAATTACAGAAGGCGATGGTTTTGATGGAATACAATCGAAAACTTACATCGAAGCGATCCAGAAAATGGCCGAAGATGATAAAATAAAAGCCGTTGTATTACGCATCAATTCTCCTGGTGGAAGCGCAAATGCGTCAGAACAAATCTTGTACGAACTCGATCTATTGCGCAAGAAAAAACCAGTTGTTGTTTCTTTTGGAGATGTAGCAGCTTCGGGTGGTTATTATATCGCTCAATCTTCTGAACGTATTTTTGCGAATCCTACCACAATTACTGGATCAATTGGTGTTCTCGGTATGATTCCGAACGTGAAAAAATTAGCCAATTCGGTTGGTATCACAACAGATATTGCCAAAACCAATGCCAATGCAGATCAACTAAAATCACTCACCAATCCTTTGAGTGCAGATGCTGAACGCACAATGCGAAAAAGTATCGAGTCGATTTATCATCAATTTGTTTCTCATATTTCTAAAAACAGAAAAATGACTTTTGAAGCAGTTGATAAAATTGGAGGAGGCCATGTTTGGTCCGGTACAAAAGCCAAAGAACTTGGTTTGGTGGATGAATTTGGAGGATTGCAAGATGCGATAAACTATGCTGCAAAATTGGTAAAATTAGATGCTTATAGCACAGAAGCTTTTCCGAAAAGAAAAGATGCGTTTGAAGAATTCATGGCATCAATTACAGGAAATAATATCGATGCGAAACTTGCTCAAGAATTAGGAACAGAAGGACAAGCACTTTATAAACAAATAAAATTAATCAACGAACAAAAAGGAATCCAAGTTAGAATGCCTTTTAATGTAACTATTAAATAAAAAAGATTATCATAATTTTAAGAGGTAATCGTATACTATCCTAAAAAGTTCTGCGTTAATTTGAAGTATGATTTTTTTATCCAAAATATGCTTGTGTTTTGCGGTAAAAATATCATACTTTTGTAGCTATTATATTTTTCACAATCAAAAATCTGAGACATAGAAACATAAATGGGATTGTTTAATTTTTTTACGCAAGAAATTGCGATAGATTTAGGAACAGCAAATACACTTATCATACACAATAACAAAGTTGTGGTCGATAGTCCTTCGATTGTAGCCATACATCGCAGAACAAATAAGGTAATTGCGGTTGGCGAACAAGCCAAACACATGCAAGGGAAAACCCATGACGACATCAAAACTATACGCCCATTGAAGGATGGAGTTATAGCAGATTTCGAAGCTTCAGAATTTATGCTAACGGAATTCATAAAAAAAATTCCAGGAATTCAAGGAAAATTATTTTCACCTTCATTACGCATGGTGATTTGTATTCCTTCGGGCATTACAGAAGTAGAAAAAAGAGCTGTTAAAGATTCTTGTCAAAGAGTTAATGCCAAAGATGTTCGACTTATTTACGAACCTATGGCCGCAGCAATCGGTGTAGGAATCGATGTTACTCAGCCAAAAGGAAACATGATTATCGATATAGGAGGCGGAACAACAGAAATTGCTGTTATTGCCCTTGGTGGGATTGTTTGCGACAAATCGGTAAAAATTGCTGGTGATGTATTCACCAACGATATTGCTTATTATCTAAGAACCCATCATAATCTTTATATTGGTGAACGCACAGCTGAACGCATAAAAATTGAAGTGGGCGCGGCGGTAGAAGAATTGGAACACGAACCAGAAGATCTACCTGTACAAGGACGTGATCTAATTACTGGGAAACCAAAAGAAATTACCGTTAACTATAAAGAAATTGCACGTGCACTCGACAAATCTATTCTTAGAATAGAAGATGCCGTAATGGAAACGCTTTCTCAAACGCCACCAGAATTGGCAGCGGATATCTACAACACCGGAATTTATATGGCCGGAGGTGGATCGATGTTGAGAGGACTCGATCAGCGCGTGTCTAAGAAAACAGGCTTACCTGTCTTCTTGGCAGATGACCCTTTGCGTGCCGTAGTACGTGGAACAGGAATTGCCCTAAAAAATATTGATAAATATACCTTCTTGATGAGGTAATTTGTATAACCAAATTTTTTATTTTTTAAGTATCGATGCATTTTATTTTTAATATAATTAGAAAAAACGGATTTCTATTATTTTTTCTATGCTTACAAATGATTGCCTCGATACTTATCTTTCGATACAATGTGTATCATGAAGTAATTTTGGGTCAGGCAAGTGTAAAAATTACCGGTGCAATCAATAAACAGACTTCAAAAGTTACTCGTTTCTTCAACCTACCAACGTACAATCGCGAGTTGCAAGAAGAAAACGCAATCCTGAGAAAACAATTAGTCGCTCTAGGCATCAACAAACCGGCTACGAGTGAAAAACAATTGGTTGATAGTGCAAAATATCATCAAATATATTCTTTCATTCCGACCGATATTATCAACAATACAATTGTGCGTTCGCATAATTTCTTAACCATTAATAAAGGTAAAAAAGACGGTGTACAAATCGGTGATGGCATCATGACGCAACATGGAATTGTAGGGATTGTGACCAAAACAACCGATAATTATGCCCGTGCAATTTCTATCCTCAATACCGATAGTCAGATCAATGCACGAATCAAAGGAAATGAATATTTCGGTACGATGATTTGGGACGGAGAAGATCCGCGCTACACCTATCTTACCGAAATCCCAAAATATATCACGGTAAACAAAGGAGATACGATAGAAACGGATGGTAAATCGCCTGTTTTCCCAGAAGGAATCATGATTGGTACGGTGAGCAACAAAGAAATAGACAATGTTTCGGGCGAACTGAAAATCAAAGTGAAACTACGAGAAAACTTTGCAAACCTGAAGTATGCTTATGTGGTTACGAACCTGAAAAAAATAGAAATAAAACAAGTAGAATCTACCGACACCATAAAAAAAGATCCGCGCAATGTTCAATAGAGATTTTATCTTCAACCTGTTTAAGGTAATTCTTCTCATTCTTCTTCAGGTCATGATTTTTGATCAGATAGAAGTATTGGGTAAAGCACAACCTTTTTTTTACGTCGTTTTTGTGATTTTTTATCCTCAATTGGGTAATAAATATGCCTTGCTTTTGTTGAGTTTTATTTTAGGATTAGGAATCGACTTTGTGCAACAAACGGGTGGAATACATACTTTTTCTTTGGTGAGTATTGCTTTTCTACGCAACAAGATTTTACGACTTATTACAGGACAAGATGCCGATGAAAATGATCGTTACAATACTTATGAACTTTCGGGCTTACAATGGTTTACCCTTACAATTTTATTAATATTTATTCATCATATTCTTCTTTTTGTCTTAGAAAACTTTAAATTAGCTCATCTGAACGAAGTTTTGATAAGTGCTGTTTTAAGTTCAATTCTTACCTTTATCTTTGTATTCATTTATAAAATACTCTTTAGACGAAAAGTTACCTTATGAAAAAATTAGTCATCATTTATGGCATTATCTTTTTCATAGTTTGTTTGTTTATCGCACGTTTGGCTTATCTGCAATTGGGGACCGATCGCTATCAGCTCAATGCGTTCAATACATCAATCAAACAAGAAATTATATACCCTAATCGGGGCGATATTCTCGATCGAAAAGGAAAATTATTAGTGTCCAATACCTATTCGTACGAATTGAATGTGATTCCTAAACATATCACCGATTCATTCGATACCATTGGTTTTACAGCATTGTTAGGCATTACAAAAAACCAATTTGATTCGATTCTTTCTACCATTACTTCTGCACCCGACTATAAGAAAATGACGCCTTATCCTTTTCTCAAAAGTATCTCGCGAGAAAATTTTGCTCGGATGCAAGAACGCTTATACCTCTATCCTGCTTTTAGTATTGTGAAAAGACCCGAACGAAAATACATGGTCAATAGTGCAGGAAACATTTTGGGGTATATCAACGAAGCAAATACTGCCTATATCAAAACTGATTCTAATTATTATCAGCCTGGGGATTTGGTCGGAATTAGTGGAGTAGAAAAATCATACGAAAAAGATCTTCGCGGAACCAAAGGTGTGAAAAATCATATTGTCGATATTCATATGAATGTTGTGGGACCGTATAAAAACGGAGAATACGACCGCCCGGTGAAAAGTGGAAAAACCTTGATGCTGACCATCGATTATGATCTGCAGAAATTGGCCGAAGACATGTTGCAAAACAAACGTGGCGCCATCGTTGCCTTGGATCCTAATACTGGCGAAATTTTGGCTTTAGCTTCTGCGCCCACTATCGATCCGGGAGATTTTCTAAATTCGGTTACCCGAAATGCACTCATTCGAGATTCTATCTCAAAACCTACTTTCGATCGTGCTTTGCAAGCAACTTATCCGCCGGGATCAACCTTCAAAATGGTTACTGCCTTGGCTGGGATGCAAATGGGTACGATGACCCCCGATACCAAGTATGTTTGTAAACATGGTTTCCGGTATGGTCGGATGAGAATTGCTTGTCACTGTGGAATGTATTATGCACCACAAGGCTTGGAGCGTGCGATTGGTAAATCGTGCAACAACTATTTTTCTGAAGCTTATCGCGATATTGTCCGAAAAGATTCTGCTGATTATTCTGTCGGATTGAATCAATGGGCTTCGATTATGAATAGTTTTGGATTAGGAAAATTTATGGGAACCGATTTACCTGTTGGGAGTAAAGGAACTATCCCGACAGCTGCTTTTTACGATAAAATGATGGGCGAAGGCGTTTGGAATCCTTACCGAATTATTTTCAACGGAATGGGACAAGGTGAAATTACCACTACTCCATTACAGATGGCCAACTTTACTGCTGTTATTGCCAACAAAGGACATTTCTACACGCCGCACATCGTTAAAAAAATTGAAGGAGAACCCATCAAAGATTCCAATTTTGTTGTTCCTAAAAAGACCTTGGTCGATCCTAAATATTTCCAAACCATCCTCAACGGAATGGAAAATGTTTTTACGATGGGAACCGCAAGAAGTTTTCGCGTAAATGATTTTGTTCAATTAGGAAAAACAGGAACTTCACAGAACTCGCAAGGGCAAGACCACTCTCTTTTTGTCTTGATTGCGCCAAAAGAGAATCCGAAAATTGTGGTGGCAGCCATCGTAGAGAATGGTTATTGGGGTGCTCGTTGGGCAGGTCCGATGACGAGTTTGGTCGCCGAAAGATATCTAACCGATACCATAAAAAGAACTGGTTTATTCAACCAAATGAAAAATGGAAACCTACAAGGTGAATACCGAAAACAATGGATAGATTACCTAAAAAGAAAAGGTTTATATGTAGAACCCATAAAAAAAGATAGCCTTGGGACAAAGCAGAGCATTGCAAGGAATTGATTGGCCAACGATTTTGTTGGGATTAATTTTGCTGACTTTCGGGATCATGAATGTTTATAGTGTGAATCCAGATTTGGGAATCAAACAAATGATTACCTCAGGTTTGGCCTTGGTCATGATTTTGGGTCTGATTGTCATTAGCAATAATAACCGAAATTTTTTCGAAGCCAATAGTTTGGTAATTTACATAATTTCGCTCGTTCTCCTTGCCGGCGTTTTGGTCATCGGAAAAGAAGTAAACGGTGCAAAAGCCTGGTACCGATTTGGTAGTTTTTCTTTGCAACCCGCAGAATTTGCCAAAATAGGAACTGCGCTGCTTATTGCTAATTACCTCAACCATGCCAATACCAACCTCAATAGTTTTGCCACGCTGAGCAGAATCCTCATTATTTTGGCTCTCCCCATTGCCCTGATTATGCTACAACCCGACTTAGGGTCTGTTATTATTTTCTGTTCTTTGGCGATTCCGCTTTATCGAGAAGGTCTGAATCCTGGGTTTATTATTATCCCAATTATCGGCTTGGTTTTGTTTCTGATTTCCATTATTCAGATTCCGTTTTATGTATTGCTGATTTTTGGTTTTATGTTATTATTCATAACCTTACTCATCCACGCATTCAATTATAGCCAAGACGTAGAAGACACGATGTACGGGGTTTTGATTGGTCTTTCGATCTTCTTTGTTTTGATTATTGGTTTGAGTTATATCGTGTCGAATTTATCCTTGCATACGCGCGAATCTTTTGGTCATTTATACCCAGAACGCTCCCTGTTTTTCTCCGATCCTATACGGTTCAATGTAAATGTTTTTGGTACGATAGGATTTATTTTTTCTATTCTACCCATCATCGTCATGAAATTAAACCGTAGAAAAGAAGCGCTCAATTCACCATTCAAAATCAATTCAGGATTCAAAACCGACATCCTCACAACCTCTGCAATTGTTACTACAATTGCATTAGTTTTCGTCACAACGCTTAGTTTTATCTCACCCATCATTTTCGAAAAATTACCCAAACACCAAAAAGAACGGGTTATGGTTTTGTACGAAGGTGAAGCCAAATACCGCGACACATCGGGCTACAATTTACTCTATGCCAAAACCGCTATCGGGTCGGGCGAATTTGCCGGAAAAGGCTATTTGCAAGGAACTGTGAAAAAAGGAAAGTTCGTACCCGAACAACAAACCGACTATATTTTTGTGACCGTTGGCGAAGAATGGGGATTTATCGGTAGTGTTGTTGTCGTTTTATTGTACGCTCTTTTTGTCGGTAGGATTTATTATTTAGCCGAAATGCACGACAATGTTTTTGTCCGTTTTTATGGCTATAGCGTGGCCTCTATTCTCTTATTCCATTTCTTTATCAACATTGCGATGGTGATGGGACTTTTCCCGACGGTTGGGATTCCGTTACCATTTTTCAGTTATGGAGGAAGTTCGCTTTGGGGATTTTCTATTCTGATTAGTATTTTTCTGATCATTCATTTCCAACACAAACAAAGTTTATTATAATAAAAAAGACTGCCAAATGCAGTCTTTTTTAGTTCTCTTATAATGAGATGTTTATTGTATTTCTTGCAGACTATGTCCTTTTTTCACTAACTTGTTATCTTTATCGAGTAAGAAAAGAGTCGGTGTCGCATTTACTCCATATTGTTTAGCAATCTCACTATCCCATTTTAGGAGTTCTGAGTAATTATACCAACCAAAATCTTTGATCGCATCTTGATACGCCTTTTGATCGCTATCCAAAGAAATAGCTACTATCTCGCCGCCATCTTTCTTGAACGCTGAATAATACTCTTGTATATGCGGCATTTCGGCCTGACAAGCAGGACACCAAGACGCCCAAAAAACAATCAATTTCTTTTTAGCTTTGATATCGTACAACGATTTTTTACCTTTTACCGCTTCATCAAAAACGATATTCGGAACTTCTGCACCAATCGTCAACCCATCGATAGAGGTTAATTTATTTTTTAGGTCGGATGAAACCACCGTACGGATACTTTTAGCTTTGGTCAGCAACTCAGGATATACAGTTGGGAATTGTTGTTCTGAAATGAAATTCAACAAAGCAGCCATTACATTTTGTCCTCGTACAGAGTTGAGATTTGTTTTTGCAAACAAGTTATCGATACTTTTCTTGACGATTTCTTCTGCATTAGGATTCGTTGCTTGTTGCAAAGTAAATTCGGTTTTGATATAATTAAAAACCAAAGGCATCAAAAAGCCCATTTGTTCTAACTTATCATCATCATTTGCCAAATGTTGAACTATTTTATCGACATTCTCTTGCGACGCTCCTTCATTAGAACTCACTTTATCGAGCAAAGAAGCAACTTCTTTATAATACGACAACATTGGGTCGGCTGCATTATTTTGTTTGAGCAAACCTTCTATTCTTGCTTTCTCTTTTTCGATCGCTTGATAAAATTCATCTGCTGGTTGGTAATAATTGCTGATATGACTAAAAACGTTGTCTTTAAGATCAACCAAACCGTTTAATGAATTTAGTTTTAAAAAGTTTTTAGCAATTTCTCCTTTCTGTACTTTTACCGAAAACTGAATCGGATTTTGATTTTCGGCCGTAAATTCTATTGCCTGATTATTGGTTAATAGTTGAATATCTTGCCCATTGACCAAACTAAACATAAGCATTCCGTCGTATTTTCGAGGAACATTTGCGGTAAACTTTCCAGAATTATCTGTTTTTACTTTGGATAAAACTTTTGCAGCCGAACCTTCGTAGACTTTCAAAGTTACAGGTTGATTAGCGTATCCTGCAATCGTACCTTCTACTTTGAATTGTGCAAAAACACAGCTCGAGAGTAAGAAGCTTAATCCATAAAATAAATTTTTCATAGTGAATTAATTTAATAAAAAAAAACCTCAATTCTAGAATTGAGGTTTTAAATATAACTAATTTATCAGATTATATCGTTTGTTTTTCTCGCTTTTTATAGAAAAAGAACGCAGTTCCTATCATTAATGCAGATAAAACTAAGATTGCTACATGATCATCAATCGGTGTTGCTTGTGCACCTGGAGTTCCAATATTACCTGACCCTTGTGGAGGTGTACTTGGTGGTATAATATCTCCAGAATAAACTTCTTGTGTCGAACTTTGTAATTGATATGGTCCTCGACCTTCGTTGGCTAGTAGTAAATTTGCATTTATAAAAAATGTTAGTACTAGTAAGAACTTTATGAATATTTTACTCATTATTATAGGTTTATTAGTTGGTTTATTTTATAAGTGACTTTAATAACTCCTTAGAACCATCATTATAATTTATTTTAATAAAATAAACTGTACTTAATAAATTATTAGAGATTCTAAAATCTTGAGCTGTATTTACATTTTGTTTTTCAGAAACTAAACGTCCATGTAAATCAAAAATTTGAATATCAGCTTTTAAATTATTTTTTGCAAAACGTATATAATTCTCGCGTGCAGATGTAGAATAAACGTGCGTTTTATTTCGATCTACTTCAATATCATTATTTCCTAAAACTCCATCAGGTAATTCATTCCAATAAATTACAAAACGATCTTCTTCAGAATTTTCAGCAGTAAAAGAATATTTAAACCCTCCATTTATTTCATATGCTTTCTCTTCCTTTTTATCAACAAAGAAAAATTTATTTCCGTTAGAAAACTCATCTAAATTATCGTTAAAGGTTGTCTGTTCTGCTAAATTGACACTGAATGTAAAATTATTAGTCAGATTTTCTGGACTTTTATAAAACATAACGTGTAATGGTTTTCCTACATAATCATTTACATTGAATGCATTAATAAATTTATATGAACCACTTTCGTACTCACCATCTTCGGTTTCTTGAAATAACCATATGCCAGAATTAGTTCCAAAACTTGCATAATCTAATTCAAAAGAAGCATTTTTACCAGTAACATCTTGATCAATAGCTAAAAGATACGCATGATTCTGAACTGAATTATCATCTGCTGTTAGTTGCAATCCTAATTGGTAAAAACCACTTCCATCTATTGATGCCTTTTCTTGGTTTTCTGATTCTAATCGACTTTGAGTTACATTAGCAGAAGTTGAATGTTTAAATGTTTTATAACCTGTCTGCCAATTTCCTTGTCCATCTAGAAAATTCATTTTCAATTCATTAGGTTGTTGAATTGCAGAATTTAATTTTATTGTTAAAACCTCGAAAGGTCTAAGAAGTAAAGCTTCTTTGTCCCCTGCCCATTGTTTATTTTGTATAGAAGTAGGTGTTGCATACACTGTTGTTTTTGGTGATAAGTTACCTTCTCCAAATGACCATTTTACTTGATCGCCCATTTTTTGAACAGCAATAGTCTTATTTAATAAATCTTGACTTACACCAAATACATTAGTACTAATTTCTACAAATAAAGCTGCAAAATCAAGATTATGAGTAAATGGATTTCCAAAATTAATCAAATTTTTCCCATAATTTTTGCTTTCTCCATTTTCAAGAAGAGTCATACTTTCACCAATATATGAATTATACTTTTCGTTTACAGGATTAATTCTTTTTGACCATGAATTCCAAGTATCAACATTTGTATAAATAGAGTTTTCTGCTACAGCATCTATCACAAAATGTCCTTGCATTGAAAAAGGATTTCCTTTATAGCCAATTTTATTATTAGTGTTCGTATTTGAAGAGAAAATATTATTTAATTTTCCTTTTCTTAAACTTAATATAATTGTTTCTGTTGGTGACAAGACATTGTCATTATCTACCCCTCCACTAGTCTTTAAAGTTTCATAATAATACTTCTTAGGATTCCATCTCATTACAGTTGAAGAATACCTACTATTTCCCATAGCATCGGAATACATTAGATAGTCTGAAGCTGAAAATCCATATTTAGAGAAACTATTAACTATGATATTTTTATATGTCTCGTTATTAATTTTCGATCCTTGATTAAAAGGAATAGAAATGGGTAACCAGTCAAAATTTGATGGAGAAACAAAAGGTTGTTCCATTGTTACACGTCCATTTATCAAATTATTGTTAACGTTAGGGTTATCAGAATTAGACGTAGAAATATTATTCTGTGTAAACATTAGTTGTCCATAACTATCTTTACTTTCATATCTATTGACAAAATTAGCTCCAGTAGAAAAGTCTGAAAGACCAGCATTTTGGTCTACTACATTTTTCTTATTATAGTTATAGAAGGCATATTGTTTCGGTGAAGAAGTAGTATTTTCACCTTGTTTCACACTAGATAAATTGATGTGGATATTACCTTTATTGTCGACCACAGCCTTACTATCATCTCCAATAACTTTTAGGCCATCTCCAAAATACATTAAAGTATTCTTCTGTACAGAAACTTTAACACCTTTTTCTTGACCCACATCTCCAATAATTGTATTATTGGCTGTTGCTACTTGTGCGTTAACATAAAAACATAATGATAATGCAAAAATACTAAGTAAATTCTTTTTCATATTTCGTAGATTAGTTAGTTGCGAAACGAGATCTAAATCTGTCTCGATTGCAAAGATATATAATATTTATATTAATTTACCAATTTTGATTTGTTTATTTAATGTCAATCAATACTTTATCAGGTTGATTGGTGATATCATACATAATATCTGTAAAAATTTCTTCGGTCACTGAACGTAAACCTCGCGCACCTAAACCTAATTCATCTGCACGATTCACGATATAGTTTAATGTATTTTCGGTTACAACCAATTCTTTTCCGTCCAACTCAAAAAGTTTTTCGTATTGTTTGATCAACGCATTTTTGGGCTCGGTCAAAATACGTTTCATTGCTTCTTGGTCTAATGGTTTGAGGAACGTAATGATCGGTAAACGACCAATCAATTCTGGGATAATACCAAAATTCTTCAGATCCGTTGCATTGACTTCTTCTAAAAGATGTTCGGTTTCTTTTTTCGTTTCATCTTTCTTGAAACCTATCACGTGTTTATTCAGACGATTGGCAATATGTCGATCGATTCCCGAGAAAGCTCCTCCGGCAATAAACAGAATATCTTTGGTGTTGACTTCTACAAACTTCTGATCGGGATGTTTTCTTCCTCCTTTTGGCGGAACATTTACCACAGCCCCTTCTAAAATTTTCAGCATCGCTTGTTGCACTCCTTCCCCAGACACATCTCGGGTGATAGAAGGATTATCACTTTTACGTGCAATTTTATCAATCTCATCAATAAACACAATTCCTTTCTCGGCCAACTCTACATTGTAATCTGCCGCTTGCAGAAGACGAGACAAAATACTTTCTACATCTTCCCCAACATATCCTGCCTCGGTAAGCACCGTAGCATCGACAATAGCAAAAGGAACGTTGAGTAATTTGGCAATGGTTTTGGCCAAAAGGGTTTTTCCACTTCCGGTTTCTCCTACCAAAATCACATTCGACTTATCGATTTCTACATCGCCAACAGCCGACTCGTTGAGCACTCTTTTGTAATGATTGTAAACGGCAACCGACAAGATTTTTTTGGCTTGATCTTGTCCGATGACATACTCATCTAAAAATGTTTTGATTTCGCGTGGTGATTTCAACTGAAGCGGTTGTACCAAACCTTGTTTTTTATGAAAAGAAGCTTCTTCTTTCACAATTCCGTAGGCTTGTTCGATACAGTTTTCGCAAATATTTCCATCAATTCCCGAAACCAAAAGCTGAACTTGTTCTCTGCTTTTGCCACAAAATGAACATTTATTTTCTTCCAAAAGATTTTATTTTTTTTGAACTTGCAAAGTTAATTATCTTTTATGTATTTAACTAACATCGACTTAAAAAAAAATCCTTCTGCAAGTAGGAAGGATTTTTTATTAATTATGATGCTTTAAAAAGCGAGATATTATTTTCGGTTTGGTGCCAAAACTTCGTCAATCATGCCGTAGTTTTTTGCTTCTTCCGACGTCATCCAATAGTCTCTTTCTCCGTCCTTTTCTATCTGTTCGAAGGTCTGACCTGAATGATGAGAAATAATATCGTACAATTCTTTTTTCAGTTTCAAGATTTCTTTCAAGGTAATCTCCATGTCGGTTGCTTGTCCTTGTGCACCACCCAAAGGTTGATGAATCATCACTCGAGAGTGTTTCAGTGCAGAACGTTTACCTTTTGCTCCGGCAGTCAATAGAACAGCTCCCATAGAAGCCGCCATTCCCGTACAAATTGTGGCAACATCGGGTTTCACTAACTGCATCGTATCGTAAATCCCTAAACCTGCATATACGCCACCTCCTGGTGAGTTTACATAGATTTGGATGTCTTTGGTTGCGTCTGTACTTTCTAAGAACAATAACTGAGCTTGGATAATATTTGCAATCTGATCATCGATTGCAGTTCCCAAAAAGATAATTCTATCCATCATCAAACGAGAGAAAACATCCATTTGTGCAACGTTTAATTTTCTTTCTTCGATGATATAAGGTGTCACGGCTTGGATATAGCTGTCCATTGTCAAGCTACTAATCCCGCTGTGCTTTATGGCATAATCTCTGAATTCTTTACCAGCGTTTTTCATTTTTATCTATAAAATTTTACTGTGTAGTAAGATAGCAAAAACTTATCCAAATTATGCTTTTACTTCCGAATCTTTATTTTCTTCGGTTACAATGGCAATAAATTCGTCTAAGGTTACTTTCTTTGGCGACATTTTTACACCTTCTTTGTAAACAGCTAACATTTTGTCAGTAAAAACTTGGTACGATAAACGGTTGTACTCTTCTTGGTTGGTCAACGCGCTTCCGATGATCGACTGTAAGGTTTCTTCTGGGATAGCGTTTTGTCCGTACATTGCAAGTTGCTCGCGAATCGCTTTTTCTGCTTCTGCTTTTACTTCTTCGGCAGTAACTTCGATTCCTTTGGCTTCTGCCAAACGGCTTTCGATCAATTGATATTTCAAGCTTTTAGAGATTTTTTCTAACTCTTCTTTGGCTTGCTCTTCCGAGGTGATGTTCTCGTTCGAGAATTGTAACCATTTTGTCAAGAACTCTTCTGGTAATTCTACCTTAGTGTCGTTGATAAGTTTCTCTACCACTTCGTTCATCAATTGACGATCGGTTTCTTTGGCGTACATTTTTTCTGATTCTGATTTGATTTTCTCACGGAAAGCTTCTTCAGAATCAACGCTTCCTTCTCCGTACACTTTATCGAACAATTCTTGGTCGATTGCTGCATCGGTAATTTTATTGATTTCTTTGATTGTCAAAACCAACTCTACACCTCCATCAACAAAAGCTTCTTTTGGTAAGTTGAAAACATTTTCTGCGTTTTCTTCTTCTTCAAAAATATCTTTGGTATTGATGTCAAACGTATCGTTTACTTTTTTTCCGACAAAAACTTTCTGATCTTTTACTTCATCCAAACGGATATAAGCATTTTTCACAGCGTCTTCGTTCTCTTTTTCTTTCACTTCCACTTTTAATACCGTATTTTCTTCTACCGTATCTACGTTTTCCATTTTACCGTAACGTTGTGCAAAGTTTTTCACATATTTATCAACTTCCTCGTCGCTTACATAAATTTCATAAGCCGGAACTTCGATAGATTTCAAATCGACTTCGATTTCTGGAGCAAGACCAATCTCAAAATCAAAAGTTAATTGATCAGCATCCCAATCGATATTTTCTTGTGCGACAGGAATTGGATTTCCAAGGATAGAAATTTTTTCTTCGTTGATATAATTGTTCAATTCTTTTTGTAACAATTCGTTTACCACATCAAAAATTACTGGTTTTTCGTATTGTTTTTTCACAAAACTCATTGGAACTTGTCCTTTTCTAAACCCTTTGATGTTAGCGGTTTTTTTGTACTGCTTTAGTACATCATCTACTTTTTCTTGGTAATCTGCTTTATCAATTGCTACACTAATCACAGCTGATAAATTTCCTGTTGTATTTTTAGTAATATTCATCGTTTGAATTTG
The DNA here is from genome assembly GCA_000751595.1 of Weeksella massiliensis. Taxonomy (GTDB): domain Bacteria; phylum Bacteroidota; class Bacteroidia; order Flavobacteriales; family Weeksellaceae; genus Weeksella; species Weeksella massiliensis. Next base: position 47,983 of record CCMH01000045.1, on the reverse strand, counting down.
GGTTGCAAATGTACAATTTTTTATACAAATTATTAAATCCTAATTTCTTAAAAACAAAAAAAGCTCAAACTTTCTGTCTGAGCTTTTCTATTTTCGATAAGATTATTCTTTTATTCTAACCTTCGTAATCAGCATACGACGGATCGAGAACGAAATCTTCCATGAATTTTGTAGTATAATTCCCCGCAATAAAATCTGGATTGTCCATCAATTGCAAGTGAAACGGAACAGTCGTTTTGATTCCTTCGATGTAAAATTCTTCTAAGGCACGTTTCATTTTCTGAATCGCTTCTTCTCTTGTCATTGCCGTTGTGATCAACTTCGCAATCATCGAGTCGTAGTTTGGCGGAATGGTATAACCGGCGTACACATGCGTATCTACACGCACTCCGTTTCCTCCAGGAATATTGATTGAAGTTATTTTCCCCGGGGAAGGACGGAAATCGTTATACGGATCTTCTGCATTGATTCTACATTCGATTGAATGCATGGTAGGATAATAATTTTTACCCGAAATCGGTTGTCCGGCTGCTAACAAAATTTGTTCACGAACCAAATCAAAACCTGTTACTTGTTCGGTAATCGGATGTTCTACTTGGATACGTGTATTCATCTCCATAAAATAGAAATCTCCATGTTTATCCACTAAGAATTCTATCGTACCAACTCCTTCATAACCAATATATTCAGCAGCTCTAACTGCCGCTTCTCCCATGCGCTCGCGCAATTCATCGGTCATGATTGGTGATGGAGTTTCTTCTACTAATTTTTGGTTACGACGTTGGATAGAACAATCTCGTTCTGATAAATGACAAGCTTTCCCGAACTGATCTCCCGCTATCTGAATTTCGATATGACGAGGCTCTTCGATTAACTTTTCCATGTACATTCCATCGTTCCCGAAAGCAGCTGCGGCTTCTGTACGAGCAGATTCCCAAGCATGGAGTAAATCTTCTTCTTTCCAGATGGCACGCATTCCTTTTCCACCACCACCGGCAGTTGCTTTTAGCATGACAGGGTATTTGATTTCACGAGCAATTTCTAACGCTTGCTCATAACTTTCTAACAAACCGTCCGACCCTGGAACCACAGGAACTCCTGCTTCTTTCATGGTTGCTTTTGCATTGGCTTTATCACCCATGCGATCGATTTGTTCTGGTGTTGCTCCGATAAATTTTATATTATTAGAAGCACAAATTTTAGAGAAAGTAGAATTTTCTGATAAAAATCCGTACCCAGGATGAATAGCATCTGCATCGGTAATTTCTGCCGCTGCAATAATGTTGGTCATTTTCAGGTAAGAATCTTTACTTGGTGCAGGACCGATACATACTGCTTCGTCTGCAAAGCGAACATGCAAAGAGGTTTCATCTGCTTTAGAATACACCGCTACGGTTTGTATTCCCATTTCTTTTGCTGTACGAATAACGCGCATAGCAATCTCTCCTCGGTTGGCAATTAATATTTTTTTGAACATAATTTTAATTAGTGAATTAATGGTTTGATGAAATTAGTAATTCGATTCAATATTATTTTTTTAGGACAGATTCTATCCTACCGAAACAATATTGCTTGCTAACTAAATTATGATGGATCTACCAAGAACAATGGTTGATCATATTCTACTGGTGTAGCGTCGTCTACTAAGATTTTCACGATTTTACCAGAAACTTCTGATTCGATTTCGTTGAAAAGTTTCATCGCTTCTACGATACACAATACTTTTCCTGGTGCAATTGAATCTCCTACTTGTACAAATGGTTCTTTTCCTGGCCCTGCTGAGCGATAGAAAGTACCAATCATTGGAGATTTTACAGTCACTAAATTTGCATCTTCGTCTGCTGCAGCGGGAGTTGCTGCTGCTTCTGCAGGTGCAGCCGAAATTGCTGGCGCTTGTGCAGCTGGCATTTGTGGCATATATACTTGTTGCACACCTGTTTGTGCAGGCACACTATGCAAGGTTTTGATTTTGATTTCGATATCTTCTTGCTTAATGCTTACTTCTGCAACTTCTGCTTTAGAAACAAATTTGATTAAATTTTGAATGTCTTTAATATCCATACTTGTGATTTTTTTAGCCTAACGTTACTTTTCCTTTTAATAAAGGATTCAAATTTATTAATAATAAAAATAAAAAGCTGCCTCTTTTTGCAAGAAACAGCTTTTTTTTTCTTTATCAAAGGATTATTCAGAAACTTCTGTTTCTTTTTCTAATACTACTTTTCCTTTGTAATATAATTTTCCATCAGACCAGTGAGCTCTGTGATATAAGTGAGCTTCACCTGTTGTTTTATCGATTGCTAATTGTGGCGCTTCGATTTTGTAATGTGTTCTTCTTTTATCTCTTCTTGTGCTTGACTGACGTCTCTTAGGATGTGCCATATCTATCTACTTTAATTTCGTTAATACGTTGTTTATTATTTTTATTTCCCTTTTATCAAGGTTTTAAATCTTTTAATTTTGCCCAGCGAGGATCGATTTCATCATCATCATCATCATCATCATCATCATCATCATCTTCACTTGGATCGTCTTGTTCTGTTTCAACTTCTTCTATGATATACTGATCGAGAATGGCCAACAATTCCGAGTGGCTATCTCCTTTTAGTACATCGGGATGAATATGTTTGGTCGGAACCGAAAGCAGAATCAATTCGTACACGATTTGTGCAATATTTAGTTGATATTCTTCTCTTGGGATCACCCAAATTTCATCATCCGAATCGTCCCATTCTTCCCCGAACTTCACTACCAAAAGTGCCGTGTTTTTTATTTCTTGCGGATAAGGCTCATTCGTCAAATCGCAATCTACAACAACTGTTCCTTGCAAATCGAAATGCAATTCTAACATGCTCGATTGCTTGTCCAGCGTAACTTTCACGGTTACTTTAGGTTCAGTAAACTCTTGTTCGAACTGAAACAAATCAAAGAACGTTTGTGTAATATCAAACTCAAAATCGGACTTACCCAAAGGTAATCCTGAAAAGATAATATTGTAATTTCTTAACTTATCCATCACACAAAAGGTCTGCAAAGATAATATTTATTTTAATCTATTGGGATAAAATTCGATAAAATTTTCGAAGTTTTTTCCTTATTCATTCTGATCGCCCTTCTCCACCATCATTTTCATCGGCCTGAGGACGTTTTTTGTTAACTCTTTGTATTCGCTACGATTACGATAAATCTCTACCGCGGTATACATTGCTTCTCTAAAAGAAGTAGGATCGGCGATTCCTTTGCCAGCGATATCATACGCCACTCCGTGATCTGGCGAGGTACGAACGTGCGACAATCCAGCCGTGAAATTTACACCTTCTTCGAAAGCGATAGTTTTGAAAGGAATCAATCCTTGGTCATGGTACATTGCCAAAACTGCGTCAAATGCATGCAAATTGTGAGGCGTAAAAAAACTATCTGCAGGATAGGGTCCAAAAACAATATGTCCTCGTTCTCTTTGTTTATCAATAACAGGCATCAAAATTTCTTGTTCTTCTTTGCCCAACAAACCGTTATCTCCGGCGTGCGGATTGAGTCCTAAAACTGCAATTTTTGGTTTTTCTATTCCGTAATCGCGAATCAATGATTTAGCGATTTGTCCAATTTTCACTTCCACATTTTTCGGTGTGATGTTTTGCGCTACTTCTTGTAAAGGAATATGTTGAGTTACCAAGCCCACTTTAATTTCATCAGACACCATAAACATCAATGGATTTCCGCCCCAAACTTCTCCTAAATATTCGGTATGTCCCGGAAACTTAAATGCTTCTGACTGAATATTATCTTTGTTGATGGGCGCTGTTACCAACACGTCTGCATGACCTTCTGAAACTGCCTCTGCAGCAGCTTTCAACGACTGATAAGCGTGTTCACCCGTTTCTTTGGTCGATTGTCCGAAATGGGTATCAATCGGATCTTTCCAAAGATTAACAACGTTAATTTTTCCTTCTACCGCTTTGCTTGCATGGGGAATTCCTTGCAAATAAATTCGATCCAATTTCAACTTATCTTTATGATAATTGAGCAACTTGGTCGATGCAAAGATGATAGGTGTAAAGAAATCGGTCATTTCTTTTTCGGCCAAACTCTTCAAAATTACTTCGGGTCCTATCCCATTATAATCTCCTATCGAGATGGCTATTTTTATTTTTGTATGATGTTCACTCATAATTATTGTACTTTCTGATGACGAAAGAATTTTTTATAGATTACCACCACTACTTTTCCTCCTAACCATGAGAAGAAAAAGAGAACAGGTAAAAGGGTAATTTCGTACCAAAACGGATGATACGGAGTAAAAATAATATCCAGCAAGCCAATCAGTAACAAAATGAAACCAATCAGCATTGCGTAAGCTAACTTGGCTCTTTTTACCAAAATAGCGGTTATTGTTCCTCCGATCATCGAGCCGATTCCGGCAGAGATTAACAAAGACCAAAAGAAACCTCTTTCTTGATTAGCTTCTGATAGTCGTGCAAAATTTTTCACTACATGTCGCCATTCATCAAAAATAAGACCATCCACTTCCCACCCATAAAAGGTAGCAACAAAGGTTATCGCGGTGGTCATAAAAACTAGGGCAACGACCAAGCCAATAAGAACGGCTATGGTATTTCGTAGGACAGTTCGATCTTTAATCATGATTTAGTTTACACATTGTGCTATCACCGATATTTCTACGTTAACATCGCGTGGCAAACGTGCTACTTGTACACATTCGCGCGCAGGATATTGATCGCTCGATAAATAACCGGCGTACAATTCGTTCAACTCTGCAAAGTTATTCATATCGCTCAAGAAAATGGTAACTTTTACTGCATTATTTATAGAAGTCCCAGCCTCGGCCAAGATTGCATTCACATTTTTCATCACCTGATGTACCTCATCGGCAAAAGAAGAAGTGACTACTTCGCCCGTTTCTGGATTTACCGGAACTTGTCCCGACACAAAAACCAATCCGTTGCAGGCTATCGCTTGCGAATAAGGCCCAATGGCTTTGGGTGCATTTTCTGTATGAATTACTTTTCTCATGTTATCTTTTTTTTTGGTAGGATAAAATCCTCCATGTTATGATTAGTATATTTATTAAATTAATTTATCGTCTTGATTAGAATCCTACCGTGTTGAATAATTGATTAGACGATTGTTGTTCGTATTTCACGGCATCGCTCAAGATAGAAGCTTTTATCCCAATAAAGAAATCCCAAGTTTTGTACACGCCGACCGGAATCCAACTAAAGGTAAAATTAAAACTACGTAAATCACGCGCCAAACTTATCCTTGTCCCTACCAATTCTTTGTTCACCAAATCATAGGTTCCGTTCGCAGAAATCTGCCAATAGGGTGAAGGTGAAACCGAAGCCGTCATGGCCATCGATGCGTTCTGACTTGCTTCGCGCGATAAGCCTTTGGCGTACGTATAGCCCAGATTTACCCCAAAACTCCATGGAATAGCAAACTGCGCGTAATCTTCTTCATCGAAATAGAAAACCTCATCTAAGACGGTTCCTTGTTTTTTATAATTTTTCGCATCGAATTTCTTCCCACCAAACGTATTATTATCAAATGTATAACCTGTATTGATATTGAAAGCCGAAACTCTAAAAGCACCCAACTCATCGATTCGAGTTCCGTAGCGACTTCCTTCTTCGAATTGAATTTTATAAGGATCAAAAGTGGCACTGAAATTCAATTTCATATTTCGACCCAAAAGACTCGTCGAACCTGACATCGCGATCGGACTCAACTTGAATTCATCAGCCGCAAAATTATACGAAGTACTCAAATTCAGATAATCGAAAATCTTGATTTTTCGGTAACCCGATTTTTCTTTTTCATCGCGAACTTTCAGTTCTAAATTATTCGACAACGAAAAATTCAAAGCATTTGTCACTTGCGTATTTGGTTGTCCATATAAAGTATTCTCGAAAAAATTATAGTTATGATATTGCAGAGCTGAGTTGGCAGAATTACTATCCGGTTGCCCATAAACCCCTATATATTTCGCTCCTGTATTAGGGCTGAAACTGTAACCAATCGAAGGTGTAAGCACATGGCGAATCCCTTGTATTTTGGCTTGTTTATCTTTTGCTAACCACGTCCCATACAAACTTGTGCTGATGCTCGCCGAAGTGTTGATATTCCCATATCGATAAAAACCATTCAATCGTTCTGCAATCACCGTTTCCGAATTTTCGTCCCAATATTTTCTGGTGTTATTCAACGCCCAAACTTCGTTATAATTCGCCGAAAGCGTCAACGGAAAATAATTAGCTAACGTAACATTGGTCGATAAATCTACCTTGTGTTGCATACCTGTTCTCATTTGTTCTTTCCACATCACATCGGTAAAAAACGTATCATCGGTCGTCCCAATTTGGTTGGCAGCACTTAGACCATAAGTAACGGCAAGATTATGTAGCAAGCCTTTTTTGGGGCCTGTTTTTGGTGCGAAAGGAAACTGACGACTCATATTCATCGTGAAACGAGGAAGCGTCAAATCGATTCGGCCAGTTTGATAATTCTGTGAATGCGAAGCATCCAAAGTCATGGTGATTGGTAAATTTTCGAATGATTTACGCAAACTAATATTCGAGTTTGCGGTATTGTTATAGACATCTCCACTCAGATAATTGGAGTTTCGAATGGATTGTTGATAATATTGACTACTCGAAAAGTTAACACTTGCATTGAAATTGAAATATGGATTCGATTTCTGATCTTGCGAATGTTGCCAACGAACATTGTACAATTTCGATTGTGTGAAAATATTTCTCGGATCTCTAATTCCGCCCGGAGTATCGGCATTCAAACCTTTGATTCCTGTGATTCGATTTTCGTAACTTCCGGCGAAACTACCATTATACCGATAATTAACTTTGTATCGGCTCATCAAATTCACTCCCCAACTTCCTTTGGTATAGAATCGCGTTTGGAGTTCGAGATCAAGATATTCGCCGATTGGCATATAATAGCCTAATCCATCCAAATAAAAACCAACGTCTGCACGCTCCCCGAAAGAGGGCAACAAAATCCCAGCGGCTCTTTTACTTCCCATCGGGATATAGGCAAAAGGCAACGCCAAAGGTGTCGGGATATCGTAGATACGCATATTTGTTGGTCCGGCAATTAAGAGTTTTTCTCCTTCTTCTTTTTTATCGATCAGCTTTCCTCTTGTCGTTCGCAAAACATAATCGGGTTCATTGGTTTTTCCGTCTTTGAAAAAAGTATCGGTCGTATAATCGGCTCGAGAAAGATACATCACCGAATCGTTGATTCTTTTTACACGATCGGCCACAATTACCCCTTCATCTTCATTGAGCCGAATATTATAAGCAATTCCCATTTTAGTTTTGAAATTGACTTTGAAGGCTTCTTGTTCGAACTCGTTAGCACCTTGCTTAAATTTTGTTCGTTCGATCACATTCCCGATCGAATCTCTTTTCCCTTCCGCGTACACATCACCAGTATTCCAATCGATTTCGATATAATCGGCTTCGATCTTCATATCTTCATAATCTACTTTTGCCTCGCGCAACAAATAGGTAATGTTTTTCTTACGATCATGCACTTCATCATCAGACGATCGTGCTACCGTATGCTCTAATTTCGATTTCTTCACCGGTATTATGGTATCCAGTTTGATAGAATCTTGGGTCGATTTTTGCGTGTCCTTTTCTTGTATTTGTCCGTACGAAATAGCACAAACAAGGAAGGGCGAACAAAATATAATATGTTTAAAAGCGTAGCTAAACAAGTTAAAAAGTAATTTTTGTTTTAAATTGCGTCAAAATTAACTAAAAAAACCATCTTACAATATGCGTTATAGAATGATTAACATACAAAAGTATTTATTTTTACTACTATTTGGCTTTGCAATGGTTGTTTTTGGTCAAAAAAAATCCAAAAATAATTTTGTAGTTGTCCTTGATGCTGGCCACGGCGGGCATGATGCAGGTGCACGAGGCGTAGCCGATTTAGAAAAAAACATTACCTTAGATGTTACCATGCGATTGGGTAAAATGATTGAGAAAGAACTAAAAGATGTAACGGTTATCTACACCCGCACGTCGGATGTTTTTTTAGAATTATACGAAAGAACCGCCATTTCTAATAAAAACCATGCAAATCTTTTCATTTCGATTCACTGCAATTCGGCAAGTAATACTTCGGCATACGGAACCGAAACCTTTGTGATGGGACTAAAGAGAATGAACGAAACCGATGAAGTTTCTAAACGAGAAAACTCGGTGATTTTCTTAGAAGACAATCAAGAAAAATATACACGTTTTGACCCAACTGATCCGGAAGCGGTAATTGCTTTCGAAATCCAAAATGCGGCTTATAAAGATCAAAGTATCCGTTTTGCCGATTTGGTAGAAAAAAACTTTGTGCAAAACAACCGTCATAGTCGAGGCGTAAAACAAAATAACTTTCACGTATTGCGGGGGAACGCTTCACCTTCTGTCTTGATTGAGTTAGGATTTATTTCTAATTATGATGAAGGATATTACTTGGCATCTGACCGAGGAAAACAAGAACAAACCGAAGCAATTTACAGAGCTTTCAAAACCTTCAAAGAAGAATTCGATCGTAAAATGGGCCGCGTGGCGAGCAAAGAACCGGTTGTCGAAAAACCAAAAGAAGTAGAAAAACCAATTCCTGGCAAAAACTTCAAAATCCAATTCTTGGTAAGCAAATCAAAATTCTCTCCTTCCTCTCCTATGCTAAAAGGACTTACCGATGTTGAAATTGTACAAAAAGGCGATAATTTCGCATACTATTACGGGAATACCAATTTAATTTCTGAACGAGATGAGCTTCTAACTTTTGTCAAAAGAAAAGGATTCCCTGATGCTTTTTGGGTAGAATTTATGGATAATCAAAAATTAGATGGTAACAAAACTTACCGCGTTCAGTTCATGACATCGAACAAAAAATACCGCGACAAAGATGGAAAATTCAACGGTTTACAAGATGTAGATCGTGTGAAAGAAAGATCTTTATTCAAATACTATTTCGGACAAGCAAAAACCATGGAAGACGCTCAGAAAATATTAGCTGTCGTACAAGCAAAAGGTTTCCGAAATGCTTTCATTGTAACATTCGAGGGTGATAAACCCATGTAATATTGACTGTTTCTAAACAATATTCGTTTAATTTTGTAAAAAATAAAATAAGTGAAAATTTCTAACGAGATAAAAATAGGTATCGTTTCACTGGCCACTGTCATTGGATTTTTCTTTTTGTATAACTTTCTAAGAGGAACAAAAGTTTTTTCTACCGGCAGGACCTTCTACGCTAAATATGAAAATGTAAGTGGATTACAAGTAACAAAACCCGTTTCTATAAATGGTTTAACGGTTGGTAAAGTTGATAAAATAGAAATTGTTGATGGAAAACCGTTAACTTTTATCGTAGAGTTTACCATTAATAAAGACATCAAATTCTCTAAAAATACCATTGCTCAAATCTATTCTCCTGGCTTGATGCAAAGCTCGGAAATGCAATTGATTTTGGATTATGATGGAGAAATTGCTCAAGATGGCGACTTCTTGAAAAGTGGAATAAGCGGAGGTTTATTGGGTGATATTGGAGGACAAATAGAACCAACACAACAGAAACTAGATACTGTTTTGGTAACGATGAATAGAACGCTGTCGGCCGTAGAACGTTTATTAGATAACGACAATCAGAACAATATAAAAGTTTTGATAGAAAACTTAAACCGTACCGTTGGCTCATTCAACGAAACGGCTCGTTCATTTTCTAGCACTTCGACAAGCGCAAATGAATTGATCAAGGACAATCAGAAAGTGGTTAATTCTACCCTAAACAATGCTAACGCAATGTTGGCTTCTGCAAAAACATCTGCTGAAAAATTTGGACAAACTGCTGATAAATTAAACAATCTGCAATTAGAAAAAACTTTGACCAATTTCGAGACTGCTTCTGAAAACCTAAAAGAATTGCTTAATCGCATCGAGCGCGGAGATGGAACTTTAGGAAGTTTAGTTAACGATAAAACCATGTATAATAATCTGAATGAGGCAACCAAAAACCTCAACGATTTAATGATTGACCTGAAACAAAACCCGAATCGATATGTGAACATTTCGGTATTCGGCAAAAAAAATAAATAAAAAAATAGACACTAAGTAAACTAATCAATATGGCTCAGTATTTACCAAACATTATTTTTGCAATCTGTTTGATTGTCGCTGCCACAATCTTTACCATTAATGCCAAAAAACTTATTCGCAACATTCGTTTAGGACAACCAATTACGCGTTGGGACAGACCCAAAGAAAGATGGGCAATCATGACACGCGTTGCGCTTGGACAAGGAAAAATGACCGTTCGTCCGGTAGCTGGATTCCTACATATCTTGGTCTATGTTGGTTTCCTTTTGATCAATATAGAAGTTGTAGAAATCCTAATCGATGGTCTTTTCGGGACGCATCGTGTTCTTAGTTTCATGGGAGGATTCTATACCTTTCTTATTGGCTTTTTCGAGGTGTTAGCTTTCTTGGTATTAACATCTTGTTTCATTTTCTTCTTGCGTAGAAATGTCGTTCATGTAAAACGACTGGTAATGGGAGAATTAAACGGATGGCCAAAAACAGATGCTAATCTAATTTTGATTTTAGAGATGGCTTTTATGCTTGCTCTTTTAACCATGAATGCAACCGATGCAACGCTACAAGCGCGTAACGTACCGCACTATTTACAAGCAGGAGGTTTCCCTATTTCTAGTTGGTTAATCCAACCGTTCTTAACAGGTTTCAATACCGATACGTTGATTATTTTAGAACGCATTATGTGGTGGTTCCATATTCTAGGAATTTTCTTCTTTGCTAATTATCTTTACTATTCTAAACACTTGCATATTATCTTGGCATTCCCGAATACATGGTTTTCGAAACTCGAACCAAAAGGAGAATTCAATAATTTAGCCTCGGTAACCAAAGAAGTAAAAATGATGATGGATCCCAATGCCGATCCGTTCGCTGCACCAGCAGAAGGCGAAGTTGAAGAACCAAGCACTTTCGGCGCCAAAGATATTTTCGACCTCAATCAAGTTCAACTTCTCAATGCTTATACGTGTACAGAATGTGGTCGATGTACCTCAGAATGTCCGGCTAATATTACTGGGAAAAAATTATCTCCTCGTAAGATCATGATGGATACCCGCGACCGATTAGAAGATGTTTCTAAAGTTTTAGACAACAATAACGGACAATGGGTAGATGATGGGAAAACGCTTCTCAATGATTATATCAGCACCGAAGAACTATGGGCTTGTACTTCTTGTAACGCTTGTACGCAAGCCTGTCCAGTGAACATCGACCCATTATCGATTATTATCGATTTACGTCGCTATTTGGTGATGGAAGAATCTGCAGCTCCTCAAGAGTTGAATTTGATGATGACCAACATTGAAAACAACGGCGCTCCATGGCAGTTTAACACAGCCGATCGATTAAATTGGACCAACGATTAAATCCAATATAAATTATTATTTTAATACACTAACAAACGATACATCACATGTCAACAATAACCGTAAAAACAATGGCACAATACATGGCCGAAGGCAAACAGCCCGAAGTTTTATTTTGGGTAGGATGTGCCGGAAGCTTTGACGATAGAGCAAAAAAAATCACTCGTGCATTTGTAAAAATACTCAACCATATTGGCGTTGAATTCGCCGTTCTAGGAACCGAAGAAAGTTGTACCGGAGATCCTGCAAAACGCGCCGGAAACGAATTTGCTTTTCAGATGCAAGCCATGATGAACATCGAAGTGCTCAATGCCTACGAAGTAAAAAAAATCGTCACTACTTGTCCACATTGTTTCAATACCCTCAAAAACGAATATCCTTCTTTGGGAGGAGAATACGAGGTGCTACACCACTCACAATTCCTACAACAATTAATTGATGAAGGTCGCTTAAAAATCCAAGGTGGAGAAAAATTCAAAGGTCGTCGAATCACTTTCCACGATCCATGTTATCTAGGTCGAGGAAACAATGTCTATGAAGCTCCTCGCTCATTGATTGAAAAATTGGATGCCGAATTGGTCGAAATGAAACGATGCAAAACTCGTGGATTATGTTGTGGTGCTGGTGGCGCACAAATGTTCAAAGAGCCCGAAAAAGGAAATGTAGATATCAATATCGAGCGAACAGAAGAAGCCTTGCAAGAATCACCCGATGTTATCGCTACCGGATGTCCTTTCTGTAATACCATGATGACAGATGGTGTGAAATATTTCGAAAAAGAAAAAACAGTTTTGGTGAAAGATTTAGCAGAATTGGTGATGGAAGCCAACGATTTATAAATCAAAAAATCATCTAAAAATAAGAATTGAAAAATCGGACTTTGGTCCGATTTTTTTTATATCCTAACTAAACAAAACTTTAAGTAACTTTGTTACTCATCATAATAAAATAAATAAAATGACAATAGCAGACCATGCCCGAATTTGGATTTTCCAATCTTCGCGTGCCTTTACAGAACAAGAAACTCAAGATATTAAAACTCAATTCGATCATTTTTTATTGGATTGGAATGCACATGGTGCAGCTCTTTTGGCGGAGTATGAAATCATCAACAATCAATTTATCGTTGTCGCTGTCGACGAAAATCAAGCTGCGGCAAGTGGTTGCTCGATCGATAAACTCACTAAAATTATCAAAGGTTTAGAAGATAAATATCAGTTCGGTTTTCTTGATCGTATGAATGTTGCGTACGAACAAAACCAAAAAATTGAAATTGCGAAACTTCCCGAATTCAAAAAAGCAGTAAAAAACGGTGAATTACCCAAAGACACCATCGTGTACAATAATGGTGTTACGAACTTGGCCGATTTTCGTTCTCAATGGAAATTACCTTTAACCGAAAGTTGGGCAAAAAATTTGCTTCCCTAAAAAAATAAAATAACGTATTAGAAAAAAGAGTAACTTTAATCAATCAAAATAAAATCATATGAAAGGAAAAGGCTGTCTAGTAGGCGGAATATTTTTAGCAGTTATCGCTGCAATTGTAGTTTGGGGGATAAGTAAATACAATAGTTTTGTGCCAATGCAAGAAAATGTAAAAGCACAATGGTCGAATGTAGAAAACACTTATCAAAAACGTGCAGATCTCATCCCGAACTTGATGAGAACAGTTCAAGGGGCTGCCAATTTCGAGAAATCTACACTAACCGATGTAATCAATGCGCGAGCAAAAGCAACGTCGAACCAAATTAATATTGATGATGTGGACGATTTAACCCCGGAAAACATTGCTAAGTTTCAATCAGCACAAAACGAATTATCAGGTGCTTTGAGTAGATTATTGGTTTCGGTAGAACAATATCCAACCTTGCGTGCAACAGAAAATTTCCAAAGTTTTCAAGCGGAATTATCGAGCATAGAAACTGAAATTAATTACGAAAGAAGAAAATACAATGAAGCTGCCAAAAGTTTCAATTCGGTTATCAACAAAGTACCGAATAACATTATAGCAGGCATCGGAAACTTTAAAGAAAAAGGCTATTTCGAAGCAGATGCAGGAGCCGAAAAAGCACCGACAGTTGACTTCTCTGAAAAATAAAATGACAAAAAAAGATAAACGTTTCTTCAGCAAAAAAGAAGAAAAAAAAATCATCAAAGCAATCGTAAAAGCTGAGAAAAAAACCAGTGGTGAGATTCGAGTTCATATCGAATCTCAACCATCGGAAGATCATTTTGCGCGGGCAGTTGAGGTTTTTAATAAATTAGAAATGGAGAAAACCAAAGACCGAAACGGCGTTTTATTTCATCTTTCTCCATCTGCCAAAAACCTTACAATTATTGGTGATCAAGGAATTAATGAAAAAACACCCGAAGGTTTTTGGGATGAAATTAATGAAACTGTTCTGCATTATTTCCGACGAGAAAAATTTACGCGAGGAATAATAAAAGGAATCAAGATGACTGGAAAAGCACTAAAAAAATATTTTCCACATCAAGAAAATGACGAAAACGAATTACCGAATGAAATTTCTCAAAACTAACTTTTTAAATTTTCTGTGGATAGCGCTTTGCTTGTTCATTACCCAAAATACGTTTGCACAACAAACGCAACAGAACAACTTCATTACGCCCGACGAAGTTATCAGCAGTAAAAAAATCCCAACACGAATCGTTAATGATTACGGACGACTTTTCGATCCGATCCAATTGCAAGCCTTAGAAAATAAATTGGTTCATTTCGACGATTCTACTTCTACCCAAATTACCATTGTTACTTTTCGAGAACTAAAAGGATATCCGCTAGAGCTTTTGGCAAGTGAAATTGGCGATAAATGGGGAGTCGGGCAAAAAGATAAAGACAATGGAATTGTAGTGCTGATAAGTGATCTCGATAGGAAGGTTACCATACGGACCGGTTATGGAGCGCAAATTCATATCCCGCCGACCATCGCAAACAACATTATCCAAAAAGATATGTTGCCCTATTTCAGAAATGGCGACTATTATCAAGGTGTTGATAAAGCGATAGATTCAATGGAAAGCGCCTTGAAAGGGAAATATAAAAACGATAAAACTCCCGAAAATGATCAACTCGGATTCTGGGAAATTTTCTTCATTTTTCTTGTTGTTATCATTGTATTGTCCATTTTTTCACGCGGTAATAATTCAGGTGGGAATGGTACTCGTAGAAGAAGAAGTTTACTCGACGATGTTATCCTAATGAATACCGGAAGCACCATATTTCGTGGTGGCGGAGGAGGTTTTGGTAGTGGTGGCGGAGGAGGTTTTGGTAGCGGTGGCGGAGGAGGCTTCGGAGGCTTTGGAGGCGGAAGCTTCGGAGGTGGCGGAGCAAGCGGAAGCTGGTAAAAACAATCATATCATAACATTTTATCAACCTTATTTTAGCTCATAAAGTAAGGTTGATTTTTTTACTATTTTTATATTCAAGTCAACTATTGTAATTTTGACCAATAATCCAAAGCATGTCTGCATTCAATCATTTATTTTCTTATCAACGAACCAAAAGTCCAAACGAATCATCTGATCAACGCTCGGCGTATCAACGAGATTATGACCGAATAATTTTTTCGTCTGCTTTCCGTCGATTACAAAATAAAACCCAAGTTTTTCCCTTACCCGGAAGTGTATTTGTTCACAATCGACTCACGCATTCGTTAGAAGTTTCGTCTGTTGCCCGATCGATGGGGAATTTAGTCGGACAGTTTATTGTGAAAAATTATGATTTGGATGATACCGCGTACGATTTCTATTCGCACAGTTTGGCCGATGTTCTTTCTTCGGCTGCTTTGTGCCACGACATCGGAAATCCAGCTTTCGGTCATTCGGGCGAAGATGCAATAGCTTCTTATTTCGATCGCCACGCAACAGACCTACAATCGTATTTTTCTGAAGAACAATGGACTGATCTTATCTTTTTCGAAGGTAATGCGAATGCAATCCGTATCTTAACACAACAACAAAACGGAAAATCAGAAGGTGGATTACGCCTCACCTATTCTACGATTGCTTCGATTGCAAAATATCCTTGCGAGTCCATCGCGCGCAACAAATCTATCTTACACAGAAAGAAATTTGGATTTTTTCAGTCCGAGAAAGAAACCTTTCGTCACATTGCAGAAACCACAAATATGGTGCAAGAAAGCAATCAGCCTTTGATTTTCAAACGGCATCCTTTTGTGTTTTTGGTAGAAGCTGCGGATGATATTTGTTACAATATTATCGATGTCGAAGATTCGCATCGTTTAGGGATTATCGATCATGATAAATGCAAGAATTTATTCCTCAATTTGATTGCATCGCTCAATCCAGAACAAATCGAAAAAACAAATTCGAACCTAAAAAATATTAGTGATAAAAATGATCGAATCGCTTATTTGAGAGCAAAATCGATCAATTCTCTTACCCAAAAATGTGTAGAAGTTTATCAAAACAACATCGAACTTATCCTACAAGGAAATTTCGATTATGCATTGTTGGATATCATCAAAAATGAAACAGAAAAAGTGACCAAAAAAGTTTTGAGCGAAATTCAACGTTTCTCGATTGCCAATATTTACAATCATCGTTCGGTTGTCGAAATAGAAAATGCAGGTTACAATGTAATGTCTGAACTGCTTTCGCAATTTATTCCGCCAATTCTAAAAGAAGTTGATGAACGAAAATCATACGAAAAGAAAGCCCTAAAATTGGTTCCTGCACAATTTATGTACGATGACAAAGTGCCCTATGAGCGGGTTTTGGGTATTTTGGATTATGTTTCTGGAATGACCGATAATTACGCCACCGAATTGTATAGAAGAATAAAAGGAATCGAAATCGGGATGCATATTTAGCAACTTCAGGAAATCGTTTAACCTATTTTTTTACGCTTCAATCGGATAAATTCCTTCTTGTTTATTGAGGAAAATAAATTTCTTGATCAACAATTCTATCGTAGGATTCGTTTCGAAAGGCGTAATAATCTTCATGATTCTTTCTCGACTTTTGATTTGATGATGCAACTCGTAATATCCATAACCGACAAACTTCCCTTGATCGATAAAAAAGAAAGCATGTTCGCCTGTTTTTCTACCTTTATCTGCCAAAATAAATGTTTCGGTAGGATAATTTGCGCGCTTCACCAACGCTTCTACCCGTTCATTATACGCTTTCGGATCTTCTTCTTTGACACACGCTCCTTTGCACTGATTCATTTCGTACGAAAAACAAGCAGCTGAAGAAGGCTGAAGCAAATTTATTTTCGGACAAAGATTATATTCTAAAGTAACTTTTTGTAAAAACTCTAAAGCAGTTTCTTTTTTTGCAAACGTAAGAATAGGTTCAGCTTTTCGGCCTTTCCCAATCTCTAAACGATGATAAGAACGCTTAGAAGGAATAAAATACAAACCGTATGGTGTTTTGGGTTTGATGATTTTGGTATTGAGAAATGGCTGATTGAGATTGATTTCGTGCACTTCTTTTATTGCCGCTAACAATTCGCTTCCAGTCACTTCGAAAGTGATGTATTTGGTATAACGCTTTATTTTACTCGACTCGAAATTCTTTGCCGAGAAATAGCGATTCACCCGATAAGCAATATTGCTACTTCGACCAATAAAAATAATTTCATCTAATCGATTGTAGAAATAAAATAAGCCTGTTTTGGTAGGAAGGTTTTCTAAGAGTTTTTGGTATTTTTCTTTTACTTTTTTCTCGGTTCCTAAACCCGATTTTTTTTGGATAATTTTTTCACTGTCTTTATCTCTCAACAACTGAAAAAGTTTTAGCGTTGCACGTGCATCTCCCGAAGCGCGATGCCGATCGGTAATGGGAATGCCCAAAGCCGTCGTCAATTTTCCTAAAGAATACGACTCCATGTTTGGTATTAATTTCTGAGCAAACTCAAACGTATCTATCCAGTCTTTTTCGTAATCGTATCCTAACTTTTTAAACTCTTGTCGAAGCATTCGATAATCAAACTTCACATTATGACCGACCAAAATACAACCGTCTGTAATTTCGACAATCCTTTTGGCAATTTCGTGAAACTTCGGCGCCGTTAGCACCATTTTATCCGTAATATTGGTCAATTTCTGTACAAAAGGATCTATTTTTCTCAAAGGATTCACCAATGAAATAAACTGATCCACCGTCGTCTGACCATCGTACCGATAAATTGCAATATCGATAATCGACTCCTCTCCTACCTTGCCTCCTGTGGCTTCTATGTCTAAAATTGCAAACACCTTATTTTTTTCCTTTCATTGCACCCATCAATAACTTCATTCCCCAATCGATTAATTTCCGCGTGGCTGTTCTACTTACATCACGTGCCATTCGACTGTCGGTCCATGAGGTTTGTTTAGGGGCTGTTGTTCTTCTTGTTGCAGGGCTCGATTTCGGAGCATTTTTTTCTGCATTAGCTTGCGCCAAACGTTCACTCAACATTTCATTTGCACTATGTCGATCGATAGGATTTTGATATTTACTCACCAATTTCGAGTTGTTAACCAATTGATTAATTTCGTTTTCGGTAAGAATATCCATCCGAGAATTTGGCGAACGCATATACGTATAAGCCAAAGGAGTCGGAATTCCTTTCTCGTCCAAAGCCGTTACAAACGCTTCTCCAATTCCTAATTGGGTAATCACCTCATCGGCTTTATAATAGGTAGAAATAGGATAATTTTCGATGGCTTTTTGGATTTCTTTTCGATCTTTCGCTGTAAAACCACGCAAAGCATGTTGCACCTTCAGCCCGAGCTGACTGAGTACACCATCTGGCACATCGCCCGGAACTTGCGTTACAAAAAATAAACCCACACCTTTCGAACGAATTAATTTTACCATAGTCTCAATTTGATTGAGCAATGTTTTCGAAGCTTCCTTGAAAATAAGATGCGCTTCATCGATAAAAATCACCAATTTGGGTTTATCAGAATCACCTTGTTCAGGGAATTGAGAATAGATTTTATTCAACAAACTCAACATGAAAGTTGAAAATAAATTGGGTTGATTTTGGATGTCCGTTAATCGAATAATATTCACGATTCCTTGTCCATTTTCTACTCGCAATAAATCTTGCACATCGAAACTTGGCTCACCAAAAAATTTCGAAGCTCCTTGTTGTTCTAAGCCAACAATTTTTCTAAGAATTGCACCTAAAGAAGCAGGCGCAATTGTCCCATAATTCGAATTGAGTTCCGTTTTTCCTTCGGGCGTATCGGTTACGTATTGCAACACGCGACGCATATCTTCTAAATCGATTAACGGTAAATTTTTATCTTCACAATATTTGAAAATAATCGAAATAATACTCGATTGCGTTTCATTCAATTCTAAAATTTTACTAAACAAAACAGGTCCAAATTCTTCGATCGTTGCACGAAGTTTCACCCCTGGCTCATCACTTATAGAAAGCAATTCACTTGGGGCTGCTTTGGCTACGTAAGGCAAGCCCAATGCCTCGTGTCGCTGTAGAATTGCTTGGTTATGATCATCTCCTTTCGCGGCAATCCCCGACAAATCTCCTTTTATATCCATGAGCAAAGTAGGCACTCCTTTTTCTGACAATTGCTCTGCAATAATTTGCAAAGACTTTGTTTTTCCGGTTCCCGTTGCACCTCCTATCAAACCGTGACGATTCATGGTTTTTAGGGCGATAGAAATTTCAGCTTCCGGAACTACTTCTCCATCGAGCTTGGCTTTTCCTAATATTATTTTATCGCCTTTGTACTGATAACGCGATTGTATTTCTTGTATAAATGCTTCTCTGTTCGTCATGTTTAGGATTTAAGGTAATTGATATTGTACGATAACGGGATAATGATCAGAAAACTTTTTTCGGATAATTTTTCCTTTAATTGGAGTAAATTCTTTCGAACTGAACAAATAATCAATCCGAATCGGAAAGCGAAAACCATGAAAAGTCGTGGCATTTCCTTTTCCTACTTGCAAGAAAGAATCATACAAATAGGCATTTAATTGTTGATATTCGTAAGATGCTGGTGTGGCGTTTAGATCACATCCGACCAAAACAGGATACGGACTTTTGGTGATATAGGGCATGATTTCTTTGAGTTGTTTTTCATGCTTCAGCATTCCGGCAATCAACTTATTTTCTATTTTTTTTGTTTTTTCTTCTACTTGTGCAGAGTTTTCTGCTTCGATGGTCGATTTCACCAAATCTTTATCAATTCCCATCGATTCCATATAAATATTTACCAAACGAATAGTATCCTTTCCGGTGTCGATATCCGCATAGGCAGCGGTTCCTTTGTTTTTTTCGGTAGGAAAATTAATCTGTTTTGTTTCGATGATCGGATATTTACTAAAAAATGCAATCAGCCCATAATGTTCGCTGTAATAAGGCTTCAATTCTTTATTGATCGTTTTAAAATTCTTTTCGTACGCTTCTTGAAACATCATTATATCAGCCAAATTTTCGGCAATAAACTGATCGGTTCCATCGTCTCGAATGAAATGTGCATTGAAAGACATCACGCTAAGATTCGGTTCTTCGGTAGATTTCTTTTGGAATAAACCTGTCGGATACGAATAAGTAAAAATATTGAGCACACCCAACGAAGCCACCAACACGATAAGTGCATATCGCCAACTTACAAAAAGCCAATACACAACAAAAAAACAAGCGCCCAAAAACACAAAAGGATAACCAATAGAAATGAAGTTGAAGTATGGGATTTCTGATGGAGCAAAAAAATGATTCAGATAAACTGAATAAGCGATTAACAAAAATATCCCATTGAAAAACAATAGGAGTTTATTGAAAAAATTTAACTGAAAGCCTTTTCCTTGTTTCATCGTCCTTCTCTAAATAAAAAATCTTTCTCTTCTTTGGTCAAACTTTCATAACCCGAACGAGAAATTTTATCGAGAATAGCATCTATTTTTTGTTGTTTTGCAACTTTTTGCGAATTAAACTCATAGTCATCTCGAGGTACTTTCTGCTCGTATGGATTCTTTTTGGTTTGATTGCTATAGGTTTTAAAGGTAGTCTTTTTCTTGCGATTGAAGAAATTTTGTACTTGTCGAATTGTCCGACCGATAAAATCATTTCCTTTTTCGAATTGTTTCATATACAGATACCCAACAGCAGCTCCTCCGAAATGAGATAAACTTCCGCCAGAATTGTTTCCTGCTATAATTTGATACACATCCAACCCTAACAAAAAGAAAGCAATATAGAGTAATGGGAAGCTTTTCGGGAAAAACAATAACCGAACCGGTATTTTTGGATTATACGAAACCAATCCGAAAAAGGTAGCATAAATCGCTGCTGATGATCCTACCAAATAACTTGATCCGGAAGAAAAAGAACCGGCAAACAAACAGTAGAACAAAGCGCCGCCTAAGATTCCTAATACATAAAAAGTAAGAAAATCTTGATCGCGAAAATAACGCAAAAACATACTACCGATATAATATAACAGCAACATATTGAGGAACAAATGCCACAAATCGCCGTGCAAAAATGCATAAGTAAAAACACTCCAAGGATGCGTTAATAAAACATCGAGTTGATACGAAAGTCCTAAAACACTATCGATCTGAAAAGATGGAAAAGTTTTTTTGAGGACAAACCCAACAATCAATAACGTAAAGAAACAGATGATGTTAATATAAATCAGTTTCGTTGCGATATTGCCAGATTTGTATTTCAGTTTCAGCTCATCTAAAATTCCGTTTACCATTTTCTAAATTGATTTTTCTTCCAATTTCTAATGTACAAATAACCTACCAACGCACCCCCTAAATGAGCAAAATGTGCGATAGGATTCCAACTATAATTTGCAATTCCCATATAGAATTCTAAAGCGATAAGGATTGGAATAAAATACTTTGCTTTGATCGGAATTGGTAAAAATATCATCATCAATTTAGCTTCTGGATACAAGACTGCAAAAGCAACCAACAAGCCATAAATTGCACCCGAAGCTCCTACCATTGCCGTGGTATAAACGCTAAATAAATGCACAATATTTTGAGCTATGGATTGCGTAAGTTGAACATTAGAAGCGGTTATTTTAGTCTCTATATTTTGTAGCTCTTGGTTTTTGATGTGCAAAATTTCTTCGCTTGTCCCGCCACTATGCAAGATTCCTTGACCAGCCTCGTAAGCATAACGTTTGACAAGATCCAAATCGAGGGACGATAACGAATCTTTCACTTCGATCATCTGGAAATAAGTCGATAAATTAAACAAAATAAAACCACAAAAACCGGCCAATAAATACATGGTTAAATATTTTTTTGCACCGATTGTTTGTTCTACCACCGAGCCAAACATCCACAAACCAAACATATTGAAAAGGATATGAGAAAAATTGGCATGCATAAACATATGCGTCAAAACTTGCCAAAATCTAAAGTTGGGAGACTCTGGATAAAAAGCACCCAAAACCATATCAAGATCCAATCCTTTGCTTGCAAAAATATATTTTGCTAAAAAAAACAATACATTGATTATCAATATATTTTTGGTTATTGTAGGAATTCTATTGAGCATTCGATTAATTTAATTTTTTTTCTATTTCTTGAATATTCATTTGTAAAAACACCGGTTTTCCGTAAGGGGTAAAATTCGGATAATCAAGAGACATCAATTGTTGCACCAAAGCCATAAGTTGTTCTTTTTTCATGATTTCTCCTTTTTTGATTGCAGCATTTTTGGCAAAAATTTTCGCAAAAGATGAATCAAAATCCACGCGTTGATTAAAATCGAGTTCAGCGATAAAATCTGCAAAAATCCCTGCCACATGACTTTGATCCACATCAACCGGAATCGCATTAACCAAAATCATTTCTTCTCGAAAACTCAAATCAAAACCATAAAGAATCAATTCTTTTTCAATGGTTTTAATGCGTTCTATATTCGCAGGCGACGCTTCTAACTCGATCGGAAACAACAATTGTTGCGCCAAAGCATGATCAGTTTTTGTACGCAGAAAACGCTCATACAACACTTTCTGATGCGCTCTATGCTGATCGATAATCAACAATTCGCCCAAATGTTCTACCACCAAATATCGCAAATTCCATTGCAGAACTTGAGTTGGCAAATCAGGTTCCAACTCGAACAATGCTTCGGTTGGCGTATTTTCTTGTGTCAACATTTCGCTTTCTCGGTAATAATCGAGATTCGCCTGAATGGTTGTTGCAGCAGGTTTGGGTTGTAAAAATGGATTATCGAACGGATTATAATTCGGAGAAACCTGAATTTTTGGTTCTACAATCGGTTTATCTTTCGGATGATTGATAAAAGCCCAGCGCGGATCTTGATCAAAATCGAGTGAAGGAACAATATTAAATTGCCCCAAACTATGTTTGATTGCTGATCTCAACAACTGGAAAATCGTAGTATCCTCCTCGAATTTTATTTCGGTTTTGGTAGGATGAATATTGATATCTATTTTGGTAGGATCCAATTCTAAATATAAAAAATAACTCGGCGTATAGCCATTGGGTAATAAACCCTCAAAAGCATCGGCAATTGCTTTGTGCAAATAAGCATTTTTGATGAAACGATTATTCACAAAAAAGAATTGTTCGCCTCGTGATTTTTTGGCAGAATCAGGTTTCCCAACATATCCTTTGATATTGACGATTTCGGTTTCTTCAGAAATTTCTAACAATTGTGTTTCAATCTTTTTCCCAAAAATCTGAACAATACGTTGCTTCAGATTCCCAGCTTTCAGATAATACACATCCGAATTATTATGAATTAGCTGAAAAGAAATTCCTTCATGCGCCAAAGCAATTCGTTGAAATTCATCTTGAATATGTCTAAATTCTACCTGATTCGATTTGAGGAAATTACGTCTTGCCGGAACATTATAAAAAAGATTTTTCACCGAAATCGACGTTCCGGTTGGGGTAACGGTTGGTTCTTGTGTGCGCACTTCTCCTCCTTCGATCACCAATAGACTCCCCAAAGTTTCTTCGGCTTGTTTGGTTTTTGCTTCTACTTGTGCCACCGCAGCAATAGAAGCCAAAGCTTCGCCCCGAAATCCTTTGGTTGTGATATGAAATATATCTTCTGTGGTCCGAATTTTTGAGGTTGCATGACGCTCAAACGCCATCCGAACATCGGTCATACTCATTCCCTTTCCGTCGTCTATGATTTGTATCAAACTACGACCGGCATCTTTTATCAAAACCTTTATTTCGGTAGCACCAGCATCCACTGCATTTTCCATCAACTCTTTGATAACCGAGGCAGGTCTTTGCACAACCTCTCCCGCCGCTATCTGATTTGCTACATGATCTGGCAATAATTGGATTATATCTCCCATCTATTCTTTTTGGCTTTCGTCCTTAGATAATCTACAAATATACAAACTTATCGACTCTATAAAAAGAGATTACTCATACGATTCCCTAAGTGTTTAGGAAATTATTTGGTTTGGATAGAAAAAGATTAATACTCTTTTTCGATTATCGATTCGACTTTATCAAACTCTTGATCAATTTCGGTATTCTGATCAGGAAAAAGTTTAGAAAAAAGAATAATCAAACCAAAAGAAATCGGAAAAGCTGGAATCATCGCATAAACTTCTTTGTACGGATGTTCTAAAATCATCCAAAACAAAACGATTAATCCGCCAGAAATTAATCCTACCAATGCCCCGATACGCGAAGTATTTTTCCATAATAAACTCAACAACATTAACGGGCCAAAGGCTGAACCAAATCCTGCCCAAGCGTACCCAACCAAATTGAGGATAGAATTGTTTGGCGAAATCGACAACAACAACGCAACAACTGCCACGATGAGAACCGAAAGCCGACTGACGGTAAGCAATGTTTTTTGCGAAGCATTTTTATTGAGAAAAGAACGGTAGAAATCTTCGGTCATCGAACTCGAAGTTACCAACAATTGCGATGAAATTGTACTCATGACTGCCGCCAAAATCGCGCAGAGTAAAAAGCCCGAAATGAGCGGATGAAACAAGGCTCGAGAGAAATAAATGAAAATCGTTTCTGGATCATCGATGGAAATATTGAATTTCGCCATATAAGCGATTCCGACCAAACCAATCAACATGGCACCTCCGACACAAAAAATCATCCAAGTGATGCCGACAGTTCTGGCTTTTTTCAAATCTTTCACTTTATCAATCGCCATGAAGCGCACCAAGATATGAGGTTGCCCAAAATATCCTAATCCCCAAGCGGCAAGCGACAAAATCCCGATGGTTGTGGTTCCTTCGAACCAACTTAAATTGGTTGGACTCTCAAGATCGATCCAATGTTTGGTTTCGGCAATTCCGCCAATTTGGGTCACGATGATAATCGGAATGACAAGAAGCGTAATAACCATAATTGTTCCTTGCACAAAATCGGTTAAACTCACGGCTAAAAAACCACCTAAAAAAGTATAGGCAATCACGACCAAACTGGTAATCAATAAGCCATAATGATAATCGACCCCAAAAGCAGACTCGAACAATCTGCCGCCCGCAACCATCCCCGAAGAGGTATATAAAGTAAAGAATACCAAGATAATAACCGATGAAATGAGTTTCAGAAGATGTGTTTTATCTTTGAATCGGTTCTCGAAATAGACCGGTAAAGTAATAGCATTTCCGGCCACTTCAGAATAAATACGTAACCTTGGCGCCACCAAAACGTAATTGAGAAAAGCACCAATCGTTAAACCAATGGCCAACCAACTACTCGACAATCCTACCGCATACATCGCACCCGGAAGTCCCATCAACAGCCAACCACTCATATCGGCAGCACCAGCAGAAAGTGCCGTTACCAATGCGCCCATTTTCCTTCCGCCGATCAGAAAGTCATCCGACGAAGTATTGGTTTTTCGGTAAGCATAGAGGCCGATCATCAACATCATAGCCATATAAATCCCAATGGAAACATATTCTAAAGTATTCATAGGTTATATTTTTATTTTTTCGAAGATAAAACTTTCATAAAGAAATCGCAGAACTTTCTCGGATTTTCTTGATTTTGGTAGGAAAAAAGCAAGCGTAATTACGAAAACTTTTCAGACCTTTGCAGCTTTAAATTTACTCATGAAAGTTTCGCTAAAAAATTGGTTGATTCTCCTTGTACTTTCGCTCACTTGGGGAAGTTCGTTTATTCTTATTAAACAAGGTTTGCACGCCTTTACCCCTTATCAAGTTGGTGCATTGAGAATGACCATTGCTGCTGGTTTTTTATCGATTTGGGGATTCAGAAATTTAAGAAAAATTCCACGAAACAAAATCTTTTGGGTCATTTTAGCCGGTGCAAACGGAAACTTCATTCCCATGTTTCTTTTCCCAATAGCGCAAACACATGTCAGTAGTTCTATGGCAGGAATTCTCGATTCACTCGTTCCTATTTTTGTTTTACTTTTTGGTGCGCTATTTTTCGCAATTCCGGCCAAGATGAATCAAATCTTGGGTGCTCTGATCGGATTTTCTGGCGCAGTTCTTTTAATTGGTTTTGATGGAATGTCGGGCGAAAATAGTTTCCTACATAGCTTATTGATTGTTTTAGCAACCGCCATGTACGGAATCAATGGATTGATTATCACCTCGAAACTAAAAGATATTCCTTCGTTTCAATTATCAACCGCTTTGTTTTCGATTTGGTTAATTCCGGCAGTTATTGTTCTATTCTTATCTGGCTTTTTCAGGGATTTCGTTGGGACTACCGAACAATGGCACAGCTTGGGTTACGTAACTTTATTAGGATTTTTCGGTACGGCACTCGCCATGATGTTGTTCTACAAAATGATTCAAGAAACAAGTGCAATTTTTGCTTCAATGGTTACCTACATCATGCCCTTAATCTCAGTTTCTTGGGGAGTTATGGTTGGGGAAAATATCACATGGTTGCATTTTGTCGGATTTTTACTAATCCTCAACGGTGTGTACCTCATCCAAAAGAAATCGAAAAACGAAATCGAACTACCAGAGAATAGCCCAAAAGAAGTTTAAAGATTTTTGGCTCGAAGCATTTCTGCATGTAGCAAATGATCTTCGATATAGACCTCCGATACTTGCACGAAACCATACGATTCATAAAACGGAATTAAATATTCTTGGGCTGATATCCGAACCTCATTTTCAGGAAAAAGATTGGTAATTGCCTCCACAGCAAAAGCCACCAATTGTCTTCCTATCTTATGTTTTCTATAGGTAGGATGTGATATAACACGCCCAATCGACGAATCATTTGGATAGGATAAATCTGGCGGCACTAATCGCGTGTACGCCACCATTTCACCATCTTTCTCGGCCCAAAGATGAAAGCATTGCAAATCTTTGTTATCAATGTCCTGATAGATACAAGCTTGCTCGATGATAAAAACCATTTCGCGCAACTGCAAAATCCGATAAACTTCTAAAGCAGTTAACTCATCGAAGCGTTTTATTTTCCACACCAACTGCATATCAATTCATTTTAGAATATTTAGCCAAAATATTTTCGAATCGTTTTTGACTTAACATATTTTTTAATTTTACTGAGAATTTCTGCATCCTTTTACCGATATAATAATGAGGTTTTAAATTTTTCTTTTGCATCAATTTCTCAATAATTGGAATCAATTTTTCGGGTGACGTTCCTTTTTCCACTTCCTGATCAATTTCTTTGACCAATGCAAAAAACTTATCTTTATGAAAAGCAGATACGGTACTTTTTACCCGACTTTCTGCAATTTTCGTACGGATATCGCCAAAATTTAACGTTGTAATTTCTACACCTGTTTTACGATTCTCTAAACGCAAAGCTTCCGTTAATCGATCTATCACCGATTTTGAGGCAGAATAATAACCTCTGAAAGGCAATCCATGGTTACTGGCAATCGAAGAGACATTGAAAATCCAACCGCTTTTCTGCGCTCTCATGTGCGGCAAAACTGCCTGAATTGTATAAAGCGTCCCGAAAATATTAACATTAAAAAGTTTATCCACATCTTCCTTGCTCGCATCTTCTACCGCACCCAACATTCCAATTCCGGCATTGTTGATCAAGACGTCGATTCTTTTTTGTTCATGCAAAATGGTTTCGATGGATTTATACACATTTTCTTTGTGCGTTACATCGGTAGGAAGGTGACGAAAGGTTTCTTTGCCATGTGCTGTACGCGACAAACCATACACAATATGCCCTTTTGATTGGAAATAATTGGCCAAGGTATGCCCAACACCCGCCGAAGAACCAGTGATAAGAATAACTTTTTGTTGCATGATGGGATTCAATAAATTTAGTTGAAGCAAAGATAAAAAGAAGAAAACGAATTCTATGAAATAAAATTTTTTGAATTTTATTTATTTGATAATCAAAATCTTAAAAAAAATTAAAAGAAAATGTTTCTTTTTGATTTGTATAATCCAAAAACAGCGCTATATTTGCAATCCGAATACGAAAGGTCTCTTAGCTCAGCTGGTTCAGAGCACCTGCCTTACAAGCAGGGGGTCACTGGTTCGAATCCAGTAGGGACCACAAAAAGGAAACGTTCTTTTTTACAAATTATTTTTATCGGGCTCTTAGCTCAGCTGGTTCAGAGCACCTGCCTTACAAGCAGGGGGTCACTGGTTCGAATCCAGTAGGGCCCACAAAGCAAGTTTGAGAAAACTGCTTCATACTAAAAATAATTTCGGGCGAATAGCTCAGTTGGTTCAGAGCATCTGCCTTACAAGCAGAGGGTCGGGGGTTCGAATCCCTCTTCGCCCACAACCTATCAAATCCTTATCAAATCATTGGTAAGGATTTTTTGTTTTTATGCGTTCTGTATTTCATCCTACCGAAATTATTGTCCTGCTTTTCATCCTACCGAAATAAAAAAACCGTTCTACTAGAAGCAGAACGGTTGGGTTATTTGTTACGATATTTTTTTAGAAGTGAATATGCTCGCCTGTTTTGGTTACAAAGGCTTTCTTACGGAAAAGAAGCAGAGATGCGATTCCGATAAAGATGGCAGAGTCGGCAATGTTGAATACGGGCTGGAAGAACTTATAATGCGTTCCGCCAACTATTGGTACCCAAGTAGGCCAATCGAACTCGAATAGCGGGAAATAGAGCATATCGACCACGCAACCGAGCATAAACGATGAATAGCCATTGAAGTTTGCTTTTGCGAGTCCATTGTACCCCACCCAGCTCATGAGTTGATCGTTGTAAACGGTTCCTCGGTCGAAAATAATGCCATAGAAAAGGCTATCGATAACGTTTCCGATGGCGCCTGCCAAAATGAGGGCGACCGGAATGAGGAAAAAGTTACTTGCTTTTTTTCTTGCCCATTTGATAACGAACCAGATGATAAAGCCAATCAGTCCGATTCGAAGGATGGTTAGGAGATGTTTCCCAAACAAGCCTCCAAACTCTACTCCGTATGCCATTCCAGGATTTTCGACAAATGCCAGTTGAAACCCTTTGAAAACTTCGACACTTTCATGCAGCTCGAAATTTGTTTTGATATAAAATTTCGATAATTGATCGATGAGCAATACAATGAAAGCGACGAGCCAAACCTTCTTTAACATAAGCGATTAGCGTTGCATATTTTTAGCTTCAATACTTAGGGTTGCGTGGGGCACCAAACGTAAGCGATCTGGATTGATCAATTTACCGGTTACACGACAAATCCCGTAGGTTTTGTTTTCTATTCGTATCAATGCATTTTTTAGGTCGCGGATAAATTTTTCTTGACGCGATGCTAATTGTGCATTTTGTTCTTTACTCATGGTTTCAGAACCTTCTTCAAAAGCCTTGAAGGTAGGCGATGTATCATCGGTACCGTTGGTTTTATCATTCATAAAAGATTCCTGGATTAACTCTAGGTCTTTTTGTGCTTGAGCCAACTTCTCTTCGATAATCGCTTTGAATTCAGCCAACTCATTGTCTGAATAACGGATTTTTTCATCAGTTGTTTTACTCATAATATTAGTGTTTTAGAATTGTTAGTTGCAACTTCTCATCATTGATCTCCACAGGGAAACCATTAACGATTGTTGTATCAAAGGTCAAATTGTCTGCCAAAGTCTCATTGCGCACATATTCCATATTTGCAGTTATAGCTTGTTCTATTGCGGGGTTTTTCTCGATAATGATATCGATTCTATCGGTAACTTCGAACCCATTTTCTTTGCGTAAGTTTTGGATTCGATTCACCACTTCACGAGAAATCCCTTCATCGATTAACGCTTGCGTTAACGTGAGATCTAAGGCCACGGTAAGTTGTGCATTGGAAGCAACTGTCCAACCTGGAATATCTTTCGTTGCAATCTCGAAATCCTCTACCTCAATGGTATGTTTTTCGCCATTGACTTCTAACTCAATATGCCCCGTGTTTTCTAATTCTACGATTTGTTCATTTGTTAATTGTGCGGTTGCTGCGGCAACGGCTTTCATGTCTTTTCCAAATTTCGGCCCTAAGGTCTTGAAGTTTGGTTTTATGGATTTGACCAAAATATCAGAAGCTTCTTCATTGGTCAATAATTGTATTTCTTTTACGTTGACTTCCTGTTTCAATAAATCGCTTACGGCCAATAAACGTTTTTTCATGGTGTCGTTCAGTACCGGAATCATAACTTTTTGCAATGGTTGACGAACACGATTATCGCTTAGTTTACGTAAAGACAAAATCATACTTGTAGCCAATTGTGCCAAACGTGTTTGCTCTTGCAACTCTTCATTAATCAAGGCTTGGTTCACTTTCGGGAAGTTTGCCAAATGCACCGAGGTTGCTTCATTTTTCCCAGTTGCATCATTTAGATCTTTGTACAAACGATCCATGAAGAAAGGTGCAATCGGAGAACCCAAAATTGCTACGGTTTCTAATACGGTATAAAGCGTTTGGTAAGCGGCAATTTTATCTTGCGAATAATCTCCTTTCCAGAAACGTCTTCTCGATAAACGCACGTGCCAATTGGATAAATTATCAATCACAAATTCTTGGATTGCGCGCGCTGCTTTGGTCGGTTCATAGTCGGATAAGAATCCATCTACTTGCTGAATCAATGTATTGAGTTCGGATAGAATCCACTGATCGAGTTCATCTCTTTCTTCTACCGGAATTTCTTTTTCGGCAAAAGTAAATCCATCTACATTGGCGTAGAGCGCAAAGAATGAATACGTATTGTACAAGGTTCCAAAGAACTTACGACGTACTTCATCTACTCCTGCCAAGTCGAATTTTAGGTTTTCCCACGGCTGAGCGTTTGCAATCATATACCAGCGCGTTGCGTCTGGGCCATAGGTTGCTAAGGTATCGAACGGATCAACGGCATTCCCTAAACGTTTCGACATTTTTTGTCCGTTTTTATCCAATACCAAACCATTCGACATTACATTTTTATAGGCTTTCGAATCAAAAACCAAAGTAGCAATGGCATGCAAAGTATAGAACCATCCGCGAGTTTGATCGACTCCTTCTGCAATAAAATCTGCAGGATACATGGTATGATTATCGATTAGTTCTTTATTTTCGAACGGATAATGCACTTGTGCATAAGGCATTGCACCAGAATCGAACCAAACATCAATTAAATCTGCTTCGCGTTTCATTGGTTTACCGCTTGCCGAAACGAGAACAATTTCATCGACTACATTTTTGTGCAAATCAATCAACTCATAATTTTCTTCGGTCATGTTACCAACCTCGAAACCTTTGAATGGATTTTCTTGTTGGATTCCAGCAGCGATTGATTTTTCTATTTCTTGTACCAATTCTTCTACCGACCCAATAATGATTTCTTCATCACCTTCTTCGGTTCGCCAAATTGGTAATGGAATTCCCCAATAACGAGAGCGAGATAAATTCCAATCATTGGCATTTTCTAACCAATTTCCGAAACGACCTTCTCCGGTTGCTTTTGGTTTCCAGTTGATTTCTTTGTTCAATTCGACCATTCGATCTTTCACATCGGTCACTTTAATAAACCAAGAATCTAACGGATAATACAGAATTGGTTTGTCGGTTCGCCAACAATGTGGATAACTGTGTTTATATTTTTCTACTTTGAAAGCTCTGTTTTGCTCTTTCAGTAAAATAGCGATTTCTACATCGACTGATTTTTCAGGTGCTTGTCCTTCATCGTAATATTCATTCTTTACATATTTCCCTCCATAACCTTCTGGCAAGGTTGCAACAAAACGTCCTTGCAAATCGACTAATGGAACGGCATTTCCATGATCATCTAACACCAACATTGGCGGAACACCTGCATCTTTTGCAACGCGCGCATCATCTGCACCAAAAGTAGGCGCTGTATGCACGATTCCCGTTCCATCCTCGGTGGTAACGAAATCTCCTGGAATTACCTGGAAAGCATTGTCTGCATTTTCGTACGGTAACGCCCAAGGTAAAAGTTGTTCGTATCGGATACCAACCAAATCTTTCCCTTTTACTTCTTGCACAACTCTATACGGAATTGTTTTATCGCCTGCTGCATAAACCGTAAACTCTTCTTCGGTTTCGGCCAAGAAATAAGGCTTGGTAAATTGTTTAGACAATAAAGCTTTTGCCAAAACAACGGTGATTGGTTCGAAGGTATATTGGTTAAACGTTTCAACTACCACATAATCGATATTCGGACCAACAGTTAGCGCGGTATTCGATGGCAAGGTCCATGGGGTTGTCGTCCAAGCTAAAATGTAAACATCTTCTACCTGATCTTTGAACAAATCGGTTGAACTTTTATCAACCTTAAACTGTGCAACAATCGTAGTATCCGTGACATCTTGATAAGTCCCCGGCTGATTGAGCTCATGCGAAGACAAACCTGTACCTGCTTTTGGCGAATAGGGCTGGATGGTATATCCTTTATACAAATATCCTTTATCGTAAATTTGTTTCAACAACCACCAAACCGTTTCCATATATTTTGGTTTATAGGTAATATACGGATCATCCATATCTACCCAATACCCCATTTTTTCGGTCAGGTCGTTCCACAAATCGGTGTATCGCATCACGGTGCGCTTACAAGCTTCGTTGTATTCTTCTACCGTAATTTTGGTTCCGATATCTTCTTTGGTAATTCCTAATTCTTTTTCGGTTCCTAATTCTACCGGCAAACCATGGGTATCCCAACCTGCTTTACGGATAACTTGTTTTCCTTTCAGGGTTTGGTAGCGGCAAAAAATATCCTTAATCGAACGAGCTAAAACGTGGTGAATTCCTGGTTTTCCATTTGCAGAAGGTGGTCCTTCATAGAAAACATACGAATCGTTTCCTTCTCGAGAAGTAATACTTTTCTCGAAAACGTTTTGTTCTTTCCACTCATTGAGTGTTTCATCTGCGATCTGAACTAAGTTTAAGTGCTTATATTCTTTAAAATTCTTTGCCATTTATTTTAAATAATTTTCTTTTTTCATCAAGATTTGCGAATATACGGATTTAATCATTTTTATCCTATCATTTTTTGGGCTCTGAAGCATTAATTTACAAATTGATAATCTTTGTATCCTAATAAAAACTTTTTGATAATGAATTGATTCGAATAAAATCATTAATAAAATAAATTATTCGTTGATAGATTTATAAAAATCGTATTTTAGTTTCATGAAAAACGTCTTGAGAAAAACAATCCTTCTATTCTTTTTCAGTGTTGTACTGCTTTTTTTTGGTTGTAATAAAGGAGTAGAATACGAAAATCTGATTCCGCCCGATGCTGTTGCTGTAGCGATTATCAACCCCAAACAATTGGCCACCAAAGCCAACCTCGCGCAGATTGATCAATACAAAGTTTTTCAGCTTTTCGAAGAATCACTTACCACCAAAAACTCTTCAAATGCAAAACTTTGGGAATCGATAAAAAAAGATCCTACCGAAATAGGAATCGATCTGAATCGACAGATTTTTATTTTCATGATAGAAAAAAATCAACAGCAATATGTTGGGATTAGCATGAAAATGGGAAGCAAAAAGAAATTTGAAAATTTTTTGACAAATTATTCCGAAGCTTCCACGAAAAAGGAAACATCTTTTTATCAAGAAAATGATTTTCATTTTAGCTCAAATTACCAATATCCTCTGGTGGGATGGAACAAAAACTCAATTTTATTTTTGGCAAGTTCCTACCAAAATAATGCAGAAAACCTAAAAAAAATCTTTCATGATCTTACCCAAAACGAACAATCGCTGTACCAAGATCCAAGTTTCCATGATGTGGTTGCTCAGGCGCAAGATATTAGTTTTTGGATGAATAATTCTTTCGTTCGACAATTTACAGATTCTACCGACAGCATCGATAAATACCCTAAAAACAACTGGGTTACACACCTCAACTTTGTAGATGATGGACTGACGATTACTCATAAATTTCACCCAGACCCTGCTCTAAAAAAACAACTCGATTCTCTCCCATTTTGGAGAAAATCGACTCCGTCTGACATTTTCGATTGGGCACCAAAACAATCGTATGCCAATTTCTTTTTTTCGGTGCAAGGAGAACAAATCTACACGGAGCTCAAAGAACAAAAATTCATCCATAAAACTTTACAAGAATTCGATATACAACTCGAAAAATATCCGAATAGTTTTCAAGGAACAGGTTTGTTTAGCATTTTCGATTTCCAAGCGATGTCGCTAAAAGCGATCGAAATCGATGCTTTTCTCAACGCGCCCTCTCTTCCGACCCAAAAAAATAATATTCCGCAATTTGTTTGGTTAACCGAAATGAAAAATCAAGATTTTCTAACAGCTTTTATCCAACAAAATGCTGACCGAATACAAGTTCATCAATCTTTTTGGGAATTGCGCTCAGAGGATTTACCATCGATTTATTTCACCCAAAAAGATCCGTATTTTCTCATGACAAATAATACCGAACGGATAAAAAAGTTTGCTTTGCAAGTGAAAGATACAGAAACTTTTAAGGATAGTGAATTTGCCAAAAATGCAAAATATCCGCTGTATGCCTACTTCAATCTCGATCTGCAACAATATCCAGAAAATGTACAAACGAATTTTTATGGTTTAACGAATTTCACGTCGATGAAAATCATGAAACCTATATTTGATGTGCTTGATTTTGCCGATCTCAAAGCCACTGATTCGTACACCAAAACAGGAAAAATTCATTTGAAAAATTCTGATAAAAATGCCCTCGAAACTATTCTTTTGGCGCTCGACCAATTATATATCAATTTAATGTTGTAGAAAAATGAAAATAAAAATTGATCGATTAATTCCAAAACCTTTAGAAACTTTTGGGTTTGATGATTCGATGATTTGGGATAAAACTTATACATTCGAAAAAGAAAATTCGTACCAAATTGTAGCTCCTTCGGGCGTCGGAAAATCTACTTTGATAAATATTTTATACGGTATACGGAAAGATTATTCTGGCAAGGTTTGGTTTGATGAACAAGACATTCGGAATTTCTCAGTTTCGCGTTGGACAAAGGAACGAAACACACGCTTGGCGTATGTTTTCCAAGGATTGCATTTGTTTGAAGAATTGACTTTGATGGAAAACATCCTACTAAAAAACAATTTGACTCATTTTTGCACAAAAGAAAAAATAGAAAACTGGATCGATCGTGTCGGGCTTTCGAAACATTTATACCAAAAAGCAGCGCATCTTTCTTATGGTCAGCGACAACGAATTGCTGTAGTGAGAGCGCTTTGTCAACCTTTTGATTTTCTATTGCTCGACGAACCTTTTAGCCATTTAGATACCGAAAATAGACAAGTTTTATTGGATATGATTTTCGAAGAAAGTCAACAACAAAATGCAGGAATTATCCTGACTGCTTTACATCCTATCAACGATAAACGAATACAACATGTGGTTACGCTCTAATAATTTACTCGACAAACTGTTCCGAAAAAACGTTAGTTTTCTTCGATTATTTTCTTTTTTACTTTTTTCGATTATTGGGTTTTATATCATCTTGCTGGCCAGTCATCTTTATCTAGATTTAGCTCCAAAACTGAAAGATGACTCTGCTTTATGGAAGGGTAATTATTTGATTATCAATAAAAAAGTTTCAGCAATCAATACATTAACCGGAAAGCAAAACGGTTTTGATGAGCGAGAAATCAACGAGTTGAAATCTCAGGATTTCGTGAAGCAGTTAGGCGTTTTCAGAAGCAGTCAATTTCCGGTAAAATTGCAGATTAGTGGCGTGGCTGGCATCAGAGGTTTTTCGACTGATTTGTTTTTAGAATCAATACCGAACTCTTTTCTAGAAGTCGATAACGAGCGTTGGCAATGGAAAGAAGGCGACGCTTATATTCCGATTATTTTACCCAAAAATTATCTCAATTTATACAATTTTGGTTTTGCGAGCAGTCAAGGATTGCCACAAGTTTCGGAAAGTTTATTCAAACAAATTCCGTTTCAACTTCTTTTAGGAAAAGGCGAAAATCAACAACTTTATCAGGCAAAGATTATCGATTTCACCACCAAAATCAATACGATTTTGGTACCGGATAATTTTTTAGAGTGGGCAAATACACATTATCTAACCGACCAAAAAAACAAACCATCTTCTCGTTTGATTATCGAAACAGATGCGCTTAGCGGTTCTGAAGCTTTGCCTTTTTTAGAACAAAAAGAATATGATATTAACCGGGACGAACTGAAAAATAACGAAATCATGTTCTACCTAAAAATTGGATTCTCGCTGGTTCTTTTGATTGGATTATTAATCGTCGTTGCTTCGATTTGGTTATTGATCATCAACTTTCAATTGATTGTAGAAAAAAACAAAGAAAAACTGCGCGATTTACACTACATCGGTTATTCGCCACAACAATTGATTCGTCCATATCTTTCCTATGCGATTTTTAGTCTGTTGTTGACTTTTGCAATTGCGATGTTAGCAGTTTGGTTTTCGGTAGGAAAAATCCATGCGAAACTCAATGAATTGAGCATCAATAGTGGTTCTAACTTTATCGAAGTTGTATTGATTGGTTTTGGTTTGACGTTGCTCTTACTGATTATCAATAGTCTTTATTTGAGCTATTCTATCCGAAAAACAATTGTATCCTAAAATAAAAAAAGGTTCTGACCAACGTCCGAACCTTTTTAGTCTTTATACGATATTTCTGATTAGAATTTATACGCAGCGCCAATTCCGATTACACCAGCAGTGGTTTTGTTAACGAAATTTCTACCATCATACATATATTTTTCTTTGCTCGAAATAGATTTATAGAAACCAGAAAAAGCAAAGCGATCGAAATTATACCCGATACGTGGTTGAGCATAGAATCCTCCATCCCAATCGCTACTCAAAGAAACCGCATATCCTAAATCTAAACCTGCAAAAAAGTCATCTGCAAAACTGTACGTTGCCGAAGCTGCCAAAGGCATATACGTTGCGTTTGCATATTTATCTTTTCCGTTTCCGTTGATATCTTTTGCAATATCTTTTCCGATAAAATGATCGAATGCAATGGCACCACCAATTTTCAAGTTATTAACAACTTCTACACGATATGCAGCATCTGCACCGATTGCAAATGAATGAGTTTTTGAGATATCACCCACCGGGAAACCTAAATGTACTCCTACTTCTAAGCCTTCTTGCGCTTGAACGCTGAATGCAGCTCCGAACGAAAGAGCTATACCTAAAACTAATTTTTTCATAAAATTTTATATATAATTGTTTATTGTATCAAAAAAAATACCATAAAAAAAGAGCAGTTACAAAACTACTCTTTTTCTTATAATTACTAGAAAACTTTCTTAGAATTTGTAAGCAACTCCTACACCAACTGAACCGATGTTCCAGTCTTCTTTAAATTCTTTTCCGAATAATTCGTATTTATTTTTTCCTGATACACCTTTGTAGAATCCGTAAACGTCTACTAAAGCACCGCTATATCCTAATTTTGGCTGGTAGTAAAAACCTCCGTCCATACCATCTTTGGTCGCGAATGCATATCCTAAATCTGCTCCTACAAAGAAGTTTTGAGCTGGAGTAAATTTAGCTGATGCAGCCAACGGAATAAATCCGAAATCGTCTACATTATCTTTTCCGATGAAGTGATCGTATCCTGAAGCCAAACCTAATTTGAAGTTTTGAGCAACTGGATAAAGGTAAGCCACGTCTAAACCAATGTTGAAGTTAGAAGCATCACTAACATCACCTACAGGAATACCAACATGAACGCCTGCTTCTAAACCTGTTGTTTGTGCTTGTGCTCCTACTACTCCGAATACTGCAACCGCTGCAGCTAATACTAACTTTTTCATAATTATTTAATTTATGTTTTTCTTAAAATTTCTATTGATAATATTTTCAAACTGCGTGCCAAAAAAATATTTTTATATATTATTTTTTATTTTAAAATACTTAAAACCTTGAATATCAATACCTTAACATTAACAATTATGTCAAATATCAGCAATAAAAAAAGGACCTAAAAAGGTCCTTAAATGTTAAAATTTTGATTGAATCTTAATTTTCTGGAGCAACAGTTTTGTACAATTCGTTTTGTTCTTTCACTGCATAAGCGGTATCCACATCATGAATCAATCCTAATAATTCATTGATTTCATTGAACTGTTTTACGATAATTCCTTGCTCGGTTTCATCGATTTGCTGATCGTTCATGAAGGAATTGAATTGCTTGAGAAAAGCTAACTTTTTCGGTAGATACAATTCTTTGAATTTCACCATCGCTTGTTCTTTTTTTCCGGCAGCAGCCAAACCATTGATTTCATTATAATTCACCATCATCAGGTCGTTGTTCACACTTGCCAACTCACTAAGAACTCCGCTTATTCCTTGTTGTTTAAGTTTTTCTAAGTAAGCTTTATTGGCTTCTAGATGCTTTTTCGCAAAGGTAAACAATTCATTAGCTTTGGCTGTTTCACCTAGCTGCGCGTAAATCGAAGCAATTCTAGAAACACCTGAACCAACGTTATATTGTGGCCAAGCTGGGATTTCTTTCATCACTTTATCCAATACTTTTTTGGCTTCTGCAGAACGACCGTCTTTCATCAGATCTTCTGCTAAACGAATAGCTACATTTCTAAACGATGACGTATAATTGCGTTCGTTCTGACTGAAAGAAGCGTCCGGATTGCTTAAACCTCCCCAACGGTAAAGCTGAAAAGTTTTCAACAAAGCATCGGCATCCGAAGAGCCAACCACACCGCCTTCACCGAATTTTTTATAGATCGGTACAAATTTATACGACAATCCTGCATGTTGTAAATAATCTTGCATATAGAAAATACTGCTCGGATCATATACCCCACCTCCACTGAAATACATTGCACGATCCCAGTTATAATTTGCCAATAAAGACAACATCATCAAATCGGCTTTGTAAAGTGTTCTTGAGTTTAGATTGATCACAACCTCATCGACGATTTGATCTTTTTGTTTTGGACTTACGATGCCATACTTCAAAGCATTTTCTTTGTTTACCGGAACAACGATTTTACTAACAGGCAAGAAATTCACAGCGCCTACCGGATAGCCGAAATAATCGGCCAAAGCTTTCTTGGTAGGATTCTTATTGTCCAAGATAAAATCGATTGCTTCTTTTGCGGTCATCGAATCTTGCGTAACATATTTCTCAACTCCTTTCAGAGAATTGTACACCGCTAAAATTTGCGAAGCATCAATACGTTCATCAACCATTTGTTTCTGTGCTTCTTCTATCGGCATCTGGCTTAGAGCTTGTAAAGTAACACCTTCTT
Source organism: Weeksella massiliensis (assembly GCA_000751595.1). GTDB lineage: Bacteria > Bacteroidota > Bacteroidia > Flavobacteriales > Weeksellaceae > Weeksella > Weeksella massiliensis. Next base: position 8,833 of record CCMH01000045.1, on the reverse strand, counting down.
TTAGGTAAGAGTTTACCTCATCGAAGAAGTTTTTTATCGAACTATCAACCACAAAAATATTGTCATTCGTTCCACTTTGGAAATCTGTATACTTAAGATTCGTTGGTAAACCTTTTGCATTATAAGTTCTACGCAAAAGTTGATCAAGATTCCAAGGAGAATTGGCCAAAGTAAGGTTAGCAATTTTCACATCGTCACGGAACAATTCGGTTTCTTGCAAGCCCCACAACGGATAGGTATCATTATCACCGAAAACAAATAGTATGGAGTTTTTATCCAATCCGACCAAATAATTGTAGGCTAAATCGTGTGCAACAGAACGTTCTGATCGATCGTGATCGTCCCAATTCTGAAAGCCCATCAAAACTGGAACTCCCATACAAATTGCCGAAACGGCTATCGCAACCGAAGACGAAAGAGCTTGTTTTTTTAGTTTTTCGACCATCAAGTAAATCGCTGACACTCCGATTCCGACCCAAATTGCAAACGCATAGAATGACGAAACCAACGCATAATCTCGCTCACGAGGTTCGAAAGGTTTTACACTGGTATAAAAAATAATTCCGACACTGGTAATGATAAATAATGCTAAAATTGACCACCAATGCACAAAGTTTCTATTGAGCTGAAAAACAAATCCTATCAACCCTAATAAAAGAGGTAACATGAAATAGACATTATGTCCGTCGTTTTTATAATCGGCTGGCAAGGTAGATTGATCTCCGATTCGCATAGAGTCGATAAAAGGAATTCCGGAAATCCAATTTCCACGAACAGCCTCGAAATGACCTTCTAAATCGTTTTGTCGCCCAGAGAAGTTCCACATCAAGTAACGAATAAACATATAATTGATTTGGAAATCCATGAAATAATTCAATTGTTGACCAAAAGTTGGTGGTTCTATATTGAGTAATTCATTGTATTTTTTGAGGTCGGCCACTTTCAATTGTCCGTTTGCTTTTTTGGTAATTAGATCATTATACACTTTTTCTGCATAACCTCTTTTCTGTGCTTTTGTTTGCTCATCATCTTCGTAATTGGTATAGAAATTCGTGTTCAAAGAGAATTCTGGGAAACCATACATTGCTGCATAATTCTCCATACTTTCTGCTTTAGGATCGAACATTTTCGGAAAAACCTTTACGTATTTATCATTATAAATATAATCTCTACGATCGGCCACTTTTACATATTTCCCAATTCGATTGTCTTTGATGTATTCTGCTCCTGTAATTTTGAAAGCGTAATCGCCGTTGCTATCGCGCTCGACACCATCATATGCAATATGCGCTGTATAAACGGGTCCGTACGAGGTTGGCCAATCTCCGTATTGTACACGATTGAAATAATCTAGCATGCCTAATGCAGTATCGGGATCATTCAGATTCATGTGTGGATTGGCATTGGCACGAATCGGTATTACCAACCAAGACGTAAATCCTACCAACATAAAAATTACACACCACAAAGCTGTGTTGACAGTTTTCCAATTGTATTTACGAGAAGTATTGAGGACGAAAACAAATAATCCTACCAATAAAACTGTGGTAACAAATGTCCCCGAATGGAAAGGTAATCCTAAACTATTTACGGTAAAAATTTCTACTTTCCCATAGAGTTTCATAGTGAAAGGAAAGATAATTTTGAAGGTAAAAATCAGCACTAAAAGTGTGATAATATTGCCTATTATAAAGTTTTTTAGGGTCATGGTATGCTTGCGTGCATAGTACAAATAACACACAACCGGAATGGCTAATATTGCCATTAAGTGAACACCAATCGACAAACCAACAACCAAAGAAATAAGGACTAACCACTTATCTCCTCTTGGCGAATCTGCATCTGCATCCCATTTAATTCCTAACCAAATAATAAGCGCTGTAAACATAGACGCCATCGCATACACTTCGCCTTCTACCGCCGAAAACCAAAAAGTATCCGAAAACATAAAAACCGAAGCACCAACCAATCCTGCTCCTAATGTAATGATTTGCTGAGGTTTGGTTAAGATAATTTCATTAACTGACTTGGTATTGTCTATCGAACCATGAATTAATTTTCTGACAAAAAAAGTGATGGTCCAAAATAATAACATAATAGTTATCGCACTATAAATGGCAGAAGAAGCATTGATAATCAAAGCATATTCGTCCCCGTTACCAAACGCAAACAACGACCAAACAGCGCCCAACAATTGAAAGAAAGCCGCTCCTGGCGCGTGCGTAACGCCAAGTTTTGCAGACGAGACAATGTATTCGCCACAATCCCATAAACTCAACGAACGTTCTATCGTCGAGAGATAAACAATAGAGGCAACCAAAAACATTGCCCAGCCCAAATAATTATTCCAGTCTTTGAATTTCAATTTCATCTTCTTAATCACTTATATGACCTTGCGAAAATACTATTTTTTTGTTTATCACTTGTTTAATAAGAGTTTTAATTTAAAAATTTGATATTTCATGGATTTATTTTAAATTTGCTTGGCAAAAAGCAATGCCTTTATCTGATAAAATCATCCAAACAGGATTCACTTTTGATGATGTACTTTTAGTTCCATCATACTCCGAAATCCTACCGAATCAAGTTTCTTTACAAACCCGATTAACCGACAAAATTCAGCTCAACATCCCTATTGTTTCAGCTGCGATGGACACTGTGTCTGAATCGAAATTAGCCATTGCACTAGCGCGCGAAGGAGGACTTTCTTTCATTCATAAAAATATGACGATTGCCGAACAAGCTGTACAAATTGATAAAGTAAAACGTTCGGAAAATGGAATGATTGCCAATCCGATTACGTTAAGCAGACATCATAAACTGAGCGATGCCGAAGAACTGATGATGCAATACAGCATTTCTGGACTACCGGTTATCGAAGAAGATAGATCTTTGGTAGGAATCATTACCAACCGAGATATCCGCTATCAGAAAAATATGGATCAATTGGTAGAAGATGTGATGACCAAAGAAAACATCATTACTTCTGATATCGATACCGATCTAGACAAAGCCAAAGATATTTTACTACGCAACAGAATAGAAAAATTACCTATTGTTGATGAAAACAATAAACTGATTGGCCTAATCACCATCAAAGATATCGACAATCTTAGCGAATACCCAAATGCCAATAAAGATGCACAAGGTCGTTTGCGCGTGGGTGCTGGCGTAGGTGTCGGACAAGAAACTTTGGAGCGCGTACAAGCCTTGGTCGATAAAGGTGTCGATATTATTGCGTTGGATTCTGCACACGGTCACTCGAAAGGTGTAATAGACAAAGTACGAGAAGTACGTCATGCTTTTCCAGAATTGGATATTGTTGGTGGTAATATTGTTACGGCCGCAGCAGCAAAAGCACTTATCGATGCAGGAGCGAACGCACTAAAAGTTGGGGTTGGTCCTGGTTCTATCTGTACTACTCGTGTTGTTGCCGGTGTAGGTGTTCCTCAACTTTCTGCCATCTATGATGTGCATGAATATGCCAAAACCAGAAACGTTTCGATCATCGGAGATGGCGGAATAAAACTTTCTGGCGACATTGTAAAAGCCATCGCTTCGGGAGCAAATGTAGTGATGTTAGGAAGTCTTTTTGCCGGAACCGAAGAAGCTCCTGGTGAAGAGATTATTTATCAAGGTAGAAAATTCAAAACCTACCAAGGTATGGGTTCTTTAGCTGCAATGCGAAGAGGATCGAAAGATCGTTATTTCCAATCGGATGTAAAAAAATTAGTGCCTGAAGGGATCGAAGGTCGTGTACCTTTCAAAGGTTCTATCCAAGAAGTTATTTATCAACTTTGTGGTGGTTTACGCGCCGGAATGGGTTATTGCGGAACTGCAACTATTGATGACTTAATCAACGATGGTAAATTGGTTCGTATTACCAATGCAGGCCTCAACGAAAGCCATCCTCACGATGTTGTGATTACCAAAGAAGCGCCAAATTATTCTAATTAATCGTTTCTTTCTTTATACCAAAACTCTCATCCTAACCAAAATTAAGATGAGAGTTTTTTTTCTCAAAATCCTATCAATATTTTCCTACCTAACTTATTTCACTTGTTTATAGAAAATATAATAGGTCGGTAGAATTCTAAAATCTTCTGGTTTCCCGTCAAATATTTTATAGTTTTCGGTAGGATGAATAACCTGACCGTTTTCTAACCGTAACGGCATATTGAAATTTGGCAAAACAGAAGTATATCGATACGCTACTTGATGATTGTTTACCTTAATTTCTAAGGTAGGAATTTTTACAGAACGTAAATATTGATGAAAAAACACATGCAAATCCAACCCAGATTTTTTCGCGATATAATCTTCTACTTGTTTTCCATCTACGGTTTGATGATAAAAATCTCGATTCAAACCTCGTAAAATTTCTCTAAAAAGCGAATCATTATCGAGCCAAGTTCGCAAAGTATGCATCATGTTTGCTCCTTTATAATACATATCTGCACTGCCTTCTTGTTGCACTCCATACACACCAACAATCGGTTTACTATTCACAATATTTTGCCTTATCCCAATGTTGTATTCATCAGCTGCTTTTTTCCCTTGTTGGCATTCGGTATATAAAGTTTCTGCGTAAGACGTAAACGCTTCGTGCACCCACATATCCGCTACATCGTTCGCCGTAATATTGTTTCCAAACCATTCGTGTCCGGCCTCGTGGATGATGATAAAATCCCACAAAAGTCCATGCCCAGTTCCTGACACATCGCCTCCTAAATAACCATTTTCGAATCGATTTCCGTACGCGATTCCACTCTGATGTTCCATCCCCAAATGCGGTGCTTCGATCATTTTATACGAATCTTCGTAGAAAGGATACGGACCAAACCAATGCTCGAAACAAGCCAACATACTTTTATTTTGTTCGAATTGTTTTTTGGCTTTTTTCAGGTTATAATCCAACACATAATAATCTAAATCGAGTTTTCCTTTTTCGCCTTGATAATGATCTTGAAAACGAACATAATGCCCGATAGATGGTATGATATTATAATTATTGATCGGATTTTTCACTTCCCACACAAAAACATTTTTACCATTTTCTTTTGTCGAACTTTTTAATCGCCCATTCCCTACTCCGTACATTTCTTTCGGAGTAATAATTTTCAGTTCCATGCCACGATCGGGTTCATCTCCCTGATAATCTTTGTTCGGAAACCAAGCACTCGCGCCCAAACCTTGCACAGCGACCGACATCCAAGGTCTATTTTTCTGATCTTTGGTAAAAATCCAACCGCCATCCCAAGGTGCTTTTACGGCAACTTTCGGATTTCCTTCGTACGCCAAATTCAATCGGTGCGTGCTGCCTTTGGTTAAATTTCCTACCGAAAAGAAATACACATTTCCATCTCGTTGAGCAGTTGAAATTTCTTGATTATCTAACCAAGCTTTGGTAATTTTCATCGGCGTTTGCAAATCGATTTGCATCAATTTCCCTTCATTATTTTCGGTTATCAAAAACTCGATAAGCGTTTCTCCTTGGATAAATTTCGTATCAAAATCAGCTTCTACCGAAATCGAATAATGTTGCACATCCCACCAATTTCTATACTCGGTATTGCTCCCGCGCAAGGTATCTTGTCGATTGAACTCTTTTGTCGGTTGAAAAAGCTGAGCATTTAACGAAGTAGAAAAAAGCAGAAAGCTCATAAAAAACATTAAAACAAAACGCATATTTGTATATTTAGAACGATAAAAATAACCAAACTACCGAAGCTTTTCAAAATTATTGTCAAGAATTGGTAAGCATTTTTTTTGGATTGGATATGAGAAACGAATCGGAAATAATCGAGCATTTAGCGAAATACAGAAAAGAAAAACAAACCAAAGAAGGGGTTTATTTCTTGATGGAATGTTATGATTTGCAACATCCGTTATTGAAGGATATTACTTTTCGGGACGAAATAAGCAACAATTCGATTCTATTAACTGCCGAAGGTTCTGAAGAAAAAGGTTTTACGATTCGCGTACCGAGCAACATCTTGTATTTTGACATTCGTCTAATTGCAAATTTATTGATGCACGAAATTCTACATTTGTACCAAAGAAGCGGAAAACAGCGCATCGAAGAACGAAGCGAGCGTGAATGGCAAGCGTATACCGAAATGATTTTTCATCAACGTTTTCCACAGCTTCCGACTTTATCGACTACTCTACAAATTCAGTTTGCCAAAAAGGCGTTGAATTATTATCGACAAATGGGTGAAGGAAGTGCTTTGCAACAAAAATATCTGTCCCAGAAAAATGTTTTAGAAATCGTTCTGAAGCAACTCGAATCCGAAGAAAAAATCAATTCCGAAAAAGAAAACAACGCATAATTTTATATTAATTTCCAGTTTTATCATCAGACATATTTCTAAAAATTGCCAGTGAACTGAAAATTTCTGTCAGCAGTGTCAACACCAAACGATATCGATTATGTAAAAAGTTTAAGCTTGATAATCAGACTACTTCCGAATAATACTTAGAAAATATTCTTCTCTGTAAATGACATTTTGGCAGTTTATTTAAAGAAAATATTGCAAATATCTCGTTGGCATAAAGATTGACTAAATAAGGTTGTTACAAACAAAACACATTAATAACATTATTTAGTATTAACCATAAAAATATAACGATATGAGCAAGATTATAGGAATTGATTTAGGTACAACCAATTCATGTGTTTCCGTAATGGAAGGATCAGATCCTACGGTAATTCCAAATGCAGAAGGAAAAAGAACTACCCCATCTATTGTAGCTTTTGTAGAAGGTGGTGAAATAAAAGTTGGTGATGCAGCAAAACGTCAGGCAGTAACCAACCCACACAACACCATTTATTCGATCAAACGTTTTATGGGGACAAAATTCGTAAACGACCAATCTGAAATTGATCGTGTACCTTACAAAGTTGTGAAAGGAAACAATGATACGCCAGCGGTAGATATCGATGGTCGTAATTATACTCCACAAGAAATCTCGGCAATGATTCTTCAGAAAATGAAAAAAACTGCAGAAGATTATCTTGGACAAGAAGTAACCCGTGCGGTAATTACTGTACCGGCATACTTTAACGATGCACAACGTCAAGCAACCAAAGAAGCAGGTGAAATTGCAGGTCTAAAAGTAGAACGTATCATCAACGAACCAACCGCAGCTGCTTTGGCTTATGGTTTGGATAAAGCACACAGCGACAAAAAAATTGCTGTTTACGATTTAGGTGGTGGTACTTTTGATATCTCTATCTTAGAATTAGGAGATGGAGTTTTCGAAGTATTGTCTACCAACGGAGATACTCACTTAGGTGGGGACGATTTTGATGACGCAATTATCAACTGGTTGGCAACAGAATTCAAAAATGCTGAAGGCGTAGATCTTAAAAAAGATGCAATGGCCTTGCAACGTTTACGTGAAGCAGCTGAGAAAGCCAAAATCGAGTTGTCATCTTCATCTCAAACCGAAATCAACTTACCATATATCACAGCCAATGAAACAGGACCAAAACACTTGGTACAAACATTAACTCGTGCAAAATTCGAACAATTAACAGACGATTTAGTTCGTCGTTCTATGGATCCTTGTAAAAAAGCGTTAGATGACGCAGGTTTATCAACCTCAGACATCGACGAAGTTATCTTGGTAGGAGGTTCTACTCGTATCCCAAGAATCCAAGAAGAAGTAGAAAAATTCTTCGGTAAAAAACCTTCAAAAGGAGTTAACCCAGACGAAGTAGTAGCGATTGGTGCTGCGATCCAAGGTGGTGTATTGACCGGTGATGTAAAAGATGTTCTTTTATTAGACGTTACTCCACTTTCTTTAGGTATCGAAACTTTAGGAGGAGTATTTACAAAACTTATCGAAGCCAATACAACAATTCCGACCAAAAAATCAGAAACGTTTTCAACAGCTGCAGACAATCAACCTGCCGTAACCTTACGAGTAGGACAAGGTGAGCGTCCGATGTTTAACGATAACAAAGAAATTGGTCGTTTTGATTTAACTGACATTCCACCAGCACCACGTGGTGTACCACAAATCGAGGTTACTTTTGATATTGATGCCAATGGTATCTTGAATGTTTCTGCGAAAGACAAAGGAACAGGAAAAGAACAAACCATCAAAATCGAAGCATCATCTGGTCTTAGCGATGCAGACATCGAGCGTATGAAAAAAGAAGCGCAAGAAAATGCTGCAAAAGATGCTGAAGCCAAAGAGAAAGTTGAAAAAGTAAATGCTGCTGATGCCCTTATTTTCCAAACTGAAAAACAGTTGAAAGAATACGGTGATAAATTACCTGCAGACAAAAAACAACCTATCGAAGATGCTTTAACCGAAGTGAAAGCAGCACACGCAAGTCAAGACATTCCAGCAATTGATGCATCTATGGAAAAATTGAATAGCGCTTGGAACGAAGCTTCACAAGAAATGTACGCTGCCATGAACGAAGGTCAAGGTGCAGACGGTCAAGCCGGCACACCAAATCCTGATCAAGGAAATGATTCTGGCGACGATGTACAAGACGTAGAGTTTGAAGAAGTGAAATAATTAGCAATTAATATCACACAACAATAAGCAACAAACCGCTGTAAACTATGAGTTTACAGCGGTTTTTTCATATAAACTCTTTTCAATTTTTCTCTTTTTTAATCGATTTTCTCCTCATATTTGTACCATATTTGTACCGGAACTTAGAAGGCGATGAAGTGGCTCTTATGGATACTTATGATACCTTAATCAACAAAAATGGGCGATGAAAAGAGTAAGTAAAGAAATCCAAAAAATAGATGCTGAAGCCTTGAAATATCATCATAACCGAAAAAACGACACTATCCTATAAAGT
>CCMH01000044.1 GCA_000751595.1 Weeksella massiliensis | reverse complement strand
AACGGAAAAGGGCTTTGCGAGGTGCGGGCTACTGCAACCGAAAGTGGAGATGAGAACCGAACGCTAGCAAAAACTTTTTCCATTTTTTAAAATTACGAAAAAACTAAAAAATGGAAAAGTTTTTTGCGGGTACTTTCTGAAACTTTTCTGAGATTTCCTTCAACCCCGCATCTTGCAAAACCCATGTTACCTGCAGTTTTTGTTATTCACACGCATATTTAGATTTTTTTAGAAAGTTTTCCGTTGCATTTTCGTCCGCAAAATCTAAAGTTAAAATTTCCTTTATTGCTTGTTTTTTATTCAGTGAGTTTTTGTAATAATTTTTTGTGACAATGTATCCAACAAAATAACCTAAATCTGCAGGTCTGTCTTTTATAGTTGCCGTATTTGAAAGCCAATTTTGAAAATCGTGACCATACATTTCTTTCTTAAACTCTTCCCAAATTTTGCATTGGTTTTTCAGTCCGAAATCAATGTAAGGTGCTTCAACTTTTTTGTCAAGAATTAATTCCGCAATAAAATCGGCTGAACCTTCTTTTAAACACGAACCGAGCAAGTTTGAGTTTTTAGAATTATTCAGATTTTGTTGTGTGTGGACAAGTTCATGAGCAGTTAAAAACATAATTCCCGAATTAATTTTCATTCTGTCTTGATAATTTTTTGGAAGTTCAGAAAAATCAACAAATTTATCAGACGACGCCAACTCCGAACCAATAATTAAATTTCCGTTAATTACTGTTCCACCACCTTTTAAATTTCCTATTGTAAAGTAAATTTTGGGCGGATTAAATCCAGGATAAATCCTTCGAAATTTTTTAAAAATCTTTTCAACTTTATTAAAATCTTTCTGAATGTTTTCGGTTTTTGGACGAATTGAATTCCAAAATTTTGGATATTCTTTAAATGATTTTATCCATTTTTCTGCAGTAAAATCTCTTGATTTTATGAAATCTTGCAAACCTTTTGAAGCATTTACAACGTAAATATTTTCAAAAATTTTGGTTTTATTTATGTCATTTGAATTTTTTACAGTATCAAAGGCAGTCCAAAATCTTTTAATATCAGAAGTTTCAATGTATTTTCTAAAGTTATTTGTTTGACTAAATGCGAAATTTGAAAAAAATATCAAAATAATCAGAAATCTTCTATTCATCGCGGGTTTTATAAAATTGCAGGTAAC
>CCMH01000043.1 GCA_000751595.1 Weeksella massiliensis | reverse complement strand
AACGGAAAAAGTATTGGCGAAGAACGGGCTACTTTGCAGACATTTTCAAAGAAAAACCGAACCTGAGCAAAAACTTTTTCTACCGACTAAATTAGTAAAAAATAGGAGAGTAGAAAAGTTTTTTGCGGATACTGCTAAATCATTTCTCAAAGACAGTATTCACCCCGTTTTTCGCCAATACAATGTTATGCGACGTTCTTTTGATTTTCAGTTTTTTGACTTTTTTTCAACAGGTAAATTATTCCGGCTACAATTCCAGCAATTCCACCGAAATAACTTCCAGTATTCATAAACGCAGCTTCAAGATAATTTTGTGGATTTTGAGTTCCAAACTCCATAAAAACTCCACTGTTTTTATAGTCAACGAAAATTTTAGCAATCAAATATGCAATCAAGCTTCCTAAAATTGAAAATCCGATATTTATTAGAATTGCATTTTTAATGTTTTTTAGATTGTTTTCAGTCCTCATAAAGAGAAAAATTATCGCGTAAATTATTCCCAAAATCAAACCAACCCAATAAGAACCAATTATTCCAACAATTGACGCTTCAAGTCTTTCATTTTTAAAATTCCATTCATTAGTTCCAAAATTTCCGAATAGAAAATTCGTGAAAAATTCAGAGGAAACAGAATATGAAAATTGGTTAAGTATTGCTCCGAACAAACTTGCAATTATTACCGAAAAAATAATTATCAAAATTACTTGAATTCCTTTTGTTGCGGTTGTTTTCATAGAATGTCGCATAACG
>CCMH01000042.1 GCA_000751595.1 Weeksella massiliensis | reverse complement strand
GCTTCAATTTCCGCCACTGACGCTAAGCCCCAAAGCGTTAGGTGCAATTTTTAAATCCTGAATATGTTTAAATTTCTTATAATTTTCATTCTCTTTTCAAATGATGTATTCAGTCAAACTTTTGATAAAAATTATATTGATAGATATGTTGAAGAAATAGAAAAAAATACAAATCTTGAAATTTCAATTCATGAAGGTTATATAAAAAAGAAATTCAAAAAATATGGATATTCATATAACATATTCAAAATAAATGGAAAAATTGTTTTTATTAAGGAATATCTTTCAGATAAAAAATACACAACAAATTCATATTATTTTATTGATAATATACTTGTTTACTATAAATCTAATATTGAATTACATCGAAAAAATTATATAGAGAACATTAAAGAATGTAATATTTATTTTGAAGGAATCAACTTAAACTCTTGTGAAATAGAGCCAGCTTATATTAAAAATAGAGTGGAAATTTTATTTAAAGAATAATAATAAAAACTGCACCTAACATACTATTTGTGAAAAAACGGGCTGAAAGTAAACTTTCAACCCATCTTTTTCCGCTCGCAAAATTGCTTTTCTAAAAACTTTCAATTAATTTAGTTTTAGCCAAGCAATTTGTTTGAACGGACGAACTTGAGCTTTCGCTCAATTTCTCTCCCGTTCTTCGCAAATACTCGGCTCGTT
>CCMH01000041.1 GCA_000751595.1 Weeksella massiliensis | reverse complement strand
TTGCTACGCCCGATTATGGTTTTTTATTGTTGGGCAGTTCAGTTTCGGATGCAACAGCTCAAAAAAACAAGGATAATCAAGGAAAATTAGACTATTTCATTTGGAAGGTTGATGAAAACGGCAAACAAGAATGGCAACAAAGTTTTGGTGGAGATGAAAATGACTTTTTGACCGCTGGCGCTCTTACAAAAGACGGTGGTTATATTTTGGGTGGATATTCAGAATCATCCGAAAGTGGTGATAAAACAACCAAATCTTTTGGTTTAGCCGATTATTGGGTCTTGAAATTGGATGCTGCCGGTAACATTCAATGGCAGAAAACCATTGGTGGTTATGGGAATGATGAATTGATTTCGATTATTCAAACCCAAGACGGTGGATATCTGTTGGCAGGAAATTCTGATTCACCTAAATCTGACTTAAAATCCGAAAATAGTTTAGGCGGTAAAGATTATTGGATCGTAAAATTAGACCCAAAAGGGGAGATAATTTGGGATAAAACCCTTGGCGGAGAATACACCGAAGAAGTAAAAGCGATCTATGAAACCAAAGATGGATTGGTTTTGTTTGGACAGACCAATTCTCCCGAAAATGAAAAGTTCAACGATTTTGATTGGGAGGTGATACAGTTAAGCAAAACAGGTGAATTGCAAGCCACAATGCGTTATGGTGATGAAGCCGAAGATATTTTGAGCTCGGTTTATTATGATATGGAGCATGAAACGTTTTATTTAGCAGGTGTTTCGCAAAATCAAGACCAACGAAAACTCAATATCATCAGTTTAGATACCCATCTGAATCAGCTGAAAGAAGTTTCAACTGAAATCGATTCGAATCAAATTATCAACAGCTTACTGATGACCAAGCAAGGTGAATATTTGATAGCAGGAAGTAATATGGGGTATGTAAAAGGTGAAAATGGAGAACAAAAACCAAGTAGTGTATACAATACTTTTATTTTAAACCAATACGGCGAAGAGAAATGGTCAAAAACTTTGAAAAGTGATGGCTTTGACTATTTACAAATTGCTCTTGAAACCCGTGATGGTTCGGTGGTGTTGATTGGGAATTCCGATGCATCCAACGCAGCCGATAAAGAAATTGCCAGCAATGGACAACAAGACTTTTGGATGGTGAAATTGGGCAATAAGCAGGCACCAGAACAAACCGATAGAACGTATATAGAGGCTTATCCAAATCCAACACGCGATTATGTGAATGTTTTAATCAACCAAGAATTTGAGAGCGCCAGTGGGAAAGTGTTGAATCTTAACGGTCAACTGATGCATAAATTTAATATACAATACAGAACAACGTCTGTCAACTTGAGTAGTTATCCTCCAGGAATCTACATCATTCAACTACAAATCGATAACCAAATTGAGTCAATAAATATATTAAAAAAATGAAGAAGTTATTAAGTTTATTTTTATTATTTACAATAATGAGTTTTTTACAGGCTCAATTTAATCAAGAAATAAAACAAGATTTTAAACCAGAAATATCTCAATTCTCAAGATCGGCAGAAGTTTCTGCTTTTTCTAAGTATGTGGATATTCCTGCTACAACTCATACAGGGGTAATGAATGTTTCAATCCCCATCTATAGTTTCGATTTTGATGGTCAACAATTTCCTATATCACTTGAATACAATACTTCGGGAATAAAACTAGACGAAATAGCATCGAGAGTAGGTTTAGGTTGGGTATTGAATATTGGTGGCATTTCGTTGTCTAAGCAAGTAATTGGTAGTCCTGATAGACCTCAAAGTCAAAAAGAAGATATGAGTTCTGGATTTGATTTTAATGGGTATGGAACAGTAGGAAGTGATACAGAAAAAGCGTTATATGCAATTGGTGATTTTTTAGGTGAATATCCTAATGACTTTTTACCTGATATATACAACTATTCGTTACTAAAAAATACAGGACAATTTATTTTTGATATAAAAAAGAAAGAGGCTTTAAAAATCCCTTCATCAAACGTTAAAATTAAAAAAATTAAGACTCCCCATGGTTTTTTTGATGTCGTTATGAATGATGATAAAGGAAATGAATATTATTTTTCGCTAATACAATCGAAATATAATGTAAACACATGTACAAATCATGTAAATATTCTTAATAATTATCCAACAGAAGAATATATTATTAAATATATTAAATCTTCGAATAATATTAAAATAGAGTTTGAATATTTAGAATTAGCAAATTCCTTAAGTTATGCAACTTCTATTGAGATTAAAGAATTTCTATCAGCTGAAAATAATAGTTTGAGTGTTCCTCGTTTAAATTATCAATGCACAAATTATATGATTGTAGGAGGAGGTAGAGTCCAACAAGATAAAATCCTTAGTAAAGTAAAGTTTAACAATTCAGAATTAGAAATCGTTTATGGAGTTGATACTCGAAAAGATATCATAAATGATAAATATATAAAATCGTTAATAATTAGAAGTAATGGAAAACAAATAAAAAAATTTGAGCTTGACTTAGCTGGTACGGAAGGTTATTTTGTGTCGGAAGATGATTATAATCCTGAAATTGATTATATGAAAGGAAATAACTACCGTTTAAAATTAAACGCAATTGAAGAAGTGATGAGTGGACAAAAATATCTTTTTGAATACTATGAAGGAAATTTACCACCTCGTCTTACTCATAAAAAAGATTTTTGGGGCGTGTATAACGGTAGGTTTGGGATTTTTCCCAAAGTTTACTTTGATAATTTTAAAACAGGAAGAAGTCAATTATATAACTCTAATGCTGATTTAAGCTCTGATTTAACGTTCGGAAAAATAGGTAATCTAAAAAAAGTAACCTATCCAACAGGTGGTTCACAAGAATTATTTTATGAAAACGATGACTTTTTTGTTCCTAGCGGTTTTAGCGATTTTTATAATTCATTAGGATTATTAATAGAAGATGGAGTAGGAAAAACTGGGAGCATAAGAGTAGCAAAAGTCATATTAAATGATAGTAATAGTAATGGTATAGAAAAACGCTTCACTTATATAAATCCTAATACAGGAAAAACAAGTGGTATAAATTACGGAACTTTCAATCTAACCTCTATAAAAACAGATGTTATTTTAAATACAAGGGATTATGCGGCTGTAACAAATAAGAGATACAATTATTTAACTAATAATGCAGGTTGGCAATTAGCAACTGTTAATGGGAAAGCTATTGGGTATAGTCATGTTCAAGAATACGTTTCAAATTTTTTAGATAGTACAAAAAATCACAAAATAGAGTATGAGTATTTTCATGATGAAGAACCTAGTCAATATGATTGGACTAGCTATAGTCCAAGTTCATTGGTTAATATGTCGTATCCATTATTTGAACCAGAGCGAGGATTGATAAAAACAAAAAGGTATTATAACCAAAGAAATGATATTATTAAAGAGGAGTTTTATGAATATAATTTCGACCCTTTTTTTAATAATGAATCTTCAATTATCAATAATAAAAGAATGATTTATAATGGTATTGAACTTGCAAGAAAAAATGTTCAATGCGCTATTAAATGTTTTCATGAATTCGATTGGATTTCTTTTCCAATTACAACAATCTGGATTCAAAACAAGAAAACGACGACCACCGATTATTTACCTAATGGAGAAGTAGTAACCACGGTAGAGAATAATTATTCACCAGATTACAAGCATTTGTATCCAACCAATACAGTTACCACCAACTCCAAAGGTG
>CCMH01000040.1 GCA_000751595.1 Weeksella massiliensis | reverse complement strand
GGTCTGTGTATTTTAGGTACTGTTATTTTTTGATTTTGTTGTTGATTGTTGAGATAAGGAAGTGTACTCCTTATAGAACTTTGCCAATTTGTAATTGGTCGATCATAACCATTTTTCCAGTCGTTCTGGACCCAACTATCATATTTAGCTTCAATAAAAGGGTCAAGAGTTTCATTATATCCTTTTAGTGTTCTAGTGTATTCAATAAATTCGCTAAATGCTGGAATGGAGGTTTTCTTATTGTTTAGTAATGCTTTACTTTTATTAATATTTTCTCTATTGATTTCTTTATCTGCATCTTCTTTTTTAGATGGTATTTCTTTTATTTGAATTGGCTTTTCTTCTTTTTCCCATATATTTATATTTAATAATTGATATCGACAAGGAAGTCCTCTTGTTGTTTTGTATTGAATTAACCCTAAGTTTCTTAATTTAACTTTTGTTGCAATAATTGTAGGTCTTGATAAATTAAGTTCATTTTTAATCTCTATATCTGAAATTACTAATGATTCATAATTATTATCTGCATACTTATTAAGTAGAAACAAATAAAAAGCAATTGCACTAGCTCCTAGAGAGTGTGTTTGGTTGAATTTCCAAAAACTATGTGTTAATTCAATTTGTTTCATACTTTATTACCAAATAGTTGCAATGCTTTATCTGCATCAATGATTATGATATTTCCATTTTGAAATATCGCTTCGTCAAGTATGCCGGACTGCTTTATATTTGAGGCTTTAGATCTTGAACATCCCAGAAGTTTTGCAAGACCTTTAATTCCATAAACATAATTTCTTGTTTTATTGTAGTTTAAACTATTCTGTAGCTCAATAAATTCCAATACTGTAAGCTCAGAAATATTTTTATTAGGATTAATTTGTTTCATGTCTAATCTTTATTATTAAAAAGCTGTAATGCCTTATCTTTATTAACAATAATTTTTCTTCCGTTTTGAATAATTGCTTCATCAAAAATTCCTTCTGATTTTAGTTTTGATGCATGACTTTTAGAACAACCTAATAGTTTTGCTAAACCATTAATTCCATATACATATTCAATTTTTACTGATGGAGATGTTTTTTCTTTAGGTTTATTTTGATTCTGATTAGAAGAACTTAAAATCTCTTTTAATTCGGCTACTGTTAATTGCCAAATTGGTAAGTTTGGATCAATTTTTTGCATAATTCCGATAAATTTGTTGTTATTTATTTTTTTCCATTTTTAATATAACAGCTCTGACACCTTGAGGATGAAGACCTCCATGTTTTTGCCCAAGCGCACGCCAAATAGCCCACTTAGTTGCACCTTCTGGAGGATTTTGGAGTATACTTAAATACTCTTCATATATTTTTTTATTTCTTTCGTCTTTCTCCTTTTGTAAAGGAGTACGTAAATCAAGTTGTTTAGTGATCATAGTGAGTATTACATTTTTTGATTATTTTTGTTTTATTCGTTGTGTTAAACAATTAATTAATTACATCACAAATATAGGGAATTATTTCTCTATAAAACAACAGTATGGAGAATAAAATGACTAACATTAAGGAAAGAATACTTCTACTAGCTGAAAACGTGGAGGTTACTAAGCAGGAGTTCTTTAAAAAGATAGGAATAACTTATAGTAACTTTACAGGGGATAAGAAGAATAGACCTGTAAATTCCGACGCAATAAGGAATATATTGCTTACTTACCCCCAAACTAATCCATATTGGTTGATTCTAGAAAAAGGTGATATGTTAATAGATAGTAGACAACAGTTAATTAATAATTTAGATGGTAGTAAAAGTTTTGGTAGTAATATCAATGGAAATAATGGAAATATTACTATTTCTAATAATGACTTTTCTAGCATGGTAGAAGCACAAAAGGAGTATTTATTAAAAGAAAAAGACTTGATAGATAGCTTAAAAGAATGTCAATCTCAAGTAACAACTCTGTTAGAAATTCTTAAAAATAAATAATATGAAATACTTTTTACTTTTATTAATCTTAGTTATTACTAATCAATCGTTTGCACAGACAAATGAAGAGTTAAAAAAGGAAATTCAAGAGATTAACTCTACTATAAGAATAATTCAACAAGATATTGATGCCATTAAAGCTGAAAATATTTATTTGAAAAGAACTTTAGATTTAAATAAAGCTATTCTCGAAAAAGAAGAGGCTAATAATTCTTATAAAATAAATAAAGTTATAGGTAATAAAACTGAAAAGACAATTCAAATTAGTTTTCTTATTGAATCAAAGGATTTTAACAAAGAGCTTTACGTTAGTGATCTTTCAATAATTGACTTAGAAGGCAACGAATATAAAGTTGATATGAATAAATCAAGTAATCCATTTCCTAAACTTGTTGTAAATATTCCTCTAAAACTAATTTTTTCTTTTAAAAATATTGAAAACGAACCTAAATATTTAAAGTTATTTAGATTTCAGGTTAAAAGCAAACCGCAAGGTACTAGAGATGAGTTTAAAAGCAATCTCGAATTTAAAGACTTAAAAATTAACTGGGAATAACATGCTAACTAATTATCACGCTCAATTTTTATTAGATAAAGAAAAAGATAGTCAAACAGCTAGATTGCGCTATAGAATAAAGTGGGATAATAATAAAAAAATAGTTTCATTTAGCGTTGGTTATCGTATAGAAGTCAATAAATGGAGTTTGGACACCCAAAGATGTGTAATTAATACAACACATGGAAAGAAAAAAATACCTGCAAGCACAATAAATAAAAAAATTCAAAATTTCGAAACAGCATTTGAAAAAGTAGTTACTCATTTTGATAAAAACAACATAATACCAACTGTTAGTGATTTTAGAGATCATTTTAATCAGGAAATAGGTAATAATACAGATTTTAAAAAGAATTTTTTCGAAATATTTGATGAATTTATTAGCGAAGAATCAAAACTAAATCTATGGACCAAATCAACAAATGCTAAGTTTAATACAGTAAAAAACCATTTAATAAAATTTAATCCGCATTTAGATTTTGACTTCTTTGATGAATCGGGTTTATTTGATTATCAAATATTTTTACAAAACGATTTAAATTTTAAAAATTCTACAATAATTAAACACTTTTCTTTTTTAAAATGGTTTTTAAGATGGGCTCAAAATAAGAAATATAACACGAAAGAAGATTTTAGAAATTTTAAACCAAAGCTAAAAACCACCAAAAAGAAAATTATATTTCTTACTCAAAAAGAATTAAAACAACTACAAGATTTTATTATTCCTGATGATAAATCATATTTAGATAAAGTAAGAGATATATTCATTTTCCAGTGTTATTCTGGTCTAAGATACTCTGATGTTGCAAATCTTAAAAGAAGCGACGTTAAAGAAAATCATATTGAAATTACAACAGTAAAAACAGCTGATAGTCTAATTATAGAGCTTAATAACTACACTAAAGCAATTTTAGAAAAATATAAAAATAGAACATTTAAAAACAATTTAGCTCTACCTGTAATTTCTAATCAAAAGATGAATGATTACATAAAAGAACTTGCTGAATTAGCAGAAATAAATGAACCAATTCGAGAAACTTATTACAAAGGAAATAAACGTATTGATGAAGTAACGCCAAAATATGCACTATTAGGCACCCATGCTGGACGGAGAACATTTATCTGCAATGCTTTATCTTTAGGTATTCCTCCACAAGTAGTCATGAAATGGACAGGACATAGTGATTATAAAGCAATGAAACCATACATAGATATAGCTGACGAGATCAAAGTTAATGCGATGGAAAAATTTAATTTACTTTAGTCCCGTATTTATAAAAACAGGGACTAAAACCACTTTAGTTTATTAGATTTTAATAGACTTTGTTAAAACAACAAAAACATTAACTCAATAAATATCAATACTTTAATTATATAATGGAGCTTATTAGCTATTATTTCGAATCCCGCCAGCTCCACAATTTATAGTCTTCCTATTTTTAGACAACCCACAAACCCGTTATAATCAACGGGTTTTGTTATTTTATCTTCTCAGCTAGAACAACTAAAAGCCTCTCAACACTAAAAAACCGTACTCTATTTCATCCCAAAAGACCATTTAGTAGCTTTGCTGTATCTTTGCATTGCATACGAAAAAAGAGGGATGAAAAACCAAAACAAAAACTACTTCGAGCAACTCGGGCAAGTAGTCAAAGATTATTATATCGATATTTATCAATGGGCAACCAAAAACAAAGAAAATGAAGACCACGAAATGTTCCAACTTCTTTGGCGTGTGCCTCTCGCGATTCTTGCGATTCTTTTATCGCCTGTTTTTTTCTTGATTTTTTCTCTTATTTTCTTGATTACTTTCTAAGAAAAATGAGGTTAAAACAGATTTTTCGACCTTGGTTTATAATTGCTCTTTTCCTTTTTGTTGCACATCAAATAGCTCAAAAACTACTGCACATTAACCTGCCCATTCTCGACAGCTATCTCGACCCGATCTTGCTAATGCCGATGCTTTTACACGCACTTTTATGGGAAAAACGTTTGCTTTTTGGGTTTGACGATCAACATATCCTGTCAAAGAAGTATATATTTTTAGTTTGGATAATCGTGAGTATTTTGGCTGAATTTATTTTTCCTAGTTGGAACAAAGATTTCACAAAAGATCCGATTGACATATTACTGTATCTTATTGGCTCTCTTGCTTTTATGAAGTTTTTCAATCATCCTACCGAAATCACAAAATAACAAATTGTATCAATAAAAAAGGTAACTGATTACTTACTAAAGACGTAGATATTGGTAGGATACAAATTAGAGTGAAAAATTATTTCTCGCATACTCTTTATCGTGATTCATGGCTTCTATAAGCTCTTCTAACGAATTGAATTTCTTTTCGTTACGTATAAACCCAAGCACATCTACTTCTAAGAATTGACCATATAAATCGCCTTGAAAATCGAGGATATTCACCTCAACTCTATGCTCTTTTGTTTGGCTCACTGTTTCTCGAAAACCGATGCTCAATAGACCAAGATGCGTTGAATTTCCGACCAAAACCTTTACTACGTAAACACCGTCTTTGGGCAGTAATTTCCCTTCCTCAATCTGTAAATTCGCTGTCGGAAAACCTAAGGTTCTCCCTATTTTATCCCCATGCACCACGAATCCACCCAAATGATAAGGTCGCCCCAAAGCACGATTAACAAAGGAAATATCTCCTTCTTTCAAGGCATTTCTCACTTTGGTAGAACTCACAGCATTGCCTTCTTTTTCTAGCACTTCTTCTATTCTGACTAACTGAAAACCAAACTCTTTTGACCAAACAGAAAGCTGCTCAAAATCTCCTGCTCTATTTTTTCCGAAATGATGATCGTAGCCAATCACCAAAGTATGTAAACCTAACTTTTTCACTAAATACTCCGCCACAAAATCTTTGGCACTGACCTGAGAAAACTCTCTGGTAAACGGATGAAAGATAACATTTTGCAAACCTTCGGCCTCCAAAATGCGCTCTTTTTCTTGCAAAGTAGTCAGCATTTGCAATTGAAAATCGGGCTGCAAAACTTTCCTTGGATGTGGCGTAAACGTCAGCAAAACACTTTCACCATCGACTTCTTTTGCTATAGTATTTAACTGTCTAATAATACTTTGATGCCCAATATGAATCCCATCGAACATGCCCAAAGTGAGCACGGGATTTTGGATGTTTTGACAGGCTTCTATGGAAGAGAAAACTTTCAATTTAATGTTTTTACAAATGTAAGCTGTTTAAACCTTTTTGGCAAAATGAAAAAAATTTGGATAAAATAATATAAACACAACAACTACGAAAAAGAATGTTTTATTTTTACTAGGTGTATTAATTGCACCATTTGTGTTTGCCAACCTAGCTATGTGTTGTTTGAGCAAAATCTGAATCTAAGCCATCAGAGTTCTTATGATTTTTATGCTACGGATTCTAGCGCTCTTTACGTCGAGAATACAACTATACAACCTGCTGAAGGATTATTTTCTCTACATCAACCCTAAATAATCTATATCTGTACAAGGAAAAGAAATCTTGCGATCAAACGGAATAGAAATGACAGGTAATTATCAAATAAGCTACGTGATAACCAATCCAGAGGAGCGTTATATAATTCAAGATATCAATATTGAAAATAAAAACTTCAAGGTAGAAAAAAGATTTAAAGCTCAGCAAAAGATAAAAATCAAGCACAAAAAATGATTCATCGAATCGATATCGAAATTTTAGATGATAATGCACAGTCCAAACGATTGAGATGAATCAAACAATTATCCCAAAAGAATTTGCGGAAATTAATGCAGAATATCAGAAAAAACTTTAATCAATAATGAGAGGCGGAGTCGAAAAAGAGTAAAAAAAGAAGTTTTAGGGAGCACTCTACCTTATTTATGAGAAAAATCTTAAAAAGCGTGCTGTAAAATCAATTGATATACATTACCTTTGCACCCAAATATTTAAAACTAAATCATTCGAGATAATGGCAAATCAACAAAAAGGTAAAATTTCACAGGTAATTGGACCTGTTATCGACGTTATTTTTGATAACGTAGAAGACCTTCCAAAAATTTTCGATGCGTTAGAAGTTCCTCGTGAAGGAAAAGAAGCGCTTATCTTAGAAGTTGAGCAACACATTGGTGAAGATACCGTACGTTGTATCGCAATGGACAGTTCAGACGGCTTACAACGTGGACAAGAAGTTGTGGCTTTAGGTAAACCTATTATGGTTCCGATTGGTGAATCGATCAACGGTCGCGTATTCAATGTAGTGGGTGATGCTATCGATGGTTTAGGAAATCTTGACAAAGACAACGGATTGCCTATTCACCGTCCGGCTCCAAAATTCGAAGACCTTTCTACTTCTACCGAAGTATTATTTACTGGGATTAAAGTTATTGACTTGATCGAGCCTTATGCAAAAGGTGGTAAAATTGGTTTATTCGGTGGTGCAGGTGTAGGAAAAACAGTTTTGATCCAAGAGTTGATTAACAATATCGCGAAAGGACACGGTGGTTTATCTGTATTTGCTGGTGTTGGTGAGCGTACCCGCGAAGGGAATGACTTATTGCGCGAGATGTTAGAGTCAGGAATTATTCGTTATGGTGATGATTTTATGCATTCTATGGAAGAAGGCGGATGGGATTTAGCCAAAGCGGATAAAGAAGTAATGAAAGAATCGAAAGCGACTTTCGTTTTCGGACAGATGAATGAACCTCCAGGAGCACGTGCTCGTGTAGCTTTAACAGGATTAACCTTAGCAGAATATTTCCGTGACGGTGATGGTAAAGGACCAGGACGTGATGTATTATTCTTCGTAGATAACATTTTCCGTTTTACCCAAGCAGGATCTGAGGTATCAGCTCTTTTAGGACGTATGCCTTCTGCAGTAGGTTACCAACCTACCCTTGCAACAGAAATGGGTGCGATGCAAGAACGTATTACATCGACCAAAAACGGATCTATTACCTCTGTACAAGCGGTATATGTACCTGCGGATGACTTAACTGACCCGGCACCGGCTACCACATTCGCGCACTTAGATGCAACAACAGTATTGGATCGTAAAATTGCCTCATTAGGTATTTACCCTGCGGTAGATCCATTGAACTCTACCTCACGTATTCTTACACCAGAAATCGTAGGAAAAGAACATTACGATACTGCACAACGTGTAAAAGAAATCTTACAACGATACAATGCACTACAAGACATTATCGCAATTCTAGGTATGGAAGAATTATCGGAAGAAGATAAATTAGTCGTTCACCGTGCACGTCGTATCCAACGTTTCTTATCTCAACCATTCCACGTGGCTGAGCAGTTTACCGGTATCCCAGGAGTGTTGGTAGACATCAAAGACACCATCAAAGGATTCAACATGATTTTGAATGGTGAAGTTGACCAATACCCAGAAGCTGCCTTCAACTTACGCGGAACAATCGAAGAAGCGATTGAAGCAGGTGAGAAAATGTTAGCGGAAGCTAAATAACAACTTAGGTAACACGAACAAATAGCATAAAGAGTACTTACGTTGTAAAGACTAAGTACTCTTTTCATTAAAAAAAAGATATATGCGTTTACAAATAGTCACTCCAGAATATGTGGTTTTTGATGCCGAAGTAGATGTGGTTACTTTACCAGGAAAAGATGGTGAGTTCCAGATCATGAAAGATCACGCGCCTATTGTCGCTACATTAGGAGAAGGAACCATAAAAATAAAAGTACATTCGGATACGTTTAAAGATTTTGACAATGCATCGGGGAAAATTTACAATTCTCCTGCAGATCAACATACGTATTTGTTCGACATAAAAGGAGGAATCCTTGAGATGAGTAACAACTTTATCTCTGTATTGGCAAGCTAAACCATTGCTAATTAATCAAAACAAAATTATCCCGACTAATTCTTTTAGTTGGGATTTTTTTTTGGGTTGTAGATGCTTCAGGCCGATGAAAATATTGGTAGGATAAATCTTTTTGGTAGGATGAAGTTCTCAACCTCAACGCTCTGCATTTCATCCTACCGAAAACCCGAAAAAAGAAACATAAAAAAACCACCTTACCGAAGTAAAGTGGTTTGATGGGTATAAAGATCCGAAAGTTCTTATCCTTCTGCTCCTTCTTCTTTAGGGGCATCAGCTGCACCTTCTTCCTCATCTTCTTCGTCGTCTGCAACCGCATTACGAGAAGTTCTGATCGCTACAACAACTGCGTTATCTGGATGTGCAAAAGTGTATTTATCATTTTTCAATGATTCTACATATTTCTTAGCTCCAATACGCATTGACGTAATATCAATCACTACTTCGTCTGGTAAGTTGGCTGGGATAGCTCTTACTTTTAGTTTACGCATGTTGAAACGTAAAACACCCCCTGCAACAACCCCACGCGCGCGTCCTACTAAACGTACAGGAACTTCGATTGTGATTTCTTTGTCGTCTTTTAATTGGTAAAAATCAGCATGCATGATACGGTCAGTCACTGGATGAAACTGAATGTCTTGCAAAATGGTTTGTACTTTGGTTCCGTCATTAAGCTCAACATTTACAGTGTGTGCTTCTGGGGTATAAACCAACCCTTTGAATGCTTTTTCATCAGCAGCAAAGTGAAGAGTTTCCTGACCTCCATAAACAACACAAGGTACTTGTTCAGCATTACGTAAGGCACGAGTAGCTACTTTACCTACGCTTTCTCTTTTTACACCTTGGATTGTAATTGATTTCATAAAAATATATATAAATAATTAAAATTTCTTTGTCGAATCAATTAGATAATAAACTTAGAACTAATTGATTTATTGCTATGTACCATGTGCATCACATCGGCAAAAAGCGCTGCGCAAGATAACACTTTTATTTTAGATACAGAATTATTTTTTAATGGAATTGAATCAGTTACAGCAATTTCTACCAATTGAGAGTCATTCAAACGGTCATATGCTTGTCCAGATAAAACAGGATGCGTTGCAATTGCGCGTACAGAAAGGGCTCCTTTTTCCATGATAAGATCAGCAGCTTTGCAAAGAGTTCCTGCAGTATCAATCATATCATCTACTAAAATTACATTCTTCCCTACAACATCTCCAATCAACATCATGTTTTCTACTTGGTTAGCCACTTTTCGTTCTTTGTGACAAATTACGATGTCGGCGTTGAAGTGTTTGGCATAATTTTGCGCTCTCTTTGCTCCTCCCATATCCGGTGAAGCGATGGTTAGATTATCCAAATTCAGACCTCGAATATAGTCTACAAACAAGGTTGACGCGTATAAATGATCTACAGGAATTTCGAAAAATCCCTGAATTTGGTCAGCGTGTAAATCCATCGTCATCACACGAGTTGCTCCAGCAGATTGTAACATTTTAGCCACTAATTTTGCTCCGATTGGCACACGAGGTGCGTCTTTTCGGTCTTGACGAGCATAACCATAATAAGGAATGACGACTGTAATATTTTTTGCAGATGCTCTTTTGGCTGCATCACACATTAATAATAACTCCATCAAATTATCACTCGGCTGAAAAGTAGATCCGATTAAAAATACGCGAGCACCACGAATCGATTGTTCGAATGCCGGTTGATATTCTCCATCACTAAACTCCACTACTTTTAATTTCCCTAATTCTTGTCCATAATATTTTGCAATACGTTCGGACAATTTTTGAGATCCGCGCGTGGTAAAAAGAAAAGCTGATTGTTCCATTTTTTGTTTTGTTTGTTTTTTCTGTGCAAATTTACTTTAAAGGATTTTTTCTAACTAATTTATTTGAAATTTTATTTTGGCATAGCCTTTGCAATAATTACAAAAGCATTAAGAAAAATGTTATTTTTTTAACATTAGTAATTGTAATGCATTGAAATACATTAATAAATTTGCACAAATAAATAATTAATTAAATACAAAATCTATGAAAAAAGTAGTTTTATCACTAACACTACTCGTTGGATTAATAACAACATCATACGCACAAGAGAATGAAGATTCTGTTTATGTTGTTGAAGAGGAAGTAAATGATTTTAACAACCCATCGAACTTTAATAAATGGTCTATCGAGTTTCAAGGAGGTGCTAACAAAGCAACATCACCTTTTACAGATGGTTACTACAACGAAACACCAAGTTTCTATAACGCTAACTTCGGTATTCGTTACATGTTCAACCCTAAATTTGGTTTGAAACTTTCTGGTGGATACGATCGTTTGAAAGAAGGAGAAGGATCAGAACGTTTCCGTTCTAATTTCTACCGTGTTGACTTATCAGGAGTTGCAAACTTAGGTAGAATCATGAATTTTGAAACTTGGACAAATACTTTCGGATTATTAGGTCACGCTGGTGTTGGTTACGGTTTCATGAACAATGACGCAACAAAAGGAGATACATCAGGACTTTTAGATGATCAAGACGAAATGGGTCTTTTATCTGTAGGATTAACTCCACAAATGAAATTATCTAAACGTGTTGTTCTTACAGGAGATTTATCTTATACCAAAACAATTCGTCAAAACACAGCTTGGGACGGTCAATCATCTGATGGATACGAAAGAAGAGGTTTTGATGGTTCATTATGGAATGCAACTTTAGGTCTTACATTCTACTTAGGTAAAAATGATATCCACGCTGACTGGGTAGCAGACGACACTTCTTTATTAGCTAACCGCGTTTCTGCAATCGAAGAAATGTTGAAAGATAGTGACGGAGACGGTGTTGCAGATTACTTAGATCAAGAGCCAAACTCTGCTCCAGGTGCTGTAGTAGATACAAGAGGACGTACAATTGACCATAACGGTAATGGTATTCCAGACGATATCGAAGAATACATCAAAAATAACCAAGGAAGCAATACAACAACCGTATTGGCTGACTCTGATATGTTAGAGCAATTAATCAACTCTGGTATTATCAATGTTTATTTTGACTATAACAAAGATCAACCTTACGAAGCTTCTGTAGGAGGAATCAAATTCGTATCAGAATACTTGAAACGCAATCCAAACGTACAAGTTGACGTTATCGGATACGCTGACCCTGTAGGATCTGACGGATTCAACAAAAATTTATCACAAAGACGTGCAGAAAGCGTTAAACGTATCTTGGTTCAACAAGGTGCTAACAGTAACAACTTAAACGTTGTAGCAATGGGTGAAGATAAATCTTTCCAAAACTCAACAGTTTCTGCTCATCAATTAGCAAGACGTGTTATCTTTAAAATTAAAAAATAATTTTTTAGAATAACTTCAATCATAAAAAAACCACATCTTTTTGATGTGGTTTTTTTGGCTTCTTTTTCAAAATCCCTTCCTACCAAAACAAAAAAAGAGCGCTTACAATAAGCACTCTTTTTTTCTATATTATTATTTCTTCGGTAATATTATTGAGCCGTGAACTGAAGAAGACGCTCTATTCGAGCAATCGTTTCCTCTTTACCAAGCACTTCCATAATCACCGGAACATCTGGCCCTTGCAATGCGCCAACCAAAGCCAAACGCAACGGCATGCCTATTTTTCCGAAACCAATTTCTTGTGCACTCACAAAATCTTGCATCGCAGAGTGCAAAGAAGCTTCATCAAATTGAGTGTTTTGCAAAACAGTGATAAAACGCTCTAAAATTGTTTTCGAATCCTCTTTCCAAGCTTTTTTCAATGCTTTTTCATCATAACTTTTCGGAGCTTCGAAAAAGAACAAGCCTTGTTCTACAATATCATGAACAAAGTTTGCACGATTTTTCAGTAAATTAATTACTTTGATTTTCAACTCATCAGCAACCGTCAAAGAATGATTTGCCAAAACTGCATCGAACAACGGCAATAATTCTTCGGCAGATTTTTGTTGAATATATTGATGATTGAACCAGAGAGTTTTATCAGGCGAAAATCTCGCTCCCGATTTTGATACTTTTTCTAATGTGAAAAGTTTCTCTAATTCTTCAAGCGAAAAAATCTCTTGATCCGTTCCTGGATTCCATCCTAACAAAGCCAACATATTGATCACCGCCTCGGGCAAATAACCTTCTTCTCGGTAACCTTTCGCAACACCTTCGTCTGTTTTCCATTCGAGCGGAAAAACTGGAAAACCATGTTTATCTCCATCTCGTTTACTCAATTTTCCTTTCCCTTCTGGTTTCAAAATCAACGGCAAATGCGCAAAACGAGGCGCTTCCCAACCAAATGCTTTGTACAACAACTCGTGCAAAGCCATCGACGGCAACCATTCTTCTCCACGAATTACGTGTGAGATTTTCATCAAATGATCATCGACAATATTGGCTAAATGATACGTCGGCATTCCGTCTGATTTGTACAAAACTTTATCATCAAGCGTCGATGAGTCGATATGGATTTTTCCACGAATCAAATCATCCAACAAAATATTTTCATGAGGTTCGATCTTGAATCGAATCGTGTACGGTTCACCTGCTGCCAACTTTACTTTCAATTCATCTTCACTCAAACGAAGAGAATTATTCAACTTTTCTCGAGTAGACCAATTGTAGATAAAAGGCGACTTCTCCTCCTCACCTTTTGCACGCAAAGCATCTAATTCTTCGGCCGTATCGAATGCATAATACGCTTTTCCATTAGCCAAAAGTTCTTGGATATGTTGAGTATAAATTTCTTTTCGTTCGGATTGAACATAAGAACCATATTCTCCTCCGAAACCAACACCTTCATCGGGCAATAAATTCAACCATTTCAAGGATTCGATGATGTATTCTTCGGCACCTTCTACAAATCGTGTTTGATCGGTATCTTCTATTCGCAAAATAAATTTACCTTGATGATGCTTGGCAAATAAATAATTGAACAAGGCGGTTCTTACTCCTCCGATATGCAAAGGTCCGGTCGGACTTGGCGCAAAACGGACACGAACTTCTTTCGTCATGATATACTAAATTTTCACAAAATTAAGACTTATCAGCAGATTTTAATCAGATTTGAAGTTTATTTTGAACAGCCTGAAAAAATATTGTATTTTTCTAACCTAAAAAATCCTAAAGAAATGAAACTTTATAGCATAGAAACCGGAAATTTTAAGTTGGATGGTGGCGCAATGTTTGGCATCGTACCGAAATCTATTTGGAACAAAACCAATCCTGCCGATGAACGAAATATGATAGAATTGGCCATGCGCTGTCTGTTGATCGAAGATGGTGATCGACTGATTTTGATCGATACCGGAATTGGAAACAAACAAGACGATAAATTTTTTGGATATTATTATCTGTACGGCGAACAAAACCTAGACGCTTCCCTTGCAAAACATGGGTTTCATCGAGATGATATTACCGATGTTTTTCTTACGCATTTGCACTTCGATCATTGCGGTGGAGCGATACAATGGGATAAAACGAAAACCTTATTAGAACCTTCTTTTAAGAATGCAAAATTTTGGTCGAACGATAATCATTGGGATTGGGCAGTAAATCCAAATCCGAGAGAAAAAGCTTCTTTTCTCAAAGAAAATATCCTACCAATACAAGAAAGTGGACAATTAAATTTCATCGACTTACCGCTGAATGCCAACCGATTGATCGATTCTCCTTTAGGGTTTGATATTCTTTTTGTCGATGGACATACCGAAAAACAAATGTTGCCTATAATTACATATAAAGGTAAAAAAATCGTGTATGTTGCCGATCTTATTCCGACCGTTGGGCACATTCCGTTGATTTATGTGATTGGTTTTGATACGCGTCCGTTATTGACTGTGGACGAAAAAGGAAAGTTTCTGAACGAGGCGGTCGAAAACGAGTATTACCTATTTTTCGAACACGATGCGCATCATGAACTTGCTACACTTCAACAAACCGAAAAAGGAGTTCGCCTGAAAGAAACTTTTGGGTTTGATGAAATCTTTGGGTAAAAAAATATTTTATCCATAAAAACTAACTCATCACGGCGTACAAAAAATGCTTACCTTTGTATGTCATTATAACAAAAAAAAGAAAGGTCATATGGGATGTGGATCATGTGGAACCAAAAATGGCCTCCCGAAAGGGTGTAACAATAATGGAGCTTGTGGCGTAGACGGTTGCGGAAAATTAACCGTTTTTGATTGGTTGAGCAATATGCAATTACCAAATGGTCAGAAGCCGTTTGAATTTGTTGAAATTCGATTTAAAAACGATCGAAAATTATATTATAAAAACGAAAACAATTTATCTCTAAGCATCGGCGATGTCGTTGCCGTAGAAGGAAATCCTGGTCACGATATCGGGGTTGTTACACTAACCGGAGAGCTGGTTCGAATACAAATGAAAAAAAAGCATCTGTCTACAGAAGCAGAAGGTGCTAAAAAAATATACAGAAAAGCCAACCAAAAAGATTTGGAAACTTGGCATCTATACCGCGAAAGAGAAACTCAAACTATGATAGATTCGCGCATAATGGCGAAAAATCTTGGTCTTGAAATGAAGATTTGCGATGTAGAATATCAGGGTGATGGCGGGAAAGTTACCTTCTATTATACTGCAGAAGGCAGAGTCGACTTCCGTCAACTCATCAAAGAATATGCAAGCAGATTTGGTGTACGAATAGAAATGAAACAAATTGGGTACCGACAAGAAGCAGCCAAAATTGGCGGAATTGGTTCTTGCGGACGCGAATTATGTTGTTCTACCTGGCTAACAGACTTCCGCTCTGTAAGTACAGCTGCTGCACGATATCAGCAATTATCTATCAACTCGCAAAAACTTGCCGGACAATGTGGAAAACTAAAATGTTGTTTGAATTTCGAGCTTGATACTTATCTAGATGCACTAACCGATATCCCAACATTAGACACAAAACTTCTTACCGTAAACGGTTTGGCAAATTGTGTAAAAGTGGATGTTTTCAAACGAGAAATGTGGTTTTCGTATGATACAGGAAGTGTTTTATGGTATCGATTCCCGGTAGAAGATGTGAAAGAGTTTATTCAGATGAATAAACAGAATCAGAAAATTGATTCTTTGGAGGAATTATCTAAAAATGTGATCGAAACAAAACCGGTATTTACGGATGTGATTGAGGAAGATTCTTTAGAGCGTTTTGATCGTAAAAACAAAGGTCAGAACAAACGAAATCGTCAGAATAGACCCAGAAACAACAAAGAATCCAACCAAAAACAATCGTCGCAATCACCGCGCGAAAGAAAACCTCAGAACCGAAATTCTGCTCCAGCAAAACAGCAAGCAGGGAACAATCAGCCGAAATCGGAAGGAGAAAACAAAGCACCAAACAAACAGCGAAGACGCAAACCAAATCCTGTAAAAAACAAAACAGAGCAGGGAGCAAATCCTACCGAAAAACAACGCGTACAGCCAGCCAAGAAAAACGAAAATCAAGGGCAGAATCCTGTACAAAACGGGCAACAAGAACAAAAACCGAAATCTAAAAAAAGATATAATCGTGGGCCACAAAACCGTAAAAAAGATTAGTTTTACTTTTTTGTTAGTTTTGATTTTCTTTAGTTGCGAATCAAAACATTATTACCAAGAAAACCAAGATCTAAGCGCTGGTTGGGCAAAAGATAGTGTGAAGGAATTTTCTTTTCATGTGAAAGATTCTTTGGGTTTACAAGCAAATTTGGCATTCCTCTTGAGAAACGAATCTGATTATGCCTATAGCAATTTGTATCTTTTTACGACGATAAAAGATCCTAAAGGTCATGAAATGACAGATACTTTACAATATTACATTGCTAATCCAGATGGAAGTTGGATTGGGAAAGGCATACAAGCAAAAGAGCAGTTACTTATTTTACGCGAAAATCTACCCCTAAAAGATACAGGAGTTTACAAAGTTCGGGTGAAACAAGGAATGCGTACCAATGTTTTGAAAGGTCTAAAAGATATTAGCTTAATTGTTGATAAAACAAAATAATTGATGGAACAAAAATCATCTACAAAGACTTCTACCACAAACAAGAAGTCGAAAAGCAATGGTCGAATTGTCGGCCGCGTTATTAAGTTTTTATGGCTCGGATTTTTAGCCGTAGTTCTTGGAGTTATTGCTATTTTTTGGGCAACCTCGAATGGTTGGCTTGGTGAAATACCCAATGTTCGCGACTTAGAAAATCCAGATATTTACATTTCTTCGGATATTATTTCTTCGGATGGTGTTCTGCTCGATCGTTTCGAAACAGAAAGCCGAACTCCGATTGATTATAAAGATTTACCCCCACATTTGGTGGATGCACTTTTGGCAAAAGAAGACGTCCGATTTTTCGAGCATTCTGGGATAGACGTTCGTGCAGCAATGCGGGCAGTAACTTCTGCTGGTGATTCGGGAGGTGGATCTACAATCACTCAACAGTTGGCAAAACAATTGTACACGGTAAGTCCTTCGACAAACTTTGTGAAACGTGTTTTCCAAAAATTAAAAGAATGGGTTACTTCGGTACAATTAGAAAAATTGTACACCAAAGAAGAAATTATTGCGATGTACTTTAATAAATTCGATTTTATTTATGGTGCGAAAGGAATCGAGTCAGCATCGAAAGTGTACTTCAATAAAAAAACAAAAGACCTTGATTTGGCAGAATCAGCAACCTTGGTTTCGATGTTTCAAAACCCTGTAGCATTCAACCCTTTGAAATACCCTGATGTATCAAAAGACAAACGTAATTTGGTGATCGATCAGATGGTGAAATACAATAAAATCTCGAAAGAAGAAGGTGAAACCGTAAAAGCTTCTCCGGTGAAAACTGACCGTCAATTCATTACCCAACGAGACGAAACGTATTCTGCTTATTTCAAAACAGCTTTGCGAAAAGAAATCGAAGCTTGGCTAGAACAGTACGAAAAAGAAACCGGAAAACGTTATAACTTAGACAAAGACGGACTCAAAATCTATGTAACTTTAGATTCGAGAATGCAAAAAATGGCCGAGGCTGCGGTAAAAAAACATCTTACCCTTTTGCAGAAACAATTCTTTGCCGAACAGCGTGGACGTAAACTTGCGCCTTTCTATGGTGTAAATGAACAGAAACGTCAGAATATTTTCTTGCAAGCAATGCGCCGTACAGATTTGTACAAATTGATGAAAGAAAACGGAAGCACCGAAGAGCAAATTATCAAACGATTCAATACCCCAAAAGATTCGATTAAATTCTTTACATGGGATGGAATAAAATACGAAAAAGGTAAAACCTTGATGGATTCGATTATCTATCACAAACACATCTTGCAAGCAGGCTTGATGTCGATGGACCCTAAAGACGGAACAATCAAAGCTTGGGTTGGTGGAATCGATTGGGAATACTTCAAATTCGACCACGTGAAACAAGCTCGTCGTCAGGTAGGTTCTACCTTCAAACCATTTGTATATGCCACCGCAATAAATCAATTGGGTTACACTCCTTGTACCGTAATATCCAATGACCGCATTACCATCGGTGGTTGGTCGCCAAGAAATGCAAACGGTCGATACGGTGGTTCTCAAGATTTACGCACCGCACTCGCCTATTCTACCAATATGGTTTCGGTACGATTAATTCTACAAACCGGAATCGATCCTGTTATCCAAATGTGTCGTGATTTGGGCGTTGTT
The DNA here is from genome assembly GCA_000751595.1 of Weeksella massiliensis. Lineage (GTDB taxonomy): Bacteria > Bacteroidota > Bacteroidia > Flavobacteriales > Weeksellaceae > Weeksella > Weeksella massiliensis. The sequence goes on along the minus strand of CCMH01000040.1, from coordinate 59,464 downwards.
TCTCCGATCATCAAAGACAATACAATTGCATTAGGTTCGGCAGATCTTTCTGTGTATGAAATGGTTGGTGCGATGAGTGCTTTTGCGAATGGTGGGATTTATATCAAACCAGAACTCATATTACGAATAGAAGACCGACAAGGCAAAGTATTAAAAGATTTCACCCCAACTACAAGAGAAGTGGTAAATGAGCAAGTTGCTTATACCATGATCGACTTGATGAAAGGGGTTGTAGATCGCGGAACCGGTAGTTGGGTAAGAAGAAAATACGGAATTACTGCAGAAATGGCTGGTAAAACCGGAACCTCGAATGACAACTCAGATGGTTGGTTTATGGGACTTACCCCGAATTTGGTTACCGGAGTTTGGGTGGGTGCCGAAGATCGTTTCGCTCACTTTGGTAGTACCGCGCTCGGTCAGGGTGCAAATACTGGTTTACCTATTTGGTCGTATTATATGCAAAGTGTTTACAAAGAAGGAAATAAATTTGGCGTAACCTCAGCCGATAAATTCGAGAAACCAGAAGGATATGACAATGGTTGCGAAAGTTTCCATTCGTATAGCAGTCTGAGTGCAGATAGTTTTGATGATGACGAAGTGATTGAAGGCGGTGGTGAAGACCCGAATTACAAACCATCAAAAAAAGTAGATCGTTCGCCAAATCATGACGAAGATGATGAGATTGATTTCAATCAATAACAATAAAATATTAATAACATTCTTGCCTCTATTGTTTCAAAATAGAGGCTTTTTTATAGTCGAAAGGAAAATGTATTTTTGATAAAATTTTTTCAAACCATGAACACAATAGAACAAGCAACAAAACAACTTATTACCAAAGGTTTTATGGATATGAAAATTCCTGAAGGAATTGATCTTGTAGCCGAAATCAACCGAATGCGAAAAGAAAAAAACGCAGTCATTTTAGCGCATTATTATCAATCGGGAGAAATCCAAGATTTAGCCGATCACTTGGGCGACTCACTACAATTGGCACGAGCAGCAGCCAAAACCAATGCAGATTTAATTGTTTTTTGTGGAGTTCACTTTATGGCAGAAACTGCGAAAATTATCAATCCTACCAAAAAAGTTATTTTGCCCGATAACCAAGCTGGTTGTTCACTTGCAGATGCCTGTTCGGGAGAAGCGTTGAGAGATTTCAGACAGCAATATCCCGAAGCCATTGTGGTGAGTTATATCAATTGTGATGCAAGTGTAAAAGCAGAATCAGACATCATCGTTACTTCATCCAACGCCGAACATATCATCAATTCTATACCGAAAGAGCAAACGATTATTTTTGCGCCTGATCGAAATTTGGGTCGCTATCTCAACGAAGTTTGTCAACGAGAAATGATTCTTTGGGATGGCTCTTGTATCGTACACGAAGCTTTTTCGCTCGAACGAATTGCTCAACAAATGGCCGAAAATCCTACCGCTAAACTTATCGCACATCCAGAAGCGCAAGAAGATTTGCTCCGTATGGCACATTTTATTGGGTCAACTTCTCGCTTGTTAGATTTTGTGGCAGAAGATGAAGCAACCGAGTTTATCGTCGCAACCGAAGAAGGAATCTTACATGAAATGGAAAAAATTGCCCCTACTAAAAAATTAATTCCTGCTTTGGTACAAGACGAATCTTGTCATTGTAGCGAATGTTTTTTCATGAAGCTCAATACCCTCGAAAAGTTATATTTATGTATGAAATATGAACTGCCAGAAATCGAAATGGAAGAAAGTTTACGTCTTAAAGCGCTTGACTCTCTCAATCGTATGTTAGACTTATCAAAAACGATTGCTTAATGTACGATGTTTTGGTCATCGGATCTGGAATTTCGGGTTTATCATACGCCCTGAAAATTGCACAGCAAAAAACAGATGCTAAAATAAAAATTATCACTAAGGCAAATAAAGACGAATCCAATACCAAATATGCACAAGGCGGTGTTGCGGTAGTTACTGATTTCGAGAGAGATAGTTTCCAGAAACATATTCAGGATACTTTACGAGCTGGCGACGGAATTTGCAATCCGCAAGCTGTAGAAACTGTGGTGACTGAAGGTCCTGCACGATTTGTAGAATTACAAGCTTGGGGAACACAGTTCGATATTTCTCAGGAAGGTACGCTCGATTTGGGACGAGAAGGTGGCCATACCGAAAACCGAATTGTTCATTATAAAGATACTACAGGAGCCGAAATTGAGCGTAGTTTATTGGCAAGTTTACACCATTTTCCGAACGTAGAAATTCAACAACATTCGTTTGCTATTGATTTGCTCATGAACGGAAAAGTGTGTTTCGGAGCAGAATTAGTCGATCTTCTTACCCATAAAAAAGAAAATATTTTTGCCCGTTATACCTTATTGGCAACTGGTGGTTGTGGACATATTTATCAGAATTCTACCAACCCGACAATTGCAACGGGCGACGGAATTGCTTTGGCCAAAAGAGCAAATGCCAAAATAGAAGCCATGCAATATATTCAGTTTCATCCGACGGCTTTCTATCGCAAAAAAGAAGGACAACTTTTTCTGATTTCGGAAGCGGTAAGAGGTTTTGGTGCAAAGTTACTCAACGCAGAAAAAGAAGCTTTTATGGCTCGGTATGATGAGCGAGCAGAATTGGCATCGCGAGATATTGTAGCAAGAGCGATTGATGAAGAAATAAAAAAATCTCAACAAGAATATGTTTGGTTGGATTGTCGACATTTGAATAAGAACGCATTGATCGACCATTTCCCGAATATTTATCGACATTGTTTGGAGAATGGATTTGATTTATCGACGGATTTGATTCCGGTTGTTCCGGCAGCTCATTATTTATGTGGCGGAATTTCTGTTGATTTGGACGGACAAACAACCCTTGAAAATCTGTTTGCCGTTGGTGAATGCAGCAATACTGGTTTGCATGGTGCGAATCGGTTAGCGTCTAATTCCCTTTTAGAAGCAATGGTTTTCGGACATCGAGCCGCTGAGAAAACACTCGAACTTTTATTGAGTTCTGCGAATCATCCTACCGAAAAACCTTTGATAAAAATCGAATCGAAAAAGCATTTGCCCAACAAAACAGAAAGAACTACCTTGTTGCAACTGCGAACAACTTTGCAAAAAATGATGCGCGAACGAGTAGGAATTGTAAGAAATTATCAGGATTTAGTTTTGGCAAAAGAGGAATTGAACAAAATAAAAACTATTTTTGATTCTCTTTGGGAAGAAATTGACTACGGAAAAGAAGTTTTAGAAATCCGTAATATGCTTGATGTTGCCGAACTTATTATCTCGCAAAGTATGGAGCAGAAAGAAAATAAAGGGACATTTTACAATAAAGATCTTGCTATATGACTAGAAAATCGACCTATTTGATTTTTACATTTTTGCTCTTCTCTTTTGTTTGGGCGCAGAAAATAAATACGCCTCCGATTTTTCCGGGATGCGAAAATAACAAAACAAAAGAATCTATCGCTCTGTGTCTGAATAACCAGATACAAGATGCTTTGCGGTATGAGCTGGACTATTTTACGATTGTTGCCGATTATATAGAATTGCCCGAAGCGAAGGCAAAAATTTCGTTCTCTATTAACCAAGAAGGTCAATTTAGTGATGTGATTGTCGATGGAGAAAACGAAACGTTTAATGGTTTTATTTTTTCTACGTTCTATTTATTGAATACAAAACTGAAAAGAGCCAATTTAGCAATTCGACCAGCTTTGGATCAGAAGAAAAATCCGATTTCGGTGAAATATCAGATTCCGGTAAATTTTCAGTTAGCTAAAAATCAAAAAGATTATCCAAACTTCAATACCAAAAATCGAGTTTTGTTTACTTTTTTCAATGAACAAGACAAAGAAAATATCGAGGTAAGAATGGATACTGCTTATATTTTGCGAACGTATGCGATTCGAGATGACCGACAAATTTATTTAGGAAAGTTTAATTCTTTGGTAGAATTAGCCATGGTAGAACCGTATGCAAAAAATATAGAAAACAATTTCAATTCGGGTAATACCCTAGTAACGAAAGGTTTGTTGAACGACAAAGAATATACGATTCAGTTGAAAAACTTTTTCAACAACAATCCATCAACTCAAGTTTTGATAGAAGTTTTCAATGAAGAAAACAACGAATCGAAAGAATATTATCAATACAAATCCAAAGAAGAATTTAATCAATCACCCTTTGTTGCCTTAACATACAGAAAATGATTTTACCCTCGTATATTACTTTAGAAAAATTAGACACTTTTATAGAAACAGCTCTCCGAGAAGATGTTGGCGATGGAGATCACTCGAGTTTGGCGAGCATCCCAAAAGAAGCCATCCAAACAGCCGAACTTTTGGTAAAAGACAACGGAATTTTAGCGGGTATAGAATTGGCAAAATATATTTTTTCTACCACGATTCCCGATCTAGAGTTGATTGCCTACAAAAAAGATGGTGATTGGGTAGAGAAAGGAGAAATCGCATTGGAAATAAAAGGCAATGCGCAGAAAATCCTGACCACAGAACGCCTGGTTCTCAACTGCATGCAACGCATGTCGGGCATTGCAACCTATGCGCACGAAATGATGCAACTCATCTCTCCTACCAAAACCAAAATTCTCGATACCCGAAAAACGACCCCTAATTTCCGGATGTTAGAAAAATGGGCAGTGAAAATTGGTGGTGCAGAAAATCATCGGTTTGGGTTGTATGATATGGTGATGCTAAAGGATAATCATATCGATTTTTGTGGGTCGATAACGCAAGCAGTTCATCAGACCAAAAACTATTTGCAAGAACATCAACTCGATTTGAAGATCGAAGTAGAAACTCGAAATTTAGCAGAAGTACAAGAAGCTCTTGCTGCAAAAGTGGATTGCATTATGCTGGATAATTTTTCTTTGACTGATCTGAGAAAAGCGGTAGAATTAATAAACAATCGAGTAACGACGGAAGCTTCTGGCGGAATTACACAAGAAAGTGTTCGGGCTATTGCAGAAACGGGCGTGGATTATATTTCGTCTGGTGCGATTATTCATTCGGCAAGAAATTTTGATTTGAGTTTGAAAGCGAAAGCTATTTATTAACAAAATTTATGATTTTTCTCAGTATTGAGCCTTAAAATTTTAACATTAAAAATATTTAGTTATTTTTGCATATCCACTAACAACAATTTCATTTTCAACAAGAAAAGCGAAATTTATCATGTAAACCTTCTTTAGAATTAACATTAAGTTAACATTAAACCTTAAAATAGTTTCGACCTTTGCCCCGTAAACTTTAAACTATTTTTTACGATGAGGTTAAACTCAATGAAGCTTTTTTTTGTAGGAGCTTTCGCTTTAACAGCACAACTTTCTTACGCTCAAGTAGAGCCAACAGATTCAACTCACATCCAACATGATACTATCATGGATGATGAGACCGTAAACTTAACAGAAACTTTGATTATCGGTAAAGGGGTAATCGACTTGCAAGAGAACCGTAAAACGCCAGTGGCTGTTTCTACTATCTCGCGCCAAGAAATCCAAGACAAAGCAGTTGGTAACGTAGAATTCCCAGAAGTAATGGCAAACACGCCTTCTGTTTACGTATCTGACCAATCAGCAGGTTTTGGAGATTCTCATATGTATTTACGTGGATTCACAGAACAAAATACCGCTTTCTTATTAAACGGGCAACCAATTAATGGTATGGAAGATGGTAACATCTATTGGTCGAACTGGTCGGCTATGAACGAGGTAGCAAACGCTGTAGAGGTACAACGTGGTTTAGGATCTTCTAAATTAGCAATTTCTTCTGTAGGAGGTACGGTAAACATCGTTACCAAAGCAACCGAAAGAAGAGAAGGTGGTTTTGCACGTTTTGTAGCAGGAAATGACAGTTACTTCGGAGGAACAATGTCGTATGACACTGGTCTGAAAGGGAAATGGGGATTCTCTGTTTTATTAAACCATTGGCAAGCACACCGTAAATATGCTTACGGAACTGCCGGACAAGGTCAAGCGTACTTTATCTCTGTAGGATACAAACCAAACGAAGATCATAACATTAACTTCATGATTTTTGGTGCGCCACAATGGCACGACCAAAACTATTCTACAAAAAGCTCTACTCAGTGGAATGAAATGGGTGGAGATAAAAAATACAACTCAACCTACGGATACTACAAAGGTGAAGGGAAAAACTTACGTCGTAACTATTACCACAAACCGGTAGCAAACCTTAACTGGGACTGGACAATCAACGATAAAATGAATTTATCGACCGTTGCTTACGCATCTGTTGGGACAGGTGGAGGAACTTCGGGAGTGGGTAGAGCATCTAGCACCACAACAGGAGGATTAAACGGAAGAGGATACATCAATTTCGATCAAATCGAAGCGAATAACTTATTAGACCAAGACGGAATCGGAAACAATGGTGGGGTAGACATCAACGGAAAACCAATCAACAATGCGGCTATTCGTTCTTCTGTCAACAACCACTCTTGGTACGGAGCTGTATCTAACTTTACGTTTGATACCCAAACAGGTCTTACCTTAAACATCGGTGGTGATGTACGTTTCTACAAAGGTCAACACCATCAACAAATGATCGACTTATTCGGATTGAAAGGTTGGTCAGAAAAAAATAAAGTAACAGGTGATGCAGTTGTGGTTACAGAAACTTTCTCAACTAATCCTTGGAAAGCACTTTTCAAAACTGCTGGTAAAGATCAAAGAACTAACCGCGACTACAACGAAGACATCAATTATCAAGGTGTATTCGGTCAGGCAGAATACGAAATCGGAGGATTCACAGTATTTGCTCAAGGAGCTTTATCAAACCAATCATACCAAAAATTCGATCGTTGGAACTATGGTGGAGTAGAGCACAAATCAGAAAAAGTTAAGAAAACAGGATGGAATATCAAAGGAGGTATGTCATATACTTTCTTAGACAACAACGCATTTTTTGTGAATGCAGGTCGTTATTCTCGTCAACCTTTCTTAGATAATATATTTTCTTTCAACACCGTAGATTTACAAGAACCTTCTGTTGACAACGAAGAAATCACAGGTTTCGAAGCAGGGTACCGTTACAAAACTCGTAACTTACGTGTAAATGTAAATGCATACTACACCAAATGGGGTAACCGTTTCTTATTAATGGATTATGGTGAAGAAATCATCAAGGATCCTGCAGGAAACATCTTAGATTCTTACAACTACTCAGAATACGCAAACAAAGTAACACAAATCCATAAAGGAATCGAGGTTGATTTTGATGCAAGAATCGAACGTATCTGGACAGTACGTGGATACGTTTCTTACGGTGATTGGCAATACGACGGTTCTACACCAATGCAACGTAGAAACAATGATGCTGGTACAATCGTAACTCAATATGATGATGTAGATCTTACTGGTATTAAAGTTGGTGATGCTGCGCAATTCACTTTCGGTTTAGGTACTAAATTAGACGTAACTCGTTCGTTCTCTGTAGATATGGACTTCAACTACTATGCTAACATTTATTCGCAAGTTGATGCTAAAGAATTGGTAACCAAATTACATAAAGGATTACCATACAAACCAAACGAATTATCTCCATATGCAAAAGTAGATTTAGGAGCTTCGTACGAATTGAAATTCGGATCTCAAAAATTACGTTTAAGAGGTAATATCAAAAACTTGTTCAACGACCAATACATTATCCGTGAAAACAGAAATGGACAGGGTTATGGACTTGGAAGAACTTGGAACGCTTCAGTAGCATATAGCTTCTAATTTCAGAAACGATATTTTTATCGTATCAAATATTTAAAAGGCGGACTTCGGTTCGCCTTTTTTCTTTTACATTCGCATTATGATTCAACCCAAATTTTTACAACAAGGAGACACTATCGCCATCGTCGCTCCTTCTAAAAGAATATTACCCAACGAATTAGACCAAGAAATCAAGATGATAAAAGCTTGGGGTTTCAAAGTTTTGGTAGGAAAAAATATCTACGCGCAACACCATTTCGGATATGCCTATGCCGGAACAACCGAACAGCGTTTACACGATTTTCAGGAAGCATTAGACAACCCAAATATCCAAGCAATTTGGTGCGCTCGTGGCGGATATGGTGCTATACAACTTATCGATTCCTTAGATTTTTCACGCTTTGCTCAATCTCCAAAATGGATTATCGGCTACTCGGATATCACCGTTTTTCATACCAAATTACAACAACTCGGTTACCAATCTATCCACGGAATGGTCGTGAAAAAATTAGCCAATACCTCCTATCATCCTTCATCCTACGAAAGTGTTCGACAACTACTCATTGGCGAAAATCCTACCTATCCACTTGTGGCTCATCCTATCAATATCACCGGCGAAACAACCGGAATCTTACTCGGTGGCAACCTTTCTATTCTCTACAGCCTCCTCGGATCCGAAACTTCGATAAACCCAGAAAATAAAATATTATTGATAGAAGATTGGTACGAAAACTGGTACCATGTAGATCGAATGATGATGAGCTTGCAACGAGCCGGAATTTTACAAAAACTGAAAGGAATTTTGGTAGGAAATTTTACACGTATGGACGTGGAAGAAGAAAACACAACAGATTACGACAAGCCTTTCGACCCGATGAGCCTTCAGATCATTCATCAATACGTAAAAGATTTACAAATTCCGGTCGCTTTTCATATCCCTGTTGGGCATACGGGTCATAATATGGCAATGCGTTTTGGTGCAAAAGTAGAACTGAAGATTCAATCAAATTCCGTAAATTTGACCTATATTTAAGATACCTTATGCAAACAAATAACTTAACCGTTATCGATCATCCGTTGGTAAAAGCCAAAATTACCCAAATGCGCGACCGCAATACCACAACCAAAATGTTTGGTGAATTGGTCGATGAAATTTCGGGTCTAATGTGCTACGAAATCACACGTGATTTAGAAACAGAAGAAATCGAAATCGAAACCCCCATTACCAAAACAAAAGGATACAAAATCAAAGGAAACGACATGGCTATTATTCCGATTCTCCGTGCAGGATTGGGAATGGTAGAAGGAATTCATCAACTAATTCCGACCGCAAAAATTGGCCATATTGGGATCTATCGCGACCACGAAACCTTACAACCGGTAGAATATTTGTGCAAACTTCCGTCTGACTTGGCTTCGCGCGATGTCATCTTAGTCGACCCTATGTTGGCCACCGGAGGTTCAGCCGTAAAAGCAATAGAAATCCTCAAAAAAAATGGTGCAAGAAAAATTAGATTAGCTTCTTTGGTAGGATGCCCAGAAGGGGTAAAAGCAGTGCATGATGTCTATCCAGAAGTTCCAATTTATTTAGCAGCACTTGATGAACGATTAGACGAAAATGGCTACATCGTACCAGGTTTAGGCGATGCGGGAGACCGTTTATACGGAACAAAATAATGGCACAACATTTTGATTTTGGGCGAGAAGCCGAAGAAATGGCCTGCCGATTTCTTCGAGAAAAGAATTACCAAATTCTTACCCGAAATTTCTATTATCAAAAAGCCGAGATCGATATTATCGCTCAATATGCGCAAGAACTTGTGATTTGCGAAGTGAAAGCAAGAACCAATACTTTTTTTGCAGAACCAGAACTTGCCGTTACTACAGCCAAACAAAAAAGATTAATTTTGGCCGCAGATGCATATATCCAACAATATAATTATCAACTCTCTGTTCGTTTTGATATTTTAGCACTCACAAAAACAAACAACCTTTGGACCATTAAACATATAGAAAATGCGTTCAATGCCTTAGAAAATTAAAACTCAACTATGGAAATTATTCAACAAGCATTCGATTTTGTTATGCATATCGATCAGCACCTAACCTACTTTGCAAACGAATATGGTTTGTGGCTCTATGGCATATTATTTCTAATAATTTTTGTAGAAACTGGTGTCGTTGTAATGCCTTTTCTGCCCGGTGATTCTTTACTTTTTGCAGCCGGAATGTTAGCTGCTCAACCCAATGACCTTAACGTGGTCGTGATGATGCTCATTCTCTTTGTTGCCGCCGTATTGGGCGATACGCTCAACTATACCATTGGCCGAGAATTCGGAATGAAAGCAGTAAAAACACGCATCTTCGGAAAACAATTTGTCCAACAAGAACATCTCGACAAAACACATCAATTCTACGAAAAATACGGTTCGAAAACCATTGTTATCGCACGTTTCGTTCCTATCGTTAGAACCTTGGCTCCTTTCGTAGCGGGCATCGGGCATATGCGCTATGCGACTTTCCTACTTTATAACGTACTCGGAGGTTTTATTTGGGTTTTCGGAATTACCTTAGCAGGTTATCTCTTAGGCGATATTCCGTTTATCAAAGATAATTTCTCGAAAGTAGTACTCATTATTATTGTGGTTTCTGTTTTGCCAATTGTCTTCGAAGTCGTCAAAGAAAAAATGAAGAAAAAAGCATAAAATATTATTTTTATAAAATTTAAAACTCAGTTCTCGAACTGAGTTTTTTTGTACCTTTCCCCCGATGGAATTCTTAGATTATCTTTTACACATCGACCAATATTTAGAAACCTTTCTGATGCAGTATCAGACTTGGTTCTATCTTTTTCTGTTCTTATTAATTTTCATAGAAACAGGCTTGGTTTTCATGCCTTTTTTACCAGGAGATTCTTTGCTTTTCGCTGCCGGTATGTTGGCGGCAACCTATCCTCAACATTTGCATATTTCCATCGTTTTGGCCTTGCTTATTGCTGCAGCGATTTTGGGCGATACCTTAAACTATTTTATCGGATTGAAAGTTGGTCTGAAACTCCTCAAAAAGAAATTATTTGGCAAACAAATCATTCAAGATAAAGCTTTGCGAAAAACAGAACACTTCTTCGAGAAATATGGAAAGAAAACCATAATCATTGCTCGGTTTGTTCCGTTGGTGAGAACCTTAGCTCCTTTTATAGCCGGAATTTCGCGCATGCACTACGCAACTTTTTTACGGTTCAATATCATCGGTGGCGTGCTTTGGGTACTGCTCATTACTTTGCTTGGCTATTTTTTAGGAAAAAATCAAATCGTAAAAGAAAACTTCGAAATTGTCGTTATCCTAATAATCGGCTTATCTTTGTTACCCGTGATTTACGAATTGATTCGAGAAAGATTTTTCTCGAAAAATGAATCGTAAAATCCTACCAAAACTACCGAACTAAAGACTAAAATCTACGTATTGATGCTTGAAGTAAAGGAAGTACAAACCGAAAAAGACTTAGACAATTTTGTGAAATTTCCTTTCACCTTGTATAAGAATGACCCTTATTGGGTACCGTCTATCATCCAAAACGAAAAACAATCTTTTCATCCTTCGAATGACATTTTCAAGGAAGTAACGGCCCATTTTTACTTGGCTTATCGCGATAATAAAATAGTTGGTAGGATAGCAACCATCATCAATTGGGAAGAAGTCAATAATCTGAAAAAGAAAAAAGTTCGATTCGGTTGGTTTGATTTTATTGATGATCTTGAGGTCGCTAAAGCTTTGCTACAAAAAGCAGAAGATTTGGCAAAAGAACATCAATTATCTTATGTCGAGGGGCCGATGGGCTTCTCTAACATGGACAAAGCTGGCATGCTTACCGAAGGTTTTGATTATTTACCGACCATGATTGGTTTATATAATTATGCTTATTATCCAAAACATTTGACCAATTTAGGCTATCGACCAGAAGCTTCTTGGGTAGAATACATGATGGATATTGACAATTTAGGAAAAGTAAATGACATGACGCGCATCGGACAAATCATCGAAAAGAGATTCAAAGTTCGGGCAATGAAATTCAAAAACTCTAAAGAATTGGTCAATCATGCCGACGAATTATTCGATTTATTGAATAAAACTTATGCTGATTTACAAAGTTTCGTTCCGATTTCGGCTGATCAGGTTGAACATTACAAAAAGAAATATCTAAAATTTATCCATCCAGATTTTGTGGTTTGCATCGAAAATGAAGAGAAAAAAATGGTTGCTTTTGCCATTACGATGCCTTCTTTTTCTAAAGCGTATCAGAAAACAAAAGGCCGACTTTTCCCTTTCGGATGGTGGCATTTATTGCAAGCACAAAGAAAAAATAACCATGCAGAATTTTATCTAATCGGGATCGATCCTGCGTACCAAAGCAAAGGTTTACATGCATTGATCTTTCGGGATTTGTATAGAAATTTCCAAGCAAGAGGAATCAAAACGATGGAAACCAATCCGTTACTCGAAGAAAATATAAAAGTACAACAACTCTGGAAAGATTTTTCTCCAAAAACCCATAAAAAAAGAAGCACTTTCAGAAAAGATATCAACTAAAAAATCCACTCGAATGAGTGGATTTTTTTTAATCTTTATTTCATTTTCCAAACATTGTTATTCAAATTCATATCAGGAATTTTACCTTGTGGATCGAGTCTAACTTCGCTAATTTTCTTGGTCGATGGCACGTAGAAAGTCCATTCTGTATTGCGTTTCCAAACTTCTATCGGCAACTGAATCGTTTCTGTTTTTTGATCTTCGTACGTAATCTGAATGGTTGTTGGCATCGGTAATTGACCAATATTTTCAACGGTAATTTTCGCTCCATTTTGGTACGAATTGTCTTGATACACCACATTTTTCACGGCTTGATCGATCGCCCAATTTTCATAAAACCAACCTCTCCAAAACCAGTTGAGCTCTTCTCCACTCACATTTTCCATCGTTCTAAAAAAATCTTCGGGTGTGGGATGTTTATAAGCCCAACGCTCGATATAAGTTCTGAAAGCTTTATCGAAAACTTCTTCTCCTAAAATCACTTCTCTTAGCAAGGTAAGTCCTGCAGCGGGTTTATAGTACAACAACAGAGCTATATTTCCTTCTTTCATATTATCAGGAGCCGTCATAATTGGTTCTAAATTTTTAGAAAAATAGATGTCTCCCATTTGTTGAATGTTATTTTTGGTTGGAGCATATTCACCTTTGTTAAAATTCCTGGTCGAAAGAGAATTGATAAATGTATTGAAACCTTCGTCCATCCAACCATGAATTCGTTCATTTGATCCTACAATCATCGGAAACCAAATATGTCCAAATTCGTGATCAGTTACTCCCCACAAACTTTTATTAGCCGCTTTCATATGACAAAACACAATCCCAGGATACTCCATTCCGCCAACATTACTCGCTACATTCGTCGCCACAGCATACGGATATTCATACCATTTTTTCGAGTAATACTCTACACTTGCTTTGGTATATTCAGTCGATCTTCCCCAAGCATTTCCTCCTTCACTTTCGACCGGATAAGCCGAAAGCGCCATCGCTTTTTTACCGCTTGGTAAATTTATTCGTGCCGCATCGAGAATAAAAGCGGTTGAAGAAGCAAATGCAAAATCGCGGGTATTTTCTATTTTAAATTTCCATGTTTTGGTCTGATGACTAACTTTTTGTGCCTCAGCAACTTCTTTTGCAGTTCTGATAAATACAGTTTGATCACTATTCTTGGCTTGTTCTATACGTTGTAACTCTTGTTTGGTATAAACCTCTTTCGGGTTAAGTAATTCCCCAGAAGCAACCACATAATGACTTGCCGGAACCGTGATATTTGCCGTTACCGTGCCATAAGACAAATAAAATTCACCCGCGCCCAAATAAGGCAAGGTGTTCCATCCTAAAATATCATCGTACACACTCATCCGAGGAAACCATTGTGCCATGGCAAAAATTTTACCGTTTTTCGTAGGCTCTACGCCCATTCTATCAGCACCGTATTGTGGCGAAACAAACTGATAAGCAATACCGATCGTCACCTTTCCACCACGGGCTTTGAGCGCGTTTGAAAGATCAATTTTCATGCGTGTATCCCGTATCGAATATTGAGATTTTTCACCGTTTATTTTTACCTCTTGAATCGTATATCCACCTTCGAAGGGATTTTTGGTCGAACCATAGCGGCTACCCGAAGTCGGAATCAAGGCATGTCCGCGCGATTCTTTATTGAATAAATTTTGGTCTAATTGCAACCATAAAAAAGCCAAATCATCAAAACTATTGTTAGTGTACGTAATTGTTGCTGTTCCTTTGAGCTGATTTTTCTCTTCGTCTAACTCAACATTCAAAACATAATCTGCATAATTTTGCCAATAATTATGTCCCGGTTGTCCGCTTGCAGAACGAGTTTCGGTTGCATTGTTCTGATAAAATAACGGCCGGAAAGCTTCTTGATATTGATAAGAATTTTCTTGAGCATCGATGTTCGACTGAAGCCCAAATCCTACACCTAATAGAAAAATAAATTTCGAAAAAATCTTCATGTACGTCAAAATTAGAATTGACTTCTAAATTTAAACTGAATTTTCATCAAATCCGAACAAATCCGTCAATTAATCTATCCTATCCAAAAAATATCCTACCTAAACTTATCGATAAAAATCAATCGCCGAATTGATAAAATGCTCAAAAGCTTCGTTAATTTCTTGCTCATCTTTTTTGGTTAACGGAAACGGTACCATGTGCGAATAATCGAAAGGAAAATCGACGACTTCTACAGAAGTTTTCAGGGTTCGATAACCTCCTTGCAAAGTGTTCAACGCCTCGATGGGTGGCGCAACTTCATCTTTTTCGAGCACATAAGCTTTGATCTGATGTTGCAATTCTTCTAAACGAGTTTCTCTTTCTTTCTGAAAAAAATTATAGCGCAACATCATCTTGAACCAACTCTCGTCAGGATGCAATTCCGAGTTCTGAAAATGCCCTAAACGAGGATCATTTCGGAAATCTGTACTCAACAATTCGGCAAAAGATTTTTGCATGGCAATCGCTGCTTGCGCATCCATAATATATTTAGAAATCGGAAACATACGATCAATTGTCATTCCACCACAAAAACAGAACAAACGTGCATTGGTAAAGAGTTTTTTAGGATTAGCCATCAGTAGAATGATCGACAAAAAAGAACCAATAGAATAGCCAAATAAATCTATTTTTGCTTCGGTATTTATCCCATCAAAATCTCCGTTTTGTATTTTTTCTATCACTTGAATCGTATCGGAATAGGTTTGGAAACCAGACCAAAAAATGCGCTGTGGATGCGCTTCTAGACGGGCACTTATCGCTGCATTCACAAAAGAAGAATCGCTATTATTGGGATTATTTTGGGTACGAAGTTTAGAAATTTCGACCATTTTTCTACGATCACTCCACGCATCTTCAGCTCGATTCATATGATAGGCAATCGGAAAAAGAATGATTGCTTTATTGGTTTTTTGTGCCAATTCATACGCCCAAGGCAAATATTTATCCCATTTTTTTTCATTCAATCCGTGATAAAACAGCAAAACACCCTCTGCTTTTTCCACATCGTTTCGTTGAATAATGGTATAAGTAAACTCCTTATTTCCTGCAATTTCATAATCGAATGCATCGATACTTTCCCATCCAAAAAGGCGTAAATCTGCTTCTTTTTTATCGAACTGATGGTCATGCGAAATGCATTGTAGATTTGCAGATCCATGCAATAAATCATTGGCTGATGCTGAAACCAGGGTTTCGGTTTGTTTTCTTAGATTCAGTTTTGGATCGGTCAGTTTCTCGGTAGGATTTTCGAAAAACAGCTTTAATTCTTCATGCAATTCTCGATACAGCATACGGTCTTTTTTGAGGTTGAATGAACAAGTTACACAAAATAGTATGCATGCATATAAAAATTGATTAGAATTTTCGGGTTTTTAAAGAATTCGTAATGAAAGCTTTGGAACACATCCTACGCAAAAAATTTGTGGTCGAAAAATTATCAATCTCATTCATAAATTTATTATTGAAGTTAGAAAAACGAGTGTATTTCATCCTACCGAAAAAAAGATTTTGAGGCTTTGAACGGAAATGAAAACGATGATGAATAATTTCTTATTTTTGTAGGATTGAAAAAAGGCTAATCACATTGAGCAAATTCACCGATAAAGAAATATTTGATTTACTAAAAGATTCGATTGCAAGAAAATTTTTGCAAGAGAATTCTGCTCAATCTCCAGATATTAGCGATTGGCGAGGCTTGGATATAAGTAACTTTCAGGAGGATTTGTTCGAGAAGACCAAATCGTCGGTTAGTGAAAAATGGTTTTATACGTACTTCAAAACGGAGTTTAAAAAACTACCTCGAATCGATATGCTAAATCTTTTGGCGCAATATTGCGGCTACCGAAATTGGGCGCAATATGTGCATAAAAAAGAAGTAGAGTTTTTTGATAAACCCGAAAAACCCAAAGCAGATGAAATAATTCCGGATAGTGTTCCGCAAGAAATTCCTCCGACCGAAGAAAGAGAACAAGAAGAAACAAATCCGATGTTGATCGAGAAAGAGCCGAATAACGAAGTGGTTTCTCCTACCGAAACAACAAAGGATAACGAGCAAAAAGAAGAGAAAAAGAAACAGAAAAAATGGATTGCAATTGGGGCAGGATTGGTTCTTTTACTTGGTGGAGCAGGTTTTGGAATGTATGAAGCTTTTTTTTCCGACAAGACGTATGAGTTTTGTTTCATCGATTCTGATCGTACAGCGCCGATAAAAACGCCGATAGAAGTTACAATTTTCCGAGAAGGATTTACGCCTTTGGTGTTGAATACTACTTCGGGTTGTGTAGCGTTCGAGAGTCCGAGAGATACCCTAAAAATGGCGGTTAGTTCGCCTTACCACAAAGTAGATACTTTGCGAATAAACCTAAATAATTACCGAGAAGCCGAACGAATTGTCCTCAATCCTGATGACTATAAAGTTATGTTGCATTACTATTCGCATTCGGCAAAGGATCTGAAAGAAAGAATCAAAAAGCTCAACCAAATGATCGACGATAATGCGTTGATTTATCAGGTATATGATAATGATGTTTTCGGAGTTGAAATCCTCTCTAAACAACAGTATATCAACCTAATGACCTTACCCACTTCTACCCTAAAAAACTATACCTTGATTGAATCTGAGCGAAACAAACAAGGAAAAATTGTTAAACTAAAATTCAAAATTCAACAAGATGAAACAGAATTACCTTAAAAAAAGATCGCTCTTGTTTGGGCTGTTTTTACTTAGTTTTTTTTGGATAGTGGCTTGTAAAAAAGATTCTACTTATCACGGAGATTATAATCCGGAGGAGATAAAATCGTATAAAAACGACAATGCTTCTTTGGGGACGAAAATGGATTCTACGCAGGCAATAGATTTTATCAGTAAGCAAAAATTACGTGAGTTTTACGAGCTTTCTACTTTGGCTGTGAATACGCAAGATTCTGTGTTGTCGCATATGTTGTGGAATCAATTAAAATCCTATTTCTCACCAAAAGATACGGTCGAAATTTTACATGTGTTGGAGGATTTACGCAGCAAGAATGTGAAATTTACTTCGATAAATAGTTTGCATTCTAACCCTCAAGATTCGATTTATTCTGACACCTTAAAACGAATTCATTACACTGTAAATTATTTTGCTGCTGATAAAAAATTAATAGAATCGAAAGAAAGAATCAGTATTTTGGTTTTGAAAAAAGATCCGCAAAAATTTGTAAAAGAGTTCAAATTCTACTTCAAAACGTTGAATGATTTCCCACCAAAAGACAGTATTTCTGTAGCCGACACCATTGCATCTAAAGGAATATCACCTTGATGAATATCGGTTATTTGCTCAATGGCTGAGAAAAAACTCAATCCAATTTTCATTGCATTTTTGGAGGTTGATTGTAAAAAACGATCATAAAATCCACCGCCGTACCCTACTCGATTGCCTTGTAAATCTGCCACAAACATTGGTAGAAAAATCACCTCGATTAGAGTTGAATCGATCACCGAAAAAATTTCGGGTTCGGGAATAGAAAATTTACCGAGCTGTATCGGAAAAGAAGGTTGCACCTCGGCACTTATCATTTCATTACCTTCTACAATCGGTACGACCACTCGTTTTCCTAAAGAAAAAAGCCATTCGATAATGGGCCAAGTATTGATTTCGTTGTTGCTTTTTATCGGTAAGAAAATATGAAAAACTTCGACATGTGAAAAGTCTATGCGTTGCAATTGATGAAAAATCTGTTCGCTCAATTCTTCAACTTCAGTAGCTGTAAATTGTTTACGTTTGGTTCTGAAATAATCTCTCGCTTCTGTTTTCGTCAGTTTCATATCCTATCCATAAATTACCTGATAATATTAAAGTTCTAAGGCGTTTTGATTGTCAGTTCTTCTACAGTCTTCAACTCATCAAAGCATTGAAAGTATAATTGATTCTCAGCACCACATTCGGATTGATTTTTTATTAATCAATTTAGTGTTAATCGCTTATAAATATTCATTTCTTTTGAACTCTGTAAATGAATTCTATCTTTACAAAGATACTTTTTTCTTTGGTTCTAAAATCTGTTTTCAACAAAAAGCAGTTTTTGTTATGATTTTCGGTAGGATATTTTAAACTATTCTATCAAATATCAAAACAAAAAAACCATCCTAAAAAGAATGGTTTTCAGATAATTTTTATCTTGAATTTTTATATTTCTTTGACTGAAATAATATTGACTGGGCAAGCTTTTGCTGCACGTTCGCAGCTATCGAAAATGGTATGATCAGGATCTTTCAGTGTAAAAAAACCTTTCTTTTCTACTGACTTCAACAAAACAGATTTTCCATCTTTTTTCGACATCCGAAAGCGTTCCGGCGCCAACTCATAACAATAATTACAACCGATACACTTATCGCGCTGAAGGGTAATAATCACCATATATTTATACTATTTTCTCGAAGTTTAGTGCGAATAAGCACCTTCTTCTACATTATTTTGTTGGGTTCCTGGCTCTTCTACTTTGACCAATTTATATAACTTATCAGACGGTCTGATTCGGAAATTCAAGGGAATGGTAATGCTCGCTCCTTTGCTTGCAATTTCATTCGGCTGATCATCTACATACATCGATTCTACGATCATTTCTTTGGCACCGGTTGTTGGGCCTGTTACCAAGATAAGATCTCCGACTTTTAGGTCGTATGCTTCGATAGCAAATTCACCAATATTGGCTTTCGGGAAGAAGTGTTTTCCTTTACCGATATATACTTTCTTCTGAGTAGCCATAGAACCTGGTGTTGCAGACCATTCTCCTAATTTTTGTCCCAAATAATATCCAGACCAAAAACCACGATTGTAAACGGTTTGCAATAAGCCCATCCAATAATCTACTTTTTCTTGAGAATACGTTCCGTCGGCAATTGAATCAATCGCTTCTCGATAACAACGAATAACGGTTGCTACGTATTCTGGCGCACGTCCACGACCTTCAATTTTCAGAACTTTTACTCCTGCATCGACTACCTCGTCTAAGAATTCCATCGTACATAAATCTTTCGGCGACATCATGTACTCGTTATCCAACTCGATTTCGAAACCAGATTCCTGATCGATCACCGTATATTTCTTACGACAGTTTTGTTTGCAAGCACCTCTATTTGCCGATGAGTTATGCGAATGTAAACTCAAATAACATTTTCCAGAAACAGCCATACATAAAGCACCATGACCGAAAATTTCTATTTCAACTAAATTTCCGTTTGGGCCTTTGACCTGTTCTTTTTCTATTTGTTCGGTGATTTTTTTCACTTGTTTCAAGCTCAATTCGCGCGACAATACCATTGTATCAGCAAACATCGCATAGAACTTCACCGTTTCTATATTGGTTACATTTATTTGTGTAGAAATATGCACTTCCATCCCAATCTGACGCGCGTAGGCAATCACCGATTGGTCCATTGCGATTACCGCTGTAATATTGGCTTCTTTAGCTTTGTCTAGCAATACTTTGATCAACGACAAATCGTGATCGTAGATGATGGTATTGAGGGTAAGATAAGAACGTACACCAAATGATTCGCAACGTTTCACAATTTCGGGTAAATCGTCCATTGTAAAATTAATAGAGGCACGCGCACGCATATTCAATTGATCTACACCAAAATACACAGAATCTGCACCATTATCCAGGGCTGCTTGTAAAGACTCGAAATTACCAGCAGGAGCCATCAACTCCATTTTTCCATCTTTGGTCATACACTAATTTTATTTAAGCTGCAAAGGTACAAAAAATCATAGGAGTTTTTCTTGCTATTTTTTTAGGTTTAATGCTTTTGCAAAGGTTTAACATTCTTTGCATTCATTTGAATATGTTGTCTTTATCAAAATTTGCTTTCATAATCATAATCAAACTATAGATTTTAGACTTTGTTTTTCATCCAACAAGAATCGAACAAAAGAAGCTATTTTTGATGATATTTTACTGTATTTTTGTAGCATGCAAATAGAAAGTTTACAAAATCCGAAAATAAAAAATCTTCTCAAACTACAAGAAAAATCTAGAGAAAGAAAAAATCAGAATGCCTTTGTAGTAGAAGGATTACAAGAAAATCGTTTGGCGATAGAAGGTGGTTTTCGGGCGTTGGAATTTTATATTTGTGAGGATCTTTTCGATGATACTCTTCCGTTAGAAAACGGAAAGATCTACAAAGTGAATAAACCCGTCTTTGAAAAGATTGCGTACAGAAAAACAACGGGCGGGATTGTAGGCGTTTATGCCACAAAAGAAAACAATTTATCGGGGGTAGAACTACCAGAAAATGCCTTGATTTTGGTTTTAGAAGCAGTCGAAAAACCCGGAAATTTAGGAGCAGTTTTGCGTACAGCAGACGGCGCAAATGTAGACGCCGTGATTGTTTGTGACGAAACAGTAGATTTTTTTAATCCGAATGTGATACGTTCTTCGGTCGGAACTTTGTTTACCAACCAAATCGCTTCGGGTAGCAAAGAAGAAGTTTTAAATTTACTGAAAAACAATAACATACAAATCGTTTCTACTTTTTTACGAGACAATACCAAAAGTTTGTATGAGGTGGATTTCAAATCTTCCTCTGCGATTGTTCTGGGAACCGAAGCCACTGGTTTATCTAATTTTTGGGCTGATGAATCGGACGTATTGATCAAAATTCCAATGTTGGGCTTTGTAGATTCGCTCAATGTGAGCAATGCAGCTGCGATTTGTGTTTATGAAGCGGTGAGACAACGAATGAAAGTTTAGTTTATTAACATACTATTACCCTAAAAACGATTAAGAAAAGTTGTTTGATTTTTATGTATATTTAAAAAAAACTTTAGAACATAAAAAAAATAATCCTTTTTTTAATAGGTACGCTGACAATTTTCTCATGCACAAAAATGCTTTCTAATTTGTATGGCGTTAGAGAAATTAACGTGTTTGATGAATCGGAAGTTGAAAAGTTTTATCAAAAAATAGAACATTCAACCACCAATCTCATTATTGATTCTAAAGATTTCAATGAATTATCGAAAATAGAAACAAATGAACTGAGAACGAACAACCTTAGTCAACCAATACAAATTTTATATTTTGAAGATAATCAACTATCATCCTTTCATGCAAATTGTTATGCAAAAGGAAAGTTGAATGGGTCTTTAGATTGGAACACAAACAATAGATTTGAAACTTTTATTCCACAATCTGCTATAAATCCTGCTAATTTTGACATCGAATGGCGGCATTATACTGAAAAAACGCCAAAATTAAATTCCGACAAAAAATATAAAGTACTTATACTTTGGACTTTGATGTTAGAAAACAATCCAACGAAGCTATAAACACGGTTGTTCAAAATTTGAAAAAGTTTAACCAACAAGATTCTACCGATTTGTTTTTAATTAATATTGACAAAGCATTTATAACCGTGAAATAACTTACAAAAAAAAACTTTTATAAAATCACCAATAAGTTTAATAAAAAACAATCTATGAAAAAAAACATTATTTTATTCCTGCTCGGCTTAATTCTTTACAACATTTTGGCAGTCTGTTTTCAACTGCCTTCTGAAGGAAGTAAATTAACAGCCGGCATTGGGCTAGTTTTGGCTCTCTTTTTTTCGCAATCGATTTTAGTAGAAAATAATTATCAACTTTCGTGGCAACAAAAAGTAAGTTTTTTACTTCCATTGACTTTCTTTCTTATTGTTACATTAATCAAAACAGGTGATATTAATTCAATTTGGTTTGAACCTTATCTATTAGCCTATGCAATGATCCTTCTGAATATTTTTGTTTTCAGAAATCTCAAAAAAATTGCCCATTCCGCTCTGTTTATATTGCTTATTGTTTCTTATACCGTTGTTTTTTATGATCGTTGGGTCTATATTACTTCTGGCGAAATGGCAAAAAAAGACAGAGAAATTACCGTTGATAATACAAGCCTTTTGGATGGAAACAAAGAACAGCTTACTTCTTTTACAGGATTGGAAAACCTAAAATTTATCGACAAAAATTTTGATTCACAAACCATCAATTCCAGCAAACCATATATTTTTCTGGGTACTTGGACAGAAACTTGTGCCGCCTGCAAAATTGCCTTTCGAGAATTGATTCCTATTTTAGATGAAATAGAAAATTTGGACAGTTATTTTATTTATCAAAAATATCGTCGTTTCGATAAAAATAATTTTGCTAAAGCAACCAATGATTTAAGTTTTTTCAAAGGACAAAACGTTTTGGCGGATATTGATAATGATTTTTCAAAAGCTTTTGATATAAAAGCGGACCCTACGCTGATTATTATTGACAATCAAAGAAACGAAATCGTATATCAAGCGATTGGTTATAGCGATTTCAAGGAAGAAAAGATTAAGGCAATATTAGAAAAAATTAAAAATCTCAACTAAAAATTTCTTGCAAAACCTCTAAAGATTTAGGTTGGAAAAAATTGGGCAGATGAATTTGATAATACTTCATCAACAACTGTAACAATTCTCTTCTTTGCGATTGATTAAAGGCTGTCGATTGATTTTCTCTAAAATCCAACTGCAGTAAAGCTTTCCAAAGTTGAGTCTGAGTATGGGTAAGATGTTCTACATGAACAGATTCTGAAGTGAAAACACCATTTTCTAAATCGAAATAATCTTGCTCCATTTCATCAATATTCGGGAAAAAACCTAGAAACTTAGTCAGTTGCATCAAAAACCAAAGATGAAAATCTGCGTAATTTTTTTCTCGTTCATCAAACCGAATTAGATTTTCTTCTAAATATCGGTACAATAAAGTATTGCTTTCTTCTTCTTTGAGAACCATTTGCATCACCTCTGCTAGAAACATAACCATTGTCGATTTAATTGGATTTACATGAATCGTATGAAAATAATTAGCAGCAGATAATTGTTTGGCATTCACCAAAGTAGAGTTATTTTTTAGTCTAAAAAAAACTTCTACCGAAGCCAAAGGAAAATACAAAGCGGCTGATTTGTTCTTGGCAAAAGCATTGCCTACGATAAAAGAACGCAACCCAAATTCTTGTGTATAAATGCGCAAAATAAGTCTTGTGTCGCCATATTTCACAGCAGAAAGTACAAAACCACGTGTCGTAATATCCATCTGAGAAAAGATCTACAATTATCTGATAACGGCAATTTTCAGGGTTTTCGTTTCGGTTCCGTCTTGGTTCGACATCAAAACTAAATATACACCCGATGCCACTTCTTTACCTTTCATGTTTTTGGTATCCCATTCGGCGATACCTCCCGATGCATTTGTCTGATAAATAAGATTCCCGGCAACATCGGTGATTTTTACAGAAGCTCGATTTGGCAAACCTTTGATCGTAACTCTCCCTCTAAATCCTGGTCGAACCGGATTGGGATATGCATACGAATTTTCGAATTTCCCACTCGCTGTACCCACATCTCCACGATAAGCAACAACTCCTTTTTCGGTAGCAAAATAAACATATCCGGTTGCAGGATCAACATCTATATCGTAAATAATATCCGACGGAAGAGCTGAGTTTTTTTTGTTGAATTGTAGGACGGTCTCCTCACCAGTATCCGAAAAGTAAAACGCACCCGATGAAAGGGTACCAACCCATTTTCTATTCGACTGATCTACTTTGATTGTATTGATGCGTACATCGGTTAATAAAGCTTCATAAATTCCATTTTGTTCAATAACAATCGGTTCTGCAGAATAGACTTCATTACCATGCTTGTAGAGCGTTCGTAAACCTCTATCGGTACCAATCCATAACGTACCCGAATTATCTAAGCCAAGCGCCAAAACATTGCTAGAAGGCAAACCTTCATTTACGCCTATTCTCGTCGTTTTCAATTTTTCATCTTTTTCATTGGAAGGGTCTATTTTTTTTTGGGGTACAATGATAAGTCCCCCTAAACGCGCACCTGGTATGTAAACATTTTCTTCATCAAGCGTTGGTTTTCCTGCTGATATTTTTTCTGTTTCGGCCTGATTTACTATTTGCACTTTTTTCCAAGGACCTTTTTTTCCTTTTCTTTTATAGAGATTTATTACATTATCTTTAACACCTACAAACGAACTTGTTACATACAAATTCTCTTCTTCATCGTAGGTTGCTCCACCAATTCTATAAAGTTGCTCGAAGTTATCTTTAAGATCTTCAACACTATTTTCACCATCAACAATATTGACTTCTAAACCACCTAAAGGCGTTTTAAAATCGCTGGCCAATTGATGCCAAGAAGAAATAAAAAAGTTTTGATTATTATTTGGATTGACTGCTACATGAACAATATCCATGGCTCCGTTCAAATCCTTTTTCGAATCAAAATGAATCCAGTTTTCACCATTAAAATACGACATCCCTTCTTCATTGTTCAAGGGTGCATTGTAGGATTCCATTCCTCCTGGCGAAACCCAAATTTTGGTATTGAGTGCCGTTACAGACCAAGAGCGATTGGTGTATGGTCCTTCGGGATAAATTCCGATCTTTTCATCTTCAGGAACGTTCTGATTAGAACTAAAATCAATCAAACCATTTTTATTAGAGCCTCCATAATATTTATCATTATGAAAAATGCCCGATAAGTAAGTGTCATTTTCTAGCGAAAAGGTTTTGCTTGTAAAGGATTCTCCTTGGTAAAAAACTACTCCACCCTCATACGTAATGGATAAAACATCTTGGTTACTTTCGAAATCGAGGATTGTTCCTGCCATGGTATGGACTTGGCTTAATTGCCCTCCTTCTATTTTTTTTAGAGAATTACCATCACTCACATACACCACATCTTGGAACACCACCATTTTGTGAAAATTGGATCCACTTACAATTTTTTTCCAACGTGCATCCAACACATTCGGATAATTCACTCCATTAACCAGTTTTGAGTGATAAACTCCCTCGGAAGTCGCTACATACAAATCTTCGCCCAACACCGCCGAACTACGAGCAAACTCATTTATGTTCAACCTGTTAAAAAATGTAGTTTCTATAAATTCTTCATCGTTCAAAGAAAAACTAGCAATGCCAAAATCTCCAGTTATCATTGCTTTATCATCATAAATAGAAATATCTTTCACCGCCTTAGAACCCTGAAAAGAATTCCAAGGAATATCGAGAATAAACTTCGGTTTCCCTTCTCTCAGGATATCGAGCGAACCCGATTCGTACCCAATCAAAAGTACATGAGATTCTTTATTATAATCCATACTCGAAATCCCCACATCGCTCAGCAAATTGGCTTTGCTAAATTTTTCTACTTTCGTTGTATCTTCAGGATCGACAACAAAAATGCCGTTCTCTGACGCACAATACAACAAACTATCTATTTGTTTGATATCGATAACTTTTCGGTACGAAAATAAATCTATCCAACGCGTTTGCATCGTTTGAGCGGATAAACAAAATGGAATTAAAAGTAAAAAAGTGAAAATTCTCATCATCATAAAACAAATGTACTTGTTATTCTTGATAACGAAAGAATTGGAAAAGAATTATTAAATAAGCTCGAAAAATTTCCCAGGCAAAGGTTTCACGAGTTGTTTTAATTCTAAATCGAGCAAAATTGGTAACAATTGATAAGTATATTGATTGGATAAATCAGCCAACTGATCGATATGTAGTTTTTGATTTTTTTGTAATAATTGGACGATTTTTTGTTCGGTTTCGGTTAAATCCACAAACATTTCGACTTGTTTTGTTTTATTTTCTTTGGATTGTATATTCAAATGATACAGCAAATCTTGTGCATTTTCGATGAGATAAGCCTGATGTGTTTTGATCAAATGATTGTTCCCTCGACTCATTTCATCCGAATTTCGTCCGGGCAAAGCAAAAACATCTCGGTTGTATTCATTTGCAAATTTCGCTGTCACCAAAGCTCCTCCAGAATAACTAGATTCTACAATAATTGTCGTCGGAGAAAGACCTGCAATGATCCGATTTCGCTGTAAAAAACATTCAGGAATCAATGCATGCTGAGAAGAATATTCGCTAATCAAACCTCCGTTTGCCAACATTTCTTGCGCTTCTTTTTTATGTTTCGCTGGATATACTTTGTTCAGATGATGCGCCAAAACGCCCCAAGTAGGCAACCCAAAACTCAGTGCAGTTCTATGCGCCTGAATATCGCAACCATATGCCAAACCACTCACAATACAGATCGGATAATCGCGTAAATCTGTGATGAGTTCTTGTATAAATTTCGCACCATAAGCTGTCATTTTTCTTGATCCAACGATAGAAACATTCAACTCATTTTTGAAATCAATTCGACCTTTATAATACAAAATCAGAGGTGCATCGTCACATTGTTTCAGATAATACGGATAAGCATCATCAAAAAAAGAAAGAATTTTGATTTGATTTTGTTCACAAAAAAGCAACTCGTTTTCGGCCATGGTTAAGATTTCATCACGGCCAATATCCATCAGATTAATCAGTGGAATTTTGGTTTTTTCTTGTAGCGTAGATAACTTTTCTTGCCATACCATTTTTGCAAGCCCAAAGCTGTGCAGCAATTGCTTGGTGTACTTGGGTCCTAAGCCTTTACAAAAGCTTAGCGCAATTTGGTATTTCAAATCATTTATCATAATTTTAAAGATAAGGAAAAACTTCTTATTTTTGTAAAAGCTTTTTAGAATAAAAAAAGTATCATTAAGATGATCATCATATGAAAATAGAACAACTTATTCATGAATTATTATACGAACACAATTGTGTAATTGTTCCAGATTTCGGAGCTTTTATTACGCAGGCACATTCGGCTAAGAAAGATTTGGCTGCGCAACAATTTCTCCCGCCGAGTAAGTCGGTTTCATTCAATGCTTCTCTCCAAAAACAAGATGGATTGCTGATCAATGCTTTGATGAGTAAACAGAATTTGTCGCAAGAAAAGGCCTTAGAAACAATTCAGAATCAGGTTCGTTTTTGGCAAGAACATTTGCAAGCAGGCAAAGAACTTTCGCTTCATCATTTGGGGCGTTTACAACAAAATGCCGAAGGAAATTTAGTTTTCACCCCCGAAGACACTAATTTTCTTTTGAGTAGTTTTGGGTTACCTGCCGTTCATACGCCGTATGTTCTACAAACCGAAATAGAAAAAGAAAAACCAAATCGTTACGCTGGTTTACTAGCAGCGGCTTCTTTTCTACCTATTTTGGTAGGAGGTTTTTTATATTTCAATACGCCTCAACCTGTAAAAGCTTTTGTCGATGAACAATGGAGTGGAATCGTTTTACCAATGTTCGGAAAAGAAAAAGTTAACCGCGAAGTTATTCATCCTACCGAAAAAAACATTCATCATTTACCAAATATCAAGGTAGAAGAAATTGTGCTTCCGGTAGAAAACACGGCTATAAACAACGAAACGGTAGTGGTGAAAACCAAAGAGACAACCGGGAAATACCAAGTGGTTGCGGGTTCTTATAGACGACTAGATGAAGCACAAGAAGCGATTGAGAAACTGAATAAAAAAGGATTCGACAAAGCCGGAATGGTGTACAAAAAAGGAAGCTTCTTTTATGTTAACTATATCACTTTCGAAACCGAAGAAGGTGCAAGAGCTTATCTCAACTGGATTCACGAGCAAGATAAAGATGCATGGATTAGAAAAAACTAAACCTACATTTTTCATAAAAATTTAAGACCTTTGTTGACTTTATAACAAAGGTCTTTTTTTATGTTAAAATCAAAAACAGCCAAAGAATCATTAGCAATTATGACCAATTTGGTGCTACCAAGTGAAATTAATGCACTCAACAATATGTTTGGAGGCGAACTCTTAGCGCGCATGGATAGGATTTCTTCTATCGCAGCAAGAACGCATGCAGGCAGCTACCAAGTAGTAACGGCAAGTGTAAACCACGTTTCTTTCGATAGGCCGATTCCGCTCGGAAGCACGGTTCGTTTAGAAGCTAAAGTTACGCGCGCTTTTTCTACCTCGATGGAAGTCTATGTCGATGTGTATTTATATGATTATAAAAACTCGTGCTACAACAAAACCAATAATGGAATTTATACCTTCGTTGCGGTGGACGAAAACAATAAACCAACGCGTGTACCCGAATTAATACCAGAAACCGAACAAGAAATCGAACGTTACGAAGCTGCATTGCGCAGAAAACAATTGAGTTTGGTGTTGGGCGAAAGAATGAAACCGGAAGATGCTCACGAACTAAAAGCTCTTTTCTCGTAAAACACTTCTAATAAAAAAAATCAATATGAAAACATTTTTACAACTTGTTCTTTTCGCAGCTCCTTTTTCGGTTTTTGCGCAATACACATCCCCAAATTCTGGAGTTGTTTTGCATTTACAAGACATCGCAAATGCAGATAATTCGACAGTTTCTGTAGATAATGACAATCCGAACACGTATTATGTTCATAAAAACATTACGATTTCTGCCAACGATAAATTGGTAGTCGATAAGGATTATTGGGTGTATTTCGGAAAAGAAGTTTTGCTCAATATCGAAGGTACGATCGAAGCTATTGCCCCTAACCAAGCGTATTTCACGGTAGAAAATCCCGAAACAGAAACCTATCAAGGTATTCGGTTGGATGAATTTTCAGTTGCAACATTCAAGAATATTTCATTCAGTTATGGAGGAGGCATTCGTGCGCTTAGTGGACAGTTTTTGGCCGAAAAATGTTCCTTTTCTTATATGCACGACAAAGGAGTTTCTACAGGAGGTGCAATTTCTTTCTCGCGCGGACTTCCGAAAATTATCAATAGTCAATTTCTTCATAACGAAACACCCGCTGTTGGTTCTGCCGCCAATGCAAAAGTCGGCTTGATTTTCGAAAATAATTATTTAGAAAACAACAACACCAAAAATAGTAATCGTGCCCAAATCAATATGGGACCGAGTGGAGAAGATCAACAAATCATCATCAAAAATAATACAATTATTGGTAACCGAAGCAACACCAAAGTTGGCGGAATTGCGGTAGCGAGTTTAGTTGGGATCGATAGTTTTGCGGTAATCGAAGGAAATATTGTAAAAGATAACCGTTACGGAGTCACCTTGGTCGGACCAAAATCGGGCGGTGATATTGTCTATAATCACCTCATCAACAACAACTCAGAAAACTTACCAATGCAAGGCGGAAGCGGTATTTCGATCACACAGCCCGGAAATGTTTTGGGGAATGAAGTCCGAATTCTCGAAAATCATATCGAAGATAATTTGTGGGGAATTACGTTGATTGGTGAAGCCACGAATATTTTTATGGGCGATGCCACAACACCCGGAAATAATTTTTTCTACCAAAACGGAAACAACGGAGAAACATTTGCTTTGTACAACAATTCACCCAACGAAGTTATCGCACAAGGAAATTGTTGGATTGCGCCTTCGACAACCGATTTATCGGCGATAGAAAACGTGATTTTCCATCAGGTAGATGATCCATCTTTGGGGCTTGTAGATTATAGCAATCCGGCATGTACGCTGGGCGTAAACAACCAAGAACAAGCGACAATTGCTATTTATCCGAATCCGGTAGAGGATTTACTTTTTTGGCAAACGAATCACCCGATTCAACAAATAGAAATCTTTTCGATGAACGGAGAAAAACAAATGCAACTTTCACCTAAGAACGCAGCAATCTCTGTAAAACACTTAGCTAAAGGCGTTTATCTTGTTCAACTCACAACCCAAAAAGGAGAAGTTATCCGTAAGAAAATGATCAAAAAGTAAGGTCATTTTTTTCGGTAGGATATAATAAAAAAACGCTTTATTAACTAAAGCGTTTTTTTGTTTTTAATCTTTCAGACCATTAAAAATATATTGCAATATTGGATTAATGGAAGGATTTTCTTCGTGTTGTTTGAAGATTTTGGTATAATATTTTGGTGGATTAATCATCTTTCTGGCAATCAATTCGTCAATCGTATCGATATATTCTACCGATGTTTTTCCGATCAAAAGATTGTTGATCGAACGACCAGAATCCATAAAACTCAAAATTGTTTTCAAACCTTTCAGATACAAAGCATCTTTGGTGAAACCTCCGCCACGGTAAACGCGCGCCGTTAGATAATAAGCATTATCGGGTTCCATTTTAT
This sequence comes from Weeksella massiliensis, assembly GCA_000751595.1. Taxonomy (GTDB): domain Bacteria; phylum Bacteroidota; class Bacteroidia; order Flavobacteriales; family Weeksellaceae; genus Weeksella; species Weeksella massiliensis. Next base: position 29,097 of record CCMH01000040.1, on the reverse strand, counting down.
ATTTTTCTACCAACAACTGAAACGTCTCCGAAAAGGTGTTTCCGGAAGTCATATATTTCACAGCCAAAACGCGTAAACCTAATTCGCGTAAACGCTCGATGTTCATACTATCCGAATAATACTCCGATAAAATTGCCAAACCTTCTTGCGTTAATGTATTGACAGGCAATCCGATACTAAAAATTTTCAGAGGTTGATCGGCAGCATTCATCGTCGTTACCATATGTACCCCAATTTCGTGTTCAATCAACCCTTTGGTAAAACGTTTATTGAATCGAACACCTTTTTTGATGACTACTTTTTTCTGGCTATTAATCACCAAAGCTTTCGATGCAATATGATCGGAAACTTCTATGGTGAAATCGAAACCATAATCTTTGGTAGCATCGCGAAATAGCTGAACCACCTCTTGTTCGGTAAAATTATCAACTTTATCGGGTCTGAAATCTGGACAATACAGAATGAAATTCGCATTGTCTATATCTTTCTGATTGGGTTCGCCGAAGTAGCGCAAAGAATTGTACAAAAACTTTTCTGACCCGATATTCGCCAACAAATCGACCTTATCCATGTAAGCACTAATCGTGTCGGTGTACATTTTTTGGATACTACTATCGTCTATTCGCTCGACGTTGATCGAGGTTAGTTTTCGTTTGAATTCTAACGGATTCAGATTGATAGGATTGTATTTGAACTGAGGCTCATAATTGTATTTAGAAGCAAAAAACTTCATTTTTTCGAACTCTAAATTCACCGGATTAATCACAGAAAGCAACTCGAAATTATTCACCAAACTGAATAATTTTTTGTCCACTTTTATCAGATCCGACTCCAATTCATTGTGAAGAATATTGACTTGCTTAGAGATTTTATAGGATGTTTCTTTTTTTACGAAAGAAAACGCATGGCTAACAATTGCATTTTTGAAGCCTTCTCTAATCAAGAAAATAATTTCTGGGAAAGATTCTCCGGTCAATTCGTCACAATATATTTTAGAAACTTCGGTGGCTAAAACCAACGAATTGTCGAATTTTTCAGTAAGATATTTCAAGAGATATCCACGCCCAAAAAACACATCATTTATCGCGGTAACATTTTCGATTTCACCCAATTGGATTTCACTCAATTCATTAGCCCACGAATCGACATAAGCATCATATTTTTCGTGGTTTATCAACTCTGATCCGATATTGAAAACCGGAACTTTGCGATCCCATCTTTTCCAATTATACGAATGAATATCGTACACCAGACACGCGTTGAATTTCTGTTCTAACTTTTGGATTAACGCATGAACAACGCGGTAAAAATTATGATGTTTGTCTAAGCTTCTTTGTTTTTCTTCTTCGGTCAAAGGCTCTTTCCAACATTGTTTTCCCCAAGCTTCTTCGTACACTGCGGTACTTGGTTCACGGTTCAAATCATACTCGAAACGCGAATCGTTTCCTTGAATCACAATCGGGAATTGCGCAATAAATTCTGCGGTATGTGGATCTTCTTCGTACCAACGTTCGTAATCGCTCAACGAAGTTTTCTCGAGTAACTCGAGTCGCATCAGATGTCCGTTATGGATTGCCGCACAGACGTACGGAATATATTCGTCAATCTTCAGGCGAAAGGAGTCGTCTTCTGCCATGACATCGAAAACTTCTTCGGCCTGAATTTTTTCGATTATTTTATCGACACTTAACTTTTTCATTTTTTCAATTCTTCATATTTATCGACAATCATCCCGATGATTTGTTTCTGAATTTCGGTATTGTTATTGGCTTTATTGTGTGGATAAACCCCACCCGGACTCATGACATTGAGTTCGACCATTTTATTATTGATAATATCAATACCACAAATATACAAGCCGTCTTTTAACAATTGAGTTCCCAAACGACGACACAATTGCAGTTCGGTTTCGGTCAGTTCATGTTTCACCGATTCACCGCCTGCACTGATATTTGAGCGATGATCTCCTTCGGCCGGAATTCTTTTTATCGCACCAATTGGTTCTCCGTTGACCACGATGGCACGAATATCGCCTTCTTCGGCTCCTTCGATATAGTTTTGGACAATAATCGGTTTCTTTTTGCCTTCTGCATTGATGTAGAAATCGGCAATCGCTGACACATTACTCAACTGATCGCGCTCTAAAAGAATTACTCCTTTACCGCCCATTCCGTCCAATGGTTTGATGATAAATTTATGAAAATCATTTTCTTCTATAAATTTTTTGATCAATGGTACTTCTGATGTAATAAGGGTTTGAGGAACTACTTCATCTGTTCCGTCATCAAAAAAAGCTGCATAGATTTTGTTATTTGCTTTGCGTAAACCAGAAATTCGGTTAACAAAGAAAACTTCATCTTCTATCAGTTCTAAAATATTGAGCAACATATTGTCTACAGGCGGATCGGCACGCATAAAAATAATATCAAATGTTTTGAGTTCTTGAGTAGAATACTCAAACTGCATCTGATCGTAAAAAGCAACACAATCTTCACCCACTACTTGCGGAATAAGTTTCTGGCATTGTCCCAACACTTTTCCTTTCTGTAAAGTAACCCCCGATTTCGTAACCAAAGACACTTCATAACCGCGCTCTACGCACTCTTTTATCAATCGAATTGTGGTATCTTTTCCTGGGATAATATTATCCCAAGGATACATCACGAAGCAAATTTTCATAAATCCATTAATCGTTTTAAGTGCTTGCAATTTATAGAAAACAATCCGATAAAAAAATCTATTTTTATTAAGAAAAAAAATCCATTATTGGACTAAAATTTCTCACCTAAAATAATCTATACCAAACAGATAAAACCAAATCAACGAACGAAAAACTGAGTCGAATTTTATACATGCATCTATTATGTTCTTGGTAGAATGAAGCCATGATTTGCGCGAAAATCCTAAAAAAGAAAAAGTTGAAATCAAATCAATTTCAACTTTTTTATTCTATCCTGCAAATCATCCTACCAAAACTACAATCGATCGATTGCTTGTTGCAATTCTTGATCGTCGGCCTGAATAGTATAATATTTTGCAATATTTCCTTCTCGGTCGAGCAACAAGTAACGCGGTACCCAATTGAGGTCGATATAGGCATTGAACGGGTTTTCCCATCCTCCGCTAAACCAGTAATGATCGCCTTGCAAAGCATATTTAACTATAGCTTTATGCCAAGCTTCTTCGGTTTTATCCAAGGAAAGAAAGATGAATTTCACATTCGGATTTTTTTGTTGTAAGGTTTTGAGTTTCGGAAGTCCGACCAAACAATCCTTGCACCAACTTGCCCAAAAATACAAAACCACGACTTCGCCTCGTTGTTCCTGAAAAATAGATTGCAAAGAAACATCTTCTAAGGCTCTATTTTTCACGGTTTGATGAAGCACATCTTCGGTAAAAATCATTTTATCGGTCTGAGGTATTTTCTGTCCGAACACAATTCCGCTCCATAAAAAGAGCATGAAAAAGGAAAAAGAAATTAATTTATTCATACTTTCTATATTGTCAAAAATTGCACCAACTCATCAAAATTAACTTTCGTAAAAGTAGAAATCAAATAGAATACATTATTTTTGTGGCATGCAGAAATTTTTAATTGTGGGCCTTGGGAATATAGGCGACAAATACGAGAATACTCGTCATAATATAGGTTTCAAAGTAGTGGAAGAAATAGCCAAACGTAGCGAAGCGAAATTTTCCTCTTCTAATTTTGGTGAGATTGCACAATTTAAATACAAAGGACGTCCGGTTACCTTACTAAAACCCAACACGTATATGAATCTTAGTGGAGATGCGGTACGCTTTTGGATTCAGAAAGAAAATATCGATCTCCCTCAACTGCTCGTCGTTACCGATGATCTGAATTTGGAGTTTGGGACGTTACGCATGCGCGGAAAAGGAAGTGATGGAGGACATAATGGATTGAAAGACATTCAAAATAAATTACAAAACGCCAATTATCCACGCTTACGCTTTGGGGTTGGGAATGAGTTTTTGAAAGGACAACAAGTTGATTATGTTCTGGGAGATTGGACAACTGAAGAAAATGAAATCTTACAGAATCGACTCGAGATGGCAGCTGAAGCTTCTTTGGCTTTCGTCTTTCATGGATTAGCAAACGCAATGAATCAATACAATGGCAAATAAAATGAACTATTTTTTCGGACTTCTCTTATTGGCTTTTACTTTAGGAAGTTGTGGACAACAACAAACCCTAAAAAGATTAGACCATATAGAAGCATCCCTTTATACCAAAGACATTAACACGGCAGACAAAATAAACTTTGCCCATCCGGACATTGTTCTTCTCGATGTTCGCACGCCAGAAGAATTTGCACAAGGTCATCTACAAGGTGCGATCAATATTGATGTGCAAGCAGAAGATTTTGCGCAAGATATTGTACAATTAGACCCCAATAAAACCTATTACATCTATTGCCGTTCTGGAGCGAGAGCCCAAGTTGCAAAAGATGCAATGGATGTTGCAAACATGAAAAAATCTTATCCTTTCCGTAACGGAATTACCGATTACGAAGGGCAATTGATCAAAGGAGGTTTAGACGAAAATCAGGCAAATAAAGAAGCCTTATTTCTGAAACGTAAAAAAAATAACTAAGGAAAATGGACAATGGTTTTCGACCCGAAATCTTGCAAGCCATGGTTGCGCAAACAATGCCTTTTGGTCGATACCAAGGTCGATTATTGTGCGATTTACCCATTTCTTATCTCGAATGGTTTGTGAGCAATGGCGGTTTCCCGAAAGGAAAATTAGGCGAAATCTTGGCAACGGTGTACGAAATAAAAATCAATGGATTAGAAGAAATCATACAGCACCTGAAACGAATGTACCCCAAAAAATAAACCTTATTTATACAGATTACTTCCGTCTAGATATTCCCACACTTTGGGTGGAAGCATTGGTTTTATATTTTTATTTTTCTTCACAGCACTCCGAATAAACGTGGATGAAATCTCCATCAAGGGTGCTTCTACGATGGTAACTTTCGCATCGAAATTGGGTAGAACATCACCCGGACGCGGATACACGTACATCGAATAATCTCGCAAAAGAACCTCAGCATTCTTCCATTTTGGTAAACTCACCATCACATCAGACCCCATAATCAGCGAAAAATCATACCGAGGATATTTCTCTTTCAGGTGCGTCAACGTATCAATCGTGTACGACGGTCTAGGTAAATGAAACTCATCACTACACGCCCGAAGATTCGGATAATCTTCTATCGCCAACTCAACCATCTCTAGTCGATTGTATTCGTTGGCTAAGGATTTTTTTTCTTTGAATGGATTTTGCGGACTCACCACAAACCAAACCTGCTCTAAGTCAGAAAATTGTTGAAAATGATTCGCAATTATCAAATGACCAATATGAATCGGATTAAACGACCCAAAGAACAAACCAACTTTCATTTCTATCTTTTTTTATCGAACTAAATATACAATTTATCCTACAAATAGCCCATCAAACAGGCAGAGAAACTTTGTGTAAATTTCGGTAGGATGCTCTACAAAGCGTATTCTTTCTGTTAGAGAAATTCGTGCTAAATTTCCTTACCATAAAAAAACCACTTCCGATGAAAGTGGTTTTTGATTTTATTTTTTTCTGAAATAGATTTCAATTGGTACGCCCGAAAAATCAAACGATTTACGCAACTGATTTTCTATAAATCGCTTATACGGTTCGCGAATATATTGTGGCAAATTGGCAAAAAAAGCAAATTGCGGAGTTCGCGTTGGTAATTGTGTAACGTATTTTATTTTGATGTATTTTCCTTTGTAAGCCGGCGGCGGAGTAATCTCGATCAAAGGCAACATCAACTCATTGAGTTTACTTGTTTTGATACGACGATTACGGTTTTCATTGACATGCATAAACATTTCAATCGCCTTGTGAATACGTTGTTTGTTGAGTGCCGAAATAAACAAAATTGGCACATCGGTAAATGGAGCAATTTTAGTTTTGATCATCTTCTCGAAATCGCGCATTGTATTGGTTTCTTTCTCAATCAAATCCCACTTATTCACCAAAATAACTACACCTTTTCGGTTGCGTTCTGCCAAATAAAGAATATTGAGATCTTGCGCTTCTATTCCTCTCGAGCCATCGATTACTAACACACAGACGTCGCATTCTTCGATTGTACGAACGGCGCGCATTACCGAATAGAACTCTAAGTCTTCGGCTACTTTTCCTTTTTTTCGCATCCCTGCCGTATCGACCAACACAAACTCATGTCCGAATTTATTGTAGAGCGTTTCGATAGAATCTCTGGTAGTCCCAGCAACATCGGTTACGATATTTCTTTCTTCGCCCAAGAGTGCATTGATCAGAGTAGATTTCCCCGCATTGGGACGACCCACAATAGCAATACGTGGTAAACCTTCGAATTTATCATCAAATTCTTTGGTCTCGAAAGAATCCACTACCTCATCGAGCAAATCTCCAGTTCCACTTCCGCTTGCAGCAGCAATAGTAAATATTTTATCGAATCCTAAGGTATAAAACTCATAAGAATCGTCTAAGTTTTTATTGGTATCGACTTTATTAACGACCAAAAATGTTTTCTTTTTGGCTTTGCGCAACAGATGAGAAACCTCTTTATCCATATCAGTTAACCCTACTTGGTTATCGACCATAAAAAGGATTACATTGGCTTCATCTACGGCCAATTCTACCTGTTTACGGATTTCTTCTTCGAAGGTATCTTCTGATCCTACGACATAACCACCGGTATCGATCACGGTAAATTCTACTCCGTTCCAATCCGACTTGCCATAATGGCGATCGCGGGTTACGCCAGAAACGTCATCAACAATGGCTTGGCGTTTTTGTACCAACCGATTAAAAAAGGTAGATTTCCCTACATTGGGTCTTCCTACTATAGCAACAATATTCGACATGCTGCAAAGGTAAGTGATTCGCTTCTAATATCGAGAATGCATTTTATGTATTTTATGGTTTTTTTCTATTTTTTATCGGTAGAATGGTTTATTTTATAGGAAACTTATCTTTCGCTTTCTGCTATCAAGCTCGCTTTTCATCCTACCGAAAACATCTTCTAATATTTATCACTTCTACCACTTAACGATTGATAATCAAACACAAGCCCATCAAAACATGCACATAAATCATATCGAAACTTTCCTCTTTTTTTGATAAACAACGTACCTTTGCGCTCTCATTTATTTTTGACCATGTCAAGCATTATCCTCTTATTTTTATGTTTATTGATTGGAGTTATTATTAAAAAAATCCCTCAATTCCCGTACAATACCCACGTGGTACTCAACCAATTTGTTCTGTTTATTTCTTTACCATCGATGGCTTTGTATTATTTGCCCGAAGTGAAATTAGGTTGGGATTTGCTTTTCCCGGCCGGTGTTGCTTGGTTGGCTTTTGCAATTGCTTTTGGTATTTTTTATGGATTAGGAAAATGGCTTGGTTGGTCGAAAGCCTTGATTGGATGTCTGATTCTTACAGCAGGTTTGGGGAACACTTCCTTTGTCGGAATCCCAGTTGTACAAGCGATGTATGGCGACGAGGGAATCAAAACTTTGATTATTGTCGATCTTCCAGGAACCTTTGTGGTGTTGAGTACTTTAGGAATTATTACGGCTACGATTTTCTCGCGTGGCGAAAATAATTTGGGTGCTTTGGTCGGAAAAGTGTTTAAGTTTCCTGCATTTATTGCCTTTCTGATTGGGATTACGATGGCAGCTTTCGAGTGGCATTTCCCGGTAGAACTAAAAGATGTTTTCGGAAAATTAGGCGCTACAGTTTCGCCTTTAGCCCTTGTTTCGGTGGGCTATCAACTAAGTATTGATAAACGAAGTAAACATTGGAATTTCTTGATTTTGGGTCTTCTCTATCAATTGATTTTCTTGCCAATCGTTATTTTTGTGCTCTATGTTTTGGTTTTCAAACAATCGGGTTTGCCGATCAAAGTATCGGTAATCGAAGCGGCCATGGCGCCGATGGTTACCGCAGCAATTATTGCTGGACAATATGGACTGAAACCTAAATTATCGAATATGATGGTCGGAATCGGGATTCCAATTTCGTTTGTAACGCTCACGATTTGGTACTTTTTCTTAGAATGGTATTTCGCCTAAATATTATTTTCTTTTGGATTTTGACGAGCCCAACCAACTAAATAGCACCAACAAAACCACAGCCATAATCAATAACCAATAGTATTGACTGAAATAACTGTGCAATTGTTCATCGACGATTTGTTGCGATTGTGTAGCTATGTTTTTCATATTTTCGTGCTTTGCGAAACTGTGCTGCATTTCATCCTACCGAAAGAAAAAACGACATTTCTGCAAGCAAGATACTACTTATTCGTTTTTGTGGATTGATTGGATAAAAAAATCATCATTCGGAAAGAAGAGTTTTCTAATCTTCCTAAATTTTGCTGTCACAATATTGTATCTTTGTCACAATATTTTCATTTTATGTCAAATACAAACAGATATACCATTACGGCGGCTTTACCTTATGCCAATGGTCCTTTACACATCGGTCACATGGCCGGCGTTTATGTTCCTTCTGATATTTTTGCACGCTACCTTAGAAGAAAAGGAAAAGATGTTGCATTTATAGGTGGATCAGATGAACACGGAATTCCGATTACGATTCGCGCCAAAAACGAAGGCGTTACCCCGCAAGACATTGTCGATAAATACCACGAAAACATCAAAAATACCTTAGAAGGTTTTGGGGTTACTTTTGATATTTATTCGCGTACAACTTCTGCTAAACACCGAGAAGTAGCGCAAGATTTTTTCAAGACATTGTACCAAAATGGTAAATTTATAGAAGAAGTTACCGAGCAATATTATGACGAAGAAGCCAAAGAATTTTTGGCCGATCGCTACATTCGTGGCGAATGTCCGAAATGCGGGAACCCTGATGCTTACGGTGATCAGTGCGAAAAGTGTGGTTCTACCTTGAGTCCAGAAGAATTAATCAATCCTCGTTCTGCCTTATCCGGAAATACACCAATCAAGAAAGAAACCAAAAACTGGTACCTTCCCTTGGATCAATATCAGGATTTTCTGAAAGATTGGATTTTGGTAGGACACAAAGCTGATTGGAAATCGAATGTGTACGGACAAGTGAAGTCTTGGTTAGATGACGGACTGAAACCTCGTGCCATGACACGTGATCTGAATTGGGGAATCCCAGTACCAATCGATGGAGCCGAAGGAAAAGTAATGTATGTTTGGTTCGACGCGCCGATTGGTTACATTTCGTTTACCCAAGAATGGGCCGAAAAAAACGGAAAAGATTGGAAAGATTATTGGCAAAACCCAGAAACAAAATTGGTGCATTTTATCGGGAAAGATAACATTGTTTTCCATTGTATCGTTTTCCCGTCTATGCTAAAAGCACATGGCGAGTATATTTTGCCCGACAATGTGCCGGCCAATGAGTTCCTTAATTTAGAGGATGACAAAATATCAACTTCGAGAAATTGGGCTGTTTGGGCACATGAATATTTAGAAGACTTCCCGAATCAGCAAGATACTTTGCGTTTTGTGCTTACATCGAACATGCCCGAAAACAAAGACAACAATTTTACTTGGAAAGATTTTCAGACCAAAAACAACTCAGAATTGGTGGGCATTTTGGGGAATTTTATCAACCGTGTTATGGTGTTGACCCATAAATATTACGATGGAATAATTCCTACCAAAACAGAAACCTTTGAGGAGGTTCTTCAGATAAAAGAATATGCAAAACGCATTGGTGAACACATCGAGCATTATGAATTCCGCGCGGCGTTACATGAATATATGAATTTGGCTCGTTTAGGAAATCAGTTTCTACAAGCACAAGAACCTTGGAAGAAAGCCGATGATCCCGAAGCCGTAAAAAACATCATGTATGCAGCTAACCAAATTGCGGTAGCGTTGGCTCAATTAGCAGAACCTTTCTTGCCTTTTGCTTCGACCAAAATGTTGGAAATGATGAAGGTAGAACTGAAAAATTGGGACAATTTATTAGCGACCGATGAATGGATAGAAAGTGGCCATCAGTTAGGCGAAACCACTCTGATATTCAGCAAAATAGAAGACGAAGCAATACAAGCACAAATAGATAAATTAAACGATAGCAAAACAAAAAATAGCATGACGAACCCTAATGCCGAACCTCAAAAAGAATTGATTTCATTTGATGATTTTCAGAAAATGGATCTTCGTGTAGGAACTATTTTAGAAGCTAAAAAAGTAGAAAAAGCCGATAAATTATTCGAACTAAAAGTAGATACCGGAATAGATGTAAGAACGATAGTTTCTGGTATTGCTGAGCATTTTACGTTAGAAGAAATCATTGGGAAACAAGCGACGGTTTTAGCCAATTTGGCACCTCGAAAAATTAGAGGAATCGAATCGCACGGAATGCTTTTATTTGCGGATAAAGCTGATGGAAAATTAACCTTTGTTCGCCCAGAAGAAGAAACACCTAATGGTGTACAAATCGGATAAACAAAGTATCCTATAAAAAAATAGAAGGTCGAATTCAGTTGAATTCGACCTTTGTATTTTAGAATGATTTATCGTTTAGATTATTTGAAATTCGGTTTTCTTTTTTCGATAAAAGCCATTGTTCCTTCTTTAAAATCATCTTGATCGAAAAGATATCCAAAGCTCTTAATTTCAGTTTCGAAACCATATTCTTTATCCGAATCATTGATCGCTTTGATGGCTCTTGCAATTGCAACCGAAGAGTTTTTCGCGATTTTGGCTGCAATCTCTTTACAGCGAGGCAATAAGTTTTCTAAGTCCACAACTTCATTCACCAATCCGATTTCTAAGGCACGTTCTGCCGAGAACATTTCAGCTGTCATAATCGCTTGCATCGCACGTCCTTTCCCGATAAGTTTAGGTAAACGTTGCGTTCCACCATATCCTGGAATCAAACCTAAAGTAACCTCTGGCAAGCCCATTTTGGCATTCGTAGAAGCAATTCTGAAATGTGACGCCATCGACAATTCGAGCCCGCCTCCTAATGCAAAACCGTTCACAGCGGCGATAACTGGCTTGCAAGAATTTTCTACTTTATTGAAAACATTTACTTGTCCTTCAGCAGCCAAACGCTCACCTTGCTCACCATTGAAAGAAGCAAATTCTTTGATGTCTGCACCTGCCACAAACGACTTCTCTCCTGCACCAGTTAAGATAATAACCCGGATTGCTTTGTCTTCTTGTGCCACAGAAATAAAATGTGACAACTCGTCTAACAATGCTTTATTGAGCGCATTGAGTGCTTGTGGTCGGTTGAGTGTTACCAAGGCAATTCCGTCGGTTACCTCTACCAATAAATTATTGTATTCCATTGTTTTATGCTTTAGTTTTAAATTTATTCAGGGTTGTTTTGGTAAAATCAGACAAGACTAATTTTCCGCTCATTGCGGCTCTTTCTTGCATGACTTCGGTCCAATCTTCGGTATCTTTCCAGAATACTTGTTTTAGGTTTCTCATGGCTTCAAGGCTGTATTTCGACAATTGTTCAGAAAACTCTTCAACTCGACGAATGCATTGCGCTTCTGTTCCCATCACTTCAGAATAGAAACCTTTGTCTTTTGCCCAAAAAGGATCTTTCCATTCTACCGGATTCAGAGTCATTTCTGCAAAAGCATTGAGTCCGATCTTTCTGGTAATTGCTGGTTCTATCACAAAAGGACCGATGCCAATCGACAACTCGCTAAGGCGTAAAAAAGCCGATTCGTCTGCAATTGCATAGTCGCATGCAGAAACCAATCCTACCCCTCCACCCACTACTTTTCCGGTGATTGCCCCGACAATAAATTTTGGGCAAGCTCTCATCGCCAAAATAACGCGTGAGAAACCCGAAAAGAATTTTTTACCTGTCTCGAAATCTTCAATCGTCAATAATTCATCAAAAGAAGCACCGGCAGAGAAAACTCGGTTGCCTTTACTGCGAAGTGTAATCACTTTTACCTCGTCATTATCGCCCAATTCTTCGAGCACTTCGATCATGCGCTCGAGTTGTTCGGTCGGAAATGAATTACTTTTTTCTTGATAAAATTCGATATGAGCTATTTGATTCTCAATGTGGTAGTTAACGTATTGTTCCATGAAATGTTAAAACTTCTGTTTGATATTTATTTTTTAGACCCTATAAAAATAGGAAAAATCTTTCACTTGTCTTTTCTATTCTTTGTGGCAATCGTTTACAATTTTCGGTAGGATGATAACGTATGCGTTTCCATCAACAACCTGATGAATTGTTGTTTGTCTAAGATTCTCAGGACGAAAAATTCATCAATATGATAATGCAAACTATTCAATATCAAAATTTTAAACCTATTACTCATCCTACCGAAAGCTCAAAACTAAAAAAAATATTTGCTCATTTCGGAAATAATGTTATACATTTGTGGACAATGAAAACATTTAGTACAAATAACTGGTGGTGGATGATCGAACAGCAAGACGTTGGTTCGTGAGACCTCTATGTAGTTATATGTAGAAAAGGCTTGTCGGAACCGACAAGCCTTTTTTTTATGTCCAATTGTTAACAACATGCAATGAAATTAAACTTTAAAACACAGAGCATCAAATCCTTAGGAGATCTCACAACGCCGGTTCAGCTTTACCTAAAATTGAGAGATGTTTACCCGAATGCCTTGTTGCTCGAAGGAGCCGATTATCACTCGAAGGCTGATGCACACTCGTTTATCTGTCTTCGGCCTTTGGCAAGTTTCGAGGTGAATCATGGAGAAGTAACAGAAACTTTCCCTATGCAAACCGAGAAAATATATTCCCTAACAAAGCAAGATTTGGTGGAAAAGTTAGAAGCTTTTTCTGCACAATTTTCTATCGAGTCGTCTGCTCATCAGAATGTGCAAGGCTTGTTTGGTTATTTGGCTTGGGATGCTTTACCGCTGATTGAGAAGTTGACTCAAAACCAACACAACAATCCGGCAAGCATCCCAGAAGTGAAATTTTCATTCTACCAAAACATCGTGGTTTTCAATCATTTTCATAATGAAATCGAGTTTATAGAGTTTTACAATGAAGAAACCGAGTCGGAAATCGAGCGTATTCAGGAGATTTGTTTACAACGGAATTTTGCGCATTATTCTTTTCAGACCGAAGGCGAGATGCAATCCAACCTAAAAGATGAAGATTTTATACAAATTGTTCGTCGTTGCAAAGAAGCTTGTTATCGCGGAGATGTTTTTCAGATTGTGCCTTCACGTCAGTTTCAGCAAGGTTTTGTGGGGGATGAGTTCAATGTGTATAGAAGTTTACGTTCGATCAATCCGTCGCCATATTTATTTTATTTCGATTACGGAAATTATAAAATATTTGGTTCTTCACCCGAAGCACAAATGATTGTCCAAAACCGAAAAGCACAGATTCATCCGATTGCCGGAACCGTTCGTAGAACAGGCAATCCAGAAATGGATTCGCAATTGACCGAACAGCTGATTCATGACCCGAAAGAAAATGAAGAACATGTAATGTTGGTGGATTTGGCAAGAAATGATTTGAGTAAAAATGCCCAAAATGTGCAGGTCGAAAGCTACAAAGAAGTGCAATATTTCTCGCATGTGATTCATTTGGTTTCCAAGGTTTCGGCAGAATTAGAAGAAGAAGCTTCGCCCTTGCAAGTTCTTGCAGATTTTTTCCCAGCCGGCACTTTATCGGGTGCACCCAAGTACAAAGCTTTGCAATTGTTGGAGGAGTTCGAAAATCAGAATCGTGGAATTTATGGTGGAACCTTAGGTTTTTTAGGCTTCAATGGCGACATCAATATGGCGATTGTCATCCGCAGTTTTGTGAGTAAAAATCATACCTTATACTTTCAGGCAGGTGCAGGCATCGTATCAAAATCGGTCGAAGAAACCGAATTACAAGAAGTTAATCATAAACTCGGTGCGCTACGAAAAGCGATCGAACAAGCAAAAAACATCGTATCATGAAAATTTTAGTGCTCGATAATTACGATTCTTTTACCTATAATTTGGTGCATTGTATCAAGAAATTTACTCCTCATATTACCGTTGTTCGCAACGATGAAATTAGCTTAGAAGAAGTAGATGCATTCGATAAAATCCTTCTTTCGCCAGGACCAGGTTTACCCGATGAAGCCAATCTTCTAAAACCAATTATCCAAACCTATGCGCAGCATAAATCTATTTTGGGGGTTTGTTTGGGACAACAAGCGATTGCAGAAGTTTTTGGTGGGAAGTTGATGCACACCCAACAAGTACATCATGGGATACAATCGGAAATAAACGTTTGCGAAAAGGACCTTCTTTTCGATCATTTACCTGATAAACTTTTGGTAGGACGTTATCATTCTTGGGTTGTTTCACCGACCGATTTTCCTGAGTGTTTACAAATCACCGCACTCGGTCCGAAAGGTGAAATCATGGCTATTCGTCATAAAAACCTTGAGGTTCGTGGAGTTCAATTTCATCCCGAATCCATCCTTACTCCCAAAGGTGAAAAAATGTTACAGAACTGGATAGAACACACAAAATGAAACAATTACTCAATTTACTTTTCGATAATTATACCTTGACGGAACAAGAAGCCTACGAGATAATGATCTGTATTTCCGAATCGAAATATTCTGAAGTGGAACTTTCATCATTTCTCACCATATTCAATATGCGCAGCATTACGTTAGCAGAAATTACAGGTTTCCGCAAGGCATTGCTCGACCTTTGTAGTCGTGTTGATTTACCTTCTGCTGGCATCGACTTGGTCGGGACAGGTGGCGACGGAAAAGACACATTCAATATTTCTACTTTGGCAAGTTTTGTGTTGGCTGCTGCAGGTGAGAAAGTCATCAAACAAGGAAATTATGGTGCATCTTCGGTGAGTGGTTCATCAAATATGTTGGCGTATTTCGGATATGAATTCACGCAAAACTCAGACCGATTACAAGCAGAATACGAGTCGGTAGGTATTACTTTTTTGCATGCACCTTTGTTTCATCCTGCCCTAAAAAATGTTGCAACATTACGCAAGAATTTGGGGGTGAAAACTTTTTTCAATATCATGGGACCTTTGGTCAATCCAGTTCAACCGACGCATCAATGTTTGGGTACTTTTGATGTGAAAACGGCTCGATTATATCATTACCTGATGCAACAAACCACCACACAGTACAGCATTTCTACTGCGCTTGATGGGTACGATGAAATCTCGCTTACTTCGCCCGCCAAAGTCTATTCGAATTCGGGAGAATATTTATTGCATTCGAAAGATTTTGGATTGGATAACCTTCATCCTACCGAAATAAAAGGAGGAAAAACAATCGAAGAAAATGCAAAGATATTCTTAGCTATTTTAGAAAATAAAGGAACGCTTGCCCAGAAACAAGTCGTTTTGGCCAATGCTGCTTTGGGTCTGAAAACCTTGCACCCTAACCGATCGCTCGAAGAATGTATGCAAACTGCAACCGAAAGTTTAGAAAGCAAACGCGCCCTACAAACCTTCCGTCAACTCTTACAAACCGCTTAATTATGCAAACCTATTTAAATCAAATAATTCAACTAAAAAAACAAGAAGTCGAACAAGCCAAAATTCAACAACCGATTCATCTTCTTCAGCAACAAGCGTTGTATAAAAGACAAAAGATTTCGGCTAAGAAAGCGATTGTCGATCCTGATAAAACTGGAATTATTGCTGAGTTCAAACGCAAATCTCCCTCAAAAGGTTATATTCATGAAAACGCTGAGATTGAAGAAATAATTCCGCAATACGAAAAAGCAGGCGCTTCGATGATTTCTATTCTTACGGATCGTCCGTTTTTTGGTGCGCAAGCCGATGATTTTACGCGAGCAAGAGAACTGAGTACGATTCCTTTGTTGCGAAAAGAGTTTATTATTGATGCGTATCAACTACATGAATCCAAAGCGATGGGAGCCGATGTTATCTTATTGATTGCTTCTTGTTTGGATAAAAAAGAAATTGCAACTTTCACACAAATCGCTCATGATTTGGATATGGAGGTTTTACTCGAAATTCATACCGAGAAACAATTGGAAACGTATTCAACCGACATTGATTTGGTCGGCATCAACAATCGAAACCTTAAAACTTTTGAGGTAGATTTAGCACATTCTCGAAAGCTTTTGGCTCAACTTCCTACCGAAAGCATTAAGATTGCCGAAAGCGGGCTCGATTCTCCCGAAACTGTTTTAGCTCTGAAAAATTCGGGCTTCCATGGCTTTTTGATTGGAGAATGTTTTATGAAAACAGACAATCCGGGCGAAAGTTTTGCTCAGTTTAACCTCGAAATAATACAACCAAAATGAAACGATATCAACTAAAAGTTTGCGGCAACAAACACATCAATAACCTTATGCAATTGGCAACGCTACACGTGGATTATGTAGGATATATTTTCTATGAAGAATCACCAAGAAAAGTAGAAAACAACTTGCTATTTTCTATTTTTCCGAACGCCAATAAGGTCGGAGTTTTTGTTAATGATACGTTGAGTAACATGGTAGAAAAAGTGCAGCAATACCGTTTAGATGTTGTGCAATTACATGGTGACGAATCTTTGGAACTGATTTCACAGCTCAGAGAAGCGCTCCCGAATACGGAAATTTGGAAAGCTATTTCGGTAGGAGATGCTACTGATTTTGAGGACCTCGAAAAATATCAAGCCTTTATTGATGCTTTTCTTTTCGATACCAAATCGAAATTATACGGCGGATCGGGAAAGAAATTTGATTGGCAATTGCTCGAAAGTTATTCCCTCGACACTCCCTTTTTTCTGAGTGGTGGACTTCATCCTACCGATACCCAAAAACTACTCGAGATACAACACCCTCAATTGCTTGGTTTTGATATCAACAGTGGCTTTGAAAGTGCTGTTGGAGTAAAAGATATTGCTGCGATTGAAGCTTTTCAACAAGAAATTAATCAAAATAACCTATAAACGAATAAACATGAAATTTACCATAGATAAAAACGGATTTTACGGAGATTTTGGAGGTGCATTTATCCCAGAACTCTTACAATACAATTGTGAAGAATTGCAAAAAGCTTTCGATGAATATTATCCTACCGAAGAATTTCAGCAAGAGTTTCGCTTGTTGCTCAAGGATTATGTTGGTCGCCCGAGTCCTTTGTACTATGCACCCAAGCTTTCTCAACGATACGGCGCTCATATCCTCCTCAAACGAGAAGACCTTAACCATACAGGTGCACACAAAATAAACAATACGATCGGGCAAGCATTATTGGCTAAGCGAATGGGCAAGAAAAAGCTTTTGGCCGAAACAGGTGCCGGACAACATGGTGTGGCAACAGCAACGATTTGTGCGTTGTTGGGTTTAGAATGTACGGTTTTTATGGGTGAAGTAGATATTGCACGACAAGCGCCTAATGTAGCACGAATGAAAATGCTAGGTGCGGAAGTAATGGCTGCCACTTCGGGTAGTAAAACCTTGAAAGATGCTACCAATGAAGCCATACGGTTTTGGATCAATAATCCAGAAACGTATTACCTCATCGGGTCGGTGGTTGGTCCGCATCCTTATCCGGCGATGGTTGCAGAATTTCAGTCAGTGATTTCAGAGGAAATTCGAATCCAATTACAAGAAAAATATCAACGAGAAACGCCCGATTATGTCATTGCTTGTGTAGGTGGCGGAAGCAATGCTGCCGGAGCTTTCTATCATTTTCTTGATGATGATCAAGTGCAATTGGTCGCTGTAGAAGCAGCCGGAAAAGGAATTGACACTGATGAAACAGCCGCTACAATTCAGCGCGGATCAGAAGGAATTATTCACGGAAGTCGAACGCTATTGATGCAAGATGATGATGGACAAATTATAGAACCCTACTCTATTTCGGCAGGATTAGATTATCCGGGGATTGGACCTTTGCATGCGCATTTGTACAAAACGGGACGCGCGAGATTTGAAAATGCAACCGACGAAGAAGCTCTTGCCGCTGCTTTTCTTCTTACCCAAACCGAAGGAATTATCCCAGCGTTAGAATCGGCCCATGCGTTGGCTGCCTTAGAGAAAATGACGTTTGAGAAAGACGATCTTGTCGTGGTGAATCTTTCTGGGCGAGGTGATAAAGATATGGCGACCTATCAGCAGTATCATCAACAAAAGAAAAAGAAATAGACGACTTCTTTAGGTAAGATGATTGTAGGAATAAAAAAACTCCCATCAATAATTTGATGGGAGTTTTTATTGGCTCCTCCTGCTGGGCTCGAACCAGCGACCCTCTGATTAACAGTCAGATGCTCTAACCAACTGAGCTAAGGAGGAATAAATCCTGGGTTGTAATTTTAGTGTCTTGTCTTGACATTTGCTCCTCCTGCTGGGCTCGAACCAGCGACCCTCTGATTAACAGTCAGATGCTCTAACCAACTGAGCTAAGGAGGAATGTTTCTTAAATTGTGAGTGCAAATATAGCCTATTTTCCTTTACTTCCAAACCGTAGGCTTACTTTTTTAATTATTTTTTTAGTCCTCAAAACTAAAATATTGATAATCAAACCCAAAACTTTGATACTTTGTGAACAAAATGAGTGTGCAACAGAAGGGTTTTTGGGTGTACTTATAAGAAATACTTGATTCTCATATTTTATTTTCAATTTTCTCTTTCTATATGCTGAACTATTTAAAAAATACCAATCTGACCTATTAATACTAAATATAGAGATTAAGTACATTTAGCATATACAAATTAGGATATAGTAAAATGGAAAGTATATATTTTCAATTTCTCACTTATAACATCATTTTTTCAATTTGATGTTTTTGAAATATTGTTAGCTTGAAACGAATTTCAATCCAATAATAGAACCAATTAATGTTATAATAAAGAATACTCTCCAAAAATTGGCTGGATCTTTAAAAATAAATATACCTACTAACACGGTACCTACCGCACCAATTCCTGTCCAAACGGCATAGGCTGTCCCAATAGGTAGCGTCTGAGTAGCTTTTATCAGGAGTCCCATGCTAATACCAAGAGCTACAACAAATCCTGCATACCACATATATGCTTCATTCCCTGATGCTTCTTTAGCTTTTCCTAAACACGATGCAAACGCGACTTCAAATAGTCCTGCAATTACTAAAATTATCCAATTCATTTGTTATATTTAATTGCAAATCTCGACAATGAGATTGAGGATAAATTTTACAAATGATAAAAAATGAAAGTTGTTTTTATATTTCTGCTCTAATTCTACTTAAGCTTACTTGTGTTATTCCTAAGTATGAAGCTATGTTTCCTAATGAAACTCTTTGAATTAAGTCTGGATTATTCTCTAAAAGTTCTATATATCGATCTTTTGCATTTCTGAAATAGTGTGAAATTAGTCTTTCTTCTGTTTTTATTAATTCTTTTTCAGAAAATTTTCTTCCCCAATTTGCAATATGTATATCATCATTAAAAAGTTTTTGCAAGTCTTGTATATTGAGTTTGTATAAAATAGAGTTTTCTAATAGTTCAATATCTTCGTATCCATTTTCATTTTCCACATAACTTTTCATAGAAATAATCGTATCGCCTTCTTTTCCGAACCAAAATGTTATTTCTTTATTTTCTGTTTCTGAATAAGCCCTAACGATACCTTTTTTTATGAAATAAATTTGTTTTTCAATTTTATCAGCACGCAATACGATATGACCTTTCGGAAAAGTAACTTCCTCGATATGAGTAATAAATCTTTTCTTAGAATTTTCTGGTAACTTATAAATATTATCAATTATTTTGTCGATATTCATTTACCGTTCTTATTGATTAAATATTCGTCAGGCCTTAGATTTGTATAGGTATTAATAGAATTTTATTGAATACAAACCTAAAACGTACTGCACGTTGTGAATTCTTGATCTTTTATGAAAAAATGAAATATTTTTTATTCTTTAATAGAGATAATCGTTTCTAATATCTATGTTCTCTAGCGTAGAATTAAAAGTGTTGTTAAATTCCTTGAAACACCATTGGTTTTGTATCTACAAATTTATCAGATGTTTCACCTGCATATACTTGCTGTTTATCTAATGATAGTTTTCTTACCTTTCCTTTTGATTGACTGAAGTCCAAGTTTTTAAAATCAACCCACACTGCATTTGGGCTGAGCGCATCTTCAAAATAATAGACCATATTTTTTTGATCGGCAACAATTCTCCATCTCGTGGTTGATAAATTAGGGAATCCTTCAGTCGAAATTCCATAAGGGACAGAACAATTTCTTATCACGCTAAAAACACTTGCTATAGCAACACGAGTATTATCGGTTTGTGGAATTGCGTCGATATAGTAAGATGCACGTACAAACCTATCGGCAGCCCTATTGGTTCCTGGAAGAAAAATTTTACCTGGTATTTCTTTCCAATATTCATTTATTGCCAATTGTTCCTCAAAGATTGGGTCATTGGTCATTACTGTATAAGAAGGGTCGTGATGAATCACCAATTTTCCATTAATGTATTCTAGAATTGCACTATCACCTGTTGGATCGGATAATGAAAGATGGATAGTGGTATATTTATCTGTTCCAGGTATAAAGTCAGTAACGATAACAAATTCTTCTTTTTTGAATTGTTCAACTGCTTCTTTCACTGTTGCGAAATTATCCAAAGCGTATTGTGCCCATAGCGATACTGCAAGACCTTTCTTTTTTCCGTCTTTTTCAAATTGAGGATATTTTGAATTGTTCAGCCATAACATATTCGCATTAAGTCCTTTTTCGTTCAACCCATCAGAAACTGCAATATCCCATGAACTGACTACAATGCTTCCGTATTTAGAAGTCCAACCAATGGTGTTTGTCCCTGTTTGTCCCTCTCGTTTCATTCCACGAGGGAATTGCCATAAATTTGCAGGTATTTCCATTGAGAAGTCCATACTTCTTGCAGTTATAATCGTTCCATTTGGACCTTTATAAACAATTCTCGTACAGGCTTCTGCATTGACTGAAATCATCAGTATCACTATAGCAATAATAGCTTGTGTGGTAGTTTTAAAAGATAATTGTTTCATATTAACCTTTAAATTAGTTTAACTTGAAGTAATTAGTAAAACAAAAAGGCTTGTATTAAAATACTTAGTTCATTTACAAAACAACTCTCTGTCTTTTCAAAAATAAACATATTTAAATCAATTAAAAAATCAATTCTACTATAATTAGTTTTATCTAATAAAACTTGGGATGTTTATTTTTCTTACTAAAGAGGAGTTTATTTAATTACCGATCAAAACAATACTTTTTTTTAAAACGTAGGTTTTATTCTGTTTTTGATTTACTTGGTGTTAAAATGTAATTCTTATTACGAGCAAGTTGTATGATTTTATTAAAGATATTGGGGGCAGATTATTCGAACTACTTCAATACGATAAAATGAATAGATTGATAATCAAACCCAAAACTTTGATACTTTGTGCAGAAAATAAGAATGCAACAGAAGGGTTTTTGGGGATAAAGTAGGAAGAATAACAATTGAGTACACTTAGACTATTGTGGATTGATGACAATATTACAATAAGAAAGCGCCAATTAGTAAGCCAATAATCAAGCAGATAATGTAAATATAAATGGATGTACTTTCGTTGTTAGCATTCTTAAGATTAGAAATTTCTTGATTCAATCGTTGTAATTCGAGTTTACTTTTATTTCTTTCATTTTCTATTGAAATAGCTGCATTCTTTTGGTAAATCTCTGCTAGATCTTTTTTAGTTTTTTCGATTTCATTAGCACGAAGTTTATTCATTTTCTGAATTTCTTCTGATAAATCTTTGACCGTTTTCTGAGAAGATTCTTGAAGATTTTTAAACTCTACATTTCTTTTCGTTAACTGAGTTTCTAATGTTTTTACCTGCTCGTTGAATTGTTTAGTAACATCTAATTTTACCTCGTTGATTAGGGCAGCTCTAGAATTGGATTTCTCTAAGCTTAATTTTTCTATAATTTTATTCAAGCCCACTCCATAATCCAAGGGTAGATTATATCTTTTATCAGACAGCTTGTCGAGCAACGTTTCGTCAACGGTATGCCCAATTGCGGTAATGGTTACCGAATCGAACGAAATGAAATAATTTGCTAATTTGACATCATCAAAAGCATCAAAACTTTGTTTGTCGCCTCCACCTCTAACGATCCCAATGATGTCATAATTTTTAACTTTCAGCTCGGATAGTTTATCAAAAATAGACGTTGACGAAGTGATATTGCAGGTATAATCATCAATCAGAAACTCATTGGCTGCAACCCCTAAACCTTCGTAGAAATCGCGTTGTACAATTGCATTATGTCCATAAATATTCGCAATTCGGATGGTTTCTTTTTTGGATAGTTTTTCGCGAATAAACGTTTCTAAATCCTTAGTTTCTTGGTCTAATTTCTTTTGTAGGATTTCGAATTTTTGGAGATCTTCATCAGAAATAGTTTTTTCTTGTTGTTGGATAATTTCATCCACCACAAAAACTAATTCTATACTCGAATTTTTGATACGTTTCTCAATAAACCCCCTCAAAACATACGTTTCATTATTAATAATTTTAGTTCGTAATAAGGATGAAATTTTAACTCCGATACTCGCAGGAGAACTCTCAGAATACACTAAATCATAGTAATAGCCAGCATACGATTTTCCATGACCGTACACATATTTTCCTTTTAAAAACACTAAAGAAACCGTTTCTTTTATTTTCAATGCGTTATTAAAAATACCTATGATGGCGTTTGGGGAATATATTTGAACGTTTTGTACGATTGTATTGTTCATTATTTAGTTTAACATGTTCAACCATAACTTCTTTACAAAGTTATTTATTTAAGTTTTCAAGTTAAGAAATACTTATTGTATAGAGAATTGGGATAATCTATTTCACATCGAAAATAGAAAGCATAAAAAAAGGAGACTCTCATTAGAATCTCCTTTTCGTAGTAGCGAGGACAGGACTATTTTTATATATTCCTAAATCTCACTATGCATTCATTTATTTAATATTCAGCTCTTTACATATTCACAAGTGTTATTATACCTCTATGAATAACACTCATTTTAGTCCATGATTTTAAAATTAGGGACTAAAAGATATTATTAAATTTATTCATCTCATTTGCTTTAATTTCAGTTGCAACATCAATATATGGTTTCATTGCTTTATAATCACTATGGCCAGTCCACTTCATTACTACTTGTGGTGGAATTCCTAAGGCAAGTGCATTACAAATAAACGTTCTTCGTCCTGCATGGGTGCCTATTAACGCATATTTTGGGTAAACTTCGTCTATTCTTTTTTTTCCTATATAATAAGTTTCCCTTATCAATTCATTAATACCAGCCAATTGTGCTAATTCCTTTAAATAGTCATTCATCTTTTGATTACTTATTACAGGTAAAGCTTTGTTTGATGTAAAGCTTTGTTTAGCATATTTGTCCAATATTGATCTACTATGTTTATTTAATTCAATTATTAAAGAATCAGCCGTCTTTAAAGTAGTAATTTCAATGTAATTTTCCTTAACATCTGTCTTTTTAAGGTTTTCTACATCAGAATATCTCAAACCTGTGTAGCATTGAAAAAGAAAAACATCCCTTACTTTTTCTAAATGTTTTTTATCGATTGGAATTACAAAGTCTCTAAGCTGAACAAGTTCATTACTACTCAAGAATATAATTTTCTTCTTGGATTGAGTTAATTTAGGTTGGAAAAACTTATAATCTTCTATTTTTAGATATTCCTTTTTATAGGACCATTTTAAAAAAGACTTGAATAAAGCTAAATTTTTTAAAATAGTTGTGTTTTTGTGTTTTAAACTTTGTAAATAGAATAAAAAATCATAGAGCATTTCTTCCGTACATTCACAAAATTTAAGATTTTGATTAAAATTATATAAATGTGTTTTTAATGTTGTATATTTTTGATGTGTACGATATGACCATTGATTTACATCTGATTCTTCATTTAAAAATAGATCATAAATTTTATAAAAATTTTCCTTAACATCAACTTTCTCTCTACCAATATATATATTAAATTGATATTTAAAATCCTGAATTTCAGGAATAACATCTTTTATTTGATAATAATTAAATACTTGTTCACAAGCTTTTTCAAACAAGCTTAATCTTTTATTTATTTCAGCTGCTGGTACTTTTTTAGAACCATGAGTTGTGTTAATTTTACATCGTTGGGTTTCTAAAGACCATTTATCAATTTCAACCCTGTATCCAACACTAAAAGAAACGATTTTTTTGTTATTCTCCCATTTTATTCTGTAACGCAACTTTGCTGTTGGATTATCAACCTCTTTGTCAAGTAAGAATTGCGCATGGTATTTTATCTGCATTCTACTCCCAATTAACTTTTAAGTCTTTAAATTCAAAATTGTTTTTTAACTCCTCTCTCTCACCTTGATTTTTACTTTTCGTTTGAAACCTAAATACCTTTAAAAATTGAGATTCATTTTCTATATTTTTGAAAGAAAAGTTGAGCTTCATTGGAACATTCAATACAAGCTTAGGAAAAGGGCTACTTGATTTGAATAAATCAACTTCATATTCATTTCCTTCTAAATCTATTATTGAAAGATCACTAATATAGAGTTCTTTATTTGCATCTTTAGATTCAACAAGAAAGCTAATCATAACGGTCTTTTCAGCTTTATTCCCTACAACCTTAGTAATTTTATATAGACTATTATTTTGTTCTTGTTCAAGAATTGCTTCATTAATGTTCAATGTTGTTTTTAAATATACATTCTCCGTCCTCACAGCATCAATGTCTTGCTTGAGATTGCGAATGGATATTTTAATGTCGGCAATTTCCTTTTTTAATTCTTCATTAGTCTGTGCAAATACAAAGTTTGCTATAACGAAATAGAAAAGAAGTAATGGTCTTTTCATGTCATTTATTTTTTAATATTTCTAAAAGTGTTGTTGTTTGTGCTTGACTCTCGGAAAGCTGTTCTTGACAAACCTTTAAACGCTCTGTGAGTTCTTTTTTTAAGTCTATCATATCATTATGAGAAATCGTTATATTTCCATTATTCCCATTGATATTACTTCCAATATTTTTATTACTATCTCCATTATTGGTAATATTTTGATTATTACTTGTAAGCATCTCTCCTTTTCCTGTAATCAACCACCATGGGTTAGTCTGAGGATAATTAACTAATATATTATTTATAGCATCTGAATTTACAGGTCTATTTTTATTACTACCTGTGAAATTCCCATAGGTAATATCAATTTTTTTAAAAAATTCTTGCTTGTTAACTTCTACATTTTCAGCTAAATACAAAATTCTCTCTTTTATACTAAGTAATTTATTAGTCATAAAACTTGCTTATTAACAAATATATTAGCTATATTTGTATTACCAATTAAACAATATATAAAACAACGATTTACACAAAGTTAATAAAAAAATGGAATCTATAGTCATGAGTGAAAAACAGATTGATTTACGAACTCCTTTGCAGAAGCAAAAGGATGAAAGAAATAAAAAGATATATCAAGAGTACAAAGATATTCTTAAAAATCTTCCAGAAGGAGCCACTAAATGGGCAATATGGCGTGCAATTGGCGAAAAACATGGGTTACAAGCACAGGGGGTTAGGGTAATTATATCTAAAATGGAACAACATTTAAAATCTTAAAATATGGAAAATCATAATAAACCAATATGGCAGTTAACAGTTGGCGAATTTATAGAATTGTTAAATAACAACACCCATAACGATGTTCAACCTGCTAAGATTGAAAAAGAATATGCTTATGGAATTAATGGATTAGCAATGTTATTAGGTTGCTCCAAGAATTATGCTTGGAAATTAAAATCCACTGGTTTATTTGATGAAGCTATTATTCAGAATGGCAGAAAAATCATAATTGATAAAGAAAAAGCATTAGAACTATTTAATAACAAGAGTTAAAATGAAAAATATAAATCCTAACAAAACTTTAGCTGAACTTACAGTTGCCGAATTCATGGAATTACAAAACTCTATGAATAATAAAGACAACAAACTATACGCCTATGGAATCAAGGGCATCGCAAAAATATTAGGGTGCTCACGTTCGAAAGCTGCTGAAGTAAAAAAATCGGGAATATTAGATGACGCTATATTTCAAAACAGAAATATAATAGTCGTTGATGTCGAAAAAGCATTACAGTTATTTGGCAATAAGAAATGAAATATATCGATTTAATAGAGAGATTTTGGAAGATTAACACAGAAAATCCATTAGGA
Source organism: Weeksella massiliensis (assembly GCA_000751595.1). Lineage (GTDB taxonomy): Bacteria > Bacteroidota > Bacteroidia > Flavobacteriales > Weeksellaceae > Weeksella > Weeksella massiliensis. Next base: position 2,835 of record CCMH01000040.1, on the reverse strand, counting down.
AGTATAAGTGTATCATTATATATGTATTTATTACAGCAGTATAAAAAGTCAAATAATTCTGATTTTAGTATATCTGATTTAAAAATAAAAAATGAACTAAAATTGACTCCAAAAACTATTAAATCTACACGAGAAAAATTAAGAAATCGTGGTTTAATACAATTTAATATTAAAAACGGTATTCCATGCCAATATAAAATTCTTGACAATCCTATATGGATTCATAATCAAAAACAAACAAAAACTAATATAGAATCAGCCCATCTAAAAGTTGATGATAAACAAAAAATTAAAGTCGAACCATTAAAACCATCCATAAGACAAACTCACTTAAAAAAAGATAATGTTCCAGATTTTGTTGAGTTTCTTGAATACACTAGAACACTAAAAGGATATAATGAGACTCTTGACCCTTTTATTGAAGCTAAATATGATAGTTGGGTCCAGAACGACTGGAAAAATGGTTTTGATCGACCAATTACAAATTGGCAGAGTTCTATAAGGAGCACACTTCCTTATCTCAACAATCAACAACAAAAACAAAAAATAACACTACCTAAAATACACAGACCAAAAACAACTTACAACGAATAGATATGAAGATTCATGATAAAAATATAGAGGACTTGGTATTGGGTATGATGATAACCTTTCCAAAAGATATAGTTAATCACTACTCAAAATTAAATCATGATTTATTTTTCGATAAAAACAATCAGTTAATATACGATTTAATAATTAAAAAATATCATGACAATGATCCTATCAACTTGGTAACAATCAGTGTTGAACTTGGTAAAATAAACAGAAAAGATTTGGATTTACATATTATTTCTATTTCTGCATCTCCAACTTCTAGTGCGCATTTAGAATACTACATAATGATCTTAGTGGAGTTATCTGTTAAAAGAGATTTTATTAAAAAATTTCAATCTTTAATTGATTTTGCTAAAAAGCCTGACGAGGATATTTTTCATCTCAGGGATAAAGCATTTGAAACTTTTGAAAATCTCTTCATTGATAAATTTATTGACAAAAACAAATCTTTAAACACATTCTCTCAACTTGTAAATTCAGTTGAGAAACGAGCAGCAAAAATTGAACAAGGAAAATTAACAGGAATCAAAACATCCTTACCAATTATTAATAAGGCAATGGGTGGTTGGCAAAAGTCAGATTTAACAATTGTGGCAGGAAGACCTGGTATGGGAAAGACTGCATTTTTAGTCCAATCTGTTGTTGATGTAGCCTCTCAAGGTGGTAGTTGTGCAGTTTTTTCTCTAGAGATGAGTTCAGAGCAAATTACAGGTCGGATAATTAACAATATTACAGAAATTCCAAACTATTCAATACTAAGAAAAGGAATGAATCAAGATGAATGGTATAAGTTCAAAGAGTATAAAAAACATATTTCATCATTAAAAATACACATTGATGACACCCCTTCAATTAGTATTAATAATCTGAGATTGAAGGCTAAAATGTTTAAAATGAGGTATGATATAGATGTTATATTTATTGATTATATGCAGTTAATGACTGTTGATCGAAATACAAATAATAGAGAGCAAGAGATTTCATTAATTTCAAGATCTCTAAAAGCTCTTGCAAAAGAACTAAATGTCCCTGTAATAGCTTTGTCTCAATTATCAAGAAAGGTTGAAGAACGAAGCGATAAACGACCATTACTTTCTGATTTAAGAGAGTCAGGAGCTATTGAACAGGATGCGGATGAAGTCTTGTTTTTATTCAGACCTGAATATTACGGAATTGATACCTGGAACTATGATTATAATAATGAAACAACCGAAAATCAAATAGAAATTATTATTCAGAAAAATAGACAGGGAGGGTTGTTGTCCGAACGATATGGAATCAATCTACCAACTTCAAAATTTTATACATTATAAATCTTTCAAAAACAACAAAGTCATGAGCAAGAAAAATAAAGAAGATTTAATTACAACAGAGGGCAAAAAGGATGCGCGTTCTAGAGCATTAGTATATCTTGAAAAAGCTAAAGTGATTGAGGAGAAACGTCTCCGTAACGGTGGGAAATACGTAAAAACAAATAAAGGTTTCAAACTTATTATTCCCGAATAACCAAAATAATGAAAAGAATTTTTATAAACCTATTATGTTTAACATAACGAATACACAATATGGATTCTAGTAATGAAATAATTTATAAAGCAAACCTTCATTGGATATCATATATAATTCCTTCAATATTAACATTAATAGGATTTGTAGGAATACTCCCTGCAATATTTTTAAGAGGGTTATTCCAATACTTTGCAATTTTATTAGTTGCATTATTTTTTAAAGGTATTTGGATGTGGTTGAAAAATAAATTTACCAGAATTTATCTTTCTGAAGATAACATAACTAAAATAACAGGAGTTTTGAACAAAAATGTTTCAGACATCCCTTTACAAAAAATCGAAAACATATATCTTTTCAAACCTTTATTAGGTAAAATATTAGGTTTCGGGACTGTAGTGGTGACTACTGGAGAAATAAATCAACAATATTTTATTGCTAATCCTGAACCATTAAGAAAAATTCTTCTTGAGAAAACATCACTCAAAAAATAAATCTTAAATAATATGAAAAAACTATTAATCGCAGGACTATTATTTCTTTCTTCAACATGTATATTATCTGCTCAAATGGCGATAACATCTATTCAGAACAATCAATCTGAATTATTGATCAACGATTCAATCGCACTTAAAAAAGGGGAAGAAATTCAAGTTTATTTACCTGCTGGAAAAGACTTTATGTTTATAAAGCCCGTAAAAAAAATTAATACAAAACTATTAGGAAGTGTTG
>CCMH01000039.1 GCA_000751595.1 Weeksella massiliensis | reverse complement strand
AAAAAGAATTACTTTTCATTTAACCGAAAATAATTCCAAATTAAATGTCAATCTTTTTGAGCGTGACAAATCATTAAAAGATGTTTTAGAAAACAGTAAAAACAACATCGAATATGCTGAAATTACAAACATTTCAACCAATGATGAAAAAATCAATTTAGAACAAAAAGCATTTGTTTACGATGAAAAATCTAATCAAACTTTAGAACTAGATTTAATCAAAGATATTAAAGAAATTTCTGAAATTGTTAAATCTAAAAATAATGATTTAGAAACAAATAGATATAAAAATGAATTGCAAAAACTTCAATCTTTTCTACTAGATAAAATTGATAAATTCCCTGAGATAGCAAAAGATATTTTAGTCGATATGAACATTGTATCAAATGAAATTAATAGCATCAATAGTATTTCAAATCCGAAAAAGCAACAGCAAAAACAAAATAAAAGCGATATCAATTTAAATGTCAATGATCCCGATATGTATCAAGATGCAAATCTAAAAAGAGAAGAAGAAATGAAAGAAGAAGAAAGCCAAACACGTAGAAGAGGAAGATAATAACATCGCAAACAGATTTAGCGAACCGTTTGGGTATTCATAAAAATGTGTTGGGTAGATACGAGCGTAACGAGGTTTTACCATCTATTGATATTGCTCGTAAAATTGCTGATATTTTAGAAGTGTCTTTGGATTACCTTACAGGTAAAGAAGATGTACAAATTGATAAAGATACCAGTAGCCGTATTTTGGAAGTTTCCTTGGATTATCTTGTAGGTTCTACCGATATTCTGTTGGAAAAAAATGTGGTCAATAAAATTCTCGATATTCAAAAACTAAAAGAGAGCGACAAACAACACGTTTTCGCCCTCTTGGATGCGTTTATTAAACAAAGACACTATCCTATAAA
>CCMH01000038.1 GCA_000751595.1 Weeksella massiliensis | reverse complement strand
GCCAATTTGCCAAACGTTAGCAGAAATTTTAAACAAACATTATTCATAAATAAGTAATGAAGAAAATAATTTTACCGATTTTAATTCTTACAGCTTTTACTATTCAAAGTTGTAGCGTAATGAAAGTATCTGAAAAAAAACAAGATGGATATTTTGAATCATCGAAAAAAGCTGATATTTTAGTGAATCAGCCTTTTGATTTAGATAGTAACAAGCAATTACTTGTTGTTCCTAATAATACTTTTATGAAAGGAATGGCTGAAAAAATAGGCTATTTTGATAAAGTAATTACTTTTGAAGATTTAGAAAAAGATATTATAAAGGATGGAAAACAAGATGAAGTTGGAGCATTGACTGGAAAAATTGGAATTAATAATGTGTATAGAAAATACAAAAAATTTCTTTACCTAAAATTTGATGATAACAAAGAGAAAAATAAAAGAATTCAACTGAAATTAGTGAATCCGGAAAATTTTGATGAAATTTTTGTTGGAGATACATTATATGATGATTTCTGGGTTGGTGTAAATGATCAAAACACCTTCAATCCTTTATTTAATGCTTTAATAACTTATATAAAAGCTAACTCAAAAACTTACGAAAAATAAAAACTTCCGCTAACAAAGGTAACCGTTGCACAACTCAAGACTCAACAAAATAAAATCATATATGACCTCGTTTAAGCCTTTTTAAGCGAGGTTTATTTTTGGATTATATTCAATAATTAAAAATAAAGTGGTTGAAAAAAGCAAATCTTCAAGCCCAATATGACCTGCTTTTAGAGTGCCATACTTTACCTTTGGTAAGGCACAGATTTGGGCTAGTAATTTGAACTTTTTAGGCGTAAATTTCAGGTATTTCTTCAGGTTATAGCATAAGGCGGCTAAGAGAACATGTTTGTTCGCTTGGGCCATTCCTCGGCTATTGATGCGTTTCATATTGTGATGGTTGATTAAAGTACCTAAAACGGGTTCTACCGTTGCACTTCGTCTCTTGACCATCTGTTTAAAATACCGTTTATTCTTGGTAATTTTCTCGTGCATCCGATCGTATAAGGGCTTGTGAATGCTGTCATCTAACTTCTTAAACTTGCTCACTTTACCACAGCATTGGGCTCGAAGGGGGCAATCTTTACAATCCCTTTCACTGCTTCGGTAACTTTTCTTTTCATAGCCTTTGCTATCTGTTCGGATGCCTTTAAAAGGAAGTATCGCTTTATTTCCTCCTTCTTGAATGCATTGATATTGGTCTTTTTCTGCTTGGTAAATAAAGCCTTCACGCTCAGGTTTGTATTGACCAAAATTGGGTATCCAAGCGTCAATATTGTTGTCCTCGTAATACTGCAAACTTTCACCACTACTGTAACCTGCATCGGCTAATACTTGATCGATTTGCATCTCATTACCCTTAAAATTTGCCAAGGTTTGATTCATGATTTCTGAAAAAATCGCACTGTCCTTGCTCCCCGCTGTACTGGCACAAGCGCCTGTAATGACATGGTGTTTATCATCTACGGCTAATTGACCTGCATAATTTAATTGCCTCGGTTTTCCTGGTTTGGTGGAGATTTTTGCATCCGGATCCGTTGGACTATAATGGGTGTGATTACTTAAGAATTTTGGCCGAATTTCTTCGCCATCTTCATTGATTTGGATACTTTTTCGGGCGGCAGGCATCCCTTTAAATTCTTCTTTTTTCCAATTATGGTGTTGTTCAACTAACTTTTTACGTGTTGAAGTGACTTTATATTCACTATTTTCTTCTAATTCGTTGACATATGCAGAAGCATCTTCTAAAACTTCTTTTTCAACTAAACTATCCATGCTGGCATTGGCCTTGATAAATGCACTATCCACCGCTTGACGACGACCCTGAACCATTCCTTTATCAATACAAAGACTTAAAACTTGACGGAATAATTCTAAGAAAACTTCTTCTCCTAATAATTGACGTGTTCGGCTAATGGTTGAGTGCCAAGGTAAATCTTCATTTAAATCATATCCTAAAAATAAACGTACATCTAAACAATTGCTACAGTAGCGAATCAATGCCCGATCGCTGTTGATGTTGTTGAGATAACCCACCAATAATATCTTGAAAAAGACCACAGGATCGATGCTTTTTTGACCTTCTTTTCCATAATATTTTGAGGTCGCTTGATAAAGAAAATCAAATGATAATTCTCGCTGAATGATTCGATAGTAATTATCCAAAGGTACCAATCGATCCAAACTTAAATCGTAAAATAATTGGGGTGTAAATTCTTTTTTGCCTTGCATGATAACAAGTTAAGAAATTTTAAGTTATTCTAGTTGTGCAACAGGCACATTGTATTGGCAAAATGCGGGGTTAAGGGTAAGTTGAACTACTCTACTTTTTTAGCCGCCAATATTTTCCAATTCCACATTTTTTTATTAGTTTAGTTCCATTAAAAAAATATTGGCTACGATTGGTCTGAACTTGAACTTTCGTTCAAATTAAGCCCGCACTTCGCCAATACTTTTTCCGTTAGCGGTAATAGCTTAAAACTTATGTCAAATAAATGATTGAAATTTTCTCTGAAATATATAAAATTGTAGGCTTAAGTAATATACTAACAATTTTAATATTCTTTATAAGTACATTAATTGCTTACTATTTATACTTTAGAACCTTTTATAGACTTGTATTTTCTCAAAGCCCAATTTGTAGAAACTACGATAGTATTGAAGAATGGAACAAGGATGATACAGAATTTGAGTCCAGAATTATTTTTTACAATAACGGTAGGAAAACATTAAATAATAAAAATATAGAGAATCTTGAAATTTTAGCTGAAAATGAAATTATTTCTTTTGAACAAATTGTTACTAACCAAAAAGTTAATTTTAAATCCAATCGCAAAAAAGTAAAAATTAATTTAGAAAATCTTGACTCAAAAGAATATATGCTTTTGAAAGTAATGCATAAAGGTAAATTAAACATATCAGGTAGAATTTCTGAAAGCGGAAAAATTTTAAATACAGAAACAAAAACTTGGTTAAAATTGAATTTTATTTTTTTGATTGTTGTACCTATTATCATTTTTACTCCTTTTATACTCCTATTTGTAACTAAAAACATTGTTTATTTTTTCCCTAATTTGATAATATCAATTTTATTAATTCATTTGATGCTATTTTGTGTTAGATATATACATAAAATGTTTTTTATTCCAGATGAATTAACTGAAGTGTTCTTAAAAACAAAAAATCATAATAATTCAGAATTTAAAACTGAAATAAAATAATTGCTACTACCGCTAACATGAACTGTGTAAAAAAACAAGTTTTTTAAGCAGTTTTTTGTAAATAATTATCCTGGTAAAATTCTCTATTTTTTACCACTCCAAATACAATTTTAAGCAGCTTGTTGCACACCGCAATTACGGCTGCTTTTTTGTTCTTTCCTTTCTCCACTAATCGGTCGAATAATGCCCTGCAATGGGCGTTGGTTTTCTTCGCATTTAAGGCACACATATACAAGATATGTCGCAGCTGTTTGCCTCCTTGTTTGCATATTCGGACACGCCCTCGGATGCTACTTCCACTCCGATATTCGGTGGGACTCAGCCCTGCGTAAGAGATCAATTGTTTGTACGAATTCATGTCTTTAAAACCTTGCGTGTAGATCAATAATTCGGCGGCAGCACGCTTACCAATTCCTTTTACACTGGATACTAATTCAAGGGTTTCACGATCCCATGCTATCAGTTTTTCTTGTAATTCTAATTCTATATTTTGCTTTTCTTCTTTCAATTTTTTAATAATTTTTTGAAAGCTTTTTTCTATTCTTTTCGCATCAAACGGACATTTTTTCAAGCTGTGTATTTGGTTGCTAAACTTGGTAATCTCTTTGGTTAAATCGTGAATCGCATTGTTCAACGAACGACATTCAAAGTACGCCATATCAGGCATAGAGTAGGTTTCTGGATTTCGATCAACACCATATTCATAAATGCGTTTGGCATCTTTTTTATCCGATTTATTACGTTCCAAATGCATCTGAATGTAACGTTTAATTTGCAAAGCATTCACCACGCTAAATCGACAACCTTTTTCGTGTAAAAAGAAAATCAAATTCAGATGATACACTCCCGTTGCTTCCATCACAAAATGTGTTGTAGTTCCTGCTTCTTTCAGCATTTTTCTGAAACCGGTAACGGTATTTGAGATTTGTAAATGTTGATGAATTCCTTCTTGATTAAGAAAATACAGATCTAAGGTTTCATTGGAAACATCGATGCCACAATACTTGGTTTTTCTTCCATTTTTTATACTTTTATTGTTGAAATGAGAGAACTTTTCTTGCAATACAACCAACGATCCTAACACGAACTTTTTGTTCAACTAAACTGTACGGTTTTCAGCAAGAAATGGGCAGGGATAATCATGTTAATGAAGTTTAAAAACTTAATCGTATTGCCTATCTTATTCTGCTCATTTTGTTCTTTCTTTTTATGATTTTGATACAATAAATTTAAGGAATTACAAACATAGGATTGGCGAAATGGCAGGAGTAAGTGCAAAATTGAAAAGCAGAAAAAATAATCCGCTCATGCTTTTCAATTCCACATTTTTTTGTAATTTAGTTTCATTGAAAAGCATTCGCTACGTTTTGGATTTCTTGAACTTTTGGTTCTTCGAAATCCCGCACTTCGCCAATACTTTTTCCGTTGTGCGTAATATTAAACCATAAATCGTTCAAACAATGAATCTGAAAACCAATTCTGATTTAAAACAATTGGAAGAAATTAAAGTTTGGTTAATAGAAGAAGACAAGAAAACGAACCAAGGATTTTATTGTAATTGGAATATCATTGAAACTTCATTTAATCGTAATCTATTTTTCACATTTGAATTTGAAGAAAAAATTATAGGCTTTTTATGTTGGACTGACTTTGACTCCTATATTGGCATCGATATAATGGAAATTCACCCAGAATTTAGAAATAAAAAATTTGGCAGAGAATTTTATAAAAAAGCGGAAAAATATTTTCAATCCAAAAAATACAAAGCGATAAAACTTTTTTGTGCTCCTAAAGAATCGGAACATTTTTGGAAGAAAATGGAATTTAGAAAATTCCCAAACAGAGGTTGCTCAGAGCCTGAACTTACATACTACAAGCCGTTAATAGAATTAAATGAACCTGTAATCGAAGGTTGTGACAACAAACTTGAATTATGGAATCTTGAACCATATCAAATAAAAGAACAAAAAGCGAATTGGATATGGAATATTAAAAACAATAATAAACCAATTTTACAACCTTGTAACCCAAATTGGAATTTAAGATTAACACTTGAAGGAAAAGTAATAAATGAAGATAAAGTAAAATACTTCTCAAGAGACAAAGAAATTTATCTTGGACACTTTCTATTTATTGAAACAATTGAATGAATAAAAATACTACGTGCAACATCGCATTGGCGAAATGGCGATTTAAGTTTTTATTCAACCTTTTATTTTTTTTCACGCCGAATGTGCTCACATTCGCTTTTTATGATTAAGTTAGCTTTTGTGAAGCACATCGGCTTCGGTTAGTTTTAACTCAACTTTTTGATTTTGTTTACTCGCCACTTCGCCAGATGCGCGGCTCGTTATGCATAATTATTAATAAACTATATGGAAAAAATTTACATTAAGGGATTTGGAGGTATCAACGAATCATCTTTTGAAATAAATAAAATAAATATTTTAATTGGTAAATCTGCATCAGGTAAATCTGTATCAATTAAATTAATTTACTTTTTTAAAAATATATTTAGAGAATTCTTTGAATGCGCAGAAAATGAATCGAATAAACACGAATTAAATAAAAAACTGCTATCAATTTTTGAAGATTTTTTTCCAAGTGAATCTTGGAAAGATAGTATTTTTGAAATAAAGTATTATTATAATGAAGTTGACTTTGCATTTATACAAAGAGCTACTATAAAATCTAAAATTAATATTACTTATTCTGAAAATGTTATAAAACAATTTTATAATGCAAAGAGTCTTATAAAAAAAGATAAGGAAAAATTCCAATCAAAAGATAAATTTGAAATTTACAGACCTGATTATAAAGTATTTGAAAAATATTTAGATATGGTAAGAATTGTATCTGAAAATTCTTCTTTCTCTCAAATATTTATTCCTGCTGGTAGATCATTTTTTGCAACTTTGCAAAGTTCTATTTTTTCTTTCCTATCTAATAATAAAGCGATAGATCCTTTTCTTATAAAATTTGGTTCTTTTTATGAAAATATAAAAGGAATTTCTACACGACAATCACCTCACAAAAAAGAAGATAACTATATAAATGAATTAATACTTCAGATACTTGGTGGAAAATATGAACGTATAAAAAATAAAGATTATATAGTTCACGAGGATAAAAGATTAATTAATCTTGCTTATGCTTCTAGTGGACAACAAGAAACCCTCCCTTTAGCTTTAATTTTAAAAGCATTAACTAGAATAAATTTTATGGGAGATGGTTTAACATTATACATTGAAGAACCTGAGGCTCATCTTTTTCCTGCTGCACAGAAAAAAGTTGTTGAGCTTATTGTATCTGTGTTTAGTTTATCAAGATGTCAAAGTCAAATATTAATTACAACACATAGTCCATATATTATATCATCTTTTAACAACCTTTTACAAGCAGGTATTGTTAATGAAGATGTAAATAAAAAAGATAGACTTTCTAAAATAGTTAGTGAATATGCTATTATTAAAAAAGGCTATTTAAATGCTATTTCGGTTGAGAACAATACATTCAATAATATAGTTGATGCTGAATATGGTTTGATTGACTCAATTTTCCTCGACAATATCTCTGCTGTTATCTCGAATGAATTTAATGAATTATTAGAATTAGAAAATGATGAATTGTAAACAAGAAGTTAATGATTCTAATATTTCGTTTAGAGATAATGGAAACTCAAAATGTCAGTTAATTTATCTAAACCCGAATAGAATCACTGTTACTAAATATAGAGTTGATGGATGCTTAATCACAAATGGGCAAAAATGTGACTTCAAAATGAATTGTCCAAATTTTGAACATTATATTGAAATAAAAGGAAAAGATATTTATCATGCGTGTAATCAAATTGAATCTACAATCAATCAATTAAGTGTTGATTCAAGAAGATATCCTAAGAAATCTTTTGTAATAGCTACTGGAGTCCCAACTATGAATGGGAGAATACAAATTATTACAAAAAAATTCATCACAAAATATAATTCATCACTTACAATCAGAACAAGAAAACATACAGAAAATTTATAAGGTAGTATCCCACTAAC
>CCMH01000037.1 GCA_000751595.1 Weeksella massiliensis | reverse complement strand
GGCTCGTGCAGCTCGATTTCTTTCAGATCTATTTTATCTGTTCCATTGAGCAAAGACCAAATTCTGAAACTGGTTTCTAACTCTTTTACTCGAATAAATTCTAGTCCATGATCGTCTTTGGTCGCTAAACCGTACAGATGAATCCTACCGAAAAAATTAATATCAACTTTTTCTACCGAAATTTCTGTATTGAAGGTTTTGTTTAAGGATTCAACTGCTTTTTGCGCAGCCCAAGTTTGCACCGCAGGAATCTGAATAGCAACCGTTAAGCACAAAAGTGCTGTAAGAATTACAATTATCCCAACTAAAATTACTCTTCCTATGCGTCTTATGATCTTCAATCCTTTTTTTATTACGATATTTGCAGTGTAAAAGTAATTAAATTTTTCGTCCTACGAAATGGAATCAAAAAACTTAATTTTAGGCATCGAATCTTCTTGTGATGACACCGGTGCAGCTATCATTCTCAATAACAAGATATTATCAAATGTTGTGGCTAGTCAAGCAATTCATCAAGAATACGGAGGCGTAGTTCCCGAATTGGCTTCAAGAGCGCATCAACAAAATATTGTACCGGTCATCGATCAAGCGATAAAAAAAGCAAATATCAACCTCAAAGACATCAAAGCAATCGCTTATACACGTGGTCCCGGACTCATGGGTTCTCTTTTGGTAGGAAGTAGTTTTGCCAAATCGATGAGCTTGGCACTCAATATTCCTTTGATTGAAGTGAATCATATGCAAGCGCATATTTTGGCTCATTTTATTGATGATGCGAGTGACGAAAAACCAACTTTCCCTTTTCTATGTCTGACGGTGAGTGGCGGGCATACCCAAATTGTGAAAGTAAACGATTATTTTGATTTCCAATTGATTGGTCAAACCATTGATGATGCAGCAGGCGAAGCATTCGACAAAGCCGGAAAACTCCTCAACCTTCCCTATCCTGCTGGTCCGATTATCGACAAAAAAGCAAGCTTAGGCAATCCACATCGTTTCGAGTTTAGTAAACCAAAAGTGGCGGATTATAATTATAGCTTTAGCGGCCTGAAAACTGCAATTCTTTATTTCTTACAAAAAGAAACTAAAAAAGATCCGAATTTTATCGAGGAAAATATCAACGATTTATGTGCTTCTATTCAGTACACGATTGTGAATATCCTTATGAAAAAGTTAGAAAAAGCAAGTCATGATCTCGGAGTCAAACAAATTGCGATTGCCGGTGGCGTTTCTGCAAATTCTGGAATTCGAGAAGCTTTGTTAGCCAACGAAAAAACATTAGGTTGGAAGGTTTACTTACCCAAATTTGCTTACACAACCGACAACGCTGCGATGATTGCCATGGTCGGTCAACTAAAATTCGACCAACAATTGTTTGGAAAAATAACGGATAAATCAACAGCTAAATATTCGATCGAATGAAATTATTTTTCGGAGAAATACACGACAATCACGCAACGCTAAACGAAGAAGAAAGTCATCATTTTACCAAAGTTTTACGCGGTAAAGAAGGCGATATTGTTTATGTAACCAACGGAGAAGGAACATTGGCAAAGGTTGAAATTTCTCAACTTAGTAAGAAGAAAGTTGAAGCGAACATTCTCGAAATTCAAAAAAACTTCCAACAAAAACCTTACTATTTACACGTTGCTATTGCGCCGACCAAAACAATGGAACGCTTAGAGTTTTTTTTAGAAAAAGCAACAGAAATCGGGATTGATGAGATTACTTTTTTACAAACTTTCCATTCTGAAAGAAAAAATTTAAAAATTGAACGGGTAGAAAAAATCATCCAAACTGCTTGTAAACAATCGCTAAAAGCTTACATCCCGAAAGTAAATCCTCTAACGAAATTTCATGATTTTATTGCGCTAGATTTTCAAGATGCAGCAAAAGTCATTGCACATTGTCGCGAAGATTTAGACCGAAAAAACTTTAAAACTTTCCTATCCGCACAACCTTCTAAAATTGTTTTAATGATCGGACCTGAAGGTGATTTTTCGGTAGAAGAAATCACGGATGCATCTCAAAAAAAATTCCAAGGAATTAGTTTAGGAACACAACGTTTCCGTACAGAAACGGCTGCTCTACAAGCAGTTTTCGCTGTGGATTGGGCTTTTCAATAACACAAAAATCCTAACTATTTTCTTTGATAAATTCATTAATCATCACATTCAATCGTTTGGTTTTTATGTTGTGATCGAATCGTTTGGGTGGCGCAACGCGATCTAGGCAATCGGTCATTCCACAATTCTCGCAAGTTACCGCAACTTCTTGACTAAAAATATGAGGATCTTCTAAAAATCGGATATGTTTTTTGGCCGAATTATACAAAACACCAATTGTTACACTTCGTAGAAATTCTGGCTGAAATGGATCTTGCGTTGCCGAAGAAACCACAAAATATTTCTGATGATTATTGTATGGATAAATTGAAATCTGAGAACTAAAAGCATGATTTTTTTCTTTTAATTCTTCAAAGTTTTTCAAAACTCGAACCGAAACCCAACGTCTGCAATAATGCTCATCGGTTTCATTCGCTTGTGGCGATTGTTGTTGATTGAGATGTAACTCTTTGGTCAATTGATAACTATCGCTGCCTTTTTGATGCGTGATTCGTAAGAAAAATAAATCTCGAATATTGAAATGTTTCGGTAGAATATTGGTCAATCGTTGATAAATTGTTTCAGGCGAATCGGTATATCTCGTAAAAAGATCCAACACCAATTGCAAGTCATGTTTTTCTAAAGCAAAAACAGCTTTCAGATCTTCAACCAGCATTTCTTCAGGTAACAACAAAGCACCAGCAAAATAAGATGCATAAAAATTATTGAGCAATTGATCGAAATTTTCGAAACTTGCCCACGAAAAAGTGTACAATCTTTCTTCTAATTCTAAATAATTGTAACCAATTTCTTTGGCCAAAATAAATCGTTTCTGATCTCGATCAGTGTTAGAATTGATAAATAATTTCTTTTTAGATTCGATAAAAATCGATCTTAACTTCGCCATTTCAGGTTCCATGTGCGTTGCAAAATCGTCGTACACAATTTCATACCCAAATTCTTCTTGCAAAACTTCTTGCATCCAATGATCGGTAATTTCTATCGATGGACGATCGGCATATTCGTTGAGAAATTTTTTCGCTTTCGCTTCGATATCTGGAAAATAATTGTCGTTTGCTTCTTGAAAAGAACGCAAAGCAGCCAAATAAAAACTTTCGCGGGTAAGGTTATAATTATTTCCGATTTCGATGAGCGTAGAAATAAACGCATTCACCTTCATCGGCGCATTGGCAATTATTTCGATCAGATCTCTTTCTTCTATCCCAAATAAATCGAGCGGAATTTCATTCAATAAATTCGATTGAAGAATTTCTCCGACAGGTGCTAAGTTTTTATCAAGTTTCAGAGAAACCATCGCATCATAACTTACTTCGAAAGCTTCGGCCAACAAAACAATTTTATCCGTTTTTGGATATTTTTTACCTTTTTCTATTTCGTTAAGATACGACTTAGAAAGCCCTGTTAGTTTGGATAATTTAAACAATGACAAATCTTTATCCGTTCGTAATTGCTTCATTTTTAGTCCAAAAATCAATTTTATATATTCTTCTTTCATAAAATTTTTCAAAAAAAGTTTGGATAATCAAAACGAAAATTCATAATTTAGCGAACGTTCGCTGGAACTATTATTTTCGTTCAATCAAAAATACACAAAAGATGGAAACTATCACGAATCAAAAAATAGCTTTTTCTCAATCGATTACTTCGTACGAGGATATTCTTACGCCCGAAGCGCAAGATTTCTTAATTGCCTTGCATGAAAAATTCGATGCAAAACGTTTGCAACTTTTAGCAGAACGAAAAGAAAAACAAGCAAAATTTGATGAAGGAGCGTTCCCTGATTTCCCAAAAGAAACTGCAGAAATTAGAAATTCTGATTGGGTTGCTGCAGAAATTCCGAATGATTTACAAGATAGACGCGTAGAGATTACCGGTCCAGTAGATCGAAAAATGGTGATCAATGCGCTGAATTCTGGAGCCAAAACATTTATGGCCGATTTCGAAGACAGTAATGCACCAACTTGGGGAAATAGTTTGGCTGGCCAACAAAATCTTCGCGATGCGAATCTTGGGACAATTTCTTTAGAAGACAAAAAGAAAGGAAAATCGTATCAGTTGAATGATAAAACAGCTGTCTTACTGGTTCGTCCACGCGGATTGCACCTCAACGAGAAACATGTATTAATAAATAATCAAGAAATATCAGGCTCACTTTTTGACTTTGGTTTATATTTTTTCCATAATGCACACACGTTACTTTCCAAGCAAAGTGGGCCTTATTTTTACCTTCCGAAATTAGAATACTATCAAGAAGCCCGTTGGTGGAATGAGGTATTCGAATTTTCGCAAGCCTATTTAGGTATTTCTCAAGGTACGATAAAAGCAACAGTTCTTATCGAAACATTAACGGCTTCATTCGAGTTAGATGAAATCATTTATGAGCTGAAAGAACATATTGCAGGTTTGAATTGCGGACGTTGGGATTATATCTTTTCTTATATCAAAAAATTTAAAAAACATCCAAACTTTTTAGTTCCTGACAGAGCACAAGTAACGATGACGGCACCTTTTATGGCTGCTTATTCGCAAGCGGTAATTCAACGATGCCATAAAAGAAATATTTTGGCAATTGGTGGTATGGCAGCTCAAATTCCTATCAAAAATAATAAAGAAGCCAACCAAGTTGCTTTCGACAAAGTAAGAGCTGATAAATTACGTGAAGTACAAAACGGACACGACGGAACTTGGGTTGCGCATCCTGCTTTGGTAGAGGTTGCGATGGAAGTTTTCGACACCCATATGCCTCAAAAAAATCAGCTTGATAATAAAAGAGAAGATGTAGAAACTACAGTCGAAAAGCTATTGGAGCAACCAAAAGGAACCATAACCGAAAACGGAATTAGAGAAAACATCAACGTCGGGATTTTGTACATGGAAAGCTGGTTGAGCGGTAAAGGCGCGGCAGCATTGTACAACCTGATGGAAGATGCTGCAACAGCAGAAATATCGAGAACACAGCTTTGGCATTGGTTAGACAAATCTATTTCATTAGAAGATAGATCAACCTTTAATTGTGAAATGTACAAAAAATTACGTGCCGAAGAAGTAGAAAAAATCAAAGATTTGGTAGGAGAAGAAACCTTCGAAAAAGGACGATTTAAGTTAGCAATTCAACTATTTGATGAGCTTGTACTCAATACAAATTTCGAAGAATTTTTAACCCTAAAAGCTTACACATACTTATAACTACCAACAGATTACATCAATAATCCTACCCATAAAAAAACAAAAACTTACATACACACAAACACAAAAACACACTTTATGAACAATCAAAATCGTATCCTGAAATTACAGCAGGACTGGGAAACTAATTCTCGTTGGGCAGATGTAAAACGACCTTATACGGCAGAAGATGTTATCAAATTAAGAGGTTCACTCGATTTGGATTATACCTTGGCAAAATTAGGTGCAGAAAAACTTTGGAAAGGATTACACGAAAAACCTTATATGGCTGGTTTGGGTGCTCTCAACGGCAATCAAGCAATCCAAGAAGTACAAGCAGGGCTTAATGCAATCTATCTTTCGGGTTGGCAAGTGGCGGCCGATGCAAATCTTTCTGCCGAGATGTACCCTGACCAATCGCTTTATCCAGCGAATTCTGTTCCGATGGTTGTGAAGAGAATCAATAATGCTTTGCGTCGACGCGATGAAATACAATCCGTAACTGGACAAGGAAATATTGATTATTTCGTACCGATTGTGGCCGATGCCGAAGCTGGTTTTGGCGGTAATCTCAATGCTTATGAATTGATGAAACAGATGATCGAAGCGGGTGCCGCTGGGGTTCATTTTGAGGATCAATTGTCATCAGCAAAAAAATGTGGTCATTTGGGTGGGAAGGTATTAGTCCCAACACAAGAAGCAATCAACAAATTAGTTTCGGCTCGTTTGGCTGCTGATGTTTGTGGCGTTCCTACCTTGTTGGTGGCCCGTACAGATGCAGAAGCTGCCAACTTAATCACCTCGGATATCGATCCGGTTGATGCTGAATTTATCGTTTCTGCAAAAAGAACTTCTGAAGGTTTTTATTATGTGAAAAATGGTTTAGAACAAGGAATTGCTCGTGGTTTGAGTTACGCTCCGTACGCTGATTTAGTTTGGATGGAAACATCGAATCCAGACCTTGGGATGGCAAGAGAATTTGCACAAGCTATCCGTGCCAAATATCCAAATCAACTTTTGGCATATAACTGTTCTCCATCTTTCAATTGGGCGAAACATCTTAGCGTAAAAGAGATGGAAACTTTCCGCGAAGAATTGGCCGCTATGGGATATAAATTTCAATTCATCACCTTAGCCGGTTTCCATGCGATGAACACCTCGATGTTCGAGCTTTCTCGCGCATACAAAGAAAGAGGAATGGCGGGTTATTCTGAGTTACAAGAACGTGAATTTTCTTTGCAAGAAGAAGGATTTGCAGCAGTAAAACATCAATCTTTTGTGGGAACACAATATTTTGATTATGTACAAAACACCGTACAACAAGGGAACTCTTCTACAACTGCAATGGCAGAAAGTACCGAAACTGCGCAATTTCATTAAACTTGCGAATCTCTCATATTTTGCGAAAAAACCACTTCCATTCTCGGGAAGTGGTTTTATTTTTTTAGAGCATCATCACATCTTTGATCTCTGCAACTTGTTTGTAAAAATCAATCACCTGATCGGCATCTTTTGCAAGAATGGTTACCGAAATCGAAGTGTATTTTCTACTTTTAGAAGCTTTATAACTATATGTTGGGTTTACATCTTTAAAAATTTCTTTCACGCGATTCATGGTTTCTTCGCTCGATGGATAAATAAACTTAAACATATATTGGGTAGGAAACTTCTCAACATCCTCTAAACGCTCTTTGAATTTTTTATAAAA
Organism: Weeksella massiliensis; assembly: GCA_000751595.1. Taxonomy (GTDB): domain Bacteria; phylum Bacteroidota; class Bacteroidia; order Flavobacteriales; family Weeksellaceae; genus Weeksella; species Weeksella massiliensis. Next base: position 188,850 of record CCMH01000037.1, on the reverse strand, counting down.
TTCTTCATTCGTCTGGTAATTATCGGGAATCTCCTGAAACTCTAAATTGTCAAAATTTTCTGCCATAACATTATTTTAGTTAAGTTCTATTCAATAACTATACCCTTTCTCAAGGCTGACAAATTCGTCGAAATATGGATTTTATATTGGGTAGGATTTTCTATAAGCTGTCTTTTTGACTGAAATTATCTCCATCCTAATCAAACCAAAAACACAACAAGAGAAAAACAAGTCAGTTTAAGTTTTTTGTAGTATTTTTGAACAAGACAAAAAAACATGGAAAACTTCAGAAATCACCTTAAGACAATAGCTAATTTTTCAGAAGATCAGATAGATAAAGTTATGAAAACAGTAAAAGTTAAAGAATATAATAAAAATACTTTTCTTTTACGTGAAGGGCAACATTCTGAGTATTTCTTTTTTGTAGAAAAAGGATTGGTTAAGTCTTTTTCTACCGATGAGGAGGGAAAAGAGCATGTTGTTCAATTTGCCCCAGAAAACTGGTACATTAGTGATCGATATTCAACAGTTTGTAAACAACCCGCAAAATTCAATATCCAAACTATTGAAGATAGCACAGTGGTATTAATGTCTCTAGAACTTCAAGAATATTTAAGTGAACTTAATCCAGAATATGGTAGTGCTATCAATTATCTTTTGCACAATCATGTGAGACATTTACAAGATCGTGTAAATTTATTACTAAGTGCCAGCGCCAAAACTCGCTATCAAGAATTTATCAAACTATATCCCAATCTATTGCAACGCGTTCCTCAATGGATGATTGCTTCATATTTAGGTATCACCCCGGAAAGTTTAAGTAGAGTACGTAAAGAAATCTCGATTCATGGTTAAATATACATTTGAAATTTTCGTTAAAGAAAAAAAGAAACTCAAGTTTGTCACGATCCTTTTCAATCTATTTATTTTAGGATTGGTATCGGGTTTATCCTACATTTTCACGATCAAAGGTTGGTTGGATAACAGTGTCGTTTGGATAATTTATATCTTGATCATGGCGACAATTGTGGCTTATTTTAACAAAATGTTTCAGAAAGAAAAATACGAACCCAAAGGAACAACAATGGGTGAAATCGCTTTTTATCCCGATAAAATATTTTTAGGAGATACCTTGATTCCGACCAAAAACATCAAACATCTAACCATAAAAAATGATGATTATGTAGGAAAAGAAGTTCGAGATTTTGGTGAATTTAAAAGAGAAGAAGGCTCGTTCGGCGTACATAATTTTCTGACAATTCAGGATCAGAATAATAAATTTAAAGAAGTACAATTCAAACAAAAAACAAGAAAAGAATTCGAAAACATGCGAGAGATTTTGATTGATTATTACCATCAAGACCTTCTCGATTTCGACGATTTATTGTACATCATGAAAATTGAGTACGATTTGGATAAAAATGAATTAAAAAAAGATTTGGAGCGATAAAAAATCTCCAACAAAAACAAATAGCTTATGGAACCGACAAATGAATGGTTTGATCTGTTGGATCAAAAAAAAGACTTATTAAAAGCTCCGATCGATTTGGAGAAATATTTTACAGACGACAAAGTAGATCAGTATCCGTTGAAACAAGTTTCGATGGGCGAATTTACTTCCCTTTCGGGTAAATTGGTTGCTTGCGATCCATTAGGATTTATCTTGACCGAAGACGATAAACCGTATTACGAAATTGCGCCTGTGGGTGTTTTCCCGACGTATGCGAGTTTCATTACCTTAGAAAATCCGGATGATGAAGACGAAACCGTGAACCTAATTGCTTCTTATAAAATTGCTTTTTCGGATGAAAAACCAGTAGAATATCGTGAAGCTTTGCGCGGAAACGAAGATTTGGCAAGTTTGCAAGAAGATGAATATTTTGGTTTTAATACCGATAGTGGATTGGCAACAATTTTCGACGAAGATGCTTTTCCGCAAATCACAGAATTAATCGATAAGATCGAAAACAAGAGCGACGATTCGAATTTGTACGATGATTATTTCGAACCATTATTCAAAGAAAACCTTAACAGCAACCCAGATTATCAATCAGAAGATGGCGATTGGATCAATTGGTCGGTACCAGAATCGAATGCAAAATTTCCTATTTTCCAAGCTGGTTTTGGCGAAGGAGTTTATCCGGTTTATTATGGATATAATGAAAAACAGGAAATTGTAGCTATGTATATTCACTTTATCGATGCCGAAATGGAAATCGATGAAGAAGATGACGATTTTTTATAATCTAAATAATCGATACGAAAATAAAAAGCTCAACAAAAGTTGAGCTTTTTTTATTCATTTATTTCTAACGATAAGAAATACGCAGTCTTTATTTCGAAATCCAAACGCCATCGGCCAAAAACTGATATTGCATCGCAGGCTCTGTAATTGCAGCAATTTCGTCAGCAGTTTTGCCCGCATCTTCTGCATAGTGGCGCAACTTGTCTACCGAAACTTCGGCAACGTACGCTTTCCCATGCACGATAGCCTCTTTCCCATTTGCATCTAACGGCACAAAAAATCCATAATCTTTGAATCGGACATTCACTTCGTTTTTCGCATCAGAAAGGGCTAATTTCATCCAACAACCTTTTTTGGCACAAACTTCATCGATGGTCGTGGTAAACTGTACATTGTGCAGCGTATCTCCTACCGAAAGCTTTTTATATTGTTGCAACATTTTCACTTGTGTCAAAGGATTTTTTATGTCAAATGCTTCCCCAAAACTTTCATGCGTATGGGTTATCGTTGTTGTTGATTCATTTGTTGTAGGCTTCATTTGCGAAGTACAAGCAACTGTAAAAGCAATAATACTAAAAGAAAGTATCCATTTTTTCATGCTAATTATTTTTTAGGTTTTGATATTTCGCGAACAACAGCTGTATATTCGGATAGCTATTGACCAACAGTTTTTCGTACTCATCTTCCTTCACCCATTCTACTTTTTCTATCCCTTCTTCGGTTTGTGGTTGGGGTTGCTCATCACCATCATACGAAACATCATACCAATGAGTTAACTTCAGAATATAAGTTTTCTGATAATAGATATGATAAGTTGTGGTGATAAAACGATTCAACTTCAGTCCATGAATACTGCATTCTTCTTCGATTTCTCGAATAGCGGTTGTTTCTCGATCTTCTCCTTTTTCCATTTTCCCTTTGGGCAAATCCCACCGACCAAGTCGATAAATAAAAAGGATTTCGTGCTGACGATTTTTCACAATTCCACCCGCAGCTTCGATGATTTTAAAATGATTTTTAAAATCAAACCATAACTCTTCCAAATCTTCACTATACAGATTCACTCGCACGTTTTGATTGGTCGATAGATAATGAATTGCTTCGTCTAATTGAGAAATATAATGGTATAAAACATTTTTTGCACCTTCTAACGGCTTTTCGGATAAAGTGATGCAATTTTCATTTAAAAAAACTTTGTACATTTGACAGGTTTGATACAAATTTATTAAAATAAAGTTAAAAAACATGAAAGTTAATACAGAGAAAGTCCGTCTACAAAAAAATCAGCAAGATGCTTATACGTTTTTGTTGGACATGAAGAACTACGAAGGCCTGATGCCTAAAGACACCAACTCATTCGAGATCCACGAATCGGGTAAAGGTTTTACGGTAGGAGTTGGTTCTTTGCCAAAAGTTGGAATGCGCTTGAAAGAAACGCACGAACCTAATCAGATCGTATTCGAATCGCCTTCGCCAAGTTTCGAGTATTATTTAACCGTTAATATCGAAGCTGTTGATGATCATTCTTCGGATGTTTCTTTAGATTTTGATGGAAAATTTAATATGATGATCGAAATGATGGCCAAAAAACCATTAACTTCTTTTATCGAAACTATCTCAGAAAATTTAAAGAACGTTTAAGACGCTCGCACAATATAAAAAAAGTCATCTGCTAACGTTTTGTTTAGCAGATGCTCAACCTTCTACTTCTATTTTCTAATATCTTATACAATTAATTAGTAAAGAAAAAATGAAGAGAATTTTTACAAAACAACGCCTATTCTTCTTTTTTAGCTGCCTATTTACCAGCACTTTTGTCACAGCACAATATATCGAAGTAGATACAGATTACACCGAGGAAGAATTAGTAAAAGATATTTTTCTTGGGGCAAGAAATTCGACGTGTATCGAAATAGAAAATATCAAAATCTCCGGTTGGGATGGCCCTGAAGGAAAAAGTTATGGTTACTTTTCGAAAGGTACAAGTACATTCGAGTTACCCGAAGGAATCATCCTCTCTACCGGTTTAGCCAAGGACGCTGAAGGTCCAAATAGCACACTGCAAGATTTTTATCCAAGAGATGGTTCTTGGAAAGGCGATCAAGATCTAATTGATATATTAAACAAATACGAACTACCATCTGATAATATTCTCAATGCTACTTTTCTCGAGTTCGATTTTGTTTCTCATCTCACCGAACAAATTAGTTTCGATTACATCTTCCTATCAGAAGAATATCATGATGAAAATACAGAATACTCGGATGCGTTCGCATTCTTGATAAAAAAAGCAGATATGGCTGATTCTTATCTAAATATTGCTTTAGTACCTGGAACAAATATTCCGGTAACTTCGCTAACCATTAATCATAAAAATCATTCTAACTATTTTGGAGGTATTAATGGCGTCTATACGCCTACCAATTTTAAAGGTCAAACCAAAATTCTCAAAGCAACTACAAAAGTAGAAAAAGGTGTAAAATATCACATTAAATTGGTCATTGCCGATCATGGAGACAGTAAAGGGCGTTTAGATTCTGCGGTTATGTTAAAAGCCGGTAGTTTTGTTGGCAACATAGATTTAGGAGAAGATTTATTGGTCGAAAATAACACAGCACTTTGTCGAGGAGGTTCGCATACGATAGATGCCTCTACTGCCGATGCAATTGCTTATCGTTGGTACAAAAACAATGAAGAATTAATCGGAGAAAACTTGCCAAAACTTGAAGTAACTGAAGCAGGTTTATACGAAGTTTTTATAGAATTGACCAACGGCTGTACAGTGGCAGGAAAAGTGAATGTGGAAGAATATCCGACCGCTAAAATTACCCAAAACGAATTCTATTTTTGTGATGACGATTTTGATGACGCACTATCTATTGACCTCAACAACCTGAAAGAGAGAATTATCGAGGATTATTATCCGATATATCAAACGAAATTTTATCATAACCTACTAGATGCCGAATTGAATTCGGAGAACGATATTTCTACAGTAGACCTCAATTCTTCTGAACCAGAGAAAAAGATTTATCTACGGGTACAAACCCAAGATTGTTCCGCAACAGTTCATGAAATTTCTCTATTGATGGACGAAAAATCGACTTTCACGTCCAATCCTTTATTATCTTTTTGTGATGATGATTTAGATGGAAAAGTTGAAGTTTATTTACCCGACTTTATTACGCAAAACTATGAATATGCACTTTTTTATCTGACAGAAGAAGACGCAAAAAATAACCGAAATGCTTTAGACTATACCTATACATTGACTTCTTCGGTTGATTTATACGTTCGTTTCAAAGAATCAAATAAATGCCCAACAATCGAAAAAATTTCGCTAGAACTTAAACAACCCAATGCCTCTGCACTATTAGAAGATGTTACGATTTGTAAAGGTTCTACAACAACTTTGGACGCTGGCGAAGGATTCGATTCTTACCTTTGGTCAACCGGTGAAACGACCTCAACAATCAACGAAGTTTCTCCCGGAAAATATTGGGTAAAATTAGGTTCTAATGGTTGCGAATATCAACAATTTGTAGAGGTAAAAGAAGCCAAAGATATCGTGATTGATAAAATAGAAATCCAAAATCAAACAATTACCATTTATGCTTCGGGCGGAGTTCCTCCTTACGAATATGCACTGGATAATGGTAATTTTCAGTCCTCGAATAATTTTCATCAAGTTGGGGTTGGTCCGCATACCGTGAAAGTGAGATCGACTGTGCTCGATTGTCATTCTACCGAGAAAAACTTTATTATGCTTCAATTTCAGAATTTTATTTCGCCCAATGGTGATGGTAAAAATGATGTATTGGATTTCTCGGATTTACGAAGCAAAGAAAATCCAAGTATGAAGATTTTTAATCGGTACGGAAAATTGATTTTCGAAGGAACTTCTTTGAATAATTTTATTTGGGATGGAAAACAAAATGGGTATCCGCAAGAAACAGGTTCTTATTGGTATCAGGTAGAATGGACCGAACCAGGAACCACGCAAATACAGAAAGTTAGCAACTCTATCTTGCTGAAAAATAAGTAAATAAAAAAGGGAAATTCGAATCGAATTTCCCTTTTTCTATCTTGATTAGAATTTGCTCATTAAGCACCTTCCATTGATTTCTCGTAACGTTTACGGTCTACTTCTTTCAAGTGGATTTTACGTAAGCGAATATGGTTTGGTGTAACTTCTATACATTCATCTGCCTGAATATATTCCATACATTCCTCCAAAGTCATTTCGATTTTTGGTGCGATAGAAGCTGAATCATCTTTACCCGCTGCACGGATATTGTTCAATTTTTTAGCTTCGACAACATTCACAACCAAATCGTTGTTTCGTGCGTGCTCACCGATAATCATCCCTTCGTACACTTCTTCTCCTGGTTCGATGAAGAATTTTCCACGATCCTGTAATTTATCGATAGAGTATGGAGTTGATGTTCCTTGGTCTTTAGAAATTAACACTCCAGCCGAACGACCTGCAATCGAACCTTTGAAAGGTTTGTACGCGCTAAAAGTATGTGCCATTACGGCTTCACCAGCGGTAGAAGTCAACATCATCGAACGTAAACCAATTAATCCACGCGATGGAATTTCGAATTCTAAATGTTGTACCCCTTCTTTGGCTTCCATAACCAATAAATCCCCTTTGCGTTGAGTTACCAAGTCAATAGCTTTCGAAGCAAAATGGTCTGGCACATCAATCACTAATGTTTCATAAGGTTCAGATTTCACACCATCAATTTCTTTGATGATCACTTGCGGTTGACCAACTGTCAGCTCATAGCCTTCTCTACGCATTGTTTCGATCAATACCGATAAGTGCATAATTCCACGACCGTACACCAACATCGTATTAGAATCTTCTGTTGGCTCTACTCGTAAAGCTAAATTTCTTTCTAGTTCATCTTCCAAACGTTCAACTAAGTGACGAGATGTGACAAATTTTCCGTCTTTCCCGAAGAATGGTGAGTTATTAATCCCAAATGACATGTTCATTGTAGGCTCGTCGATATGCATAATCGGTAAAGCTTCTGGGTGCTCTGGATCGGCAATGGTATCTCCGATATGGAAACCATCAATCCCCACAACTGCACAAATATCTCCAGCAACTACTTCTTTTGCTTTCTCTTTCCCAAGACCTTTGAACGTGTATAATTCTTTTACTTTATGTTTCTTGAAACTTCCATCAGGACGCGTCAATGCGATCCAATCACCTTCTCTAATTACCCCGCGCGTTACTTTTCCTACCGCAATTCGTCCTAAGAATTTTGAGTAGTCCAATGAGGTAATTTGCATTTGTAGCGGACCTTCTTTGGCCTCAGGAGCTGGAACGTGTTCCAAGATTCCGTCTAATAAAGGAGTAATATCTTGGCTCGGCACATTTTCTGTATTGAACCATCCTTGTTTAGACGATCCGTAGAAAGCTGGGAAATCCAATTGTTCTTCGGTTGCATCTAGGTTAAAGAATAATTCGAAAACTTTGTCATATACCTCATCGGGTCTACAGTTTTCTTTATCTACTTTATTGATTACCACCAAAGGTTTCAATCCTAACTCCAACGCTTTTTGAAGCACAAAACGTGTTTGTGGCATTGGCCCTTCGAAGGCATCAACCAACAAAATAACCCCATCGGCCATTTTCAGTACACGTTCTACTTCCCCACCAAAGTCGGCGTGGCCAGGAGTATCGATAACGTTAATTTTCACCCCATTGTATTCAACGGCTGCATTTTTAGAGAAAATGGTAATTCCGCGTTCGCGTTCGATGTCGTTGTTATCCATGATAAGATCTCCGTTCTCTAGGCTTTCGCGAATGTTGATGGTGCTGTGTAAAATTTTGTCAACCAAAGTAGTTTTTCCGTGGTCAACGTGAGCGATAATCGCAATATTACGAATGTTTTGCATGTTCAGATTTTCAGACTGCAAATTTACAAAAAAATACTCGTAAGTATGTGCTTATGTGTAGGTTTTTTATTTTTTTTTTTAACGCTTTGGTAAGCCTTTGTTTCTATTTTTTTCGGTAGGATGAAATACAGTCTTCTCAAAAAACATCTTTGTTTGATGCCTGAAATAATTCGCATGTTTCTCGAATAGATAAATTATAAAATCTTTCAGCATTTTTATCATATCAAAATCTCATCGAAAATTTCCTACCAAAAACAAAAAAAGGTTTCAGAACTTAATCTAAAACCTTTTTTGGAGTAGTGACCTGGCTGGGGCTCGAACCCAGGACCCCAACATTAAAAGTGTTGTGCTCTACCAACTGAGCTACCAGGTCGCCGTATTTTTTAGGGTAGCACAGCGAAAGCTACCGTATGATGAAGAAGTAAGTGACCTGGCTGGGGCTCGAACCCAGGACCCCAACATTAAAAGTGTTGTGCTCTACCAACTGAGCTACCAGGTCAGAAGTCAAACTTCTTAAATCTTGTATGTCAAATATTTTTCGTGCCCACGACTGGATTCGAACCAGCACATCCGAAGGGACACCACCCCCTCAAGATGGCGTGTCTACCAATTCCACCACATGGGCAAACATGTGACCTGGCTGGGGCTCGAACCCAGGACCCCAACATTAAAAGTGTTGTGCTCTACCAACTGAGCTACCAGGTCTTGTGAATTGCGAGTGCAAATATAGAGAGAAGTTTATGATAATTGCAAACCTTTTGCGAAAAATTTTTATTATTTTTTATAATCGATTGATTTAAAAATTAATGCACCTTTGTAAAAAATTATTTTTGTGATGAATATTTCGTTGATAGGTTATATGGGAAGTGGAAAAACCACGGTTGGAAAAAGCTTAGCTAAACAACTTGGCATGACTTTTATCGATCTGGATCATTTTATCGAAAATGAACAAGGCAAAACGATTCCCGAAATTTTCAAAGAGAAAGGTGAAATTGCTTTCAGAAAAATCGAAAGAGAAATGTTGGAAAACCTCCTACAAAAAGAAAATATTATTTTGTCTTTGGGTGGTGGCACGCCAGCTTATTATAACAATATGCATTTGATCAATCAGTTTTCTCATTCGGTGTATTTGCAAACTCCTCTAAACGAATTGACGAAAAGATTGAGCGAAAACAAAGGACAACGTCCGTTATTGCAACATTTAGACGATGATGAACTCACCGAATATATTGCCAAACATTTGTTCGAGCGACGAGCTTTTTACGAGCAAGCGCATACGCATTTCAAGACGCAACAAATGAATCCGGAAGATGTTGTCCGTTTACTTATAGAGCATCTTCGCTATCAGGAGATTCTCCCGAAATAAAATCATCTAAATCTCGACGATCTTTTTTGGTAGGACGTCCTTCGCCTTTTTGCCGATAATAATCCTGAGAAATTTTACGAAGTTCTAAAGCTTCATACTCTTCTTTTGGGGTAGTATCAATAATATGCAAAGTAACCAACTTGGCTCCTATTCTACTTTCGGGAACTTGCAAGACACGAAAACAAAAATTTATCTGATCCTTTCTGACTGTTATCTCATCGCCCGGAATTACATCTCGCGATGCTTTTGCGACTTCCCCGTTCACTTTTATCCGATTTTTCTTGCAAGCATCTGCCGCCAAACTTCGGGTTTTATAATAGCGAACACTCCATAAAAATTTATCTAACCGCATAAGTCTATTAATTTTAAGATAGTTTTACGTTATTTTTGTATAAATTCGCAATTTAAAACGAAATAATAAGAAATGATTAAAAAATTCTTTTTCGCCCTTGCGGCATGCGTTTCTGTATACAGTGTAACTTCGTGCAAGAAAGATGATGACAACAAAGATGAGTTAGAAGTTTATGTGGATATACCTCTAGAACAAAGAAATGCTTTAGACGATGAAGCTATCCAACAATATCTTTCGAAATATTATTTTCATCCTACCAATGGTAAATTAACAGCCAAAGATACGATAGTTGGGACCAATCCTACGACCGGAATCAATGATGATGAATACGAAACATTGGATAAGTTTGCGCAACGAGACGAAAAAGGAATTTGGTACGCAATAAACCCAAATGTGGAAGCAGAAGGAAACAGCATTACATCTAACCAAAATGATTCTATCCTGATTTCTTATGATAATTACATTTTCCGTGCAACGGATAACAAAAACTACAAATACAAATTCGGACAAATCCGTTTGTTCTCGAGCACAACCGAAAGAGGTGTTCCGGTTTACGATCCTTTATTTTATAACGTGAATCTTACGGAAGCTGAAATAAAAGCAGGTTTCAAAGAAGAATATTATGTGTTAGAAAATTTTGTAGAAGGTCTAAAACATTTCAAAGCGACTAACCGAAGCAGTAGCGATTTGTATCATATGCAAGGAGTGATTATTCTGCCTTCTCGCTTGGCTTATGCAAGAAGAAAAGTTTGGGATGGAACTTATCTGAACGATCAAATTTATCGTGATTATAGTTTTGTTTTATCCTTTGAATTGAACAAAGTAATCCCTCGAAAAAAATAATTCATAAAAAATATAGTTTTTAAAAAGCCTTTTCTACGAAAAAAGGCTTTTTTTGTTTAAATTCGTTCTTTATGGAAAGAATCTTCAACTCGATATTAGACAATGATTTTTATAAAATCACGATGCAGTTTGCTGTAACCAAACTGTATCCCGATGTGCAAGCGAAATATGCTTTCATCAACCGTGGGAAACACGAATTTCCTGAAGGCTTTGGTGATGAGCTAAAAAGACAAGTACACGCCATGGCTGAACTTGGACTAACGAAAGATGAAAAAAGATATCTTCACGAAAATTGTCCTTATATCAGCCCATCTTATTTAGATTTTCTACAAGGTTATCGCTATGATCCTGATGAAGTAGAAATTGTACAAGAAGGCAGCGATTTGCAAGTGCATGTAAAAGGTTATTGGTACCGAACAATTCTTTGGGAAGTTCCTTTGCTTGCGCTGATTAGTGAATTGTATTATAAAATGAATAATTTGACTCGCATTTCTGATCAACAAATCATTGAAAAAACATCGAATAAAATAGATCTTTTTAATAATCTTGGAGTTACCGTTGCCGATTTCGGGACACGCAGAAGACACTCTTATGAAGTGCATGATTTGGTGATGCAAGAACTCACAAACCACAGCGGAAGAAGTTTTGTTGGCAGCTCGAATGTTCATTTTGCACACAAATACAACGTGAAACCAATCGGCACACATGCCCACGAATGGTTTATGTTTCACGGGGCAAGATTTGGGTATAAAATCGCGAACTCGATAAGTCTAGACCGCTGGGTGAAAGTCTTTTACGGAGATTTAGGCATTGCCCTTACCGACACTTACACAAGCGCAATCTTCTTCAGACAGTTTGATAAAAAACATTCAAAACTTTTTGATGGCGTTCGACACGACAGTGGCGATCCGATAGAATTTGCTCAGATGACGATTGATCATTATCAGAAAATGGGCATCAATCCTTTGCATAAAACCATAATTTTTTCAGACGGATTGAACCCTGAGAAAGTAGAAAACATTACGCATTATTGTAAAGATAAAATTGGTATTTCGTTCGGAATCGGAACGAATCTTACCAACGATACTGGGCTAAGACCAATGAATATTGTGATGAAATTAACGGGTATTTCTTCGTATGATATTCCTTGGACAGGTGTAGTGAAACTTTCTGATGAAGGCAATAAACACACGGGAAATCCTCGCGATATCGAGCTTGCCAAAGAAATCTTACAATTGGGTGATATTGCATCGCACGACGAATATTTGCAATAATTATCTTGATATAAATACACTTCCTCGATAAAAGGAATGAAATAAAAAACTCGCTTCCGATTTCGGAAGCGAGTTTTTTTATATTTGTTGAAACTGGAAATTCTCTCCTAAATAAACTCTTCGCACATCAGGATCATTTGCTAACTCTTCTGGCGAACCTTCTTTCAGGATTTTACCTTCGAACATAATATAGGTTTTGTCGGTAATTGCCAACGTTTGAGATACATTATGATCGGTAATTAAAATGCCAATATTTTTATCTTTCAACGAACGAACAATCTTCTGAATATCTTCAACCGCAATAGGATCTACTCCGGCAAAAGGCTCATCGAGCAAAATAAATTTAGGTTCTGTCGCCAGACAACGAGCAATCTCTGTTCGTCTTCTTTCACCACCCGACAATAAATCTCCACGGTTATGACGAACATGCTCTAAACTAAATTCTTCTACCAAAGCATCGGTTCGCATTTGCTGTTCTTTGCGCGAAAGTTTGGTAAACTGCAAAACCGATTTTATGTTATCTTCTACCGAAAGTTTTCTAAAAACAGAAGCTTCCTGCGCCAAATAACCGATTCCTTTTTGGGCTCTTTTGTACATCGGGTCTTGGGTAATGTCGTGTTTATCGAGAAAAACTCTTCCTTGCGTTGCTTTCACCAAACCGACAATCATATAAAAAGACGTTGTTTTTCCAGCGCCATTCGGGCCAAGAAGTCCAATAATTTCACCTTGTTCTACTTGGAAAGAAACATTCTTCACGACATGTTTTTTTCCGTAGTCTTTCACTAAGTTTTCGCCTTTCAGTACAATTCCCATAATGCTTTCAAAGATAAATCAAATGTTTTGTTTCGGTTCTAATTTTTTTATTGTATCGCTTTGATTACATCATATTTGGTAATGATATGATGTTTCCCGTTGTCTAATTCTACCAAAACAGCTTGATTTTCGGGAGTAATTAATTTTGATACTTCTTCTATGGTTTGAGAAGATTTGACAATCGGATAAGGTTTTCCCATCAATTCTTTGATTGGTTTTTCGGCAACATTGCGATCTTTGATAAATGCCTGAAACAAATCCGACTCGTCCAAAGATCCTACAAAACCTTCTGTATCTACCACCGGAATTTGAGAGATTTTGAAATACTGCATACGTTCTAACGCATGAGAAACCAACTCTTCTGTTTTTACGGTAATCAATGGTTTTTCGATATGATTCTGAATCAGATCTGTTGCTTTTTTATATTCTGTATCCAAATAACCACGATCGCGCATCCAATCATCATTAAAAATCTTACCAACATACCGCGAACCCGAATCATGGAAAAGAACCACGACTACATCTTCTGGTTTGAATTCATCTTTCATCTGTAAAAGACCTTTGATCGCCGAGCCCGAAGACATCCCAACAAAAAGCCCTTCTTCTAAAGCCAAACGACGGGTATAGACCGCTGCATCTTTATCGGTTACTTTGGTAAAACCATCAATCAGATCGAAGTTTACATTTTCGGGTAAAATATCTTCTCCGATGCCTTCGGTTACGTACGAATAGATTTCGTTTTCATCGAAAATTCCTGTCTCTTTGTATTTCTTGAAAACTGAGCCATACGTATCTACACCCCAAATTTTGACGTTCGGATTTTGTTCTTTTAAGTATTTTGCCACACCAGAGATGGTTCCTCCTGTTCCTACTCCAACAATAAAATGCGTAACTTTTCCGTCGGTTTGTTCCCAAATTTCAGGCCCCGTTTGCTCATAATTGGCTTGAGTGTTAGAAGGATTATCGTATTGATTTACGTACCATCCGCCTGGAGTTTCTTCTGCCAATCGTTTAGAAACTGAATAGTACGAACGCGGATCGTCTGGTTCTACATCGGTAGGACAAACAATTACTTTTGCCCCTACAGCGCGCAGGATATCCATTTTTTCTTTGGATTGTTTATCGGTAATGACACAGATTAGTTTGTATCCTTTTACGATTGCAGCCAAGGCCAAGCCCATTCCTGTATTTCCAGAAGTTCCTTCTATAATGGTTCCGCCAGGTTGTAAGCGTCCGTCTTTTTCGGCATCTTCTACCATTTTCAGAGCCATGCGGTCTTTACAAGAACTCCCAGGATTGAAGTATTCTACTTTTGCCAAAACGGTACAAGGCAAATCTTTTACAATGTGATTTAATTTTACCATCGGCGTATTCCCGATGGTTTCTAATATATTATTTGCGTATTTCATCTATCTAAAATTTATTGCTTTTGATGGGGTGATTTTCGAAATCATATACGATGGCAAAAGTAAGACAATTGCACAAATTACGAGCGCTCCTACATTTAACAATACCATATATTTAACATCTAAATAAACTGGCGCGTAGGATAAATAGTAATTTTCGGAAGGTAATCGAATGATTTTTGCATATTTCTGTAGTAATAACAAACCGATGCTCAACACATTTCCGATGAATAATCCGGGAATCATTATTAAGATTACATAGCTTACGAATAACCTTCTTATTCGCCAATTGGTTGCACCGAAAGCTTTGAGTAATCCGATAGAAGGCGTTCTATCTAAAATCAAAATCAAGAGCACCATAACCATATTAATCACCACGACAAAAAGCATAATGATTACAATAATGACAATATTCTTATCGAATACATTGATCCATTCGTTGATTTGTGCAAAAGATTGCATCGCCGATTCTGCGTACAAATTATACCCAATCGTGTCGTTTATTTTATCGGTTACTTGCTCTACTTTTTCTATATCCTTCACAAAAACTTCGAAAGCACCAACCGTTTCTGGTCCCCAATTGTTCAACCTTTGGATATGTTGAATATCGCCAATCAAGAAAATATCATCAAAATTTTTGATATCCGTTTTGTACAATCCTACCAAATGAAAACGTCTATAAATCGGTTTTGCATCATCTTTCAGGAAATACATCACAAAGGAACTATCGACTTCTAATTTGAGTTCGTTTGCCATTTTTTCTGACAAAAGCACTTCGTCTGACAACTCGTTTTTCTTAAATTTCGGGAATCTTCCTTTGGTCAAAAATTCTTCGAATCGAGCTTGATCATAATCCAACCCAACCCCTTTAAAAACCACACCGCTAAAAGATTCTTCTGTTCGGATCACCCCACTTTTATTCGCAATTGCCTGCACATGATCCACTTCTGGAATCTGAGAAAAGGTAGGATAAAAGCTCTGGTGAATTGACAACGAATCCGAATTGAGAGATTGATTGCTGTTGTAATTTTTAATGGTAATATGCCCATTGAAATCGGCCAACTTATTTTTAATTGCTTTGCGAGCACCAACTCCGGTAGAAATGGTAATCATGGAAACTAAAATTCCTAAAATCACCGCTACTCTCCCAATCCCGATGATGATGCCGGCTAAGTTATTTTTACGATTTGTATCGCGTGCTATTTTCGACGCGAAC
Source organism: Weeksella massiliensis (assembly GCA_000751595.1). Classification (GTDB taxonomy): domain Bacteria; phylum Bacteroidota; class Bacteroidia; order Flavobacteriales; family Weeksellaceae; genus Weeksella; species Weeksella massiliensis. Next base: position 173,422 of record CCMH01000037.1, on the reverse strand, counting down.
CACCAAGTAAAGTTCAATATCTTTTATTATTTTTACGATCCAACATACGGTTGTACATTCTTCATCATTCAACCGATAAAAAAATTATTTTAATTGAGATGAAAAACTTGGTCAAATATACGTTAATTGCTTTACTTCTACCGACAAGCTTTTGTGTAAAAGCACAAAACACGACAGAAAAATCGATCAGTAGTCCGTCTGATTATGGTTTGGAAATTGTTTCGGGTGCAGAAAATAGTGAAACTTATCTTGCTTTATTGCAGCATAAAAAAATAGGAATTGTCGCCAATCAAACCTCGATTGTGCGTACAAAGGCTGCACCTTCATCCTACCAAAATCATGAACATTTGCTCGATTATTTATTGAAAAACAAGATAAATGTTTTAAAGATTTTTTCACCCGAACATGGTTTTCGAGGAGAAGCTGATGCAGGTGCGAAAGTAAATTCTTCGGTAGATGAAAAAACGCAACTTCCGATTGTATCGCTTTATGGTAAAAATAAAAAACCCAGCAAAGAACAATTGGCCGGAATCGATATTTTGGTGTTTGATATGCAAGATGTTGGAGCAAGATTTTACACCTACATTTCGACGTTGCATTATGTGATGGAAGCGGCGGCGGAAAACAACAAAGAAGTAATTGTACTCGATCGTCCGAATCCGAATGCACATTATATTGATGGGCCGATTTTGCAAAACAAATTCAAATCTTTTGTTGGGATGCATCCTGTGCCAATAGTTTATGGAATGACGATGGGCGAATATGCGCAAATGATCAACGGAGAAGGTTGGCTAAATAATCGACAAAAAGCCAAGTTAACCGTGATTCCACTAAAAAATTATACCCATCAATCGCGTTATAGTTTGCCAGTGAAACCTTCGCCAAACTTACCGAACGATCGCGCAATCAATCTTTATCCTTCTACTTGTTTATTCGAGGGAACGCAAGTGAACGAAGGGCGCGGAACAGAAATGCAATTTCAGGTTTATGGTTCCCCTTACCTAAAAAATATGCCTTATCAATATACACCGATTTCGCGAAAAGGAGCTTCGGACCCGAAATTTAAAGATCAGCTTTGTTTTGGTGAAAATCTTAGCGAAACGCCTTATTTGGATGCGATTGATTTGAGTTGGCTCATCAGTGCTTACACTCAAAATACGTTGGCTAATTTTTGGACCAAAAACGGAAAACATTATTGGATTGATCAACTCTCGGGAACTGATGAGTTGCGTCTGCAAATAGAAAAAGGTTGGTCGGAAGAACAGATAAAGGCTACTTGGCAAGAAGGTTTAAACAATTTTCGACAAGTTAGACAAAAATATCTTCTCTATAAAGATTAAACAAAAATGTCCGATGTTGAACATCGGACATTTTTTTATTGATTAACATTGATTCTTATCAAACTATTCTACCGTTAATTTTTTAGCATTTTTTGCTTTTTGTTTCATCAACGCCAAATCGATTACTTCTTTCATATCGCGAACATAATGGAATTTTAAGCCTTTTATATATTCTTTTTTAATTTCTTGTACATCTTTTCTATTGTCTTCGCACAAGATAATTTCTTTGATATCGGCCCGTTTAGCTGCAAGAATTTTTTCTTTAATTCCACCCACAGGCAATACTTTTCCACGCAAAGTAATTTCACCGGTCATCGCCAAATTAGGTTTCACTTTTCTTTGAGTGAAAGACGAAACCAAAGAAGTCAACATAGTAATACCAGCAGAAGGTCCATCTTTTGGGGTTGCCCCTTCGGGCACGTGAATATGCACTTTATATTGCTCGAAAATTTTCGGGTCGATAGAATATTCTTCTGCATGCGCTTTGATATATTCCAAGGCAATGGTCGCAGATTCTTTCATTACGTTACCTAAATTTCCTGTGATGGTTAATCCACCTTTTCCTTTGGATAGGATCGATTCTATAAATAAAATATCCCCACCAACACTTGTCCATGCTAAACCAACAACCACCCCTGGTGTTTCGTTATTTTCGTACCTCTCTGCAACGATCGAAGGTCCTAAAACTTCGATAAGAATATCTTCGGTAATATCTTTTTCATACGGCTGTTCCATGGCAATATTTTTTGCAGCATAACGAACAACTTTTGCAATAATTTGATTCAATTTCCGAACGCCACTTTCTCGGGTGTAACCGGTAATAATAAATTCGATTATGGAATCGCTTAACTCCACATCTCCTTTTTGCAGTCCATGATCTTCGATTTGTTTTGGAAGAAGATGGCGTTTGACGATTTCTACTTTTTCTTCGATCGTATAACCTGAGATATTAATCATCTCCATTCTGTCGCGCAAAGGCGAAGGAATATTACCTATATTATTGGCTGTAGCAACGAAAAATACTTTCGATAAATCGTACCCTACTTCTAAATAATTATCGTAGAAACTTGTATTTTGTTCTGGATCTAAAACTTCTAACATCGCCGATGAAGGATCTCCATGCGCACTGATTGACATCTTATCGATTTCATCCAAAACAAAAACCGGATTCGATGATTCTGCTTTTTTTATCGATTGGATAATTCTACCAGGCATCGCTCCGATATACGTTTTGCGGTGTCCTCTAATTTCTGATTCGTCGTGCAAACCACCCAAAGACATGCGAACATATTTCCGACCGATTGCTTCGGCAATTGATTTCCCGAGCGAAGTTTTTCCCACACCCGGAGGACCGTACAGACACAAAATCGGTGAACGCATATCGCCTTTCAGTTTCAAAACTGCCAAATGTTCGATGATTCTATTTTTCACATCATCTAAACCATAATGATCACGATCGAGAATTTTCTGAGCATTCTTCAAATCGAAATGATCTTGGGTATATTCACCCCACGGCAATTCTAACAAAAACTCGAGATAATTACGCTGAATATTGTGTTCTGGCATTTGTGGATTGAGGCGAGAAAGTCGTCCGAGTTCTTTCTCGAAATGTGTTTCTACTTCTTTGGTCCACTTTTTTGTTTTGGCTTTTTCGCGCATCTCATCCATTTCCTCTTCGGCTGTATTGCCCCCCAATTCTTCTTGAATGGTACGCAATTGCTGATTGAGAAAATATTCTTTCTGCTGCTGATCCATCACAGCATGAACTTTATTTTGGATATTCGACCGCAATTCTAATTTTTGCAATTCGATGTTCATATACCGAAGAACTTCTAAACCACGCAACTTGAGGTCTGTTTCTTCTAAAAGTTCTTGTTTTACTTTGATCGGAAAAGAAAGATTCGATGCTATAAAATTTATCAGAAAACGACCACTTTCTATTTTCTTTACTGCTTCGGTCGCTTCTTTCGGTATCATTGGATTGTTATTAATGATCCGAAAAGAAAAATCTTTTATCGATTGAATAATTAACGGAAACTCCTTATTGCGCGAGTTTGGAATTTTCTCTTTCAGAGCTTCCACTTCCGACACAAAATACGGATGTTCTTCTACGATATTGGTGCACTGAAAACTTTTTATACCTTGCAAAATCACCGTCATGTTCCCATCGGCCAATTTTATCATTCGCAAAATTTTGGCAAGTGTACCAACATGATACAAATCTTCGGGTGCAGGATCTTCTACACCTTCATCTTTTTGTGCAACAACTCCTACCAAACCATCTCGTTCAAAGGCTTCTGTCAATAACTGTATAGATTTTTCTCTACCAGCAGTTATCGGTGCCACAACGCCCGGAAACAATACCGTATTTCGCAAAGGCAAAATTGGTAAAACGTCTGGTAATTTTTGTTTTTGTAATTTATTTTCTTCTTCCTTATTCATTAAAGGAATCAATTCTATTTCTTCTTCCATGCTTTAGCTTAAATGACAAATTGTCGGTTTACACAATCGTGCAGAATTATTTTTAGATTTCGGTAGGATGACATTCAGAACTCATCAAAACCTAACATCATCAAAATCAAATCAATATAAAAATAAAATTCTATATCTTTTTGCTTCTGCCGTGTATGAAAGTCAAAACAGATGCCAAACGATTTTTATCGCAACTTTGGCATAAAATGTCTGAAAAAAGTATTATTTTTAACATTCGCAAAAAAGACAGAGAGTTATGGAAGCACAATATGAATCGAATCCCCTAATCGACCGTTTACCGCCACACCTGAAGCAATTTATCAAACCTCAGAATTACGAGGAGTATTCTCCTATCAATCAAGCTGTTTGGCGTTATGTAATGCGTAAAAATGTAGATTATCTTTCTCGAGTAGCGCATCATACCTACGTAGATGGATTGAAAAAAACAGGTTTAGAAATCGACCAAATTCCGAATATGTACGGAATGAATCGGATTTTGAAAGAGATTGGTTGGGCAGCTGTTGCTGTTGATGGATTTATTCCTCCGAATGCTTTCATGGAGTTTCAGGCGTACCATGTTTTGGTTATCGCATCGGATATCCGACAATTAGAAAACATAGAATACACTCCTGCACCCGACATTATACACGAAGGCGCTGGACACGCTCCGATTATTGCAAACCCAGAATATGCAGAATATTTACGTCGTTTTGGAGAAATAGGATGCAAAGCAATTTCTTCTGCGCATGATTATGAAATATACGAAGCAATCCGAGAATTATCGATATTGGAAGAAGCGGAAGGAACTCCGCAAGAAGAACTAACTCGAGCAAGAGAAAAAGTAGATGAATTACAAGCGAAAGATGTGGAACCGTCTGAGATGGCTCTAATCCGAAATCTGCATTGGTGGACGGTGGAATATGGTTTGATTGGTGAACTCGATCAGCCAAAAATCTATGGCGCTGGTCTTTTATCCTCTATCGGAGAATCTGCTTGGTGCATGCGAGACGAAGTTAAAAAAATACCGTATGACCTTTCGGCAGCTTATCAAGGATTTGATATTACCAAACCTCAACCCCAATTGTATGTTACGCCCGACTTTGCACATCTTAGTCTGATTTTAGAAGAGTTTGCCAACACTATGGCTATCCGAACTGGAGGATTAAGTGGCTTGGAAAAACTGATAGAATCGAAGTCTTTAGGAACGATAGAACTATCAACCGGAATTCAGATTTCTGGTATTTTCACCAATGTAATTAGCGATAAAGGTCGTCCGATTTATTATCAAACAACCGGACCAACAGCTCTATCCTACCGAAATAAAGAATTGATAAACCACGGAACTTCTTACCATAAAGACGGTTTTGGGTCTGCCGTAGGAAAGCTGAAAGGCATCAATTTAGCGATTGAAGATATGAGTCCGAAAGATTTGGCAGCTTATGATTTGTACGAAGGAAAAACAACGCATCTGGAGTTTGAAGGTGGACTTCTGATCGAAGGTGAAATTATTACCGGAAGACGCGATGTGATGGGGAAAATAATCTTGATTTCTTTTAAGAATTGTACGGTTCGTTACAAAGATCAAATTCTTTTCAGACCCGAATGGGGAACCTACGACATGGCGATCGGGAAAGAGATAGTTTCTGCTTATTCTGGACCTGCAGATTATGAAAGTTTTGATTTAGTTTCTCATGTACCGAGCAGTAAAACCATCAAAGCGAAAAAGAATGAAAAACGTTTGGCTTTGGAGCATCTTTATCAGCAAGTACGCGATTACAGAAAGCATCCTACCGAAAAAATAGATTTGCATAACATCGCACAAGAGATTAATGATCATCATGAAAATGATTGGTTATTAATGGTAGAAATTACTGAGTTGGCGCATCTACAAGGTGATGAAGAATTATTGAGTTTTGCGACTTCTTATTTAGAAAAGTATCAGCGCAATCATCCTAAAACGAAACATTTGGTAGCTGATGGTTTGGATTTGATTTTCGAAAAAGAAACGATTTAATATCAAATCAAGAATACAAAAAAATACATCCTTTAATATAATAAAAGTCCGATAAACAAGTTTATCGGACTTTTATTTTTATAACTCAGACGCTTATATTTATAACATTTGAGACAAAAAATCAAATTACGATTTGGCTTTTTCTAAAGCTTCAAAATAAATTTGTTCGTATTGTGGCAATATCGCTTTCTTATCAAAAGCGAGTGCTTGCTCTTTTGCAGCAAGGCTAAATTTCAACAACTCTTTATCATTCGACAAAAGATAAATTGCTTTTTCGGCCATTTGTTCTACATCGCCAATCGGACAAACGAAACCTGTTACTCCATCAATATTCACTTCTGGAATTCCGCCAGCATTCGACGAAATCACAGGCACACTTGCTGCCATTGCTTCCAAAGCTGCCAAGCCGAAACTCTCTTGCTCAGAGGGTAACAAAAACAAATCCGCTGCCTTCAACACATCGGCAAGATCACTTACCATGCCCAAACTTTTCACCTTATCTTCTATCCCATAATCCTGAATCATCGAATCGGCCAACTCCCATTCTGGTCCTTCACCGGCGACAATAAGTTTTGCAGGAATTTTTTGTTGTACCAAATAAAAAGTATCAATCACATCTTGGATTCTTTTTACTTTTCTAAGGTTGGATACATGAAGTATTATTTTCTCATTTGGTTCGGCAAAATGATCTCGACAACACACACATTTCTCGGGTAAATATTGTTCATTATCAATAAAATTAGGGACAACTTTTATTTGATTTGTAATATCAAAAGCAGCCAAGGTTTCTTGTTTTAAACTTTCTGAAACCGAAGTCACAATATCCGATTCATTAATCGAGAATTCAACCGCAGTTTTGTACACCGGATGTTTCCCAACCAACGTAATATCAGTACCGTGCAAAGTGGTAATAATAGGTAATTTATATCCTTTACTTTTCAGCATTTGTTTGGTAAAATAGGCTGCGTAAGCGTGCGGAATTGCATAATGTACATGCACCAAGTCGATCTGATATTGCAAAACTTTTTCGTATAAAATAGTACTCAAAGCCAAATCATACGGTTGGTATTGAAATAACGGATAGGTCTCCACATGGATTCGATGAAAAAAGATATTGGGTAATTTGATATTTAATCGAGCAGGAACATTAAGACTAAAAAAATGAACTTCGTGTCCTTTCTCTGCTAAATCCATCCCCAATTCTGTGGCAACAATTCCACTTCCCCCGTAGGTTGGGTAACATACAATTCCTATTTTCATATTCCAAATGTACTATTTTCTCCTCTTTTTCTCTTTACCAAGTTGTGAAGTTTTTATCACTAAAAATACATTAATCTAATTCGGCTAAATCCAATTGCAGAATGCCATCTCCTTCTTTCCACTGAGAATTAACATCTACTGGAAGCACACCATTCGGCACAATTTTCCCGAAAATAGCTTTTGCAGAAGCTTCTTGTGCATCGGTAGTATTTTGATATTGTACCAAAAGCGCATCGATTTTGCTGACATCCAAATCCCTCAGTCCATAAGGACTTGTAAATAATGAAAAGAAATATTTTTTGTTGGCAGGTAATTTCGATAGGATATCTTTTGATGTTTTGGATAAAGTATAAGGCTGATAAACATTTTCATCTGACATGAAAGCTCCAATAATTACTTGATCGTATTTTTTTAGTTTGTTTAATTCTTTTGCACTTTTCACTTCTACCAAATCCACTTTCGCAAAAGAATTTAGACTTTGATAGAATTGTTGATAATCGTTTCTTTCTAAAGGCACAAACGCAATTTTCGATTGTTTTTTCGCATCGATTGGCAACACATCGCCTTCATTTTTGAGCAAGGTTGTTGCTTCTTCGAAAATGTTTTTGGTTAAATCTGCAAATTCTTTTTTATTAAGATCCGCTAAAACATTTGCGGTATCAATCGGCACGAAAGTCGTTAAACCAACTTTATATTTTGCCAAAAGAATTTTTTTCACACTTTCTTCTAAGCGAGCTTGTGGAATACTTCCATTGGTTAAACCTTCGATAATTTTTGCCTTTCCATCTTTCACTTTCTGAGAAAACAACAAAATATCATTACCTGCTAAAAAAGCTAAATAATCGATTTCCCCTGCCGAACGTCCTTTTGTTATCCCATCCATATTGAGGGCGTCGGTAATAATGATTCCTCTAAAATTTAGGGTTTCTTTGAGATAATCGGTAATAATTTTTTTCGACAACGTAGCCGGTGTTCCCGAATCATCAAGAGCAGGAACATCGAGATGAGAAACCATAATACTCGGCACCGAACTTTGAATCATTTTGACAAAAGGTTGGATATGATATTTCTCTAAATCCTCTTTATTGGCATGAATAACCGGCAAAGTTTTGTGCGAATCTTGATCGGTATCACCATGCCCTGGGAAATGTTTGGCCGATGAAAGAACATTATTTTTCTGTAAACCACGCATCAAAGACTCGCCCTTTAACCAAACATTTTCGGGATTCGAACCAAAAGAACGGTTCCCAATAATGGGATTGTTCGGATTCACGTTTACATCGACTGAAGGAGCAAAATCAAATTTCACGCCCATTCGGTTAGCTTGGTCTGCAATACTTTTCCCGACATTATACACCAAAATATTTCTGCGCAAAGCACCTAAAGTGATATTCCACGGAAACCTTTTCACGTCTTTCAATCGTTGAGCCAAGCCCCATTCAGCATCCATCCCAATAAGCAAAGGAATTTTCGACGCTTTCTGAAATCGGTTTGTTAATTCGATTTGACGAACCGCTTGATCTTGCATAAAAATCAAACCACCAATTTTTTCATCACGCACCAATTGTTCGATTTCCGCTTCATGTTCAGCATCTTTATTCGAGTAAGCTGCCACCATAAAAAGTTGCCCTACTCGCTCATCCATGCTCATTTTATCATACGTATCATTCACCCATTTCAGTTGTATTGTATCCATATACAAAGGATGTTTACGTTGAGCATTAACCGATGTTGAAAAAAATAAAGCTGTAATGCTGAGGATCATGAGTTTCTTCATATCTTAATAGAATATTATATAGTTCTAAAACTTAACCACACTTTGCAGTTTTAAGTGCTAAAAATACCGTAAAATTGCATGACAAAAAAATTAATATTGAAATGAATATTTTTAGTGTCGTACAAGACAATATGTTCAACCATCCGGGATTGATAATTGGTTTCGGAATCACGGTGATTATTATGCTTCTGCTCGATTTAGGAGTTTTTAATAAGAATCCTCATGAAATTAGCAACAAAGAAGCCCTCAATTGGACCATCTTATGGATCGCTCTTTCGATGATCTTTAGTGCCATCATATATTTTGTTTTTCGGGCTGATGATGGACATGCTTTTGCCATTGAAAAATTCTCCCAATACCAGGCGGCTTATTGGATAGAAAAAGCACTTTCTGTCGATAATCTCTTTGTTTTTGTTTTGGTTTTTACCTTTTTCAAAATTCCGAAACAGTACCAACACGAAGTGTTATTTTGGGGAATTTTAGGTGCTTTATTTTTCCGTGCAATATTTATTTTTGCAGGGGTAGAAGTCATCAAACATACCTACGTCAATATCCCAATGTTCGGTAAAACCCGAGAAGTTAACCTTATCCTTACTTTTTTTGGTTTCTTTTTGATTGTTGCCGGAGTAAAATCTTGGTCGTCTGATCATGAAAATGAAAACCAAGATTTGAGTAAGAATTGGGGCGTTCGTCTTGTGCATAAATTTTTCAAAGTAACCAACGAAATCGACGGCGGTAAGTTTTTCACCATCCAGAATGGAGTTCGTATGGCAACGCCACTTTTTGTCGCCTTGATGGTGATTGAAATTACCGATTTGGTTTTTGCAGTAGATAGTATTCCGGCAATTTTTGCTGTTGCACCCAACGACCCTTTTATCCTTTACACCTCGAATATTTTTGCGATTTTAGGACTTCGCTCAATGTATTTCCTCTTAGCAAATTCGATGGACAAATTCAATAAACTTCACTTTGGATTAGCGATTATTCTAACCTTTATCGGAGTTAAAATGCTCATCATGCCTTTCTATCATTTCGATTCTTTGGTTTCTTTAGGCATTATCGGAGTTGTTTTGGTAGGATCAATTATTTTCTCGCTTGTGAGCAATAAGAAGCAAACAAATGAATAACTTATAAAAAAATCATATCAAAAAAGAGGATTGAAGGATCAATCCTCTTTTTTGATGGCATAATCTACCGGTAGCAAATGCGCAAACTTTTCCCACGTAAGATATTGCTCCAAAATTATATCTCCTGCTTCGATATAAAAACCTTCTTTGGTAATTTCTACTGGTTTTTTCAGCCGAATAATCGACACTTGATTGCCGACATATTTTCCTCTTTTCACATAACTCACATACGCTAAATCTTCTTTTTCTTTTTGATATTCGAAAGAATACAATCCATCAAAATCTAAAAAAACTGAGGAATTATTCCGAACGATTAACGAATCATACGGGACTTTTTGATTGATGAGAAAAGCAATTTCTTTGCTAGGGATAACCACTCCTTTTTCACCCATTTTCATTTTCTCGATTGCCATAGCATAGGCCGGATTCTCTTTCCGAATATATCGTTTGACATCAAAACCATTTTCTTCTAATTGTTGATGATAAAGCGAACTCAAAAAATGTGTCAAACTGCCTGCATAAGCTTTTTCTCTATTCTTTTGCCATTGCTTTTTTCTAGCTTTGTTTCCTTCTAATTCTTTGAAAAAACTCGAACCCAAAACCATTAAGTATTGTTGTTTGTAATCGATAGAAAACTCTTGTAAATCATACTCAACCTCATACCCTAAATATGCATTTTCTACCACTAATGCATCCTGGGCGCGAGCAGTAAGAATGCGTTGTTTCTCATCGAAATGAAACCGTAAAACCTTAGGATTTTTTATTTTACATTTTTTTGCAGCTTCGTCCAAACCCAAGAAATTTTCTTGAAAAATGGTGTAATAATACTCCCAATCTTTCGGGCTCATGGTTTGGATTTCGGCTGTTTCTAATTCGATAATATTTTCATCCATCACAACTTTTAGCATCGAAGTTTGATTGGATTGTAGATTGAGAATTTTGGTTTGAAAATAATCATGACGAAAAACAAGATTATGTTGACCATTTGGAAAATCGATCCTAAAAAAACCTTTATCATCCGTTTTAGTTGCTCGACTCGAACTATTAACCAAAACTTGTACATTTTCGATAGGTTGTTGTGCTTCATCATACACATATCCTTCTACACTATTTTGGGCAATTAACGGATAAAAAAATAGTATGCAAACGCATACTATTCCTTTTTGTAACCAATGATTCATGTTATTTTTTTTGTCCGGGAGGGAAACTTTTAAGAATTTCGTTTACGGCTTGTGGAATCCGTTCTGATTTTGCAGAAATATTCGAAACATTCAACCCTGAACCTACTCCTTGCCACACCAAAATATTACGATTATAATCGATAATATCTATAATAATTGTCCCTGCGGTATATTGAGAAACGCGCGACGCTGGTCCACCCCAATAAGGTCCCCAACCATAGCCGTAGCCGTACCAATCGTTATCCACTGTAATTTGTTCTTTAGAACTTGCCAGTATATTGACCACTAATTCTGGATTATCGTTTACTTTTTGGAAACCTTTAGCTGCCATTTCTTGATCGATAGCCGCAGTAATTCTACGTTTATCCAAATCGTTTAATGGCAATTTATCAAATCCTTTTTGGTGAAAACCATAGGTTTTATATTGAGTGAAATTCGTGGTTTTATCGTAATCGGTATTTACTTGCACTACCCCGCAACTCATCAATGTCAAAAAACACATTCCGATCAGTAAATAGGTTAACTTTTTCATTCTATTTTGTTTTACTAAGATTATGACTAAGATACGATTATTTTGAATAGTATAAACGAAAAAATCCGACCGAAGTCAGATTTTTATATTTCATATTCTCGAGTTATAAATTTTCGAGAACAATAATTTTCAACTTCCTATTCTTAGAATTTATAAGCCAATTGCAATGAAAATAACGAAGAACGATTAACGCCACTTCCGCTATCACCAAAGGTTTTGTAACTATCGGTAAGTCCATAACCGTAACGTAAATTCACTTCATATTTTCGTAAGTACGAATATCCTACCCCAAGATTTATGGCTAAATCGAGAGTGTTTTCTGTTCCTGATACAATTTCTGGACCTTTTTCATCTAAATTTTTAGACACTAAAAATCCTACTTGTGGACCTGCCTCAACGAAAAAATCGCTATCCTGATCATCAAAATAATATTTATACATAATCGGAATATTGATATAATTGAGGAAAGCTTTGTACTTTTCGCCATTATCGGAATATTTAGAATATTCACCTTCGTTGGCATACAAAACTTCAACCTGCAAATAGTGTAGATTATTTTTGTACGTTAGCGGAATCTCTACAAATCCACCTCCGGTAAACCCAAAACGCGTATCGGAAATTCCATGAATGATTGTCGTGTTCGAAGCGGCACCACCGGCTTTTATCCCGTACGAAATTTGCGCATCAGCTTGCTGAAATGCCAAAAAACCGAAGGTTAAAAGACTTACTTTTTTCAATACATTTTTCATTTGTTTCACAGTTTTATTATAGTGTTATAGTTCTATTGGTAATTTTATTTTCACTTCGACAACTCCTTGCGCATTCAACATCCCGAGTTCTACTTCCTGAATTTGATTAACGCTTTCTTCTTGATAATCAGCTTCAACCTTTACATAATTTTCTGTAAAACCGTACATTTTCCCACCTTTATTTTCATGTTCCCACAAGACTTTTTGGGTTGTTCCTAATTGACTTTGATAAAAAGCTAATCGTTTTTTTTCTGACAAAATTCGTAAACGTTTGTTACGCTCTTTTCGTATATGTTGCGGAACCACTCCTTCGAAATCAATTGCTTCTGTATTATCTCGCTCAGAATAGGTAAAAACATGCAAGTAAGAAATTGGTAATTCTTGCAAAAACTGATATGTTTCCATAAACAATTCTTCTGTTTCGCCAGGGAAACCAACAATTACATCCACCCCAATACAAGCATGTGGCATTACTTTTCTAATGTTTTCTACTCGATCTTTGTACAAAGCTGTCAAGTAACGGCGTTTCATTTTTTTAAGGAGAACATCCGAACCAGATTGCAATGGAATATGGAAATGCGGAACGAATCGTTTGCTTTGTGCCACAAAAGAAATCGTTTCGTTTTTTAAAAGATTTGGTTCGATTGATGAAATACGAATTCGCTCGATATTTTCCACCTCATCCAAAGCTTCTACCAATTCTAAGAATGTATGTTCATGCTTTTTATTGCCGAATTCTCCTTTTCCATAATCACCGATATTCACGCCCGTAAGCACAATTTCTTTGATATCTTGATCGGCAATTTCTCGTGCATTTTTCAGGACATTTTGCAATTCATCCGACCGAGAAATTCCGCGCGCTAATGGAATGGTACAATAAGTACATTTATAATCACATCCATCTTGAACTTTTAGAAAAGCACGCGTTCGATCCCCGATAGAATACGATCCTACATAGAAATCGGCCTCGTCTATTTCGCAAGAATGGATTATAGTTTCATCTTGTTTTTCTAAATCATCAAGATATTGTGCAATATTGAATTTTTCGGACGCACCCAACACCAAATCAACTCCTTCCATCGAAGCAATTTCTTCGGGTTTCAATTGTGCATAACATCCTACCACTACCACAAATCCGTCGGGATTTGCCTTGAGGGCATTTTTCACAATCGTTCTACATTCTTTATCGGCATTGGCCGTCACCGAACAAGTATTGATGACATAGACATTTGCAGGCTGATGAAACTCAACTTTCTGATAACCACTTTCTTGCAAATTTCTTGCAATCGTAGAAGTTTCAGAAAAATTCAGTTTACAACCCAAAGTATGGAAAGCAACGGTTCTCGTATCTTGATTCATGCTGCAAATTTAGTAAATTAGCCCCAAATTTTAATTAATTTGATAACAAAAACAATTTGGCAAAGATACAAATACTGCCTGGCAATCATCTTTTTAGCATTGCTCAGTAGTTGTACGTCTGAAAACAAAGTTGATGATTCGAAGATTTTCAGGCTCAATCGATACGATAATATCTCTTCGCTCGACCCGATACAAGCAAGAACTCAAGCCAATAATTGGGCTTGTAATTTATTATATAACAGCTTGGTGAAAATTGATTATGATTTGAGTATTCAGCCGGATATTGCCAAAAGTTGGACGATTTCCGAAGATGGTAAAACATATACATTTTTACTTCGAAATGATGTTATTTTTCATCATCATCCTGCATTCGGTAAAGATTCTACGCGTACCGTTCTTGCAAGCGATTTCACTTTTAGTTTCGATCGCCTAAAAGACCCTAAAAACAACGGCTCGGGTGGCTGGATTATGAATAATATTGATACTTATAAAGCCTTGAATGACTCAGTTTTTCAAATCCAATTAAAAGAAGCCTTTCCCCCTTTTTTAGGGCTGATAAGCATGAAATATGCTTCGGTTGTACCTAAGGAATTATTTGCTGATGGTGGGAAAAGTTTTGCGCAAAACCCAATTGGTACTGGACCATTTCAGTTTAAGATTTGGGTGGATAATGTGAAAATGGTTTTGAGAAAAAATCCGACTTATTTCGAGTTTGATGAAAAAAATCAACGTTTACCATATCTTGAAGCTGTAAACATTACGTTTTTACCCGAAAAGAATTCAGAATTTTTAGAATTGATTAAAGGAAATTTGGATATGATGGCCGATTTAGATCCTTCTTATAAAGACGAAATTTTGAGTGCGAATGGCGAATTAAATCCAAAATATAATCATCAAATCCAACTCTTCAAAGAACCTTACCTAAGTACAGTATATTTTAGTTTTTATTTGGATGATGGAAAAGAAATAGATCAGCGTTTGCGACAAGCAATGAATTATGGTATTGATAAACAAAAAATTATTCGCTATCTGATGAAAGGACAAGGATTTGCGGCCGATGGCGGTTTTATCCCGAAAGGATTACCAGGTTATAGCGCGAAAAATGGTTATCATTATGATCCTAAAAAAGCGAAAAACCTGATTGATTCTTACCGAAAAGAACACCCGAATGCTGCAGCGATAGAATTGACAACTGTGCAAGAATATGTAGATGTGTGCGATTATTTTGCAGCAGAAATGGCCAAAATCGGACTAAAAATAAAAGTAAATGTCGTTCCTGGTCCCACGATGCGAGAAGGAAAATCGACCGGTAAATTTGCCTTTTTCCGTGCCAATTGGGGAGCCGATTATCCAGATGCAGAAAATTTCCTATCCTTATTTTATAGCCAGAACTTTGCTCCCGAAGGTCCGAATTATTCGCACTTTCGTTCAACTGAATTTGATCAACTTTATCGTCAATCATTTTTAGAAAACAATGCCGATAAAAGAGCAGAAATTTACGAGCAATTAGACCATATAATGATGCAGCAAGCTCCTATTGTTCCGTTGTTTTATGATCAAACAGCCCTTTTTACCAATAAAAAGGTAAAAAATTTACGCATGAGTCCGATAAAATTATTGGATTTGACACGTGTTTATAAAGAAAAGTAAAATTCATTTTTTATGTTAAATCATTTGAAAAAATCAAATATTAATAGCTGTTTTTTTAATTTTATATAAATTTTACATCAAAACTTGTTGAGTTTTAGTATAATTAAAAAAAAGAACAAGTAGTATGCTTGCAAATAGGTAAAAAATAATCATCAATATCTTCAAATAAATAATTTTACTCTGCTTTTTTTGAATATATTTGAATCGCTTAAAATAATGCTTAAAAAAATTTTGATTTTATGAAAGTCAGACAGCTATTCATCATAGCTTCCATTGCAGTCTTAGTCGCCATTGGAGTTATTTCTTTTTATTGGAAAGGAGTTCTTTGGTTTTTAATTTTCTTTCTTCCGCTCATTTTGTTGGGGCTTGTAGACATCACACAGAAGAAACATGCCATTAGAAGGAATTTTCCGATCATAGGTCATGGTCGATATTTATTAGAAAGTATCCGACCCGAAATTATGCAATATTTTGTCGAAACCGACACCGAAGGAAAACCAATCAACCGCTTGATGCGAAGCATGGTTTACCGTCGTGCAAAAAATGTTATCGACACTGTTCCTTTTGGGACGCAAGAAGATGTTTATGCGCCAGGTTACGAGTGGCTCAACCATTCTATGTATGCCGGAAAAATAAAACATGCAGATGATCCGCGCGTGAAAATTGGTGGACCAGATTGTAAACAACCTTACCTTTCTTCGTTGCTCAATATTTCGGCAATGAGTTTTGGATCGTTGAGTGAAAATGCTGTATTGGCGATGAACAAAGGAGCTAAATTAGGAAACTTTGCACACAACACCGGAGAAGGAGGAATTTCACCTTATCACCTAAATCCAGGTGGAGATTTGATTTGGCAAATTGGTACAGGTTATTTCGGATGTCGTGCTGCCGATGGTGGTTTCGATCCTGATAAATATGTAGAAAGAGCAACTTTACCGAATGTAAAGATGATCGAACTAAAACTTTCTCAAGGTGCAAAACCAGGACACGGAGGAATCCTTCCTGCAAATAAAAATACACCAGAGATTGCTGCAATTCGTGCTGTAGAACCATATACTACGGTAGATTCACCTCCATCACATTCAGCTTTTAGCGATGCCGAAGGGATGATGCATTTCGTAAAAGAGTTACGAGATTTATCGGGAGGTAAACCAGTCGGATTTAAATTATGTATCGGAGTTAAACGCGAATTCCTTGAAATTTGTGAAGCCATGATTTCTACCGGAATCAAACCAGATTATATTGTTATTGATGGTGGTGAAGGTGGAACTGGAGCTGCGCCTGTAGAATTTTCTAACTCGTTGGGTACACCTCTTTTAGATGGTTTAGCTTTCGCAATTGATACGCTACGTGGTTACGACTTGAAAAAAGATATTAAAGTTATCGCTGCCGGAAAAATTATTTCTTCTTTCCATATGGCGCGTGTCATGGCAATTGGAGCAGATTTATGTTATTCTGCACGTGCGATGATGATGGCGGTAGGATGTATTCAGGCTTTACAATGTAACACGAACACTTGTCCGGTAGGAGTTGCTACGCAAGATCGTGAGTTGATGAAAGGACTCGATGTCGAAGACAAAGCGACACGTATGTACAATTTCCATAAGAAAACGATGCACAACTTATCTGAGTTGATTTCTGCTACGGGAGTAAAATCTCATCGTGATTTTGATAGAACATTTGTCAATTTACGTATTGATAAAACCAAAGTAAGAACGTACGATCAATTGTATCCGATTGTAGAAGAAGGTTCTTATGTAGGAAAAACTCGTGACGAAATCATGAAAATGGTTCAGAACTCGAATCTTGGAGGATAATAAATTTTGGTAGGATGTTTTTCATCCTACCAAAACATACACATAAAAAAAGCAATCCAAAATGGATTGCTTTTTTATTTTCTATAAAGGATAAAATTCCTTTACTTTTTATAAGAAATTAGCCTTTTGCCAAAACACCTTTCACTAACTGAATCACGTTTGGCATAGCGGTATTAGCGGCATTCAATACTTCTTCGTGCGACACAGGGAAGGCGATTTCTGGTCCTCCTAAATCGGTAATCACCGAAACACAAAACACACGCATATTCATATGTTTGGCCACGATAACTTCTGGCACAGTACTCATCCCAACAGCATCTCCACCAATATAACGCACCATTCCGTACTCAGCTGGTGTTTCGAATGTTGGTCCTTGTAATCCTACATAAACCCCTTGTTGTATAGTTAAGTTTTTCTCTTTTGCTACTTCTTCGGCAATCGAAATAAAATCTAAATCGTAGGGTTTAGACATATCCACGAAACGAGGTCCTAACTCATCGATATTTTTTCCGCGCAAAGGATGTTCTGGCATCATATTGATATGATCTTTTAGGATCATTACATCCCCTACTTGGAAACTTGGATTCACTCCTCCCGAAGCATTCGACAAAATAACTTTATCAATTCCTAAACCTTTGAAAACTCGCATCGGGAAAGTAACTTCTTCCATCGAGTAACCTTCGTAATAATGAAAACGACCGGCCATCATCAATACTTTTTTCCCTGCTATTCTCCCGTATACTAAATGTCCTTTGTGACCTTCTACGGTTACTTGCGGAAAATTCGGAATTTCTTGATAAGGAATAACAATCGGATCTTGAATTTCATCTTCTAATTTTCCTAAACCCGATCCCAAAACCACCACAAATTCGGGTTGTTCTGGTAGTTGCTTTTTTATATACTCAACTGCGTTTTTGATTCTCTCTAACATAGTTTAAAATTAATTCATTAAATTTCTCTTCATCGTTTAAAGTTACACTTATTGGCAGATAATACAAATCGTTCTTCAACGACTCTTCCTCCATCAAGCGCATATAATCTTTTTCGGTGGTGAGCAAAATTCGTTCACCTTCTGTATTTTGATATCTTTTACGGATATATTCTATTTCAGAATTACTAAAGTTATGATGATCGGGAAATTCTAAATGCAAAACGGCTCTAAAATTTTTCTCACAAAAAGCAATGAAATTTTGCGCATTCGCAATCCCCGTAACCACAACAGCATTATAATTCAACCAATTGCTCATCGGAATTTCACCATGAGAACCAATAACCTTTGTTGCATATTCTATCCTCGAAAAAAACAACTCTTGTTTCGGTTTCACTTTCAGACTTACCCGTAATTGTTGTACGTTTTTCTCGGTAAGATTTTCTGGACATTTGGTTACGATAATCACATCAGCGCGTTGAGCTCCTGCTCTACTTTCTCGTAAATTTCCGGCTGGTAAAAGGTAATCTTTACTATAAGGATGTTGATAATCCGTTAACAATATATTGAAACCTGGTTTGATACTTCTGTGCTGATACGCATCATCTAAGAGCACCAAATCTGGATAAAAATCACGGATTATTTTTTGTACTCCAGCCACTCGATCTTCACAAACTGTAACAATAATTTTATTTTTGAATCGACGAAAAAACTGCATCGGTTCATCACCAATATCATACACTTTCGATTCGTAATTGGCAAACTTGAAACCTCTCGATTTTCGTCCATAGCCTCTACTAAGGGTACAAACTTTGTAATTGTTTTTTAGTAAATCGATCAAATACATGACATGAGGCGATTTTCCTGTTCCACCCACGCTGAGATTCCCCACATTAATAATGGGTAAATCGAACTGAGTTTGTTTCAGAAAACCAACATTGTAAAAAACATTCCGAAGACTGCTTCCTAACCAATATAAACCAGAAAAAGGAAATAGAAGTTTACGCCAATTCATACTTATTTACGCATTATCGTTGCGAAAATACCAAATTCTATTTGCTTTCTTGCTAACAAGAATCATAAAGTTTAGCGCTTTTGTTTATCTTCGTAAGAAACAACTAAAAACAAGATGCTTTTTATCCAAAAACCACAACGAATCATTTGTCTCACAGAAGAAGGAACAGAACTTTTGTATGCAGCCGGCTTACAAGATCGTTTAGTAGGGATTAGCGGTTTTACGTATCGACCGCCACAAGCGCGAAAAGAGAAACCCAAAGTCTGCACATTTCTTGATGCAAAATATGATGAGATTGATCAATTACAACCTGATCTCATTGTGGGGTATTCTGATTTACAAGCTCCGATTGCCAAAGCTTTAATCGAAAAAGGCTATCCGGTTCATATCTTCAACCATCATACTTTAGAGGGAATTTTTGGATACATTCAACAGTTTTTTGGTTTGATAGGAGAACACGCAACCGGACAAAAACTTATCGATACGTATCAAAAACAATTAGAAGATTTGCATAATCGAGCGAATCAATACCATAAAAAACCAACCGTATTTTTCGAAGAATGGTATGATCCTATTATGGCTGCCAGCACGTGGGTACAAGAGCTGATAGAACTTTTGGGAGGAGAAATCTCTTTTCCGGAAAAGAAAATGGAAAAATTGGCCAAAAATCGAATTTTACTTCATGAAGAAGTGGTTGAAAAAAATCCAGATATTCTTATCGGATCGTGGTGCGGAAAAATGTTTAAGCCCGAAGAAGTGAAAAAAAGAAATGGTTTTGATCAGATAAGTGCTGTGAAAAACGAACATTTATACGAAATAAAATCCGAGCTGATTCTACAGCCCGGACCTGCTGCTCTAACTGATGGAGCAAAAGAAATTTTTCGGATTATCGAGCATTTTCATCAAAGCCAATAACATTGACTTCTCGTTCTATTCGAACTCCATATTTTGCCTCGATATCCTTCATTATTTTTTCCGAAAGGGTATAAATATCTTTTCCTGTTGCATGGCCATAATTCACCAAAACCAACGCTTGTTTGGCGTGTACCCCTGCATCATCAAAACGTTTACCTTTCCAACCTGCTTTTTCTATCAACCAACCTGCGGCTAATTTCATGCTTCCATCTGCATTGGGATATGCAACAATTTCCGGAAAAGAAGCTTGTAATTCCTTATACTTTTCGATTGAAACCGACGGATTTTTAAAGAAACTTCCAGAGTTCGGAATCTCATTAGGATCGGGTAATTTACTTTGTCTTATTTTGATAACCGCCGAACTGATGTCTTTTATCGTTGGAGTAGAAATTCCTTCTAAAGTTAATTCTTGTTGAATAGCTCCGTACGAAGTTTTTAATTGATGATTTCTTTTGGTCAACTGAAAAGTTGCGCTCATCAAAACAAAATTTCCTTTTTCTTTATTCTTGAAAATCGATTCTCGGTATCCAAATTGGCAAGCTTCATTACTAAAAGTATGCAGCGATTTATCAACAATTTTCATCACTTCAACTTCGACCAAAGTATCTTTAATTTCGACTCCGTAAGCACCGATATTTTGCATTGGCGCAGTCCCAACATTTCCCGGAATCAGCGATAAATTTTCTAAACCTCCGAATCCTTGTTCTATGGTCGAAAGCACAAATTGATGCCAATGTTCACCAGCCATTGCTTTTATCCAAACCAAATCATCGGTTTCACGAACAATAGAAATTCCTTTCAGATTTAGTTTTATTACCAATCCATCAAAATCATCCACAAAAAGAACATTACTTCCTCCGCCCAAAAACAACAACTGCAACGATTTTTCTTTGGCAAAATCCAAAGCAAATTGTAAATCTTCTAAAGAATTCGCTTCGACAAAATAACGTGCATTAGCCGATAAACAAAAAGTGTTGTAATTTTTTAGGGAGAAATTTTCTTTGATTTCCATGTTTTATCTTTTGGTTCCTGGATAACTTTCGAGTGCTAATTTCATTAATTCTACCGAACGTTTCAGATCATTTTCATTCAAGACATAAGCCAAACGAACTTCTTGCATGCCCGAATTTGGTGTGCTATAAAATCCTGCAGCAGGCGCTACCATAACGGTTTCTTGATTGTCTTGAAACTCTTCTAACAACCAAATCGCAAATTTTTCGGCATTATCAA
The DNA here is from genome assembly GCA_000751595.1 of Weeksella massiliensis. GTDB lineage: Bacteria > Bacteroidota > Bacteroidia > Flavobacteriales > Weeksellaceae > Weeksella > Weeksella massiliensis. The sequence goes on along the minus strand of CCMH01000037.1, from coordinate 152,056 downwards.
CCGGCAATTGAGCCACACAGTAAAAAGCACCTTTTGGGGTTGGACAAACCACACCAGGGATTTCATTGAGGCCATTGACCATGATGTCTCGACGTTTTACATATTCTTCTCGACAATCCTCGAAATAAGTTCCATGATTCTTATGGGCTTGTGTTGCAATGTATTGTGAAATTTCGCACGGACTTAATCTTGCTTGAGCAAATTTCATGGCCGCGTTGAGAAAAGTTTCATTTCTAGAAATCAACGCACCACTTCTTGCACCACATAAACTAAAACGTTTTGATTCTGAATCGATTACAATCGCATTTTCTTTTAAATCCTCAAAAGATAATATCGAAGTAAACTCTTCTTCCGTGTACAAATATTCAGCATACACTTCATCAGCAATCAAATACAAATCATGTTTCAGCACCAAATCTTTTAATTGAGTCAATTCTTCTTTGCTGTACACATATCCGGTAGGATTTCCTGGATTACAAATTAAAATTGCACGAGTTTTATCGGTAATTTTATTTGCAAATTCTTCGATCGAAGGCAAGGCAAATCCATTATCGATGGTAGAAACAACCGGCACAATCTTCACATCATTATTACACGTAAATCCGTTATAGTTCGCATAGAAAGGTTCTGGTATGATGATTTCATCATTCGGATTGCAAATAATTGTAAAAAGCATCAATAAAGCTTCAGAACCACCTAAAGTTGCAATAAAGTTTTCGGGTTGTAAATGAATATTTCGATTAGCAAAATAATTGGTTAAGGCTTCGCGATAAGCCAAAGTTCCTTCGGAATGCGTATAAGAAATAATCGTTTCCTTGAAATTTTTCAAACCCTCTAAAGCAGCTTTTGGCGAATCAATGTCGGGTTGACCAATGTTCAAATGATATACTTTTTTACCATCACTTTTGGCTTTATCTGCGTAAGGAACGAGCTTACGAATCGGTGAAGCAGGCATTTGCTGTGCTTTTTCTGAAATAATTCTCATTTTAATAATTTTTTAACAACAAGGTATTGATATGGCATCGTTTTTGAACCATATCATGATGTAAAATTACAAACGTTTAATTTCAAAAAAAACTTTATTATGAGTAAAATGAGCAACGCTACAAAATTATTAGCAGGTTTAGCAATCGGAACAGCAATTGGAGCTGTAGTAGGTTTATTGTATGCACCAGAGTCTGGTGAAGAATCACGCAAAAAACTAAAAAAAGAGGCAGAAAAAATTAAAAAAGAATTGGATAAATATGCCAATGATTTTTCTGATAAGGCGAAAAAAAGCAAAAAAGAATTAGAAGCTAAATTAGAAGAAGTAAAAAATAAATTAGCAGAACAAAAAGACGAGTTAATTGCGAAAGCAAAACACGCCAAAAAAGATGCTAAAGATAAATTAGAAGATGCTCAAGATGAGTTTCAAAAAAATGTAGGAGTTTAATCCTACATTTTTTTCTAACTTTTAATTTTTAACTAACTTTGTTTGGTCCTTTAAAAAATTTTTATGTTTAAAGATCTAAAAACCTATATTAATCATCGAATTACTTTAACAAAATATGAGATTGTAGACTCTACAAGTCACATGGTTGCTTCTGCAGTTTATGCGCTCATTATGGCTGTTTTTGGACTTTTCTTGCTCCTTCTAGGCAGTATTGCTATTGGATTTATCCTAGGTAGTTTATTTGATGATAATGGGCTAGGATTTTTAGCAGTTACAGGACTTTATTTTCTATTTATGCTTGTTGGAGTTTTATTTCGCAAAAAAATAAAATTATTCTTTACGAATATTGCGATTCTAAATTCTATGAATGCATTAACAAACCAAGACGAGGACGATGATGAAGACGAAAAAGAGGATTAAATATACGCCCGGACAAGCGATTACCAACGTTGACGAATTACGCGCTGCTAAACGTTATTTGCAAAGACAAATGCGCGAAAGTGAACGCGCACAAGACAATTCTATTTTAGGGAAAGCTGTAGGATTTATAGAAAACATTAATTCTAACGATGGTTTTGCTGCAAATGGTGTAGAACGATCTTTGAATTTTGTTACGGATAAAATTTCTACTCGTTATCCGATGGGTGGGGTTTCGAAGTATATTCTATCAGGATTAGTAATAATTGCAGTTCCGATTATTACCTCAAAACTGCAAAAATTAATTCAGAAAAAACTTTCTTAGTTTTTATTTTCAATTTCATCCAACCATTGAAAAAAGAGCTTAAAATAACGCTCGAACTCTTCAAGAGTTACGCGATGTTCTAAATTTTCATCGGTTAAGAAATATTTTTCATAGGCATTATTTCCGGTAAGTTGTTCGTAAAAGGCCAACTGATCTTCGTACGGGATTACCTCATCTTTCTTTCCACCTACCATATAAGTTGGTGCTAAACTTTCTTTCAGTTCACATTCTTTTGGCACGAAACTTTTCACTTGATCATATCGAGTAACACCAGGATTCAATAACAAACAAGGTAATTGCGTTATTCTACTCAAAAAATATGTCACTAACGCGCCTAAACTTGTTCCACTGAGCACTTCTATTTTTTCTTTTTCGATCAGATCCAACAAATCTTTTATAACAGTTTTAGAATCCACATCATAATCGATAAGTGGATAGTGTGCATCGGCAATACTATCTAAAAACTCTTTCTTTTCCGGAGTCGTAAACCCTTGATATCCGTGAAGATACAATAATTTTTTGTTTTTCATAATTTAGAAGTTTATGTTTACTATTAAAAAAATAACCATTATAAAAAATACAATGGTTATTTTAGTTTATTAACATTCGATTGGAACAGTGACTATTTTTCTGTCATTTCCCACTCGCCTGTTTGTATATACGCATCGGCTTGTTTGAATTTTACTTCTTTGATTTCACCGGTTGAACGATTTCGAATATTGATACGTTCATTACGTCCTACTTTATCTACTTGTTCTGGAGAAGTTTTCTCATTGGTTTGAGTTTCTTCTTCTTGTTCATCACCACGAGAAGTTTGTACTTGCTCAGGAGCTTGCTCTTTTGCTTGTTTTATATCTTCTTCGTTGTTATTTTGCGATTGAGGCAATTCACCTTTGAACAAGAATGCAACGATTTCTTTATTGAGGTTATTCAACATTCGTTGGAAGATATTGAACGATTCTTGTTTGTAAACCACCAATGGATCTTTTTGCTCATATGCCGCATTCTGCGATGTTCTTCTTAAATCATCTACATCGCGCAAATGTTCTTTCCAGTTATCATCAATAATACTTAGAACGATATTTTTTTCGAAGTCACGAATCAATGATTTACAGTGAGATTCGTACGATTCTTTGAGGTCTGCAACAACTGTCAAGGTACGGATACCGTCGGTAAATGGAACCTGAATACGTGAGAAAATATTTCCTTGATTTTCGTACACATTTGCAATCACCGGATAGGCAGCATTCATCAAATAGTCTTTTCTATTTTTATAATCTACCAAAGCAGCTTCGTACACAAGATCTGTTAGCGCATTGATCGAGGTGCTTTTGAATCCTGCTTCATCAACTGGAGATTCCATGGTGAAGTATTTAATCAAATCCAACTCAAAATCTTGGAAGTTTTCTACTTCTTTATTTTCTCTTACAATTGCCGCCGATACGTCATAAATCATATTGGCAATATCAACGCCCAAACGCTCACCAAACAATGCATTTCTTCTACGTTTGTAGATAACTTCACGTTGTTTGTTCATCACATCATCATACTCTAATAATCGTTTACGAATACCAAAGTTATTTTCTTCTACTTTTTTCTGCGCTCGTTCGATAGACTTGGTAATAACCGAATGCTCGATTACATCTCCGTCTGTATGCCCCATTCTATCCATTAGTTTAGCAATTCTTTCTGAACCAAAAAGACGCATCAAACTATCTTCTAAGGAAACAAAAAATTGTGACGATCCTGGATCTCCCTGACGACCTGCACGACCACGCAATTGTCGATCGACACGACGAGAATCATGACGTTCTGTACCAATAATCGCTAAACCGCCTAAGTTCTTCACCTCTTCGGTTAATTTAATATCCGTACCACGTCCCGCCATATTGGTTGCAATAGTTACTGCACCTGGGCGACCAGCTTCCGAAACGATATCTGCTTCTTTTTTGTGCAATTTTGCATTGAGTACGTTGTGAGGAATTCCTCTTAATTTTAGGGCTTTCGACAATAACTCAGACACCTCTACATTGGTTGTTCCGACCAATACAGGACGTTTTTCTTCACGAGCTAATTTTTCTACTTCGGCAATTACAGCTTTATATTTTTCTCGATTAGTCTTGAAAACTAAGTCGTTTTTATCTTGTCTTGCAATCGGACGATTGGTAGGAATAGAAACCACATCTAATTTATAAATTTCCCAGAATTCCCCTGCTTCTGTTTCTGCTGTACCGGTCATTCCGCCCAATTTATTGTACATACGGAAATAGTTCTGCAAAGTTACTGTTGCAAAAGTCTGCGTTGCAGCTTCAATTTTCACATTCTCTTTTGCCTCAAGAGCTTGGTGCAATCCGTCTGAATATCGGCGACCATCCATGATACGTCCCGTTTGTTCGTCTACGATTTTCACCTCACCGTCCATCACTACATATTCCACGTCTTTCTCGAAAAGTGTATAAGCTTTCAATAATTGACTCAACGAGTGAATGCGTTCTGATTTGATTGAGAAATTACGGAAGAACTCTTCTTTTTGTTGAAGAATCTCTTCTTTCGTACCATTCGAATTTTCTATTTTAGCTAACTCGGTCGATACATCTGGTAGGATGAAAAACTGTTCATCTTCCATACCTTTTGATAAAAGTTCGATTCCTTTATCGGTTAAATCAGATTGATTATTTTTCTCATCAATCACAAAGTACAAATGCTTATCTACTTTGTGCATTTCTCGGTTATTATCAGCGATGAAATGTGCTTCTGTTTTCTGCAATTGAGCACGAACTCCATCTTGAGATAAGAATTTGATAAGAGGTTTATATTTTGGTAATCCACGATATACTTGATAAAGTTTGAATCCACCATCTTTTAAGTTTCCTTCTTTGAAAAGCGCTTTGGCTTCATTAAGTGTTTTGTTGAGTTGTTCTCTTTGGATCGAATAAATTCGTTCGATTTTTGGTTTGAGGACATCAAACTCATGACGATCACCTTGCGGTACTGGTCCCGAAATAATGAGCGGCGTACGTGCATCATCAATCAAAACTGAATCCACCTCATCGACAATAGCAAAATTCAATTCGCGTTGTACCAAAGCATCAGGCGTTGCTGCCATGTTGTCGCGTAAGTAATCGAAACCAAACTCATTATTGGTTCCATACACGATATCGCATTGGTAAGCTTCTCTCCTACCAGCAGAATTCGGTTGATGATTATCAATACAATCAATACTCAGACCATGAAACTCGAAAATTGGAGCCATCCAAGCCGAGTCACGTTTTGCCAAGTATTCATTCACGGTCACCAAATGCACTCCTCTTCCGGTAAGAGCATTTAGATAAATTGGTAAAGTTGCCACCAACGTTTTACCTTCACCGGTTTGCATTTCGGCAATTCGACCAAGATGCAAGGCTGCACCTCCGATAAATTGCACATCGTAGTGAATCATATCCCAAGTAACTTCTCTACCAGCGGCATCCCAGCTGTTACTCCAGATAGATTGTCCTTTTTCTTCATCGATAACAACATTCGCTTTTCGTTGAGCTACTTGTCTATCGAAATCCGTTACGGCAACAGTAACTTCTGTATTTTCTGAAAATCTTCTTCCGGTTTCGCGCATCACAGCAAAAGCTTCTGGCAAAATATCGGTAAGAATTTTCTCTTCTACTTTATAAGCTTGTTTATTGATGTTATCGATTTTATTGTAGAGAACTTCTTTCTCATCGAAATCTTCAATCGATTCGATTTCTTTTTTCAACTCATCGATTTGGGCGTTGTATTGCGCAGTTGCTTCTTTTAGTTTCGCCTTAAATTCGACTGTTTTATTACGTAGTTCATCATTTGATAAGGATTTCATCGACTCAAGAACTTCGTTAGCTTCTTTCACATATTTCTGTAGTTCTTTTACGTCTTTGGCGTTTTTATCGCCAAGAAATACTTCTAAAATTTTATCGATAATACTCATATTGTATAATTCTTTTCGACTATAAGTAAGTCGTTTTAGGGTTTGTATTGTGTGACAAATATACACTAAACCACGAAAGTTTCGTGATTTTATTCACAAAGTAATTGGATGGATATAAAAAAGCCCTCTACGGGCTTTTTTGCAGTTTTTTTAATACTCGTCTTCGTTCCAAAGGAAATCATCATCTGTAGGATAATCTGGCCAGATTTCCTCGATACTTTCGTATGAATCTCCTTCATCTTCTATCGACTGTAAATTTTCTACTACCTCTAATGGTGCACCGGTACGAATGGCATAATCAATTAATTCGTCTTTGGTTGCTGGCCATGGTGCATCACTTAAATAAGATGCTAATTCTAACGTCCAATACATATTGTTTGTTTATTTTTATCGTTACAATAAATTACTATTATTCTTAATAACTCTTGGCTGTCAGCTATCAAAAAATTTGCCAAAGTCAACTTGTCAGTTTTTACGTCAGTTTCTCTATTTTGAGTTTGAATAAAAATACTTAATTTTAACCAAGTAAAAAAGAAAAATGAACACAAAAATCAATCAATTATTTAGCATAAAATATCCTATCGTACAAGGAGGAATGATTTGGAATTCTGGTTGGAGATTAGCGTCTGCCGTTTCTAATCAAGGTGGCTTAGGATTACTTGGTGCAGGAAGCATGTACCCCGATATTTTACGAGAAAACATCCAAAAATGTAAACTCGCAACAAACTCTCCCTTTGGCGTTAACGTCCCGATGCTCTATCCGGATATCGAAGAAATCATGAATATTATCTTACAAGAAAAAGTAAAAATTGTTTTTACATCTGCAGGTAATCCAAAAACGTGGACAACTCACCTCAAAGAAAATGGCGTAACGGTGGTGCATGTAGTGAGCAGTAGTAAATTTGCCCTAAAAGCACAAGAAGCTGGAGTAGATGCTGTCGTGGCAGAAGGATTCGAGGCTGGCGGACATAATGGCAGAGAAGAAACCACTACCCTTTGTCTTATTCCGCAAGTGGTAGAAAAAGTAGAAATCCCTGTAATTGCGGCCGGAGGTATAGGCACAGGTTCGCAAATTGCAGCTGCTTTTGCGCTTGGTGCAGAAGGTGTACAAATCGGTTCTCGGTTTGCTGCAACGCATGAATCTTCTTCGCACGAAAACTTTAAGAATGAAATTATAAAAGCACAAGAAGGCGACACTCAATTAACACTCAAAGAATTAGCTCCAGTAAGATTACTCAAAAATCAATTTTATCAAGAGGTGCAGAATGCTTATGCAAATGGTGCAAATAAAGAAGATCTGATTGAGCTTTTAGGGAAAAGACGCGCAAAGAAAGGAATGTTCGAAGGTGATTTACACGAAGGCGAATTAGAAATCGGGCAAGTAAGTGCCTTGATAAATGAAATATTAAGTGTAGAAGAAGTGTTTAATCAATTGCTTGCAGAATATACAACAAGCATCGAAAGAATGAAATTTTTATCGAAATAGTTTTTCTTGTTTGATATTTATATGAATCAAAAAAAGCTGACTAATATTGTCAGCTTTTTCTGGTAGTCTTTTGTTCATTCCTACCGAAATATTTTTCTTATATCCTACCTTGTTCTTTTAATTTCCAATAACGTAAAAGCCCATTGACCGACATCCAAGTTGGATTGGCAAATTCGTACACCTGAATCTGTTCTTCACTTAATCCTTTGCTTCGATAAAAGTCATGAATAGCATCTACAAAAACAGGAACGATATATTCTGCAGGTATCTGATCATCGTACATTGGCTTGATATAATTCGCCCAATTATCCAATTCGATTTCCAATTGCTGAAGCAAATTATCTACATCTTCATGGTAACCATAATGGGTAGGATAAATTCCTTTTGCGTTTTTCTCTCTCAATTTTTCTATCGATTTTTTCCACAATTCGATATTGATATCCGGCGGCGGACACGGAGGAACAACCGGGCCATTTTCTATTTTCACGCCAGCAATATCTCCCGTAAAAATCACATCATCTAACTTATAAGCATTGTGGTGCACCGCGTGTCCGGGCGTATAAATCGTTTCGAAAACGGCATTCCCAAATTCTACAATTTGTCCATCGGCCAATCCTACCAAAAATTCTTCATCAATAGGTTTCATTTCGCCCCAAAGCGGTTCCATATTTTCTTGATAGATTTGTTTGGCAGAATTCCAAAGTTTTTCTGGATTTTTGAGATGAGGAATCCCAATCGGGTTAAGGAAAATGGTCGCGCCATGTTCAGCAAATTTCCAAGCAGCGCCTGCATGATCAAAATGGATATGCGTCAACAATACATTTTCTATATCAATCACACGCCAACCTAATTGTTCGATTCCGGCTTTCAACGTCTCAAAAGTAGAATAAGGTCCCGGATCGACCAAAACAGGACCTTGTTCGGTTTCGATAAGATATGTCGCAATGGCTTCTTTATTATTCTGAAAATTGAGATCGATTGTATGAACAGTTACCATGGCTACAAAATTTCTTCGATGGTATAATCAATTCCGTTAAAAGTCAACGTATCGTCTTCTCTTTTTCCAACCAATGCTTCGAAAATAGGTGCACTTGTACTGATTCCTACAAATCGTTTTCCTTCCCATTCAAAATCTTTAAAAGCTAAACCTATCACGAAGTTCACTTTATCGGTAAACACAACATTTCCTTCGGTAATTTCGGGCACTAATTCTGGACGAAGATTAATGAATTGATTCAATAAATATTTTTCTTGATCGATTCTCAATTGCAAAGATCTCGCTGCATCGGTTGATTGATTTTGTTGAGAAAAATCGTCTAATTCTAAACTTGACTCTTCGTCTAAATCAGCACTTTCGGCATAAATTTTACGAGATTCTTCTAATTTTTTTATTTCATTTCTTTTCAATTCGATCAAATGATCGATGATTTCTTTTCGTATATGTTTTTTTTTCATGGTATTGATTTTATTTTTTTAGGATTTCGATTGCAACTCTTACTTCAATTTCCGAACCATTTCGGCTAATTCTTCTTGAGAAAATGCAGCAGGATGATACATTATTTTGGTTTGATTTTTATAGAAATTCGTTACCGGAATATTCCCACACCAATTTTCATCAATCGATGATCGCCACACTTTTTGATTTTTTAGGTCATCCAACAAATAAAACTCCCCTTTTAGATTTTCTTTTCGGATAATTTCTTTCATCCGCTCGATTTGTTTTGGTCGATCGAGCGACACAAAAACCCACCGAACGTCGTCTGCATTTTGTTTTTCTACAGCCGAAAAATAGGGCAATTCTGCCAAACATGGCGCACACCAAGTTGCCCAATAATTTACCACCGTCAACTGCTCTGTCGAATCGAGAATAGCTTCTTGCAACTGTTGGTAGTTAACAACTTTTATATCTTGAGCAAAAAGAGGCATTATCGTAAGAAAACCTAAACTGATGGATAGGATTTGTTTTATCATTTTAACTATTTAAACATTAAAAATACCATTTTCTCTTTAGCTTCTCATCATAAATCTCTTAAAATAACCCTAAATTTGTACCAAATAGAAATAACCTTGTTTTCAAAAGAAGAAGCGAAACGCATAAAACATGAATTTTGGACTGCTTTTGGTTCGTATATGAAGTTGCAACCCAATGCAGAAGGCAGACGTATCAATTGGATAAATTACAAAACCGGTATAAAAGGCTTGTTTTTTAAGACCGATGTGTTCAATCGACATGCAGAAATCAGCGTGCAAGTGGCGCATCCGGATCCATCTTACCAACAAATGATTTGGGAACAACTCGAAGAGTTTGAGCTTGTTTTTGCTTCGTATTGTGGAGAAGATTGGGTTTGGGAAAAAAATGATTTTTCTGATGAAGGAAAACCCATTTCGACTATCCGACTAAAATTAGACCAAGTAAGCATTTACCGCGAAAGTGATTGGGCAGAAATTATTCGTTTTCTAAAAGAAAAATCTATTGCTTTGGATGCTTTTTGGGTCGATCATCAAGCTTCGTTCGAGTTGTTTAAGTAGGATTTTCGCATCGCAAACATTCTACATCAATCAATTCTCGAGCTTCTTCTAACACATTGTTTTTGATTTTTTCGTCTAATTTCAACTCATCTAAAACTGTTGGATTTTCGACCAACTCTTTCACCAAAATTGTTCCTTTTTCCATGAGTTGTTTTTCTTGCTCTTCGGTAAGATTCGTTAGACAAGTCAACGGATACAAGGCGCTATGATCGACAATTTCTTTGATATTTTTTCCTTCGGGATAGTTCCAAGAAATCAATCCAATCCCATAATGATTGGCAAAATCTATCGAATCGGTGGTGAGGTAAGCATTGGTTACTAAAAAACCTTTGGTGGGTTTCATTTTCCTACCAAAAAACTCGTATTCATTATTCATCACATCTTTTATTCTCGATAGGATGTACATGGGCGTAGTAACGCTAATTTTGGCATCCAAATCATTTCTAAATTTACACTCGCAAAATATAAGTTCCTCCCCTTTTAGGGCAACAACATCTATTTCGTGCGTAACAGCTGCTCCCTGAACCGTGATTCCGGTAAGTCCTTGATAACCTTGCTCGATAAAGATTTTTGCAATCCATTCCTCAAAAAGATGCCCTTCTGGCCCGAGTTCTTGTAAGGCTCTTTTCAGGCTATAGCGTGCAGCATACGAAGAACGAAACTTTTTGAGTTCATCAAAAGCTTTCTGATACAATTCTCGCGTGCTGATGCCCGAATACAAAAAATTGTTAACAGCCGAAAAAACTTCTTCTATCTCGGGTTTTGTAGCGCCTGAACGAGAAAGTGAACGATGCAAACTCTTAGGATCAAAATCGACTAATTCGCCAGATTGTTTTTTTACTTTCATCTGATTTTTATTTAGATAGGATTAAAAGTATAAAAACTTGAGGATAATTAAAATTAAATTAAAAAGTTCTTTACTATCTTAAAAGTCAGGACATTTTCGATAATTTTGTATAAAACCCATAAAAAATGCAAATTCTTGTTGTAGAAGACGATAAACGAATTAGTGATTTTCTGACCAAAGGATTAGAAGAAAATGGCTATTTGGTGACCTTGTGTAAAACGGCCGAGGAAGTTATAGAAAATTACCTCGATTTGCAGTGGGATTTATTTATTGTTGATGTTATGTTGCCCGGAATCGATGGTCGACAATTGGTACAAACTCTACGCTATAAAAAAATCACGGCGCCGATTCTCATGCTTTCTGCACTGAATACGGTGCAAGATAAAGTGAATGCTTTGGATGATGGTGCTGATGATTATCTCACGAAACCATTTCATTTTGATGAGCTTTTTTCTCGTATCAAAGCGCTAACAAGAAGAGCAAATCGCCTCACAGAAACCACTACCAACCTACAACAATTTGGGAGTTTGAACATCGATTATGATCAATACAAAGTTTCGGTGAGTCAAAAAGAAGTTGAACTTTCTCCAACCGAAATGAAACTCCTTCTCTACCTCATCGAAAATAAAGATAAAACCGTCACACGAATGCAAATTCTGAATGCCGTTTGGGGAATACAATTCGACAATCAGACCAATATTGTAGATGTGTATATTTCTTATTTGCGCAACAAAATAGAAACCGAAGATAAATTTATTTTCACGGTAAAAGGATTTGGTTATTTATTCAAACACGACACATGAGTTTAAAAAATCGCTTAGCCTTTTATACGAGTTTGCTTTTTGGAGTAGCCATTTTGGTTGCATCGGTTTTAATTTATTTTTTCTTTTCGACAAAAATGATTCAGCGCGAATATAAAAATCTAGAAAGCAAAACCTTACTCGCCGCTTTTTATTATTTAGAAGAAGATGAAGTTTCGCATTCGGAACATCAAAGCATACAAAATAGACTTTCGAAATCGATCTCGAAAAAGAATATTTTAGTGCTCAATGAAAAGAATAAAAAGTTTGGTGGAAATATGGTCGATGATGTCGAAATTACCGAAAACTTTGTAGAAACAATTCGAAAAAATAAAGAAGCTAATTTTCGGACCGATAACTTTTTTTATAGCGGCTTATTTTATCATGACAATCAAGGCGATTTTGTTATTATTACTAGAGAATCAACCGATGAATTTTATGGTTTAATGAATTCACTTTTACAAATTCTTGTTCTTGTTTCGGTAATCGGCTTGTTGGTTGTTTTTCTTTTCGGACAGCTAATTGGTCATATTGCCTACCAACCTATCTCATTGATGATGAGTCAAATAAAGTCAAGAAACTCCGAAAATTTTCAACATCCTATCCAACTCGAAAAAAAGTATAAAGAAGTCGAAGATTTGGTAAAAACGTACAATCATTTTGTGGAACGTTTAGGGGAAACATTTTTGGTACAAAAAAACTTTATCGATTATGTTTCACACGAATTTAGAACGCCGATGACCGCAATTTTAGGCACTTTAGAAGTTACCAAACAAAAAGAAAGAAGTGTAGAAGAATATAAAAAAGTGAATCTACAGTTGGCAAATTATGTTGAAGATTTGCGCGACACACTCGATCAGATGATGATTCTTTCTGGTGTGAAAACCAATTTAGAACTTTCCCCAATTCGGATAGATGAAATTATTTTTCAGATGATCGAACAAGAAGCTGCATTAAAAGAAGCCAAATTTCAATTGGATTTTGAGTTGAAAAATCAACAATTGCTCAATCAACAAGGTAACGAAAAAATGTTACGTTTGGCAATTCTCAATATTTTAGAAAACGCCATTAAATATTCTCATAATCAATCAGTTAAAATCACAATTTCCGAAGAAGAAAATCATTTACAACTACAAATTAAAGATCAAGGAATTGGTATAGAAAAAGAGGATTTACACAGAATTACGTCGAACTTTTATCGTGGCAGCAACACCTCAGAATTTAACGGAAAAGGAATCGGACTTTCTCTTGCCAATATTATTTTCAAGATTCATCATATCCAACTAAAAATCGAATCAGATCAGAACGGAACTACAGTTTTTCTTACTTTCTAATCTACTTTTAATCTACCTTAAAAACAGCTCTAATTTGGCGTTTATACCTTTGTCTATCAAAACTTTAGACAATGAAAATCTGGACGATCACCTTAGCTTTTTTAGGAAGCTATCTACTTCAGGCACAAGATTATACAAAAGAAAAACTACTGCAAGAAATGCTGCAAAACAATGCGCATTTAATTGCCGAAAAATACTCGATAGACGTTGCCGAAGCCGAAAAAAAACAAGCTGGTTTGCGACATAATCCGACTTTTTCTATACAAGAAGTTAATTTATGGAAAAATGGTTCTGCAGAAGAATTACCTCATTTATTTGGCAATTACGGTAAACATCAACAAGTTTCGCTTGAGTTGGAGCAAGTTATAGAAACCGCAGCAAAACGTAAAAAACGTGTTGCGGCAAAAGAAATCGAAAAGAAGATTGCTCAATTCTCGTATGAAGAATTGTTGAATGAACTAACTTTTTCTTTGCAAGAAGCTTTTGTACAATTACAACAATTGAACAAAAAAACAGAAATCAATCAGTCGATTATAGAGCTCTATCAGACGCTTGCCGAGCAATATAAAAGACAATCTACCTTGAGAAATGTTTCGAAAGCAGATTATTTGCGTATCCAAACTGCGCTTGTTGCTTATCAGCAAGAGGACATCGAATTACAACAAGAACGAACAGAAATTTTAGGTGAAATCCGAACCCTTACAAATCTACCAAATATCGAGTTGAAAGATCTTGTTTTTGAACCGATAACTTTTGATTTGACTCAAAAAATTTCTCTTCAAATTCTTGATGAAATAATCGAAAAAAATCCAACCCTAAAAACGCAAAGTAACCGAATTGAGTTGGCAAAACAACAGATTTCTGTAGAAAAAGCCGAAGCGAAACCCGATTTGCAATTTCAGGTGAGTTATGATCGTGGCGGAAGCATTATGCGCGATTTTGTTGGTATAGGTTTGAGTTTTGATTTACCTGTTTTCAATCGAAATCAAGGGCAAATACAAGCCGCTCATGTAACGATGCTTCAGGAAGAGGCCAATGAAAAATCACTAAAAAACACCTTAATCAACAGAGCCAAAACATTGATGCAACAATTGATCATGTACGAAAATTTACTGAAAGAATGGCAAGAAAATGAAAGCGATGAACAAGCCGAAATGATTGCCAATTACCGTAAAAATCTTCAGAGTAAACAAATAACGTTGGTAGAATTTATCGATTTTATAGAGGCATATCAAGATGCGCAAATGGCATTACAAGACTTGTCATCATCCTACCAAAACACATTTTTACAACTTCAGTATCTATCAAAAAACTTATAAAATCATGATAAAAAAAATACCTTTTAATGTTCTCGTTCTAAGTTGTGGGCTTCTTTTTTCTGCCTGTTCATCCGAAGAATCTCATCCTACCGAACCCCAAAAAAACAGTCCGTATTGTTTGTCGAAAGAGTTGAAAAACACGACGGATATTCTTGCAGTTCATAAAAGTCCGATTACCGAGCAACTGCTAATGCCGGGAAAAATAGAATATGATGAAAACGATTTGGTAAGCTTTCGGAGTTTGCTCGATGGTGTGGTAGATAATGTCAATTTCGAGTTGGGCGATTATGTGAAGAAAGGACAAGTTTTGGCGACGATAAAATCGTCTCAAATTCAGGAATTGTATCAACAACAACGTTTCTTTCAGAATCAGATTACTTTACTTAATAAACAAATTTCTACCAAAAAAGAATTGTTGAATGATGGGATGATTTCTGCGCCCGAAGTTTTAGAGTCGGAACATGAGTTGGCAAGTGCCAAAATCGAGTTAGAAAGAATCAAGCAAACGTTGCAATTGTACAGAGCAGTTGGGCAGGATGCTTTTCAGATTTTGGCGCCGAAAAATGGATATATCATTCAGAAATCAATCAGTTCTGGACAAAGTATCACGTCGGATAGCGATGCCTTGTTTTCTATTTCGAACCTGAAAAAAGTTTGGGTAATGGTGAATATTTATGCCAGCAATCTGAAATATGTAAAAACTGGCGATCTAGTGAAAGTGAAAACCATTGCTTATCCAGACCAAATTTACACCGGAAAAATCGATAAAATTTATAATGTTTTTGATGACAATGAACACGTTCTGAAAGCGCGCGTTGTCTTAGAAAATCAAAATTTGAATCTTATGCCAGGATTAAGTGCTGATATTATCATCAATAAAAACACTTCAGACCGAAACGCATTTGCTATTCCTAATGATGCTTTGATTTTTTTCAACAACAAAAACTATCTCGTTACCTACAAAAACGATTGTACTCTTGAGGCGAAAAAAGTAACGCCAATTAGCAATAACGAAGAGTGGACGTATATAGAAGAAGATTTGGCTTCGGATGAAAAAGTTATCGGGTCGAATGCTTTGCTCATTTTCGAACAATTAAACCAATAATTCATGCAAAAGTTTGTACAAAATATCGTTACCTTCTCGCTACGACACACAACCTTGGTGATGTTTGGGGTTTTTGTGTTATTGTTCGGAGGTATTTATGCGCTAAAACATACGCCAATAGAAGCTTTCCCAGATGTAACCAATACTCGGGCAAGAATCATTACCCAATGGCCGGGCCGAAGTGCAGAAGAAATGGAGAAATTGGTTACTCTACCGATTTCTAAGGAAATGAACAGCATCCCACACAAATCGAATATTCGTTCGATTTCCCTTTTCGGACTTTCGGTGGTGACGGTTCAGTTCGAAGATAATGTAGATGATTTCTATGCGCAACAATATGTGTCGAATAAATTAAACGGCGTTGATTTGCCTGAAGGTGTGAGTACCGAAATTGAGCCTCCTTCGGGTGCGACCGGTGAAATTTTTCGATACATCATCAAAAGTGATCTCCCACTAAAAGAAGTTACAGCATTGCAAGATTGGGTAATCGAACGCGAATTGCTTTCGGTTCCGGGTGTTGCTGATGTGGTAAGTTTTGGTGGTGAAGAAAAGATTTACGAAATAAAGATTAATCCTACCGAACTAAAAAACTTCGATCTTTCTCCATTAGACGTGTACGAAGCGGTTTCTAAATCGAATATCAATGTCGGTGGAGATGTGATACAACAAGGAGATCAGGCCTATGTTGTGCGCGGAGTTGGTTTGCTGGATAACATAGAAGACATTGGGAATATCACTATAAAGCTCAATGGTTCTACTCCAATTCTTATAAAAAATGTAGCCGAAGTTGTCGTGTCTAACAAACCTCGTTTGGGGCAAGTTGGGTACAATGATCAAGATGATGTGGTACAAGGAATTGTGGTTATGCTCAGAGGTGAGAATCCGTCGGAAGTAATCGAACATCTAAAAGAAAAAATCAACACCCTAAACGAACGTCATTTACCCGAAAATACAACCATAGAAACCGTTGTAGACCGCACAACCTTGGTCGATAATACGGTAAGTACTGTTTCTAAAAACTTGATCGAAGGAATTCTTTTGGTTTCGCTCATCGTCTTTATTTTCTTGTACAACTGGAAATCAACCTTTATAGTTGCATCTGTAATTCCATTATCGTTTTTATTCGCTATTATCATGTTGAAAATTCAGGGATTGCCAGCGAATTTAATTTCGATGGGATCACTCGATTTCGGACTATTACTCGAAGGAACTTTGGTAATTGTAGAAACTGTTTTTGTTGCCTTAGCCGCACAATCGCACAAAATAGGACCAGAAAGATTTGCCCGAATGAGTAAACTCGGACTCATCAAAAAAAGTGCTGGCAGTGTTGCTTCGTACATCTTTTTTGCCCTCATCATCCTCATCGTAGCCTTATTACCTATTTTCTCTTTTCAGAAAGTAGAAGGAAAAATGTTTAGTCCGTTAGCCTTTACGTTGAGTTATGCCCTTTTAGGTTCATTGATTTTGAGTTTAACGTATGTTCCGGCTATGTGTAAACTTCTTTTCACGAAAAACATCGAAGAAAAAGAAAACTTTATTACCCGATTTTTTCAAAGAAATATTTATAATTTGTTTCAAGTAACCTTCAAATACAAAAAAACGACAATTGCAATATTTTTAGGAATCCTAACAATTTGTTTTGTAAAATTCTCTCACTACGGATCAGAATTCCTACCAAAACTCAACGAAGGAGCAATTTACGTTCGGGCAACTTTACCGAATAGTATTAGTTTGGATGAATCGACAAGATTGACCAAAGAAATGAAAGAAAAGTTGATGAAAACCATTCCCGAAATAGATTTTGTTCTGACGCAAACCGGACGACCAAATGACGGAACCGACCCTACAGGTTTTTTCAATATCGAATTTAATGTCCAACTAAAAGACGAAAAAGATTGGGAAAGAAAAGTTTCTAAAGAAAGCATAATCCAAGAAATGCGTACACAACTCGATCATTATCCTGGAATCAATTTTGGGTTTAGTCAACCGATTCAAGATAACGTAGAAGAATATGTTGCCGGCGTGAAAAGTGCTTTGGTTATCAAAATTTTTGGTGATGATTTATATGACTTAGAAAAATATGCCAATCAAGTTGCTGCAGCCATCGAAAAAGTTGATGGGATTACCGATATCAATGTTTATAAAAATATTGGTTTACCTGAACTCAAAATTCAACTTCACGACTCGAAAATGGCCAAATATGGCATCCAAACTGCCGATGTACAAGCCGTGATAGAAATGACAATCGGTGGCCAATCCGCTACTATGTTCTACGAAGGTGATCGCCAATTTGATGTCGTTCTTCGCTTCAACAAAGAATACCGAGATACTCCCGAAAAAATAGGAAATATTCTTATCCCAACCAGTAATGGGCAAAATATTCCTTTGCAAGAGATTGCCAGTATTGGTTACCAAACAGGACCAGCGTTTATTTACCGAGAAGGCAACAGTCGCTATATCGGCGTAGGTTTTAGTATCGAAGGACGCGATTTAGGAAGCACCATAGACGAAGCCAAACAAGTTGTTGCCAAGGAAGTTCATCTACCTAAAGAAAACCATATGGAATGGGCTGGGGAATTCGAAAGTAAAGAACGTGCCGCCAAACAACTCGCATTGGTCATTCCGGTTTCGTTGGTTTTGATTATGCTTTTGTTGTACTCTAATTTCGGAAATGTTAAAGATACAGCCGTTGCGGCGCTTACCCTTCCGTTTGCGTTTATCGGTGGTTTTCTATCGCTTTGGATAACCGGTACAATTTTCGGAATCTCAGCTGGAATCGGATTCATTATCTTGTTCGGAGTTGCAACTATTGACGGGATTGTTCTTATTGGTATGATTAGTGAAAACCGAAAACATAAAATCCCACTAAAACAAGCCATAGAAGAAGGAGTGAAAAGTAGAATTCGTCCGGTTGTGATGATTGCTCTTATGGGATCAATGGGCCTTTTACCAGCAGCACTTTCGACCGGTATGGGATCTGAGATTCAGAAACCTTTAGCCATCATGATTGTCGGTGGATTGATTTGTTGTTTGTTCCTATCCTTTACCATCCTACCAATTGCTTATTATTGGATGTACAAGGAACGTTCACCCAAGGAAATAGAAGCCTAAAAAGAATTCAGTATATTTGCAAAAAATGTCTCTATGAAGCTTGAAGAACAATTGAAACAACGTAGCAATAATAGCTGCGAACTTACGGGCCTTACCGAGGAACTTAGCGTATTCGAAGTTCAACCAAATGCAACAAACGATCCTAATCGTTGCATTTACATTGCAGAAGTATGCAAAGCACAATTAGAAAAACGAGCCGATTTTGATCCGCAATTTTGGGAAAAATATTTACCAACCAGTATGTGGAGCGAAGTTCCTGCCGTACAAGTTGTTGCTTACCGATTGTTGCAACGCATGAACAACGAAGCCTGGGCTGCCGATGCATTGGATATGTTGTATTTGGACGATGATACGCTCGAATGGGCAAAAGCCGTAAAAGATGATGCTACCGAACTGCATAAAGATGTCAACGGAAATATTTTGGTTGCCGGCGATACCGTAACCCTGATCAAAGATCTTGATGTGAAAGGTTCTTCACTGAATGCTAAAATAGGAACTGCAGTACGCAATATTCGTTTGGTGCACGATAACCACGAGCAAATCGAAGGGAAAGTGGACGGACAAACAATTGTGATTCTGACCAAATTTGTCAAAAAACAATAATTGTCTTTATAGACAAGCTCATCAAATCCTTCTCGTTTTTCGAGGAGGATTTTTTGTTTTCGATTGGTAGGATAAAATCAAACTTTGTGAATGTTCTGTATTTCATCCTACCGAAATTCATCGCACCGAAAAAAGAAATAACAAAGAGATAAGGTCGAAAGCTTGAAGGTGTGTATTTTTGTGTTTATATTATCCTACAAATAAAAAAACGATGATCAATAAAGAAGTCAAAGCGCTAATTATAAGTACAAGTACAATTTATGGAAGTGATTTTTTGGAGTATATCCGAGAAGAAATTAAGGATTTTACCCAAACCGATGAGCTAATTTTTGTTCCTTATGCGCAACCTTCGGGAGTTAGTTATAGCGATTATACCGAAAAAGTGAAAAATGCTTTTCAGCCACTTGCTATGGAGGTTCGCGGTTTACACGAGTTTGAAAATAAAAAAGAAGCAATCCGAAATGCCAAAACAATTTTTGTGGGAGGAGGCAACACTTTTCTGCTCCTGAAAACCTTATACGAGTTGGATTTGATGACAACTTTGCAGGAAGCTATTTTATCGGGAACACCCTATATTGGGACGAGTGCAGGAAGTAATTTGACCGGACAAACGATAGGGACAACCAACGATATGCCAATTGTTTATCCACCAAGTTTCGATGCGCTGAAGATTTTACCTTTCAACCTGAATCCGCATTTTTTAGAAGCCGACCCGACTTCTACACACAAAGGTGAAACTAGAGAACAGCGAATTGCCGAGTTTTTGGTTCAGAATGATTTAGCGGTTCTCGGACTGAAAGAAGGTTCTTGGTTGGAGGTTTTGGCTGGCGAAATCACTCTTAAAGGTCCGGAAAACGCAGTTTGGTTCAACAGAAAAGACAAGGAGAAGATAATCGAAAGCGGAACGAAAATCAATGCTTTGTTGTAATAAACCAAATCAATTGAATCATTTTATTCTACTAAAACCCTTAAAAAACAAAGAGATAAACAAATAAAAATGAATTTAAGTACTTAAAAAACGATTTGTGATTTTTTTTTATATATTTGTTTTTGTTTATAAAAACTTTTTATACAAACAGAAGGCTTAACCTACCTTTTGTGTGTGAGTTTTTCGGACAAAAAAAGCCTAATTAATCCAAATATATAGTTCGAGTACTGATTTTTTTTCTGTACAGAACCTAATAATTTAAACCTATCCAACATGAGAAAATGTATTCAATGTGGCACCGAATTATTCGGTCGCATCGATAAGAAGTTTTGTAATGATTATTGTCGTAATTCTTTCAACAATAATCAGAATCGTTTGAAGAACAAAGTTATTCGGGAGACTAACAAAATATTAATTAAAAATTACCATATCCTACAAGATTTAATTGCTTTAGATCATCAAATAATTAGTCGAGAACTTTTGCTTACCAAAGGATTTGACTTTGATCATTTTACTGGTTTAGAGAAAACGAAAAATGGCGAAATATATTCTATTTACGAGATCAAATATCAATTAGATTCGATTACAATGAAAATAATTGCCTCCAAAATGTAACGATAAACAAAGCAATAAAAAGCCCTTTCATAAAAAATGAAAGGGCTTTTTTGTTCTATGCATGTTCGATTGATTACTCAGAAATTTTATCCACGACCGGTCTATTTTCTGCATTGGCCAATAACCAAACTGTCGCAAAAATTAATTTTGTTCGTTGAGTGAGGACTGGATAATTTATTTTATCGGGTGTATCACTTGGCTGATGATAATCTTCATGAACGCCATTAAAATAAAAAACTGACGGAATCTGATATTTGGCAAAATTATAATGATCTGATCGGTAATAGAATCTATTTGGATCGTCTTTGGTGTTGTATTTTTCATCCAAAACAATCGAGCTGAATTGAGTAGCTTCGCGCACTTTTTTATCCAAATCAGAACTCAACATATCAGAACCAATCACGTACACAAAATTTTCTTGTTGCAAATGTTCATTATCCACACGACCAATCATATCAATATTGATATTGGCAATAGTTTTATCCAACGGAAAAATCGGATGATCGGTATAATATTTCGATCCTAACAAACCTTTCTCTTCCCCAGAAACATGTAAAAAAAGAATCGATCTTTTGGGCCCTACTCCTTTCTCGTGAGCCATTTTCATGACGCGTGCAATTTCCATCACCGCCACCGTTCCAGAACCGTTATCATCTGCCCCGTTGTATATTTCTCCATTTTTCACTCCTTCGTGATCGTAATGAGCAGATAAAACCAAAACTTCGTCCGCTTTTTCGGTTCCAGGAATAAAAGCTAAAATATTACGCATTTCACCTTCTACACGATTAAAGGTTTTGGCCGGAATAGTCTGAAAATAAGGCTTATCGGTTCCTTTTGCCGAAGAAATTCCTAAAGCTTTGTAATACGAAACTATATGATCGGCAGCCAAACGCTCTCCTTGAGTCCCTGCATTTCGACCTTGCATTTCGTCACCTGCCAAAACAAATAATTGTTTCTTCAGTTCGGTTTCACTTACTTTTTGAGTAAATTTTTCTATCGTGGTAGGATTATTCAACTTTTGGGTAGGATTACACGACAAAAAACTCATCGATACCACAATTGATAGCATGAAATGTTTCATTATTCTAATTTTTGATTAATTTTATTCATAACTAAATAAGAAATGTAAAAGTAATTGTTTTTTAGGTTTTGATAACCATCGGTTGATAAATCCTGATAAACGTAAGCAATCTGTACACATGGGATCACAATTATTCAGAAAAAAATCTGTAGAAAAAATATTAGCCGAATCGCAAGACAGCAATCATCATTTGAAGAGAACCCTGCGAACCAAAGATTTGGTTGGTTTCGGAATCGCAGCAATTATCGGTGCCGGAATTTTCAGTACGATCGGACGTGCGAGCTACGAAGGCGGCCCTGCGGTTATTTTTCTTTTTCTATTTACTGCTTTAGCTTGTGGATTTACTGCGTTTGCCTATGCAGAATTTGCCTCATTGGTTCCTGTATCTGGAAGTGCCTACACCTATAGTTATGTAGCTTTTGGCGAATTATTCGCATGGGTTATTGGTTGGGCTTTGATTATGGAATATGCAATTGGCAATATTGTTTTGGCAATTTCTTGGAGCGATTACTTCACCACGCTCCTCTCCGGTTTGGGTCTTCATCTCCCCGAATGGATGACGATGGATTACTTTACGGCTCGCGATGGACACGCAATCATTAGCAATGAGTTAGCCAAAGGATATACTTTAGAAGGACTGAAAAGCACTCCTTATGCACAAGATATTGCAAAGTATTTAGCCTTCGAGAATGCACCCAAAATTGGTTTTAATTTAGTGGTTGACATTCCAGCCTTGGTCATTACTTTTCTAATTACGGCTTTGGTTTTTAGAGGAATCAATGAAACGCGAAAAATGAGCAATGCCATGGTAGTCCTAAAGGTCGCCGTAGTTTTATTGGTCATTTTGGTAGGATTTTTTTATGTCAATCCTGAAAATTGGAATCCTTTTGCACCAAACGGAATTACCGGAGTTTTGGCTGGTGTAAGTTCTGTTTTCTTCGCTTATATTGGTTTTGATGCTATCAGTACAACGGCAGAAGAATGTGTAAATCCGAAAAAAGATTTACCTCGTGGGATCTTTTTATCCATCATTATTTGTACAGTTTTATATGTTTTGATTGCTTTGGTAATTACGGGATTAGTGCATTATTCTGAACTAAATGTTGGCGATCCGCTAGCTTATGTTTTCGAGCAGATAGAAGATTTACGCTGGTTGGCTGGGATTATCGCGATTTCGGCTGTCATTGCTATGGCAAGTGTTTTTATCGTGTTCCAAATTGGCCAACCAAGGATTTGGATGACCATGTCGAGAGATGGCTTACTCCCGAAACGATTTTCGAACATTCATCCTAAATATAAAACACCTTCCTATGCAACCATTTTCACGGGTTTTGTGGTTGGAGTTCCGATTTTGTTTACCGATTTAGAATTTGTTGTAGATGCTTGTTCCATCGGGACGCTTTTTGCGTTTGTACTGGTTTGTGCAGCCGTTATCCGCCTAGATGCAAATCCAAATGCACAAAGAGGAAGTTTCCGTACCCCCTTTATCGATGCGCGTTGGGTAATGCCTATTCTCACGCTTCTAATCGTTGTGTTATGTTTGACAACCTTCGAAAAAGAAACCAAAGCGTTTTTTACTTTACAAGCAGAACCAATGCCGGTAGAAACTCTTATTCAATCCCTTAACCAAAAAGAGCTGCAAGACACCCAAAGATTTATCGAAGACCAAAACAATGGACAAACTGTTGTACATCTCGATCATTACCTCAAAAATCTAACGCCTATCCAATATGCAGATCTCCTTGATAAGTTGCCGATTGATGAACAAAAGAAATTAGAAGTTGGTTGGGATGTTTTCAAACACAAAATCCCAATGTATCTTTTTATTTTAATTTTCTTCGGGATGTTTATCCGATCATATTTCTACAAAACCTCGATGATTCCTTTAGCAGGAATGCTTTGTTGTTTTTATATGATGGCCCAATTAGGAATCAAAAATTGGATTATTTTCTTATGTTGGCTCCTCATTGGTTTGGCAATCTATTTTGGATACGGTTACCGACATAGCAAATTAAAAAAAGAAAACAGTTTGATTCAGGAATAAATCCTACCGAAAAGCAGATTGTTTACTTCTTTATTTTCAATCAATACTTTACCTTTGCACCATAAATAGAAAGACACATGTTTAGAACGCATACTTGTGGACAATTGACACAAGCCAATATCAACGAAAAAGTTACGCTTAGTGGTTGGGTATCGACTCTACGCGATAAAGGTTTTATGTTATGGATCGATTTGCGCGATCGTTACGGGATTACCCAAATTATTTTGGATGAAGATCGTTCGTCAGCAGAACTTTTCGAAACGGCTCGACATTTGGGTCGTGAATTTGTCATTCAAGTGACTGGAACAGTTATCGAGCGTTCAGCGAAAAATCCACACCTTGTAACCGGTGAAATAGAAATCTTAGCAGAGGAAATAAAAGTACTTAACGAATCTGCACTTCCACCATTCACCATAGAAGATCATACCGATGGTGGTGAAGATTTACGTATGAAATATCGCTATTTGGATATTCGTAGAAATCCTGTAAAAGATAAATTAATCTTCCGTTCGAAGGTCGCACAAGAAGTAAGAAAATATCTTGATGGGCAAGATTTTGTAGAAGTAGAAACTCCAGTTCTAATTAAATCTACCCCAGAAGGAGCGCGTGATTTCGTGGTTCCATCTCGTATGAATCCTGGTCAATTTTATGCTTTACCTCAATCTCCACAAACCTTCAAACAATTGTTAATGGTAGGAGGATTGGATAAATATTTTCAAATCGTAAAGTGTTTCCGCGACGAAGATTTACGTGCCGATAGACAACCCGAGTTCACCCAAATCGACTGCGAAATGTCGTTTGTAGAACAAGAAGATATTATAGAAGTGTTCGAAGGTTTGGCTAAACACTTACTCAAAACTTTCAAAAATTTAGACTTCGGACAATTCCCAAGAATGACCTATGCCGAAGCCATGAAACGCTACGGAAATGACAAACCCGATATTCGTTTCGGGATGGAATTTGCCGAAATCACAGACTTAGCACAAGGCAAAGGTTTTTCTGTTTTCGATGATCAAGAATTGGTGGTTGGGATCGCAGCAGAAACTTGCAATTCCTATACCCGAAAAGACATAGATAAACTCATCGATTGGGTAAAACGTCCACAAATCGGAGCTTCTGGACTTATTTGGGTTCGATGCAACGAAGACGGAACGTATAAATCATCGGTAGATAAATTCTTCACCGAAGAAGATTTAGCAGCTTGGGCAAAACGCATGAATGCAAAACCTGGCGATCTTTTGCTCGTAATGTCTGGCAAAGGCGACAAAGTACGCGGACAACTTTCGGCTCTTCGTATGGAAATTGCCGAACGTTTAGGCCTTCGTAAACCAGATGAGTTTGCTCCACTTTGGGTAGTAGATTTCCCGCTGTTAGAATGGGACGACGATACGCAACGATATTATGCAATGCACCATCCGTTCACTTCTCCGAAAGTAGAAGATTATGACTTGATCAAAACAAATCCTGGTGAAGTACGTGCAAATGCCTATGATTTGGTTTTGAATGGAAATGAAATTGGAGGCGGTTCTATCCGTATTTACGACCGTAAATTGCAGGCAGAAATGTTCGAACTTCTTGGTTTCACGCCTGAACAAGCCGAAGCCCAATTCGGATTTTTAATGAATGCCTTCAAATATGGTGCGCCACCACACGGAGGTTTAGCTTTTGGTTTTGATCGTTTTGTATCTATTTTAGATGGTTCGGAAACAATCCGCGATTATATTGCATTTCCGAAAAACAACTCGGGTCGAGATGTGATGATCGATGCGCCTGCGAAAATAGATGAAACGCAATTAGAAGAATTATCGATAAAAATTGATTTGCATTCTGCTGATGAGCCGAAGTAATTGCTAAATAGACAATACAAAAAATCCTGTTCGTAGAACAGGATTTTTTTTAACATAAACTATTTATAATTCATTCAACAGTTTGAATTTCTTTAAGATGTTGGTTGTGATTGTGGTTCTGTATTCCCTTGATGACAAGTGAAGCAAGTAACTTTTGGTGCTTCTTTATCCAAAGAAATTCCAAAATATTTTTTATTCAACTCGAAAGTCATCGTTATCATTCCTCGAGCAATATCTTTATTTTTCACAGCGTCTGACGCAAAATCTAATTCTCCTGATGCATTAGATGCATGACAAAAATTACATTTAACACCTAAAGAAGTATTGAAGTTTTTCATCATACCTTTTAATTCTTCTTCAGAAATTGTTTTGGGTAAAACTTTTAAATTTTTCCAACCTGGATCATTGCTTGCTAATTCTCTTCCTTTATCTACATTGACCAATGTATTCGAACTACACGAAACAATAAATATTAAGACCAAAAGAAAGCTGAAAAGCATTTCTATTTTTTTGTTTTTCATGGGATTTGTCTTTAGTACTTTGAAGGTACGATAAAAATCAACTCATCCGAAAGCAAACATTTTATTTATATCTGATATAAATAATTATTGATCGATTGTAAACAAGAAAGGCTGTTCGTCGTTCGGATTATAGATATAGTAAAATTGTTTGAGAAGATAATTAGAAGGTGATAAATTTTCGATAAAAAGCAAAACGCTAATTTCACTATTTTTATTACGGAAATTCTCTTCAACCTTCAAAACTTTAAAGGTTTTATTCATCAATTCGCTTGGTGAAGTTTTATTCAACTGGTTTGGTGCATAGGTATTTTTCAAATCTTTGCGAACATATAAATTATCAAAACCAGGAAAATTTTCGGGAAGTTTTTCTACTGCAAAAGACATTTTTTTTCCTACCAAACTTTGCCAATGATGAGCCAAAGTTGGTTGATGAGAATGTATAGAATCCTTAGACGCAACAATTGTTTGATAATTTTGTATGGTTTGAGGATTATCTTGTGCGGATACAACAAGTGTTGTAAACATCAATAATTGTACAAAAAGCAATTTCATTTTTAGGTTGTTAGTTATCTAACGAACCTCTTAACAAATTTAATACCACTTATTCCACTTCACGGTCTCAGGACGGCCAATTTCATAGTTTAACTGACGTAAATCATAATTTTGTAAGGTATTGAATAAAATTCGATTGGCATCTTTCCCTGGTGTTCTCGGAAAATAGGTAAACGATAATTGAATATTACTAAAAACCAAGAAATCATTGGTTAATAAAACGCCTAAACTAAAACTTGGATATACTTTATTTTGAAGCACAAATTTACTGTTATCGCCCAACATCCCAACTGTAATATTGGCAAAAGGCGACATACGAAATCCTAAAACACTCCAAGGCGAATAAGCTTGCGATTGAATCGAAAAAATAAGTTTTTGGGTGCCAAATAAATTTTCTGAATTGAATCCTACTATACCTAAATAATCATCATTGTGCAATGAAAGCATATCACCTTGCGTATCGAATCGATTATATCCATACATGAAAACAGTATTTAAAAAATGTCGAAAATGCCAACTTCCAACATGAAAAAGATTGGTATAAAAAAGTGATTGTAACGACAAGACAGATTGCTCTAATTTTCCATCACTAAGAAAAGTTCCGTATTCGGCCGTTGCACCTAGATATCCGAAAGAGTATTTGTTGCCGGAAGTATATTTAGCTCCTAAATAGAGTCTATTTCGATCATTTTTATGTTCATTTCCGACATTCACCATAAACGATCTCCCGATTGGAATATCCTCATCCTGAGCAACTTTAAAAATAAATTGATCTTTATAATATCCACGCGAAGTAATTCCAACACCAGCTAATAAAAGATTATGACTAGCAAAAAAATCATCCGGATCATAGTTTTCATCTGGGGAATCTTTATATCTTCTCACATTGTAGCGACCAGATATAATTAAGTTAGTTATTTTATTATAATTACCATGTTCAGATTCTATCTGGAAAGCATACCCAGCCCAATAATCAAAATTATTAAAATCAAATGATTGTTTTTTATCGTCTAAAATTTCAGAAAAATCTAGATTTTCTCTAAAGTATTGTGTACTCAATGATATTCCACCCGCCCAACGAGTAAGTGGTGAAAAGAATTTTCGTTGAAAAGAAATACCTTTTGTGTAATACTCTTCATAATCTTTATGATAAATTCCATCGAAACTAATATAAGTTTTATAGATATTCGGGATATGATATCGCCCAGTATATCGATATTTTTTATCCTCAAAATCATATTTTATACGATTATCGAAATAATGACCTACACCTAAAAAATTTCGTTCGCGTAATCTCACCCCAACTTTAGAAGTCGATATAGAACCTGTAACAATCATGCTCCAAGAATCTACAGTTCGCACATACACATCTACAAACTCTTCATTCACAACATGTGCAGTAATATTAATTCGACGAATCACATTTGTTTCACGCAAAAGGCGTTCAGATTCTTTCACTTTTAGGGAATCGAAAACTTCACCTTCCTTGAACAAAAGATAATCATTAATGATCGAAATTTTGGTTTTCCCATGCAAGGAATTGCCTATTCGTTCTATTTTCTTCTCTGGTCTTGCCAAAGAATCATTCACATCATATCCAAAAGGATCATTTGATTGAATAAATATATTCCGGATAATTTTATTTTGAGCATTTTTATATTTAATGAAATGAATATTCTTTTCTCTATTGTCGCTCGCATTAGGGGCATCTTTTTTTATTAGCCATTTGGTTAAACTCCTTAATGTTTTATTTTTTTTAAGCTCATCTATATTTTGAGGTTGAACCAAAGTATCTTTCTGAAGCAAGATATTATCCTGTCCAAAAAAAGGTATAGAAAATAAATATAAAACTAATACTATGAGGCACCTAAAATATTTCATTGACTGAAATTACAACATACGGGTTGCTTTTACAAATCTACGGCTCCAATAATTTTCGGCTAAAGAAGAGACCATAACGCCTTTGGATGTAGAGGCATGAATAAAATATACAATTCCATCTTTTACACTTTCGACAATTCCGACGTGGGTTATCGAGGAACCCGATGTATTGAAAAATAATAAATCTCCTATTTTTATTTCAGTCAGTAGAATTTCTTTTCCTTGATTGGCTTGTTCACGAGAAATGCGTGGCATTTTTTGTTCTATCGCTTCGAATGATCGTAACACCAAACCCGAACAATCCATACCTGTCACGTCTACTCCGCCATATTTATACGGCGTACCAAGGTATTGACTTGCTGCGATAACCAACGATTGTATTTCTGCAGTGGAACGATCGAGATTCTGATCCGGAACTTCATACAAAACGATAGATTCTGAATTAACCGAAGCCTTTGTTCTGTACTCATCATTTGCTTTTTTAGAATCATAAACTGTTTTTATTTTGGAAGGAGATTTTCGCACATTCGTTACTCGATTCGTACTACACGAAACCAAGAAACTGCTCAATAAACAAACTCCTAAAAAACGCCATAAAAACCATTTCATACTGACTACTTTTCTATTATAAACGATTCTTCTCTCAATTTCGTATGCCAATTGTGTACCATTTTATCGTAGTTGATCCGACAATAATTGCTTTGCACGTAAAATTCTAACTTTTACATTGGCCAGCGTCAACTGCAATTCTTCTGCAATTTCTTTATAAGTTTTATCTTCTAAATATCTTAGTTGAATGACTTTTTGATAATGAATTGGCAATTTTTCTATTTCCGCTAGCAATTCGTCATTCTTTTGCTGAAGAATCAAATATTCTTCGGGAGTAGGATTTTCTTCTACAATGTATTGATGTTGAGAAAAAGCCTCATCATCGAGCGAAATATTCAGTTTCGGAGAACGACGAATATGATCGATCATCGTATTGTGTGCAATAGAAATCAACCACGTCAGGAAATCAAAATCTGGATTATAAAGTTTTAATTTATTAAAAGCTTTGGTAAATGTCTCGATTGTGATGTCTTCTGCTTCTTCTCCATTTCTGATTTTTCCTTCTACATAGCGATATACAGGAAGCCAAAAAGTATCCATAAGAGAATTTTGAGCAGTATTTTTGCCCTTTTTTGCTTCTGCGATCAGCTCTATCAAATTCATGGGCTAAATATATGAAAGTTTTGGAAACAAAAAATCCTTTCCAAAAGAGATGGAAAGGATTTTTGTAGACCCACAGGGATTCGAACCCCGACAAACGGCACCAAAAACCGGTGTGCTACCGTTACACCATGAGTCTGTTTTTTTTGGTAATGCAAGAAAGACAATTTGTAGACCCACAGGGATTCGAACCCCGACAAACGGCACCAAAAACCGGTGTGCTACCGTTACACCATGGGTCTTTGTCTTTTTGCAGTGCAAATATAGAAAGGTTTTTCTATTCACCAAAACTAAAATGAAAACATTTTTAGTCTTGCCTTCTTCTTCTTCTTTAATTCATTGATAATGAATTTTAAATAAAGGTTGAACTTTTTTATTTTAAGAATATTTTAACATTTTTCATCATTAATCAAAGAATCATTTTCTACTTTTTGTATTGATTTATTCCTCCTCGAAGAGGATTTCATGATCAGAAAGCTCTTTTATTCTCACCAAAGATTCTACCAAAACACCTTCTTCGAGTAAACGAGTTCTACCGTTTTGGAATGATTTTTCGATGACGAATCCCATTCCCAACAATTTTGCTCCTGCTTGTTCGATCAGATTCTTCACACCCAAAGCGGCATTTCCGTTGGCTAAAAAATCGTCAATAAATACTACTTTGTCTTCTTTTGTAAGAAAAGATTTGCTAACACAAACGGTGTACGTACGATCTTTTGTATAAGAATAAACCTCTGTAGAATAAAAAGCGCTCATGGTTTTGGGTTGTGCTTTTTTTACGAAAACCACTGGCACTCTGAGCAATGCACCCAACATGATTGCGGGGGCAATTCCGCTTGCTTCTATGGTGAAAATTTTATTGATTGGTTGATGCGCAAAGCGATTAGAAAACTCTTCGGCAATCGATTGCATCAATAATGGATCGATTTGATGATTGATAAAACTATCAACTTTGAGGATTCCTCCATCAAAACTTTTACCATCGATCAATATTCGTTCTTTCAGTTCTTGCATAATATTCTTGATTTTATCCTACCAATATTCCTTTATTACTCCCACTCGATTGTTGCAGGTGGTTTTGAACTGATATCATAAGCCACACGGTTGATTCCGCGCACTTCATTGATGATACGATTCGAAACTGTTTCTAAAAATTCGTATGGTAATTTCGACCAAGTTGCCGTCATAAAATCGATGGTATTGGCCGACCGGACTACAGCGGTATATTCGTAGGTACGTTCATCGCCCATAACCCCAACCGATTTCACTGGCAATAGAACCACAAAGGCTTGAGAGACTTCATCGTACAAATTATTTTTGTATAATTCTTCGATAAAAATATCATCTGCTTCTTGCAGAATTCTTACTTTTTCGGCATCTACTTCACCTAAAACACGAATTCCTAAACCGGGTCCTGGAAAAGGATGACGATAAACCAACTCGCGCGGAATACCTAAGGCAACTCCAACTTTACGCACTTCATCTTTGAAAAGTTCGCGCAAAGGTTCGAGCAATGTAAGTTTCATTTCTTCTGGCAAACCTCCTACATTATGATGAGATTTTATGGTTGCTGACGGTCCTTTTACCGATTGCGATTCGATGACATCTGGATAAATTGTTCCTTGGGCTAAGAAAGAAGCATCGCCGAATTTTTTAGATTCTTCGTCGAAAACGGCAATAAAATCATGTCCGATAGATTTTCTTTTAGCTTCGGGATCATCGATTCCTTTTAGGTTGGATAAAAAACGTTCGGAAGCATCGACCATTTTAATATTCATATGGAAATGTTTCCCATAATTCTCCATTACTTTTTTACCTTCATCTTTTCTCAAAAGTCCGGTATCGACAAAGATACAGGTCAACTGATCGCCAATTGCACGATGAATAAGCACGGCTGCCACCGAGGAATCTACTCCGCCAGACAAACCTAAAATTACTTTTTTATCGCCAACGACTTCTTTTATTCGTTTGATTTCGGTTTCGATGAAATCTTCTAATTCCCAGTTTTTTTCTGCTTGACAAATTTTAAATACGAAATTCGATAAAATGGTTGCACCAAACTCGGTATGGGTAACTTCTGGATGAAATTGTACGGCATAGATTTGTTGATCTTCATTGGCCAAAGCTGCAATCTCTACACTCGATTTGCCCGTAACCTGAAAACCCTTTGGAGCTTGAATAACCTCATCGAAATGACTCATCCAAATGGTCGATTCGCTTGGTACATTATCGAAAAGTTGATTAGAATTTAACAACTTAAAAGTTGCTTTACCATATTCTCCTTTTTCTCCTTTTTTTACCTCACCGCCCAAAAGATGTGCAATAAGCTGCATGCCGTAGCAAATACCCAAAACAGGCACATTCATTTCTAGGATTTTGGGATCGATCAGTGCTGCTTCTTCTCCAAAAACAGAAGAAGGCCCTCCTGAAAGAATAATTCCTTTGGGTTGAAGTTTTTTTATTTCTTCGAGTGGAGTTGTGTAAGGAACGATTTCTGCATAAACGCCAAATTCTCGAATTCGTCTGGCAATCAATTGATTATATTGCGACCCGAAATCGAGGATAATAATACCGTGTGTCATGATTTGTTTGTTTGCGCAAAATTAGTCAACATCAAAAAATAAAACTAATTATTAGGTAAGTTTCTTTGTTTTTCTTGTTGGATGTAGAAAAATCTAAAAAAGACAACTTTCTCAAAAACATTTTCTATATCAATAACTTATACCCCCAAAAAAAATCAACAAGATACTGTCTAATACACCTTCAAAATCGATGTGCCAGATGCTCTGTTTTACCAACAACAAGGGAATATTTATGTTTTTTTTATTTTCAGGGAAGAGATAAAGAACTTTCTATTTCTCAAGTTAAGGATTCGACTTTTCGTATTTTCCCTAATCCAACTACCGATCGTGTTACAGTAGAAGGAAGTAAAAAAGTTACTCAACTCTCATTGTACAACTTAGACGGAAGAATCTTGAAAACCGAAAAAGGCACTTCACTTTCGTTACAAGACCAGACAAAAAGCATGTATTTGTTACGCGTAGAAACAGAAAACGGACAACAATTCACGCATAAAATCATCAAAAAATAAAATAAATAGGATTTTATCCTACTTATAGACTTTCTCTCCAAAAAAAACTCCCACATTTTGTGGGAGTTTTTTGTCTTCTACATTTATAGTTTATGGATGACTTTCTTTGTATTTATCAATTCCATCCTGCAGCCATTTCAGGTAAACATCAATATCATATTCTGCTTTCATTGGTTTTGAATAGCGTTTTAGATTTTCATCAACAATAATATAATAAGGCTGTGCATTGGCATTGAAATGTTCCATTTCGAATGCGGTCCATTTATTTCCGATGGTGCGTAGATTTCGTTTTAAAGCATCCGAATACACTTTTTCGTCTTCTGGTAATTCTTGTCTTTCATCTACATAAAGAGAAGCTACAACGACATCTTCTGATAAGACTTTCTTTACGCGAGGATCGATCCAAACACGGTCTTCTACTTTTCTACAATTGGCACATGCATGACCTGTAAAATCGATGAAAATAGGTTTTTTCACTTTCAGACTATACGCTTTTGCATCTTCAAAATCTTTGAATGAAGGAATTCCGTGTGGCCCTGCGACCATCTTTGGATCATCGAATTTAGCAACGCCTTCAGAACTCATTGCTGTTTCACCGGCTAATCCGTTGGGCGATTCTGCATAATGCATCGGAGGTAATAATCCACTAAGAATCTTCAATGGAGCTCCCCACATTCCTGGTAGGATATAAAATACGAAAGAAAAAATTAAGGTTGCAAACATCAATCGTGTTACACCAATTTTCTGATCGGGTCCGTCCAATTCTAATTTGAACATCCCTAATAAATAAGCTCCTAACAAAATAAAAATTCCTAACCAAGCTGCAATAAATGCTTCACGCTCTAACCAGTGCAATTGCCAAACTAAATCTGCATTTGATAAGAATTTTAGGGCTAATGCTAATTCTAAAAATCCTAAAGAAACCTTGATTGTATTTAACCATCCTCCTGATTTTGGCATAGAATTTAGCCAACCAGGGAACATAGCGAAAAGTGTAAACGGAATTGCCAAAGCAAAAGAGAATCCGAACATTCCCACAATCAATGCGAAGTAATTAGATTCTTGAGTCGCTTGCACAAGCAACGATCCGATGATCGGTCCTGTACACGAGAACGAAACCAAAGCCAACGTAAAGGCCATGAAAAAGATTCCGATCAATCCTCCTTTGTCCGCACCTTTATCAGCAAAATTCACCCATTTTGATGGAAGAGTAATTTCGAACGCTCCGAAAAAAGATAGCGCAAAAATCAAGAATACAATGAAGAAAGCTAGATTTACCCAAGGGTTGGTGGACATCTCATTGAGTGCAGATGGACCAAGCAACCATGTTACAACCAGTCCGAGTAAAACGTAAATAACAATAATAGACAAACCGTACACCATTGCTTTACGAATTCCCTCACCTTTGCTCTTGCTTTGCTTGGTAAATAAGCTCACTGTTAACGGAATCATAGGGAAAATACATGGCATCAATAAAGCTGCCAATCCTCCTAAGAATCCTAAAACAAAAATGCGAAATAAACCGTTATTTTTCTTCTCATTCTCTGCCAATAAAGATTCGTCGATCTCTTCTTTTGCCGACGTATTTTTAGATAATTGTGCAGAATCTACAACTGTTTGTGCAGAATCTTGCGCCGTTGCAGCAATGGAATCTGTTGTCGCAGCCAATATTGCCGAAGCTTCCGCAGTCGTCGCTTGCTCTTCTGCTGCCGTATCGGCTGTTACCGCTTTCGGACTCAGTTTTACTTTGCCTGTATATTCATCTGGAGGTAAACATTTCTCTGCATCACACATCTGAAATTCGAGCATATACGCAACCTCAACTGGTTTTTCATCGGTTACTTTTACTTTCTGAATGAACTGTACATTTTTCTCATAATACTTTTCATCCTGCTCAAATACTTGACTATATTTCTCGATTAATTTTCCAGCTTCTCTCGATTTTCCTACCAATTTTACATTCGCAGACGGCGTTACCGAAAACGTAGCCGGAATTCCGATTCCTCCATCAGGATGCTTAATAGAATAAATATGCCATCCATTATCAATTTTTCCGGAGACAACAATTTCAAACTCATTATTCGGTAATTCTTTTACCGTTGTAGACCATTTTGCGGGCGTTTCAAATTGTGCAAATAAGCTCAGTGGCATCAAGAAGAAAAGCCATAAATATTTCAGCATATTTTGATATTTAAGAAATTAATAGTTTCCTGTGTTGTTTTGTATCGCTCATCAATTCGCAACGGATAAACCCAAAGAATTTGTTGTTGATTGTCTACCAAAACTCGTACTTTTTCTTTGTCGAATTTAGAGAGCTTTTCATCTTTCAGAAATTTACTCACCTTTTTTCTCCCTTTCATCCCGAGCGGAAAAAATGAATCTCCTGCTTCTATTGGCCGAAAAACAAGTGGAAAGTCGATTTTATCAAAATCCAACGTTTCATCCGTATAGGTAGGATGATGGGCGGTTTTCTGAAAAAATAAATCTGAACAATAATAGGAATTTTCTATCGAATCGATTACATATATATCAGTTTTTTTATCTTCTTTCTTTTTGATTAACAAAAATTTACGATTTTTCAACGCCCGATGGGTTGCCGATTGCATTTCGGCTCCCGTACTAGCAATCAGCAACTTACGAATTTCCTCTACCGAAAAGCCAAAAGGCGAAAAAAAATGATGAAGATGAGTATTGATAGGATTCAATTTTTCTAACGAACTGATTTCTACCACCTCACAATCATTCTCTTGTTTGAAAAGTTCTTTTTTTTTGGTTTGAAGATAATTTTCTACAAGTTGATTTTCTTCTGCTAGGAACGTCAATGATTTGTTAACATTTTTTAGAAATTGAGGATGAATTTCTTCCAACAAAGGCGCTATTTGATTCCGAATTTGGTTCCGAATAAAATCATTTTCTTGGTTTGTTATGTCTTCTCGCCAAGTGATTTTTTCTTGTTTTGCGTAATCCACGATTTCTTTTTTAGAAAAAGTGAGCATTGGACGAAAAATTTTATTAGAAATTTCTTCCATCGCCATCAAACCTTTGCTACCAGAACCACGCGATAAATTTATCAACAAGGTTTCTAATTGATCATTGAGATGATGTGCCATCACCAAATAATCGAATTTATGGGTTGTCAGAAGATCATAAAACCAATCGTACCGAAGATTACGACACGCCATTTCTGTAGAATAATTCCCCGTCGATTGATATTTCTCGACATCGAATTTTTCGACAAAAAAAGGAATATTATATTTTCGGCAAGTGTCAACCACCAGTTTTTCATCCAAATCAGAATCGTTTCCTCTTAACTGAAAATTGCAATGTGCAACCGAAAAAGCATAAGGTAATTGTCTGAAAATATCGAGCAAAACCATGCTATCAACTCCACCGCTAATGGTTAGAAGAAATTTAGCTTTGTTGAGTTGATTTTTTTCTATTCGATTTTGGATTTCCGTCTTCAGGTTCATCCTACCAAAGTTATAAAAAATTGGTCAAGTTTATTTTCAAGATTTCGCAAACGCGTAAAAATTCTGCGGTTGGATTCGCTTTGATACAAATATTTTCTTGAGTTTCGGGATGAACAAACGTTAAACTTCTTGCCAAAAGCATCATCTGCTCGAGCTGAAAAGTCTCTAACCATAATTTGTTTTGCTTGTTGCATCCGTGCGGACGACTCCCGAGAATAGGATGTGCAATATGCCGTAAATGTTTCCGTAATTGATGCATTCTACCGGTTTCTGGCAAAGCTTTCACCAAGGAATAACGCGAAGTAGTGTGTTTACCAAAAGGCAAATCAATCTCGGCATGTTGTAGAGTTTGGTAAAAAGTTTTGGCCTCTTGTTTCACGCCATCATCGTTGGTCAGTGGATAATCGATGAGATTTTCTTGTTCTGTATAGCCTCTTACAATTGCCCAATATTCTTTGGTTACGGCACGAGAGTTGAAAACTTCATTCATCAGACTTAGCATTTCTTTGTCTAAAGCGAACAAAAGAACGCCGGCAGTTTTTCTATCTAATCGATGGATAGGATAAACATGCTGTCCGCCTAAAAAATTTCTCAACTCTTGAACCGCAAATTGTTTCACATCGCGTGCATAATACGAGCGATGAACCAACAAACCGGGTGGCTTGTGGATGGCGACTAAACGTGAATCTTGGTATAAAATCTCTATCATACCGCTAAAATAAAGAAATTGATTATCATTTTTTTATTTGTCCCCGTTTAGCCATTTTTAGATTTTATAGAATTGTGATTCTTAATTTTGTGGGATATCGATTACTTTTTCGATGAAATACATCTGATTATTTTCATCGGTATTTTGCCAAAAACGAAGAACAAATTTCCCAGAATGCGGAGCAATAAAGTTCATTGTTTCTACTTGGGTTTTCGGATTATCGGGTTTTGTTGGATTGATGTAACGATGTTGAGCAATGAGAACAATATCGATGGTATCATTTCTATTGCTTAGTTCACGGTAACCGAAAAAGCGATAATCTTCGTTTCGAAGGGTAAAATGAGTTTTGAGTTTGGTGTTTTTATTTACCGGAAGAATAGTATCTACTTCTACAGCATCGGTTGCTAAATAAACCAATTCTACTTTTTCATTTTCTACATCATCAAGGGAACAGCTGTAAGAAAAAAGCGCTCCGATAGTCATCAAACTTAGCAATGTTATTTTTTTCATCTTCTTCATTTTGCATTTTATCCTACAAAGATAATTGAAGATTTCTATATTTTATCCTACCGAAACATTTAAACCAAAAAAACCGTCCTAAATAATAGGACGGTTTTTATTCTATAACTGAAAAATATTCTTTTCGGATTTTTTATTAAGAATGGATTGCTCGGTTATCGGTTGCGGCTAATGCAGCTTCTTTAATCGCTTCTGCAAAAGTCGGGTGAGCATGCGACATACGCGCTACATCTTCAGCCGATGCACGGTATTCCATGGCTACAACACCTTCTGCAATAAGGTCAGCAGCACGGGCACCAATAATGTGCATTCCTAAAATTTCGTCTGTATTTTTATCGGCTAAAATTTTCGCAAAACCATCGGTATCCATTGAGGCACGAGCACGCCCTAAAGCTTTGAATGGGAAAGAACCAACTTTGTATTCTACTCCCTCTTCTTTTAATTGCTCTTCAGTTTTACCAACACCTGCTACTTCTGGCCATGTGTAAACTACACCAGGAATAAGGTTATAATTGATGTGTGGTTTCTGACCAGCCAATTGTTCTACTACCAAAACTCCCTCTTCTTCTGCTTTGTGCGCTAACATTGCACCGGCAACAACGTCACCAATTGCATAAATGTTCGGGATGTTGGTTTGCAAATGTTCGTTGGTTTTTACACGTCCACGCTCATCTACTTCAACACCTACATTTTCTAATCCTAACGATCCTGTGAAAGCTCTACGACCTACAGCAACCAATGCATAATCTCCTTCTAGCACAACTTCTTGTCCTTTTTTGTCTTCTGCTTTCAAGGTAACTTTCGTTCCTTTAGCTTCGACAGAAGTGACTTTGGTTGAGGTATAAAACTTCATTCCTTGTTTTTTGAGAACTTTGGTCAACTCTTTCGATAAAGCGCCATCCATTCCTGGGATAATACGGTCTGCATATTCTACCACAGAAACCTCAGCTCCTAAACGTAAGTAAACTGAACCTAATTCTAGACCGATTACTCCACCTCCAATAACGATTAAATGTTTTGGTACAGCAGTTAATTCTAAAGCTTCGGTAGAAGTAATAATTCTTTTCCCATCTGTTTTGGCAAATGGTAATTCTGAAGGTACAGATCCCGTTGCGATAATGGTATTTTTCGCTTCGATTTCTTGAGTCTTTCCTTCTGCATCGGTTACGGTAATATGGGTAGCATCTTTAAATGCACCTGTACCATAATAGACATCGATTTTATTTTTATCCATGAGGTATTTGATCCCCGAAACATTCACATTCACAACGTCTGCTTTACGCGCGATCATTTGTTTCATGTTTACTTTCGGAGCATTGATATCGATTCCATGTTCTTTGAAATGGGTTTTCGCATCGTAAAAATGATGCGAAGAATCTAACAATGCTTTAGATGGAATACAGCCAACGTTGAGACAGGTACCTCCTAAACTTTCTTTTTCTACGATTGCAGTTTTGAAACCCAGTTGCGCAGCACGAATCGCTGCTACATATCCTCCAGGTCCGGCACCGATAACGGCAATATCATACGAACTCATATCTAATTATTTTTTTTCGATTTAATGATTATCAAACAAATATATCGTTTTTAGATAGATTTTTATCCTATCCTACCTAAATTAATTGATCGAATTGATAAAGATTTACCAATTCATTAACACAGAACCCCACGTGAATCCACTCCCGAAAGCAGTTAACAAGACCAAATCTCCTTCTTTTATCTTGCCAGCTTGCTTGGCTTCGCTTAGGGCAATCGGAATAGAGGCGGCAGTTGTATTTCCGTATTTCTGGATATTGTTGAAGACTTTTTCATCTGGGAGATTCAACTGTTTTTGCACGAATTGTGCAATTCGCAAATTGGCTTGATGTGGAATAAAAAGATCTAATTCTTCTGGGGTTTTATGGGCGGCTTTTAGTGCTTCTTCTATCGACTCTGGAAAACGAGTAACCGCATGTTTGAAAACATAATTCCCATTCATGTACGGATAAATTTCTTTTTTGGTCAAGGGATGATTTTCATCCAACAAAACATCACTCCATCCGAATTTAGTTCCTGGAAAAAGCACAGCTAATTCTTCTGCAAATTCACCTTCAGAATGCATATTGGTATTGAGAATTCCTCGGTTCGGATCATCACTAGCTGATAAAATAACAGCTCCTGCTCCATCCCCAAAAATCACCGAAACATTTCTTCCGTCGTCAGAAAAATCCAAACCAAACGAATGAACTTCGGCTCCTATCACCAAAATATTTTTATACTGACCTGTCTGTACAAAAGCGTTGGCTGTTGCAAGGGCATAAATAAATCCTGAACATTGGTTACGGATATCCATAGCGCCTATTGTGTCGCACCCTAATTCTCTTTGCACCAAAACACCATTTCCTGGGAAATAATAATCGGGCGAAAGGGTAGCAAAAATTATAAAATCGATATCTTTCGAAGTCAGATTTGCGTCGGCCAAAGCATTTTTAGCGGCGACAACTCCTAAATCTGTCGAAGAAATTCCTTTGTTAGGTTCCACATGACGGCGTTCTCTAATTCCGGTACGTTCGGTAATCCACTCGTCATTGGTGGTCATAAGTTGAGCTAAATCGTCGTTGGTTACGACTCTTTCTGGCACGTAATGGCCAACTCCTGTTATTCTTGATTTGATCATTTCCTAATGCTAATGCGTTACTACGCGACAAAGTTAAGAGATTTTATCGGGGCAGAAAGCAATCTAATCGATAAATTTTAACACTTATTTTAATCAAAATCATAAAACAGTTTCATGTTTTGATTCTTTTAGATTTTGGTAGGATAAAATCGATCCGAAAATTTGATTGTTTATTTTAACGAATTCTTTGCAGCAGTTTTTAACTTTCTTATTCTTCGTTGTTTCACCAATCCGTTGACAATAATTGCTACGATCATTACACCTGTTGCAATATAAAATGTACTCGACATTTGTTCGGATTGTCCGAAAATCAAATACGCTAAAATTATTCCGTAAACCGGTTCTAGATTCACATTCAACAACATCGTATAAGGACTAACATGTTTTAGTAATGCAACCATTTCTATTTGTGCAAAAGCCGTAAAAACTACGCCTAATAAAATCAACCATCCAAAATTTATCCAATCGACCGTAAATACTTCTGCAAAGCCTTCGGGCTGAACAAACAGCATCAATAAATTTATACAAATAAAACCTCCAAACATTTCGACCAATGTAATATTCATCGGATTGCTCCCTTTTTGCACTTTCGCATTGAGCACC
Organism: Weeksella massiliensis; assembly: GCA_000751595.1. Taxonomy (GTDB): domain Bacteria; phylum Bacteroidota; class Bacteroidia; order Flavobacteriales; family Weeksellaceae; genus Weeksella; species Weeksella massiliensis. The sequence continues at coordinate 111,067 of CCMH01000037.1, read as the reverse complement.
GAAAACAGAGCCGACAAAAAACTACACAGAATCCCAAGTCCAATTCCTAAAGCATATTGCGGACTTGCACGAAAAATCATCATTACGCAAGCACTTACCACAACAGCGATAATCACTTCTTGGAGATCTATTTTTCGTCTAAAAAAAAGAGGTTCGAGAAAAGATGTAAACAAAGCACCCATCGACAAAGTACTTAGGGCAACCGAAACATTGGACACTTTTATCGACCAATAAAAGGTAAACCAATGCAAAGCGATGATAAAACCGATGCCTAAAAACTGAAACAGTTGAGGTTTAGAAACATTGATTTTCACACCTTTCAATCGCAGATAAAGAAAAATAGCCAAAGCAGCAACTCCGGTTCTGTACCACACGATTGGCAAAGCAGAAAGAGTTATTAGTTTCCCGAAAATTCCGGTAAAACCCCACAGCAAAATCAAGAATTGCAACCGCAATTGTACATTAGAAAACATGCTTTATTTTTGTGCAAAAGTAAGAGGTTTTTTTGAGGTTTGGATTCGAATAAAAATTTTAAAAAAAATTAACTTTAAAAAAAATATTGGTTTGATATTTTTAATATTTTCGCTTTCTAGATAAACATTCATGGATTTAACCGTTTTTTTAACCGCCGACGGACTAATAGCGCTCGGAACCTTAACACTTTTAGAGATTGTCTTAGGAATAGACAATATCGTTTTTATCTCGATCTTGTCTGGCAAATTACCCGAACATCAACAGAAAAAAGCACAACAATTAGGACTTGCCCTTGCGATGATAACACGGGTTTTACTCTTATTTTCTCTTTCTTGGGTAATGACTCTTACTGCGCCTTTGTTCAATTTAGGAACGATGATTGGCATCGATAATCCTGATATTTTGGATAACTTATCGATTTCGGGAAGAGATTTAATTTTATTGATAGGAGGATTATTCTTGATTTACAAATCGACCGTAGAAATTCACCACAAATTAGAGGGCGATGTCGAAGAAGCAACCAATATCAAAGTGCATTCTTTTGCCGGTACAATTGTACAAATCCTTATTCTCGATCTTGTCTTTTCACTCGATTCGGTGATAACAGCAGTTGGTATGGCCGAACATATCGAGGTCATGATTGCTGCAGTAATTATTGCTGTTTTGGTGATGATGGTTTCTGCAACCGGAATTAGCAACTTTGTTAACAATCATCCTACCGTAAAAATGCTTGCTCTATCTTTCTTATTGCTAATTGGTGTATCTTTGCTTGCAGAAGGCTTCGATCAGCACATTTCGAAAGGATATATATATTTTGCAATGGGCTTTTCTATGTTAGTGGAGTTTTTGAATTTACGTATGAAGAAAAACAACCGAAATCCGGTCGAATTACGCAATATCAATACGCCAGAAGACAATACAAAATCATAACCGAAAGACCTCTGAAACGAGGTCTTTTTTTATACCAAAAAAATTATGAAAGGGAAAATAAAATTAGTTGTTAGCGATATGGATGGAACATTGTTGAATGATCAACACCAATTGCATCCAGAGTTTTTCGAGGTTTATCGGAAATTGCGTGATCAAGGTATTTTATTCGTTCCTGCAAGTGGGCGTCAATATTACAGCTTGTTGCATTATTTCCGTCCGATCCAAGAAGAAATTGGTTTCATTGCCGAAAACGGAAGTTATGTAACCTATCAAAACAAAGTTCTTTTTATCGATGCAATGCCTATCGAAAGGGTAAAAGAAATTGTACAACTAACCCGAGAAATTCCGCAAGCAAACGCAGTAATTTGTGGTACGCAACATGCCTTTGTAGAAAGCAAAGACACTGCATTTACCGATTTGTTTCAGAATTTTTATTATCAAAACCTTTTGGTGGACGATGTGTTGGATCATCTTACCGAAGATCAAATTATCAAGGTTGCGGTTCATCATCCGAAAAATGCAGAAAAACATTTGTACCCGGCACTGAAGCACCTTGACCACGAAGGTCTGAAGGTGGTAGTTTCCGGAAAATATTGGGTAGATGTAATGAACGAACATACCAATAAAGGAAAAGCGTTGAGAAATCTGCAACAAAAATTAGGAATTTCGCCTGAAGAAACCATTGTTTTTGGCGATTATCTGAATGATGTAGAAATGTTGCAAGAGGCCTATTATAGTTATGCAATGGCAAATGCGCATCCGCAGGTAAAAGAAGTTGCTCGTTTCCAAACCGGAAATAACAACGATTTTGCTGTTGTCGAAGTGTTGAAATCTTTATTGGATTAATAAAATCAGATAAGATCGGCAAGAGTTCTACTCTCTAAATAGGCAACGGTTTTGTCGCGCACTTTGATCATTTCTCGGTTCAAAGTGCAAATTTCTTCGCTAACACAATCGTCGCATTTCTGATAATAATTGAGGCTAACGCAAGGCAAAAGCGCAATGGGTCCATCGAGTTGACGAAAAAGCCAAGCCAAGGTAATTTCTTTCGGGTCTTTTTGTAGGAAGTAACCACCACCTTTTCCGGGTTTTGAACCTAAAAATCCATGAGGTTTTAATTCTAACAAGATCGATTCTAAAAATTTTTTAGGAATTTTTTCTTCTTCAGCAATTTGTCCAATCATGATTGGACCACGATTCGCATTTCTCGCAAGGTAGGCCAAAGCCTTCAATCCATATTTTGTTTTTTTAGATAACATGTTGTTCTTTTCAGGAAGTAAATTACTAAAAAAATCTGACTCTCTCAGCAAGAGAAAGTCAGACTCCTATTCTATTACATCAAAAAAATGTAAACTTTTTTATTGATTTCCTTTTGCGTAATCAGCTAAAAACTGAGCCAATCCAGAGTCGGTAAGAGGATGTTTTAACAATCCTAACATAGACGATAAAGGACCAGTCATTACATCTGCACCAATTTTTGCACAGTTCACAATATGCATTGTATTGCGGACAGAAGCGGCCAAAATTTGCGTTTCGAAAAGATAATTATCGTACACCAAACGAATTTCTTCGATCAGATTTAATCCATCTGTAGAGATATCGTCTAAGCGCCCGATAAATGGAGAAACATAAGTAGCACCAGCTTTTGCAGCCAAAAGCGCTTGCCCAACTGAAAAGACCAAAGTAACATTGGTTTTGATTCCTTTTTCTGAGAAATATTTACATGCTTTTACACCATCTTTGGTCATCGGAATTTTCACTACGATTTGAGGATTAAGAGCAGCCAAAGCTTCTCCTTCTTTCACCATCCCTTCGAAATCGGTTGCGATAACCTCAGCCGAAACATCTCCGGTCACCAACTCACAAATTGCTTTGTAATGGTTAAGAATGTTTTCTGCACCTGTAATTCCTTCTTTTGCCATTAACGATGGATTGGTCGTTACGCCATCTAATACGCCAAGGTCTTGTGCTTCTTTGATTTCTGCTAAATTAGCTGTGTCGATAAAAAATTTCATGTTATTGTTTGTTGAATTGTTGCACAAAAGTACATCCTTTGTTCGGAAACATCTCTATTTTGATAGGATTATGATGAGAATTTATCGAAACTGCAGAGAATTATCTGCAAGTTGCTCATCCTACCGAAATTATCTAAAGTGAAACCTAAGAGAAGTTTTTTTTCGGAAGCATCCATATTATTTTTGTAGTTTTGATTGAAATATAGTTCATAAAAAAATGAAGAAAAATATCCTTCTCGCATTGCTTTTTGCAGGATTGCAAGTGCAAGCGCAACAAAATGTTTCCGATTATAAATATGTCATTGTACCAGCAAAGTTTACTGATTTCAAAGAAAATCAATTCAAACTCAATCAATACCTAAAAATATTGTTGCGGGATAAATCGTATACTTTGGTGTCGGAAGATGTGGATTCTTGGGATGCAGAGCTAAAAGCGGATCCTTGTTTGGCTGTGACCACGAATGTGAAAAAGGTACGCAGTTTTTTATCGAATGAGTTAGAAGTTTATTTTTACAACTGTGCCCAAACTGAATTGGCGAAGTTTGAAGGAAAATCGAAAACAAAAGATTATGAAAAAGGTTATCGAGAAGCACTGAAAAATGCCACCGACAAAATGTCTCCGCAGAGTGGAAAAAGTACTTCGGCCAAAAATGTAGTGGTTAATCAAAACAAACTCACGCCTACTTTAGAGAAAGATAAAACGGCTGAAAAACCTGTGCAAATCCAAAAAGAAAACCCAGTAAAAGAAACGCCTAATAAAGAAAATAACCTTTATGTTTCTGGCGGAAAAAAATATCATTTAGAAACTGTAACTGCGGATAATTATTTATTGGTAGAAGAAGCGACATCGAATATCGTGGCGCGTCTTTCGCCTTCTACAAAACCTGGTATTTATAAGGTAACCGTTATCAGCGATAAAGGAGAATATCAAACCATTGGATATAAAAATGGAAATGAGTTGAGTATAGAATATCTTATCGATAACCAAACAAAACTGATAAAATTCGTTCAACCATAATCCCCAAACACACATGAGAAAAACACTTTTACTTGCCTCTACAATTTGCTTTACCTTTGCAACCCTAAATGCACAAACAACTATGCAAGCACCAAGCGCTAAAAAAATAGATAAAAAATTAACCGTCCATAACGATACACGTATCGATTCATATTTTTGGTTAAATGATCGCGAAAACAAAGAGGTAATTGCTTATCTCGAAGAAGAAAACGCGTATACCAAAGAAGTCATGAAACCGACAGAAGAGTTGCAAAAGCAACTTTTTACCGAAATGCGAGCGCGAATAAAAGAAGATGATAGTTCGGTTCCGTATAAATTGAACGGTTATTGGTACGAAACGAAATTCGAAAAAAACAAAGAATATCCCCTATTCTACCGATACAAAGAAAGCCTAAAAGCACAACCCGAATTGTTATTCGATGTGAATGAAATGGCGAAAAAACATGCTTATTACCAATTAGGCGGTCTCAATGTTTCCCCAAACAATAAGCTTGTTGCTTTTGGGGTAGATCAGGTAAGTAGAAGGATTTATACGATCCAAATAAAAGATTTATCGACTGGTAAGATTCTAAGTGATAAAATAGAAAATACCACCGGAGGTTCTGTTTGGGCAGCAGATAACAAAACCCTTTTCTATACCCGAAAAGATAAATCTCTACGTGCTTACCAGATTTGGAAACACGTTTTAGGCACTTCTTCTAAAGACGATGTTTTAGTGTACGAAGAAAAAGATGACACGTTTGACACCTACGTTTATAAGTCGAAATCGAGAGAGTATATCATCATCGGATCGTCGAGCACTATGGCTGATGAATATCGCTACATAAAGGCAGATGAACCGAATGCCGAGTTCAAAATTTTCCAACCTAGAGAAAGAGGTTTAGAATATTCTATCGAACATTTCGGGAAAGATTTCTACGTGCAAACCAATAAAGATGGAGCTCAGAATTTCAAGATCATGAAAACTCCAACTCAATCGACAACGCAAGAAAATTGGAAAGAATTTATTCCACACCGCGAAGATGTTTTGGTAGAAGGTTTCGAAATCTTCCGTGATTATTTGGTTATCGAAGAACGAAAAAACGGATTATTAAATCTCAACATTCGTTCGTGGGACGGAAAAACCAATTACTATTTACCGTTCGATGAAACTACCTACACGGCAAGTACATCGATCAATCCAGATTTTGACACCAATATACTTCGGTACAATTATACGTCACTTACTACGCCAAGTTCGATTATTGATTATGATATGAAAAACAAAACGGCCGAAGTAAAAAAAGAACAAGTAGTACTCGGAGATTTTGATAAATCGAATTATGTATCCGAAAGAATTTGGACCAAAGCGCGCGACGGAAAAATGGTGCCTGTTTCTATTGTTCGACGAAAAGACACACCACTTTCTGCCGAAACACCTTTGTTGCTCTATGCTTATGGTTCGTATGGATATTCGATGGAGCCTTACTTCAGCACTACACGATTGAGCTTGCTCGACCGAGGTTTTATATATGCAATCGCACATATTCGCGGTGGTGAAGAAATGGGACGTGCTTGGTATGAGGACGGAAAACTCCTCAACAAAAAAAATACCTTTTATGATTTTATTGATGTCGCCAAAGATTTGGTAGCCAAAAACTACACTTCTTCTCAGCATCTCTATGCGATGGGCGGTTCTGCAGGAGGCTTGTTAATGGGCGCAGTAATCAATTTAGAACCTACTCTTTTTCATGGTGCAGTTGCCCAAGTTCCGTTTGTAGATGTGGTAACGACCATGTTAGACAACACAATTCCGTTAACCACCGGCGAATACGACGAATGGGGAAATCCGAACGATGAAACCTATTATCGATACATCAAAAGTTATTCACCTTATGACAATATAGAAAAGAAAAACTATCCTCACCTTTTGGTTACGACAGGTTTACACGATTCGCAAGTACAATATTGGGAGCCAGCAAAATGGGTTGCCAAATTACGAGAATACAAAACTGATAATAATTTATTATTGTTAGAAACCAATATGGATACGGGACATGGAGGTGCTTCTGGCCGATTTGAAAGCCTAAAAGAAGTTGCTTTCGAATATGCGTTTTTATTGATGCTCGAAAATAAATTGAAATAACCCTACAAACCCCGAAGTAAAATTTGGGGTTTTTTATTTCGGTAGGATAAAATTTTTCCTATCCTACCATGATCGATTGCGAAACATGAGAAAAATAGGTATATTTAATCAACCAAAGTCGTATTCTGTTTGAAAATAAAAGAAGTTTTACAGCAATATTGGGGATACGAAAAGTTTCGTTATCCACAAGAAGAAATCATTCAACAGCTATTAGCACAACAAGATGTTTTAGCAATTTTACCCACAGGTGCTGGTAAATCGATTTGTTATCAACTTCCTGCTTTGCTTTTGGACGGACTTACTTTGGTAATTACGCCATTGATTGCCTTGATGGAAGATCAGGTCCAAAACCTGAAAGCCAAAAACATTCCGGCAGAGTTTATCAACAGTCAACTCGATTTCAATCAGATTACATTAATTTTGGATCATTGCCAAAGCGGAAAAATAAAATTACTTTTTGTTTCGCCCGAGCGATTGCAAAGTAAAATTTTTATCGAACGATTAAGCACCTTCCAACTAAAACTTATTGCGGTCGATGAAGCGCACTGTATTTCTCAATGGGGACATGATTTCCGACCATCTTTTTTGAATATAGCCAGTATCAGAGCTCATTTTCCCGACACTCCAGTTTTGGCCCTTACGGCAACTGCAACCGAGAAAATACAAGAGGATATGGTTAATTTTCTCGATCTGAAAAATCCTAAAATATTCAAAACATCGCTTCGTAGAGCGAATCTCACTTATCAGGTACTATATTCTGAAAACAAAAAACAAGATTTAATTTATTACCTCAAAAAATATCCTGGCAGCAGCATTGTGTTTGTCAAAACAAGAAAACAATCGTACGAAATTGCATCTTTTTTACAGGCAAATGGTTTTGACGCCGATTTTTATCATGCCAAATTAGATCCACAACAAAAAAAAGAAAAACAAGTTTTTTGGACTTCGCATCCTAACCAAATCATGGTGGCGACCAATGCTTTTGGGATGGGAATTGACAAACCAAATGTGCGAACGGTTTTTCATCTCGATTTACCTCCTTCTATCGAAGCTTATTACCAAGAAGTTGGCCGCGCCGGAAGAGATGGTTTGCCTTCTATCGGAATTTATTTAACTAATTCGGAGGATATTTTGATTGCAGAAAACACCTTCAAATCAAAACTTCCTACCAAAAAAGAATTCATCGAGATTGGCAATCTTTTGTTCAGTTATTTACAAATTGGCGAGGGTGAAAAACCAGAACAAATTCAATCCCTTGATGTGCCTTTATTTTCAGAAAAATTTAGTTTGGATGTTCGCAAGGTTTTTAATTTCATTCAATTTTTACAGAATAAAGCAATTATTTATCTCAAAGATTATTCTCAGAATAGTACGATTTATATCAATATTTTACCCAATACGGTGGTGCATCATTACGAGCATAAAGATTTATTAGAATATTTAGAAAGAAATTATCCAGGAATTTATACGTTGCCCAAAAGTGTTTACGAGCTGAAAATTGCTTTTGATACGCATCGAAGTTTAGGAGATGTGCGCACTCAATTGCATCAAATGCACAAACAAGATATTATTCATTATTCTGATCGATTCCTCACGCGAATTCAGTTTCTTGAGCCTCGCGACTCGAATATGTTGAAAGGAAGATGGTGGAAAATGTACGAGGAAATCCAGATTAATCATTGGAAAAAACTACAAGCAATGGCTTTTTATGCCGCGCAACACGAATATTGTAGAGAGCGTTTGTTGCTTTCTTATTTTGGAGAAAAAACCTTAGAAAATTGTGGTAAATGCGATGTGTGTTTACGCGAACAAAAATCAGAAAAAATAGATTCTCAAGCTTTGATTGATTTTATCGGAGAAGATGGGAAAAATTTAAATGAAATTGTGATGCATTTCCTACATTCGCCAAAAGAAAAAATTATTGCCGAATTGCAATATTTGGTTGATGAAATGAAATTGAAAATAGAAGGTTTAGATACCTTTAAGAAAATATAAAAAAAACAAAAATATGCGAGTTGTCTTTATGGGGACGCCAGATTTTGCGAAAGCGTCTCTCCAAGAAATCCACGAAAACAGTCAGCACGAAATTGTTGGGGTTGTTACCGTTCCCGACAAACCGGCAGGTCGAGGACAAAAAATCCACCAATCGGCTGTGAAACAATATGCAGAAGAAAAACAATTGCCTCTTTTGCAACCAGAAAAACTACGCGACGAAAACTTTATAGAAGCGCTGAAAAATCTACAAGCCGATGTTTTTGTAGTTGTCGCGTTTCGCATGTTGCCCCAAATAGTTTGGTCGATTCCGGCAAAAGGAACTTTCAATTTACACGGCTCTCTACTCCCGAAATATCGCGGTGCTGCGCCGATAAACTGGGCAATCATGAATGGCGAAAAAGAGACTGGAGTAACAACTTTTTTGATTGATGAAAAAATTGATACTGGTAAGATTCTTTTGGCTGATAAAGTAACCATTGGTCCGGATGATAATGTAGGAAAAATCCATGATGAATTGATGAATCTTGGTAAAAAGTTAGTTGTAAAAACACTCGATGCGCTAAAAAATGGTGCTATTTCTTCGGTGCCACAACCGATGAATGAAGAATTGCATCACGCACCGAAACTTTATAAAGAAGATTGTAAAATCGATTGGAATTGGACGGTAGAAAAAATTCATAATCATGTAAGAGGATTAAGTCCTTATCCGGCAGCTTGGACAATGATAAATGGCAAATCGGCCAAAATTTTAGCAGGTAGAATTGCCGAAGATTTTCCAGAAGATTTAGATAAAAAAGTGCTTCATCTTACCAAAAACAATTTATTTGTTCGAGTAGAAAATGGAGTGTACGAAATTTTAGAGATCCAACCCGAAGGAAAGCGTAAGATGAGTGCAAAAGATTTTATCAACGGCTCTCAAAATGTAAGTGAGTTAGCCTTAGACAATTAGTGATTTTATTAGAATTTGATAAAAAAGCGTTAAAAAAGGAGAAAAACATCACATTTTAACGAAAATAAAGGATTTTTTTTCTTCTAAAACTTGCATAAACAAAGGGAAAGACTATATTTGTGTATCATTTAAATTTAATTTATAAAAGCTATGAACAAATCTGAATTAATTGACGCAATTGCTGCAGACGCAGGAATTTCTAAAGAAGCTGCAAAAAAAGCTTTAAACTCATTCACAACCAATGTAACGAACGCTTTGGCAAAAGGAGATAAAGTTGCTTTAGTAGGATTCGGAACTTTCTCTACATCTGAGAGAGCTGCAAGAACTGGAATTAATCCACAAACTAAAAAAGAAATTCAAATCGCTGCTAAAACAGTAGCTAAATTCAAAGCTGGATCAGAATTATCTGCTGCAGTAGACAACAAATAAGAAATTACTTTATTCTTAAGAAAGCATAAAACTCCTAATTGTTAGGAGTTTTTTTTATTTCTGTGTTTCTGGTCATTCTACGCAAGTAATTCATCCTACCAAAAAACTTCTTACCAATAGAATAGAAAATTTAGGGAGCTAAGCGATATTTTTTCCAACCTTTATTTTCCTTTTTATAGAGCACACGATCGTGCAATCGACTTGGGCGACCTTGCCAAAACTCGATTTCTTCTGGCCTTACCAAATAACCTCCCCAATGTGGCGGACGCGGTACTTCTTGGTTTTTATATTTTTCGGCAATCGATTCTTCATCGGCGACAAAATCATGAAATTCGTCCATAACCGAACTTTGAGGTGAAACCCAAGCTCCGAGCTGGCTTTCTCTTGGTCGTTTGGCAAAATACGCGTCAGACATCTCCTCGCTTACTTTTTCTGCTTTCCCGGTAATAATTATTTGTTGTTGTAATGCAGGCCAAAAAAAACTCAAACAAACTTGAGGATTCTTCTCAAGCGCTTTCCCTTTCTGACTATGATAATTGGTATAAAAAACAAAACCATCTTGGTTATATTCTTTCAGCAAAACCACTCGACTTCTCGGTTGGTTGTTGTTTTCTACCGTGGCAATTGTCATTGCATTGGCCTCATCAACCGATGGATTTTTTTCTGCAATCTCGAACCAATTTTTAAATTGCTCTATGCCATCTTCTGCCAAATGCTCGAAGTCAATAAAATTTTTAGAATAGTTTTTTCTTTTATCAGATAAATCTTGTTTCATGAATTATTTTTTTTAAATTAGTAAAGACGAACTAACTTATGAATACCATTTAGCACACTAAGTTATTAATAAAAAAAATAAAAGTTGTGGAAAATAAACGTATAAATAAAGGTGACATTCTCATTGCAAAACCAACCCTGAATAACGATATCTTCAATAGAAGTGTAGTCATCATCACCGAACATAGCGAAAATGGTTCTGTTGGGTTCATCTTAAACAAATCATCGAATATTCCATTGCATATTTTTGTATCGCAAATGAATTCTGACTCCATTGTGTACGAAGGTGGCCCAGTGGATAAAGAAAATATATATTATCTTCATTCGCGTCCAGATCTCATCCGAGAAAGTGAACGAATTGCCGAAAATATTTATTGGTCTGGCAATTACGAAGATGTCCGAGAGGCGATCAATATGGGTAAAATTGGTGATGATGAAATCCGTTTTTATTTAGGATATTCTGGCTGGTCGAGTAAACAATTAGAAAGTGAACTCGAAATGAATGCATGGATATTGGTCCGCGAACGCATTGATATTTTCCGTAATTGGGAAGTAGATTTATGGAAAAAACAATTGACCAAACTCGGTGGTGAAAACCTTATTTGGATCAATACGCCTGCAGACCCTTCTATGAATTAATCCATAGAAAACAATAAATTAGGATTGAGTAAAAAGCGAAAAAATCTCATGTGTTTTTTCGGTTTTGAATGTTTTTTTACGATTCTGCGTAAACGATTTCATCCCGTAACCATCCATCAAAACAAAAATTTCTTCGGCACGCTGCATCTCAAACGGAAAAATTTCGGTTTCTTCTACCTCGAATACTTTTTCTTTGTTGAGTGTAGTAATAAAATGATTTCTCAGAACACTTTTCTGTACACCTTCTGCTTGTTTAGGAGTTCTTATTTTCTGATCATTGACAAGAAATATCGAACCATACAAACTTTTCGCCATTCGCTTATGGGCATTGAGCAAAACTAAATCGCGCATATCATTTTCGTGCGCATACACTCTTGCAATATTTTCTTCGGGATGCACAATATTATTTTGGGAGAAAAACGAATCATTGACAACAAAGTCTTTGTAAACATCAATTTCGGCTTCTTCTACCTCATGATACCAAGCTTCTTCTTGCTGATCGAAAACGATAAAATAACCAATACTACTTTCTAGGATATCGTTGGACGCGGTACGATAACATGTAAAAGTTATGCAACCGTTTTGCTTGTTTTGAAGTAAAGTTTTGATTTGATTCTGAAAAAATTCTGGAGTAAAATTCAACGGAATTTGCATACGCATTATCCGCATAGAAGCCATTAGACTAAAATAATGTTCTTCCCACAAAAATATTTCTCCGTCAACAATTCGGATAACCTCTTTCACTGAATCTGCATACGAAATGATGCGTTCGTTTATAGAAAACACCAATTGCTCTTGCGGAAGAAGGCTTCCATTAAAATTAATCATCAAAACTTAAACTTCTTTTTTTATATTATAATGATCCCAAAATTTTCTTTAGATCTTCTATTTGACTTTCCCATAATTGTTTTGATTGTTCGATTTCATCTTCTTCTGCAAAATCGGTAATCACAACAGAAACATCATTTGTAAGTTCATCAACCACAATGGTTAACTCGAAAAAGTACTTAGTATCTTCGTCATCTTCCCATTGGAAACGAACATAAGAATCCACTTTCGATTTCATTAAAAAGGCACTTTCCTCGTGGTCATCCCAAATAAAGGTGTATTTTTCTCCACGAGAGTTTACATTATCTGCAAACCATTCTGACAAGCCCGAAGGGTTCGATAAATAATTGTAAAGTAGCGAAGGCGACGATTTTATCGCAAATTCTATATGATATTTCTTTTTTGGCATACTTTATTTTTTGTGTCCGCAAGATATTAAATGAATCCAATTAACCAAAAAAAATAGTCATATTTTATCACTTCTTACCTAAATTGTACTTAATAAAAAAAAGAGCATCGCACGATACTCTTTTTTCTACTGTTTTCCCTAATCGAGGAAGCCGACAACTTGATAAGCAAATCCGTATTCGTCGTAATATTTTTGGTACAAAACACCTCCAAACTCATACAAAATTTCGCCATTGTAATTAACGGTTTCATAACCGGCAGGCAAAGCTTCTACGATTGCTCCGTAAGGTGGTTCTGCAACATAGAATCTATTTCTTTTTTTGGTATAATAAATTCCTTCATAGAAATAATAAGGTCTACTGTTGTAATAAAAACTCGAATAGCCCATCGGTAAATAATCTACCCGAAAACCAACCGGTGGCATAAAACGGATATATCCTTTATTGTACGGACGATAATACACTCCATTATTTCCATAGAATTGATAATTGTTATACGTGTAATTATGATAATTGTTCACGTTGTTTACATACGAATTGTATCGACGATCCTCATAACGTTTATCATTCTGAAAACGAATTACATTTCTTCCATTGTCTTGTGACTTAATCTCGCGTTGATTGTTTCTAAAATTCACCTCAACGCCATTTCTTCCCGTATTTCCTCTCTCAACAGTTCTTGCAGTCGATGCACTATTTCTTTGGGTTTCGGTAGGATTTGTTGCACGCACACCCGAACGCGAATTCGGACTAGCAGAAGTCCTTACCGTTGTCGAAGAGCCTGTTCTCTCATTATTGGTCGTATTTCCTTGATTTGTTCTCGGATTACTTCCGCGCGGATTGCTCATACTTTCGTGTCTACTCGATCCAAAAGAAGCATTTGCATTCGCTCTCGGATTGCTGTTATTGCTCGCCCGATCGGTCACCGTAGAATTTCCTCTACCGTTCGATGATCGTTCACCATTTCTAGCCGATTGAGCAAAAATCAATGTGCTCGAACCCAAGGCTAATCCAACTAAAAGTATACGTATATTTTTCATTTCCTTACAAATTTAGATTTTTACAATTTTGTTAAATTCCATAAGTGTGCCAAAAAATATTTTAATCAAAAAAAATGTCCAATTCTCAATGAATAAACCGAAGAATCTACCTTATTTCCTGCAACAAATCCTACCGAAATCTATTTGCACAGCAAGGCAGTTAATGTATCTTTGTAGGATATTTTATGTACGATGATCGATTTTAAGAGTGCTTATATTTCTTATTTATCCCTACAGAAAGTTGGGCACAAAGTGCGCGAAGAACGCAATATTTTTGCGGAAGCAGCTTTGGAAATGGACGAAAAAAAGGAAGAAGATTTATTTCCGTTTCTTACACAAGCTTTCAAACGCAACATGGACGCTTATCATTTTTCTCATTATACCGAAAAATTAGAGTTTAATGTAGTGTATAATTTGATGCAAGAAATGTTCGAAGAGAAGATCGATTTTTTGGATTTTTCGCATGAAATTTTAGCTCATTTATTCGAGAAATCTTTGCATCCACAAATAAAATCGGGTGAAGTTTTCATCGCTTATTTTGATAATATCCGGTATGGAGATATTACTACGCAAGGAATTGGAATTTTCAAACTCGAAAATAAAAAGAAATATATTCGTTTCGATGAATCCAAAAACATCGATTATACAATTCAAAAAGGATATAAATTAGAAAAAATAGACAAAGCGGCTTTTGTTGTCAACACGCAAAAAGACGACGGATATATTGTTTTTTCGGTTGATGATTTGCAAAACGAATCCGAATATTGGAAGAAAAGTTTCTTAGAAATTACAGCAGTTAACGATGATCGTTATCAGACCAAACAATATTTACACCTGATGAATCAGTTTGCCGAGGAGGTTGTTTTAGAACGAAATGACAAGCAAACACAAGCCAATTTTCTGTCGCAAACGTTGCATTTATTAACGATGAATGAAATGGTTACCGACGAAATGATTCAAGATCAAGTTGTTGATCAATTTGAGTTGGTGGATGATTATAAAAAATTCAAAACCCAATATGCAGAAGATTTCAAAATAGAATTTGATACGGCTTTTGAAGTCAATAAACCTTCGCTCATCAAAGAGTCTAAAAAAATAAAAAGTGAAATAAAACTCGATACCAACATCATCCTAAAAATAGATTTGATGGCGGCAGATGCTGCAGAAGATTATCTAGAAAAAGGGTATGATGAGGACAAAAAAATGTTTTATTACAAAGTATATTTCAACACAGAACAATAAAAAAAGAGTAGTTTTTCAACTACTCTTTTTCTTTTATTCTTGCGCTTGGGGCGTGGTCGAAAAATTCATCGACTGCTTCATCTGATAAGCCTGAATAATATCTTCTATCGGATAATTAAACCAATCGACTTGTTTTTTTATTTTCTTGTTTTTGTCGAGAAATAGCCAAGTCGTAAACTTCATTTCTGGAATCGTTAATCCTTGATATTGGTAGGATAGAAAATGACCTTGCGCAACAATCATGGTGTCATTGCTCAACAGTTGTTCTACCCGCAAAATCGTATCGTTCTGATACACCATTTGCGCATCATTGAAACTGAAATTGGTCCGAATTAATTCTAAACTCGAGATTGGATGTGAACCACTTTGCAAAACTACATTTTCGTATTCTATGGTATCATTATAGAATGATTGCAATAATTTTTCATCTTTTCGGAGTGCATACGTTTCAAAAAAATCTTTCCCAACTTGAGATTGATCAGAGGACTCACACGAAAAAAATAATCCTACCGAAAGAAAACTTATTAGACCTAAATTTTTCATTTATTTACGAACAAAAGCTTCTACATCTTCCTTTTTCACAGGATTATTCGACAAGATCAACAAACGTTCTACAACATTTCGCAGCTCGCGAATATTTCCTGTCCAATCGATTTCTTTCAGCGCTTCGTATGCGGAGGCATCAAACGTTTTATTGGGCAAACCTTGACTTTCGGTCAACGAAGCCACAAAATGTTCGACCAATTCGGGGATATCTTCTTTCCGATCGTTGAGGGCAGGCACTTCTATAATAATCACCGCCAAACGATGGTATAAATCTTCGCGGAAACGACCTTCGTCAATCTCTTTTCGTAGGTCTTTGTTGGTTGCCGCAATCACACGAACATTCACATCGATTTCTTTCTCGCTTCCTACCGGAGAAATTTTCCCTTCCTGCAACGCTCTCAACACTTTAGCTTGCGCAGAAAGACTCATATCACCAATTTCATCTAAGAAAATTGTTCCTTGATTGGCCAACTCAAACTTACCTTGTTTATCTTTTACGGCTCCGGTAAAAGAACCTTTCACATGCCCAAACAACTCACTCTCAATAAGTTCTGCAGGAATCGCAGCACAGTTAACTTCGATAAGTGTTTTTTTGTTACGATCACTTTTTTCGTGCAATTGATGAGCAACCAACTCTTTTCCTGTTCCGTTGGGTCCGGTAATCAGAACTCGTGCTTCGGTTGAAGCTACTTTATCGATTATGTCGCGAATTTCATCTAACCTACTCGAGCTTCCAATCATCGTATATTGCTTACTCACTTTACGTTTGAGTGCTTTATTCTCTGTTTTGAGCGCAGTATTGGTTTTCACCAAAGTTTTATGGTTGAGTGCATTGCGAACCGTGTTGAGTAATCGATTGAGATCAGGTGGTTTTGAGATATAATCGTACGCACCCTTCTTGATACAATCAACGGCAGTTTCGATATCTCCGTGTCCAGAAATCATTACAAAAGTAAGATCGGGATGTTGTTCGAGCGCTTCTGTTAACACTTCTACTCCATCTTTTTTGGGCATTTTGATATCGGAAATGATTAAATCATATTCTACTTCATTAATTTTCTGAAGAGCAATTTCACCGTTCTCCGCTTCATCAACTTCGAAAGAAGAATCCTCATCGAGTAAAATACTTTTCAGTACGTTACGGATGGCTTTTTCATCTTCGATGATTAATATTTTTGGCATGTTTTATTTTTAATTTTGCCTTCCAAATATACGTAAATTTCTATGAGCTTACGAAGTTTTAATACGTTCTACGTTTTGTAAACCCAACTCTTCGATAGCAATTTCTCGCATCTCTATTTTTCTTATTTTCCCTGAAACGGTCATTGGAAATTCAGTTACAAACTTCCAATATTTCGGACGTTTATAATGTGCAATTGACATACAGAATTCTTGTAATTCATCTTCCGAACAGACTTCATTTTCTTTTAATTTTACCCAAGCCATCACTTCTTCACCATACTTTTCACTTGGTACCCCAATGATTTGTACATCAGAAATTTTAGGATGCGTATAAAGGTAATCTTCGATTTCTTTTGGAGAAATATTTTCACCTCCACGAATTATCAAATCCTTTATCCTACCTGTTATATTCACATACCCTTCATCATCCATTGTAGCTAAATCACCCGAATGCAGCCAATTATGTTTATCTTTTACTTGTGCAGTAGCTTCGGGCATATTCCAATATTTCATCATCACCGAATAGCCTCTTGTACACAATTCTCCTTGCACTCCTCGCGGTAATATTTCGCCGGTTTCGGGATCGACAATTTTTATTTCTAAATGATCCATCACCGTCCCAACAGTGCTCACTTGTTTTTCGAGTGGAGTTCCTATCTTGGTCTGTATCGATACAGGAGAAGTTTCTGTCATTCCGTAACAAATAGACACTTCTTGCATATTCATCAAGGATTGTACTTTTTTCATGATTTCGATCGGACAAGGAGAACCTGCCATCACACCGGTACGCAATGTAGACAAATCATAATCCTCGAAATTCGGCAAATCTAATTCGGCAATAAACATCGTCGGCACGCCATAGAGCGAAGTACATTTCTCTTCTTGTACAGCTTTGAGCGTTTTGGCTGCATCGAAATTATCCGACGGAAGAACCATGCACGCGCCGTGCGTAACGCAAGCTAAATTCCCAATTACCATCCCGAAACAATGATAAAAAGGAACAGGAATACACACACGATCCAGAGAAGTATAATTTAATCGGATACCTATAAAATAGCCATTGTTCAAAATATTATGATGAGTAAGCGTTACCCCTTTCGGGAAACCGGTTGTCCCCGAAGTATATTGGATGTTCACCGGATCATCGAACTGAACACTTTGTTCGATAAAATTGAGTTTTGAGGTATTGATATTATCCGAATATGCTAAAAAATCTTTCCAATCATTCTCGAAAATATATACTTGCTCCAAAGTAGGACATTCGGGGCTTACTTTTTCGATCATATCTTGGTATTGACTCGATTTGTATTGTTTGGATGCAAAAAGGGCTTTGATTTCGGATTGATTCACAACATAAGCCAATTCGCTAATACGATAAGCCGGGTTGATAGTTACGAGAATCACACCAATTCTTGCAGTTGCAAATTGCAACAGCACCCATTCTGCTCTATTGGCCGACCAAATTCCTACCCGATCACCGGATTGAATTCCTTTGGCTAAAAGGGCTTTCGCAATAATTTCGGTTTGATAATAAAATTGCGAATAAGTATATCGAATATCTTGATCGACACTGACCAAAGCATCTTGCGTTGGATACTTGGCTACAATTCTTTTTAGGTTATCGCCAATAGTTTCCCCTAAAAGCGGTACGTTCGATGGTCCGCTTGCATACGAAAATTCTCTTATCATTTTTTTGTGGTTTGAGTATGAATTTAATCAACATACTGCTAAAACACAAAAAAGCCTCATAAAATATGAGGCTTTAATGAAACTTAACTAAATAAGCTTATTTTTTTACAACTTTTGTAGTTGAAGAAACACCGTTGGTTGTTGTTTTTACAAAGTAAATTCCGTTTGCTAATGAAGAAACATTAACAGATTGATTTCCGTTTACTTCGAAAGCTTTTACAACTTGTCCGTTTACATTATACACTTCAACATTTGTAACTCCATTTGCGTCGAAAGATGCCGTGTCTGTCCAAACTGTTGTTTTTACTGCTTTAGCTGCAGTCTCATAATCAATTGTTGATAAATTATCAGAATACGTAATTTCTAAAACTTGGATACGGATTTGAGCAGAAGTTCCTGTTTGACCATTTTGAATCTTGATTGAAGATGCTGGTGTAGAAGCTTCTACAACATAAATACTTGCATCAGCAGGATCTTTTACTGTTGGTACAACATTACCATCTACAAATAATTTTGCAGTCATTGGAGCATAATCAGAATAATCATCTGTTACAAATCTTACAGAGTTGATTTTCACATCACCTACAGCTTTAATTTCATATGAGTTACCATTACCGTCTTCATTACTTGAATATAATCTCATATTTTTACCTGTATCATAATATTTTGGAGGATTTTTAGACCCATTTGCTAAAGCTTCATACGTCAATTTTCCTGATAAAATATCACCTGTAGTAATGTCTTCTGCATTTGCAAACCCCTGGTCAGCAAATACATAATTGTGAGATTGTTGAGCTTGAACTGTAAAAGCTAATGCTACAGCAACTGCTAAAGAATAGATTTTTTTCATAATTTTTTATTTTTTTAATTAATATTATCCCGTTTATTTGGGATACAAAGTTACAACTATTCGGTATATGTTTTACACTAACGAAAATTGATTACAATAATTTAACACAAAAAAAGGTAGGAAAAATTCCCACCCTTTTTACACTATTGTAATTTCGAATATTTTCGATTTCGATTAGATATGAATTGCATGTCCGTAAGCATCTTCTACAGCTTCCATAATCGCTTCTGCCATGGTAGGATGCGCGTGAACAGATTTCATAATTTCTTGTCCGGTTGTTTCTAATTTACGAGCCACAACAGCTTCGGCAATCATTTCGGTAACGCCATCACCAATCATGTGACAACCCAACCATTCACCATATTTTGCATCAAAAACAACTTTCACAAAACCATCGGTAGCACCATTTGCTACAGCTTTTCCGTTAGCAGAGAAAGGGAATTTTCCTACTTTCACTTCATAACCAGCTTCTTTTGCTTTTGCTTCGGTAAGACCAACAGAGGCAATCTCTGGAGAACAATATGTACACCCTGGTATATTGCCATAATCGATTGGCTCAACTTCTAAACCAGCAATTTTTTCTGCAGCTAAAATTCCTTGCGCAGATGCTAAGTGAGCAAGATCAGCTCCTTTTACTACATCGCCAATTGCATAATAGCCAGGCACTGAAGTTTGGCAATAATCATTGATGACAATTTTACCACGTTCGGTTGCAATTCCTACTTCTTCTAACCCAATATTTTCTGTATTTGGAACAATTCCTACCGCAGAAAGTACAACTTCTGCTTCGAGAACTTCTTCTCCTTTCGCTGTTTTCACCGTTGCTTTTACCAAATCACCTGTAGTATCTACTTGGGTAACTTCTGCATTGGTCAGAATTTTAATTCCAGATTTTTTGAAAGATAATTGCAATTGCTTTGATACATCTTCATCTTCTACCGGAACAATTCTTGGTAAAAATTCTACAATAGTTACTTCTGTCCCTAAGGAATGATAGAAATGAGCAAACTCAACACCAATAGCACCAGAACCGACAACGATCATCGATTTCGGAAGTTTCTCTAATGCTAAAGCACCACGATAACCGATTACCTTTTTACCATCTTGTGGCAATGCAGGCAACTCGCGAGAACGAGCTCCGGTAGCAATAATAATATTTTCTGCTTGATATTCTTTGGTTTCGTTTTCGTTGGTAACCAATACTTTTTTACCGGCTAAAACTTTCGCTTCTCCTTGGATGATATCAATTTTATTTTTTTTCATCAAGAATTGCACCCCTTTACTCATGCGGTCGGCAACTCCTCTACTTCTTTGTACCACGTTCGGAAACTCGAATCCGATGTTTTCTGGCACATTGATCCCAAAATCTTGGGCATTGTTTAAATATTTATATACTTGTGCACTTTTTAGTAGCGCTTTGGTCGGAATACATCCCCAATTGAGGCAAATTCCACCCAATTCTGCTTTTTCTACTATGGCCACTTTTTTCCCTAATTGAGACCCTCTAATGGCAGCTACGTACCCGCCTGGTCCGCTACCTATAATTATAATATCGTAGTTCATTTTCGAAATTTGTGCTAATTTAGAAATATATCTATTAATATGAAAATTGTTGATAGAAAGTTGAACAAGAGTTTGAGTATCTTTGTCCGATGAAAGTGTTTTTCCAGAACATAGCAGATGAATTAGAAATTCCGTTAGAATCGCCTTTGCCTTGCAGTTTTAGTCAAGCGATAGATATTTTTCATGATATGCCCGATTACGATGGAAGCCATATTGGTTTTGTAACCGAAAGGGATATTTACTTACAAGTAACGAAATACGATCGTTTTCTTTTTTTGATTGATATTATGGATTTTGAAAAACATCAATCGCACGAAACCTTGATGCATTATCAGCAGGTTTATCAATTGATAGAAGATTTGTTTGAGGGTTTTGATCCGTATAGTTTATCCAATCTAGAACTCAGAAAATGGTAAATAAAAAAAGGGTTTCAAAATTTTCTGAAACCCTTTTTTATATAGGACAACTAATTCATCCTACCGTTATTTTTTAACGATTTTGAAAGTTGTTGTTTTTCCGTTGAAATCTACCTGAACAAGGTAAGTTCCTTTCGCTAAAGACTTCATATCTACTTGGGTTGCAAATACGTTTTTGTAGTTTTTGCTATAAACTTTTCTACCATCCATAGAATAAATTTCTATTTTTTGGAAAGGATTTTTAGCAACAAAACTCATTTCATGGCTAACCGGATTTGGATAGTATGAATAATCTACCAACGCGTTTTGATCATCTGTTCCTAAAACAGAACAGCTCACATTGGCTTCCCAACCTGCGTTTTCTACCGAACCATCTGAGGTAAATTTGAAGGTTAATGCACCTGCTTCATTACTTGCTTCGAAATTTGGTAACTTGTTAGAAAGATCACCCGTTAGACCATTCGGCGTTAACGAAGGAGCGTCTTCATTTACTCCATCAAACACATATAAAAAGTCTGATTTTGCTTCGGTATTGAAGGCGACGAAATCAACCTTAATTTTAGAACCTTCTTGAGATGGCATCAAAGTACGGGTCCAATTTTCACTTGAAATATAGCGAGAATTTACCCCTCCGAAATCTACAAATTTCTCAGTACCAGAACAAAAATCTTCTGCACTTGTAGCAAAAACCAAATCTACTCCAGTAAAATTATTTACATCACAAGCTTTACGAATACGTAAACGGTAATAGGTATTTGCTTCTAAATCTGAAAAATTGAAGGTATTATTTTCATTCGATGACCAAGTATTAGGGATTGCTCTACTGAATTTCGACAGTTTATATTCCCAATTTGTTACCTCGTTATTATTTAATACTACATTGATTTGAGCTGAGGTTGGTGTGATATTTACCGCTTCGTACACTGGATGATAAGTAATACAAATATCGTCTAACGACTCGGTGGTACACGTGCTAGAATTGATAAAATCAATAATTCTTTGTTTTGGTTGAGGCCCGAAACCATTATTGAAGTTGGTCCCTACCGATTGTAAGTGGCAATAACTCATGATCGTTCCTCCACTAGCTGGGATACCGGGATTTGCACAGTTCCCTTCTAGAGTATAACAACCGTCAATCGCAGTATCGTTCCCATTCCATACACAAGCATGCGTGTGTTGCGATCCTAAGTTATGACCTAATTCGTGCGTCATAACCATCACATTCCACGAATAGCTTGGGAAGTTTACTACTGGTGTATTATCCATATCACAATACGAATAATTGGCTTGTGAACAAAGGCCGTTAAGGTAAGCAACACCGCCTAATCCTCCTGGATCAATCCCAACCAACTGTGCTAAATGTGCATCAAATGTTGGACGATTTTTTCTAAATTTTTCTAAATATTTTACAGAAGTACTTCCCGCTCCTTGGTATGGATCTTTCACCGTCCAAATCAATGTACTTCGCATCGCAATATCTATATCATCATTATTATAAATTGTGTGGACATTGTTTACCAAAGCTGTTAACCAGTTCATCACCGCCGTGGTATCTTTACCTTTGGCCATGTAAATATCATAATCTACTTCGTAATAAACTGTAGGAATTTTTGTTGTTTCAAATTTCCCTTGGTTTTCCCCTGCGAATTGATTGTGATCAAAAGCTCTTCCTTCATTCGGCAATTGATCCGCCGCACAAAAACTACCATCATGTTCTGGTCTTAGATATTTATCAGAATACAAAACATAATTTTTGTTTCCTTTGATCATCTTTCCTTCGTCATTGTTCAATGCACCAAGGTTAAGATTCCCAAAATCATCCGAACTAATCACAGCAATCACTTCATTATCGAAAACACTTAAAGCGACCAAAGAATTGCTTTCTCCTTTGATAACGCCACGATAATAAACTCCTGGAGTATATTTTATAGGATTATTTTTCTCATCGGTTACATAAAAAGAATCATCAAAAAGTGTGGTGTTTTTAGTTAATTCTAATGTAATTTCCTTCCCGTCATAGGGTAAATTTATTGCAATATTGGTAGGAGATTTTTGTGCTAAACCTTTGAGTAATGAAGCGTCTAATGTAAGATATTCTACCTTTTCGACCTCTACATTTTTTTTTGCTGATGTGGATTTAGAAAAAAGAGAATACGACTGAAAAGTCTTTTTCTGAGCAGTAATTGTGGCAATTTCTTTGGCGACTGTACGCGTTTGCGCCGTGGCAAAAGATCCTACCAAAAAAAACATACTCACTAAAGTAGTAAATTTTTTCATGAGAATTTAATATTAATTTTCGCTAATTTACAAAATAGTCTAATTAATATTAAATCCTCGACAAATATTCTTCCAATTCTTTACATATATTCTGTATCCAGACGGCCTGGTTTGAATTGTATGATATTGGCTTTCGCCATTAATTTTATGATTGGAAACATCGGATCGATTTCTCCTTTTTTCACAGCGAAGTTTGGTCTTCCACCGTATTTATGGTGATTATTGTGCAAACATTCTCCCCACATAAGAAAATCTTTCGCCATGAAATTGGTCGATGTATCATTCACCTCGAAATTACGATAACCGTATTTATGAGAGAACCAATTCACCACCACTCCATGCACAGGACTCATCAAAATATGCAAAGGAATGAACACGAAAAAGGTCCATAAAGGTGCATCAATCGCGATATAAATTAAAATATAAATGATTGCCCAAGCAGCTCTCACCCAATTATTTTCTGCAATTCTATCGAACGAACGCCAAGCCGGAACGCCTTTCTTAAATTTTTGTTGCACCTCCACTTCATTGCGATCAATTTCATTGTACACCAACCGCGTTCTCCACATCATATTAAAAATATCTTTGTCGAAAATTGGCGAATGAGGATCTTTTTCGGTATCCGCATACGCATGATGCATACGATGCATAACGCCATACGCATAAGGACTTAGGTAGGATGAACCTTGAAAAATGAACGACAAAACATGAAAAACTTTCTCCATAAAAGGACTCATCTGAAACATAGCATGCGCTGCGTAGCGATGATGAAAAAAAGTTTGAAAGAAAAGTGAGGCATACCAATGGAAAATGAACAAAACAAGAACCCAGATCATATATTCTATTATTATATTTACGATTATTTCTTACAAAAATAATGGTAATTTATTCTATATTGCCTAACTTAAATCATATATCTTAAAAAAATAACAATAATAATGACACAAGCACTTTTTAAACAAATACTTACTTCGCAAATTCCAATCGCTTGGATTGCAGGAGTACGCTTAGAAAGTTTCGACAAAAACCAAGTTCAAACGTATGTAGAATTCGACTTTCTTAATCAAAATCCTTTTCAGAGTATGTTTTGGGCTGTACAAGGGATGGCAGCAGAGTTTTCTGGTGGAATGATGTTGTTGAACAAAGTACAAGAAAGTGGCGCAAATATTTCTACTTTGGTTGTGCACCAAGAATCAACTTTCACCAAAAAAGCAGTTGGGAAAATAATTTTCACTTGTTCGGATGGTGAATTGATGGACGAAAAAATAAAAGAAGCAATCGAAACCAACGAAGGAGTTGCTTTCCAAGTTTCTTCTATCGCAACTGATGAAGAGGGAGATGTGGTTGCGAAATTTCATTTTACTTGGAGTATAAAAGCAAGAAGTAAAGGATAAGAAATATTAGAAATCTAAATTTGTTTTCTTACTCAAATAAAAAAGTCTTTCGGAAATCGAAAGACTTTTTTTATACATTTTTATTGAGTTCTATTTTGTATTCAATCAAAAACTACTCGAAAGAAACGTTGTATTTTTTATCGAATTCTTTTTGCTCTTCTGCCGAAAGTTTAGAGCGTTCGTAACGCAAAGTATAACCTCCTACCAATTTCCCATTGTCGTAATACATCCAATCAGAAATACGAGCAGGATCGATAACGATGGTGTCATTGTGTTTTACTTCTCTTGTTACTCGCGGCTCAGAATCTACAATTCCGAACAAAGTATCTCCTTTTGCAGTTATATCTCTGATCCATAAATGTTCTTCTCGATTAACATCGTTCACATATTTTTCTTTCACAAAGAAATTGCTTGTTCCTGCTTTTTGTTCGGCAAATGCTTTTCTAAAATCAGCAAAATTCGCGTTAGCAACTTGCCCCAAAGAGTCTAGAGTAACTTCTTCTTGTTTCTGTTTATCTACCGCTTTGTAGGCATCAACTGCATTTTCGCGCGAATCTTTACACGAACTGAAACCGATTAAACCAAGAAAAGCGAACATCATTAATTTTTTCATAGTACTTCTAAATTTAGTTCTAATTTACGAAAAATTTATCATTCGAAATAAGATAAATGCAATTCTTTTGGTTGTGGAAGAATCCAAGATTGATGTCCGAAATAACTCCATTTTTCATTGGCCAAATCAACTTTTTCATCAATAAACGGATAATAATCGCTACGATTAACCGACACAAAAGACTGTGCAAAAATCTTTAGTTCTTCTTTCCTTTCTGGGTCTAATTTATCTTTTAGGATGTGTGCAAACTGCCAAATCATGTCGGGACTTACCGCCATTTTCCCAATTTGTTTTGCAGTGAGATATTGCCCAATCGGAATGATTTTTCGTTCACCTTTTTTGTTTTCGACATAGAAAGTAATATCTCCTGATTTCGATCGCAACATCATTCGCCAAGCCATACGATGACCTTCTTCTGTCCAAAGGACATTTCCGGGTATGAAATGGTGCCGAATCGGTAAATATATTTGCCACAAAAAGTACAAAACAAACGCATAACGAAAAACCATTTTGCGGGTTGCTTGTCCGTCTTTGGGTTCGATTCTTTCGAGTAAATATGATTTTTTAGGAAAAATTTGTTCTTGAAACCATCCGACCGGAAAGAAGAAAATCATCATCGCTAAAGAAAAGTACGGGAAAATTCCGATCTGAAAAACCGCTGAATTAAAGAGATGAAAAAACAAAGCCATCACCAATCCGAAACGCCTAAGTTTAGGAATCAACATAATCGGTACAATGAGCAAATCGAATAAAAATCCGGCAATTGCAATGGCTTTTGTAAAAGCTAAACTTCCTACAAAATCTCCTAAAATATCAAAACTCAAATCATATTTCAGATAATTTCCTACTTTTTCGAAGCTTGGCAAAAGAAATTCACCGTTGAACCAATCGGGATATATTTTGTTGATAGCTGCAAAAAAATACATAATAGCCATTTGCCCTATAAAAAAATAATACACCCACATACTGCATTTGTTACTTTTTATTTTAGAAAAAATGATGCAGTCTAAAGAGAAAAACCGATGTGCAGGCGCAAAAACCATGACCCAAGAAACCAACAAGAATAAATAATAATGATTGTTGTAACTGGTTTTTTGCATCAGATACGTCAACGTCCACAACAAAGCGAATAAGAAAGTTGAGAATCGATACAAAAATCCAAGCGCAATCATCAAGCCCAAAAAACCCATTCCGCCATAGAGATATAGCATATTTTGGCCCAAGAAAATGTTGGTCCATTCGAAGCCAATAAAACTAAAAGTCATTGTTGGTTCTACAAAATTGGTTGCCACCCAACCCGTAAAAATCGCTCCCCAACATTCGAGCATAATAAAGAGTCCAAAAAAGATCCTAAATAGGACTAAGCCAGAATTATCGACTTTGCGGTACAGAAAATCATTATACATTCTTCGGTTTTAGAAAGGCTAAGGTAAAAAGACTTATTTATTTTTTGTGTAAATTTGAAAGATGAAAACTGAGAAAATTATTTTGTTCGATGGAATTTGCAATTTATGCAATCAATCGGTTCAATTTGTGCTCGAACATGATAAGGAAAAACAATTTCGTTTTGCTTCTTTGCAATCGGAATTTGGACAAAGTTTTCTAAAAAAAAATGGGTTGGATACGAAGAATTTCGATTCGATTATCTTGCTCGATGGATATAAATATTATTCTAAATCGGATGCTGCCTTGCGTATTGCGAAAGAATTGGATCATCCGACCAAACTATTAAGTCATTGGATTATCCTACCAAAATTTATCCGTGATTTTTTCTATTCCCTGATTGCGAAAAATAGATATCGTTTTTTTGGTAAAAAAGAAAGTTGCTGGTTGCCAACCCCCGAATTGAAAAGTCGATTTTTAGACTAACCTCAACTTTTTCTTTATTTAGAATTTTTCTTTATTTAGAACTTGATAAATTACTATTTAACAATTTATCTTTACTGACGATATTTTTCGATGGCTTCTTTTATTTTGGTCCGACGATTAGTGGGCGATGGATGAGAACTTTGCCATTCGGGCACCGATGCACCACCCGAAGCTTCTTCTAGAATATCCATAACGCCAATCAACGCTTCTGGATTATAACCTGCCTGAATCATAAACCGAACTCCCAAATCATCAGCTTCTAACTCATCACTTCTCCCATATTTCAGGTTCACCATATTGGCAACAAATTGTGCATATTGTGCTGTATTTGCATCACCACTTGCCACACCAGCTGCTCCTACCAAACCTTGAGTAAGTGCTTGTTTCGACATTTGTTCTGCACTATGTCGCGCAATAACATGCCCGATTTCGTGCCCAAGAACTCCTCCTAATTGGTCTTCATTTTTCAATCTTCTAAGCAAGCCTTCTGTAATAAAAATTGGTCCGCCAGGTAAAGCAAAAGCATTGACCGTTTGCGGATCGGCCAACACAAAAAAATGAAATGGATAAGACGTTTTGGCAGCATCGCTATTTTGCACCAATCGGTTGCCTACTTTTTGCACTAGATTTTGCATTTCTTTATTGGTCGAAAGTCCTCCAAACTCTTGTGCCATTTGCGGAGCAGAGTTAATACCTAAAGCGATTTCATCTTCTTTGGAGAGAGAAATATATTGTTTTTCACCTGTTATTTCGTTCACATCCGAAGAGGCAAAATACTTGACAACAGAAAAAATAACAATGACCAATGCGACCAAAATTTTCAGAGTTACGCTACCTCCTTTTTGCATGCTAAAGTAAATTTACGATTTCTGCTTACTGTGTCTATTCTTCAAGATTTGCAAAACATCTTTGAGTTGAAAACCACGATCGTGCAGTGCCATCAGATAATAAAACAACACATCGGCCGATTCTTCGAGGAAATCATCGTCGTTCTCTTGTCCAGAGGCGATGACCATTTCTACGGCTTCTTCACCCATTTTTTTAGCAATCTGAGAAGAGCCTTTTTTATGAACTCGTTTCATTTTCGACTTCTTAGCGTCTTCTAATTTCGCAGCTTCTATTTTTGTTTCTAATTTTTTCAGAAACGGATAGTCTTTTTCTTTTTCCACTTCTTTTAGGCTATCAATATTCATATCAAAAAATAAACTTACGATAAAATTACATTTTTCTAAAAATTTCTACTACAATTTTAGCTATTTTTTTTGGTAGGAAAAACTCTTTTGTTTTTCTCTACATTAATCGAACCAATAACCAAAATCCGAATAAAAATTCGTATTTTTACGCGCAAATTAAACTCACGCAAACAAAATAATGAACACAAACAATTTCTCGTTACGTCATATCGGAAATCATGACGAAACTATTACCGAAATGCTGTCGGTTATTGGGAAGAATTCGGTAGAAGAACTTATCGAAGCAACTTTACCCAATACGATTCGACTTGGCAAATCATTGGATCTCCCTGAAGCTCTTTCTGAGTTTGAAGCAACCAATCATTTGGCCGAATTAGCTGCCCAAAACACCAAAGTAAAAAACTACTTGGGTTACGGATATTACGGGACCATTTTACCTGCTCCTATACAACGAAACGTATTAGAGAACCCAGGATGGTACACTGCCTACACGCCTTACCAAGCAGAGATAGCACAAGGAAGATTAGAAGCATTACTGAATTTCCAGACGGTAATTTCTGACCTTACTGGTTTACCTATTGCCAACGCCTCTTTGTTGGATGAAGGAACCGCTTGTGGAGAAGCTATGCACATGCTTTTGGAATCTCGTTCTCGTGATCAGAAAAAAAATAATGTTCTTAAATTTTTCGTAGCCGATAATTTATTTCCACAATCGATTGCTGTCCTACAAACCAAAGCTCATGGTTTGGGAATAGAATTGGTAATTGGCAATTACGAAACCACCGAACTCGATGATACTTTCTTCGGAGCTATTGTTCAATACATTGGCAAAGGAGGACAAATCAATCAATACCAAACATTTGTAAAGAAAGCAAAAGCAGCAGCAGTAAAAGTTGCCGTTGCAACCGATTTATTAGCTTTGACTCTCTTAACACCTCCGGGTGAATGGGGTGCAGAAATCGCTGTTGGTACTTCTCAACGTTTTGGTGTTCCGATGGGATATGGCGGACCCCATGCTGCTTTCATGGCATGTACAGAAGATTACAAACGTGTGATTCCTGGTAGAATTATCGGAATGTCGCAAGACCGTTTAGGGAATCCTGCCCTTCGTATGGCGTTACAAACTCGTGAACAACATATCAAACGCGAAAAAGCAACTTCTAATATCTGTACAGCACAAGTTCTTTTGGCTGTGATGGCATCTTTTTATGCCGTTTACCACGGAAAAGAAGGTTTAACTTTTATCGCCAATCAAATTCATACCAAAGCAGGAATTTTACAAGCTGCTCTTCAACATTTAGGGTATGAAACTATCAACACTCATTTCTTTGATACGGTACAAATCAAAACAGATAACACCCAAGATTTGGTTGCAAAGTTTAGAGAAGACGATATCAATATCAATGGTTTTGAGGATGGAAAAGTTTCTATCACGATTGATGAAATGACATCGGAAGAAGATGTATTCGAGATCATCAGTATTTTTGCTTCATTGAAAAACACCGAAGATGGATTCGAATTCGAAGTTGAAGACTCGTACTTACCAGCAGATTTGTTAAGAACTTCTGATTTCCTTACCCACGACAACTTCAAATTATATCATACCGAAACAGAATTAATGCGTTATATCAAGCGATTAGAACGCAAAGATTTAGCATTAAACCAGTCGATGATTGCTTTGGGTTCTTGTACAATGAAATTGAATGCCGCAACAGAATTGCTTCATTTATCTTGGGAAAGAATGGGAAATATTCACCCTTTTGCCCCAAAAGATCAAGTACAAGGGTACCAAACTTTGATTAAAAATTTAGAAGAATATCTAGCCGAAATTACCGGTTTCGATGCTACCTCTCTTCAACCAAATTCTGGTGCACAAGGTGAATATGCAGGTTTAATGGTTATCCGATCATATTTCGAATCGAAAGGTGAAGGACACCGTAACGTTGCCCTTATCCCACAATCTGCACACGGTACCAACCCAGCTTCTGCTGCAATGGCCGGCATGCAAGTTGTCGTTGTTAAAAACCTAGAATCTGGTGAAACAGATTTAGAAGATCTGAAAGAAAAATGCGAAAAGCATAAAGATAATTTAGCTGCCCTCATGATTACTTATCCGTCAACATACGGAGCTTTTGATAGCAATATCGAAGCAGTAACCGAAATGATTCATGCCTATGGTGGACAAGTTTATATGGATGGAGCGAATATGAATGCCCAAGTCGGACTTACTTCTCCAGGGAATATCGGGGCAGATGTTTGTCACCTAAATTTACACAAAACTTTCGCTATTCCTCACGGAGGTGGTGGACCAGGGGTTGGACCTATTTGTGTGAAAGCGCACTTAGCTCCTTTCTTAGGCTCTTCTCCGCTCATCGAAACAGGTGGTAAAGAAGCCAACAATACTTTTGCTGCAGCACCTTACGGTTCAGCTTTTATTCTCCCAATTTCGTACACCTACATTTTGATGCTCGGTGCAGAAGGATTACTTAAAGCGACTCAAGGAGCAATTATCAATGCCAATTATATGAAAGCACGTTTAGAGAAATATTACGATATTCTCTACACCAATGCCAACCAAGTAGTGGCACACGAATTTATTTTAGATTGTCGTCCATTTAAAAAAGCTGGAATAGAAGTAACCGATATTGCAAAACGTTTAATTGATTATGGTTTCCATGCGCCAACCGTATCTTTCCCAGTTGCCGGAACCTTGATGGTAGAACCAACAGAGTCAGAAAACAAAGCAGAATTGGATCGTTTTTGCGAAGCACTTATCGCTATTCGTGCCGAGATCGACGAAGTTGCGAACGGAGATTATCCTACCGATAACAACGTATTGCACAACGCACCTCATCCGCAACATTTGCTAACAGCAGACGAGTGGGATTATCCTTACACACGCTCGAAAGCTGCTTATCCTCTAGAATGGGTAAGAGAGCGTAAATTCTTCGCTTCTGTTTCTCGTATCGATGATGCTTACGGTGACCGTAACCTGATTTGTACGTGTGCTCCAATCGAAGCATATATGGATTAATTCCAATCAAATAACCATTTAAAACCGTTTCTTAGAATTTAAGAAACGGTTTTTTTATTCCGTTTTTTTTTTTTCGTTGGGATGAAATACTTCCTTTTATTTTACTCCTTTTTTGATAATTAAAAAAATATATCTATGAAAAACTATGCAGCCGAATTTTTCGGCACATTTTAGTTGGTCTTCGGAGGTGTGGAAGCCCCTTATTTGCAGCATGAATTCCAGAGTTGGGAATAGGTTATGCAGGCGTTGCTTTGGCTTTCGGACTAACCGTTTTCACGATGGCTTATGTTGTAAGGCGGATTAATTAATAAGTTTTTATTACAAAAAGTACAAGCATAAAACTAAATTCTATTCACAAA
Organism: Weeksella massiliensis; assembly: GCA_000751595.1. GTDB lineage: Bacteria > Bacteroidota > Bacteroidia > Flavobacteriales > Weeksellaceae > Weeksella > Weeksella massiliensis. The sequence continues at coordinate 79,217 of CCMH01000037.1, read as the reverse complement.
AAAACTCCTCATAACTGAGGAGTTTTTTTATTTATTTTTGGTAGGATCACGTATTATGAGATTCTTTCCATCAAAGCCATATAAAATCCATCATAACCATATTCTGATGGTAAATATTGTTTATCCTGAATCAATGTATATTCTGGATGATTCGCCAAAAACTTTTCTACTTGTTCTTGATTTTCAGATGGTAAAATAGAACAGGTTGCATAAACCATCATCCCTCCTTTTTTAACCATTTTCGAGTAGCTATCCAATATTTTAGCTTGTTCGTTTTTGATATTTTCGATAAATTCAGGTTGCAATTTCCATTTCGCATCAGGATTTCTTTTGAGAACTCCCAAACCACTACAAGGTGCATCAATCAATAAACGATCGCAAGACTCCTCCATTCTTTTGATGGTTTTAGCTTCGATTACTTTCGTTTGCACATTCTGCACATTGTTACGTTTAGCGCGTTTTTTTAGTTCTTTCAGTTTCCATTCATGAACATCCATCGCAATGATTTGGCCTTTATTTTTCATCAACGAAGCCAAATGTAAAGTTTTTCCTCCAGCCCCTGCGCAAGCATCAACAACACGCTGACCTGCTTCTACACGCAAAAAAGGAGCTATGAGTTGCGATCCAGCATCTTGAATCTCGAAATATCCATTTTGGAAAGCATCCGTACGGAAGATATTCATTTTTTCATCCAACTCTAAAGCATCTTGAAATTTGGATAAAACATGTGTTTTGATACGATTCTCTTTCAATTCTTTTTGCAGAGATTTTCTATCGATCTTCAAGGTATTTACCCGAATAACGGTTGGCGCTTGTTGATTGAGAGCTTCTACCTCTTTCACCCATTGTGCACCCAATTCTTTTTCACCCAAAGCATACAACCAATCCGGAAAAGATTGTGCTACTGCAAGATTCTTTGCCGATTGATGATGACGTTTGATAATTTCTTTTGGATTGAGATGACGAAATTCGTCCCAATTTGGCAAATGTTGTTCCTCTGCCATATTCATGATAAACCAAGTACCCACAAATTCCCAAAGCGTATCTTTGGTCAAAGGTTTACTCATAGATCCTTCTACCAAACGTTTCCAACGAACTAAATCATAAACCGTTTCGGCAATAAATGCACGATCTCTCGCACCCCAAGCTCGGTTAGATTTTAGTACGCGTTCTAATTCTTTATCGGCATATTTGCCCTCAAAAAAAACCTGACTCAGTGTATCGATTATTCCTACAAATAAGTTTCTAAATGGTAATATCTTCATAAGATTGCAAAGATAAGCATTGAGAGTTGATAATTATGGTAGTTTTTCTAAAAATGTAGTTGGAATTTCGACCACTTTGTTTTGCGAATAATCAAAAGTAACCATTCCTGTTTTGGCTTTTGCTACAATGATTTCTTGATCGTTATCTATTTTTGTTATGCGATAGGTGACATCAAAACTAACTCGACTGACATCTTTTACCCCTACATCAATCTTCAATTGATCACCATAAAAACCTTGTGCTTTATACTCTATTGCAACATCGGCCATTATCAAACCAACTCCTGCTAAATCTTGTTCAGAATAACCAAGAGATTGAAGAAACTGCACACGCGCTTCATGAATAATCGATAACAAAGCATCGTTTGCCAAATGATTTCCGTAATTGAGATCGGTAATGCGAACCGGAATCATTGTTTGAAAAATAGAGTTTTCAGCGACCTCTACTTTTATTCTTGCCATAATACTGTAATTTTGTAGACAAGTTCATAAAAAAAAGAGGTTCGGCAAAATGCCAAAACCCCTTCTGATTGTTTTTTGTTCAATTAACACTAAAAACTCATCTTAGTTCTCTGTTACGAATATAGAACAAGGTTTTTAATTTTACAAATTTATTTTTAAGGATTATTAATTTATTAATGCTTTTTATCATTATTATTAAATAAAAATCTTTATCATACTAAACAATCCGCAACTTTTAGTAATTTTCATTAAACGATTATCAATACCATGACGATAGAAACGTATTTAGAAAAAGAAACCCAAATTCCGATAAAAATTCTTAGCAATGTTTTGTCGCTTTTCGAGCAAGATGCTACAATTCCTTTTATTGCAAGATACCGAAAAGACCAAACAGGCAACTTGGACGAGGTTGCATTATCGACAATTCTAAAGAAGAAAAATAATTTTGAAACCTTAGAAAAACGCAAGCAAAGTATCCTCGAAAGTATTCAAGAACAAGATAAATTAACCGATGAATTACGGGTCAAAATAGAAAATTGCTATGATGCAACTCAATTAGAAGATTGGTATTTGCCCTATAAAAAGAAAAGAAAAACGCTGGCTAATACTGCGATTGATAATGGTTTGATGCCTTTGGCTAAGATTATCATGAAGCAAAACACACAATTGGATTGGGAGAATTTACCAAAAAAATATCTAAATCGAGAAATAACAACAACAAAAGATGCTTTGGATGGTGTGAAACATATTATTGCTCAATGGATTAATGAACATGAAGGCGTACGAAAACAATTGCGTAAAGCAATGTTCCATGAAGGATCAATAACAAGTCACTTGATCAAAGGCAAAGAATCGGAAGAAAATGCAAGTAAATTTTCTAATTATTTCGATTTTGAAGAGCCGCTAAAAAGAATTCCTGCCCATCGGTTATTGGCAGTTCTAAGAGGTGAAAGCGAAGGTTTGTTACGTGTGAAATTAGCATTCGACCAACAACAAGCTTTAGAAATCATCGAACAAAGAGTCATCAAAACGCAACAAAAAGAAGTACAAAAATATCTCGAAACAGCTTGCAAAGATGCGTACACAAAATACTTAGAACCTTCGCTGACAACCGAACTCATGCAACAAGCCAAAGCAGAAGCAGATGCTCAATCTATTTCTATCTTCTCTAAAAACTTGCAACAATTATTGCTTGCATCCCCGTATGGAGAGAAAAGAATTTTGGCGATAGATCCAGGTTTCAAGTCGGGATGTAAAGTGGTTTGTTTGGATGAAAATGGAGGATTATTGCACAACGAAAATATTTATCCGCATGCGCCGAAAAACGAATCGATTCCCTCACAAAAGAAAATCCGTTCGTTGGTCAATGCTTACCAAATAGAAGCAATTGCGATTGGTAACGGAACCGCTTCGAGAGAAACAGAACATTTTATCCAGAAAATTGCTTTCGATAAACCGCTTCATGTTTTTGTGGTTAGCGAGGCTGGTGCGTCTGTTTATTCGGCTTCTGCAATTGCCCGCGAAGAATTTCCGGATAAAGATATTACGGTTCGTGGCGCAGTTTCTATTGGTCGTCGCCTTTCTGATCCGTTGGCCGAATTGGTAAAAATAGAACCCAAAGCTATCGGTGTTGGACAATATCAACACGATGTTAACCAAACTTTGCTCAAAGAAGAACTCGACCAAATGGTGATGTTTTGTGTAAACCAAGTTGGGGTAAATCTCAATACGGCGAGCGCTCATTTGCTGCAATATGTTTCGGGAATCGGGAAAAAACTTGCTGAGAATATTGTTCAATATCGTACCGAAAATGGCCCTTTTAATAGTCGAAAAGACTTATTGAAAGTTCCACGTTTTGGCGAAAAAGCCTTTTTACAGGCTTCGGCTTTTCTACGCATTGCAAACGGAAAAAATAAACTAGACAATTCGGCTGTTCATCCTGAAAGTTATGCTATTGTAGAAAAAATGGCGAAGGATTTGGGTATGAAAAGTGAAGATTTGATAGGAAATAAAGAAGTTCTTTCTTCCATCGAAATAGAAAAATATACCCAAAAAGAAATGGGTGAATTGTACCTGAAAGATTTGCTCAAAGAATTAGAAAAACCAGGTCTTGACCCAAGAAAACAAGGAAAAGTTTTTTCATTCGACCCAAAAATTAAGAAGTTAGAAGATCTGAAAGTTGGTTCGAAAGTTCCTGGAATCGTGCAAAACATTACTCATTTTGGATGTTTTGTAGATGTCGGAATCAAAGAAAATGGTTTGCTTCATGTGTCTAAAATTGCAAAAGAATTTATTTCTGATGTAAATAGCAAAATTCACATGCATCAAGAATTGGTTGTTACCGTGGTCGGAATCGATTTAGAAAACAGGAAATTTCAACTTTCTTTGATTGATTGATTTTAGGCGAAAGTATTTCATCCTACCGAAAACAAAAAAAGGAGCCAACAAATTGTGCTCCTTTTTTGTATTAATTACTTAAAAATTAGAATCCGAAATTGAGTCCGAAAACGACACGCCCAGGATCTTCTCCTTTGAAAAAAGATAAAGTTCCTGTGATCGAGCGGGCGCCATTTACCCAAATTCCTCCACCAACAGCGTTGTGCCATTTGGTAGATTTTTCATCTTTCATCCAAATTCTTCCGTAATCGAAACCAGTAAAAACACCCAATCGCAAAGGAATAAATGTTTTGATTTTGGTAACATTATACCGAAGATCTGTCGAATGAATAAAGGCTTGCTCGCCCGTAAAACGTCCGGCTCGATATCCTCGCAAATCCTGATCGCCACCGATATACGTCGCTTGATAAAACTCGTACCCATCACCAAAAAGTGCTTTTCCTTTTACCATAGACGCAAGGGTAAATCGCCCATTATTAGTGAGTTTGTGCGTGAAACCAATATTGGCCTCTACGTATTGAAAATTGCGTTCGAAATAATCTAAATTATTTACCCATTTTGCCAAAATAGAAAGCGTGAATCCCATCGTTGGCAAAGAAAGATTGTCGTAGTTTCTGAAGAGATAACTTGCTCCTACCTCCCCAAAACTCTGTCCATTGAACACATTGTGATGAATCGAAGGATCATCGTTCACGATGCGATCTAAGTTTCTTTCGACTTGTGCAAATTGATAATTAGCAAAAAAATCTAATCGACCGGTATTGTTAAAAATCTTGAAAAATGAAGGTCCTAATTTATAAGTTTGCATCCGAACTCGATTGTAATCCATATCGCGTTCTTTTTGATAATTAAGGGTTTCATTTCCCATTCCAAAATAATTATTTGCAAAACTTGGCGAAGTATACGACGCATTGAGATCGAAATTCCATTTGCCAATCGCCTTCATAAAAGTCCCTTTATATTTGGCTTCAAAGGCATCCGTTGCAAAGAAATAATTGAATTGCATTTGATGTTTTTGCGAGTACGGTTTTCGGTCTAAACCATTCACAGTATAATTACCAATCAAACCTAATTTTACGCCATCATCGGGGTTATATCCTGCATTAGGAATGACAGTAAAGGTATTGTATTTCGGATTTTTATAATCATAAGTATTGATTTCGTAATCATCATACACATACCAATCAGACAAACCTTTATTGTTTTTATCATCGTACACATTTACTTTTTTACGAGCGTCTAATTGATAGGTATCATTGTCCAAACCTCCGATCATTCGAACTTTTATCAAATTATTTCCTTTGCCATTTTGCACAAATTCATCATTTCCATTCATTCCGTACAGACGAATTTCTTTGGTGTTTTTTCGATCAAAAACTCGTTCGAACAGCGTTTCATTACTTTGTTTATCAATGATCGAAACTTTTGTTTCACCTTTCGGAAGGCGTTCTACCAAAAACTTTTCATCGTCATTTGTTCCTTTTAGGATGACTAACTTATCGAGCACTTTTTGATATTCGGACGCAAATTGAGGCAATTTATTTTTGCGTTCTAACATAATTTCGATGACTTGATGATCTATTTTCGATTGAACTTCTTTTGGCAACTGTGCAAAAGCTTTCTCTAAACTCTCTTTGTTTATGGCGTTTTGCAAATAGTTTGCTTGAGCTTGCCATTCTTCTTCGGTTGTATTTTGCAACAATGCCATGTCGATCGGATACGCAATTTTATTGAACCATTTTGCACTTCTCATCTGATCTTTATAATTTTCCATGTGACGGAAAGGCGCCAAACGCATCAACAAATTAAAAAATAACCCATCGTATTTCGGGAAAATAAATTCGCGCGTTTTACTGTAAGGCGTATAAATTGTATCCTGACCTTCAATCGATTTTTTCCAACTCCATTGCGCTTCATTTCGGTTCCAATCGCCAATCAACATATCGAGTAAACGAGCTCGTATGTATTGTTCTCGATCTATTTTATGATGTTTGTTTACGACAATTTTTCTCAACACTTCTTCAGTTGTCGTAAAATCTAATAACGTATCTTTTACGATAGGATATTGCTCGAGCAAATAGATTTCATCCCCAAAATTCTCATTATATTCTTTCAGAAGTTCTTGTTTTGGAACATAATATAGAGAAGATTTCAATTGATTTACGTTGGCCAACTGTGCAATGTTTGGAACAATTAAAGGATAAAAAGGATGTTGCGTAGTCTGAAAATCATTGATAAACTTTTGGGTAAAAGTATTCTCGAAATCATTCGCGACATATTCGTTTTTGTAAGCAATTGATTGGATTAATTGCGTTGCACTTTTACGCACCGGAATCATCACAAAAGCATTATCCTTGTTTTGCAAACGCAAATTCACGGTTTGCAAATCGACATTTTCTCGAATAGGCTTGATGTTTCTTTTCTGCAAATCGAGCGCCTCAACCGGAAATTCTATTCCAAACACCGACCGATAATGTTTCCCGAAAATAGTTTCGTATGCTTGTGATCTCTTCAATTCTTTCGGATCAACTACACTCACAACTTTTTCTTTCGGAATGTTTTTATCGTACACTTCAGCCAAATATTCTTTTCGTGGCGCAGTCATTTCTTGGGTATGTGCCCAAGTCGTTTGTCCGTTTTCCCAATTGAAAAACTCCACTTCAGAAGCTCCGTTCGCATACACATTCACTTTGGCAAAACCTTGTTGACCATTCGAATAATCATTTCTACCAGCAGCTTTTGCAGCGTCCGCTTTTACCGATGCTCCACTAATTACTTGCCGAACATTTCCGTTTTGGAGGTATTGTAAATTACGATCATGTGCAGAAAAAATAAGTACATTGTCGCGCTTACCAATTATCGTAGAAACACGTTGGGCAAAATCTCGGTATCGATGGTTTTGCAAATCTTGATTGGTAAGCCCAGAAGTTGCTCGAACCAAATTAACAAAAGTCCCGACAACCGGCATCGGAATTCTGTTTTTGGTAGGAAATAATTGATCTTCTATCGAAAATTTACCACCATGTTTTCCATTAGAAATCACCGGATGATGCATCGCAATGATTGTTGTTCTATTCTGAAAATCGTTTAGTTTATTTTGTAGTTCGGTGAAAAACAATTCGCGTGTTTGGATCGGACAATTTTCGGTAGCTTTCGGATGATCGCTCCAATCTTCCAGAAACCACTCGCTATCAATTGCCAAAACAGCCAACGAATCGTTGATTTCTACCGTTTCTATTCCGCAAATTCCAGAAGGAAGAACTTGAATTGCTTGTTTTTTATAATCAGAATCTCTAATAATCAACGAATCGAAACCAGCTTTCCATTCATTTTCACCATTAAAAACATAATTTTTAGCAGAAGTTGCTTCTTTTAGACTTCCTAAAACTTCTGCCTTGGCATTGTTTCCTAACCAAAAAACACTACTATTTTTTTTGGCTTTTTTCAGTTCATTTTCTATTGCTTGATACTGTATAGAATTTTTTTCGAGTCCATTGGTATCACCAAACAAATAAAAAGAGTGAATTATTTTCGAGTTTATATTGGTTGCATCGGTAGTTACATCTTTCCCTCTTTGCACGGTATGTGTAGCGCAAGAAGAGAAAACAACTGTTGCAAGCAAAGCGAGCATACTTGTATGTGAAACTCGCTTACGTGAGCGATTTTTCTTTCCCATTCCTTTGTTGTTTATCTACACAAAGATAGTAGGAAAGTATGGATATTTTATTTATTTTTTTCTGGTAGGATTCTTTGATTATCGGGTATAAACCAATCGTTTATCGGTCGAAAGATTGGCATCAAACTGATAGCCCATTCCATCAAAAGTTTTCAGCTCTTCTACTTCTTTGCATTGATGTTCTGCACACCAACGCGCCATTTCTCCACGTGCATGCTTGAAATACATCATAATTTTTTTCAATTTTCCATCTTTGAAATCCATAAACTCAACCTCTATCAATGGTGAGTTTAACTTTTTCTTGTCCAATGCTTTCACATATTCATTACTTGCCAAATTGATAATGACTTCGTTTTTTTTGGTCTGATGATTTACGTATTCTGTTAGTTGTTCTCGCCAAATTCCGTACAAATCTTTAGAATTTTCAACCGGTAATTTGGTCCCCATCTCTAATCGATACAACATAATCTGATCCGATGGTCGCAACAATCCATACAAACCCGATAAAATAAATAAGTTTTTATCTAAATATTTCTGTGCTTCTTCTGACAATTCTTCGGGATTGATTCCACGATAAACTTCTCCCGCAAATGCAGTTATCGCTTGTGTTGTTTGTTTTTTATTCGGCTGAGCTGTCCAAACCTGATTACGTTCTACATTGATCTCTGCTAAATTGCTCGAAATTTTCATCAAATTTTGTAAATCTTGTTCGTTTTTATCGCGCAATTCCTCCATAATTTTTTCAGAAGTTTCTAAAAACTGAGGTTGTGTAGATTTTTTCCAAACAGATTTTGTATCAATATTCATCAATTTCGCAGGTGAAATCAGTATTTTCATGCTTTAATTTTCTTATAAATAATCATTAATATCGCCTTTGCCTTCACGCAAAATAACCATTTCATTTTCGGTAGCATCAATAATACTCGAAGCCACATTATCGCCATATCCACTATCAATAACGACATCGACCAATTTGTCCCATTTCTCTGCAATAAGCTCTGGATCTGTGGTATATTCTACAATTTCGTCTTCATCATAAATCGAGGTAGACGCTATCGGATTTCCTAATTTTTCGACAATTCTTCTGGGCACCAAATGATCGGGCACACGAATCCCAACAGTTTTTTTGCCTTTATAAGCCAAAGGCAGATTTCCCGATGCTTGCAAAACAAACGTAAACGGACCTGGCAAAGCTCTTTTTAGAACTTTGAAAGTCGAGTTTGAAATAGGACGAGTAAAATTCGAAAGATGACTCAAATCATTACAAACAATCGAAAACTGAGATTTATCGAGTTTTACCCCTTTCAGTCGCGCCAAGTTTTCCATGGCTTTGTAGTTTGTAATATCACATCCCAAACCATAAACAGTGTCGGAAGGATAGATAATTAATCCACCTTTTTTGAGGACTTCGACCACTTGATCGATTGCTTTTTCTTGTGGATTATCTGGATGAATTCGGATTATTTTGGCCATAGCAAAAGGTTTTACACAAAGATAATGAGAATCTTTGGATAAAATTCAACTTTACAAAACGGTCTTTTTTCACAGATATTTCGCGCAATATTTTGGTAGGATATTCGCTTTTAAAAAGCTTAAGCCCAACTTGAATTACACTATAAACAACAGCGCTTTTTTTATGTCTTCATACGTAAGATCGCCCTCGAAATAATCGTAAATAGGTTTCAGAATTTTGTTTTCTTCAAACTCAATTTCACTATATGCATACCGCACTTTTTCGATGATCGATTGTTCGGGTCGAAAACGTTTCAAATCAAACTCCGTTCCTGCTTCTTTTAGTTTGGTAAGATGATCGACGATCGACGAACTAGAAAGTCCTCTTTTATCGGCAATTTCATCAATACTCAAACCTTCATTCACCAAATCTAGCGTAATAAGAATTGTAGATTTTTTAGGTTCTTTTTTGGTTTTATTGAGTTTTTCTAAATTTTTACTGATTTGTTTTTTATCAAAAGTTCCACCAAAATTCCGAATGCATCTAGCCCACGTTTCTTGCAAAGATTCTTCGTCTAAATGTTGATCGATATGCTCGGAAAGTTCCTGAAATCGCTTATCGGCTTTCATCGCCAACGAGTCGATTTGCAAAGCCGTTTCGTTGAGTCCATGCAAATGCAAAGATTGTAAATCGCGTAAACGCGAAAGCGCCACATAGCCTTGTCCTTTTTCGAATGCTTTCGAAAGATCTATAAAAGCAGAATCGAGCGTCATACCTTGTGATTTATGAATGGTAATAGCCCAAGCCAAACGCAGCGGAACTTGCGTAAACGACGCCAAAGCTTTCCCATGTTCATCTTCGATTGCCCAAGTTTCGGGTTTCGCAATCAGAAATTCGTTGTCTAAGGTTTTGACGATTGGATCATTTTTTTCGGTATAACCACTTACATAGCCCAAAGTTCCGTTTACAAAACCAACATCGAAATTATTTCTAACGAACATAACTTTTGCACCGATTTTCAGTTCGAGGATTTCATCTGCCAGCACCGATTTTTTGAGAACTTCGATCAAAGCTTTATTACCTGAAACTTTCGCCTCGAAAATTCTAGAAGATGAATCAATGCTTGTTAATTGTCCTTTATTCAGACGATCAACATCCATATTGTGCGTATACAAACGCGTTTGAGATTCGATTTCATCAGCAAAATAAGAAATTCTAGATTCGAGTAAATCATAAGTATTTTGCGTAATAATCCCAGAACGGATTTCATTCAAAACATCATTCAACTCGTTATTGGTCTGACGATATTGTTCGGTAAGATAACAAATATGAACTTTAGAATTTACCCAAGCATCCGACATGAAACAGAATTTATCTCGTGACTCTTCCCATTCTTCACCTATTGGCGGTAATTGAAAAAAATCACCTGAAAAAACAACTTGTATTCCACCAAAAGGTTCATCATTTTGTTTGAAAAACTTCAAAACATAATCCACAGCATCGAGCTGATTTCTATGCAACATCGAAATCTCATCAATAATAAGAACTTTTACTTTCTCCATTTTATCTCTGAAATATTTTTTGTCTCGCAACGAAACCAAATACCGATCACTCACATGATCTCGAATGCCGATTCCGGCCCAAGAATGGATCGTTTGCCCGTTCATGTGCGTTGCAGCAATCCCCGTAGATGCGGTAACCGCCACTCCAACACCATGTTTTTTTAGATAATCGATGTATTGATTAAGGACATATGTTTTTCCGGCTCCTGCAGAACCTGTTAAGAAAACATTTCTACCAGATTTTAGGATTGCCAAAGCCTTCGATTGCTGCATAATTTTTGGGATTTAGGATTTTTTGGGATGAAATACAAAGATAAGAAGAAAAGTAGGAAGTGCTGAATCTCAAAAATTATTTAAATATTTTCTTTATTACTTTTATCACTTTAAAAAGCATGAAATAAAAAAAACCGAAAAAGAGATATACTTTTTCGGTTTTTGTTTTGTTTTTTATGGTTTGATGAATTTCTTATTTCAAAATAATTCCTTCGTTTCCTTCGGTAATCTCACCAATAATTGAACTATTTTCAATCAGTTCTGTAATTTTCTCTGCCTGATTTTCTTCCACAATCACAACCATTCCAACTCCCATATTAAACGTTCCGAACATTTCATCTTCTGCAATGTTTCCACGTTTTGCTAATTCTTGCATGACCGTTGGCACGTTTATTTTCGACTTTTCGATCACAGCAGTCAATCCTTTACTCAAAATTCTAGGAACATTTTCGATCAATCCTCCACCGGTAATATGAGCAATTCCGGTCATTTCGATGCCAGCATCTTTAATTTTGAAGATATCGTTTTGGTATAATTTTGTTGGTACTAACAAAGTTTCGTACAATGGTTTGCCTTCGAACTCTTCGTTGAAGTCCGGAAATATTTTTCGAACCAAAGAAAAACCATTCGAATGAAAACCACTCGAAGGTAAGGCTACAATTTTCTGTCCGACTTTTATTTTCGAACCATCAATAATTTCGTCCCGTTCGACAACTCCTACACAAAAACCAGCCACATCATAATCACCAACTTGGTACATGCCCGGCATTTCTGCAGTTTCGCCACCGATAAGTGCAGTTCCGGTTTCTTTACAAGCATAGGCAATTCCACCAACAATTTCTGCAGCGATATCCGAATCTAATTTTCCGCAAGCTAAATAATCCAAAAAGAACAAAGGCTTCGCACCATGACACAATATATCATTTGCGCACATCGCAAAACAATCAATCCCAACGGTATCATAGACTTTCGAGTCCAAAGCGACACGCAATTTGGTCCCGACTCCATCGGTTCCCGAAACCAAAACAGGATTTTTATAACCGCTTAATTGATAAAAAGCGCCAAAACTTCCCAAGCCATTCAAGACATTTTTGTTGTGGGTTGCAGCAACGGCATCTTTTATTTTCGAGACCGTTTGGTAGCCTTCTTCCTTATCGACACCAGCTTGTTTATAGGTATTACTCATTTTTTTAATTTTTGATTTGATGATGCACACTAATCGATATGCAACGATTTTTCTTCAGTTTCTTCTTGTTTCGAATAATTCACTGGATATTTTTCGGTAAAACATCCAAAACAATGTTCATCACTTCCTAACAATTCCATCAAGTTTTTCACGGTAAGAAAATCGAGCGAATCTACTTGTAAATATTCTTCCACTTCTTTGATGGTCTTATTACCAGAAATCAGATCGGCCTTAGATGGCATATCAATCCCGAGATAACAAGGCGCAATAATCGGCGGTGAAGCCGAACGGAAATGAATTTCTTTGGCACCGGCTTCTTTTAGGATTTTTATCAAAAGTTTAGACGTTGTTCCACGAACAATCGAATCATCGAGGACAACCAACCGTTTACCTTTGATTTTATTTTTGATAGGATTTAATTTCAGGTTCACAATCCGTTCGCGCATTTCTTGCGTCGGCACGATAAATGAGCGCGACATATATCTATTTTTTACCAAAATTGGTTCGTACGGAATTCCTGATGCTTCAGAATATCCAATTGCAGACGGAATTCCCGAATCGGGAACACCAATTACCAAATCTGCATCTACGGGCGATTGTTCGAATAATTTCCATCCAGAATCTACACGTAAATCATAGATTTCCTTGCCTTCTATATTCGAATCCGGACGAGCAAAATAGATATATTCGAAAGCACAAACGCGGTGTTCTTTTTTCTGTTTGAGCCAATAAGAATGTACGCCTTCTTCGTTTACAATCACGATTTCACCAGGTTCTACAGAACGAATAAATTCGGCTCCTACCGCATCCAAAGCACACGTTTCTGAACAGAAAATATACGCATCGTTCAGTTTCCCCATCGATAAAGGTCGAATCCCATTTGGGTCACGAAAAGCTGCCATTTGGTTATTTGTCAATAACAAAACCGAATATGCACCTTTTACTTTTTCGGTTCCTTTTTGGATGGCTTCTACCAAATCGAGATGAGAATATTTCTGGATCGATCGCAAAAGAACTTCGGTATCAGAAGTTGCAAGAAAAGGTAAACCTTCGGCTTCAAGTTCGGCTCGTAGCTTTTCTACTTCAATCAAATTACCATTATGAGCAATCGAAAAGTGAGGTTTCCCGTACATATTGTAGGTGTACAAAGGTTGAATATTTCGTCTACTTCCACCACCAGCAGTCGTATACCGTGTATGTCCGATTGCAGCATTCCCTTGATAATCTTCTATATCGGCTTCCATAGTTTTGAAAACATCCAAAACTAACCCTGTTTTTTTGATGGTTTTGATGTTGCCATCTTTCAGAAAAGATACCCCACACGCTTCTTGTCCACGATGTTGCAAGGCAAACAATCCGAATTGTGTGATCGAATAAGTATTGATCTGATTTGGAGAATATACTCCGAAAATTCCACACTCTTCATTCATACTGTCCACCGTATCCGACGCATATTTTTTTAGCAGGTTACGTTGATAGAAATCGGAAGTATAGGAATCTTTTAGTTGTTTTTTATGAAAATTTTTATCGATCATTCTCTCGTTACAGAAAGGTTATTTTACTATTGCCGATAAACGGTTATACACTTCATGGTACGCTTCTGAAACGTCACCCAAATCTCTACGGAAACGATCTTTGTCTAATTTCTTCCCGGTTTCTACATCCCATAAACGACAAGTATCTGGAGAAATTTCATCGGCTAGTATAATATTTCCATCTACATCTTTCCCGAATTCTATTTTGAAATCTGCCAAAATCAAACCAGCTTCTAAGAAAAGTTCTTTCAGCGCTTCGTTTATTTTATCGGTTTGTGCATACAGCTCTTTCAATTCGTCATACGTTGCTGCGCCTAATAAAACTGCATGATGATCGTTGATCAAAGGATCTCCTAATTCATCTTTTTTATAACATAAATCGAAAATGGTTATCGGAGATTTCGCTCCTTCTTCTAACCCAAGTCGCTGCGCCATAGAACCTGCCACATAGTTACGCACAACCATTTCTAATGGAATGATTGATACTTTTTTCACCAATTGTTCGCGATCATTCAACTGTTCGATAAAATGGGTCGGGATTCCTTTATCCATTAAATAATGAAAAATAAGCGTCGAAATTTTATTGTTCATTTCGCCTTTATCTTTCACCGTTCCTCTTTTCTGTGCATTGAAAGCAGTTGCATCGTCTTTATAATAAACAATTACTTTGTCTGCTTCATCTGTTGCATAGACTTGTTTGGCTTTTCCTTCGTAAATGAAGTCTTTTTTTGTTAAGCTCATGGGTGTTGTTTGTAATTAAAAACCTTGTTTTTTTGTTTTGTTTGAAATGAAAATGTCCATTTCGGGTGTTTGTTATTGTTTGTTTGTTTGTTGTTTGTTCTAATGTACTATTTTCTGGATGAAAAACGATCATTTTTGATTGATTCTCCTCCTACCAATATTATCCTCTAAAATAATCTACTGCATTCTTGAAAATATTCATGTATGAAGTGTCGGGAATGTTTTTAAACAAACCTTCTTCATATCGTTCCGGATGTCCCATTCGGCCATAAATTTTTCCGCAAGGCGAAACAATTCCTTCAACAGCAAAAGTAGATCCGTTAGGATTGTATGGCATTTTACTGGCTAATTTACTATCTAAATCTACATACTGCGTAGCAATTTGTCCTTTCTCGATCAATAGATTTAGCGCCTCTTCATTGGCTACAAAACGACCTTCGCCATGCGAAATCGGTACCCAATATTCTTGTCCGCCCATTCCTTTCAACCATGGAGAATGCGATTTATTGACCCTTACTTTTGCCAATTGCGTCACATGTCGTCCGATTTCATTAAACGTCAATGTTGGCATATCCACTTCTAAATCTTGTAATCGACCAAAAGGTAAAAGTCCCGATTTGATGAGTGCCTGAAATCCGTTACAGATTCCCAAAATCAACCCATCCCGATCGAGTAAGTTGTGAATAGCTTTTTTTATTTCTTCATTTCGGAGAACCGTAGCGATAAATTTTCCTGAACCATCAGGCTCATCTGCCGCTGAAAATCCGCCAGGAATAAAGAAAATATTTGCTTTATTTATTTCTTCTACATAAACTTTTACCGACTCTGCAATTGCTTCTTTGCTAAGATTTCTGAAAGGAACAGAAACTACCTTTGCGCCTTCTCTTTCGAATGCCTTTGCCGAATCGTACTCTGAATTGGTTCCTGGAAAAATAGGAATAAAAACTCTTGGTTTTTCTACTTTATGATTTGGATAAGCGTAACAAATTTGCTCCGCTTTTAACGGTTGATCGACTACTTTATTTTTTGGTTCGATGGTCGAAGGGAACAACGGCTCGAAAGTCGATTTCCATTTCGATTTCAGGTCCAAAAGATCAATTTTATCCTC
Source organism: Weeksella massiliensis (assembly GCA_000751595.1). GTDB lineage: Bacteria > Bacteroidota > Bacteroidia > Flavobacteriales > Weeksellaceae > Weeksella > Weeksella massiliensis. The sequence goes on along the minus strand of CCMH01000037.1, from coordinate 63,559 downwards.
GTTAAATTCTAAAACTGCTTCGGTTTGAGTTTTTCCGATTGTAAAATAATTAGCGTTGATTTCTGATGGAACCTCCAACTCATTTTCATGTTCGATGATAATCGCACCTGGATAATAACGTACAAGATCAAGCGAAGTATTCACTTGTACTCCAATCTCATTACCGAAAGCCATATTGGCAAGCGTTTCGGCAATTCCACCAAATTTCACGGTCATCATCGAGCGAACATTCTCACGATCTAATTGATGAATAAAACTGAAAATTGCTTTCGTATTTGCTTCCTCTAACAAATAATCTTCTGTTTGTTTTGGTATAAAAACCGACAACAAAGAATCGGTCTTTGCCAAAGTTCCTTGCACTACTTTTTCTACTTTAGAAGGTGCAACAGCAAAAGAAATTAAGGTTGGCGGAACATCAATTTCTTGATACGATCCCGACATCGAATCTTTACCACCGATTGCAGGCGTACCAAATTGTTTTTGGGCTTCGATTGTCCCTAACAATGCAGCAAACGGTTTCCCCCAACGAGTCGCTTCTTCTCGTAAACGCTCGAAATATTCTTGGAACGTTAATCGAATATCGGTATAATTTGCGCCTGCTGCTACCAATTTGGTAATCGAATCGATCACCGCAAAATAAGCTCCATGATAATTCGACCAACGACTAAGCTTTGGATTGTACCCAAAAGCCGCCATCGAAACACTTGTAGTAAAACCATCGGTCGGAAATTTTTGTACCGAAACATCTTCGGGCGTTTCCATTGTTTTCCCACCAAAAGCATTAAGAATTGTTGAGCGTCCGACATTGTTATCGAACATCTCGACCATTCCTTTTTGTGATGCATGATTCAACTCTTGCATCATTTGTATAAATTGTTCTTTATTAAATTCTTTTTGTTCGAACGGATTCGGATATTCTTCATCCGTTACTTTGACTTGTGCTTGTTTACGAACCCCATTGGTATCGAGAAATTTTCGATCAATTTCTACTATTTTCTTTCCTCTCCAAACCAAGGTCATCGTTTCGTCATCGGTAACATCCGCTACGCAAGTTGCTGCCAAGTTTTCTTCTTTGGCCAAAGCAATAAACGTTTCTACATCTTTCGCTTCTACGGCAACTGCCATGCGTTCTTGTGATTCAGAAATCGCTAATTCGGTCCCATTAAGACCAGCATATTTCAAAGGCACTTTATCCAAATCGATATAAATACCACGGGCAATTTCACCAATCGCAACCGAAACCCCACCTGCACCAAAATCGTTACATTTCTTGATTAATTTTAGGACTTCTGGATTGCGGAATAAGCGTTGAATTTTACGTTCTACAATTGCATTTCCTTTTTGCACTTCTGCCGAAAGATCATCTAAATCGAGACCATCATGCGTTTTCGATGAACCTGATGCACCTCCTACTCCATCACGTCCTGTAGCACCTCCTAACAAAATAATTTTATCACCAGCGACCGGTTCTTCTCGACGAACATACTCTTTTTTTACGGCTCCTGCCACAAAACCAACTTCCATTCGTTTTGCTTTGTAACCTTCGTCGTAAATTTCCTTAACAAACGTTGTCGCCAAACCAATCTGGTTTCCATAAGAACTATAACCATTGGCGGCTTCTTTAGAGATTTTGCGTTGCGGTAATTTTCCGGGTAAAGTGTCTTCTATTTTTTCTAACGGATTGGCTGCACCCGAAATTCTCATCGCTTGAAAAACATATGAACGCCCGCTCAAAGGGTCGCGAATAGCGCCACCGACACAAGTAGAAGCTCCACCAAAAGGTTCTACTTCGGTAGGATGATTATGGGTTTCGTTCTTAAATTGTAACAACCATTCTTCTTCTTCACTGTCGATATCAATCGGTACGACAATCGAACAAGCGTTGATTTCTTCAGACACATCTATATTTTTAACCACTCCGGTTCGCGATAAATATTTCCCCATAACGGTTGCCAAATCCATTAAACGAATAGGTTTTGTGGTACCTAATTCTTCTCGGATTTGTTGGTAATAATCAAATGTTTTCTGAAGAGTAGTATTGAATTTCGATTGAAAATCTATTTCGGTTATTTCAGTTTCGAAAGTTGTATGTCGACAATGATCCGACCAATAGGTATCCAAAACTTTTAATTCCGTTTCTGTAGGATTACGTTTAATGGATTGGAAATATTCTTGAATAAATTTCAGGTCATCCATCTCTAATGACAATCCGAAATCTGCATAAATTTCTTTTAACTTCGATTCGTCGGCATCTACAAAACCGTCGATTGTTGGAACTTCGGTTACAGCTGGATGCGGCGGAATTTCCATTTTCGACAAATCTTTTTCTCGAGATTCGATCGGATTAATCAAATACTCTTTTAATTTCAGGAGTTCTTCCTCGGTAAGCTCTGCATTAAAAACATACAACATTCCCGATTTCACAGTAACTCCTTCTACATTCATCAACAATAAACATTGTTCTGCAGAATCGTCTCTTTGACTATATTGTCCGGGTAAAAATTCTGTTGCAAAAAAGTTTTTAGAATATGGAAAGTTATCGACAATCGCATCTTCATAATACTTATACAACACATCGGTAACCGGATCTACAAAAATGGTGTTTTGTACTTCGGCCAAATGTTTTTCGTCTATTCCGAATAGATCGTAAATAACAAAAACCTTGCACACTGCATGAGGGACAAGGTTCTGTAGTTCTATCGTTGTCTTTTGACTGATAACGTCAAATTCTGATTTTTTCTGAATGAAGAGTCTTTGATTCATTGTTTGTTTGGCACTTCTTGTGAAACGTTTTCTACAACTTGTATGGCTTATAAAAACAAACAATGTTTTTAGATTTTTGGTCTAAAAAAATCATTTGTAGTGGCAATTTATTAAGGTCTGCCGTAGAAACACTCAACCATATTATGAGCTATACAAATGTTGTAAACTAAATGTAACTATTTCCTTTACTTTAAGGTGCTACAAAATTACAAAGAATATTAAAATTATCAAATCATTAAATCTTTTTAATCATGAATCTTATCAACATTCATTTTCTCGAAACTTAAGATTTGCTTAAGACTACCTTTCCCTCTTTCTTAAATCATCCTACCCGCTTACTTTTGAGAGGAATTTTAACCTCAATACTCATGAAAAAATGCTTCGATAACCGATACAGCATAGTCCTGTTCTTCAGTCTTTTATTTATTTCTTTATCTTTTCTAATCCGGATAATTTTTGCTATTTGGGTTCATCAAGATTTCGATTGGCATTTGACTTCCGTACTTCCTACTTTATTTTTTGGATTGTTGTACGATGTAGCTGTAGTAAGTTGTTTCACCTTGTTTTTTAGCATTTACTTTCTCCTTCTCCCCAACAAATGGATCAATTCTTTGGTAGACCGAATCGTTGTTTATTTCCTTTTTACTATATTTCTTCTCATTCTCTATTTCACATTTTTTGCCGAAATTACCTTTTGGGACGAATTTAAAAGTAGATTTAATTTTATCGCAGTCGATTATCTTATCTATACTTACGAAGTCGTAAAAAACATACAAGAATCTTACCCTTTAACAATATTGATTAGCGGAATAGTTCTGATTACTTTGATTACGATTTTTGTTGCAAAAAAAAGAAATATATTTTACGAAACATTTCACTCTCAGCCAAAAAAATCGTTGAAATGGAGTGTTTTTGGAGTCAACCTTCTTTTGGTTTTTGGTACGATGTATTTCTTGAACAATGACACAAGCTCGACCTCAACCAATCGATACAACAACGAAATCTCGAAAGCAGGTATATTTTCTTTTTTCTCTGCCTTCAGAAATAATCATCTCAAATACGATGAACATTACGAAAACATTCCGATCGAAGAGGCTTTCACTCAAGTGAAAACAGAATTATACGATTCGAAAACAACCTTCGATCCTACCTATAAAAATCCATTGCGCAGAACAATTCATGCTCCAAATCCTACCGAAAAAGAACAAAAACCGAATGTCATTTTTGTGATGATGGAAAGCATGAGCGCTTCTTTTATGCAAGAAAAATACAACAACCAACCTATTACTCCTAACTTAAACCAACTTGCACAAAACAGCGTTTTTTTCTCGAATATGTATGCCAACGGAACGAGAACTGTTCGCGGAATGGAAGCTGTTACGCTCTCGATTCCTCCTACGCCGGGCAACAGTATTGTGAAACGCGTCGATAACCAAAACTTGTACACGATTTCTTCTGTTTTTAAAGAAAAAGGTTATCAAAATCTATTTTTTTATGGTGGCGATGGTTATTTTGATAATATGAATGCGTTTTTTGGTGGAAATGGTTTTGATATTTATGATCGTGGACGAGGAAGTATTTTGAGTGATAAAATCAATACCAAACGTTATACAATTAAGGATGACGAAGTAACCTTCGAGAATGCGTGGGGAATTGCAGATGACGATATTTATCGAAAAGTACTGAAAGTTGCTGATGAAAAATATTCCACAAAACAACCATTTTTTGCATTTGTCATGACGACCTCCAATCATAAACCCTACACTTACGAAACCGGAAAAATAGACATTCCATCTGGAAGCGGAAGACAGGGCGCAGTGAAATATGCCGATTTTGCGATAGGAGATTTTCTACAAAAAGCCAAACAAAAACCTTGGTTCCACAATACGGTATTTATTTTTATTGCCGACCACTGTGCAAGCAGTGCAGGTAAAGATGCGATCGATGTGAAAAACCATCACATTCCGGCATTTATTTATAATTTACCTTCACATGCCAACCAAAATGTTACACAAGAAGTTTCTCAGATCGATATTTTCCCGACTTTATTTTCGATGTTGAATTGGACGTACGTTTCTCAATTCTACGGAAAAGATGTGTTCGACAAAACTTATCAACCTCGCTCTTTTGTTGGCACCTACATAAAACTCGGAATGAAAAAAGGACAAGATGTTTTTATTTTATCTGATCAAAAGAAAGGCAATCAATATATTTGGAATCATGAAGATTTGGAAGAAGTGAAAATAAATCCGAACTTTCAGAAGTCGATAATTTCAAATTATCAAACTGCCGATTATTTATTTAGCAATCATTTATTGAATGAAAAATAGTCTTGTTTTTTTAGTCAATCCCATTTCAGGGAAAGGAAAAGGACGTCAACTTGCTCGAAAAATTGATCGCTATTTTTCTACAAAATCAATTGATTTTGAAATTCATTTCACCCAAAATCCAGGACATGCAACTCATTTGGCCAAACGAATCGTTCATCAAAATCCGAAAACAATTATTGCATGTGGTGGCGATGGAACTATCAATGAAGTTGCCCAAACCTTGATTGGGACAGGAATTCCGTTAGGGATTATTCCGATTGGTTCGGGAAATGGGTTGGCTTCTCATTTAGATATTCCGAAAAATAACCATCAAGCATTCGAGGTAATTTTACAACAATTTACCATGCCAATCGATGTAGGAAAAGTCAACAATTACTATTTTTTTAGCAATATCGGATTCGGTATCGATGCAGCTGTAATTCATCAATACAGTAAAAGAACAACCCGAAATTTTCTTGGTTATACCCTTGCGAGTTGTAAGGCATTACTGAAATATCGTGCAAAAAAATTTCGTACCTGTATCGATCAGCAAACAAGCAAAGAAGAAGACTATTTTTTTCTGTTTTGTTCTAATTCTAATGAAGCAGGATATGGCATTTCTTTTACGCCCGATGCCAAAATAAACGATCATCGATTGAATTTTTTAGGAGTGAAAAAACTCGACTTTTTCGAGCAAATTCTCTTTTCTTTGCATGTGCTTACGCGCCGATTGGATAAGATGAAACAAGTATCACAACAAACGATTCAGCAAGTCGAAATTATCACAGACGAATCAGAAATACTGGCTCAAGTCGATGGTGAAGCAATAATTTTTCCGACCAATAAAATTTCTATTTCCGTAGTACCAGAAGCATTGAAAGTCATCATACCTAAAAAATTATCATGAAAAACACCTCGATATTATTGGTAGAAGATGAAGTTGGAATCGCCAATTTTATGATTCAAGGTTTGCAAGAAGAAAATATGCAAACAACGCATTGTTTCAGCGGTTTGGAGGCGATAAAAAAAACTCAAGAATCTCTTTTTGATGTGATTTTACTGGATTGGATGATTTTGGATATTTCGGGTTTAGAGGTTTGCAAAACAATAAGAAATACAGAAAACATCAATCAAAATACTCCGATAATTTTTATCACAGCCAAAGATACGGTGCAAGACACGATTGAAGGTTTGCATGCTGGTGCAAATGATTACCTGAAAAAACCTTTTGATTTTAATGAATTGGTGGCTCGAATTCAGGTTTATTTACGTGCTTCATCCTACCAAAACCGCTTGCAATTTGGTTCGATAGCGCTTGATCAACAAACGCATCAAGTTTATTCTAACCAAGAATTAATTGATCTTACCCACAAGGAATTCGAATTATTACAGTATCTTTTCATACATAAAAATCGTGTTTGTACCCGAAAAGAAATTCTAGAAAATGTTTGGGATATTCATTTTGATTACGATAGCAGTGTAATCGATGTTTTTGTGAATGCAATCCGAAAAAAATTGAACCTAAAAAAAGATGATCCTCGGCTGCGAACCATTCGTGGAGTAGGATTTATGAGCAGCGATGTTTGAGAAAATTGCCCTAAAAAATAGAATTGCACTTTACTACAGCTTTACCTTTTCGGTGATTCAATTGTTGATTTGTAGCGCTATTTATTTTACGGTTTATCGTGGAATCAATCAAACGATGAATGAAACGTTGAACGAAGAAATCGAGCATCATGTGACCTTTGTGGCTCAGCAAGACACGTTTCGAGAATTTGTAGAACCACGAGAATGGGAAGAAATCGAACATACAGATTTAGCTTTGAATCCCGTTTTTATTGCAATCTACGATGCTCATTTTCGTTTGGTAGAAAAATCGCCTAACTTGGTTCAGAACCAAATTCCATGGAACAAAAAGAAAAAAGAAAATACACCATATTCTACCAAAATCAATTCTTTTGATTTGCTTATTTCGCAAGCAAAACTAATTCATCATGGTGAAATTGTAGGGTATGTTGTGATAGGAGTTTCGCCAAAACACAACGAATTGGCGTTGGATTATTTACGTTTGGTTTTATTGATTTTATTTCCGGTTTCGGTTTTAGTAATTTTTATTTCTGCACGATGGATTGCAGCCAAAGCCATTCGACCAGTATTCGACATCATCGATACAGCACAATCGATTTCAGAAAGCACTTTATCCGAACGAATTCCGCTACCGACAAGGAAAGATGAATTGTATCAACTGGCAAAAACAATCAATTCTTTATTGGATCGATTGGAATATCAGATCATCAAAGCCAAACAATTTTCGGCCGATGCTTCTCATGAATTACGAACGCCGTTGGCGATTATAAAAGGAACTTTAGGAATTTTGATTCGACGAGAACGAACACAAAAAGAGTATCAGGAAAAAATAAACTATACCCTAAAACAAGTCGATCGTTTAGACGCTTTGGTCGAACAATTTTTACTTTTGTCGCGCGTAGAAAATAATAGTTTGCAACTAAAGAAAACTAATTTCGATCTAAAAGAAGAAGTTTTACACACGCTCGAACGCTTCGATTTGTTGCTTCACGAAAAACAAATCATTACAAACATTAATCAACTCCATTCCTTTACTACCGAAAATTATCGAGAATTTATCGAAATTATTTTGGATAATATTTTGTCTAATGCTATAAAATATACTTCGCCAAAAGGACAGATTACTATCTCATCTAAGCAAGAAAGAAACACGTATTTCTTGTCGATAAAAGATAACGGAATCGGCATGAAAGCGGAAGATGTTCTACGGATAGAAAATCGACATTTTCGGTCGGATGACGTAGAAAACGAAACTTTTTCTGGAGTTGGTTTGGGTCTGAATATCGCAAAAAAATTGGCTGACTTAGCAGAGATTGATTGGACGATAAAAAGCGTGAAAGAAATAGGAACTGAAATTCAGTTGAAATTCAACAAGAAGTAAAAAACAATTTGTAGAAGCAAATTTCGATGGTTCGCCGTAGAAACACTCAACCGTATTATGAGTTTATACAAATGTTTTTAATTGAAAAAAACTTTAAAAACTAAAATTACTCTTATTACTAACAGTGATTTGGTCGCAAATTTACAACTCTTTTTCTAATTAGCAAAAAATAATTTTAGTTTTTCAGGTGTTAGTTTCCTTACTATCAAGAAAATAGTGCTTTCAGATCTAAGCCACCGAAACTTCCGGAACTCATCATCAAGAAGACTTTATTTTCCTTATTCTCTTGTTGTAAATATGTTTTTAATTCTTCTGGATTCGTCATCACACGAATCGTTTGATCATTGAAGCCATTTTTGATATCTTCTTCCGAAATCATTTGCATTCTTTTTATTTTCAAGGCTTCGGGATCATAAAACACAATTTTTTCATCGGCTGTAGCTAACGCGTCTTTGTATTGTGAAAGAAATTCTGCATTCAACGAAGAATAAGTATGAATCTCTAAACAAGCGACAATTTTTTTGGTCGGAAATTGCTCTCTAACAGCTTTTGTTACCGATGTTACCTTGCTAGGCGCATGCGCAAAATCTTTATAAGCCACAAAATCTTTGGTACGATTGATCAATTCTAATCGTTTCGATGCTCCTGAAAAAGACTGAATGGCTTCATAAAAATCCTCTTCCATCAGACCAATTTGTTTACAGATTTCTTTGGCTCCCTCTAAATTCATCAAATTATGTTCTCCAAAAACTTCTAACGGAATCGGTCCTTCTTCGGTAGAAAGATAAGTTATCCCGTCCTCTATCGTGTATTCTGGCAATTGATACGGAAATTTTTTCAAGGGTTTTTCGATTTTTTCTACCACATCGAGCACATTTTCATCCATCGAATTGTACACCAAAGCTCCTCCGTTGACAATGCTTTCTCCGAACTTGATAAATTGTTCTTTGTAATTTTCGAAAGTCGGAAAAACATTGATATGATCCCAAGCAATCCCGCTAATCAAAGCAATATTGGGTTGATACAATAAAAATTTCGAGCGTCGATCCAATGTAGAAGAAAGATACTCATCGCCTTCCATTATCATGAATTCGTTTTCTTCTGTAAGATGCACCATCACATCAAAACCTTCTAATTGCGCTCCGACCATATAATCGACCTCAATATCGTGGTAATGCAAAACATGCAATACCATAGACGTTATTGTCGTTTTCCCGTGCGAACCACCAATTACAATACGGGTTTTATCTTTGGATTGCTCGTATAAATATTCTGGGTAGGAATAGATTTTCAGGCCTAATTCTTGCGCTTTTAGCATTTCTGCATTGTTTTCGTGCGCATGCATACCCAAAATAACCGCGTCCAAATCTTCGGTAATTTTTTCTGGAAACCAACCAAGTTCATCAGGCAAAAGACCACGTTCGGCCAAACGTGTTTTAGAAGGTTCGTAAATTGCATCATCCGAACCGGTAACGGTATAGCCTTTTTCATGTAAAGCAATTGCCAAATTATGCATTGCACTGCCTCCGATAGCAATAAAATGTACTTTTCCCATTTTCATTTATTCTTTGGTTGTCTTGTTAGAAGAATCGTCTTGTGTTGTATTTTCGTTTGTTTGATCTTCTATTTTTGATGATTGATCTTGTGTTGATTCTAATTCTTCGATTTCTTTTTCGTTCATTTCTTCGTCCTCACTCAAGTAATCGTCTAATGAAACCGATTGATATTCTTCTAAAATCTCATCCATTGTTTTCACTTTATTGTACTCTGGCGACTGCTCGATAGCATCCATAATTTTTCTCATAATCACATCCGAAGAATCATTTTCATAATCAATATCCAACGGATCTTTAAAAGTCATGGTTGCACGAATTCCTTTCTTTTTTATCAATAAACCTTTCTTATCAAAAGCGCGTCGAAAACCATCAATCACTACCGGGATAACGATTGGTTTATTGGTCTTGATAAGATGTGCCGTCCCACGACGTCCGGGTGCAAAAGCTTTGGTTGTTCCTTGCGGAAAAGTTACTACCCAGCCATTTTGGATGGCTTTATCGATATTAGAAATTTCACTTAAATCAACTTTTCTATTCACATTTTCTCCTTTTGCTCGCCAGGTTCGTTTCACTGTTACCGCACCGGTATAAGCAAAAAGTTTGGTAAGCAAAGAATCTTTCATCGTTTCTTCTGCTGCCACATAATAGAAGTCTATTTTGGGATTGAGGAGATAGATTGGATTTTTGATGGTATCCACAAAACCATTCTGCACACTACAAAAAACATGATACATTGCAAAAACGTCTGCAAAATATGTTTGATGATTCGAGACAAAAAGAACATTGGTTTTTGGTAAATCCTTTAATTTCGCAGTTCCACTAACTTTTAGTTTATTAAATCCATTATATCGATTATACGTAAGTCCGCCCAAGATGAAAATCAAGATTCTTTTCAGAAAAAAAAGATGCCCAAAGACATCTCGGTATACGGTTTTCTTTTTTATTTTTTGTGCCACTATTCGTGATATTTTTTACAAAGTTATACTCTTTTTAATAAATTCTTTAAACTCTTCAAGAATCATTGCAGTAGCGCCCCACAAATACACATCTTCCCCGATATCATATCCTGGCATTTCTACAATATTCCCAGAAAAATCATATTCGAAAGAAGAAATTTCTGCCTCTAAAAACGCTTCTAAATTTATCGGAATTATGTGTTGTACTTCATCTTCTGAAGGGACGAAAACAGGCGTATTCGGATAATAACCAATATACGGATAAATGAGAAAATTACTTGGCGGCACGTACAATTCTGTCAATTGTTTCAGCACTTCAATTTCCATTTCGTCCACACCAACTTCTTCAGACGTTTCTCGAACAGCAGTTTGATCGATCGTAACATCAAACTCCTCAAATTGTCCGCCTGGTAAAGAGAGTTGGTTCGAGTGAACACCGTTATAAACCACACGCAAAATGATCGGAAATTCTACTTCTCGTTCGTCATTTTCATACAGTAAAATCATGACAGCAGCTACGCGAGGATTTGTTCTTTTTATAGCTTCTAAATCATATTTTCCACGATACGGTGGCGTAGCTATTTTCTGATAATCCCAACCTGGTAGGGGATCATTATTTTGAAGAATTAATTCTTTTAATATTTCTAAATTCAAACAATCTAATTTTAGTCAAATTTAGCAAGAAAATATCAATTAGATTTTATTTATCCAATCATAAAGATCATCTTTTGGTTCTAAATTGAATAATTTTCTCAATTTATATTTTCTATATTCTATCGCTTTGGGTTTTAGTCCCGAAGCGCGCTCTATTTCTTTTGTGGAAAGTCCCATGCGCAAATAATAACAAAAATCTAGATCGGTTCGGTTCAATGAACCTTCTTTGGCCAATAATCTTTGTTCGAAGCTTTTATGTAATTCATTGAATAAATCTCTGAAATTAATATCCCGTTGAAACATAGCATTTAATATTCTTGTATTCAATTGATTTTGCTCACTTAAATACGTAGAATTTTCAATAGTATTAAAACGAAAAAAATCATGAGATTTCTTCCATAAATCAAGTTCTTTTTTATAATGCTTTTTTTGTGATTTCAGTTGATATAGCAACATTAAGGATAGAATAACTAATATTACTATTATACTGTACATTGAAAACATAAATAGTTTATTTTTCTCCTTTTCAGTTTGGTTTTGTATATAATTTATTGCTAAATCTACCGATAGATTTCTCTTTATATCTAGAGAATCTTTGTATAATATAAAGTTTTGTGTTGCTTTAATTTCTTCTTCGGCAAGCCCTAAATTCTCATTAACTGCTGCAAGATTCTTATACAAATAAGAAATTAGATATTTATGTTCGGAGTCTTTAACAATAGGAATTGCATCCTCTATAAGTCTCTTAGCTAAATGATTATTATGTCTTTTCTTTTCAACTTCGGCAATATGTGTGTTAATTATTGCATTTCTGACCTTATTATATGGAGAAATAAATTTTTTACTTTTATTAAAATAAATCATTGCAGAATCTAAGTCTTCTTCTAAATAAGCATATCCTAAATTATCAAGAAGTGAAGCCAAATCATCGCTTAAAATCATATTTTTATAATCCTTTATATGTTCTAATCCATTCTGATAGTAATGAATAACTGAATCATTTTTCCCATTCTTCGCTCGAATTAATCCAGCCATTCTATATGAATTTTTAAAAGTTAAAATATCTTTTAAACTTTCATTTTCAATCTCTTTTATAATTTGAAAGTTCGTTTTTAATATTTTCTCTGATTGTGAAAACCAATTTAGATTATAAAAAACCCATGCTAATTGCTCATTACTTAGTACAATTAATTGTTGATTGTTGTAGTTTAGCGCATAATTATTCACCATTTTGGCATAACGAAATGTCTCTTTAAAATCCTCATTTTTCTTATAATAAGAAGCGTATAAATAATTTATCCATGCACTTTTTAATGGATCTTTTTTTTTAGCATTTAAATAATAATATTCATCTATATTTTTTTTAGAATTTCTACTATTCTTCTGATAAATCGATTCATAAACTCTCAAATAATTATTATCATTCAATAAAAAGCTTTGAGCATTTATGCTCAACAAAAAAGACGTAAATATGTTTATTATTAGGAATAATAAGAATTTCTTTTTCATAATTTCACATTGGCTTGGGAACAAATTTATATAAAATGTATATAGAAACATGTAAATTCTACTTTATCATTGATAAACAAAACTTCATCGGCATTCAAGTAAATAATTAATTTCATAAAATAGGTCAAAAAGCTTAAATTTGTCTAAAAAAATAACGAAGCATACCCATGGGAAGAGCATTTGAATTTAGAAAAGGACGAAAACTGAAACGTTGGGCGGCAATGTCCAAAGCATTTACCAAAATCGGAAAAGATATTGTAATGGCGGTGAAAGAAGGAGGTCCTGATCCAGCGACAAACTCACGACTTCGTGCCGTTATCCAGAATGCGAAAGCGGTCAATATGCCCAAAGATAATATCGATCGTGCCATAAAGAAAGCATCGGATAAAGACACCGAAAACTATAAAGAGGTTATTCTAGAAGGATACGGACCACACGGCATTGCTATTTTGGTCGAAACGTCTACCAACAATAACAATCGTACGGTGGCAAATATCCGTTCGTACTTCAATAAATGTAACGGAGCACTTGGTACGCAAGGTTCTGTAGAATTTATGTTTGATCATTTATGTCATTTTAAAATAGAAAAACCTGAAAATGTAGATTTAGAAAGTTTAGAATTCGAAATGATTGATTATGGCGTAGAAGAAGTTTTCGAGGAAGAAGACGGCATTGTTTTGTACGCTCCTTTTGAAAATTACGGAACAATCTTCAAAGCATTAGAAGAAAATGGTTATGAAATTCTCTCGTCTGAGTTCGAGCGCATTCCGCAAGTAACCAAAGAATTGACTGCAGAACAACGCGAAGACATCGAGAAATTATTAGAAAAATTTGATGAAGATGACGATGTGAATCACGTTTTTCATACGATGAAAGAAGAAACAGAAGACGAAGAATAACTTCTGAAGTTCAACATATTCATAAAAAAACTCAGCACAAAGTGCTGAGTTTTTTTATGAATTATTTTTTTAAACTTTTATCATTAATTGATATTTCCTTTGAACCAAAGATTCAATGGACGATTATGTCCATCATAACCATCAATTGCATTTACGGTTACTTCTGCATAATTGTTGTTATAAACTGAAATCGATAAAGTTCCTGAAATAAAATCTTCATCTCTGATTCTAAAATCATACGAAGTTACTTCATTACCTGAAATTTGGACTCCTTCGAAATAGGTTGCAAAATTAAAAGTTCGACCATTTAAATCCAACATATCATAATTACCACTCAAAGACATATTGCTTGGCACTAAAATATCTGCCTGAAAAAGCACATCTGTACGGATGATATTTTGTCCACCATTCATATAATCAGAAGACAAATCGATGCTCCAAATTCTTCGCCCATCGGAGGTAGTTTTACCGGTATCGAAAATATTCATATATCGAATTTTTTTGGTAATTCCATCATAGGTTACAGCTCCGTCATTCTGAGCATAATAATCGCCTTGGTCTACATAATAATCGTCGTCATTGTTAGAACAAGCAGCAAGACTTAGGACAAGCGAAATCCCAAATAAGTAAAAGAGAACTTTTTTATACATTATTATCTATTTTGTTTTGAGTTTTACAAAATTCATACCATAGAAAAAAGGCACAAACTTGTGCCTTTTTATCTGATCTATTTTTTACAGATTATCTCAAGTGTTTACTTGAAGATTGCTTGCATTTTTTCTTTTTCTTCTTCTGCCAATTCAGGGTCAACTAAAATTCTACCCGAATGTTCGTCTGCGATAATTTTTTTACGCTGTGCGATATCCATTTGGCGTTGTGGTGGAATCGTAAAGAAAGATCCTGCCGAAGCACCGCGTTCTACTGGCACTACTGCTAAACCATTTTTCACATTCCCTCGAATTCGCTGATAAGCTTTCAGCAAACGACTTTCGATCTTACTACCATACTCTTCTGATAATTTCACCAAGTTTGCTTCTTCCTTTTCGGTATCTTTTATAATTCCGTCTAACTCGCCTTTTTTAATTTCTAAATGTTCTTTCAGACGAGCAAGTTTTTCTTCGTACGAAGCTTTGTTTTGATTTTTGTGTTCGATTTTTGCATTGTACTCACGAATACGTTTTTCTGCCAATTCTATTTCTAACTCTTGGTATTCTACTTCTTTAGCCAACGCATCAAACTCGCGGTTATTACGAACGTTATCTTGTTGTTTGGTATATTTTTTAATTAAAGCTTCGGCATTCACAATCGATTCTTTGCGTTGATTAATCATTGCTTCGAATTCTTGTATTTCGTCCTCTACTTTCGATATTTTCTTCTCCATTTGAGCAACGTCGTCACTTAAATCATCTACTTCCAAGGGTAATTCACCACGGGTATTTCGAATTTCATCTAAACGTGAATCGATCAGTTGTAAATCATATAATGCGCGTAATTTTTCTTCTACGCTCATCTCTTTGCTTGTTTTTGTTTCAGCCATGGTTAATAATAATTAACAGGATTGGTATTAATTTCGGAATTAAAGACTACAAAATTAGTAAATTTTTTGCTAATATAAGTAGTTAATAAGTTTTTTGTAAATTGTTCCGATTCGAAATGTCCTATATCCATCAAAACTATTTTATTTTCGGCTGCAAAAAAATCATGGTATTTGAAATCTGCACTGATAAAAACATCGGCTTTTTGGGCAATTGCACTTCGGGTAGCAAAAACGCCCGAACCGCCTAAAACAGCAACTTTCTTAATTTTTTTATTCAATAATTTCGAGTGTCGAATAACCGGCGTTTTCATCAAATCTTTCACTCGATCCATAAATTCGTGCTCGTCCATTTCTTCGGGTAACTCTGCAATCATTCCCATACCAACGGTCTGATTTTCATTCTCCAAAGCAATCAAACCATACGCAATTTCTTCGTAAGGATGATTTTTTCTCATTGCATCAATCACTTTATCGGTCACATGAGCAGGCACCAACACTTCTATTTTTACTTCTTTTTCGGTATGGGTCACAAAATGTTCACCTATGGTAGGATTACTTCCTTCTGTCGGTCGAAAAGTCCCTTCACCGGTGAGATTGAAACTGCATAAATCATACTTACCAACCTGTCCTGCTCCGGCTTCGAAAAGGGCTTTTCTTAATTCTTCGGCATCTTTTTCGGGTACATAAACATACAACTGATGAAGAATTTCTTTTTTCGGTAGGAGGATTCGCTGATTCACCAATCCTAATTGCTGACAAATCTGATAATTTACCCCTACCTGAGAATTATCCAAAGCAGTATGAATGGCGTAAATAGCAATATCGTTCTGAATCGCCTTCAACACAGCTCGTTCTACATACGTTTTTCCGGTAAGTTTTTTTAGACCCGAAAAAATAATCGGATGGAAACTCACAATCAAATTGCATTCTTTTTCGATGGCTTCTTGCACAACTTCTTCTGTCGTATCCAGCGTCACCAGTACGTTACTTACCTGAAATTGACTGTTACCAACCAATAGGCCAACATTATCAAAATCTTCTGCATAATGTAACGGCGCAATTTCTTCTAACGATTGAATTACTTCTTGTATTGTCATTGTTCTTACTTTCTAATTCAGCTAATATTTTCATTTCTCGAAAACAAAACCACCTTTTGAGCTGTTCTGTTTTTCATCGTACCGAAGATACGATTATTCATTCATCGAGCAATTATTTTGGTAGGATATGCCTTTTGGTTGAAGAAAATTCACTCAATAAAAAAAGCAAGCTTTCGCTTGCTTTCTCTCTATTTTCGAAGAAAGAAAAAATTAATCTTCTAAAACTTCCATATCAAAATACAACGTCGCATTTGGTGGAATAACTCCGCCTGCACCGCGATCACCGTATCCCAATTGAGAAGGAATAATCAACATAACTTTGCTTCCACGGTTGAACATTGTTAAAGCTTCCATCCAACCTTGGATCAAACCTGTAACCCCCACCGTTACTTGCAATGGGTCTTGACGATCGAAAGACGAATCTACTTTTTCACCATCCGCTAAACGCAAAGTGTAATGTACGTTGATCACATCTCCATGAACTGGTTTTGCCCCTGTTCCTTCTTTTTCGATCACATATTTCAATCCAGAATCGGTTGCTTGCGCTTTGCTTTCTAATTCTTTCAATCTTTCTACTTCTTTGGCTTTTTCGGCAGCTTCTTTGGCTTTTTGCTCTTCTAATTTTTTAGCATGATTTGCTTTAGCCGCTTCGAAAGATTTTGCAGGATCGTACTCTTTGTAGTGATCACCTTTACGGATAACTTCTACTTTCTCAATCACTACATTTTCTTTTGGTTTGTCTTGTCCATCTTTTTCTACATTGGCAATGACATCAATAACGTCCACTCCATCAACAACTTGACCAAAAATCGCATGACGACCATCTAACCAAGGCGTAGGAACTTCGGTAATGAAGAATTGCGACCCGTTGGTTGCAGGTCCAGAATTAGCCATAGATAGAACTCCTTTTTTATCGTGTTTCAACGACGCGTCGAACTCATCTTCGAAGCTATATCCAGGTCCTCCTGTTCCGCGTCCGTCTGGATCACCACCTTGGATCATGAAATCTTTGATAACGCGATGGAAAATCACTCCGTCATAGAAAGGCACCCCTTCTGCTTTTGCACTATTTTTTATTTTACCTTCGGCTAAACCAGTAAAGTTAGCAACCGTCATCGGTGCTTGTTCTTCGTATAACTTTACCAACATAGTTCCTTTGTTCGTTACCATATTGGCATACAAACCATCTTCTAAATTCTTAAATTCTTCTTTACTCATCGTACTTGGAATTTTTACACCACAACTTACCGTAATAAGCAATAATGTAAGGATTAATATTACTTTTTTCATTTTTATTTTTTTCGAATTTCGTGTACTTTTATTTCCATAATGACCGGAGTATCGGCATCGATTTTTTTCTGATCTCCAAAACCGCCATAAGCCAAAAAAGAAGGTAACAAAATCGTCGCAGAATCGTTGGCAGAAATTAACTGCAACGCAGCATGCAAACCACGTGGCAAATCCACTTTTCCTAAGACTGCTTTTTGTAATCCATTTTCTTGGTAGGAATAAATCAGACTGTTATCTAAATTTTTTACTTGATAATCGTATAAGATAAAATCTCCTTGTTTGGCCATATCCTCTGACGCAATTGCCGAATTGGATATCCAAAAGCCCATTGAAGTTTGGGTAAACGTTAGTGCTGATTTATCTCTATATTCTTTGAACCATTCATTTTCTTCAGCCAAAAGAAGTTTCCCTCTTTCTTGCGAACGCTTCATAAAATCATCGTTATGATAAACTACAGGTCGTTGCACAACGCGATCTCCGCACGCGAAAAAAAATCCTATCAAACTAAAAGCTAATACTATTTTTCTCATAATTCTACTGCTTTTAGTTCATCTTCGTATTCGACCAAAATAGCCTTAAACCTTTCTAAGGTTTCTTGCATTGGTAAATCAGATCGACCGCCGGCAGCGTTCATATGTCCACCTCCGTTGAAATGATTTCGAGAGAAAGTATTCACATCAAAACCACTTTTCGATCGTAAAGAAATTTTAATGAAATTGTGTTGTGTATCTTCAATAAAGAAAACTGAAAACACATAATTTTCTACCGACAAACCATAATTCACAAAACCTTCTGTGTCCCCTTTCTGAAAACCATTGGCCAACATTTGCTCTTTGGTAAGATACATAAAAGCCGTTCTATACTCGGGCAACAACGTTAATTGATTGAGCGTAATGGCTAATAATTGAAGTCTTGCAGGTGAATTTGCATCGTTTACATAAGAATTTACCCGATCCACTTCTACGCCATCTTCGATAAGATTGGCCACAATTCTATGGGTACTTGCCGAAGTATTTCTGAATCGGAAACCTCCTGTATCCGTCATAATTCCGGTATAAATGCAAGTCGCAATCTCTTTATCAATCAACGATTCTTGTCCCATGGCTTCTATAAAGTTATACACCATCTGACAGGTTGCAGGCATCGACGTATCCGAATACATAAAATCGAAAATATCAGGTTCTTGATGATGATCAATCAAAACTTTTGGTGCATTCGATTGTTTTACCCAATGCCCTAACTGATCGATTCTTCCTAATGTATTGAAATCCATCACAAAAATAAGATCGGCATTGGCAAGCAAAGCTTCTGCTTTTTTGGGATTATAATCCCCTATAATCACCTCTTTTGCTTTAGGCAACCATTTGAGAAATTTCGGAAAGTCGTTTGGCGCAACCACTTGACATTGATGACCGAGTTTCGTGAAGAATTGACTCATCGCTAAGGTAGAACCAATCGCATCACCGTCGGGATTTTTGTGCGGTAAAAACACAATATTTTTGGGAGAAGCCAAAAGATTTTTCAAGGCTTCGAAATTTGTCATCTGCATTAGGCAAAGATAAATAATTTATAGAATTTTATAAATCTCTTTTCTTCAACAACGCTAGAGAGCAATAAATAAAGAGAAAACAATACAGAATGCTCACTCCAAAACTTAACCAATTTACAGAAGAATCTACGAACAATTCTCCTTTGGCAAGGTAATTCCCAACATCTACAGAAGGATAGCCAACGATAGAAGAATTGCTATTGAAAGGTAGGTAGGATGAAAACAAAGTCATCATTCCGTCTGTATTTTCCCCTGTTTGCATATTCATTCGAACAAAATACTCGATTCCCTTCACGATGGTTTCCCCGAAACTCAACACAAAAAGAGCCAAAATTGCAAAAGCACTTTTTTTGAGTAAAAAAGATAGAAAAACTGCAATCAATAAATAACCCGTAATTTCTACAAAATAACCTAAAACAAAAGAAGAACCGCTCAGAATATTCACATTTTCGTTCTTGAAAAAGGCTAAAACCAATCCAATCAAAAACACAAAAACCGTTGAACCTAAAGCCAACAAAAGCGTACTTAGCAGTTTCGAAGCAAAAAACTCTTTCTTGCTCAAACCGTCTATCATGTTTTGTTTTATCGTCCCGAAAGCATATTCGTTACTGATATTATTGATTAAAATTACGGCCAAAAAAAACTTCCCAAAAGCAATTAACCAAACCAAATTATGCCAAATAAAAGGAATTTTCAATCCACCCATTTTCACGAGATTTAGATCGATTCCGTTCACATTTATTTTAAATATCGGTAAGATGACGCCCATTGCGACAATCATTGCGAAATATAAAAACACAAAAATTCGTGTTCCTTTGTTGTAGAATAATTTATTCCACTCGATGTTTAATAATCTTTTCATTCTTTACTTTTATGAATAAGTTGGAAAAACTGATCTTCTAAACGTTCTTTATTCATCGTGAGATGACTCAAAACAATTCCTTGTTCGAACGCTTTTTTATTGATTTCCTCTGCCGAAATGGCTTGGTTGAGCATCGCAACCAAAACTGATTTTTTACGAGTTATTTTCGAAAAATACGGAAGTTTTTGTAGGAAATTTTCCAAAACTTCTAAATCCGATGAAGCAATTTCTATATAGCCAAAACTAGGATTCATCTCTTCTACCAAACCAGAATACAGCATTTTCCCTTTGTTGAGAACCACCACATGCGAACAAACTTTCTCTACCTCATCGAGCAAGTGACTTGCCAATAAAATTGTGGTTCCAGTTGCTGCAATTTTCTGGATAATTTCTCTAATCTGAATTATTCCTTCAGGATCGAGCCCATTGGTCGGTTCATCTAAAATGAGCATAATAGGATCATCGAGCAATGCGGCCGCAATCGCCAAACGCTGTTTCATCCCTAAAGAAAAATGTTGAAACTTATCTTTTTTTCGATCCAACAAACCAACTAAAGCTAATTTTTTATCAATTTCCTGGTAAGAAACCTCTTTGATATTTGCGACAATTTCAAGATTTTTTTCGGCAGAGAGGTAGGGATAAAATTTCGGACTTTCTATTATTGCGCCAACTTTTCGCAATGTTTTGGGTTGTTCTGCCAACTCAAACCAACGATAGTTTCCACTTGTGGGATTTATCACTTTCAGGACCATTCCCAAAATGGTCGATTTTCCGCTTCCATTAGGGCCGAGCAATCCGTAAACATTTCCTTTCTCTACCGTAAACGAAACATTATCAACGGCCAAAAGAGATCCAAAACGTTTAGAAAGCTGATTAATTTCTAATACCTTTTCCATGATTTTTATGTATAAATCATTAGTCTATTTTGTAAGAATTTTGTTACATTCACCATAAAATTCACTCTATGATGCGGATTATCGCTTTTATTTCTTTGTTTTTTTTAGGTTATTTTTCTTCGGCTCAAGAATTAAAAAACTATCAGTTTTACAACAAAAAGAAACAAGCAATTGATTTTCATCAAACAGCAAAAATATTATCCAAATATGATATTATACTTTTCGGAGAACACCATAACGACGCGGTAACACATTGGCTACAACTGAAACTTGCTGAAGAATTATACCAAAAGTCCGGTAAAAAACTAAGCTTAGGTTTTGAGATGTTCGAACGCGATAACCAACGGGCAATTGATCAATTTCTGACGAACAAAATCAACGAGAAAACATTTACAGATTCTGTTCGATTGTGGTCCAATTACAAAACAGATTATCAACCATTGATTCGGTTTGCAAAAGAAAAAAATCTACAAGTTGTTGCGAGCAATGTTCCTAGAAAATATGCTTCTATGGTTGCCAAAAATGGCTTAACATCTTTGGATCAATTATCCGAAAACGACAAAAGATGGATGGTTAAATTGCCCTTGATTGTGGATGAAAAAACACCTGGATATCCCGAAATGATTGAGATGATGAAAGATCATTCTGCTGCCAATGCCAAAAATTTTGTTTACGCTCAGGCTTTAAAAGATGCAACGATGGCAGAAAGCATTTTACAAAATCATCAAAAAAAAGAACTTTTCTTACATTATAATGGTGATTTCCACTCGAAAAATTACGGTGGGATTTATCATTATTTAAAACGTGCAAATCCGAAACTTAAAGTTGCAGTTATATCCATTATCGAAAATAAAGATCTTAAACCTATACTAGAGAATAACGAAAAATACACTCCAACCGAAATCCTATTAGTTCTACCAACCGATTCACCCAAAACCCATTAAACCCACAATAAAATGAACAGACGAAACTTTATTAAAAACACAGCTGCCGCCTCATTTGGCGCACTTATTCTACCCAATTCTCTTTTCGACCTTAGTAGTCGTGGCGAAAAAGTAAGAGTTGGCCTAATTGCCGTTGGTTTACGCGGACAAGTTCACCTCAACGAATTGCTCAAACGGGACGATGTTGAAGTGGTAGCATTGGCCGATCCGAATCCGATTATGATTGATATGGCCCTGAAAATTGTAGAAAAAAACAAGGCAAAAAAACCACAGATTTTCGGAAACGGTGATTTTGATTATCGAAAACTATTACAACTAAAAAACCTCGATGCTGTCATTATTTCCTCTCCATGGGAGTGGCACGAAACACAAACAATTGAAGCCATGAAAGCTGGAAAAATAGTAGGTTTGGAAGTTTGTGGCGCTCTAAATCTAGACGAATGTTGGAAATATGTTGATACGTACGAAGAAACCAAAGTTCCTATTTTCATGATGGAAAATGTATGTTATCGACGAGATATTTTGGCTGTTATGAACATGGCAAGAAAAGGATATTTCGGGACAATAGTTCATGGACAAGGAGGTTATCAACACGATTTGCGCAATGTCCTTTTTAATGACGGAAAACAAGCCTACGGAGGAGGCGTAGAATTTGGCGATAAAGGTTTCTCAGAAGCTAAATGGCGTACTATGCATTATCTGAAAAGGAATGCCGAACTTTATCCTACCCATGGCCTTGGACCCATTGCTACAATAATGGATGTGAATCGTGGAAATCGCCTTACCCATCTTTCTTCTATGGCGAGTAAACAAGCGGGTTTAACGGATTATATCATCAAACAAGCGGGCGCTGATCATCCGAATGCTAAAGTAAACTTCAAACAAGGTGATATCGTCCAAACCATATTGAAATGCGAAAATGGAGAAACCATTCTTCTTACGCACGACACTTCTCTGCAACGGCCGTATAACCTAGGTTTTCGAGTGCAAGGAACAGATGGAATTTGGCAAGATATAGGTTCGGGAGGCTTCAACCAAGGTTTTTTATACTTTGAAGATAAAATGAATCATTCGCACAAATGGGAAAATTCTGAAAAATATCTTACCGAAAACGACCATCCGATGTGGAAAAAATATGCGACCAAAGCTGAAAGTGCAGGACATGGCGGAATGGATTTTTTCTTGATTCAAGATTTTATAGAATGCATCAAAAACAACCGAGAATTTCCTTTTGACGTGTACGATTTGGCAACTTGGTATGCCGTAACTCCGCTCAGTGAAAAATCTATTTCGGAAAATGGTTCTTCGCAAGAAATTCCAGATTTCACCAGAGGAAAATATAAAACAAAAAAACCTGTTTTTGGTTTCGAAAATTATAGTATTTAATTAATGAAAGCAAGTTTAATCGTTTTAGCCGGAGGATTAGGAAGTCGGTACAATGGGCAAAAACAAATTGATGGCGTTGGTCCGAATCAGGAAATGTTAATGGAATATGCTTTGTATGATGCAATACAAGCAGGAATCGGACAAATAATATTTATCATAAATGATTTATTTCCTAACGAAATAAAAACCTATCTCACCGAAATTCTTGAGGCTCAAAAAATTGAAGTTCATTTTCTGACACAAAAAACAAATGCCTTTGTGAACGATGAATACTTATCGAAAATAGAAAACAGAAAAAAACCAATGGGAACTGCGCAAGCAGTTCTCATGGCAAAAGAGCTTATCAAAACTCCTTTTATCACGATGAATGCAGATGATTTTTATGGTCGAAAAACTTTTATCGAAGCAGTCAATTGGCTTTCTTCACATGAAGAAAATCAAGAAGAAATGGCTATGATGGCTTTTCAACTCTCTAAAACGTTAAGTGATAACGGAAGTGTTTCTCGAGGAATTTGCACCATCGAAAATGAAACTTTGAAGAAAGTCGAAGAGCATACAAACATCCGCGAAAAAGATCATCATATTTTTGGAGAGGATGAGAAGAAAGAAAGAAAAGAACTCAATCGGACAGATTTGGTTTCGATGAATTTTTGGATTTTAAAACCCGATTTTTTTGAATTGGCTGAAGAACTTTTTCAGACTTTTTTACAAGAAATGAAAAATACAGATAAAGATGAATTCTATTTACCTACAGTAGTCGATGCCGGAATCCATACCAAAAAATGGAGTGTAAAAGCTATCGAAACACACGAACATTGGTTTGGAATGACCTATCCGGAAGATAAAGAAAAGGTGAAAAAATTCATTAATAAACTTATCAACAACAAAGTTTATCCAGCGAAGTTATGGGCGAAATAAATCAAAAATTAACAGAAATAATTGAGCAGTTTTTAGGTACTTCAGACAAAAATATTTCTATTACTTCCATAGAATCTGGTCATATAAATTCTACATTCGAAGTTCGTACCTCAACTCAAACGTATATCCTACAAAAAATAAATACTTCAATTTTTCGCAGTCCGATTACCCTTGTAGAAAATGGACAACTTGTGCGTGAATTTTTGCTGGCACAACAGTATCCACACTCGATTTTAGAAAGTAAAAAAACAATAAATCAACAATGGTTAGCAGAAAACGAATGGCGCCTTTTTGTGAAAATTCAACATTCGAAAACATTCGAAAAAGTACAATCTGAAAAACAAGCTTTCGAAGCAGCTAAATTTTTAGGAGAATTTCATGCGTATTTGAATCATTTTCCGACCGAAAAAATAAAAGAAACATTACCCGGTTTTTTAGATTTTGAAAATAGACTGAAATCGTTTGATACAGCTGTAGAAAAAGCCAACCTTGATCGAAAAAACATTTCGAAAACCTTGATTAACTTTATCAATCAATATCGTGATTGGGTAAAAACATGGACAGAACTAATTGCACAACTTCCTACCAGAATTTTACACGCAGATCCGAAAATAAGTAATTTTCTTTTTGACGAAAAAAACACAAGTCTTCCGATTGCTCTAATCGATTGGGACACGCTTATTACGGGACCTATTTTGTATGATTTTGGCGATATGGTTCGCTCCTACACCAATGAGAAAGAGGAGGATGACGCGAGTGAATCTGGCAATAATTTTAGTGTTTCTTATTTCGAAAATCTAAAAAAGGGATTTTTAAGTTCCTTCGAAAATCAATTAATGGCAACTGAAATTGCTCAACTCGATTTTGGTGCAAAAATGATTATTTATATTCAATGCATGCGTTTTTTAACCGACTTTTTGAACAATGATGTGTATTTTAGGATTCATTATCCAACCCAAAATTTAGATCGTGCCAAAAACCAGATGCATTTGCTTCAAGATTTAATGACTTATCTTCCTACCTAAAAACAAGTCAAATTTGTTGCTTAATATTGCATTCACGTTAGCCTTTTTTTCATGAAGCAAAAAGACATAAAATCGAAATTTTCTAATCATAAAAACATCATTCGATTAGCAATTCCGATAATTTTAGCCAATGCCTCTGCTCCACTTTTAGGACTTTCTGACACAGCCGTTATCGGACGAACTGGTACTGCAACGGAGCTTGGTGCTATTAGTTTGGCATCCCTTATCTTTAGTTTTATTTATTGGGGTTTTGGTTTTTTGCGGATGGGAACCACCGGATTTATTTCGCAAGCTTGGGGCGCAAACAACCAAACAGAAGTTAATCTTGTTTATTACAGAACATTTCTTACCGCAGTTCTGATTGGCATTGTTCTTATTATTTTACAATTTCCGATTGCAGAAATTTCGAGACAATTAATGAGCGCAAGTCCACAAGTAAAAAGTCAGGTCGAAGACTATTTTTATATCCGAATTTGGGGTGCTCCTGCCACGTTGATTACATTCGGAATTATCGGAAGTTTGATTGGTTTAGGCCATACAAAACAACTTTTATGGATTCAATTATTGCTAAATCTACTCAATATTGTTCTCAATATATTGTTTGTGGTTGGCTTTAAATTGGGTGTAAAAGGAATTGCTTTAGGCACTTTGATTGCCGAATGGATTGCACTTTTTTACGCAATTTATCTTCTTCATAAAACCACACAAATACCATTTTCTCTCACTAAACTAAAAGAAAAATGGTCAGAAATCATAGACAAACAAAAGATTTGGATGATTTTCAAAGTCAATTTAGACATCATGTTGCGCACTTTTGCGTTGCTTAGCGGCTTTGCTTGGTTTGCAAATCAGGGCGCTAATTTTGGCGATTCTACCTTAGCCGCAAACCATATCTTACTACAATTCATTTCTTTATCCGCTTTTTTCCTCGACGGTTATGCACACGTAGTAGAAATGTTGAGCGGAAAAGCTATAGGATTAAAAAACCAAAAAGAGTTTCTCTTACAAATAAAGAATTCTACCGAATTGGCCGCGATAACGGCAGTTATTTTAGGAATGGGAATTATTGTTTTCGGACCTATTGCTATTCAATTTTTTAGTAATGAAATTGATGTGCAAAACATTGCAAAAAAATATGTTCTTTTTGCCGGAATCTATATTATGTTTTCATTTGTTGCGTTTCAATTGGATGGAATTTTTATTGGGGCTACTAAAAGTAAAGCCATGCGAAATGCATCGATTATTTCGCTAATTATTTTAGTTGCTTTCGGAACAATATTGGTTCAAAAATGGGGAAATTTAGGTTTATGGATTGCATTCATTCTTTATATTATTACGAGAGGAATTAGTCTTGGAATGTTTTATCCATCACTGATTCGATCAACTTTTCGCAACTAAAAAGAGCAACTATCTTTCAGGTTAAAAAAGATAATTGCTCAAGTAAAAACAAATCTAAGGCGATCTGACAAACTATAATAAATCATTGGAGGTTAAGCAACTTTTCTCAATGCTTTCTGTAAAATTTTATCCACCACTTCATCTACCTGTTCTTTCTCTAAAATCAATCGATTATTATGCAACGTATCTAAAGTGTAAAATTCTGCAGATGGTTTTATCAATTTCAATTGTTGATAAAATTGTTGTTCTTTTTCTTGGTTATAATACATCAAATCTTGTACGTGTAAAATATGTAAACTCGCTTGAATGGCTTGAATCACTTCGGTCCATTTTCTTCTATTTTCCGCAATATTCACCGAAAGAAAAAGCTCTTTATACCATTCATTTTCTACGGTAGGATGATTTTCTACCCAATCATTTACAAGCGGTAAAGCAGCTATTGGTAAGAGATTCTGAATTCTTTTCGGAAAAAGAGTTGCCATTTCCCAAGCAATTCCTCCTCCCAAATCGGCACCAATAATCGCAAAAACATCCTCCACTCCTAACTCGAACAGCGCCAACCAAAACAAGACAGCCACGTCACGAGCTTTCACTTCTTTTTTTCTGAAATGTGCAATTTCATTGGCACTCTTCCCCGGCACATCAAAACAAATGACGGTATAAAAATCGAGGTCAATTGCTTTTTTCTCACCCAAAATTCCCTCCCAATGTAACGCACAGTCAGAATCGCTATGCATTGCATGATTAATCACAATTACAGGTGCAGTGCCTAATTGTTTCCCATAAATACGATAGGTTAACAATTGATTTTTCACGATAATGTTGTTTTGTAGCGGCCAAATTCCGACTGATAATTGTTTACGAGGATTCATTATGTTATAATTTTATTATTGATAAAAAAAAACCCCGTCATTCATATAAATAACGGGGCTTGTATTACGATTCGATTTCCTTCCGGTCACTCCACATCAAACTCCCGCCATGATCCCATTTAGAAATCATACGTCCTGTTGAATACATTGAATGACAAATAAAAAATCGCATCGCTTCTTAAATTTTTGTTCTAACAAATGTAGCCTTCTTCTTGATAGGATTAAAAAATATTCTGTTAAATTTTATCTAAACAAGCTATTTCAGAAAAACATCCTACCAAAACAAAAGAACAAGAATAAATATTCGGTTTTAATTATTTTATACCTTTTAATATCTCATGAAACACCGTTTGGGCTGAAAATATTCTATTGGTTGCTTCTTCTATCACAATAGAATTCGGTGAATCGAGCACTTCATCTGCTACCACAACATTTCTTCTTACCGGTAAACAGTGCATAAATTTCCCGTCATTGGTTAGTTTCATCTTATCGATGGTCACTTGCCAATCTTTTTCTTGTGGTATAATTGCCCCATAATCTTCATACGCAGACCAATTTTTTGCGTAAACAAAGTCTGCATCCTTCAAGGCTTCTTCTTGGTCGTAAACAATATTTGCTCCTTGGGTAAACTTAGCATCTAACTCGTACCCTTCTGGCTGAACGATCGTGAAATCGATCCAATCGACTTTCGTAAACCACTCAGCAAATGAATTCGGCACAGCCTGAGGCAATCTTTTAGGATGCGGCGCCCAAGTCATCACAACTTTTACCTTTTCTTTTGGTGGATTTGCTGAATCATACTTAACTCTTTCGGCAATCGTAATGAGATCGGCAAACGATTGCAGTGGATGCAAAGTCGCACTCTCTAATGAAACCACAGGCACTGAAGAAAGATCTTTTACTTTGTTGAACATTACCTCGTTATAATCTTCCTCTTTTTGCTCTAATTTCGGGAAAGTTCGCACTCCCAACACATCGCAATAAACACTCATCACCTGAATTGCTTCTTTTATATGCTCTTGTGTATCGCCATTCATCACCGTTCCGTCGCCCATTTCCAACGCCCAAGAATCTGCGCCAGCATTAAGGACCCAAACATTTGCACCTAAATTATAAGCTGCTTTGATTGAGCTTAAACGAGTTCGTAAAGAAGGATTGAAAAAAATTAGACCAATCGTTTTATTTTTCCCAACAGCTTGTTGTCCGAACGGATCTGCTTTTATTTCTAAGGCTTTTTCTAATAATCGATCGATATTTTCTACATCGTTCACTGACGTAAATTGCTTCATGATAATTTTAGTTTTTTAGTTGCTACAAAGTTACGAGTAATCTCACTGAATCGAAACATTCTGACTCGAAGTTTAGTAACAACAGTAGAAATTTTCAGCATATAAAAAGAATCATTTTGAGTTATTTCGGTAGGATGAGTTAGAACATTTTATAGATTCTGACTTTCGTTGTAAATTTACCGCATGAAAAAAATAGCCAATGATTTTTTGATTTTGATTTGTTTGCCTTGGATTTTGGCGTACGAAATTTATTGTACCATTTATAAATATAAAAAATAATGACTCGCGAACGAATTGGACTTTTGGGCGCAATGCCAGAAGAGATTAATTACATTATCCCATTAATCGAAAATAAACGAGAAGAAAAAATAGGCAAAAGAACATTCTATATCGGGAATATTGGCGAACACGAAGTGGTATTGGTGTATTCTAGAATCGGAAAAGTAGCTGCAGCAACAACAGTAAGCACGTTGATTTTACATTACAACATCACCCAACTTATTTTTACTGGTGTCGCTGGCGCGATTCATCCCGACGTGAAAATTGGCGATATTGTTTTGGCTAAAGAATTGGTTCAACACGATATGAATGCTTTTCCGTTGATGCCACGACACGAGATTCCACTTTTGGCAAAAACCTTTTTCGAGGTTGACACTAAATTGTTAGAAAGCAGTAAAATAGCCGCTGAAAAAGCGTTGCTCGAGAATTCTTTTACGCAAGAAGAAAAAGACGAATTCCGTTTGCATGACCCAAAAATTCACTTTGGTTTGATCGCTTCTGGAGATTTATTTTTTTCTACCAATCAACAAAAAGAAAAACTAAATCAACGTATTCCGAATATTCTTTGTGTTGAAATGGAAGGAGCTGCAATTGCCCAAATTTGCTACGAATTTTCTGTTCCGTTTTGTGTAATGCGCGTTATTTCTGACCAAGCAAATGATGATTCGAGTGTAGATTTTGTTCGATTCATCGAGCATGTTGGTCACGTGTATTCACGTTCTTTCATCAATAATTTATTACGATAAAATTAAGAATACGTTTAATATAAGTATGAATCCTATTTCAATAAATTAAATAAAAAAAGGACTAAGTACAAGACTCAGTCCTTTTTTATTCCATCATACTTGATCCTAAAAAGGAACCGTATTTATTGTGGGGAGAGCAGGATTCGAACCTGCGAAGGTGAAAACCAACGGATTTACAGTCCGTCCTCGTTGGCCGCTTGAGTATCTCCCCGAAAGGGTAATTTTCTATTATTTTACCTTGAGCCGATAGAGGGATTCGAACCCACGACCCCGAGATTACAAATCACGTGCTCTGGCCAGCTGAGCTATATCGGCAAAGTAATTCTTGTAAGAACTTCTCGTTTTTCGTGGTGCAATATTAGAGCTGATTTTTGACTCTTGCAAATAGTTGAGCAACTTTTTTTCTGATATTTTTCACTTTTGATTTTTAAAAGTTGATTATCAAAACTTTAGAGCCTAAAAAAATTTTCACATTCTCTGCGTCAACAAAGGTTAACATAGAGTTTACATTGCTAATCTTACTTTTGTACACGTTTACGAAAATGCAAATACTCTTCATCATATTACAGGCTTTGGGAGCCATTGCGCTTTTTATCTATGCCATGAAAATGGTGAGTGATAATTTGCAGGCAATTTCTG
This sequence comes from Weeksella massiliensis, assembly GCA_000751595.1. Lineage (GTDB taxonomy): Bacteria > Bacteroidota > Bacteroidia > Flavobacteriales > Weeksellaceae > Weeksella > Weeksella massiliensis. Next base: position 33,218 of record CCMH01000037.1, on the reverse strand, counting down.
GTGATGGTTTTCAACATACCTTAAACAGATTAACTCGAAACAATTTTACCACCTTTCTTACAGGGACAATTTTCACAACATCGATACAATCGTCTTCTGCTGCAAGTATTTTTTTCTTGAGTTTTGTCAATGCAGGCCTCATCAATCTAAAAAAAGCTTTTGGTCTGATTATCGGTGCCAATGTCGGGACAACTCTCACTTTGTGGTTAATTTTTGCAGGTTTACAGTTCAACTTGCTTTATTTCGCTTTACCATTACTCATTATTGCGGTTCCGTTTTACACTTCTTATCATCGTAACAAACGATTAATCGGAGGCGTAATGATCGGATTCACCATGATCTTTTTTGCCCTTTATTTTCTTAAAACATTTTTGCCCGATATTGCCGATTTGCAATTCCTACAAACCTACTTGCACACCGATACTAGTTGGGTGTATGCACGTTATTTATTGTTTGTTTTTTTAGGTCTGGTTCTCACTTTGGTTATTCATTTTTCTTCGGCTTCAATTGCTATTTCGGTTCTGTTGGTGAGCAAAGGTTTACCTCTAGAATTGGCTTCGATGATGATTTTGGGTGCCAATGTTGGGACAACCTTTACCGCACAATTAGCATCGTTTATTGGAAATAAATCAACGCGAATTGTCGCTAATTTTCACACTTATTTCAATGTGGCAAGCGTGGTAATATTTTTCTTTTTAGTGCCTCATATCATACCATTTTTACATCAATACATTCCAAACTCAAATATTTTACTGATTACTTTTGATACGATAACCAATGTATTTACAGCAATTATAGCTTTGATTTTTCTGAATCCGATCAGTGATTATTTCAACAAAAAGCAAGGCAAAGCTTTGGCTACACAAACGTTTGGAAAAATGAATTTTATCCCTGTACCTTTTGGGAACAATGCAAATTTATACCTCAACGATGCGACCAAAAACATCTTGAGATTAGCCGCTGTTAGTAGACGTACAATTCAGACTTTGGGTAGGATGATAACCGAAAGTGATGATCAGAAATTTAAGATTCTCAAACAACGAGTTTTACAATTGGAAAACGAAAGTGACGAAATCGAAGAAGAAATCACTGCTTTTTTGATGAAGATTTATAATCTTGATATCAACGAAAGCAAAGCTAGAAGAATCAATCAATTGATGGTGATTTGTCATCATTTAGAGAGTATCAGCGATATTGCAATCAAGATGACAGTTATCCATAACAAAAGAAGAAAAAGCAACAGTTTCATCACGCCCAACTTGCGCGTTCATATGTCGAAAATGCAACAGGAACTCAACCTAGCAACTTCTTTTTTGTTTCAGAATTTGAGTTCACCAAACGATGAAATCGATTTAGAAAAATCTCGCGAAATCGAACATACAATCAATCGTCTATACAAAACTGCCGAAGCGGATCTCATCAAAACCATCGAAAAGGAAAAGTTAGGAACGTTGAGCGCTTTATATTACAAAGAATTGATACAAAACTACGAGTATATCGGTGATCACATTTACAAAGCAAATATGGCGTTGAGCAAAAACTAAGTTTTGTACCTTTGCACAATGATGGATCCGTATTCTATTTTCGATATTAAAAATTTTTCTGAATTTGAAGATAAAGCCTTGGCTGTTTTTCGGCATCAGGCAGAACATGTAAAAGTGTATCGAGATTTTGTAGAATTGATGAAAGTGAACCCCAAAAATGTTTCTAATTTACACGAAATTCCTTTTTTACCGATACGATTTTTCAAACAATATTCGATTATAGAAAACAAACTTCAACCCGAAAAAATATTCACAAGCTCTGGAACAACGAGCCAAAATACGAGTAAACATTTGGTTGCCGATTTGGCTTTGTACCATCATAGTTTGTCAAAATGTTTTCATCATTTCTATGGCGATTTGTCCGAATATTGCATTTTCGCATTGCTTCCATCCTACCTAGAAAGAACTGGCTCTTCGCTAATCGACATGGTAGAATACTGGACGCAGCAAGCAGATGCTTCTTTTGGAGGTTTTTATTTGTATAATCATGATGAGTTGCACCGCGATTTATTGGCATGTGAAAAAGCAGGCAAAAAAGCCATTCTGATTGGCGTTTCTTTTGCATTGCTCGACTTTGTAGAAAAATATTCGATGCAGCTTTCTCAGACGATTATTATGGAAACTGGCGGTATGAAAGGTCGGAAAAAAGAAATCACGCGTCAAGAACTTCACTCGATTCTACAACAAGGTTTTGGCACACAACACATTCATTCTGAATACGGAATGACCGAGTTACTTTCGCAAGCTTATATGCGAGAACAAGCTGTTTTCGAGACACCAAATTGGATGCATTTATTAATCCGCGAAACCGAGGATCCGCTAACGTTTGTAGAAGAAGGAAAAACTGGTGGCGTAAATGTGATCGACTTAGCGAATTTCCATTCGTGTAGTTTTATTGCGACCGATGATTTGGGTAGAAAAAAATCTTCTCAAACGTTCGAAATTTTAGGAAGATTTGATCATTCCGACGTCAGAGGTTGTAATTTATTAGTGGTTTAATTCTGATTGTAACTGACAAATAATTTTCTAATCAGCAGCTAAAATATTCACTTCATCGAACTGAAATCGTATAATCGGATTGATAAATAGTTTCAAAAATAGATTTCTTTCTTCCTATTTGCCAAACTCATTTTCGTTAAAAATATCGTAATCTGTAGTATCTAATACGTTGTATCATCTATTACTTTTGATTTAAGAAAACATTTATATCGAGTTCGAAAAAGAGATTTTACCTATTAAAAACTTCTTTAAAAAGTTTTCTTTGATAGAATTGTTGAGCATTTAATGTTAAAACAAATATAAAATTAAGAATTAAGAAAATTAAACCTCCTTTTTTTATCATTTGTAGTTATTTTCAATATTAATTAACATTTATTTGACCTTTATGTTAGGAAATGTAAAAATAATGTTTAATTTTACCAATAGAAATCATTGCTAAAGCATTTAGAATGGCTTCTTAATTAACACAATAGAGGAAAAACTGATGAGGAAAGGATTAAATATTGAATTTAATCCTTTTTCTTTTTTTAATAATCCTTAACATTTCTTTCACAATCAGAACCTTTAATATGTATCAATCGTCTGAAGTGAAAATTATCTTTATCGCTTCTTCAATTCTTGGATATTCCATTCGAAAACCAAGATTCTTCAGTTTCATATTCGATAATAAACAGCTATCTAACACCAAAGCACTACGTTCACCAAGCATTTTCTTCACAAGAAATTCGGGTATATTAGGCAGGAAATAAGGAGCTTTCATTTCTTTGGACACTACTAAATTAAATTCTTTTTGGGTTATCTGCTCATCTGCAACTGCATTAACCGCACCTTCTACCGAGGAATTGATCAGAGCAAATTCGTACACACGCAACAAATCTTGTAAATGAATCCATGGCATATAATTACTACCATCACCGAAATTTGTTCCTAATCCAAATCGGAAAACTTTTTTCAACATCCCCAACAAACCTCCTTCTATACTCAACACGGCGGGCGTACGCACTTTGACAACCCGAGAACCAATATCCTGAAACTGATCTGCTGCAGCTTCCCAAGCAACGCAAAGATCACTCAAAAAGCCTTCCCCCGCTTCACTTTCTTCGGTTAAGGTTTTATCAGAAGCAGCATTTCCATAAAAACCGGTTGCAGAAGCAGAAATAAACAAAGGTAAATTGGGACAAAATTCTTTCGCTTTTTCGAATAGAAAATTGGCTGTATCGATACGACTTTCGTACAAAACTTTTTGATAATAATCAGTCCAAGGTTCGGCAATAGGCGCACCTGCTAAATGGATTATAGCATCGATTTGATGTAGCGCATTAAAATCGAAAATATTTTTTTTTACATCCCAATAAAAATCTTCTTTAGGGTACGAACGTTGCAAAACGCGAACTTCATGATCTTTTGAACGCAAATATTCTACAAGAGCTTTACCAATAAAACCTGTGCCTCCCGAAATTAAGATCTTCATATTCATTATTTTTTATCTAATTTAGCTTTTTTTATAGAAACAGAGGTTATGAAATGGAATATTTTCCGATGGAAAAAACTCGACAAAGACGAAGAAAATAAACTCAAGATAAAGATTTTCGATATTATCTTTGAAGCAAACACGCCCTACGGAAAACTTTTCGACCTAAGTCTTTTATTGTTGATTATCCTCAGTGTCGCTTTGGTCATTCTAGAGTCTGTACCGACTTTCAATGCGCGTTACCATACTTTTTTAGTAATTTCAGAATGGTTGATAACAATTCTTTTTACGATCGAATATTTGTTAAGATTATACAGTGTACAAAAACCTTGGCGATATGTTTTTAGTTTTTATGGCATCATCGATTTGCTGAGTATCCTACCTTTCTATTTTGGGTTTTTCTTTCCGAATAGTAAATATTTATCAAGCATTAGAATTCTTAGATTATTTAGAATTTTACGCATTTTCAACCTTACCGGACTTACAAAAAACAGAAACATCCTTTTGCGAAGTTTACAGCAAAGTAAAGATAGAATTATTGTTTTCTTATCCTTTATTGTCTTAGTGGTTGTTGTGTTGGGTTCTTTTATGTATGCAATCGAAAAAAACCACCCAGAATCAGGCTTCACGAGTATCCCGATCAGTATTTATTGGGCTATTGTAACCATGACGACTGTGGGCTATGGAGATGTTGCGCCGGTAACAAGTTTGGGACGTTTTCTAGCTTCGATTATCATGATTTTGGGTTACGGAATTATCGCTGTTCCGGCCGGAATTATGTCGCAAGAAATTGCTCGCGCCTCAAAAGAAAACAGTAATATCCCCACCAACACTGATGTTTGCAGACATTGTGGCGATAATTATCATTTGGATAATTCTATTTATTGCAAAACTTGTGGCCATTTACTCAACCCTTAGGTTGTCTTTTTTTAGGTTTGGATTTGGCTTCTTTTTTTAGATTCAATTCGATAAAATTATTCTTCTGAATTTTATTCATATTCGAATAATTTTTGGCGTACGTCAACGACATATTCAATTCATATCCTACCAATAAAATAATCACATTCACATACACAAAAATCATCACCAACATAACCAATCCCAAAGAACCATAAAGCAAATCGAGATTATTGAAGTGTTTGAGGTACACGTTGAACGCGAACAAAGTAATGATAAAAAGCATGGTCGAAAGGACTGCGCCTGGCACAACAGTTGACTTTGATTTGTCTTGATTATTCGGCCCATAATGGTACAACATGCACATCGACAAGAAATAAAACATAATCGCACTGATCACGTTGATTAACCGAGAACTTTTTGACAAGCCAAAGAAAAACTCGGTCTCGGCAAGATATTTCCAAATGACTCCGGTATAATATAATAATGTTAATTGTAGGATGAGAAATGCAGTAAAGAAAATGGTTAGAATCAAAGAAATCAAACGTTGTTTATTGTTGTTTCTTTTGACAAAGACATCTTGATAACTCACATTGAAACCATTAATAATTCCTTGCACTCCGTTAGACGACATGAAAATCGTAAAAATCATAAACCACCAATTCACCGATTTTTGTTCTTGTTGCTGCGTCGTAATATCAATGTAACTGATAACTTCTTTGCCAATAGAATTGGGCAAAACTTGTGGCAAAAATTGATGAAAAAGCAGAAGTTTTAGCTCTTCGTAATGCGGCATTTTGGGCAATAAAGAAAAAAGGAAAAGTACGAAAGGAAACAAACTAAAAAAAAGCGTCCAAGCGATTGCTCCCGAGCGAACCGGAAAATTCCCTTTCATCACTCTGATCCAAAAAACTTTTAGTAAATCATACAAAGGAATATTCGAGAATTGTTTCAATCGTTTGCGTTTACTCCAAACGATGAGCCTTTTTAGCCTATTTTTTTGCTTCAATTTCGACAATAGATTTATTTTTGCTAAATTATTGATAATTCTATGAATATTTTAACCCTTTGTGTAGGAAAAACAGATGAACAAGCCATTGAACAACTTCTACAAAAATACGAAAAAAGATTTCCTACCTATATCAACTATCAGCGGATCGAGCTTCCTGATATCAAAAACCGAAAAACTTTAACCCCAGAACAACAAAAATCCAAAGAAGCTGACTTGCTTCTACAACGCATAAACAACGGAGATTTGGTAGTTTTACTCGACGAAAGAGGAAAAGAAATCAACTCGATCGTTTTTGCACAACAATTGCAAAACGACCTAAACCAAGCAGTGAAAAATCTTATCTTTGTAATTGGAGGTCCTTACGGTTTTGATGATCGACTTTATCAACGTGCAAACCGAAAATTATCTTTATCGCAAATGACTTTTACGCATCAAATGGTCCGATTGTTTCTTACCGAACAAATTTATCGTGCATTTACTATCTTGCAAAACAAACCCTATCACCATGAATAAACTCGAATTACCCCAAATAAAAACTCTCAAATTCTCTGCATTTTATGCTTTTTTGGTAGGATTTGCCGTCACCTTCATGGTACAAATGGGACAAACTTTGGTGATTTGGCCAACTTTTTTTTATCCGTTTTTGTTTCATTTTCTCTTGCCATTGGCCTTTCTTACAGGAACTGGAAGCGCAATAATCTTATTGATGGGCTGGTTTCATGTGGACAAAAACACCGTCAGAGATTGGCTGATTTTTCCGACCAAACCCATTAATTTTTTGTTAGGATTCATTTGTTTTTTCTTTGCACTTCCTTTTGCAGAGTGGTTTACGGGTTTGGTTCCGACCGACGCTCCGATTTTACAAGATTTATACAAAACTTTCGAAAACAGTTTCCTACAGATGCTCAATTATAAAGTTGCCGGTTTTATAACTGTTTGCATTTTGGCTCCCATTTTAGAAGAAATCATTTTTAGAGGTTTTATCTTGAGAGGAATTTTAAATTCGGGTACGCCTCCTTGGATTGCTATTTTGGTCAGTGGAATAATTTTCGGGGCGGCCCATCTCAATCCTTGGCAATTTATCGGGGCGGGAATTTTAGGTATGATTTTCGGCTTCATTTATTACAAAACAAAATCGCTGCTATTGGTAATTTTTCTGCATGCTGCAAACAATATTTTTTCATTTATCATGATGATGAAATACAAGCAAATGGACGAACAAATTATCGAAAGAAGCTCGCTCTCACCAATATTTATTAGTTTAATCATCAGTTTAATAGCCGCTTATTTTTTAAGTAAAAAAAATATAAAACATCTATGGAATTAATTTTCGCCACCCATAATCAAGGAAAACTTGCAGAACTCCAAGCTTTACTTCCCGACACGATTCAATTACAATCTCTTACCGACCTCAATTTTCATGATGAAATAGAAGAAACCGGCCAAACCTTTGAAGAAAACGCACTCATCAAAACCAAAACCATTTATCAGAAATTTCATAAACCTGTTTTTGCAGACGATTCGGGTTTGGTAATCGATGCGCTAAACGGGCAACCGGGCGTTTTTTCTGCTCGTTACGCAGGCACAGGAAACAGCGACGATAATATCGCCAAAGTGCTAAAAGAAATGCAAGGAATAACCAACAGAAAAGCTTATTTTATTAGTGTTTTTTGTTTGATGATCAACGAAGAGATTCATTATTTCGAGGGGAGAATTGAAGGAGAAATCATCACCGAAAACAAAGGAAATAAAGGATTCGGCTACGATCCTATTTTCCGACCGATTGGCTATGACAAAACTTTTGCAGAAATGTCGGCCGAAGAAAAAAACGCAATCAGCCATCGAAGCATTGCAACAGAAAAATTAATTCATTATATTACAGAAAACTTATAAAATAATACTTTGGCCTTAGAACTAACCATATTAGGCTACAATTCTGCCTTACCAACTGCTAACTCTCACCCAAGCGCACAAGTGCTTAATATTTCTGAGCGTTATTTTCTGATCGATTGTGGAGAAGGAACGCAAGTGCAATTACGTAGAGCGAAGCTGAAATTCAGTAAAATCAACCATGTATTTATTTCGCATTTGCATGGTGATCATGTTTTTGGTTTGATAGGATTACTTTCTTCTTTTCAGTTGCTTGGCCGAGATAAACCAATCACGATTCATGGGCCGAAAGGAATCGAAGAATTTATTACAGTTCAAATGAGACTTTCGGGTTCTTATCATGGTTTTCCGATTTTGTTTGATGAATTAGAAGGCAACGAATCGAAAGTGATTTTCGAAGATGATAAAGTACTCGTAAAAACCATTCCGCTCGATCATCGTATTTATACTAACGGTTATCTTTTTCAGGAAAAACCAAAGCCAAGACGTTTAAATCCTGATGCGATAAGTGAGTTTAATGAAATTGAAGTTTGCGATTATCAGAACTTAAAAAACGGACGAGATTTCACCTTGAAAAGTGGAAAAGTTATTCCCAATTCCTATCTCACCTTTGATGCTCCACAAACATATAGCTACGCCTATTGTTCGGATACGTGCTACAAACCAGATATTGTACCTATTATCCAAAATGTAGATTTATTGTACCACGAAAGTACATTTTTGCACGACCTTAAAGATTTGGCAGATTTCACAAAGCATTCTACCGCAAAAGAAGCGGCAATGATTGCCAAAGCGGCTCATGCAAAAAGATTAATCTTGGGACATTTTTCTAATCGATACGATGATTATTCTGTTTTTTTAGAAGAAGCACAACCTATTTTCGAGGCAACTGAATTACCAGAAACTCTAAAAACCATTCGTATAGGACCAAAAGGAAGGCGATAATTTCTTATCGCCCTTTAAATATTAATTTTACTCTTTAGTCAATAAATTCGAAAGTCCCATTCAGCACCATATTATTTCTTTTTCCTCTTGGACTATTTTCATCAGAAAAAGAAGCATATGCGGTTACTTTACCTAACTTTGTATCGATTACTTGACTTATAGTTAAACCATCTTTCTCAATCCAATTTATAAAAAATAAATAATCGTTAAGTTGTTTATAAAAAATATCTTCATCTCCTGAAGCATTTTTTCCATCTTTAGTAGTTGTTTCCCAATGTAAAGTTTTATCGGATAAATATGTAACTTCTGCTGTAAATTCTGGGTAAATTAATAGAGCTTTTTTTCCTATTAAATTATTTTTTGAAGTTGAGTCTGTTAATGACATAATGTTTTGATTTTGATTGTTAGTTTCATTTGAAGATTTCTCACATCCAAATAGCATGGTAAATGAAATAAGAGAAAGACTAAGAATAAATGTTTTCATTGCTTAAGATGTTTAATTACAAAACAAATTTATTGCACTCTCCAAACCTTTCTATTGATAAAAATCAATATTTTGTTATGTATTAACTTTCTTTTTTATCCTACTAAGAAATTCATGAGTTACTCCTAAGTATGCTGCGATTTGTATATTTGTTAATCTTTGTGATAATGAAGGGTATTTTAATAAAAAATCTAAATATCTTTCATCTGCAGTTTTGCTCAATGTTTCAATCATTCTATTCTGAAGAGCAACGTGAGTTTTCTGTGTCATCTTTCTAAATAGTTTTTCTACAAACGGAAAATTCTCATAAGCATATTCCTTATTTTCTTTAGATATAAATAACACTTCACTTTTTTCTAATGCCTGAATATACAAATGCGAAGTTGTTTGATTTATAAAACTATCAATATCTGTTATCCACCAATCCTCCAAAGCAAAATACAATACTTTATTCTGTCCATTCTCATCTACACGATAAACACTAAATAAACCTTTATTAATATAAGCCTCGAATCTACAGACCTCTCCTTGTTGTAGTATAAACTCTTTTTTCTTAATTGTTTTTTTAGTAAATAAATTACAAAACTGATTAAGCTCAAAATCAGTAATACTGATATAATTAGAAATATTTTTTTTAAGTTGTGAAGTCAATTGTTTAGAATTTTCAATTAAATATATAGTTTTTTTTAAGTTTAGCCTAGAATTTGAATCAATTCAGAAATAAAAACTAAAGATTTATCGAAATGCCATTCTTCTTAAAAGAATATTGAAAAGGGTTTATTTATAACTATAGTTCTGAAAGAAAACCTCCTTGTAAACGACACATCATGTCTGATACAAATTTTACTTTTGACAAAAAATATCTTTTATGAAAGACAACACAGATGAAATTGAAAAAAGAATCTTAGAGAATGGTGTAAAGAAAACTTTTACAGGAAGTCTGGAACAGGGTAAACGAGATCAACTTTGCTTATATCTAGCCGGGGAAACCTACACAAAATGCCTTTATCGAACGCATCAACCAAACCTACAGAAATAAGATCCTGTATGCATATATATTTGAAAGCTTGAATGAAGTAAGGAGCGTGACAGCGGAATTTGTAAGAGATTACAACTATGAAAGACCCCATGATTCGTTGGGTGGTCTATCACCTGTGATGTGGAAAAATGGGCAGCAAGCATAGGTTAATGCCAGCACTTTTCCTGTCCGCTTTTCCACATCCGACAACAACTGCAGTGAAATATCAAGAAAAGCTCTACTTTTGAAGCGTACTGAAAATGGGGAGTCTACAACCTTTCTTCTCTATTTGAGGAATTAGAACAAAACCCTGCTCTTGGAACAAACCTAGGTAACAACTGCTACAAGGTACGTTTAGCTATAAAATCTAAAGGAAAGGGTAAAAGTGGTGAAACAAGAGTCATTACTCATATCTTAATCGAAAACGAAACTGTTTATCTACTTATCTATTTATGATAAAAGCGATCAAGACTCTATTTTAGATGAAGAAATAAAAGAATTATTAAAAAATATAAAATAATTTATTCAAAACGGCACTCTCACAATATCAGTGATTTAACCTAAAATATTTAGGTGTATAATATCAATTATGATAAGTAGAGTATTTTCTTCTAAAAATTAAATCGTGTGGTGAACATAACTTGTGTTGGACGTAATTTATAAGTAAAACGTTGTTCATAATTTGCAGAAAAAGAATTTTGAGAAAAATACTTTTCATTAAATAAATTGTACGCACTTAATTCAAAATCAATTTTTTTCTTCTTTAATGAGTAGCGGTACATCAAATCTCCGAAAGTAGAGTTTGGATTTAAACGAGTATCATCATTTACATGAACGTCTATATTCATTTTTATATAATGTCTATCAGCTGGAAAAAAATGTAAACCAACTTGATGAATTTGATTAGTAATTGAACGAGAGTTTACACTTTCAGATAATTTATTTTTATAATTCGTAATTCCATATTTATATTCTAACGTCATCCAACTTAATAATCGAAATGAGGCATCGAGGTTAGAAGTTAAAATAGTATTATTAATTTCAATTAAACTATTATTTAATAATTGATCGTACTTGGTAAAAGTATAACCTCCCGATAGATTAAAAGTTGATTTTATTTTAGAAAAATATTGACTTATTTTAGTATTAATAGCGTGTGTTTGTTGATGGTTTTTTTGATTGATAACTTCTAATATTGTACTTGCATCTTCGTTATATTTATAATTGTACAACAAATTATTTTCGTTCCAAGTATAAGAATAACCAAAATTAATAAATCGAGCCTTTATTGGATTTTTATACTCAAAACGCAGAGAAGAATTCCATTTTTTAACTTCGTTAAAATCTCCTGATTTTTGTTGAATAGAATTGTAATTATACAAAATAAAACCATCATGTAGATTAGTTAAGCTTCCTAAATCGTTGCTAAAATTTTGAGAAGTCGAAACTTTCCAAAATTTTGAAAAATCTAACGATAAATTAAATTTAGGCTCTATATAAAAACGATTGAATGTTTTTTTTGAATCAACTAATTTATTTGTCAAATTATACCATTGGAAAGGAATTCCGAAAGACATATTTAGTCTTTTTTTTTTATAAGATAATCGATTTTCTACATAGGGATTAAAAGTTGACCAACGTGTATTATTTGTAAATATTGATGCTGTTGGTTCTGAATCTGTAAATAAATCACTTTCCATAGAATGATCAATATATTTTACTCCAATTCTTGATTGTACTGAAAACGATTTTATTCCCTTTGTAAATTCTGCATAATTATTCGTTAAAAATTTAGAAAAGCTTAACTGTTGATAAGCTTCTTGATAAGGGGTTCCTTTATGAATAAAATCTGTAAAAATCCCTGGAGATACTTTCAAATTTTCTGTGTAATCTTTATAAGAAATAATCGATTTTAATGTAATAAGTTGCTTTCCTATTTTCTTAATTGTACTAAATTGATTAGAGAATTGACGATTTGGCTGTTTTAAATTTTGTTGAATTGGAGAAGAATTTCGTGTGAGATTTCCACTTGAGCTATCCCAATTTCCTATAAACTCTAATGCGTTTTCTAAATAATTTGTAGAGCTATTTCGTTGCAAAGTTGCTTTGAGGTTTAGACTTTCTGTTTGCAAATAATTCTGTTTTTTTTCATCTAACAACAAATCTCCAGTCGGAAGAAAATATTGAATTATTGTTTCACCAAAACGTTTTTGATAATCATTAAGATAAGATAAGTTAAGACGTAAATCTAAATCTTTTTTTAGCTTGAACAAATGATTCCACGTACCCATATTCACAGTATTATCCAACCATCGTTCAGAGTTAAAATTTGGAGTTTGAATTCCTGAAATAGATAACCATCTTTCATTCGAAAATTTTTCAGAATCGTTTAACAAATCTTCTAAACTTAATGTTTTTAATTGTCGTGATACATCATTTCCACTATTATTTCCTTGATAAGAACCAATCATTTGTTGTTTTTTTGTAAATAACATTGGTGTAATATTAGCATGGTATAACATCGGTGATATACCAAGACCAACTTCTGCTTTACCAGAATAAGTCATTTTATTTTTCAGTTTTATGTTTAATGCCGCTTTGGGACTATAAACTAAACTATCTAAAATCTTGATTGGTTGATGATTTTCTAAAATTTGAACTTTATCTACAGCATCTGCAGAAAGATTTTCGTTTGCTAAAGCATATTTCCCTCCCAACAAATCCATTCCTTCAATATAATATTTATTGATTGGTTCGCCTTGATATAATATTCGACCTGAAGCTTCTATTTCTATTCCAGGCATTTTTTTGATCACATCTGCTATAGAACGATCTTGGATATCTTTAAAATTACTAACATCATACGCAATTGTATCGCCTTTTTTTCGGATTGGAGATTCTTTTAGTTTTACTTCTTTCAACTCAATTGCTTTTTCTTGTAAAGTAAAATCGAAATTATTAGACGATTCGTTTACCAAATCTGAAATAAATGCATAATTCATCGCACGAACTTTTATTTCATATAATTCATGCGATGGATTATCTATTTTTATTGAATATTTACCGTCCGATTTTGTTATAAAATATGCCAACGTTTCATCTGAAGTATTTGGTGATATAATTACATTGGCACCAGAAACAGGTTCTCCCTCTTCATTTTTTACAACTCCATAAATGATAAGTTGTGCAAAAATAAAGTGTGAGAGAAAGGTAAATAGTAGTGTTAATATTGTTTTCAAAACTACTATAATGGATTATATTTCATTGTCATTGATTTAAAGAGACTGTTTTAGGAGTAAATTTTACCTTTTTTCAACTTCTATAAAATTATTGTTTTTATTTACATTATTTACTATTCTATCCATACTTTCTTTCGATAGTTCAATTTTAGTATCGTCTTTATTCATAAAAAAGATAGGGTCTTCTAAAAATTCTCTTCTTATTTTTATAAAATCTTTCTTATTAACTTTTATATATTCATCATCATTCATTTTAAATACTTTGCGATTTTTATTGATTGAGATTAAGTCAAATTTAAAATTATTTTGCTCATCATATAAACTTATTATTAATCCTGGCAGTCCAGAAAATTTATATGGTCCTTCTGATACTGGTATACTCTCTGTATACCAAGCTATCCAATTTCTACCTCCATAATAAGCTTCAGCTTTTTTTGCTGTAAATTCACCAATTTCTTTTGTTTCATTCATTAGTTTCCAACTTGGAAACTCAATTTCTTCATAAAATACATTTGTTGTATAAATTTTATCATAATAAAACATATTACTAGAATTTCTTTTTATATGAAATTTATAAAACGATTTAGGAAGACTTGAAAAATTATTTAGATTAACAGAACCAGAATTTATTATGGAATCAGTTTTATAAAGATTTTCAGGTATAAACAATGATTCGCTTTCATTTAAGTAGAGTAACATAATATCATTTGATAATTTATTGTCAATACTATCTTTTTTATATTGAAAATTATATGTAAATAAGTAAAACTTGTCTTGACCAAATAATGAGATTGATATAAAAATAAATAAATAAAATATTTTATATTTCATAATATATATATTAAAATTAGGTTCTATTTAATTATCAAATAGAACCTAATAAATTTATTCACCACAAATTAAATCATCTTGTGCCATTACCATATTTACTAATTGTTTAGTAGTCCCTTTGAAATCGCATATACTTGCTGATGCACCGCAAGAATAACTTACTTTGATACAATCTACTGATGTAGTACTTTGATTAGTTTCTGCTTTCTTCTCTATATTTTCTTTAGTAGAAGCTGTTTCATTAGCCATAGCAAATATTCCCATAAGTGCAAAAGCACTTGCAAATAAAATTTTCTTCATTTTTTATTAGTTTAAATATTATTGTTAATATTACTAAACTAAATATTATTGTTAATATTACTAAACTAAATATTTAATTCTTATATAAACAAAAAATTTAAGTTTTTAATTTAAAAAACATTAAAGAAAGTGTCTTTTCATCGAAATTGTAATAAAAAATGTACAACGGGTCTAATTTAATAATGCTACAAAATTGGACGCTTTAGCTAAAGCTTTGAAAATACAAATTACAAAACAACTCAAGTTGACATTCAAATATGTCAACTTGAGTGTTTTTTTTATAGAAAATAGAAAAGAATAAATCTCTATTCTACAAACGACACAGTATGTCTGCTATTCACCTTACGTTTGACAAAAAATAATTTTTATGAAAGACAACACGGATGAAATTGAAAAAAGAATCTTAGAGAATGGTGAAAAGCAAACTTTTACAGGAAGTTTGGAACAGGTAATAAATGAATTGACTTCTTTTCTTGTAATGAAGGAATCGCTAATTTCTAATGAAGGAATTCGATTTATTATAAAATCTAAGGAAGAGATGGTGATGGATGATATTGGTTTAATCATGGACACCATCCATAATAAAATTATTGATATTAATTCAACAATTTATGCTTATTTTTGAAAAAAGGCTCAGATTATAAAATCTAAGCCCAACTTTTTAACTTACACACTTTATAGGATAGTGTCTTTTTTTACACTAGTTCATGTTAGTGGCTGGGCTTTTTTAGTCATCAATATTTTAATCCTCAATATTCTCAAAATTTATAACTTCCTCTTTTTTCTTTCCAATGTTATATTCTGTCCAAACACCTTCCAAGTTTTTTAAATTACAATTTAACGAAATTCGGAATTGTCCATAATCAGCAATTATTTTTCTGTCTCGGTAATCATATATCGAACCGCTTGTTTCCCTCCATTGACTAATGACTTTTTCGTTTTTGTCATTCGTGTAAATATAAAGATCTTGCCACATAGGATGGTAGTTAGACCAAGTCAAAAGTAAATTCCAAATGCCTATAAAAAAATAAGGAATAGCAATTATAGTCAGAAGTCCAAATGTAATCAACCTAAATATATTATTTCCAAGTCTCCAAATTTGTATGAATAAAACAATGAAAAGAAACAAAAACAAAATTATTATTATAAATGTCGCAATTTTGTCGGCTGTAACATTTAAAAATTCAAAAGGTGTACCAACGAAAAGTAAAGTCGATAAAAAAATAAGCCCGAGATAAATTAAAATCAACTTTTTACTCATTAGTAACTGTCTGTTTGTTGTGTCGTGTTAGCCTTGACACTAACGGTCCTCGGCTTGGCGATAGTGGCGGATTTGGAAGCCTAAACTTCGAACTTAGCACTAACTTAAGCAACAGCTTTATATTTTTACTAAATTAAGAAAAAAGGAAACATAAAGAGCTGTTGCGGATAAAAAAGACGAAACAAAGAGATTACCAAGTTTAGTAACCAAATACACAACTTGAAAAAATGTCCGTTTGATGTGAAAAGAATAGAAAAAAGCTTTCAAAAAATCATCAAAAAACTCCAAGAAGAAAAGCAAAATTTAGAGTTAGAATTACAAGAAAAACTGATAGCATGGGATCGTGAAACCCTTGAATTAGTATCCAGTGTAAAAGGAATTGGTAAGCGTGCTGCCGCCGAATTATTGATCTACACGCAAGGTTTTAAAGACATGAATTCGTATAAACAATTGATATCTTACGCAGGGCTGAGTCCCACCGAATATCGGAGTGGAAGTAGCATCCGAGGGCGTGTCCGAATATGCAAACAAGGAGGCAAACAACTGCGACATATCTTGTATATGTGTGCCTTAAATGCGAAGAAAACCAACGCCCATTGTCGCGCATTATTTGATCGATTAGTAGAGAAAGGAAAGAACAAAAAAGCAGCCGTAATTGCGGTGTGCAACAAGCTGCTTAAAATTGTATTTGGAGTGGTAAAAAATAGAGAATTTTACCAGGATAATTATTTACAAAAAACTGCTTAAAAAACTTGTTTTTTTACACAGTTCATGTTGTGTGAAGCCATACTTTTTTAGTTTCCTAATTCTAACTGATTTTTTACTAAATTATAATAGTCAGCTTTGTTTTTTACTAATTCGTGATGATTTCCTTTTTCGACAACTTCTCCGTTTTTTAATACAATTATTTGGTCTGCGTTTTTTACGGTTGAAAGTCTGTGTGCTATAATTAAAACTGTTTTTCCTTTGAAAAATTCCTGTAAATTATCGTGAATTATCTTTTCGTTATCAGCATCTAAAGCACTTGTTGCCTCATCAAAAAAGATGTAATGAGGATTTTTATAGACTGATCTTGCTATTAAAATTCTTTGTTTTTGTCCTCCCGAAATTCCATTTCCAGAAGCTCCTATTTTGGTGTTAAATCCTAAAGGAATATTATTTATAAAATCTTCAATATTAGCAATTTGAATGGATTTTTTCAGCCTTTCCTTATCAATAATTTCATCTCCTGTTGCTATATTTCTTTCTATTGTATCGGAAAAAATATATCCGTCTTGCATAACAACGCCACAATTTTCACGAATATTTTTAGGAGAAAGGCTTAAAATATTTTCTTCATCAAAAAAAATTTGTCCTTTTGTGGGGTCATAAAATCGTAAGAGTAACTTCATTAAAGTAGTTTTTCCACTTCCACTTGCTCCAACAATAGCCGTTATTTTTCCGTTTGGAATTGTAAGGTTAATGTCTTTAAGAACATAAGGAGATTTTGGTCCTTCATATTGAAAAGAAACATTTTTAAATCTTATGCCTGACTCTTTGGTTTTTAGATTAGTTAAATTTGATTGTTCTTCACTTTCTTGATTTTGAACTTCGTTTAAGCGTTCTAAACTTAATTTTGCGTCCTGTAAAGAACGAAAGAAACCAACTAATTGATTTACAGGAGAGTTCATTTGTCCGATAATGTAGGAAATTGCCAATAGTTCTCCTAAAGTCATACTTTCTTTAACAACTAAAGTAGCAGCTAAAAATGTTACTAATATATTTTTAGTTTGATTGATAAACTCAAAACCCGAAGATTGGAGTTGGTCAATTTTTAGAATACGAATATTAAGCTTGAATAATTTGTGCTGAATTTTTTCCCATTCATTACGTTTTAAATCTTCGTATTGATTGAGCTTCATTTCAGTAACTCCATTCAGCATTTCGTATATGGATTCTTGGTTTTCACTTCGATGTTGAAAACGAAAATAATCTAATATTCTCCGTTTTATTAACCAATAAAAAGACCAAAGAAATGAAATAATAGTCAAAACCAAATAAACCGATAATATTTTGTAATCGTAGTATAAAAGAACTCCAAAAAACACAGAAAATGTAATTATAGAGAAAAAAGTGGTAAGGCTTTGAGAGGTTAAAAAATCTTCTATTCGTTCGTTATCCTGAATACGTTGTTGAAAATCTCCCATTATTTTGGTGTCGAAAAACTTAATCGGGAGCTTTAGCATTTTTTTTAGAAAATCGGAAATAATATTGATACTTAACTTTGTCCCTACATAAAGCATTAACCAATTTCGGATAATTTCAAAAGTAAGCACTCCAAGAAAAACACCTAATTGAGCTAATAAAATAAGCGATATTACGTTTAGGTTTTTAGAGTTAATTCCTTTATCTATGAGGTTTTGAGTAAGAAAAGGAAAAATAAGATTAAGTAAACTTCCCAAAAGCAACAAAACAAACATTGTACTTATTTGCTTTTTGAAAGGAGATAAATGCTTAAAAAGATGTTTTACAGATAATTTTTCTTCTTTTTTTGGAGTTTGCCTATAAAATTCTTCTGTTGGATTCAGAAAAAGAGCAACCCCTTTTTTATTATCTGCTATCCAAGATTTAGCAAAATTTTCTTCGTTTAGTTTAATAAAACCGTGAGCTGGGTCAGCTATATGGAAAAAATGTTTACCTGTAAAAATATTTTTTGTGATTTTTTTTAATACTACAAAATGATTTTGATTCCAATGTAAAATACAAGGAAGTGATTCTTTTTCAATGATTAGTTTATCAATGGTTAATTTTGCTGTTAATGTTTCAAACCCGACTTTTTTTGAAGCCTCACTTATTCCCAACAAAGAAACTCCCTCTTTTGTCAGAAAAGAGTTTTCTCTTAAATATTGTAACGAATAATTTTTACCATATGTACTTGTAATCATTGCCAAACAGGCAGGACCACAATCCATTTGGTCGTGTTGAGGAATAAATTTCACTTTAATTGGTAATTCGGGTTATAAAAGTATCTAAAACCACTTGCTTTTTCTTGTTCTCGTCAAAATCATAAACACAATAATCCTTTCCCTCATTTTCCATAGCAACTTGTGAACATCCGCCTCCGCATAATGGTAGAATACTACAAGTTAGACACGGTTTATTTTTTAATTTAGCATTCATTCTTTTTTCAAAATTACTATTCCATTTTATTCTCCCATCTTCTTCTAAAACACCCTCCTTGTTTGAAGATTTAAAATCTCTTGCTGAACATTTGAAAACCTCACCGTTATAATTAATTAGAGCTTGGTTTCTTTTATCCGCATAACAAGAATCTCTAAATGAATCTAATGCTACACCTGAAACATCAAAATTCTGTCCATTATATTTTTTAATGTATTGTGAAACATCATCCTCTAATTCTTGTTCTGCTTGCCAAACACGATGAAATGTAAAACTGATATTTTTTTTCACACTCTTATTTAAATTGGAAAAGGAATTCATTATTTCATCCAAACCGTCAAGTGTTTCTTCAGTGCAATTAACTCGAACAATTACCTGTAAATTATTTTCTGCTAATAAGATAATATTTGAAATAATCTCATCATAAGACCCTTTGTTTTTTGAAATAAACCTAATTTTATCGTGTAAAGGTTTAATACCGTCTAGTGTTATTTGAAGCTGGTTCACATCATACTTCAAAAAAGAATCTATCATACTTTGGTTAATAAGTAAACCATTTGTTGTAAATCCAGAATTAAACTTTATGTTATTTTGTTTAAATAAATTACTTAACTCTTTTAATAAAGGGAGAACAACATCTTTGTACTGAAGTAGTGGTTCTCCACCAAACCAAGAAAGATAGAATCTTTTCAAATTCTTGTTTTCCAAAATAATATTATTACAAAAATTTATAACATTTTGAATAGTAGATTCCGTCATTTTCGAACTTTTGATATGAGTTTCATAACAATACCAACATTTAAAGTTGCAATTCATAGTTGGATTAATAAACAAATCAAAGAAATCATTTTTATTATCAATTTCTAATTGCAACTTTTTTACTTCTTCTAGCTCATTTAAAATGGAATTTACAAAAAAACCATTTTGAACCATAAATTCATAAAAACTTGGATGAATTTTTTCGAAGTCTTTTACCTTATTTTCATTTACGGAAGCTACATATAAATCATATAATTCTGGCTCTAAAAGTATAAAAGAATTTTTTAAAGCATTATACCCTACATATTTATCTTTGTAATATACAAAGTTGTTATATTTACTTGCTTTCATCTTTGTTTGTGTTATGAACATTGTTCACTAATTAATAAAGATTTCACAAAGAAACTATTATTTCTTTGTTTTTACACTTACAATTATTTCCTGTGGCACTACAACTTGAATCTACATTTGTACACGAGCAATTATTTCCTAATGGAGCAGATTGTGTAGTTCTTAATTGAAAAGCAGAAGTAAAGCCACCTTTCAATTTTCCTTCTTGAGTTTCTGTTAGCGGATTTACTTGTTCAGCTAACTCTTTAAATGATTTTTTCATTGTATCTATTTTTAAAATTAGAAATAAAAAGGAGGGTAGTTACTTAAGCGTGAACTACCCTCTCATTATAATCACGCTCCCGCATCAATAATATCTTTTGCATCACAAGAACTATTTTTATTCTTGCACGTACAATTATTTCCTAATGGAGCAGATTGCGTGGTTTTTAATTGAAAAGCAGAAGCAAAGCCACCTTTCAATTTTCCTTCTTGAGTTTCTGTTAGCTGATTTACTTGCTTGGCTAACACTTTGAATGATTTCTTCATTTTAATGAATTTTAAAATAATGTTTTAAGTTACCTTTTTACTACATAAAACTTTTTATTGGTAGCTGCTTGCAAACAGATTATTGAGTTACTTTTCTTTACAATTGCGCACTTATAAATACTGGGTATTTCAATCTTTTTAATTTGTTCTATTTTGTTCTTCTTGATTTTTATTTTCTCTATTAACAGTGTTAAATTTTTTACCAAAATTGTAAACAATCCCTAATCTAAAATATTGCTCATCATAATAATTTATGAAAGAATTTTTTATGTTATTTGAAAAAGATGTGTATCTCACTCCTTTTGGATTGATAATGTCCTGTATATTTAAACTAATAATTAAATCTTTGTTGAGTAAAAGCCATTTAAACGATACGTTTAATTGTAAATCTTTAGAGTTATAATCTAAATAATCCACCCCTTTGGTTAAAACCCAAAGATTACTATTAAATAGTAGGGTCTTATTTTGGTTAAGTATAACATCACTTGATATACTAAACTCCGCATTCCAACCTTTTAAATAATCAAGTGTTACGGGAATTTTTGAAGAAGTATCAGAATAATAAACATCTCCATAAAAACGAACATTCAACCAATTAAAAGGCTTTAAAATTACAGTCTGATTAAAACCAAATGTTTTGTTTACCAAAAAATTAAGAGGTTTAACTTGTTGAATATTAGTTTCATCATCTATAATGCTTACCTGTTCAAAACCTTCATCTGTGTGTGAAAAATAGAACGTACTGATGTAGTTTTCTTTAAAAATATACTCAAATTCTACATTATTGGAAAAAGAAGGTTGTAAATACGGATTTCCTTCCGAATAAGAATAAGGAGAGCTTATCCATTTAAACGGATTTAAAAAACTATAATTCGGTCTGTTAATTCTCTTGTTATAACTTAATGAAAAAGAATGATTATCATTCGGAACAAATGAAACATAGGCAGTTGGAAACAATTTTGTATAATTTGTTTCGTTTTTCTGATTTAATGTTACCGAATTTCCTGTTAATTGAGTGTTTTCTATACGTAACCCGATTTTAGTTTCCCATTTTTCAGTAATTTCTTTTTGAGCAGAAAAATAAATTGCTTGTGTATTTTCTTTGTATCTGAACTGATTACTTTGTGAAGTATCAAAAATAGGCACACCACTTGCCAAATTATAATATTCAAAATTATTATCTGTATCAATATAAGATAACCGACCTCCATAATTCAAATTAGCCCACTCAAAAGGGTGTTCCATATCTAAATTAAACGAATAATTAGTTATGTCTTGCAATCCTTTATTATTTGCAGAATTGTACGAATCTGTTATTTCAGAAGAATTAACATCATACGTTTTTGTCTGAAAAATATGATTTGAGTTTACGTTGTAATTAAAAAAATCAAAGTCAAACGACAATTTTCTATTTAAGGTATCTATATCATAGATAAAGTGATAATTAAATCTGTTTGAATTTCTTTCTCTTATACTATTTCCTTTAGTAATAATAAGAGAATCGGTTGCATTTGTTTCATAATTAGACAGAGTACTTCTTATATTATCTCTTATTTCAGGAGTGCTTGATACATAATTATAAATAAAACCTGTTGAAATCTTGTCAGATATTTGATAGTCTAACCCTACTCTTGCAGAAACAGATTTAGAAAAATCTCTACGTTTATTTTGTTCTTTCCAAAAAAGATTAGTGTAATCAATTTCGTAATTTTCAATAGGAGCGTTTGACCCACCACTATAATTTAGATTTGATGTAACTGTGAGTTTGTTTTTCCTAAAATTAAATCCTGCTCCAACTAATCCCGAAGCATAAGTAGCTTGTTGGTAAGTGCTTCGTAAAGTTGCATTCCACTCGTCTTGCCTTTGTTTTTTTGTAACAATATTGATAATTCCACTATTTCCCTCTGCACTGTATTTTGCAGGAGGGTTTGTAATTACCTCTATACTTTTTATTTCATCAGACTTTAATGTTCTTAAATAATTAGCCAAATCACTACCTGAAAGATATGTCATTCTATCGTCAATCATTACAGACATTCCGCTTTTACCAATCATTGATATTTGGTCATTCTGAACCTTAATTCGTGGAGTTATTTTTAAAATATCCAAAACATCTCCTCCTGTAGCCGCTACTGAATTTTCTACATTGAAGACTAATCGGTCAATTTTTTTTTCGATGAGTTTCTTCTCTATCGAGATAATAATTTCTTGTAATGTTATAGAATTTTCAACTTTGATAATTCCTAAATCTACTTTATTGTTTAGTTCAATTTCTTGGGTAAAAAGCGGATTTCCCAAATATGAAATGTCAAGTAAATAATTTCCTTGCTTTTCTTCGATTTCAAATTTTCCGTTTTCATCAGAAAATTCGGTTTTTAATAAAATGCTATCTTTTGTTTGCAGATTTATTGTCGCAAATTCAACAGGGTTATTTTCAGAATCAAGAATCTGTCCTGTTATTTTGTTTTGTGAAAACAAAAATAAAGGGAAAAGAAAAGCGAATAAAAGCAGAATATTTCTCAACATTTATTAATAAGTTTCTTATGAAATTTCAAATTTAACCTACAATAAACATATAATCCAAGTAGTAAAACTTCTAAATTATACCAAAAACTACTAAAATGCTTTTTAGAGTTTTTAATTCTCTAATAGATGGTTGGGAATATCAATATTATTTTGAGCAAGAAGTTTGAGTAATTCTTCATTTTTTAATTTATGAATATCACTGCAAGAATTTGATATAGCACATAAATCATCAGGGTTTAAATCAAGAATTTTTGCTAATTTAAGGAGAATGTCGTTTTTTAGTGTGGTTTTACCATTTTCAATGTTAGAATACGCTTTTTGGGTTATTTCCAATTTTTCAGCCATATATTCTTGCGATAAATTTTTTTCTCGTCTAACTTTTCGTAGTGTTTCCAAACATTTTCTTTTCATTTTCTTTCTTTTTTAGCGGTTCGTCTTTCAATGGTTTCACACAACGGGCCGGGTATTTGCGTAGAACGGGAAGAAAATGAACGAAAGTTCAAGTTCGTCTGTTCAAGCAAATTGCTTGGCTGAAACTAAATTAATTGAAAGTTTTAAGAAAAGCAATTTTGCGAGCGGAAAAAGATGGGATGAAAGTTTACTTTCAGCCCGTTTTTCGCGAAATACTATGTGCTTGTTGCACAACTAGAATAACGTAAAATTTCTTAACTTGTCATTATGCAAGGCAAAAAAGAATTTACACCCCAATTATTTTACGATTTAAGTTTGGATCGATTGGTACCTTTGGATAATTACTACCGAATAATACAGCGAGAATTATCATTTGATTTTCTTTATCAAGCGACCTCAAAATATTATGGAAAAGAAGGTCAAAAAAGTATTGATCCTGTGGTCTTTTTCAAGATATTATTGGTGGGGTATCTCAACAACATCAACAGCGATAGAGCTTTAATTCGCTACTGTAGCAATTGTTTAGATGTTCGTTTATTTTTAGGATATGATTTAAATGAAGATTTACCTTGGCACTCAACCATTAGCCGAACACGTCAATTATTAGGAGAAGAAGTTTTCTTAGAATTATTCCGAAAAGTGTTAAGTCTTTGCGTTAAAAAAGGGATGGTGCAAGGTCGTCGTCAAGCGGTGGATAGTGCATTTATCAAGGCCAATGCCAGCATGGATAGTTTGGTTGAAAAAGAAGTTTTAGAAGATGCTTCTGCATATGTCAACGAATTAGAAGAAAATAGTGAATATAAAGTCACTTCAACACGTAAAAAGTTAGTTGAACAACACCATAATTGGAAAAAAGAAGAATTTAAAGGGATGCCTGCCGCCCGAAAAAGTATCCAAATCAATGAAGATGGCGAAGAAATTCGGCCAAAATTCTTAAGTAATCACACCCATTATAGTCCAACGGATCCGGATGCAAAAATCTCTACCAAACCAGGAAAACCGAGGCAATTAAATTATGCAGGTCAATTAGCCGTAGATGATAAACACCATGTCATTACAGGCGCTTGTGCCAGTACAGCGGGGAGCAAGGACAGTGCGATTTTTTCAGAAATCATGAATCAAACCTTGGCAAATTTTAAGGGTAATGAGATGCAAATCGATCAAGTATTAGCCGATGCAGGATACAGTAGTGGCGATAGTTTGCAGTATTGCGAGGACAACAATATTGACGCTTGGATACCCAATTTTGGTCAATACAAACCTGAGCGTGAAGGCTTTATTTTTAATGGGGAATTAAACCAATACGAAT
Source organism: Weeksella massiliensis (assembly GCA_000751595.1). Taxonomy (GTDB): domain Bacteria; phylum Bacteroidota; class Bacteroidia; order Flavobacteriales; family Weeksellaceae; genus Weeksella; species Weeksella massiliensis. Next base: position 8,284 of record CCMH01000037.1, on the reverse strand, counting down.
GCATTCAAGAAGGAGGAAATGGAGCGATTTTACCATTTAAACGTATTTTAACCGATAGTAAAGGTTACCAAAAGAAAAGTTACCGAAGCAGTGAAAGGGATTGTAAAGATTGCCCCCTTCGAGCCCAATGCTGTGGTAAAGTGAGCAAGTTTAAGAAGTTAGATGACAGCATTCACAAGCCCTTGTACGATCGGATGCACGAGAAAATCACCAAGAATAAACGGTATTTTAAACAAATGGTCAAGAGACGAAGTGCAACGGTAGAACCAGTTTTAGGTACTTTAATCAACCATCACAATATGAAACGCATCAACAGTCGAGGAATGGGCCAAGCGAACAAACATGTTCTCTTAGCCGCCTTATGCTATAACTTAAAGAAATACCTGAAATTTACGCCTAAAAAGTCCAAATTACTAGCCCAAATCTGTGCCTTACCAAAGGTAAAGTATGGCACTCTAAAAGCAGGTCATATTGGGCTTGAAGATTTGCTTTTTTCAACCACTTTATTTTTAATTATTGAATATAATCCAAAAATAAACCTCGCTTAAAAAGGCTTAAACGAGGTCATATATGATTTTATTTTGTTGAGTTTTGAGTTGTGCAACGGTTACCCATGTTAGCGGAAGTTTTTCTTTGATATTACAAAATTTAGTCGTTATTTTGCAGGCTTAAAAAATACAACAGTGTTATTTTTAATAAAAAACTAATGGAATAATTTTGCTGTTTGGCAAATTTATTGTTAGTTTTGATGAAGTAATAAATTAAGACAATGGATAAGAAAACCATAGACCAATTTTTTGATTCTTTATCAGAAGATGTCTTAAAAGAGAAATGGAATAAATATGACAAATATTCTAAACAAGAAAATTCAGTTACAATTTCTGAATTATTAGATGTTTGGGATGTGTGTTACGAAAACACATTTGTCTATTCGAAACCAGATTTATTAGATACAAATAATATATTAAAAGAAGAGTCCGAAATTAGTTTCGGACTTTTTTTTTGTACCTTAGCCATATAAATAAAAAAATAAATGGAACAAGCTAGCTTTAAATTTAAAGAATATAAAATTATTGAATTTGGTTTTAATTCTAGTAATATTATTGGAGATGATATTGCATTGAAAATAGACCCAGAAGGTGTGTTCAATAAAAGCGAAAGAATGTTTAGTTTGACTTTTAATTTTTATGCATTCAATAAGGCTGATTCTCCTGAAAAAAATTTCGTTAATTGTAAAATGACTGCAAATTTTCAGTTCTCAGAAGATGTAAATGACCTTGAAAATATACCTACTTATTTTTACGCAAATAGTATTGCTATTGTCTTTCCATATTTACGTGCATTTATTTCGAGTTTGACAATTCAAGCTAACTTAAAGCCAATGATTCTGCCTACAATGAATCTAACTTCGTTAAGTACGCCACTAAAGGAAAATATCACTATAATTGAATAAAATATTTTCTAATGTTTGAAGCTTCATATTTGTTATATCAAACCTTAGAAAATCGAGGAAACTACGAACAAAATGAAAAGGACGGACCTTATAATTGTTCTTGGGATAACACTTGGTTAGGTGAAGGTTACTATTATTGGTATCATCATGTCAAATTAGCTCATTGGTGGGGAAATCGTTACAAAAGAAACGGATACGTTATATTTAAAAGTATTTGTAATGATTTAACTAAATGTTGGGATTTACATACGGGAGTAGGTCAAGACTTATTTTTATATTGGTTAGAGAAAATGGAAAATAAAAAGCTCTTGGAAGAGGAAACATCCGTTGCTCAAGTTATTGAATTTGTTAAGAATGAATATCCAGACTTTCCATATGAAGGCATAAGAATTCTTGGCATTGATTCACTTTCTCAATCGGCAATTAAAAATATGGGATTCGTTAGAATGAATTTTGAATTTCCTGAAGAAAATGAAAATCCGAATAAGCAAAAATTTAAAGCATTTTTTGATCCTATGCCACCAGTTCAAGTTTGTCTTTTTACAAAAGATGGAATGGGAAGAACTGGCTATGAACTTGTGTATCCAGAAGAATTGAAACTTGAAAATAGAAACCAAAATTTTTACATATAGCTGGTTTAAAATTTCCGCTAACGTTTGCCTCGCTTGGCGAAGGCGGCACTTTTAAGCACCGCCTGTCAACCAAGGATAAGTTTTTAAAAAAGCAATATATGTCAAATTAAAATGTTTCCCGCCGCTTTTGCCAAACGAGCTGTTGTGTGCCGTAACGTTTTACCTCTTGAGTATCTTTTTTGATTGAATTAAGTTTTTTGAATTGTCGTAAATTCTCAAAAAATATACTCCAGACGATAAATGGGATACATCGATTTGATTGTCATTTTTTACTTTAAAAACATCAATAAGATTACCATTTAAATTGTAAAATTCAAAAGAGTAATCAATCAAATTTTTGTTTGTTTTAAAATATAAATTATTTCCTAAAGGATTAGGATAGATTTCAAGTTCATTCGAGTTATTATCCTTAGTGGAAAGATTGATATTATTGTACACTAGATAATCTCCAAATCTGTTTGTAACAATTAATTCTAAGGAATTATCAGATGAACTATCTATAGTATAATCTAGTGGAATTCCATCAACTCCGCCATAACCATAAAAATAAGCATACTGGTATTCAAACTCCTGATTTGAAGGTTCTTCACAAGCAAACCCACCAACAAAATCAAAAAATGAAAACTGACTATTTGTAATCCAATTAAGCATACCACCTAAATATGAGCAAACTTCTGAATGAAAAAAATAAGTATTATCGAACTCCTCAACTTCAAACCACACACTCTCAATTTCATTATTAATGGGAGGGTAGTAGGAAATATTGGCAATATTCATTTCCTGTAAATACCATGTGTTCTCTATAAATGTCTGTTCCTGGGCCTTTAATAAAGCACCAAATAATAAGAGTGAAATGCAAATAAACTTTTTCATAATCCTTAATTTTTCATCAAATTTTTAGACTCAACTACTTTGCCGTCACAAATTAAAGTTACAATATAATGACCATTCTGGTAGTTTGTCAAATTTATTAATTTTTGGGATGAATTAGGCTCTAGGATGTAATTAAATGATGTTCCGTTTGTTACACCAGTAACCATTAAGTAAGCCGAATTGCTATTCTCAATATCATAGTTCACCGATATGCTTGTATTGGCAGGATTTGGAGAAATATTAATCAATTTGTAAGGTGTTACATTTACATTAACCTCTGAATAATCTTTAAAACCATCCTCTGTAATTACTTCTAATTTGTATTTCTTAGAAATTTCAGGCACAACAGTAAATTCTCTACCGGAATAAATCAAATTTCCATCCTCATCATACCAATTGTATTCGGCAGCTTCAAAAATATCTTGAGCCTTTAGCGTTACCTGCTCATTTTTTTGAATATTTTTATCACTACCAGGATTTGCTACAAAGAATGGACGTGATTTTTTCTGAATATCAAAGGTTTCGCCACCCATTATTTCATTTGTTTGTGCATCTCTCTGGATTAAGTGATATCTAAACTTGTTCTTATCAGTCATTTCTTTTGTTAAGAAATTAAATGATAGATAAACAGTACCTAACTCGTTTGGATTAAGGAGTAAATTATCAATGATTGCATTATTATCTTTGATAATTTTTCTTTTTGACTCTTTTGTGTCCTCAATTGAAGTAGCTTCTTTACCTCCTCTCTCCCAGGCTGCATATAAAGTGTTATCCAATTTTAAACCAACTTCTGCAGTATCAAAAATTGGTTTACCGGTTTCTGCATCTTCTTTTACTAATTGCAAATAAAATGCCCGTGGGCTGTTTGATGGGTTTGAAACAGCAACGGCAGCGCCAATTTCCTCTTTACCTGACACATCAATTACAGTAACATTCCTCCAAGCTAAATTATTGTTATTGCGTACCATAACATTAGGATTGGATGTGTAAGGAGATGTTAAAGGATCGTCATTAGAAATTACTTCTGCTAATAGACAAAAATGCCAAGGGTTCTCATTAATATTATAATAGTCTTGAGGATTTGGAACATACCACGGGATTTCAACTAAAGCTTCCTGACCCGGTTCTAAAGCAGGGATAATTCCAGTACCAACCTCACCGCCGAATACTACACTGTTTTGAACAATAGAACCATCCCAATACTCCGGATAAGCAAGTGAAGTGTTGGCTTTTGCCCAGTTAACTTTTACTATATCTGTACCTGAACTTGTTTGACAACCATTGTTTGTTACTCTGACATAAATATAATTTGGTGTACTTCCATTGTATAATGGATTTTGATTGGTGGGATCAAATCTGCCGTCATTCTGGTTTCTCACAATTATATCTGAGCTAGTCCACATATACTGTGTATTCAAATTAGGCTCATCCCCCTTGTCTGTTTCTGAATCCCTAATAATAAGGTCTACGATAGGGTTTTGTTCATCTTGGCATTCCGTGGTTTTAACGGCTCTGAAAACATTGAGCCTTCCTGTTCCCAATAGTCCGATATACGGATAATTGTACGGAATCCAATAAATATCATCTGCCGTGTTTTTTAAAATTGCTTCAACCTCATCAGGCGTTAAGTTTGGATTAACTGATAAAATTAAACCTGCTGCGGCTGCAACTTGAGGTGCGGCAGATGATGTTCCGTGCCAAACCCTTTCATAGTTATTGGAAAGGCCTGGTACCCAAAAGTCGAAGCCTGGAGCTACCATATCAACTTTATCATGATGCTGATGCGTATTATCATCAGGATTTGAAGGATCTATAAATCTTTGATGAACATCTGTTTGATTATACATTAAATCATGGCCAATTGGGTATGTGTGCCCTACTGATGATACTGCTAAAACATTATCATAAGCTGCGGGATACACATAATTATTAGGACCACCACAAGTAGAACCATTTCCTGCTGCAGCAATAACTAAAACTTCATGAACATATCTTATCTCATTATAAACCTCTTGATTAACCGGACTGAAGGCACAACCATCTAACCAACTGGCATTTATAACTTTTACACCAGGAACCTGTGCTAACTGATATGCTTTTTGAGTTGACAATCCTTTAATTCCATACATTCTTGTATTATAACCAATTCCAGCTACACCTTTATTGTTATCCGTTAAAGGGGAGACTAATCCCGAAACATACATGCCATGAGGATTTGTAGTGCCTACATCTCCCACAAATCCGGCGAATTGTCCAGTCATGTCCTCATGTGTGCTATCGAAACCTGTATCTGCAATACCAATTAGTATATTAGGATCTCCATTTGTTATGTTCCAAGCATAATTTGCTCGAACTAAAATTAAATAAGTATAACCATAATTATACCCACCTACCGTATAATAAGGATCGTCTGGTTCATATAAAGGTATTCCCTCATTGATTGATTCGGCATATTCAACATCGTTAAGATTTGATAAAGCCGATAGAAAAGAAGCATCTGGGAGATTAACGATATATACACGCTGTAAATATTTTGAAACTGCCTCTGGAAATGCCCTTTCATATTTTCTTACAGATACGCTTGAAAATAGCGTTTGAAGTTCTTCTTTGTTGAAAGTTAATGAAAGTGAACCATCTGGATTAACTATTTTTTGAGTTGGTTCAATTGATTTGTTTTCTTTAACTACAACATAAAAATCTTGCCCTGTCTGTGCAAAACAAACCAAGGCAAATAAAAAGACGAGTGTGTTTAATAAATGTCTCATGTTTAAAAATTTAAGATTAATAAATAATAAAATGTGTTTATGGCACACAACGGGCCGCGGCTTGGCGAAGTGCGGGCTTGAATTGAGCGAAAGTTCAATTCAGACCGTGACGTAGCCAAAGCTGTGAGCCTTTTAGTAAATTTAATAAAAAAACAAAAGCAAACAGCTTTTGGCGGATAAATAGGCGAGAAGTTCAATTTTGCACTTAACCCCGCATTTTGCCAAGCCGATGTGCCTGTTGCACAACTAGAATAACGTAAAATTTCTTAACTTGTCATTATGCAAGGCAAAAAAGAATTTACACCCCAATTATTTTACGATTTAAGTTTGGATCGATTGGTACCTTTGGATAATTACTACCGAATAATACAGCGAGAATTATCATTTGATTTTCTTTATCAAGCGACCTCAAAATATTATGGAAAAGAAGGTCAAAAAAGTATTGATCCTGTGGTCTTTTTCAAGATATTATTGGTGGGTTATCTCAACAACATCAACAGCGATCGGGCATTGATTCGCTACTGTAGCAATTGTTTAGATGTACGTTTATTTTTAGGATATGATTTAAATGAAGATTTACCTTGGCACTCAACCATTAGCCGAACACGTCAATTATTAGGAGAAGAAGTTTTCTTAGAATTATTCCGAAAAGTTTTAAGTCTTTGTATTGATAAAGGAATGGTTCAGGGTCGTCGTCAAGCGGTGGATAGTGCATTTATCAAGGCTAATGCGAGCATGGATAGTTTGGTTGAAAAAGAAGTGTTAGAAGATGCTTCTGCATATGTCAACGAATTAGAAGAAAATAGTGAATATAAAGTCACTTCAACACGTAAAAAGTTAGTTGAACAACACCATAATTGGAAAAAAGAAGAATTTAAAGCGATGCCTGCCGCCCGAAAAAGTGTCCAAATCAATGAAGATGGCGAAGAAATTCGGCCAAAATTCTTAAGTAATCACACCCATTATAGTCCAACGGATCCGGATGCAAAAATCTCTACCAAACCAGGGAAACCGAGGCAATTAAATTATGCAGGTCAATTAGCCGTAGATGATAAACACCATGTCATTACAGGCGCTTGTGCCAGTACAGCGGGGAGCAAGGACAGTGCGATTTTTTCAGAAATCATGAATCAAACCTTGGCAAATTTTAAGAGTAATGAGATGCAAATCGATCAAGTATTAGCCGATGCAGGATACAGTAGTGGCGATAGTTTGCAGTATTGCGAGGACAACAATATTGACGCTTGGATACCCAATTTTGGTCAATACAAACCTGAGCGTGAAGGCTTTATTTTTAATGGGGAATTAAACCAATACGAATGCATTCAAGAAGGAGGAAATAAAGCGATACTTCCTTTTAAAGGCATCCGAACAGATAGCAAAGGCTATGAAAAGAAAACCTACCGAAGCAGTGAAAGGGATTGTAAAGATTGCCCCCTTCGAGCCCAATGCTGTGGTAAAGTGAGCAAATTTAAGAAGTTAGATGACAGCGTTCACAAGCCCTTATACGATCGGATGCACGAGAAAATCACCAAGAATAAACGGTATTTTAAACAGATGGTCAAGAGACGAAGTGCAACGGTAGAACCAGTTTTAGGTACTTTAATCAACCATCACAATATGAAACGCATCAACAGTCGAGGAATGGGCCAAGCGAACAAACATGTTCTCTTAGCCGCTCTTTGCTATAACTTAAAGAAATACCTGAAATTTACGCCTAAAAAGTCCAAATTACTTGCCCAAATCTGTGCCTTACCAAAGGTAAAGTATGGCACTCTAAAAGCAGATCATATTGGACTTGAAAATTTGCTTTTTTCAACCACTTTATTTTTAATTATTGAATATAATCCAAAAATAAACCTCGCTTAAAAAGGCTTAAACGAGGTCATATATGATTTTATTTTGTTGAGTTTTGAGTTGTGCAACGGTTACCCATGTTGTACGATGTGCTTTCTAGTCTTCTTTTTTAATTTCCCAAAAAGTATTAAAATCTTTATCGTTTAATTTGTAATAGGTGATAATAAATTTAATTCCTTTTATTAAGCCATATCCTACCGCGCCTACTGCAATTGGAATTGCAGCCACTGCTGTAGCTCCTGCAGCCATTCCGCCACCAACAAGAGCTCCAATTCCACTTAAACCACTGGTAATTCCTGCCGCAGATAAACCAACAACTGTTCCTGAAGCACTAATTGCTGCTGTTATTCCGCCAAACCCTAAAATACCTCCACCAACAGCTCCAATACTTTCTGAAATTTTTTCTTTGTCAGCAGAACTTAGTTTTGCATAATTTTTAATTCCAATTGAAAATAGAATTGCAGCTTGTTTTAGCATTTCATCTGAGGGATAAGATTCTTGAGCTATTATTCTTTCAATAGATGAAATTGGACAACCAATTGCTTTTGCTACTGATTCAATTGAAACTTCATTTGTTTCAAAAAATACAGAAAAAAAATCAGCTAAATTTTCTCGTGTAATTTGATCTTTCATATGTTTAAATAAGAGTTTTTATTTTATTAATGTAGTTGGAGTAGCATATCGTACAACGAGCCGAGTATTTG
>CCMH01000036.1 GCA_000751595.1 Weeksella massiliensis | reverse complement strand
AAGAAATAAATTGAAACAAAGGCAATTTTGCGATGAGAAAAACATAGGCTGAAAGTTTACTTTCAGACCGTTTTTTTTGCAAATACAATGTTAGCAGAAGTACTGGTTAAAATATTTTATAATTTCCATATTTTTTTAAATATTCAGGATTTAAATTTAAGTAAATCAAAGAATCTTTTGTTACAGTAAATTTTGAATTATTAAATTCTGTGAAAAATTTAGAGTTTGGTTTTGGCTCGCAATTTTTTAAAGTTGTTTGCATATTATCAATTGTTTCTCCTTTAGTTAAAGAAAAATCATCTATATATAAACATTCGTTAGGTTGCAGAGAATTTAAAATCAATGTGTCATTGTTCATTTTCCAAATTCCTTCCGAATAAATTTCACTTAAATGTCCAGTTTCCTCATATTTAAATGTGTGATTTGCGGATAAATATAAAGTTGCATTGGAATAAGGGTATCTGATTACTTTCCAATCACGAATAAAATCTTCTTTCTTTTCAAAATTTTGTAAGTTTTGCTTACAATTAATTAAAAAAATAGAAAGTAAAACTAAAGGTAAAATTTCACGCATAGTTGGTTAAGTATTTCTGCTAACGGGCGAGTCTTTG
>CCMH01000035.1 GCA_000751595.1 Weeksella massiliensis | reverse complement strand
AAATTCTTCTTGAGAAAACTTCACTAAAAAAATAAATTCTTCTAAATAGATACTCATATTAAATTTAAGGTTTCCGAAGTTTTTAACTCTGAAAAAATGTAAAACATAAAAGTAATTACTACAAAAGAAAAAAATTATGAAAAAAATATTAATAATTACAATTATACTTTTCACCAATATCTTAACTGGACAAATTATTCCAAAATCCATACAAAATGTTGGTGATAAATTAATTATAAATGATACAATATCGTTAGAAAGAGGTAAGACAATCCAAGTGTTTTTACCTTTAAGAAAAGACTTTATGTTTATAAAGCCTGTAAAAAAAATTAATACTAAACTATTAGGAAGTGTTGCTAGTATTACAGGCTCTGGTGCAGCTGCTATCGGTATTGGTTCTGGCAACATAAAAGTATTATCGGAATCAATGAAAATTATGAGAGCTGCTAATGCTATTGAATACGGAACTGAAGCTTTAGAAAAAATACAAGAGTTACCTATTTCTAATGAAGCTAAAAAAATAGCAGGTAAAAAATTTGAAATTGTTAATTGGGAATTTTCGGACAGTGGGTATGTGCTACTTACCAAATATGAAAAAAAAGAATATAAAATATATTTGCAAGAAGCGTTGTTGGCTGGTGAGATTAAACTTTATTAATATTCGAGAAATAGAAAGGAGCAATAAGCTCGAACTCAAAAGTCATCAAC
>CCMH01000034.1 GCA_000751595.1 Weeksella massiliensis | reverse complement strand
ATTGCGTATAACGTTTTGGCGCTTGGCGCAGTGGCGGATTTCGGAGCACAAAACTGTCAATACACCACAAAAGTTGATGCGAGGTAGAATGTTCAATTAACCACGTCACCCGCCATTGAGCCAAACGCCTGTTACCACCAGTGCTTCCTTGTCTACCGTGGTTTGTTGGTCTATTTGTTACTGTCATTTTCATTGTCTTTTGTCGTACGGTGGGCATTTTTTAAAATTTCTTTTTCTCTTGGGTTCGCTTTGCAGGCTCTTTGACAAAGCTTTGGTATGCGTGCTGGCTTGTGCGGCTTTGGCAATGTGCTTGCAAAATTTTATAGGCGTTTATTGTCGCAATTCAATTCGTTTAACTCTGTTTTTTAATTCGTTTGTGCGGTTGTCGGTGTATTCTTCGACTTCCACTTGCACGTTCATTCCCTCTGTAAGTGAATGGTTGGCCACCAAATGCGGTGGAATGAAAATATTATCACCAATGGTATCAGGTTTGAAAAAAGCGAACCCTTTTTGGGGATTAATATTGATAACCGTACCCGGAATCAGTTCTGCTGCTGATTCAGCCACTTCATTTGCGGTTTCCAACTTAACCCAATTTTCAGTTTTGGGATTTGAATCCACATACATTTTAAACCATGCCAGAACATCCAATATTTGAAAGAAAACACTTTTAAGAAGAAAAGGGGTTTTGATGGTCTTTACATGTAAGTCAATTTCTGACCTGTGTGAGCCAGCCTGTGTTACTGACAAAATGCTTCGTAAGTAGTAGGCTATTTGTTTCGGTAGATGCGTTTCTTCTAAATGCTGATATCCTTTTTCGGAAAAAAGAGAACCATCAGCACCTTTGCCCGCTAAAAATTTACTGCTTTCGTTTAAAGACACACCAGGTGTTACAAATTCAGCAGGCAATAGGTTGAATTTATTGAATGCTATAAAAAGGTCTTCGACTACTTTTCGAATAGCGTTGAGATGATTGTCAATGTTGTTTTCGTCATTGACTTTCAACAGGTTCAAAATGTCCTGTCCGGCAAGTTCTCCGATGTACTTTTCAGTACATACATCAAACACTCGTTTGTAACTGTGGCGAATTTGGGTGTCTTCCTGTGTTGCAGCAGAAACTTTTATATCTGAAAAAAGGCGGTCAATTTCCTCGTCACTACCTTTTTTGTAAACTTTGGTAAAAGCTTTTTTGAAGGTTTTATCTTCATATGCTTCGGCTTGACCAGTCAGGACAAACACTTCAAATTTCTTTTTGAGTTGAAGTAATCTTTCCTTGGCTCTGTGCACATTGTAGGTGTCTTCTGTACCTTTTACATCATCTTCATTTTCAAAGAATTTAGCGTCCAGTAGTACGCCATCATAAAAAGGATAATTCCTTTCCAATTCATCCATGCCACTATTCAATGACTTGAATGGTATCAGGTTAATGCCATTTCTTTTTGCACGGCCTTTAGTTCCTGTAAGCGTTTCGTGCTCATCGTCTATCCACAAAATATTGTAAAATATGTCCTTCATAATTAGTTAATCAGTTTGATTGGAAATTGGAATTTGAACTTCACCAAAAAGAAAGGGTCATCGTTCAGTGATAGTATCCAATCAGGGTTATTAAAATCGCTTGCAATTCTGTGTATGTCATAACCGCCTAAACCACTGCCATTGCTTGAATCGGCTGTCGAGTATTTGGTAATAAACTTCTCTCTGTCGAAGTTCTTCGGGAATGGTTTTCCGTTATTTCTGATTTCCATTGAAAGGGAATCATCTACTTCGGTCAACTCAATGACCACTTCGTTTCCGATACCTTTTTTGTCAAATGCATACTTGTTGGCATTTGTCAGAATGTTGTCTAGCAATGTTTTGAAAAGCGTTTTGTTGGCATAGATGCCTCTTTCTTTCAGCTTTTCGCCTTTTAGCAACAACTTCTTTATTTTGAAATTAAATCCGTTATTAGACAGTTCGTTGATGATACTATTGATGTCGGATAGCGGAATAACTTGTTTTTCGTACTCGGAAAGAACAAGTCCATTCTCACCTTTTTCAAGAACATCTGTGATGAAGTTTACATCACGCTTGATTTCCTTTAAAGCCGAAATAATATCAATATCGTAGAATTCGGTAAAAGCTTTATTCAATGCTTCAAAACCTTCTTTTTTCTTGGTTAAAAAATCCAACAGGTTGTCAGACCAATCAAGAATATTTTGTCTGGGTCTGCCCAAGGTATGCTTCAACGAAGCAAATTCACTGAATTGCTTTAAAGTCTTACCATGAACCAAAGCATTACGCTCTTCTTGAAGACTTTTAACCTTATCGGATAACTCGTAAATCCCTTGAACCTTTGCCCGTTGCTCTTCTATTGAAGGAATTTTTATAACAACCTCCATCAAATCGTCTTTGCGAATAAAGGGCATAACAGAAGCACCCAAACGGTAGGATTCAAGTTGCTCCTGCACATAGTCGGCATGGAGTTCGTTGATTAAGTATGCTTTATCGGCAATCGCCTCATTAACCTTGAAGGAAAGAATATCCTGACTTCTGAAAATAGGCTCACCTTTGAATTCAAAAAGAGTTGGCTTCAATGTGCGCCAACGCATGGCAAGGAGTAGGCAAGATTCCGATACAAGATGAATGTCAGGTCGCCTCAATTCAGTTTCTTCCACGCTGGAAACATCAAGCGTAAAATCAACTTTGTCGTCTTTTAAATCACGAATACGAATTAGTTTGCCTGTTTCAGGAAGGTTGCCTCTTTGGCCTCTAACTAACTCTAGAATATCACCTAGTTTTACACCGTCAATTTGCTTTTGGAAATAGCGTGCAACACTCAGGTTATAATCGTTGTCACGAATTTGTTTATTGTAAACAGTCTTAACAACATTATCATCTTCCTTATCGCTATGAATGAAACTATTTAGGCTGTAATCATTCAGTACCTTTTCTCTAGGTCCTTTGGCAGTAACAAAATTCTTAGCATCAACAAATTTTATTCTACCGGGTAACTTCTTGTTTTTATCAAGAACTAAAATGATTAATGGTATTCCCGTATGTAATAACAAGCCACCGGGCAATGAAATAATGGTGTCAATTAAATCTTCTTCTACCAGATGTTCCCGTAAACGCTGTTCGTGCATTCCTCTGAAAAGGAAGCCTTGTGGTAAAAGGGCGATTAACTTGCCGTTTTGCTTTAAGGATTGAATACCCTTTTCAATCAAAAACTGCTCAATGGTTCTGATATTGGGTTCAATATCCCTGTAATGATGCCCAAGTCTCATCCCAAATGGGGGATTGGAAAGAATCAGGTCGAATTTTTCAGATTCTTTTGGCCAATGTAAAATCGAATCATCACAAACATATCTTGAACTGCCTGGTCTCTCGTAAGCCATAAGTCTCAAAGCACCCAAAGCCCATGTTTTTTGATTTAGCTCTTGACCAAAATAGTCCTGACCTTGGTCAAGATAAACGCCAAAGGAAGCCAAGCCCGCAAAAGGATTAAAAACTTTGGCATCTTTTTTCAAATCAGCCAAGCCACACATAAAACGGGTTAATTCAACGGGTTGAATAAATTCACCTGCATATCTTCCTTGAGATTGAGAAATTCGATACAATACGCTGTCAAAAACATCAGGGAAATTTTCAGTTAAAACTTGCTTATTAATCTCTACAAGAACACTGAAAAGATGTCTAATGCCATTTTCACTTAGCCTTTGAATGGAAGGTTCGAAACTTTGAATGATGGGAGCATATTGTTCGTAGTACTCATAATTAGAATTACGCAATCTTTCATTCAGTCTTTCTTTTAAGTGATGATAATCATTGACAATATCAATTGTTACAAGATTATCTTTATATGCAGAAAGAAGAAACAGTACCACATGATAATCATCCGAAGAAATGTTTTCGCTTCTTAGAATATCAAACATCATCCAAATTTTGGATTTCACTGCTTCAAGTGGCATTATCTCTTCTATCTTAAATTCCTTCATCATACGCTATTTTGTGATTGACTAAGCAAAGGTGCGACTTATCTGTGCAGTACAAGTGCATAGTTCAAATATATTTTTTATAAACAGTTTCGGAAAGGCTTTTAAATCTTTCTCTAAGACTTTGTGGTTCAATAATTTCTATAGCATCCATATAGGAAAATAAGAGTGCCATTAGCTCGTGATTTATCTGGACAGCCAGTTCAATCATAACTTCTGTTTCGGTTCTGCCCTTTATTTTTTGTGAGCCATGCAGCGGTTTACTCTCAATGTAAGGCCATATCTCTTTACTCAACTTGATTAGCAGCTTTTCAACCGGGGCATCTCTCTTCACCGTTACACCAATTACATCATCAAAATATTCATCGAAGTTTACTTCTTCATATTTACGATACTTAATTTTTGATTCTTCAAATTCGATTATTCTATCAAGTGGAAAATTTGTTATTGACTGATAGTCCTCATTTAAACCGAATAGAAACCAACGATTGTTATATTGTTTCAGATACCAAGGATGCAAAATCACTCGTATTGGAGATTCTTGCCTATAACCTTGATATGTTATTATCAATGCCCTTTCGTGTTGTATAGCATTGAATATTCCAGTGAAGTGATTTAATCCTTTCAGAAATGGGTTTTGCTCGAATCCAACTGATGATTGAATATTGCCTTTTAATTTGAATGTGTCTTCAAGTCTGATTTGCATTTCTTCAATCCATTCAAACTGTGGCATTCCCTTGAATCGAGTCAAAATTGTCAAGGTCTCTTTTAATTGTTCTGCCTCATCTTGATTAATGCCGTGGTTCTTGATTGAAAAGGATTTGTCTGAATATCTATAGTAAACTCTCTTTCCATCCTTAAATCGTTCAAGCGGAATAGACCACCCTTGATCGCTTTCCATAAAGGTTATATCGTCATAAACCTGTCTTTTTTTTACTCCATCTTCAATTCCTGCAAATTCATAGATGGCTTCGTTGCAGGCTGCAATCAAGTCTTCAATAAAATATTTCCTCCCGTAGTTACTAAAACATCTGTCAAGGGCATGGTATCGTATAGTTGCATGTTTATTTGTCGCCATACTCTTAGATTGAAGTTGATAGTGGGTTGGCAAAAATTGCAATCTTTTGGATTTGCGAAGCGTTGACTTGCGGGTGGGGCAAATCCAAATGTGTGCAATGCGGGTTAGCTAAAAGAAATTTTAAAAAACGCGAAGGGTCGGCTTTTTCTTTTCCTTCTGTAACCTGTCCCAATAGCAAAACACGGTCAGTTTGAAAGTCTGTCCGCTTGGTCGATATGGTCTGTATGTTGAGTCCATTTTCAGTCATTGTCTTGCTGTGTCGTCTGTCTTTTTAGCATTGGTGGTAACGGAAAAAGTATTGGCGAAGTGCGGGCTAAATGGAACGAAAAGTTCAATTTAGATTAAATCTAGCCGATGCTTTTTTCGGATTGTTAAATTACAAAATTAATCAATACGAAAAAGCAGCGGCGACTAAATATTTCAAAACTTTCAACTTTGGTCTTACTCCCGCATTTTGCCAATACTATGTTATGCGTAGTTCTTATTTCATTTTTGGTTTCCCAATTTTGTCCAATTTTATGTTCAATTCTTTTTTTCTTGATTCCAATTTTTTTGGCTGAATAAAAGTAAAGTCGAATAAAGCTTCAATAACTTCAATTAGCCATTCTGCTTCACCAGATTCAACAGGCACAATTTCACCAGTATTTTTATCTTTACTTGGATGAGCTGCAATATTTCCTATTATTCTTACTGCATCAACTGCCTTGGACAAATGTGATGGTATTCCAGTTAATACCACAAATTTCTCAATCTCATTCGCTAAACTGTTATCTTTTAACTTGAATTCTTCACGTAAAATATTCTGCAACAATCTTCTGCTTAAGGCTGCGGAAGCTTTTGGACTTGCTGAAATTACTTTAATTGATTCTTCGTAATCTTCCAAATATTTAGGAGGAATTTCTGTTGAGTCTTGAAAATTATTTTGTTTAGGATAGATTATTTTCTCCCACTCTAGATCTCCTTCAATATGCAAACCTTGTGATTGAGTATATTTTAGATTTCCTTTTTGGACTCCGACTACAAGCTTATCACAATTAGGACATTCAGAATAGAAAATTTCAATTCCTTCTGTTCTTTCTTCATTGATTTCTTTTGGATGAGTTATATGCCACTCAAATTTAACTACGGTTGAGCAATGTGGACAAATCATTTTTATGACGGTTTTTGATAGAATTACGCATAACGAGCCGAGTATTTGC
>CCMH01000033.1 GCA_000751595.1 Weeksella massiliensis | reverse complement strand
CGGCAATACCCAAAACGTTGTACGATATTTTATAAGACATCCTGTTAAATCTAATTTTGTAAAAAATTATAATGAAAAATATTCTTTTAGAAGTCTATAACTTTATAAAAAACCCTAATGACGAGAGAATTGAAAACTGGACCTTAAAGAAAAATGTAAAATATTTATTTGCCATATTATTATTTGAACTAATTATTAATTCTTTAATCTATATTCCTCTAATTTACTTTATAAATAAAGTAGAACCAGTTTTATACGAAACAAGGATTGATTATAATAATAACACTTTTTTGCAATCAATATTGATTATGGCATTTATAGTTCCTATTGCTGAAGAATTTATTTTCAGATATTTACTTCGTTACAATAATCTATTTTCAAAAATAATAAATAGGAATAAATGGGATTTTTTATTTAAAATTCTTGTCTACACATCTATTTTAATTTTTGGTTTTGTGCACACCAGTAATTTTGAAAACAATTCGACTTTCTTTTACTGTGTTTTACCAATTTTAATTTCTACACAACTTATTGGCGGAGTCTTTCTAACATTTTTAAGAGTGAGATTTAACTTTATGACATCTGTTATATCTCACGTTTTGTGGAACGGATTAATGACTGTAATTCCAATCATAATATCAGTATTCGAAAAACCGTATGAACGCATTACTGATGATTATGCTTTAAAAATTGAATATTTGAATTTTAACACAAGTAAACCGCAAAAATTCCAAATTGATTCTACTTCTAATCAAATATTTAAAATAGATATTGAACAATATTCGCTCAATCATATTCTAGATTCTTTGTACCAATATGAAAGAAACAGAGAAGATATTTTAATTAATATAAAATTGGAATCGAAAACAGGTTTGACCAAAGAAAAATTTAAAAATTTGCTATTTGATTACGATAAAAATGAACTGCAATAAAAAAACATCGCACAACATGGGTTTTGCAAGATGCGGGGTTGAAGGAAATCTCAGAAATATTCTAGATAGTACCCGCAAAAAACCATTTCATTTTTTTTTGTAAATTTGAAAAAACGAAAATGGTTTTTGCTAGCTCTCGGT
>CCMH01000032.1 GCA_000751595.1 Weeksella massiliensis | reverse complement strand
TTAGAATGTTGCACAACGTAATTGTGCTTTGCGAAGTTGCGGAGAATTGAAGCGATTAGTTTCAATTCAGCCGAGACGTAGCAAAAGCCATTTGTATTTGCTAATTTAATAAAAAAGCCAATATGATTGGCTTTTGCGGTATTTATCCTAAAACATTAGTTCTGCCTCCAACCCGCAATTTTGCAAAACACATGTTATCTGCAGGCGTTTTTTAAACATTTACTTAGTTGCAATATAAATTTCCACTTCCGATTCTTTTCCATTTTGAGATTTTTTACCATAAACTTCAAAATCGTATGTGTATTTTCTATTCAGTTCCTTGTCTTTTTGCCAAATTATTTTCCAAGTATTTGCAACTGCATCTGGCATTTCTCCTTTTGCGGTAAATTTTTGATAATTTTCTTTTTCAAATTCACGTCCAATTAAGCCATTAGGAATTTCATTTAGCGTTGAAACAGGAACACCAATTATTGTTGTGTAATCATCAGTATAATCACTTTTATAGTCCGTATAAATTGATAAAATCTCATTAGAAACTTTATTTGGAATTGTTTCAAAAATATTTTCCGAGAAAAATTGTCCCCAAAGTTTTTCTAGATCTTGTTGAGATTTATTGTTTTGATTGGAAGTTTTAACGCAAATTCCGATTATTTTAAATCCATTGGTTAAATTCATAAATTTTGATTTTTATTGCGGTTGTTCGGTTTTGCTTGCAGATAACGGAAAAAGTATTTGCGAAGGGCGGGCTACTTTGAACAAAAGTCGGAAGAAAAACCACCTAGAGCAAAATATTTTTTCCACTGACTAAATTACAAAAAATAAGGAAGTGGAAAAATATTTTGCGGATATTGGAACTAAATTCTCACAGAATATATTCAACCCCGCCTTTTGCAAATACAATGTTAGCTGCAGGTCTTTATTTTCGTAGTCCCGTTTTTGTCCAAATTAACACAATTCCGTTTTTCGCATTTTGGCCGTGATATTCTGCACTTTGTTGCGTTTGTGAATAATAAATATAAGCGATCTTATTTTTATCAAGCTTGTTGATTACGCTATTGGTTTGCGTATGTTGAATTTTATTTCCGTTTAAATATAAAACTGGATCTTTCGCATCTATATAAATATGTTGAGAAAATCCATAGTATTTATCTTTAAATTTTGGTTTGATTTCTTTTAATTTCTCTTCTATGATTTTTTGTGATAATTCAGTCGCATATTGAATTATGATTACATCAGCTCTTTGATGGGAAATTTTCCCCTCATTTTTTAAGATTGTAATTTCTGAAATTTTATTGTTTTCAATTTTCTTCAATTCTTCATCAATTTTTAATGAGTCAGAAAAATTGAAAGGTATTCCGTTAATTACAAATAGTGATTCTCGGTCGGCCTTAAATTGCTCAATTAAACTTTGTCGTTCAAGTTTTTGAGCATTAGATTTAAGTCCGTAAATGCAAAAAATAAAAGATAATATTTTAATCAAAAGTTTCATTTGCAGTGCGTTCAGTAAGACTTGCAGCTAACGTTTTGGG
>CCMH01000031.1 GCA_000751595.1 Weeksella massiliensis | reverse complement strand
TTTACTGACGTAGAAAAAAGAATATTCTCTTAATTGTTGATAGATACAATAGAGGACAACTGCAATACTTACCAGGTCGAAAATAAAGACACGTGCAATAAATTTTTCTGCAAAAACAATGTTGTTGAAGAAAGTTCTCACTAAACCAATTAGCAGAATAGTGATAAAAAAATAGTTTACATATTGATAGTAAATTTTGGGAAAACCAAAACCGAGCATCGCAATTAGAATCACGATTGCAAGAATGTAGGCAACAGATAATAGGGTGCCTAACAAACGATTTTGGGTGATTTTCGCAACTTTACTCAACATGCTGCTTCAAGATCAAATTACGAAAACAGAACAAGATTAATCTTGTTCTGTTTTTACACTTTTATTCATTCTCAATAAGGTATATCCAATAATACCAGCAATCAGAGAACTTACCAATACCGAAAGTTTAGCTTCTGATATATGCAATGGATCGTTAAAAGATAAAATAGAGATAAAAATAGACATGGTAAACCCTATACCTGCTAAAAATCCTACACCAATGATATGAAACCAGTTACTATTATGTGGTAAATCTCCTATTTTAAGTTTGGTACAAATAAAAGACGCTAGAAGAATACCGATTGGTTTACCCAAAAGTAATCCTACCGAGATTCCCATACCCAAAGGTGCAACAAGACCGCCCAACATTTCTTTTTCTAGCGTAATATTGGTGTTTGCAAATGCAAATAAAGGGATGATGAGAAAGTTGACAGGTTTGGCAATTGCATGTTCTAGTTTTTCTAATGGTGATTCAATTTCCGTATCATTGGTTGGCACGGTCATCGCAATCAATACCCCTGCAATCGTTGCATGGATACCCGAATGATGAACAAAATACCAAATGAAAACACCTGGAATAAGGTATAACCATGGATTTTTTACTTTAGAACGATTCATCACAATAAGAATAACCATTCCGATACCTGCATAGAGAAGGTTCATGGTATGGATTTCGTCTGTGTAGAATAGTGCAATGACCAAGATTGCAATAAGATCATCGACAATAGCTAGGGCAGCTAAAAATATTTTCAGGCTACTTGGTACTCGTTTGTCGAGTAAAGAAATTACAGCAAGAGCGAAGGCTATATCGGTTGCCATCGGGATTCCCCAGCCGTGTTGAGTCTCGGTTCCGGAATTGAAACCTAGATAAAACAAAGCAGGGATAAGTGCACCACCAATTGCGCAAATAATAGGCATAAGTGCTTTTCGGGGAGAAGAAAGTTCGCCTTCTACAATTTCTCTTTTTATTTCTAGACCAACCATCAAGAAGAAAATAGTCATCAAACCATCATTTATCCAAGTAGAAATATCGTATTTTAGATGAATATTTGCGGTTTCGAAACCAATTTGTTTTGCAAAAAAATGGTGTAAACTATCTGCTACAGGACTATTGGCAATAAGCAAAGAAAGGATGACACAAAGAAAGAGGAGAAATCCTCCAAAATTACTTGATCGTACAAAGTTTTTGAAGGCGTTTAGGTTAATTCTCATTGGATTGTTCATGTTGTTTTTCTAAATTTTAGACTACAAACTAACAAAAAAAATACGGATTTTTAGGATGAATTCGGTAAGTTTTTTTTGTTTTTATAATTTAACTATTTATTAATGATTTATTTATGGTCGCGCTGTTTTTTATCCTACCGAAAACCTAAGAAAAATATTATAGTTGATCCAGTGGAGAAATAACGGAGCGTAAAGTATGATTGCTTACGTGAGTATAACACAGGGTTGTTTTTATAGATTCATGGCCCAATAGTTTTTGGATATGAGAAATATCTGTACCTAATTCTAACAAATGTGTCGCGTAACTGTGTCGAAGACTATGAATACCAACATTTTTCTGAATTTTAGCCTTGTGCATAGCATCTCTAAAAACTTTTTGTATTGTCCGAGTAGATATTTCGCTTCCGCCTCTGCCTTCGAATAAAAAATAAGAGGGTCTATAGGTAACATAATAAAGTCGAAGATCTTCTAGAATGCTTTGAGGCAAGGTGACGAATCTGTCCTTTTTACCTTTTCCTCTTTCTATTCTTACCGTCATGGTTTGGCTGTCGATGTCAATAATTTTCAGTTTAGCCAATTCACTCACCCGAAGTCCCATGCCGTAACAAAGTTTTAGGATCATCAGATGTTTAAGGTTGTCGGTAACAGAAAATAGAAGAAGAATTTCTTTTTTGTTCAATGTTTTGGGTAATTGAAGAGGTTTTTTGGGGCGAGGAATATCAAAAAACATACGCTCATACTTCAATACCTTTTCATAGTAAAATTTCACGGCATTCATTCTACTATTTATCGTAGCTTCACTTAGTTTATGTTGCGTTGCACAAACCAAAAAGTAGGCTTGTAACTGGTCTGGAGTGAGATTTTCGACGGCAACATCATCGAAAAAATTAAGAAAAGATAAAAACTCTGTCCGATATGTTTCAATCGTATTATTACTATAACTTTTGAGAGTGAGGTAATTGATAAATTGTTTGAAGGCGTGATGATGAATCGGGTGAATATTTTCTGTAATATGCTGATAGTTTTCTTGTAATCCTACAAAACTTCTGTTGGCTTTAGTATTTGGGATATACCAAGCCTTTTTGGTGACAGAATAGCGAGGTTTACAAAATAGAT
>CCMH01000030.1 GCA_000751595.1 Weeksella massiliensis | reverse complement strand
CGTTATATGAAAGCGCTCCAAGAGATTTCGTGTACAATTGAAAGCTCGGCTTTTTAACAAGATTATTAAATTATCAAAAAGGTAGATTTTTTTAGTTTCGACCTTCTGATTTTGGTTAATCCTACTCTATTTTCAACTTGAAAACTGCCCCTTAATGCGGTAATCAAAATAAGTTTTCAAATCAAATGATTTAAGGATAGGAATTGACTATATTTTTCCTTTTCAACAAACTATTAGAACTATAAGGAATAATTTTCACGACAAAATATTCTAAGAAGTGAGAATATTTTTAGAGCTTCTTGCATATTTTTTTCTGTTCAATTTTATAAATTGGGAGTGTTTTTCCTTTTCAACAAACTATTAGAACTATAAGGAATAATTTTCACGACAAAATATTCTAAGAAATAACAGTAATTTCTACAGCCTTTTGCATATTTTTTTGCTGCAGTAGAACTTGAAAATCTTTTTTCAATATTGATTATAAAACAACGATTTAGATTAAATCTTTCGTAAAAACCCATCTACGTACAATCAAGAAAAATACAAAATAAATAGTAAAGAAATGATTCTGCATATTTACAAATAAGCTGTGTCGCGCCTTCATATAACATCGGTTTTGCAAAATGCGGGCTGAGAATATAACTTACACGTTTTTTCAAAATATTCCGCAAAATCCATTTTGTTTTAACAAATTTTGTAAATTCGTCAAAACAAAAGTGGTTTTGCTAATCTTCGTGATAATTGAGAATTTTGTCATTCAATTTCCCGCACTTCGCAAAGCCGCCGGACGTTATG
>CCMH01000029.1 GCA_000751595.1 Weeksella massiliensis | reverse complement strand
ACTACAAATACAACGGCAAGGAATACCAGGACGAACTCGGTTTGAACTGGACAGCGATGGATTTTAGAAACTACGACCCTGCTTTGGGTAGGTTTCATTCTGTTGACCCATTAGCCGAAGTTCAACCAAACAAGACACCGTACCATTTTGTAAGCAACAACCCTATCAACAGAGTTGACCCGACAGGGATGTTAGATAATCCTATTTATGATGAAGATGGAAACTTCTTAGGAACAGATGATAAAGGGTTGCAAGGCAAAGCTATCGTAATGAACAAAGATAACTTCACACAAGGTATGTCCCACGAAGATGCTCTTAGTCATAGTTTAGGTGCTGAAGGATTAAATGAAGGAGGTCTTGATAAATTGCTTTCGCATAAATCTACATTAAGTAGTCGTGTGGATTGGAAAGGTTATGTTACATTTGGTGAAGCAATAGACCATTATCATTATGGAAATGGTGAGCCTTTGTATGTTGATTTAAGTAAAATCAACTTCAAAAGTAGCCGTTTATCTGTTGATGACTTTACAAGTCGAGGCACTAATAGTCTAAGTGTTAATTTTTTTATGGCGGATACGCATCCTTTTAATTCAAGTATTTTATGGTATCCAGGAGAGAGTAATTTAGGAAATGTTTTTGGAACTTTAAGAGTTAATCTTGAAGGAACAAATGGTTCAATAAGTTTACAAAATTATGAGCGTTATGGCGGTGGTTTTGATAGATTTGATTTTAATCGAGCTGACCAGTTTATAGCTGATAGATTAAGAAGAGGGGGAAATCCAACACCATACAATTTTTATGGATATGGTAGAGGTTCTATAAACTTAACAAAACCAAAAGTTCATACTTTGGATAATCCAGGAATAAAAAAGACAGGAGAGTTTTAAAAATTAAATTTTATGAAAAATAAAGTAATTGTTATTTTTATTTTTATCTCTTTGGTGTCTTGCGTTAATAATGTAAATTGCTTATTACCAAAGGAATATGATTTAGTTAAAATACAAGAGATTATATCGTTTCCAGATAAACTAACTGTATATGAGGTTAATAGTAACCGTATTGATTATACGGAAATTCAAAATTATCCTAATTGTAGTAAAGCAGAAAATTATCAATATCAAAAATGGATTGGTATTGAAGAACTTGATGAAAGAGATAAAACTCATATTGCCTTAGTGATACAAGAGTTTTCTGAAAGAGTTAAAAAGGAAGATAAAAATTTATATGATTTGGAAAACATTCTTAATAAAGAGGAGAATCTTTCTTTTTCGGGAGTTTTTATAAAAACAAAATCAGCAGGAAATAAAACTTATAATTTTTATGATATATTTAATATATTAGATAGGGATAAAAATAGATTATATCAAATAGAGTATATTAAAGATTACTAACAAAACGACAAGCCACTCATTGAGTGGCTTTGTTGTTTTATAAAATAGATTGAATTTGGTAGTATCCCACTA
>CCMH01000028.1 GCA_000751595.1 Weeksella massiliensis | reverse complement strand
ATAACGGTTTACGTATAAACGCAGTAGCGGAGTAGGGAAGCGGAAATGTTCAGCTTGGCACAAACATAAGCTACTTGCAAATTTATTTGCTAAATTTACGAAAAGGAAATGAATTTGCAAGTAGCGACAAAGGAAGCACAAACCTTTATTTTGACACTTATCCCGCTATTGCGTTTATACGATGTTAGCTACAGTTTTTTATTCAAAAATATCTTCTTTGTCAAGATTGTTTATAGAGTTTTTTCTTGCCCAAAGAAAGAAAGCAAAATGAATGAGAAGAAATATTCCCCAATAAATTGCAACCATAATTGATACGTTTAAATTTTCATTTTTTGAACCAAACCCAAGTCCAATCCATAATAGAGATATTCCATTGTGAATTAAATAGGTTGTTAGATGAAATCTAAATCCAACATCGTATATTGGTAAATATTCTCCATCTTTTCGTCCAAAATACCAACCTGAAGCAAACATAAGTAATCCGTAAATTGTTGCTGAAATTGTAATTATAATTCCAGATTGGTTTTCTATTCCATAGCTCAAAAAATATCTAAAAACTATGGTTAATATAGTTGCTGTCAATGCAAATCTTAATAAATATGGTGTAATCGTTTTCATTGTCCGTTTAAATTTAAAATGTTTTTGATTTCGTTTGAGTAGAATAGTTTGATATTTCTATTGACAAATTGATTGAAAAGTTCTTGACCAAGATTTGTCAAATAATAATATTTTCTATCTGGACCTTTATTCCCTTCTTTCAAGTCGTAAGTCAGAACATCAATATGTTCGTATTTTCTTAGTGCTCTGTATAAACTTTGTTCTTCGCAACTAATTGTTCCGTCCGATTTCTTTTCGATGAAGCTTTTAATTTCATCAACGTATTTTTTGCTTTCTTGAAGTGCCATAAAAATCCAGAGTGTTAGTTGACCTTTTTTATATGTGTTTTCCCAAGAAAGCAATAATTCATTTAGTTTTTTGTCATTTTTCATTATTACTTTATTTGTATTAAACAATTTGTATAATACAAATGTAATAATATTTTTTTGTCTGACAAATAAATTTTAAAGTTTTCGGAATTTAAGGTTGTAGTTTGGTCAAAATTGTAGCTAACGTTTCGAGGCTTGGCGCAAGTGCGGGCTTGAATTGAGCGAAAGTTCAATTCAGACCGAACTAAGCCAAAGCCAATTTCTATTTGCTAATATAACTAAAAAGCCAATAAAATTGGCTTTTGGCGACTTAATATGCAGAAAAGTTCAACTTAGCACTTAACCCCGCATTTCGCCAAGCCGATGTTGTGTGTAGTTTTTATTTTAGATTAATAATCACTGAAAATTCCGAATTAACGTATATATTTCCAACAGTTGCTGGTTTCCATTTGGTCTCGTTGATTAACTTAAATGCTAAATTTTTAATCGATTCGTGATAAGATTTATTGTAATTTTCTTTTTTAGCTTCTACATCAAAGTATGTAATGTAATAATTATTTATAGTCGCATTTCCCAATCTATCTACATAAACATCTATTCTTATATTCGCAACACCGTTTCCATTTTCTTTATTTGTAACTATATAGTTTCTATCGTATTTATTAAACAATTCGTCAAATTTTTCCTGTAATCCAGTATGATATTCTGAATCATAAAATTTATCCCCTGGAAATAAAGCAGGTTTATTCCATATGCCATTTAAACCGTGTTTTGAAAATACTAAATCTGTTTTTTTTCGTATCCAAATACTATCTGATAAAAAGTGAATAGAATCAATAAATTTACTTCCATATTTTTCTTCAAAAACCAAGTTTATTAATTCACAATAGCAATTTTGACGTTTATTTTCATAAACTATATCAGAATAATGAGCAATTTTGATTTCTATGTTTTTAGAATTTAGAATACTATCGAAT
Source organism: Weeksella massiliensis (assembly GCA_000751595.1). Taxonomy (GTDB): domain Bacteria; phylum Bacteroidota; class Bacteroidia; order Flavobacteriales; family Weeksellaceae; genus Weeksella; species Weeksella massiliensis. The sequence goes on along the minus strand of CCMH01000028.1, from coordinate 250 downwards.
TCTTTAGTGTGCCTTTCTTCTTCCAAATTTGATAGCATTCCATAGCTTTTACAATAAATATTTTTTTTATTTTTTAAATCGTTTTCTGCCTTTTTTACAGCACTTAAACAATTTGTATCATTTATATGAATTTCATCAATGAATTTCTGAATAGTATCATTCTTCTCACAAGACAATGATAGAATTAAAAATAATAGAAAAATTATTTGTTTCATTTTGGAGAAAATTACACACAACGAGCCGAGTATTT
>CCMH01000027.1 GCA_000751595.1 Weeksella massiliensis | reverse complement strand
GCAAAGCCGTTTCCCGTTATAGGCAATTTTTACAAAACACGTTCATGGAAAGCAGAATATTAACAATAAAAAAACTCGAAAACGGAAAATATTATATTGACTTACATGAATATTTAATAAGTCTAATTATTTCAATAATCTTTATATTTCCATTGATTTACATTCCTTCAAAAAATATTGCGTTCACAATAATTTCGTTATTAATTTTTTGGATTTTTCTTTCGGTTATTATGACAGTAGTTTCATTCTTTGGAAAGAAAGGTCATAAAAAAATTATGGAACAAAAAGTATTCCTTGAACTACAAAAAAAAGGTTTCAATATAGAAAAGATTGGAAACTATAACGGACTTATTTCAATAAAAAATGGAAGAACAATAAGAGTTTTTTATAATTGGAATAAACTTGCAGAAGGACCTTTGAGTTTTGCTGATATAGATATAAACATTTATTTTGAACCCCCTTTTTCTCAAACTGATCCAAAAAAAATTGATGAAGCAAAGCTCAAGAAGTTAACTAAAAAATACGATAAAACTCTCTGGTCAAAAACTAAACGGACACTATTCACTTATAACTGCCTAAGAATATGCATAAATTATTATCCTTGGACAAAAAGTGAAAAAATTGAAAATCAAATCAATAGAGGAATACAAATTTTATCTGAAAACAAACTAAAGCCACTAGACTTAAATAACATAAAAAATGAAAGGTTAGAAGAGCTAAACAGTGCTGGATTCTTTCTTCCGAATATGGAACACATTTGGGAATATCAAGAAAAAAAACTGCCTATAACATCGGTTTCGCAAAAGCGGGGTTGAAGTTCCCTTGCGTTGAACTTTTTGAGATATTTAGTCGCAAAAAACCATTTTCTTTTACAAAATTTTGTATTTTAACAAAAGAAAATGGTTTTTGCTTAGCGCAGTTTTAGTAGAAATTTTAGGTGTAAAAGCCCCGCCTTCGCGAAGCCGTTTTCCGTTACCTGCAATT
>CCMH01000026.1 GCA_000751595.1 Weeksella massiliensis | reverse complement strand
AAGCTGCTTATGCTAATTTGCATACTGACCAAGAACGTGATTACTTCATGCAGCGTTACCATGATGTTATTTCTTCATTTGGAGGTAAAACCTCTTATGACGCTGACAACCGTCCTTTACTTGTCATGCGCTCTAATCTCTGGGCATCTGGCTATGATGTTGATGGAACTGACCAAACGTCGTTAGGCCAGTTTTCTGGTCGTGTTCAACAGACCTATAAACATTCTGTGCCGCGTTTCTTTGTTCCTGAGCATGGCACTATGTTTACTCTTGCGCTTGTTCGTTTTCCGCCTACTGCGACTAAAGAGATTCAGTACCTTAACGCTAAAGGTGCTTTGACTTATACCGATATTGCTGGCGACCCTGTTTTGTATGGCAACTTGCCGCCGCGTGAAATTTCTATGAAGGATGTTTTCCGTTCTGGTGATTCGTCTAAGAAGTTTAAGATTGCTGAGGGTCAGTGGTATCGTTATGCGCCTTCGTATGTTTCTCCTGCTTATCACCTTCTTGAAGGCTTCCCATTCATTCAGGAACCGCCTTCTGGTGATTTGCAAGAACGCGTACTTATTCGCCACCATGATTATGACCAGTGTTTCCAGTCCGTTCAGTTGTTGCAGTGGAATAGTCAGGTTAAATTTAATGTGACCGTTTATCGCAATCTGCCGACCACTCGCGATTCAATCATGACTTCGTGATAAAAGATTGAGTGTGAGGTTATAACGCCGAAGCGGTAAAAATTTTAATTTTTGCCGCTGAGGGGTTGACCAAGCGAAGCGCGGTAGGTTTTCTGCTTAGGAGTTTAATCATGTTTCAGACTTTTATTTCTCGCCATAATTCAAACTTTTTTTCTGATAAGCTGGTTCTCACTTCTGTTACTCCAGCTTCTTCGGCACCTGTTTTACAGACACCTAAAGCTACATCGTCAACGTTATATTTTGATAGTTTGACGGTTAATGCTGGTAATGGTGGTTTTCTTCATTGCATTCAGATGGATACATCTGTCAACGCCGCTAATCAGGTTGTTTCTGTTGGTGCTGATATTGCTTTTGATGCCGACCCTAAATTTTTTGCCTGTTTGGTTCGCTTTGAGTCTTCTTCGGTTCCGACTACCCTCCCGACTGCCTATGATGTTTATCCTTTGGATGGTCGCCATGATGGTGGTTATTATACCGTCAAGGACTGTGTGACTATTGACGTCCTTCCCCGTACGCCGGGCAATAATGTTTATGTTGGTTTCATGGTTTGGTCTAACTTTACCGCTACTAAATGCCGCGGATTGGTTTCGCTGAATCAGGTTATTAAAGAGATTATTTGTCTCCAGCCACTTAAGTGAGGTGATTTATGTTTGGTGCTATTGCTGGCGGTATTGCTTCTGCTCTTGCTGGTGGCGCCATGTCTAAATTGTTTGGAGGCGGTCAAAAAGCCGCCTCCGGTGGCATTCAAGGTGATGTGCTTGCTACCGATAACAATACTGTAGGCATGGGTGATGCTGGTATTAAATCTGCCATTCAAGGCTCTAATGTTCCTAACCCTGATGAGGCCGTCCCTAGTTTTGTTTCTGGTGCTATGGCTAAAGCTGGTAAAGGACTTCTTGAAGGTACGTTGCAGGCTGGCACTTCTGCCGTTTCTGATAAGTTGCTTGATTTGGTTGGACTTGGTGGCAAGTCTGCCGCTGATAAAGGAAAGGATACTCGTGATTATCTTGCTGCTGCATTTCCTGAGCTTAATGCTTGGGAGCGTGCTGGTGCTGATGCTTCCTCTGCTGGTATGGTTGACGCCGGATTTGAGAATCAAAAAGAGCTTACTAAAATGCAACTGGACAATCAGAAAGAGATTGCCGAGATGCAAAATGAGACTCAAAAAGAGATTGCTGGCATTCAGTCGGCGACTTCACGCCAGAATACGAAAGACCAGGTATATGCACAAAATGAGATGCTTGCTTATCAACAGAAGGAGTCTACTGCTCGCGTTGCGTCTATTATGGAAAACACCAATCTTTCCAAGCAACAGCAGGTTTCCGAGATTATGCGCCAAATGCTTACTCAAGCTCAAACGGCTGGTCAGTATTTTACCAATGACCAAATCAAAGAAATGACTCGCAAGGTTAGTGCTGAGGTTGACTTAGTTCATCAGCAAACGCAGAATCAGCGGTATGGCTCTTCTCATATTGGCGCTACTGCAAAGGATATTTCTAATGTCGTCACTGATGCTGCTTCTGGTGTGGTTGATATTTTTCATGGTATTGATAAAGCTGTTGCCGATACTTGGAACAATTTCTGGAAAGACGGTAAAGCTGATGGTATTGGCTCTAATTTGTCTAGGAAATAACCGTCAGGATTGACACCCTCCCAATTGTATGTTTTCATGCCTCCAAATCTTGGAGGCTTTTTTATGGTTCGTTCTTATTACCCTTCTGAATGTCACGCTGATTATTTTGACTTTGAGCGTATCGAGGCTCTTAAACCTGCTATTGAGGCTTGTGGCATTTCTACTCTTTCTCAATCCCCAATGCTTGGCTTCCATAAGCAGATGGATAACCGCATCAAGCTCTTGGAAGAGATTCTGTCTTTTCGTATGCAGGGCGTTGAGTTCGATAATGGTGATATGTATGTTGACGGCCATAAGGCTGCTTCTGACGTTCGTGATGAGTTTGTATCTGTTACTGAGAAGTTAATGGATGAATTGGCACAATGCTACAATGTGCTCCCCCAACTTGATATTAATAACACTATAGACCACCGCCCCGAAGGGGACGAAAAATGGTTTTTAGAGAACGAGAAGACGGTTACGCAGTTTTGCCGCAAGCTGGCTGCTGAACGCCCTCTTAAGGATATTCGCGATGAGTATAATTACCCCAAAAAGAAAGGTATTAAGGATGAGTGTTCAAGATTGCTGGAGGCCTCCACTATGAAATCGCGTAGAGGCTTTGCTATTCAGCGTTTGATGAATGCAATGCGACAGGCTCATGCTGATGGTTGGTTTATCGTTTTTGACACTCTCACGTTGGCTGACGACCGATTAGAGGCGTTTTATGATAATCCCAATGCTTTGCGTGACTATTTTCGTGATATTGGTCGTATGGTTCTTGCTGCCGAGGGTCGCAAGGCTAATGATTCACACGCCGACTGCTATCAGTATTTTTGTGTGCCTGAGTATGGTACAGCTAATGGCCGTCTTCATTTCCATGCGGTGCACTTTATGCGGACACTTCCTACAGGTAGCGTTGACCCTAATTTTGGTCGTCGGGTACGCAATCGCCGCCAGTTAAATAGCTTGCAAAATACGTGGCCTTATGGTTACAGTATGCCCATCGCAGTTCGCTACACGCAGGACGCTTTTTCACGTTCTGGTTGGTTGTGGCCTGTTGATGCTAAAGGTGAGCCGCTTAAAGCTACCAGTTATATGGCTGTTGGTTTCTATGTGGCTAAATACGTTAACAAAAAGTCAGATATGGACCTTGCTGCTAAAGGTCTAGGAGCTAAAGAATGGAACAACTCACTAAAAACCAAGCTGTCGCTACTTCCCAAGAAGCTGTTCAGAATCAGAATGAGCCGCAACTTCGGGATGAAAATGCTCACAATGACAAATCTGTCCACGGAGTGCTTAATCCAACTTACCAAGCTGGGTTACGACGCGACGCCGTTCAACCAGATATTGAAGCAGAACGCAAAAAGAGAGATGAGATTGAGGCTGGGAAAAGTTACTGTAGCCGACGTTTTGGCGGCGCAACCTGTGACGACAAATCTGCTCAAATTTATGCGCGCTTCGATAAAAATGATTGGCGTATCCAACCTGCAGAGTTTTATCGCTTCCATGACGCAGAAGTTAACACTTTCGGATATTTCTGATGAGTCGAAAAATTATCTTGATAAAGCAGGAATTACTACTGCTTGTTTACGAATTAAATCGAAGTGGACTGCTGGCGGAAAATGAGAAAATTCGACCTATCCTTGCGCAGCTCGAGAAGCTCTTACTTTGCGACCTTTCGCCATCAACTAACGATTCTGTCAAAAACTGACGCGTTGGATGAGGAGAAGTGGCTTAATATGCTTGGCACGTTCGTCAAGGACTGGTTTAGATATGAGTCACATTTTGTTCATGGTAGAGATTCTCTTGTTGACATTTTAAAAGAGCGTGGATTACTATCTGAGTCCGATGCTGTTCAACCACTAATAGGTAAGAAATCATGAGTCAAGTTACTGAACAATCCGTACGTTTCCAGACCGCTTTGGCCTCTATTAAGCTCATTCAGGCTTCTGCCGTTTTGGATTTAACCGAAGATGATTTCGATTTTCTGACGAGTAACAAAGTTTGGATTGCTACTGACCGCTCTCGTGCTCGTCGCTGCGTTGAGGCTTGCGTTTATGGTACGCTGGACTTTGTAGGATACCCTCGCTTTCCTGCTCCTGTTGAGTTTATTGCTGCCGTCATTGCTTATTATGTTCATCCCGTCAACATTCAAACGGCCTGTCTCATCATGGAAGGCGCTGAATTTACGGAAAACATTATTAATGGCGTCGAGCGTCCGGTTAAAGCCGCTGAATTGTTCGCGTTTACCTTGCGTGTACGCGCAGGAAACACTGACGTTCTTACTGACGCAGAAGAAAACGTGCGTCAAAAATTACGTGCAGAAGGAGTGATGTAATGTCTAAAGGTAAAAAACGTTCTGGCGCTCGCCCTGGTCGTCCGCAGCCGTTGCGAGGTACTAAAGGCAAGCGTAAAGGCGCTCGTCTTTGGTATGTAGGTGGTCAACAATTTTAATTGCAGGGGCTTCGGCCCCTTACTTGAGGATAAATTATGTCTAATATTCAAACTGGCGCCGAGCGTATGCCGCATGACCTTTCCCATCTTGGCTTCCTTGCTGGTCAGATTGGTCGTCTTATTACCATTTCAACTACTCCGGTTATCGCTGGCGACTCCTTCGAGATGGACGCCGTTGGCGCTCTCCGTCTTTCTCCATTGCGTCGTGGCCTTGCTATTGACTCTACTGTAGACATTTTTACTTTTTATGTCCCTCATCGTCACGTTTATGGTGAACAGTGGATTAAGTTCATGAAGGATGGTGTTAATGCCACTCCTCTCCCGACTGTTAACACTACTGGTTATATTGACCATGCCGCTTTTCTTGGCACGATTAACCCTGATACCAATAAAATCCCTAAGCATTTGTTTCAGGGTTATTTGAATATCTATAACAACTATTTTAAAGCGCCGTGGATGCCTGACCGTACCGAGGCTAACCCTAATGAGCTTAATCAAGATGATGCTCGTTATGGTTTCCGTTGCTGCCATCTCAAAAACATTTGGACTGCTCCGCTTCCTCCTGAGACTGAGCTTTCTCGCCAAATGACGACTTCTACCACATCTATTGACATTATGGGTCTGCAAGCTGCTTATGCTAATTTGCATACTGACCAAGAACGTGATTACTTCATGCAGCGTTACCATGATGTTATTTCTTCATTTGGAGGTAAAACCTCTTATGACGCTGACAACCGTCCTTTACTTGTCATGCGCTCTAATCTCTGGGCATCTGGCTATGATGTTGATGGAACTGACCAAACGTCGTTAGGCCAGTTTTCTGGTCGTGTTCAACAGACCTATAAACATTCTGTGCCGCGTTTCTTTGTTCCTGAGCATGGCACTATGTTTACTCTTGCGCTTGTTCGTTTTCCGCCTACTGCGACTAAAGAGATTCAGTACCTTAACGCTAAAGGTGCTTTGACTTATACCGATATTGCTGGCGACCCTGTTTTGTATGGCAACTTGCCGCCGCGTGAAATTTCTATGAAGGATGTTTTCCGTTCTGGTGATTCGTCTAAGAAGTTTAAGATTGCTGAGGGTCAGTGGTATCGTTATGCGCCTTCGTATGTTTCTCCTGCTTATCACCTTCTTGAAGGCTTCCCATTCATTCAGGAACCGCCTTCTGGTGATTTGCAAGAACGCGTACTTATTCGCCACCATGATTATGACCAGTGTTTCCAGTCCGTTCAGTTGTTGCAGTGGAATAGTCAGGTTAAATTTAATGTGACCGTTTATCGCAATCTGCCGACCACTCGCGATTCAATCATGACTTCGTGATAAAAGATTGAGTGTGAGGTTATAACGCCGAAGCGGTAAAAATTTTAATTTTTGCCGCTGAGGGGTTGACCAAGCGAAGCGCGGTAGGTTTTCTGCTTAGGAGTTTAATCATGTTTCAGACTTTTATTTCTCGCCATAATTCAAACTTTTTTTCTGATAAGCTGGTTCTCACTTCTGTTACTCCAGCTTCTTCGGCACCTGTTTTACAGACACCTAAAGCTACATCGTCAACGTTATATTTTGATAGTTTGACGGTTAATGCTGGTAATGGTGGTTTTCTTCATTGCATTCAGATGGATACATCTGTCAACGCCGCTAATCAGGTTGTTTCTGTTGGTGCTGATATTGCTTTTGATGCCGACCCTAAATTTTTTGCCTGTTTGGTTCGCTTTGAGTCTTCTTCGGTTCCGACTACCCTCCCGACTGCCTATGATGTTTATCCTTTGGATGGTCGCCATGATGGTGGTTATTATACCGTCAAGGACTGTGTGACTATTGACGTCCTTCCCCGTACGCCGGGCAATAATGTTTATGTTGGTTTCATGGTTTGGTCTAACTTTACCGCTACTAAATGCCGCGGATTGGTTTCGCTGAATCAGGTTATTAAAGAGATTATTTGTCTCCAGCCACTTAAGTGAGGTGATTTATGTTTGGTGCTATTGCTGGCGGTATTGCTTCTGCTCTTGCTGGTGGCGCCATGTCTAAATTGTTTGGAGGCGGTCAAAAAGCCGCCTCCGGTGGCATTCAAGGTGATGTGCTTGCTACCGATAACAATACTGTAGGCATGGGTGATGCTGGTATTAAATCTGCCATTCAAGGCTCTAATGTTCCTAACCCTGATGAGGCCGTCCCTAGTTTTGTTTCTGGTGCTATGGCTAAAGCTGGTAAAGGACTTCTTGAAGGTACGTTGCAGGCTGGCACTTCTGCCGTTTCTGATAAGTTGCTTGATTTGGTTGGACTTGGTGGCAAGTCTGCCGCTGATAAAGGAAAGGATACTCGTGATTATCTTGCTGCTGCATTTCCTGAGCTTAATGCTTGGGAGCGTGCTGGTGCTGATGCTTCCTCTGCTGGTATGGTTGACGCCGGATTTGAGAATCAAAAAGAGCTTACTAAAATGCAACTGGACAATCAGAAAGAGATTGCCGAGATGCAAAATGAGACTCAAAAAGAGATTGCTGGCATTCAGTCGGCGACTTCACGCCAGAATACGAAAGACCAGGTATATGCACAAAATGAGATGCTTGCTTATCAACAGAAGGAGTCTACTGCTCGCGTTGCGTCTATTATGGAAAACACCAATCTTTCCAAGCAACAGCAGGTTTCCGAGATTATGCGCCAAATGCTTACTCAAGCTCAAACGGCTGGTCAGTATTTTACCAATGACCAAATCAAAGAAATGACTCGCAAGGTTAGTGCTGAGGTTGACTTAGTTCATCAGCAAACGCAGAATCAGCGGTATGGCTCTTCTCATATTGGCGCTACTGCAAAGGATATTTCTAATGTCGTCACTGATGCTGCTTCTGGTGTGGTTGATATTTTTCATGGTATTGATAAAGCTGTTGCCGATACTTGGAACAATTTCTGGAAAGACGGTAAAGCTGATGGTATTGGCTCTAATTTGTCTAGGAAATAACCGTCAGGATTGACACCCTCCCAATTGTATGTTTTCATGCCTCCAAATCTTGGAGGCTTTTTTATGGTTCGTTCTTATTACCCTTCTGAATGTCACGCTGATTATTTTGACTTTGAGCGTATCGAGGCTCTTAAACCTGCTATTGAGGCTTGTGGCATTTCTACTCTTTCTCAATCCCCAATGCTTGGCTTCCATAAGCAGATGGATAACCGCATCAAGCTCTTGGAAGAGATTCTGTCTTTTCGTATGCAGGGCGTTGAGTTCGATAATGGTGATATGTATGTTGACGGCCATAAGGCTGCTTCTGACGTTCGTGATGAGTTTGTATCTGTTACTGAGAAGTTAATGGATGAATTGGCACAATGCTACAATGTGCTCCCCCAACTTGATATTAATAACACTATAGACCACCGCCCCGAAGGGGACGAAAAATGGTTTTTAGAGAACGAGAAGACGGTTACGCAGTTTTGCCGCAAGCTGGCTGCTGAACGCCCTCTTAAGGATATTCGCGATGAGTATAATTACCCCAAAAAGAAAGGTATTAAGGATGAGTGTTCAAGATTGCTGGAGGCCTCCACTATGAAATCGCGTAGAGGCTTTGCTATTCAGCGTTTGATGAATGCAATGCGACAGGCTCATGCTGATGGTTGGTTTATCGTTTTTGACACTCTCACGTTGGCTGACGACCGATTAGAGGCGTTTTATGATAATCCCAATGCTTTGCGTGACTATTTTCGTGATATTGGTCGTATGGTTCTTGCTGCCGAGGGTCGCAAGGCTAATGATTCACACGCCGACTGCTATCAGTATTTTTGTGTGCCTGAGTATGGTACAGCTAATGGCCGTCTTCATTTCCATGCGGTGCACTTTATGCGGACACTTCCTACAGGTAGCGTTGACCCTAATTTTGGTCGTCGGGTACGCAATCGCCGCCAGTTAAATAGCTTGCAAAATACGTGGCCTTATGGTTACAGTATGCCCATCGCAGTTCGCTACACGCAGGACGCTTTTTCACGTTCTGGTTGGTTGTGGCCTGTTGATGCTAAAGGTGAGCCGCTTAAAGCTACCAGTTATATGGCTGTTGGTTTCTATGTGGCTAAATACGTTAACAAAAAGTCAGATATGGACCTTGCTGCTAAAGGTCTAGGAGCTAAAGAATGGAACAACTCACTAAAAACCAAGCTGTCGCTACTTCCCAAGAAGCTGTTCAGAATCAGAATGAGCCGCAACTTCGGGATGAAAATGCTCACAATGACAAATCTGTCCACGGAGTGCTTAATCCAACTTACCAAGCTGGGTTACGACGCGACGCCGTTCAACCAGATATTGAAGCAGAACGCAAAAAGAGAGATGAGATTGAGGCTGGGAAAAGTTACTGTAGCCGACGTTTTGGCGGCGCAACCTGTGACGACAAATCTGCTCAAATTTATGCGCGCTTCGATAAAAATGATTGGCGTATCCAACCTGCAGAGTTTTATCGCTTCCATGACGCAGAAGTTAACACTTTCGGATATTTCTGATGAGTCGAAAAATTATCTTGATAAAGCAGGAATTACTACTGCTTGTTTACGAATTAAATCGAAGTGGACTGCTGGCGGAAAATGAGAAAATTCGACCTATCCTTGCGCAGCTCGAGAAGCTCTTACTTTGCGACCTTTCGCCATCAACTAACGATTCTGTCAAAAACTGACGCGTTGGATGAGGAGAAGTGGCTTAATATGCTTGGCACGTTCGTCAAGGACTGGTTTAGATATGAGTCACATTTTGTTCATGGTAGAGATTCTCTTGTTGACATTTTAAAAGAGCGTGGATTACTATCTGAGTCCGATGCTGTTCAACCACTAATAGGTAAGAAATCATGAGTCAAGTTACTGAACAATCCGTACGTTTCCAGACCGCTTTGGCCTCTATTAAGCTCATTCAGGCTTCTGCCGTTTTGGATTTAACCGAAGATGATTTCGATTTTCTGACGAGTAACAAAGTTTGGATTGCTACTGACCGCTCTCGTGCTCGTCGCTGCGTTGAGGCTTGCGTTTATGGTACGCTGGACTTTGTAGGATACCCTCGCTTTCCTGCTCCTGTTGAGTTTATTGCTGCCGTCATTGCTTATTATGTTCATCCCGTCAACATTCAAACGGCCTGTCTCATCATGGAAGGCGCTGAATTTACGGAAAACATTATTAATGGCGTCGAGCGTCCGGTTAAAGCCGCTGAATTGTTCGCGTTTACCTTGCGTGTACGCGCAGGAAACACTGACGTTCTTACTGACGCAGAAGAAAACGTGCGTCAAAAATTACGTGCAGAAGGAGTGATGTAATGTCTAAAGGTAAAAAACGTTCTGGCGCTCGCCCTGGTCGTCCGCAGCCGTTGCGAGGTACTAAAGGCAAGCGTAAAGGCGCTCGTCTTTGGTATGTAGGTGGTCAACAATTTTAATTGCAGGGGCTTCGGCCCCTTACTTGAGGATAAATTATGTCTAATATTCAAACTGGCGCCGAGCGTATGCCGCATGACCTTTCCCATCTTGGCTTCCTTGCTGGTCAGATTGGTCGTCTTATTACCATTTCAACTACTCCGGTTATCGCTGGCGACTCCTTCGAGATGGACGCCGTTGGCGCTCTCCGTCTTTCTCCATTGCGTCGTGGCCTTGCTATTGACTCTACTGTAGACATTTTTACTTTTTATGTCCCTCATCGTCACGTTTATGGTGAACAGTGGATTAAGTTCATGAAGGATGGTGTTAATGCCACTCCTCTCCCGACTGTTAACACTACTGGTTATATTGACCATGCCGCTTTTCTTGGCACGATTAACCCTGATACCAATAAAATCCCTAAGCATTTGTTTCAGGGTTATTTGAATATCTATAACAACTATTTTAAAGCGCCGTGGATGCCTGACCGTACCGAGGCTAACCCTAATGAGCTTAATCAAGATGATGCTCGTTATGGTTTCCGTTGCTGCCATCTCAAAAACATTTGGACTGCTCCG
>CCMH01000025.1 GCA_000751595.1 Weeksella massiliensis | reverse complement strand
GCCGATGTGTTTCCACAGAAGCTAAATTATTAAAAAAAGCTGAATGTGGAACACATTCGGCGGAATAAAATGCACAAAAGTTGAGTTTGGCACTTAACCCGCCATTTTGCCAATGCGATGTTATATGCCGTATTTTTTGATAAGATAATTTAAGTCAGCTTCGTTTAAAATTCTAATGTTTGCTTTTTTTGATTGGTTTAAGTCGTTTATTTTTTGGATTTTTGACCAACCACAATCTTCACCTGCAAAAACAAAATCTACTTTACCTGTTATTCCTGATTTTATTTGTCCACCAATTTTCATTAGAAAAGTTTTTATTTCTTCTCTTTCTATTGAAAAGTTGCCCGTAATAACTATTCCTTTTCCTATTAAATCAATGTTTTCAAGTTCGTTTTGAGTTATTTGATAATTTGATAAATGCTCTTCATTTTCTTCTAAAACATCTTCACTTGGTTGATTGAAATAATTATTATTTGTTTTAGGCTGGTCATCAATTTTTCTTATTAGTTCTTGATAACTTGGATACTTGTCAGTCAATTCGCCAAATATTAAAGCACAAAGTTTTGCATCGAATTCTGGGTCGTGATGATTTGTTACTTCTAAGTCCAAACTCTCTGCTAAATCTTTTATTTTTTTAGGCATCCCAAGTTTATCTGCAAATAACATTGTGTCAATATAACTTATGACATATGGTTTTAAATTATAATGTTCATATAGATTTTTCAAAACACTCAAGTCCATACTCGCATTATGAAAAATTAATAAATTAGATGAAAGATATTTAGAAAGTTCGTCTTCCCATAATTCTTGAAAATTAAGGGAAAATTCTACATCTTCATATGAAATTCCGTGTATTGAAGTATGAGTTTTTAAAAACTTTTCTGATTTTGGTGGATTTATATAGTGTTTTGTCGAATAAACTATTGTGTCATTTTTCACGAAGCATAATCCGATTGCACAAGCACTTAATCTACTGTTATTTGCTGTCTCAAAGTCAATAGCAATAAAATCAAATTTATTTTCAAAGTACTCAGGGAATGTATGAGGATTTTTAAATTGATTAAATTTCAATTTTTGCAAAATCGCTTGTTCGTATTGAGGTTTTACTTTATAACCAACTTGTTTTGCTTTTTTTAGCCAAGGTTCAAGAATATAGTTTGGTGTATTTTCGATAAAATTATAGAATAGAAATTCATTGTTTGTTTCAGGATTTATTCCCGAAACTTCCATTTCAATTTGATTTTTTGGTTTAGGTTTAAAAAAGTTAAACATAGTTCATTTTGTATAATTCAGACGAGTTTTGGTGTAATATGGCATATAACGGGCGAGTCTTTGCGGAGAACGGTACTGAAAATGAGCTGATTCTCAAACCTTGCTCCTACTCGCGAATTGTTTTTTGTTTTGATAAATTTAGAAAATAAAGCGAAACAAAAACAATTTGCAGGCGGAAAATAATTTCCTTTCAAGTTTGCCTTCAAACCGTTTTGCGCAAAAATGATGTTACCTGCAGTTATTTTATTTTAACTTCTAATATATTATCTGGTTGTTTCGTCGGATCTTCAAGGTAAACTTTGTTCATATCAACATTTTCTAACCAATTTGAAATATGAGTTCTTTCTTTTTGTAAAGTATCTTTAGCTATTTCAAAGCTTAAACTTTTTATAGTGTTTCCTGTTCCTATTGATTTACCCCAAAATTTATTATTGTCATAACTTAACAATAAGTGATTTAAATTATTACCTTCTGAATCATAAACTTTTGGTCTCGTATATGTTTTTTCAAATGTCCATTTAGTAATGTAACCAAGACCATTTTTGTCAATATTAAGTTCATTATGTTCTAAGCTAGATAATACTAAATTTACTTCGCCTGAATAATTTTTAGGAACAATAATTTTTAAAGTTGGTGAATATAATTTATAGATTGTAATTGCTAAGATAATTATTGAAACAGATGTAAGCCTAATTATGTAATTGCTGTTTTTAAAGATAAATTTTGATAAATAAGTAAATACAGTTATGCAAATCGTTATAAATATTGTGATTATTATTGCATAAAATGTACTCGAAAAGAAAAATCCTCCGGTTAATTCAGTTAGCTGATAAATGTAAATTAGTATGAGTAATATCGTAGAAATTACTAAAATTTTTTGAACGTTTTTCATTGAATAATTGCAGGTAACGGAAAAAGTATTGGCGAAGTGCGGGCAAAATTGGATGAAAAGTTCAATTTCGACCAAGCAGAGCCGATGCTTTTTTCGGATTGTTAAATTAAGAAAATAATCAATACGAAAAAGCAGCGGCGGATAAGTATTTCAAAACTTTCAACTTTTCCTTCTTCCCGCATTTTGCCAATACTATGTTATGCGACGTTTTTTTTGTTATATATTTCCATTTATTGTAATCGGTAATTTTCAGAAATAGGAGTAAATTTTCTCAATTCACAAATTTTAACGGATTTATTATCTTTTATAAAAACTAAAAGTTCAAAATAATCACTATACGAAATGCCATTTTGGTAAATATTTGTCAAATTTAGATTCTTTGTTTTTGCATAATCTTTAACATTCGTATATGGATATAAAATAGTATATGTGTCCCAGTCAAAATCGGTGATTTCTTTTAGATTTACAGGTCTTTTCTCAATTTCATATTTGTTTTCAATTTTCTTAGTTAATTCAATATCTGATTTCAGTTGATTCAAAAATTCACAGGATTGAAAAAGGAATAAGGAAAAGATAAGGATTAAAATTTTAGTACTCATTTTAACGGCTTTTTTCATAAAATGTCGCATAACGTTTGGCAAATTGGC
>CCMH01000024.1 GCA_000751595.1 Weeksella massiliensis | reverse complement strand
TAACGGGAAACGGCTTTGCGAAGGCGGGGCTAAGAAAGCCGAAACTTTCTATTAAAAACCGAACTGAGCAAAAACTATTTTCGTTTTTTCAAAATTACAAAAAATAAAAAAAACGAAATGGTTTTTTGCGGATAAATTTTACAAAACTTTCACCGCAAGGGAACTTCACCCCCGCTTTTGCAAAACCGATGTTAGCAGAAGTTTTTTTATTGGCTATAAAGTTTTTCAAACTTAGAATATGACTCTATATCTTGAAAATTTCTTGAATATAATTCTTGATATTTTTCTTGTGTTTCTTCCCTCAAAAATTCGTTAACATCAATTATTTTTTCAAAATTTACAACAATTACATCTTCATTCTGATTTTTGTAGGTAGTTTCACAAGATTTTCCATATTCTTCTAAAACAGTCCTTGCTTCATCTATATTTTGTGACTTTATAGACAAATATGTCTCCTCAAAACTGCAGTTATTCGTCGTTTCATTTTTGGTTCTCAAAAGAACTATTCCGAAATATTTTTTCATAATATTATTTTTTAAATCTGTTGTCATTTAATAATTTCCAAGCCTTTTTGTGATCCGCAGAGGTGCCATTTTTTACTTCTCTAATTTTTACATCATAGAATTGACCTGGGAATTCTGAATTAATTCCACCTTTTCTACATCTTCCAATAAAACTTCTACAAGTTTCGTCAAGATTTTGACTTGCGTCGCAAGAACTCTGAAATACAAAAGTTGGTTTTCCATCAAATGGTTTTTGCTTTTCAAACGAACTTAAAGTAATAAAGCATACAAATAGCAATACTAAATTAAATGTCTTTTTCGTTTTTTTTAATTTTATAGTTTGGATAAAAATATAAAAATTTATTCATTGATAAAAATCTTTTATAGTTATTTTTCACTCTTTTAAGACGATAGTTTTTATAAAATTTCTGCTAACGG
>CCMH01000023.1 GCA_000751595.1 Weeksella massiliensis | reverse complement strand
GGCTTTTGGCGACTTAATAAGCACAAAAGTTCAACTTAGCAGTTAACCCCGCATTTCGCCAAGCCTTTGTTATAGGGCGTTTTTATTTTCCAACTTGTTTCAGCAAATCCTTTTTTAGGTTTTCGGGTAAGTCGTTCCAATGCAAGTCAAGTAATGCACCTTGCAAAGAATAGAGATAATAACAGACAGGAATTGTTTTGTCGTTATGTTGTTCGCAAATTGCTTGATACGCTTTTACGGGTGTCATTTCCGACAAGTCGGCAAGTGAGAAAACGTCTATTTCGTTTAAGCGTTTCTCAATAGTTACACCGATATTTTTTGCTCCTTTCAGATTATTTTTCATTACTCTTGCGGTGGCGAATATTTTACAATGTCAATACCAACACCATTTGGGTCTTGAATGGCAAAATGCCTGTCTCCCCAAGGCTCGTTGCGAATATCAATTTTGATTTCAACGCCTTTTTGTTTTAGTTCTTGGTAAATGCGATCCACGTCATCTACTTCAATGGTCAAGTAAACACCTTGATTTTGAAAAGGTGCTTGAAAAAACGGTTGCTGACTTGGGTGGTTGGGTAGTAAAAAACTGATTTCGGCTTCGTGGTTTGGCGTGTGTAACAAAAGGTAAAACTCATTTTCAAATGTAATACCAAAACCCAATGTTTCGGTATAAAACGCTTTTGTTTCTGTTAATTTTTCGGTTATGATACCTGCATTTAATTTCATCTTGTTTTGATTTTTAATTGTTGAACTTGTTTTTGTTTGTGAACAGCCTGTTGCCATAAGGCATAAGGTTGTAAGGATTAAGGTTATTCGCTTCATTGTTTGTGAATTTGATTAACGGTACAAAGTTCATACAAGCGAAATTTATAGAATAGTAAAAATCGGACAAGTTCATCTGCCGAACGCTTTACTTGGTGTAACACCATAGAAGTTTTTGAACTCTTTTATAAAGTGTGATTGGTCGTAATAGCCCGCGTCAAAAAATAATTTGTTTTGTCGTAAACTTTGGCTTGACGGTTTGGCTTTCAGAATATTCTGAAAGCGGACAACTTTGCTGAATGTTTTGGCGGTGTCACCAATGTAAAACTCAAAAAGTCTCCGAAGTTGTCTGGAACTAATGCCTGTATCCAAATCCTTTTCGATGTCTATCACACCATAATTTTTCAGAATAACTTCCATTGCTCCGTACAGTCTGTTGTCGTTGTCAATGGTTGTTTTAGCAATTAGGTTGAGGAAATAATTGTCAAATATTTTTTTAATTTCTTCGTGCTTTTGTATGTCGTTGAAATGATTGGAAATAAAGTCGGACAAATGTGGAACAACCGATTGTAAATGTTCATATCGGTTGCTTAATTCCATTGCATTTATTTTGAAAATTTGCGGAAACATTGTCGGCAAAAAGCGAACACCAACATAATTGAAAGTGTTGTCAAGTGGAAATTCTGTGAACTTTTTACAGAAACCCATTACATAATTCTCCTGTGGATTGTTGAGTTCAAAGTAAATATCAATACAACCATCAGCGACAACACGATAATTAAATGCTTCGGTAAGTTCTTGTGTGGTTTTGAGTTGCCAATAACAATAGATGAAAGGTCGCAGTCCGATGTCGGGCAGAAATTCGCAATAGGTTACGTTGTCAGCCGATTGTCTGACTGTCGGTTGAGCAGGATTATAGAGCGTTCTTATGTCTGTCTTTATGTTCACTGTTTGTTGTTAGCACGATGTTGGTTTTAAAATGCCCTATAACGGTTTGGGTATTGCCGAAGGCGGGGATTTTTAGCACCGAACTTCAATAGAAATACCAAAGTTCAAATATAGCAAAAAAGTTCAATAGAATTCCTTCAGCCCCGCTTTTGGCAATACCATGTTATGTGCCGTTCGTTATTCTTCGTCCTCGTCTGTGTAATTAAATTCTACTTTACTTTGAACAACTATTTCGTCAAGAATAGATTTTAAATAGCCATTTTTAGTTACTTCGTTAAATCGTTCACTTAAGATAGGAATGTTAATGATTTCTTCAATACTTTGCATATATCTTTCAACAATAGCGTTTACAGGATATGTTTTACTTGCATTATCTTTGATTTTACTTAATAGAACATTTTCTTCTTCGATTGATTTTATTACAAAACTGATTGGGTATTTCTGAATTTTATCAATGTCTAAAAAATACTTTTTGAAATCTAATGTTTCTGTTACTTGGAAGAACCGACCTAAGGGCTTCATAACAAAATCTATTCCTCCATCATTTGCGTTTGTTCTCCCCGTTTTATACAGTTTTAAATTTTCAGTATTTAAGTTTTCTATTTCATATCCCCAAATGATTTTTTGGTCATGATAGTAGTATTTTAAAATGGAATAACTAACAATTTCAAAAAGTCTTGCATCAACATTTGGCGCTAACAATCCAATTATAAATTCTTTAACTTTTTCAGGTGTTGTTTCTCCGATTTGCTGAAGTTCTTCTGTACTTTGAATAAAACGTTGAAATGCGTCTTGTTTGGTTTTTACGTACTCATCAATGATTTCAATAATGGATTGAGCAAGATTATATGATTGCTTACCTATGTTAAATTTCAACAAATTTTCGTTAATCCAATATCTTTTCGTTTCAAGGTTTCTTATAATTGGAACGTATTCAGAATTTGGGAAGAACTTTTGAAATTCTGAATTCATTCTGTTGTTCAATGCGTGATTTTGCAATGAACCTCCAAAAGGTAATTCTCTTTGTCGTGTAAAAAGTTTGTTGAATAACGCTCCTTCATAATTAACATATTCACTATTCTGGTGAAATCCATTCGCTATGTAATCCTCTACAATAACATAGATTGCATACAAGTTAGCGAAACTTGACCTTGCTTTTGAACCCCTATTTGCAGAACGTGTTTTAAGGTTTATATATTGAACTAATTGACTATTTGCAAAAATATCTTGTGAAAGTTCTCCAAAATTTCTTTCTAAAACTTGTTTAATTTTTACTGTGAATGTATGTTCCATTGGGTTCAAAAAGTGTTTGTTGATTTTTATTCTCTAATTTTTTTGTTTCAAATGTTCTGATTCCTTTTTCTAATTTTTCGCCATTAAATTCTTCAGCTAATTGCAATCTCCTCAATCCAATTTTTACATATTCATCCTGTAATTCTACTCCGATAGATTTTCTACCTAATTCTTTAGCTACGAAACAAGTTGTGAAAGTTCCAGAAAATGGGTCTAATACTAAATCTCCTTCATTTGAACTTGCTTTGATTATTCTTTCCAATAAAGCAATTGGTTTTTGTGTTGGGTGATTTTCATATTCGTCCATACGATAACGAACTCTCGGAAATTCCCAAACATTTCCTGGTACTTTTTCAGAATTGTAAACAGTTGGTACAGCTTTTCTGTAGTCTATGAGTTTTCTTTTTGCTCCTGTTTTTGCTTCAACTAAAATTTTATCAGAGTTAAAAGTATAATCTTTTTTGTCCTTTACACAGAATAAAATCGGTTCATACATTGAGCCAAAATATTTTTTAGCTTGAACACCTGAACTATCATAAGACCAAACCAAGCGAGAAAGTATAGTTAATTTATTACGTAAAAAAATATCAAAATATGGCATAAATTGAGTGGCTGTCATTACATAAAAACTTCCGTTTGGTTTTAGTTTTTGGATACATAAATCTAACCATTCATAACACCATTCAAGATATGCCTCTTCAGTTTTCCATTTTTCGATATGTCCGTTAAAGTTTTTCCCAATATTATAAGGTGGGTCTGCAAAAATCAAGTCGACAGAAGCATCAGGAATGCTTTTTAGAGCTTCAATTGCATCTCCAAAAAATATTTTGTGATTGTTATTTCCTAATATTTCCATTATTCATTCTTTTGTTATAATGACAAATTTAATTATTTTTTTCGGAAGTTGTTTTTTGTATGAGCGTTCATCTCGAATGGCACATAACGTATAGGTGTTGGCGAAGGTGGCGACTTTTAGCACCAAACTTCAAATGAAGCACGAAATTCAAATTTACGAAAAAACTTTATACATAGTATGAAACCGTCACTTTTGCCAAGCGTTTGTTATGCGATCGCCCTTATCTTTCACTCAAGTTAGCTATTAACTCACTTATACACTGCATCTTGTAAATCATAGTAAAAATATTTGTCAATATCTTTAATATGCAATGCCGGAACATAATTGTCTGTCAGAGCAAAGCGTATATCATTTCCTTCATAAGTTAATCCAAGGGCAAGGATCAACAAGTTGATATAGTTCTTAACTTCTCCATCTTCATCAAAAATATCCACTTGATTTACAAAATCTGTAATAGGTTTGGCTTCAAAAAACCGGTCGTGATTTCCATAAGGATTATTGCCCTGATAAAAGCAATAATTTCCTGAACAAAAACCTTCAAGATTTGCACCTCCACCAAAAACTATGATTGGTTTTTGGTGCAAAACGTTATTTTTTACATTAAAGGCTTTAACTTGATTTGTTTGATGCAAAGGCTTGTAATAATTTCGGAAAAATGTTTTAAAAATTGTAAATTCAATTCCTTTCCTATTTTGAAAACCTCTAACAATATTAATAATTGTTCGATAAAAGTAAGGTCTTTCAAAATTTACATCTCTTACTATGCCTTCAATCTCTTTAATTTCTTCAAATGTCACAACTTCCTTTTGATAGAATTGTTTGGCATATTCTCTATAAAAATCATTAGAAGCAATTTCTACAGATTCAGAGCAATAATATTCATTCAAATTATTATTTTCCACCTCAAAAATTGCTATATCGGATGTTCCAGCACCAATGTCAAGCGTAGCATAAGAACCATTTGCTAAACGTTGTGTCCTTAGTAGATAGTTTACCCCAGCTGCTGATTCAGGGAAAACTGATAATTTATATTCATTTAGCAGTTTTTTGATTAAATCTTCTTTTTCACTTTCTGATTTGTCATTTATCTCGGCTAAATGAGTTTTGTTAATTATTGAAATTTTATTTAGTAAATCTTCTTCTTGTGCTTTTAGAAAAGTATCTAATTCATCAAATTGATTTGCTAGCTCAATTGAAGTTATTAATAAACTTTGAAATTTAATTCTTCTTTTGATGTGGTTAGGATTATTCCATTCCGTTGGTATACCCAAATTGATAGAAAAAGTATTTTGAGTTGTAGTATTATTTCCTGCTAATCTACCAAGAAGTCCACCTACATTTTGTGTGTTTTGAGAGCGTTTTTTTTGTTTGATTAATAGATAAATATAGGTCAGGTAAAGAACTACTAAAATTTCTGGTTTAATATCATAATTAGTAGAGTATTTTCTAAAATCGTCGATCGTCCCGTTTTCTAAATTACCTTCTAAATTCTCATTGGTAACTTGAATTAAATCTTCATCTTCAGCAGCTGCCATCTTGAAATATCGATATTTAATACCGTTTACATTTTCATTTCCGTAGGAAAAAGTATTATCTTGTTTCTTCACAATTAAACTTGGAAGAAAATAACTGTTATTGTCAAATTTCAAAAACTCTCGTACATCAGAATCTTTGTTAAGCAAACAAACTTTGGTTTGTGATGTTCCAAAGTCAAGACCTATATGATAATTAGCCATACAAATACACAAAATTTAATGAAATCAATTTACTCGTAACTGATATTTTTGATTCCTGATTTAACTTTTCTAACTTTTCTTTTCTTTTTTTTAATTCATTGATTGTTGATGTAATCGCACCAACCAAATTTCTACTTTTACTTTCTGTAAGCTGTATTGCTCTTAATTTTTCTTTTTCAAGTCTTTCTGTTTCTTTGACAATTTTTTTATCAATATCATAAATTTCCTGTTTGGTTTTACGTGCCAATTCTGATTCAAATTTTAGTCTTTCATTTTCTTCTAAAACATCTTTTTCATTCAATACATATTCAGTGAATATTCGCTTAAGCTCATTTATCAATTCATCGCTAAATGTAATTATTCCTTCTTCAGGAAGATAGCTTTTGTATTCTTGGCAAATTGAAGCAAAATAATCGCTTTCTTTATCTTCAAGGGCTGTAAATTCGTTACCGTTTAAATCTATTGCTAATGATTTTAAATATGTAAAAGTTGAATTTCTACCATTTATTATTTTCTTTACTTCAAAATCGTATTTAATCAAAAAGTAGAACCCATTTTTATAATTATTATTGAAGTCTTTTTTAGCAATTTTATTTTTGTTCAAAGCATATCTGAAAACGGTATTTCGGTCTAATTTTTCTTTGTGGAAATAGTTTGAAATAGCATTTATGAACGGGTGATATGCAGATATATATTCAACATTTTTGTTACTAAAAGCAAAGTCTTGATTAAATGTACATTTAATTAACTTTCCTCTATTTCTTATTTTAAATGTTTTGAAAATATTGCTTAATTCGATATTGTATTTGTCATAATATTCTTCAATAAAATCAAAAACATCATCTTCATTGGGTTGAGTAATTTCAAAAATCAACTTATTCTCTTTGCCTTGTACAAAAGTAAAGGTTGTTAGTTTATTCGCAATTATGCGTTCTATAAATTCAACTAAATCAGTTTCAGTAAGGTATTGTTTGTTTTTTTCAATTGCTCTGATTTCATTTTCAAAATATAGGTCATTTGAAAACGAATCTTTTAATCCCTCATCAATTTTGTGCAAGTCTAACTTATTTCGTTCATACGCTTCAGCAATTCTGTTTAAACGTTCATTGATTTCGGTTTTGGATAAATTCTCCTTGTATAATTTTTGGATTTCGCCTTCAATATATTTTTCTGTTTCGCCCAGAATTTCATCTAAATTCCCAAGAGCTTCTTTAAACAAACCTATTCTGTTAAATAGTCTAGTATAAATCTGTTCTTCGATTGTATTTTTGTATATGAAATTGAAAATATTAATGATTTCCGATTGTTGTCCAATTCTATCAATGCGACCAATTCTTTGTTCAACAACCATTGGATTCCAAGGCAAATCATAATTTACCATTCTGTCACAGAACTGCATATCGAGACCTGTACTTCCGACTTCCGATGATAAAAGTATTTGAAATTCATTGTTTTTGAAACCATCTATAATCTTATTTCTTTCGGTCATATCAATGCCTCCAAAAATTAGATCTGCTTTAAATCCGTCATTTAGAAGACGATTTTTCAAATACATTAGAGTTTTTCTAAAAAATGCAAAAACTATTATTTTATTATTTTCTTGATTACTAATTATTTCAAGTAAAGTTTTATATTTCTTATCATTAAAATTAATGTCGTTAATGCCTTTGGAATATTGTTCTTCTGTATAATTATCTGCAAACAAAGAACTTGCGTATTTTCTTTTAATTTGTATTCCACCAATATCTTCATTTACTTCATTCATTACTGAATTGTAAATTTCTACTTCATCGCCATTCATTTCAATTTCAATCACGTTGGCATTTCGTTGCACAATATTGCCCTCCGTTAATACTTCTTTTTTTGTTGTTCTTGTGTAAAAATGATTTAGTGAGTTTAGATTGATAAGCATTTCTTGTAGATGAACTTTTTTAGATACTGTCATTGTCTCAATACTTTCCAATTCCCGAATAATGCGATGATACAAATCGTCATCAGCTAAAACTTCTCTTAGTGGAACTTTAGTGATAAATTCATCATTTCCATACTTAAATACATTTTCCACTTCTGCGTTTTTCAAATCTTCCGCAATTTCTTTTACTGAAATACCGGCACCGGCACTTAATTGATTGTATGCTCGTATAAATGGTTTATTGATATTGATTGCATTTTGGAAAATTTGATAATTTGAATAATTGTCTTCATCCAAAAGCCTTACTAAGCTATAAAGATTTTCCAAACTCGTCATAATGGGTGTTGCAGTGAGCATCACTATTGATTTTGACAAATCAGTAAAGGGCTTTAATGATTTACGTGCATTTGTGTCATTTCGTAAAGTGTGAACTTCATCAAAAATCATTAAATCAAAACTAATGGCATTGTTTTCAAAGTATTCAACGTTTTTTCTTTGTCTAAACTTGTCATAGTTAATTACACCGAAAATTTTATCGTTGTGTTCTTGTGCATTTTGTAAAGCTGTTTTGAAATCTTGTATTTTTTCAAATCTATCAATTCGGACATTAAATTTGTTTTGTAATTCGTCAATCCATTTTTCTTGAATTGAATTTAGGCAAACAACCAACAAACTATTTAATTCTCCTCTTGCGGCAAGTTCTAAGACTATATGACCTGCTGAAATAGTTTTACCCAAACCAACTTCATCTGCTACAATAATTCTTTTATTATCCGAATTTAATAGCTTCAATAGTGGAATAAATTGATATGGTTTAAAAATTGTTTTTGATGCTTTTAAAGTTGAAATCGTATTTGCACTTGTATTTCTAACTTTGTTAATGATTGACGAAATAGTAAAGTTTTTATAATCGTTAAATTCGTTTTTTGATAGTTTTTCCCAAGGTGTTTGAGTTATTATTTCGTTTTGAATTGTACTTTGCCTAAGTGTTTCAATATCTCCATTGTCCCAAATAATTTCGCAAACGCCTTCTGATGGAAAATCGTTGACTCTCCCTCTTTTATTTTTGTCTGTAATTAAGTAAATTCTTTGTCCTTTTTCAAACATAGTTGTACAAAATATTGATTGTGTTTAGTTGTGCTGTTGGCAAAAAAACAAATGTGGTGCAATGCGTTAGCTTGGTGTGGTTGGTTGCACCTCTTTTGTTTTTTTGAAGCGTTGGCAGTCTCGTTCATCTTTCTTTCTTTTGTTGAATTTTGGTACGACTGTTCAAACAGGGTGTCGCATAACGGAAAAAGTATTTGCGAAGGGCGGGCTAAATTTAACTGCAAGTTCAATTTCGACCGAACGAAGCAAATTGCTTTTTCAGATTGTTAAATTACAAAAAAATACAATATGAAAAGCAAGTTGCGACTAAATGAATCGGGTTTTTCTATTATATATTCAACCCCGCCTTTTGCAAATACTATGTTATGCGACGTTTTTTTAATACACAATGCAATCCCCACTTTGTAAATAATAACCTAAATCTTTTAATTTACTCAGTTTTCCATTTTTATCAACAGTAACAATGAAACTCTGTTTAGTTTCAGGACAACTATTATAAATCATTACTTTCAATTTGTAACCATAATCAGTTTTTTTAAAGCCATTTCCTTGCGATTTTGAATCAATATTATAATCGTTAATTCTTGCAATTAAAAACGCTTCAAATTCATTGTCTATTTTTCCGATAAATTTTGTTAATTCATCTTTATCTTGAACAAAATTCCATTTGTTATTCTCAATATAGAGAATTCTATAATTGCAGTATAAAGGTTGGCAACCTGTGAAAAATCCTCCCAAATTTTGATTTTTAGGAAGTGGAATTTCCTTTGATAGATTTAGATTTCCACTTGAAAATATTTTGTCAGGAGAAAACCCAGTAACATAATCAATCTGCCAATATTCAATTTTAGAGTTTGGTTTTATCTGCTTTAATAAATATTCATCACTTCGATATTTCTCAGGAAGTTTTTCAAAATTTTCATTACAAGAAATTAGAGAAAAAAATATTATTCCGATTATTAAAATTTGTTTGAACATACGCTTTTGATAAAATGTCGCATAACGGAAAGGGGCTTTGCGAGGTGCGGGCTACTGCAACGGAAAGTGGAGAGGAGAACCGAGAGCTAGCAAAAACTTTTTCCATTTTTTAAAATTAGGAAAAAACTAAAAAATGGAAAAGTTTTTTGCGGGTATTTTCTCAAAACTTTCTAAGATTTCATTCAACCCCGCATCTTGCAAAACCCATGTTAGCCGTCGTTTTTTTATATATTGTCGTTAATCAATTCCACAATTTTATTAACTCTTTTGTTCCACTCCTCACTATTTTCAAAATCGCCATTAATTCTATAAATTTTTTCTGTATAAATAATTTCAGATAATTTTTCAAGTTCATTTTGTGTAGAAAATCCATTTCTCTTCTCGAAACTTCTCATAAAAACCAATGCAAATGAAATATCTATTCCAATTTCAATGCAAATTTTTATAAGTATTGTAATTTTTATATTTTGTTCTGTCGGCGCACCTGAAACAACAAGAATTAGTTTGTTTTTTACTTCAATAATGAATGTGTCATTAAAGATGTTATCAACAGTTGAAATATTTATTTGACTTTGTATTAAATCGTTTTTATCCGCTTTAAGTTTGTATACTTTTGTTGGTTTAAGCCTTTTGCATACTTCTCTAGCAGTGGTAGATTTACCGGCGTTACTGGCACCAATGATTAATATTGATTTCATATTCTTTAGATAAAATTTTTTGTTAGTTCAATTCCACGCAGAACAATTTCAGGAATGTTTTTATAAGAATTTATTGATAGTATTTCCTTCTGTAAATCTTCTAAAAACTTTATTTGGTGATTATCTTTTGATTTCGAAATGAAAATTTCAGTTGCAAGATTTAAACGGTTAATTACATTTTCCAATTGAGTATCATAATTGGGTAGAAAAGACATTTTTTTTCCTAATTCAGCATTAACTAAATTTATAAATTCTTGTTTATGAGCGCGATTAATATTCAAGTCATATTTAAATGCTCTGGATAAATAATTTTCATAATTCATAGCGTGATTGTGAATTTGTCTTTCTTGTGGAATTTCCATTTTGTATGTAGTTTTTATTAAAATGACGGCTAACGAGCCGAGTATTTGC
>CCMH01000022.1 GCA_000751595.1 Weeksella massiliensis | reverse complement strand
AGTGGCGGAAAATCGAAGCGAAAAGTTTCGATTTAGACGACACGTAGCAAAAGCCAATTTCTATTTGCTAAATTACAAAAAAAGCCAATAAAATTGGCTTTTGCGGATTACGAAGCACAAATTTTCAACTTAGCCGTTACTCCGCCATTTTGCAAAACCCTTGTTATGCGGTCGGTTTTTTATTCCGCAAACTTTTCTTTATTAGTTTTTTTAATTTTCTGTCGTTACTTTTAAGTATAACTACTCCACAGATTGCTCGACTTCCATAAAGAGAAGTTGCATTTTCATTTTTTAGAATTTCGATTGAATTTATTGTTTCGTTTGTTAAATATTTTAAAATAACTGAATAATTAGGGTATTGGTTTAAGTCAAGTAAGTGACCAACATTTTTTTGAAAAAGAACAAACATTATTTTACATTTAGATTGCTTTCTTAATGCGTCATTTATGTTTTCACCATCCTCTACTTTTATTACAATTTTATCAGATATGCTTTTAAAGTTAATAATTGAGTCTTGTTTTATTTTTTCTTTTATTAAATGAATTTGCATTTCTTTAGAATCAATTTTTTCTAAATTTTCAATCCACTTATCACTTTCAGATTTCAATCCTAATTCCTGATTATTTTTATTTTGTCCAAAACCAAGTGTAGTAAAGATTAAAAGAAATGATAAAAGTAAATATTTCATATTCGTTTCTTGTTTGGATTAAACTGACGCATAACGTTTTGCCGCTTGCCGCAGTGGGGGATTTCGGAGCACTACACTGTCAACCAAGCACAAATGTTGATAGAAGCACTGCACTTAATTTAACCACGTCAGCCCCCATTGCGGCAAACGGTTGTTACCTGCTGCCATTCTTCTATCCAATAAAGTCTGAACGGTTTGTTCTTGGGTCATATTGAATTTCTAAATCTGTTCCATTCCAAATAGCTTCGCAGCTTTCAAGTCGGTAGGTGTCGCCTTGGTTCCAACTTGCACCAATAAAATCTTCAATTAAGTCTTCTATGAAAACTCTTTCACCAATTTGTATGTCTTTGGGTATTAAGTAAGCTGCAAATGGTGACTTGAAACTATGAGGGTAGTAAAATGTCCAATCAATTACCACTTCATATTCTTCAAGGTCATTCCACCTATAATCACCTAAAATTTTAATTTCCCCTGTTAGCTTATGTTGAACAACTGAATATTTTGAACGGATCTTGTCAGAAGGTTTGACTTCTTTTATTAACGGGTAAAGACCACTTTTAGCAGCTTTATTTATACTGTTCTCATCACGTGCAGTTTTTATAACACGTAAACCTTGTGAGTTTTTATTTCTGTCCCAGAATGCCATTTGATACTATTTTAATGTTGTGTTGATTTAAGTCAATTTTTAAACAAGTTTCAGGATTTTGTCTAACTATTTTCAGAAGATTGTCATCTGTTAGACCTTCTGTGTCAACTATTAAGTGGTCGCAATTTGCACATTTACGCATAGTTGAATTTGTAGTTTCTAAGCTGTCCCAACTCATTTTATAAGGGCAGTTCATTGTCTTGACAAATTCGCCTTTGTCAGTATAAATCTCTTTTGTCAATGGATTAAATTTCATTACTGTTTCTCTTTTATGGTTGCAGGTAACGGAAAAGGGCTTTGC
>CCMH01000021.1 GCA_000751595.1 Weeksella massiliensis | reverse complement strand
AGTGGCGGAAAATCGAAGCCGAAAGTTTCGATTTAGACGGAACGTAGCAAAAGCCAATTTTTATTTGCTAATTTATGAAAAAAAGCCAATAAAATTGGCTTTTGCGGATTAAAATGCACAAACTTTCAATTTAGACTTAACCCCGCCATTTTGCAAAACCCTTGTTAGCGGTTCGTAGTTTTTTCATTTTAGTTTCTGTCCTAATTGTTCAACTTTTGTCAACCACTTTTCACGCCACGCTTGTTTTGATAAACGTATTGGTCCAATCGTTGTCGCTTTGATGCTACGGACACCACAAAAATACAAAGTATTTCTGCTCATTGCCCAATAACTTGGTCTGTGATTTACTAACCAATAAAACCACTCTGGTTGGTCAAGTGTAGAAATAATTCTTGCTGATTTACCTTTTAAAAGTCCGTTTGCTAAAAGTGAGTTTTCACGTTTTTGAAAAGCAAAAGTCGGCAAAAAAAGTCTGTCAATAAATCCTTTCATAATTGCGGGAAATGAAGCCCACCAAACAGGGTAAACCCAAACCAAATGGTCTGCCCATTTTATTTTGTCCCACGCTTCAAGTAAATCGGGTTCAAGTTCGGTTCGTTTTCTGTAACCAAATTGTAAGTTCGGATTGAATTTCAAGTCTGCAATTATAATTTCTTTGAGTTCAGCATTTGTTGTCAAAACACCTTTCTTATACGCTTCTGCAAGTGCATTGCAGTAACTTTCTTTGTCAGGATGTCCGTTGATTATTAGTATTTTCTTCATATTGTTTTGTCTGTCGTTCAATGTTCGCAACGGTCGCCCGCACTATGACCGCTAACGAGCCGCGGCTTGGCGAAGTGCGGGCTTGAGTTGAGCGAAAGTTCAATTCAGACCGATACGTAGCCAAAGCTGTGAGCCTTTTGGTAAATTTAATAAAAAAACAAAAGCAAACAACTTTTGGCGGAAAAAAAGGCGAGAAGTTCAATTTAGCACTTAACCCCGCATTTTGCCAAGCCGATGTTACACGATGGCTTTATTTTTTATAAGCTTGATCTTTATAAATTTCAATAAATTCTTCGGCTTCTTTTATAGAGTTTGGAAATTCCGCATATTCATTGGTTAATTTTCCATCTACAATCTTGTAAATATGTTGAAAAGGAAAACCGTTTTGGATTAAAAACTTAACTGTTTCCCAAGCTTTTTTATCGTTTTTTTTCGGTGCTCTAAATCTATGAGATAATAAAATCATAGGTTTTCCACATTCAGGACAAGGATATGAAAGTTCTGAACCTAAATCAAAATCACGATTGAATGAAATTTTACATTCTAAACATACTTTTTTATATCCCATTTTTTGAGATTTTATTTCTAAAGATAATAAGTAAAATAATTATAACAATATCAGTATATATTAAAGTTTTCAAATTACTTATTGATTCACATAAATTATCACCAGTTATTTTTGATATGCATTCAGTTGGAGAATCAGTTTCGTATTTTAAACTTACCATTGTATTAATAATTCCGAAATAAAATATTGGAATTAGAATAATCAAAATTATGATTAATATGTAAAAGTATTTTTTCTTCAATTTATACGCAGAGTTGGGAAAGCTTTCGTGTAACGGGCGAGTCTTTGCGGAAAACGGGACTGAAAATGAACTGATTCTCAATCTTTGCTCTTACTCGCTAATTGTTTTTTGTTTTGATAAATTTAGAAAATAATACGAAACAAAAACAATTTGCAGGCGGAAAAATAATTTCCTTTCAAGTTTGCCTTCAACCCGTTTTGCGCAAAAATGATGTTGTGCGACGTTCTTTTAATTTTCGCTATTTTAAAATTTACTACGTTTTCTTGCGTACTCTTCCGTTTTGCATTTAAAGCGTTTTTTTAAGATCTGAAGAAATCTTGCGAAAATTATTTAGAATAAATAATAAAATATTTGCGCAGTCTAAACACAAAGTTAGGTTCTTTAGAATGTTGCACAACGAGCCGAGTATTTGCGAAGAACGGGAGAGAAGTTGAGCGAAAGCTCAAGTTCGTTCCGTTCAAGCAAATTGCTTGGCTAAAACTAAATTAGTATATTGTTTTAAGAAAAGCAATTTTGCGAGTGGAAAAAGATGGGATGAAAGTTTACTTTCAGCCCGTTTTTTCGCAAATAGTATGTTAGCAGAAGTTATTTTATTTTTGATTTATATATTAAATTTTGATTTCTATATATTTCAATATTCAATTTATCGATTGAAATTGAATCATTAATTTTTATTTTATTAGTATATCTTTCTAAATTTAATTCATCGTCTGAGATGTATTTATTATTGTTATAATAATAATTATAACCACCTCGACCTTCAATAATTTTAGATATTTTAGAATTTACTGTTTGATATTTTATTTCCCTCTTTTCAAGTAATAAATACACAAGTAATACAATTAAAGGTATTAATAGTCCAATATATTTTTTAAAGTTCAATATTATGAAGTTATGTGAATAATTTCTGCTAACGGAAAA
>CCMH01000020.1 GCA_000751595.1 Weeksella massiliensis | reverse complement strand
GGTTCGGCTACGTATAATTTTAAACACAGCGGAAAGGAGCTTCAAGATGAGTTAGGTTTAAATGTTTACGACTTCGGAGCAAGGTTTTATATGCCTGATATTGGACGTTGGGGACAAATTGACCCGCTTGCAATAGCATATAATCAACATTCCCCTTATAATTATTCCCTGAACAACCCCGTTTATTTTAAAGACCCCGACGGTAAGAGAGTTATCGCTAATGACGAAGAAACTCGAAACACAATTTTAGGGTATATTACAGACCAATTAGGAGAAAATCACGGTTTTTCCTTTAATAAAAAGGGAGAGTTGCAGTATAAAAATAAAGATTTAAAAAAGGCAAGTAAAGGGTTTAATGACGAACAGAAATCAATAGCTTCGGGATTGAAAGATGTTATAGACGGAGATAATATTATAGACGTACGTATAAATGCAGAAAGCGACCAGTTTACGGTAGATATTTATGAGCCTGGATTTGTTTTTGACCAAGAAGGGAAATATGTTTCAGACGGACAAGGAGGATTTAAGAGAGAAGGATGGCAAAAAACGGGTTATGTAGCAGATTTGAACACCCAAAATACAGGCGGAGCTCTCTTTTGGGCACAAGGAAAACTTGATAAAACTAATATGGCTTATGGGTATATAGCAATTAATAGAAAAACCGCTTCCACTATACAAATACAGGGTGAGGGAGGAAAATTAACTACCCCAAGTGAGAGTAGTGTTTTTATTCACGAAATGCTTGACCACGGTTTAGATTTTATCAAAAATGGAAACATTAACAAATCAAGTGGTCAGGGAGTAGAAAATGTTAAGTTTCATAATCAGGCACTTAAAAACATTAGTAAAGGCGAAAGCCCATTAAGAGATACTCACTATGATTAAAGGTAATTTTTTGTCATTACTGTTTTTATTTGTATTCTTTTCTTGTAAAGCACAAGATATAAGAATTGTTATTGAAGACAGCGTAATTGTAAACGATAACGAAATATTAGTATTTCAAATCGAAAACGGAAAAGACACTCTGCATTTAAAACCTGAAAGACCAGAGTATTATCGTTTAGATAAATGGAGTGATGATATAAAGCTGGTTGTTAAATATAAAACCAGTCTTTTTGAATTATCCAATATTAGAGATATAACAAAATGTATTTACATCAATTATAAACCTGATGCCGAAGAAAATTGTTTTGTAATTAACGAAATGTATAGTGATGCTTTACAGAGTAAAGGCATAAATAATCTTAAAAACTGTTCTGATATTACTAATATATATTTTTACAGAGAGTTTGAACCCAAAATAATCCCAAAGGGGGTAATAATTAGAAAAGAAAATTAGTAATACAATAACAAACCATTGAAAAAGAACCGCTCAAAAGGCGGTTTTTTCTTTCATTATAAGCCCCAAATCAAAAAGTTATCAACAATCAGCAGAAACCGCTTCAATACCTTTGCTGTCGGGGCTTTCCGCTGTTTTCTGCTCCTTCTTTTCCCGTTGCCCTATCCGCTTGCATTTGGGCAGTTTTTGAGAGGGCAGAAAACCCTAAAAACCAAAGCAAAAAACAGCAAAAAAAGAAGAAAAAAAGCCCCGAAAAATCAAAAATCAGAACAGCCGACAGAACCGACCCAAAAGAGCCGAAAAACAACCGCTAAAAATCCCGAAAACCAAACCGAGAAAATGAACCCTTAAAAGCAAAAAATAATCGCTCCAACGGAGCGAAAAAAAGCCCCGTTTCCTGCGAAGCAGGAATAAAAAAGAAAAAGAAAAAAGCCCCGAACCGCCAAAGGCGGTAAAAAAGAAAAAGCTCCGAAAAAATTGCTCCGATTTCGGAGCAAAAAAGCCCCCGAATTTTGCCGAAAATCGGCAAAAAATCAGTCGGAAATTAGCCCAAAATCACGACTAAAAACAGCCAAAAAGAAGAACCGCCAAAATGTCCGAAATGTTAAAATTTACAATGCTTTCAGCCGACTAAAAAACAAAAAAATATCACTGCTTTGCAGTGAAAAAAAGCCCCGAAAAAATTTTGTCCGCAATTTGCGGAACTCAAAACCGATTTTAGCAAAAAATCATCGGTTGAAAAACCGAAAAAAGCGACTTTTAAAAGCCCAAAAATGGCGAAGCCATTAAAAAATATTGGCGGATTTTCCGCCAAAAAAAGCCCCGATTTCCTGCGGAGCAGGAATAAAAAAAGAAAAGAAAAAAGGCACGAAAACGGAGTGCCAAAAGGCACGAGAAAATTAAAAATATCGGACTGAAAACAGTCCGAGAAAAAGCCCCGAAAAAACCAAAAAATAAGAGCAAAAAACGTCAAAATCCAACAAAAAACCACTCCAAAAATCCCGAAGAAAACCACCACCCAAAAACACCAAAAAAGCCCTCTCAAAAACTGCCCAAATGCAAGCGGATAGGGCATTTCCGCATTTCTTCATTGTTAATAATTCAATTTTCTTTGCCTTTGTTTTTTTCTGTTTTTTGTCCTCAAAAAACCCTTTTTTGATATGCAAAATTTACAGATTAACAACGCCCGATTTATTACTTACCAAGATGATTTTTTAACCGTTGATATTTTGGGCGGTGTGGATTTATCACAAGTGGAAAGAATGGTTTGCACACTTCGGATTTCTTACCAAAATTATCCGCCATTCCGCACGACTTTGGATTTATACAACGACAACCAAACCGATAAACTGCAAAGAACGCTTTGCGATAAATGGGAACTTAAACTAATCGAGGTAAGCCGAACCCTGCACAATCTTACAATGCAGTTGGAAGATTACCGATTGCAGGAGTTGAGATTTACAGGAAAGCAACAGACACAACCATTTGAGCCAAGCCAAGACGACACAAAAAGAGCAACAGCGTTTTTAAAAAACAAAAACCTGCTTCCCGAACTGATTAAGAACCTGAACACGACAGGAATTTTGGGCGAAGATGAAAACGCTGTTATTCTCTTTTTGTCGTTGGCTTCGTATAAGTTTAGCAATCCGTTTTCTGTTTTGTGCCTTGCAAAATCGGGTATTGGAAAAAGCTACATTTTACAAAAGCTCTCGGAATGTATGCCACCAAACACATACAGTTTTCATACAAGAATATCCGCAAACGCTTTGTATTATTTTGACAGCAACGAGATACAGAACAAAGCCCTTTTAATCGAGGATTTGGAATGGACAACGCAAATGCTTCAACCATTGGCAACGCTTCAATCACAAGGACGATTAGTAAACACGAGAGCCACCAAAGACAAAGACGGAATGTTGCATAGTACAACCTTTGAAGTTGTTGCAAAATTGTGTTTGATTGCGTGTGCTTACAGCGATAAAAATTTTGAGGAAATAAGTCTGCCTTTTTTGTGTCTGTACCTGAACCACACACAGAACCAAGATATTTTAATAATGGAATATCAAAAGAAATGCAAAGCAGGGCAGATAAGGACCGAAGATATAACACAAGCCCAACACCTTTTAAAATGCGTTATCGCTTCGCTTCAAAATATTAGTGTTATCAATCCTTATGCGACATTGATAGATTTGCCCAAAGACGTTGCTTATCCCCGAAAATCGTTTTTATTGCTCTTAAATTTTATTGAAGTAATCACATACTTTTTTCAGCACCAAAGAGAACAGACAGCCGACAGGGAAACAGGCGAGATTTTTATAAAAACACACCCTGACGATATTGAGTTAGCGTTTAAGTTCCTTAAAAATAACCTGTTCCGCAGAGCAGACGAATTAAGCACTTCGGTAAGGGGTTTTTATCATTGGCTTACCAAGTTTTTAGCAGAAGCCAAAACGCAACAATTTACAGCCCTTGACATACGCAAAACAAAACCGATAAACCCAAGAACACTAAACCGCTATTTACAGGAATTAAAGCTATACAGTTATATCCAAGTTATCGGAGGAAACAAACACCGAGAGGGATTTATTTACAAGCTCACAAACTTCGGAAGCCAAACGGACGTGCAAAACCGTATCGAACAGGATATGCAAGCCACTTTAAAAAATGTGTGGAACGAGTACCACAAAAGCAAAGCCCCGAAAGAACAACAGGAACAAGAACCACAACAGGAACAACCAATACAGCAAGAACCGCAAACGGAAGAACCGACAGCACATAAACAGCGTGTAAGAATAGACGAAAAAGAAGAACATACTTTAAAAATCCTTTTGGAATTGGAAGAACAAGAACCGCAAAAAGAATATTTAGCAACCGATATAACTACCATAACCAAAAGAAGTTCCGTAACAGAAACCCGACACCTGAAAACGCTTTGGGAACAAGGAAAACTAAACCGAGAATGGAAGAACCGAAAATATTACTACACGCTTGCAACGAACAGCAGTAAGACAGTAAGCCAAAACCCGATGACCGACACAGAAACCCAACAGCCATAAGGGCTTAACGGTAGGACGACACAAAAACCAAAACTTGTACTATGAAAAATTTTATACAATACCTGCAAGCCAAAGACCTGACCAAAACCACACAGGAAGCCTATTTGTTTAATGTAAACAAGTTTTTACAGTGGTATGGAAAAGATATTGAAAATTGCAGGAAAAAGGACATTTTAGCTTACTTGGAATACCTTAAAGACCGTAAGAAAGTAGCGAACATTACCCGTAAAAACCAACTGTACGCCTTACGGCATTATTTTGGCTTTTTGATAAAAAACGATAGTATCGCTTCCAATCCCGTTGCTCTTATCAAAATACGGGGAGCAAATCCCCGCAAGCTACATAAGATTTACACACCGCAACAGCTTGACCAGCTCTATGACGATTATTACACCGTTTTTGTAAAAAACTTTGATAACAGCCATATCCCGAAGAATCAACGCTTACAAAACGAATTAAGCAGACAAAGGAATTATATAATAACGGGATTTTTGATATATCAGGGGCTTGTAACGAGTGAGTTTGAACGTCTTAACCTTGCCGATATTGATTTTTTAAAAGCAACGGTAAAAATATATGGCAGGATAAGGGCAAAAGACAGAACCCTACCGCTTCACGCTTCACAAATCGGGGCTTTAATGCACTATATCCAAAACATACGACCGCAGTTTTTAGCTTTTTGCAAAGAGAGCGACAGACTGTTTTTTGCCCTGCCTGTAAGCGGAAGAAAAAATACAACATCGACCTCTTTAAAAGGTGTTTTTAAACCACTTGCAGAACAGTTAAGAACCCTTGCACCCGATTTTACCAAAATACAGCTAATACGGGCTTCACGCATTACCCAATGGCTCAAAACAGAAGGATTAAGAAAAACCCAATACCTCGCAGGACATAAAACCATTGTCAGCACCGAAGCCTATTTGCCTAACGATTTGGAACAGCTTACCAGCGACATCAGCCAATTTAACCCGTTTTAAGATGATTAACCCACATTACAATAAGATACAGGAAGAATATATAAAATGGCTTGATACGTTGGGTTTTAGCCCTGCTACCTTATACAACTGCCAATGTTCTACTACTTCTTTTTTTGAGTGGTTGCAGGAGCAAAGAATAGTACAAATTACGCTTTTGAATGGGCAACACATCAGCACGTATATTGATTATTTACAAACACGACCAAACAAACGCAGGGCAGGCGGACTAAGTGTATCACACCTGAACAACAATTTTATGGGTATAGACCTGTTATTGGAGTTTTTACACCAAATGGGAATGGAAAATGCACCGATACCGCCCCGTTTTAAATTAAGAGAAAACCAAGAAGAACGCATTAGTAAAATCGTTCCTTTTACACAGGAAGAAATCAGGATTTTACAGGCAAAAATACCCGATATGTACAGCCATTTTTCTTTTATGCACAGGCAGGCAAAACAGGAAGAACTCAAACTGATTTTTGTTTTGTATTACGGTTGTGGCTTGCGAAGAACAGAGGGCTATAACCTGCAAATAAGTGATATTGATTTTGATAACAAGACTATTTTTATCAGGCAGGGCAAAGGCTACAAAGACCGTATTATCCCGATGAACGAGGGTATTTACAAAGCATTGGAGCATTATATTTACAACTTCCGAAACCTGCAAAGAACAGGACATCAAAGGCTTTTTATCAGCACTGCGGGAACACTCAACGAAGAACTGCAAAACCTGCAACAAGCCTGCTCAAATAAAACCATAAAAAGCAAGCGTTTAACGCTTCATATCCTGCGACACAGCATTGCAACCCATTTACTTGAAAACGGAATGGGCATTGAAAATATAGCCCGTTTTCTTGGGCATAGCTCACTGAATACCACACAGATTTATACCCACATCACAAACAGATAATTGTTTAATCCTTATTTTAAAACCAATCGGGGTATTTTTTTGTACTTTTGGGGAAATCTTTTACAAAAAATTGGGTTGCCTGAAACTACATACCGACCATTTACCTGAACTGCGTTTAATACACAGTCAAAAAACACTGTCCTCGATAAAGTGTAAAAAAAATGTGTGTAGTAGTTATCTCTATAAGTTTGGTGCTAAAGAATGGCAGGATGAATTAGGGCTTAACATCTACGATTTTGAAGCAAGGAATTATGATCCTGCTTTTGTCCGAACATTAACGATGGATCCTTTGGCTGAAGCATATTATTCCGCTTCGCCTTATTCATTATTTAATAATAACCCTTTGCGATATGCAGATCCTACGGGAATGTCTGGGGATGATATTATTTTGGGAGGAACTAAAAAAGAACAAGATGCATACCTTGGAATGCTTCACGCTTCAACAGGAAATAATTATTCCGTTGATTCTTCAGGGAAATTACAAAACGATGGAGCAGATGCTAACTTTACTGGAACTAAATCCGCAGAATTAGCTCAGGTAATAGATAATGGTATAAACTCTTCGACAACGTATAATATAGGATTGACCGGAGGAAAAGGAGATGATAAAGGAATATTTATAGATAGTTATAGTGAGATGAAGATAGACGTTGCCGATTTGAAAAAATTAGGAGACGCAAGTACAGCTTTACAAGGAGCAGCAATAGGACACTTTATAAATGAGATTCAAGAGCCTGGCGGTTTTACTCCTGCTCATGCAGCAAGTTTAGGTGTAGAAGGTAAAATTTACGGAGAACTGGTTGGAGATAGCTCGATTACCACAAGAACTGATTTTGCGACAGGAGCTGCTTCAAATGGTTTTCAAACTGTTATGTATGAATATAATTCTGCTAATAAGTTTGAATTACAGCAAGGAGCTACATCTACAACAAAACAAACCACAGTAAATATCGGAGGGGTTAATATACCTTCGACAGAAATTACATCAAGCCCAACCGGACAATTAAAATCTGTAAAGAAAGTGCCATGAGACTATTAATATTATATGGAATAATGTTCCTTTTCTTCTTTAGTTGTAAGGCACAGGAAAAAATGACATTACAGTATGTTGGTCACCAATACAAGGAAACTAAAAACAAAAGTTTTGTAAATGACGAACTCACATTTATAAGAAGTGAAGATACTTTGAGGGCAAATGTCAAAGTTCCTTTTAATCAAAGTAATGCACAAATCATCAATCGAGGTATTTTCTATAACTGTCATTTAAAAGAAGATACGGTATACACTATCACGTTGAAAAAGATATGTGTAAGC
Source organism: Weeksella massiliensis (assembly GCA_000751595.1). GTDB lineage: Bacteria > Bacteroidota > Bacteroidia > Flavobacteriales > Weeksellaceae > Weeksella > Weeksella massiliensis. The sequence goes on along the minus strand of CCMH01000020.1, from coordinate 279 downwards.
GATATTCCAGAAGCATTCAACAGTTACTACAAAACAAATACTATTGCTGATAAAAGAGACTGTTCAAAGTTCAATGAAGTAGAGAAAAATACAGAGTACAACTATACCGGAAATTATGGGAAATACATAGATATTGATGGGATATTATATGAAATAATAGGATTAAGCCCAAGTGACGGATGTGTCTTTCAACATTAAAACAAAAAAGCCCGCAAATAGCGGGCTTTATGTTACATAATACTTTGCAATTTAGTTTGTTTAGGTAGTATCCCACTAACT
>CCMH01000019.1 GCA_000751595.1 Weeksella massiliensis | reverse complement strand
ATGTCTTTTTAATGGCGGGTCATGTTTTCAATTGGGAATGGTTTATCGGCACGGCACTCATCCTACCGACAACCCAAAACATTGCAGTCTATCACCGTTTACGAAATGCTTTTTGGGACGAAAAAATGCGGGAACTGCGCGCTCGTTACCGAACCACAACTGTAGAAATGCGTCGTGTGATTCGCGTGATGTTGCAAACGCCCAATGACGGAAACACAACCTATCTTTTGATTGCCGATCAGAGTCCGAAGAAACATGAAATTCATTACTCGTTGAATTTTCTGCATCAAGAAACCCCTGTTTTTTCTGGTTTCGATAAGTTGTTAACCAAGAAAGATTTTGCGGTTGTCTATGCCAAAACGACCAAAATAAAACGCGGCTATTATCATACCGAATTTATCCGAATCTTACCCGATGCGGAACATTTTGTAGAAAACGAAGCGGTGGATAAGTTCTTTCATTTACTCGAAGAAACCATAGAGCAACAACCAAGCAATTGGTTATGGAGTCATAAACGTTGGAAACATGCACAAAACAAAACCCATGGATAAACTGGCAATTTGTATTTTAAATTGGAACGGTAAAAAACTATTGGAAGAGTTTTTACCATCGGTTGTTGAAAATAGCAAAGACTACCCTATTTATCTTATTGATAATCAATCGACCGATGATTATTTATCGTTACTGCAAGAAAAGTTTCCTGACGTTCGGATAATACAAAACTCCGAAAATTATGGTTTTGCAAAAGGATACAATATTGGTTTACAATCCATTGAGGCAGAATACTTTTGTTTGTTGAATTCGGATGTCGAAGTAAGTAAAAATTGGATAGAACCGGTTCTGCAACTTTTTGATACGGATAAAAACATCAGTGCGATTCAACCTAAAATTTTATCCTACAGAAACAAAGACGAGTTCGAATACGCCGGTGCTGCAGGTGGTTTTATTGATAATTTGGGCTATCCGTATTGTCGTGGCAGACTTTTTTCTACCATAGAAAAAGATACACAACAATACGATGATTCGATTGAAATCTTTTGGGCTTCGGGTGCATGTTTATTTATTCGTGCGCAAGATTATTGGGCTGCCGATGGTTTTGATGAAGATTTTGAGGCACACATGGAAGAAATTGATTTGTGTTGGCGCCTGAAAAATCGAGGTAAAAAGATCATGTATTGCGGTGAATCTACGGTTTATCATTTAGGAGCTGCTACCCTAAAAAAGGATTCGTACAAAAAAATGTACCTCAATTACCGCAATAGTTTATGGATGAATTTAAAAAACTTACCCAAAAATCGTTTGTTTCCGTATATTTTTGCACGACTTTCATTAGACGGAATAGCCGCAATTGCTTTCTTGCCAAGCAAAGGTTTCTCCCATTTACGTGCTGTATTTTGGTCGCACATGCACTTTTATCGGGGCTTGAAAAAAATGTATCGCAAACGCGAACCTCATCCTATCAAAAATTATTATCAAACAAAGTTTCTTGTTTATCAGTATTTTATAACTGCGAAAAGAAAATTCACTGATCTCCATAAATAATCCTTTCGATCTCAATGTTTTTTGTAAATTAACCTTTTCAATAATTTCTAAAAAACATACATGAGAAAACTTTTTATTCTACCCTTCTTTTTGTTGAGTATTTTATCATTTGCGCAACAAAAATTAGAGATTCTTTACAGTTCGTATGCGATTATCAACAACATAGAAGATGTGGTGACGATAGATGGCGCATCGCCGAATAAAGCTGAAATCCAAAAAGCTGTTCTAAAAAATATGCAAGAACCGCAATACTCGAACTTGGTTATTTACAACAACGAATCCTACTACAAAAAGCAAGAGAAACTGAACAATGATCAGAAGTCTGGCGGAATCTCAATTTCGATTAACTTCGGAGGTTCGGGTATTTTCTACGATCTCAATAACAATTATTATTGGCAAAATTCAGAATTAGGAGGAAAAGAAGTTACGATAAAAGATCAACCCGAAAGCGATTGGAAACTGACACGAGAAACCAAAAAAATTGTGGGTTATACAGCTAAAAAAGCGACCCGAACAAATGAGAACGGAGTAGAAATTACCGCATGGTACACGACAGAAATCAACTTAAAAACAGGCCCAGAAACCTATTTTGGTTTACCAGGATTGGTGTTGGAAGTTGAAGTTCCGTTCAAAAAATCAAAAGATCAGTCAGATAAAAGAATTATTACTGCAATGGAAGTGAAAATTTTAGACGACACCAATCCGCTCATCAAACCAAAAGAAAAAAGCGTAATGAACAGAAAAGAATACGAAGAAAAATCAAAACTACAATTCGAAAAAATGAAAGAGATGATGAGCCAAGGCGTAGAAACAGCAAACTAATAGTTCTATTTTCTTCTTATTTTTAAGCATAAAAAAACATAAAAATGAAAGCATTAATCATTGTCGATTTACAATACGACTTTTTACCTGCCGGCAAATTGGCCGTTCCTCATGGAGATGAAATCATAAAACGCATCAATGAGCTGCAAACGAGATTCGAGCTGATTGTTGCTACCCAAGATTGGCACCCCGAAAAGCACCTAAGTTTTGCTTCTCAACATCCGAATCATCAAGTTTTTGATATTATCGATTTGCAAGGTTATCCACAAACCCTTTGGCCAGATCATTGTGTGCAAGGAACAAAAGGTGCAGAATTGAGTCACGAATTGCATCAAAATAAACTATCCGCAATCATCCGAAAAGGCATGAATCCTTCAATCGATTCGTACAGTGCTTTTTTCGACAATAACCATCAACGCAAAACTGGTTTGCATGGTTATTTGCAAGAACATGGCGTAACCGAAATTTTTGTATGCGGTTTAGCAGCAGATTTTTGTGTGTATTTCACTGCCATGGACGCGCTGAAATTAGGGTACAAAGTTCATATTCTCGAGCGGGCCGTGAAAGCGATTGATGAAGATATGTACCAAGAAAAACTAAAAACATTTATTGATAAAGGTGGGCAACTCACAAGTTATTTAGATTAAATAATTTAGGTAGGATGTAACACTTCCTTCAAAATAAACAACTAATAAATAAACACAACGAATATGAAACAATTTCTTTTCACTTGTCTGATTGCTTTTTCTGGCGTTCAAGTCGGTTTTGCCCAAGATCAAAACATAGAAGCTACCTATGTTATGAAAATCGATTTGAATGTTGAAGAAACCCTAAAAAACGTTCCGAAAGCATTTCAATCCGAAGCAAGAAAAAATCTAGAAGCCGCTAATAATGAAGGCGTCTATGTGGATTATACCCTGAAAGCTGATGGTAAAAAATCAGTTTATCAATTGGTAGAAAAAATAAGTAATGATAATTCGATGTCGGCACAAGTCGTGAAAATGATGACGATGATGGACAAAGAACCTTTGTACAAATTAATCGACGACAACGTATACACAAAACTCTATGACGTGTTTGGTAAACGCTACCAAATTAAAGATGAATTGACCAATTTTAATTGGAAAATAACCCGCGAGAAAACAAAAATCAACGGATATGATGTTACCAAAGCAACAGGCGTTATCAACGATAGCATTCCAGTAACCGCTTGGTATGCACCACAAATTACTGTGAAAGATGGTCCCGATCGTTTTTGGGGTTTACCAGGTTTGATCGTGAAAGTTGACGGTAAAAATGAAAAAGCAGATTTTTCTATCCAATTAAAAGACCTAAAAATTACTGATAAACCAGTTAAAATTAACGTTCCGACCGAAAAGAAAACCTATACCATGAAAGAATACGAAGAAGAAATGCGTATTTGGGAACAAAACTTTCGCGAACAAATGAACCAAGGCGTAGAAACCGATTAATTACTTACGCTCTATTAAAATTAACTTATGAGGATTGTATTTTTCTTGACCTTATTATTGGGATTATCCAATAGTGTTTTTGCACAAAATTGTACTGTGAAAGGTCTTTTACAAGACGAAAATGGTTTACCTATAAACGATGCTACAGTTTCTATTTTTAATGCGAATAACGAAGGAGTTGGTTTTACCTATTCTGACCTCGAAGGTGAGTTTTCACTTGAGGTTCCTTGCAATGAAAAATATGAAATAGAAATCGAACATTCGGGTTTTGAGCAAGTGGTTCAAGCATTGGATTTATCGAAAAATCAGAACCTTAAATTAAAACTAAAAGCTACCCAAGCCATTGCCTTACAAGAAGCCATTGTAAATGCAAAACAAGCCATTAAGGTAAAAGGAGATACCATCGAATATGATGCGGATTCCTTCAAGGTTGGGAATGAAGAAGTATTGGAAGATATCCTAAAAAAACTACCAGGCATTGTGGTAGAAAACGGAAAAGTGTACCACAACGGAAAAGAAATTACCACCATTACGGTAGGCGGACGTGAAGTCTTGGGTGGAAATACCAAATTACTGAACAAGAATTTACCTTCGGATGCAGTGGATAAAATCCAACTGAATAAAAAATTCAAAGCCAACCCTTTTGCTTCTTCGTTGCAGCAAGATGAGCAAATGTCGCTTAATATCGAACTAAAAGAAGACAAGAAAAATCTTGCTTTCGGAAATATTACCATTGGTGGAGATGCCGATAAACACGCAAATGTACAATCTAAAACATTTTATTTTAGCGAGAAAACAGATGCCACGCTCATCGGGGATTTCAACACCTACGGCAAACAAGTTTTTGATCAGGAAGATTATATGAGCTTTTTTGGGGTTTTCTCCGATTTCAACTCAGAAGGTAGTGTCCTTTCTTTGCGCACCGCCAACAATCCGTTTAGTTTTCTAAGCACCCAAGATCAGGCGCGAGAACTGAATACGTTTACCAGCGCAGCGCACATGGGTTACCAAGCGAATAAAAATCTGATGGTAACAGGTTTTGGGATGTTGGCCACGAACAATATCCGTTACAATCAGCTGACAGAGCGTTTTCATAATGCATCGATTAACAACCGAATCGATCGAGATGAAGAAAGCAATAAGCAAAATGTTTTATCAGGAATGGGACGTCTGCGTCTTGATTATTCTCCGTCTGATCGTTCGCAAATCAAGTATCGATTGAATTTCAATTATACCGAAAATAATCTTGAGCAAAACTTATCATCCTACCAAAATAACGATTTCAGTGCCAGTAGAAATGTAGAAAACAAACGGACGAATAATAATATTACGCAGAATTTTAGTTATATAAAAAAGGTAGGAAAAGATGATAATCTCGGTTTGTATTTTCGTCATCAATACCAAGAAGAAAAGCCTAATTTGATGATTCGTTCTTCGGATGAATTCTTGAGTAACCTCTATCCCTACTCGCTAAATTCGATCGAACAGCAACTGAAAACGAACGTTAACACCTTGCAACTCTATGCAGTTTATAACCATTTATTGAGCTATACTGCGAACCTAAAACTAAAAGCAGGAACAAATTTCAGTAACCAAAAAAATACAACTTCTACCTTTGGACAAGAAGAATTTTTGGTGGGAGATTTGTATAGCGGACGTGCCGATATGGACTTCCAACAGTTTTATATTTCGGCTTCAATCAAAAAGAAATTTGGTAAGTTTTTGATGGATGTCGGAACTGGCGTGCATCATTTGTATCAAAATATTGATTTTCTTAATGAAAGACGAGAAGAAAAAGAAACAAAGTTTTTTCCGTTTGCAAACTTCGAATATAACTTTAGCAACTCGCATCAATTGAGTTTAGATTATCGTAGAAATTATTCGTATCCATCGATTAGCGACCTGAATCCATTGATGAAAATGAACTCTTATTTTTCTGTTTTTTACGGAAATAGAGATTTGCACGCTAGCAGTCAACACGATATGAATTTGAGATATTATTACTTCAATTCGTTTTCTTTCTTCAATATTTATGCGCAAGTAGGTTACACGATCCGCGACAATTCGATACAAACCATGTCCAATTTCTTGACCTATGTTTCGCCAAACGATCCAGAAGATGTACAGTTCAACCAAAGCAATACGCTGATCAATAGCCCGAAAAACGAAAAGACTTTTTCTGCCAATTTGAATATCGGAAAACGTTTTTCTAAAATTTATCGCGCAAGAATCAACGGTAATTTTTCTAATATGGATTATTACACCTTTGTCAACAATGAACCGACAAATACGCGCACGATTTCTCATTTCTATACGTTGGATAATATTTTCACAATCAAAAAGAAAGTTGAATTTACAGCCGGTCTGAAATGGATGCAAAATGATTATCGCTCGCTAACAGAACAGAGTTTCGAGTCGTGGGTACCGAACGGGAATATCGCTTGGACCTTTTTAGACAAATGGTTACTTCAGTCGGATATCAATTATCATTTGCAATACCAAAATGGCGAAAAAATCAACGAAGCCAAAGAACTCAATGCGTCTTTACGCTATAATTTAGCCAAGAAAACGTATGTCACTTTTATCGCAGGAAATATTTTAGGCAATGATTTACTCGTATCCAATTCATTCAACGATAACTACACCCAAACTACACAACGAGAAGTTTTAGGTCGTTATTTCTTGGTGAATCTTCGGTATAAATTCTAAGCATTATCTCAAACATCTATACAAAAAATGCCGCTCGATTCGAGCGGCATTTTTTATAGGATATTTATTCTTATTCTTCTTCTAAAAAGAAATCTCGTATCAATTCCATCGCCCATAAAAAATCTTCGGGCAATTGTTCTTCGGTCCAAGGTTCCTTCGAACCAAAGGCATGATTTACACCTGCCAAAATTTGCAAGTCAATTGCGGGATTCCATCTTTTCAAGTCTTTAGCTTCTTCTACCGAAACCGTTTCGTCTGCATCACCATGCAAATTGAGATACGGAATGGTTAATTGTGGGATATTATTTTGGATTGATAAACGATTTTCATGTTGGATATAATCCTCATGAAACTGATAATACATCGGCATCCACTGATGGGTTCTCATATTCTGAAAACGATGAACACCCGAATCTTTCCAATCTTCTAATTCTTGCTCCGAATAATTTCTAAAACGATCTAGGTAAGAAATCGCACCAAGTGTAGCTATCTTTTTCACACGTGGATCTTCTATTCCTTTTAGAATCGTGATTCCTCCACCTCGAGAATGGCCAATCAAATAAACCTCATCGCGATTAATTTCTTTTTCGGGAATCCAATCACCGCTCATCGCATGTGAAATAACCAAGCCCAAATCATCGAGTTCTGTGGTATAATTATTTTCACCAAAAGCTTCTAATTCTGTAAATTCATGTGTATTGGTCAAACCAATTCCGTTGTACGAAAAATTATATTTGATAAACGCAAAATGATTATTAGCCCAAAATTTCGCCATCAAATCAAAACAACCATGATCTTTAAATCCTTTGAAACCATGGGTGAAAATTACAATCGGTTTCTTTTTTCCATCCCGTAAATACGCAACATCATACAATGATTTTCGCTCTCTACTTCCTTGGAAGATATTATTTTTTGATAGAACCATTTTCTCGAACATTTTTCGGGTTATATAATCTTTTTCTAAACTCCAACCGCGCGCAGGCGAATATTCTCTACCATACATAATGATTTGGATATGCAATTTGTTCCAAGCCTCACGAGGGAAAATTCGTTTAGCATCGCGTTCGGTTTCTTCTACATTTTTTCCTTTGGTCAACTTCCACAATTTCATCAATCGGTGAATATGCGTATCAACCGGAAAGGCCGGAATCCCGAACCATTGCGCCATCACAACCGAAGCAGTTTTGTGCCCAACGCCGGGTAATTCTTCTAATTGCTCGAAAGTTGACGGAACCTCGCCATCGTATTTTTCGACCAACATTTCAGATAACAGACGAATATTTTTGGCTTTGGTATTCGACAAACCAATTTGTTTTATGTATTCTTTGATTTCTTCGACCTCGAGCTGCATCATTTCTTTCGCGTTTTTGGCACGAGCAAAAAGAGCAGGCGTTACTTCGTTTACTTTTTTATCGGTGGTTTGTGCCGAAAGTAAAACAGCAATCAGCAACGTAAAAGCATCTTGATGATGCAACGGAATGGGAGGATTTGGATATAATTTTTCTAATTCTTGTCTGAGAAAATCTATCCTTTCCTGTTTTTTCATCATAGGAAATTCTTTCTTCTATCAACAAATTTACAAGGAAAAAAATGAATAGAAAAAAGCTAAAGATTTCTCTTTTATGGGTAGGATGAAATATTGGGTGAAGATAGATTGTCATCCTACCGAAAACAAAAAAGTCGAATCTATTCAACTCGACTTTCTTGATCTATTTTGTTCTATTTATTTGCTGTTAGTGGTTTTTCGACAACCGGAAGAATTTCTCCTTTCTCTAACCGATATCGGTTGATGTCTTCTACCGGAATTTCTTTGGTATAATCAACCTTATGCACGATAAAACCTACGTCTTCTAAGCGCTGATAATAATCCAAACCATAAATCCGAACGTGGTCATATTGACCAAATTTTTCTTTTCGTTCTTCTTTGCTTGTCACAGAACTATCTTCGTAGGTAACCTCGCGTTGATAACTTATCGGCACCTGAAAAATTCCCCAACCACCTGGTTTCATCACACGAAAAAGCTCGCTCATCGCCTGATGATCATCCACAATATGTTCGAGAACGTGGTTACAAAAAATAACATCGAATGTATTTTCACCAAAAGGCAAATCGCAAATATCTGCTTTCACGTCGGCCAAAGGCGACTCTAAATCAGAAGTTATATAGTCGAGATTTTGCATTGCTCGAAAGCGTTTATAAAATGCCTGTTCGGGTGCAATGTGCAAAACCTTTAGTTTAGCCTGGAAAAAATTGGTTTTATTGGTAAGATACAACCACATTAATCGATGCCTTTCTAAAGAAAAAGTACTCGGCGCCAATACATTTTCGCGTTGCTTTTCGTATCCATAGGGCAACATTTTATAATAACCTTGTCCATCGATTGGGTCATAATAACGATTCCCTTTCAGAAGCCAAACCAAAACGGGTCGAATGACATAACTAAATTTGATGAGCATTGGCCTCGGAATCAGGTTCATCGCATAGCGGAAAAGTCGCTTCATGAGCACTAACTATTTAAAAAGATATGGTTTTTCTTCGTCTGATTCGATTCCTAAAGCTTCGTAAATATATCCGAACGTTGATAACAATTTAGGTTCACCGTCCACCAAACAAACATCGTGTTCGTAATGAGCAGAATATTTATTATCGCGTGTGGTTACTGTCCAACCATCTTTATGGAATTTCACTTTTTCGGTTCCCATATTGACCATTGGTTCGATGGCTAACACGATTCCGTTTTCTAATTTTTTACCTGTTCCTCTTCTTCCGTAATTTGGCACTTGAGGATCTTCGTGCATTTCGCGTCCCAAACCATGTCCTACCAATTCTTTCACAATTCCGTACCCTTCAGCTTCGCAATGATGCTGAATTGCATAACCGATATCACCAACACGATTTCCTTTGCGCATTTGCTCGATACCTTTGAACAATGATTCTTTGGTTACACGAAGTAATTTTTCGGTTTCTTCATCTACATTTCCTACCGCAAAAGTGTACGCATGATCGCCGTAGAATTCGTTCATATACACGCCACAATCTACCGAAACGATATCGCCATCTTCTAAAGGAACGTCGTTCGGAATGCCGTGTACCACTTGTTCGTTTGGTGAAATACATAAGTTTTTAGGAAAATCGTACATTCCTAAAAAAGCAGGATATCCGCCATGGTCTCGAATAAATTCACCTCCTAATTTATCTAAATGATTGGTTGTTACGCCAGGTTTAATTTCTTTTGCCAACATACCCAAGGTTTTAGAAACCAATTGAGCACTTAGGTACATGAGTTCTAACTCTTCTTTTGTTTTTAAAATTATCATAATCTAAAAAATCCTCTTTTTTTCTTTTGTTCTTTTTTTTCGCCGTGATGCAGGCTGAACTCTATTTTTTGAGAAATCACCTGATAGACTTCGCCCCACCCAGGAAAACCTCCTAAGTTGCGGTCGTCTATAAAAAGATCGGCATTTATTTTTCTGCTTTGTTGTTTTGGATCAAATTCTTCACCTTCGAAACTACTATTCACAGCATAAAACTCTAATCCGTTTGCTCGACAGAACTCAACTGCTTCAGTCAATTTTTCTTCGCTACGATATGTCCATAGAATCAAACGATAACCTTCACTTTGTAGTTTTTTCAGGGTATCAAAAGCAAATAATTTTGGTTTTCCAATTTGCGGGTACTTATCCTCAACAATTGTTCCATCAAAATCAACTGCAATAATTTTTGTATTCAACATACTTTTATATTGTTTAGGGTAGATGTATTTCGATTTAAAATTTTGGTCTTAATGATTTTCAGAAACCAAGATATCACCGGTCATTTCGGTCGGAATTGGCACTTGCATCACCGTAAGAATTGTTGGTGCCATGTCGCCTAATTTTCCATGTTTCACCTTCCAGCGATGATTTTTATCAACAACAATCAAAGGAACAGGATTCGTGCTATGTTGTGTATTCGGACTTCCATCTTCGTTGATCATACAATCCGAATTCCCGTGATCAGCCAAAATAAAAGTAGTATATCCATGTTCCAAAGTAGCTTCAACGATTCTTCCTACACAAGAATCCACCACTTCTGCCGCTTTTTGTGCAGCTGCAAAAACGCCTGTATGCCCGACCATATCGGTATTCGCAAAATTGAGCACAATGAAATCTGCCGACTCTTGTTTGATTTCTTCTAACAAGGCATCGGTAAGTTCATAAGCAGCCATTTCGGGTTTCTGATCATATGTTGCAACATCGCGTGAAGATGGTTTTAAGATTCTTTTTTCACCCTCGAACGGAACTTCTCTACCACCTGAAAAGAAAAAGGTAACGTGTGGATATTTTTCTGTTTCGGCCATTCGGATTTGGGTTTTATGATTTTTCTCTAAAACCTCACCCAACGTCATTTGTAAGGTAGAATCCTGAAAAACAACTTCAACATTTTGATAGGTTTTGTCGTATTCCGTTAGGGTTATATATTTTAGTTTTAGCGCAAACATCTGATATTCTGGGAAATCTTTTTGCGATAATACTTCGGTAATTTCTCGTCCACGATCGGTTCGGAAGTTGAAACAAATCACAACATCTTCATTTTCGATGATGGCTTTAGGTTGATCATTTTCGTCAGTAACAATAATAGGCAACAAAAATTCATCGGTCAAATTATTGGCATATGCTTTTTCTATCGCTTCTATCGGTTGCGTAGTGTGTTCGCCAAAACCGTGCACCATGGCATCGTAAGCTTTTTTCACACGCTCCCAACGTTTGTCCCGATCCATTGCGTAATAGCGTCCAGTGATCGAGGCAAGCTCTCCTACCGAAACTTTCATATGCGACAATAAATCTTGAATAAAACCTTTCCCAGAAGTAGGATCTGTATCGCGTCCATCTGTAAAAGCATGTACAAAGACATCTTTATCGAGCCCAGCTTCCTTGGCTGCATCGAGTAATCCTTTGAGGTGATTGATATGAGAATGCACTCCACCATCGGAAACCAATCCGATGAAATGGACTTTTTTATTGTTTTCTTTGGCATAAGAAAAAGCATCTTGAAGAACTTTTTCATGCAACAATTCTTTATTTTCTTCCGCACGATTGATTCTTACCAAATTCTGATACACCACTCTACCGGCACCCAAATTCATATGACCTACCTCTGAGTTCCCCATTTGTCCTTCTGGTAAACCGACCGCCAAACCAAAGGTATCTAAGGTTGTGTTGGGGTAACTAGCCATCAAGGCATCGATATTGGGTGTATTGGCTTTTGCTATTGCAGACACTTCGGGGTTTGGATTGATTCCCCATCCGTCTAAGATTAATAATAGCGCTTTGTTATTCATCATACTTGTAAACTATAAAAGAAAAATCCAAAGTTACGAACTTTGGATTTATTGCTGGGTTAATTTGCTACTTCACTTATAAATTTTATACGCATCAAACGTAATTCTTCTTCGTCGTAATCATCGCTGAATTCATCGAGAAGAGTCGCCATCGAGTCGTTTTCGGCTTCCATCAAAAAGTCATAAATTTCTTCTTGTTGATCTTCATCCAAAATTTCATCAACATAATAATTGATATTTAGCTTAGTTCCTTGATAAACAATACTTTCCATTTCTGACAATAATTCGTCCATCGAAAGATTTTTGGCCGAAGCGACATCACCTAAATCGAGTTTCCGGTCGGTTGATTGAATGATATACACTTTATGACTTCCTTTGTCGGCCACTTGTTTAATCACCATATCTTCTGGTCGATCAATCTGATTATCTTCTACATACTGCGCAATAAAGGTCACAAATTCTTTTCCGAATTTTTTAGCTTTACCTTCTCCCACTCCATACACATTGGTCAATTCGGTGAGATTGGTAGGATATTGCATCGTCATATCATCTAAACTGGCATCTTGAAAAACGGCAAAAGGCGGTAATTGATGTTTCTTGGCAATTTTCTTTCTTAATTCTTTGAGCTGTTTTAGAAGTCGATCATCGAATGCTGCAGGCGCAGTTGGCGCTTCATCTGCAATTCCTTCGTCTAAAAGTTTTTTATAATCTACATCTTGAGCAATCTCGAATTTGGTCGGATTGGCTAAAAATTCTTTTCCTTGTTCGGTGATTTTCAGCAAACCATACGTTTCTATTTCTTTATTGAGGCAATCATGGACAATTAATTGTCGGACCACCGTTTTCCAGAAATAATCTTCTTTGTCTTTTCCGATTCCGAAATAAGGTTCAGATTGTAAGTTAAACGATTTGGTTATGGCATTTTCTTTTCCTACCAAAATATGCACCACATCGGCAATGCGTAATTTTTGATTGGTTTTTTTCACAATTTCCAAAACCTGCTGGGCTTCTTTGGTGGCATCCATCATTTTTTTAGGATTGCGCATATTATCGTCCATATTCGCACCTGCACCGTTTACTTCATCAAACTCTTCACCGAAATAATGCAACAAGAATTTTCTTCTCGACATAGAAGTTTCGGCATAGGCAGCCACTTCACTCAACAACTGCATCCCAACTTCTCGTTCGGCAACCGGTTTACTGGCTAAGAATTTCTCTAATTTTTCGATGTCTTTATAATCGTAAAAAGCTACACATTCTCCTTCACCTCCATCTCGGCCTGCTCGCCCGGTTTCTTGATAATAACTTTCGAGTGATTTTGGAATATCATAGTGAATCACAAAACGCACGTCGGGTTTATCAATTCCCATCCCAAAAGCAATGGTTGCAACCACCACATCGACATCTTCCATCAGAAACATATCTTGATGTTTGCTTCTGGTTTTAGCATCTAAACCTGCATGGTACGGAATCGCTTTTATTCCGTTTACTTGAAGAAGTTGAGTTAATTCTTCGACTCTTTTTCGACTAAGGCAATAAACGACTCCAGATTTTCCTTGTCTTTTTTTGATGAACTTCACAATTTCTTTGTCCTGATTTACTTTCGGACGAACTTCATAAAAAAGATTGGCACGATTGAACGAGTCTTTGAAAACTCGAGCTTCTTGCATCCCAAGGGTTTTTTGGATATCCTCTTGCACTTTTGGGGTAGCCGTCGCCGTGAGAGCGATAATAGGAGCGTTTCCTATTTTTTGGATAATGGTTTTGAGATTTCGATATTCTGGTCGAAAATCATGTCCCCATTCTGATATACAGTGAGCCTCATCAATAGCGAAAAAAGAAATTTTTACCGATTTGAAGAAATCGATATACTCTTCTTTGGTTAATGATTCTGGCGCTACATACAACATCTTTGTTTTTCCTGCTCGTATGTCATCCATCACGGTTTTGGTTTCGGATTTGTTGAGCGAGGAATTTAATACATGGGCTACTTCATTGGCCGATAAACCACGTATCGCATCTACTTGATTTTTCATCAAAGCAATAAGCGGCGATACAATAATAGCAACTCCTTCCGACATTAAGGCGGGCAATTGATAACACAAAGATTTTCCTCCGCCGGTAGGCATCAGAACAAAAACATCTTGGTCATTCAAAAGCGTGTTAATGATTTCTTCTTGTTGACCTTTAAATTGGTCATACCCAAAGAACTTCTTGAGGTAGGTAGATAAATCTTTCGTATGCATCTCCATCATTCCTATCAATTCAATTTTATCAAAATACTATAAAATTTTTCCTTTAATATACCCTATATTTGGAGGCGAATTCAGATAAAATCCAAATCCTTTAATTACCAACTAAATAAGGAGGATAAAGGTACGGATTTTTTAGGAGCTTACAATACATTTCATTTTGGAAGAAAAAAATTTAACATTCATAGCAAAAGAGGTTTTTTTAGAAGAAGCCCAAGAAATAAAATTAATTGCCGATCGTTTGGACGATTCTTTTGCCCAAGCTGTACAAGAAATTTTTAACACAAGTGGGAAACTTGTGGTGTGTGGAATCGGAAAAAGTGCTCATATTGCGAATAAGATTGTCGCAACTCTCAATTCTACCGGAACACCTTCTCAGTTTTTGCATGCAGCCGAAGCGATCCACGGTGATTTGGGTTTGTTACAAAAAGAAGATGTTTGTCTTTGTATCTCGAACAGTGGAAATACACCCGAGATCAAAGCGCTTTCTCCTATCCTAAAAAATAGAGCAAAATCGCTTATCGCCATTACTGGCAACACAGAATCTGTTTTGGCAAAAACGGCTGATCATGTCTTAGATGTAACGGTAACCAAAGAAAGTGGACGCCTTCATCTTGCTCCTACGAGCAGCACGACGGCGCAGTTGGTCATGGGCGATGCGCTTGCAGTGGCACTGATGGAGCTTCGTGCGTTCGAGAAACAAGATTTCGCGAAATATCATCCTGGAGGAGCTTTGGGAAAACGACTTTTGTGGCGTGTAGACAACATTGTTGATACGAGTAAAAAACCGCAAATTTCGGCAGATGCACCGATGACAGAAGTTATTGATTCGATGACTTCTGGTAAGATGGGAATCACCGTTATTACCGATGAAAACGATCAAGTTCTTGGTGTAATCACCGATGGAGATTTACGCAGAATGCTTATCGAGCATCCTACCTTTCAAGATCTAAAAGCGAAAGATATCGCGACGATGCATCCTAAAAAAATAAAAAATACAGCTTTGGCGGCAACTGCTTTGGACTTGATAAGAAACAACAGCATTGGGCAAGTGATTGTAGTCGATGAAGCCGATAAATATTATGGAATTTTAGATATTCATTCGATATTAGCAGAAGGAATAGAGTAATGACAGAGAAAAAACAACATACAGCCGACATGTCTTTTTTGGCACATGTAGGCGAACTTAGAGGTCATCTTGTGCGGTCTTGTATTGCCTTGGTTTTGGCGTCTATTTTCGTAGCTTTTTTTTGGGATTTTATTGTCAATGATATTATCATGGCTCCCCTGAAATCGAACTTTGCTACTTTTAGATTTTTCAATTTTTTAGGAGAATCATCAGGAATAGGTAAACTATATACAACCGAATTTGATATTTCTAAAGATTTAACGAACCTCGATCCATCAGGCCAAATTACTTCGCAAATTATGGCGATTTTAGTTTGCGGATTGATTGTCGCGATTCCTTATATCATTTGGGAAATTTGGCGTTTTGTGAAACCAGGGCTCAATGAAAACGAACGTAAAAATGCAACAAGTACTGTTTTTGCGATAACTTTGTTTTTCTTGACCGGAATTTTGTTTAGTTATTATATGCTCCTACCGCTTTCTACACAATTCCTTTTCTCTTACGATCCGTTCAACGTTGGCAACACGTGGACCTTACCCAAATACATCAGTTTGTTTGTACAAACTTTATTATCGATGGGGGTAATTTTCCTCCTACCAGTATTTGTTTATTTCTTTACATCGATAGGATTATTAACCCCGAGTTTCTTAAAAACATACCGCAAACATGCTTTTGTAGTCGTTTTGGTTATTGCTGCTGCCATTACCCCGAACGATATATTGAGTATGATTGTCGCTGCGATTCCGCTTTGGTTTTTATATGAATTAAGTGTGGTAGTCGCGAATAATGTGTACTCAAAGCAACTCAAAAAACAAGAAAGAAGTTTAACAAAGAATTAATTTACTATGCTTGCATAATAAAATGTTTTTTGTAATTTAGCGAATAGAAATTATTAAGACAATTTTTAAAAACAAAAAATCATAAATCAATGAAGATATTAGTTTGTATTAGTAGCGTTCCAGACACTACTGCAAAAATAAACTTCACTTCTGATGGGAAGGAGTTTGATAAAAACGGCGTGCAATTCGTAATCAATCCGCACGACGAATTTAGTTTAACGCGTGCCGTTGAACTTCAAGAAAAACAAGGAGCTACGGTTACAATCCTTACTGTAGGAGATGCAAGCGTAGAGCCTGTAATGCGAAAAGCATTGGCAATTGGTGCTAATGACGGAATCCGTATCGATTCTGATGCGAAAGATGATTTCTTTGTTGCTACCCAAATTGCAAAAGCAGCCAAAGAAGGTGGATATGATTTAATCTTGACCGGAAAAGAATCAATCGATTATAACGGAGGTGCTGTTCCTGGTCTTGTAGCCGGAATGTTGGACTACGGTTTTGTAAACGGATGTATCGGACTTGAAGTGGAAGGTTCTACTGCCAAAGTAGTTCGCGAAATCGACGGTGGAAAAGAAAAAGCAAGTGTTGCTTTACCTGCCGTAATCGCTGGACAAAAAGGAATGGTAGAAGAAAGTGCTCTTCGAATCCCAAACATGAGAGGAATTATGCAAGCAAGATCTAAACAAATTACAGTTGTTGCTGCAGAACCAACCGAATCAAAAGTGACAGTTGTTGGTTATGAAAAACCTGCTTCTCGTGGTACTGTAACTTTAGTAGACAAAGACAATGTTGCCGAATTGGTGCGTTTGTTACATGAAGAAGCTAAAGTAATCTAATTCATCCTATTTATCAATTTCAAAAAAAAAGAACATGCCAATATTTGTTTTCGCAGAAACCCATGACGGGCACTATAAAAAAGCAGCGTTAGAAGCTGTTTCATACGCCAAAGCTATTGCAGACTTGGCAGGTGACACTGTTACAGCTGTTGCCTTTAATGCTACCGAATCATCGGATAAATTATATGCACACGGTGCACAGAAAGTTGTAAAAGTTGACAACGATGCACTCAAAAACTTCGACCCAACCGCTTATGCTAAAGCCTTGGCAGAAGTAGCTAACGGTGCCGATACTTTTGTATTAGCTTCTACCAACGACTCTTCTTCAGTTGCTCCTTTGTTAGCGCTAAAATTAAACGCATCTTTGGTTACCAACGTAGAAAACGCTCCAACATCAGTTAGTCCATTCACAGTACAAAGAAAAGCTTTCTCAGGAAAAGGAATCGAAACTGTTGCGGTAGAAGGTGCTAAAGTCATCACTGTATTACAAAACTCATTTGGGATCAAAGATAACGCTGTAAGCGGTACAGAAGAAGCAGGAAATGTTTCGGTAAGTGCAGCTGATGCTAAAGTTACGGTAGAAAGTGTAGAACACGCTTCTGCTGGAAAAGTAGATCTGAACGAGGCTGAAATCGTAGTTTCTGCAGGTCGTGGACTTAAAGGTCCAGAAAATTGGGGAATGATTGAAGACCTTGCAAACGTTTTAGACGCAGCAACGGCTTCTTCTAAACCTGTTGCTGATGTAGGTTGGAGACCTCATTCTGAGCACGTAGGACAAACCGGAAAAGCCATTGCACCTAATTTATACTTTGCAATAGGAATTTCAGGAGCTATCCAACACTTAGCAGGAGTTAACGGATCGAAAACTATTGTCGTTATCAACAACGATCCAGAAGCACCATTCTTCAAAGCTGCCGATTATGGTATTGTAGGAGATGCTTTCGAAGTAGTACCTAAGCTTACCGAAGAAATTAAAAAATTAAAAGGAAAGAATTAACAATTACCATTAATTTTATCATCCGAATTAGCCGAAAGGTTGATTCGGATTTTTTTATTTTTTTTAATAATTCATAAGATTTTGTTAGATTTACCACCCGATGGATAATTTAGTTAAACTCAATATAAAAGGAATTTCTTATAGCCAAACTCAAACAGGGGCCTATGCCCTTATTTTGGAAGAAGAAATCGGAGGACGCAAACTTCCTATCATTATTGGAAGCTTTGAAGCTCAATCCATTGCATTGGCTTTAGAAAAAGACATTGCACCGCCAAGACCTCTCACACACGATCTTTTCGTGAGCTTAGGTGAACAATTCAAGTTTTCTGTAAAATCAGTTTATATCTATAAATTAGAAGATGGCGTATTTTATTCGAAAATTGTTTTTATTGATTTCACCGGACAAATAGCCGAAATCGATTCGCGCACTTCAGACGCTATTGCCGTTGCTATTCGATTCTCTGCCCCTATCTATGCCTACCAAGCAGTTGTAGAAAAAGCAGGAATCCATTTAGAAGTTATCCAAGAAGAAGAGGATAGCATCAACCAAGTAATGCAAAAAATAGAGGATGAAGTAAAAGCGATGAGCGACTTATCCGATTATTCAGAATGGACGATTGAAGATTTAGAAGAAGAAATGAAAAAAGCAGTAATGGAAGAAAATTACGAATTAGCTGCTCAACTTCGAGACGAACTCGACAAACGAACTAACTAAAACACACATTTTATATTATATGTCTATTAAATTAAGACTAACAATCATGAATTTCCTAGAGTTCGCAGTGTGGGGAGCTTACCTCACCTCTATGGGAAATTACTTAGGATCCGTAGGTTTAGGTTCAAAAATTGGACTCTTCTACGCAATGCAAGGAATCGTTTCTATCTTCATGCCCGCCATCATGGGAATTATTGCCGACAGATGGATTCCCGTTCAACGGCTTTTAGGGCTCAATCATCTCTTGGCCGCAATCTTTATCATTGCCGCAGGTTATTATGGACATGTTGCAGGCGATGCCGTAGATTTCACGACCATTTTTACGCTCTACTCGCTCAGTGTTGCATTCTTCATGCCGACCATTGCACTTTCCAACTCAACTGCGTACAGCATCCTAAAACAAAACAAACTCAATACCATAAAGGCTTTTCCGCCGATCAGAACCTTTGGGACGGTAGGATTTATTTGTGCGATGTTGTTTGTAAACTTTACTGGTTTTGATAATGGGCATTTTGGATTTAATTTTACGAGCGATCCAAACTTTATCAGTTTCCAATCAAATTATTATCAGTTCTATGTTTCGGGTATAATCGGAATTATTTTATTTCTCTATAGTTTCACCCTTCCGGCTTGTCCGATCAACGAAAAGACCGAAAAACAATCCCTTTCGGATGCTTTCGGTTTCAAAGCTTTTGCTTTATTCAAAGATAAAAAAATGGCCGTTTTCTTCATCTTCTCGATGTTGTTAGGCGTTTCTTTACAGATCACCAATGGCTATGCCAATCCATTTATCACAAGCTTCAAATCTATCCCAGAATACGCCAATACTTGGGGAGCGAACAATGCCAATGCGTTGATTTCACTTTCTCAGATTTCAGAAACGCTTTGTATCCTACTCATCCCTTTTGTATTAAGAAAATTCGGAATCAAAACCGTGATGCTAATGGCTATGGTAGGATGGGTTCTGCGCTTCGGATTATTCGGGTTCGGAGACCCAGGTTCGGGCGTTTGGATGTTTATCCTTTCGATGATTGTTTACGGAATTGCTTTTGACTTTTTCAATGTTTCGGGATCACTATATGTCGATAACGAAACTGATGAAAAAATACGCTCTTCAGCGCAAGGCGTTTTCATGATGATGACCAATGGTTTTGGTGCCACAATCGGGATGCTGGCAGCGCAGTACGTCGTGAATCATTATGTGTATAACCAAACCGATCTTTTGGCTCAGCTCCATGGTTGGCGAATGTCGTGGTTTATTTTCGCTGGTTATTCTTTGATTGTTACGATCCTTTTTGCGATCATCTTCAAGCACAAACACAATCCGAAAGAAGTAGAAAAAATGATGCATTAATCAATCGCATCAATAAAAATATCATAAAAAAACTTCAGCCAAAAGCTGAAGTTTTTTTATTTTCTGATGTATTCTACAAAATCGTAACTATACAAATGTTTTTCATCTTTTAGGTGATGTTCTCGGGCAACTTCTTCCCATTTATCTTCATCAATTTCCGGAAAAAAAGCATCGCCATCAAATTCGTGATGCACTTCGGTAAGATGGATTTTATCGGCAATTTCTATCGCTTGTCGATAAATTTCTCCGCCACCAATAATGTATAGATTTTCATCCAACTCATAACCTTTTTCTATCGCTTCTTTCAGCGAATGAACCACTTGTATTCCGTCGGCAGTATAATTTCGGTCTCGCGAAATCACAATATTGGTTCGGTTGGGTAAAGGTCTACCGATTGATTCGAATGTTTTCCTACCCATAATTATCGGATGCCCAGTGGTGATTTTCTTAAAATGTTGAAAATCTTTTGGTAAATGCCAAAGCATCTGATTTCCTTTTCCGATAGCATGGTTGCTCGCAATAGCGACCACGAGATGTAGCATACGCAAATTATTTTTTGATTAGGATATAATGAACTTCGCCGTTGCTTACTTTCGGTTTTCCGTTTTTGTCCACTTCGATCAATTTATCTCCTTCTATTCGGAACGCATTGGGCCCGTCTGAAATATTTCCTAACAACAACGTTTTGCCATCATCTTTCAGATCATAAACACCGGTTGTTAACAAAACTTCCCCCGTTTTATCGTCTTTGGTTTGATAGATATAACTCTCGTCTGGATTCAGAGTTATGGTATAAGTGATCGAATGAGAAGGATTTCCTAATTTCCCTTCGAACTTCTCACTTCCGGCAGGTTGTTCGACAAATGGTTGGGCCGAATCTTTCTTTATCGAATCAGTAGATTCGGTATTTAAAGGCGTTTCTTGCACTGTATTTTCTTTCTTTTCGCATGCTGCAAAGAGCAATAAGAAAGCAGAAAGACTGAGAATGGTATTTTTTTTCATAATATTTCTTTTGGTTGAAGGATAAAGGTACGGATTGTAAACAAAAAAATCCCTTTTATATGAAAAGGGATTAAAAATTTGTTGTGTATTTTCTTAGAAAATTTCTTTCTGTGCGAAATGGAAAGCAGCTTCGATTGCAGCATTCTCATCACTATCAGAACCGTGAACAGCGTTCGCATCGATTGATTCTGCGTATTTGTTACGAATTGTTCCTTCAGCAGCTTCTTTTGGGTTAGTCGCTCCGATCAACGTACGGAAATCTTCAACTGCATTTTCTTTTTCTAAAACCGCAGCTACGATTGGTCCCGAAGTCATGAATTCTACCAACTCACCAAAGAAAGGTCTTTCTTTGTGAATTGCATAAAAAGCTTCTGCATCTTGTTTCGCTAACTGAGTCATTTTCATCGCTTTGATTGTGAACCCAGCGTCGGTGATGTCTTTTAAAATGTCACCAATATGCCCTTTTGCTACTGCATCAGGCTTGATCATGGTAAAGGTAATGTTTGCCATTTTTTTCTAATTATCGATTGTCCTTAATTGGACTGCAAAATTAAGCATTAATCTATGAAAAACATAAAGATTTGCCCGATTATCGAGCAAATCTTTTAGAATTATCTTTTTCTATTTATTGTTATGGTTTTATTGTAAAGAAACTCCACTTTCTGCTTGGGTTTTGTTTTGTTGCACTTCTTTTCTTGTGCGTACTTTCCCACCAAAATTATACGTAAATCCTACATAAAACGTTTGAGATTCCCATTGGAATTGTCCCGTTCCAACGTAAGGCGAAGTCATATCAAATTGCGCTTTCATGGTTTTGAAAACATCGTTCATTCTTGCACTTAGACTTGCTCGTCCATCCATAAAACTATATCGAACCCCTAAATCCATTCGCCACATTTCGTGCATTTTACCTTGAAAATTTTCAAAAGGTCCTTGATAGAAAGCAAAATTCTGAACGCTGAAGTTTTTAGATAACGTAAACGTATTGTTCATACGCGCAGTAAAACGATTGGTACGCATGTCTTCTAATTCTCCTTTCATATTGGTATTGAAAAAGTTCATCGACGTCCAATCACCAGCTACATACGTCGAGAACCATTTAGCCAAACGATAGTTGAAACTTGCCTCGAAACCATATTCATTGGTCTTGTTATAGTTTTCGGCTGTCTGAATTACCTGCCCTTCTTTGTCTGGATTATTCTTCATGCTAAACATGATATTGTCTTTGGTATGACGATAAAATGCGTTGGCAGAAACCGAACCTTTTTTCAGTTGTTGTAAAAATCCTAACTCGAATGCATCAGTATATTCTGGTTGCAATTCTGGATTTCCTTGATGCGTCATCAAAGGAGAAGACCAACGACTAACTGGCGTCAATTGATAGATTCCAGGACGTGTAATTCTACGGCTATAGTTTGCAGTCAATTGTCCACGTTCGGTAACATCATACGTTAAGAAAGCAGACGGAAACAAATCGAAATAATCTTTTTTGTAATTGCCTTCTACATCAGGATTTACGCTATACGTAGCATCGTCCTCGGTTTGTTCGCCACGCAATCCTACTTGCATACCGAATTTTCCGAATTTTTGTTTGTAATTTAAATAAATCGAATAGAAATTACGAGTAAAATCGAACATTGCACCTTCATTTATCGCATTTCCTTGCGGATCGAAAATTGGGTTGTGGTCGATATCAATCATTTGTTTGCTCGAAGCAAATGTGTTGTCTTTTTTCTCTTGACGGAACTGAATTCCTGCTTCTATTTTTCCTCCATCAACAATCTGATTCTCATAATCTAAATTGATCCGGAGATTCGAATTGTCATCTTTTCTTGCTTCATGGTAGGATAATGGACGCTCGTATTGATCGGTCATTTGACGGTTGTCTGGACTTTTCGAACTCGAATAAAAAGCATCTAAAACAATGTTGTGATTTTCTTTATCGAAATCATGTTTGAAATTCAAACTATAATCGCCAGCCGTGAACTTCGAGTTGATATCCGAAACATTGAAATATTTCTGCCCTCCACTCAAAATATTATAATCAAAACTTCCGTCCCATTTATTATCGTATTGATTGGTATAAACGGTTAACGCTGTTTTATCATTGATAAACCAATCGAATCCGAATTTATAATTAAGATTTTTCGCTCGGTTATTGATATAAAAATCTTGCGTTTCGTTAACAGTTTGGTTGATCATTCGACCTTCGTTCCAAGAAGGGCTATGGTTATAATTAAAATTCCCAAAGAAATTGAAACTTCCGACATTCAGGTTTGCATTCACCGCAGACGTATGACGTGTTTTTTCGCCATGTTCCACCCCCAAATTTAATCCAATATTATACCCTTTATTTTTTTGTTTAATGGTAATGATATTGATGATACCCGACTTTCCATCTGCCTCATATTTCGCTGATGGATTGGTAATGATTTCTACTCTTTGGATCTGATTAGAAGGCAATTGTTTCAACAATTCACCTGCCGAAAGAGAAGAAGGTTTCCCATCGATATAAACATTCACATTTTCGTTTCCACGAAGAGAAATATTCCCCGTTTGTTGGTCTACATTCACCGACGGAATATTATTGAGTACCGCAACAGCCGTTGCACCGGCACTCACCAAATCGTTCCCGACTTCTACCACTCGCTTATCAATCTCATTACGGTATTGCGAAACTTGTGCACGCACAAAAGCACCTTTCAGTTCGATGGTAGAATTGGCTAGTTCTTTCAGAATAATTTGCCCCATCGCAAATTGTCCATCTTTCACCTCAACTGTACGTTCGATGGGTTGATAGCCAAACTCTATGATTTTCACTTTGTACACCCCATCTGCTACCTCTTCGACTGTGAAGTTACCGTTTTCATCAGAATCAGCCTCTGCAATAAACTCATCGGTTGTTGGGTTGAATACACTCACATTTACCAAAGGTAAATTTTGTGTTTTTTCATTTTGGATTTGCCCTGTAATCTTCCCTTCACCTTGTTGTGCGTATCCATAAAAAGACAACATTGTAAAAGCTATTACCAGCGATAATTTCCTAAGTTTCATGTAATTAAAAATTGTTTTATTTATTAACCTCTCAATACCACTACAAATCGGATTTGTGATTTGTTTTCATTACATTAGACGCAGCAAGCAGATAAATGTTACAAAGACCTAAAAAAAAACTAAAAAAATTTTCCCTCTTTTTATCAAACAAGTTTGTTATTTTTGTTATCTAAAGCATAAGATTTGAGATCAATAGTTATTTTGGGAGCAGGGAATGTTGCTTTCCATCTTACCCGAGCCTTGATAGAAAACACCTTCAACGTTCGACAAATATTCAACCGAACCTTAGAAAATGCACGAGAAATTGGTGAAGCACATCGAATTCCGTACACCGACAAAATCTCTGAATTAGAAAAAGCTGAGCTCTATATTGTTGCTTGTGCCGACTCTGGGATAGAAGAATTTTCGCATTACATTCCGTTCGACGATACTTTGGTAGTCCATACATCTGGCTCTTCGCCAATTAGTGTGCTGAAAGGCGATTACCGAAAAGGCGTAATTTATCCGTTGCAAACCTTCTCAAAAGATAGAATTCTTCGGTACGATGAAATTCCGTTTTTTGTAGAAGCCGAAAACAAAGCAGACGAAGAAGCGTTGTATAAGTTGTGTTGTAAAATTTCAAACGAAGTTCATATTCTACCACACGCACAAAGAATGCAAATTCAGATGTGTGGCGTTTGGGCCAATAACTTTGTCAATCATCTATTTTATATTGCCAATGAAATTTGCCGAGAAAACGATTTACCGTTTGATGTTTTACGACCACTGATCGAAGAAACCGCATCTAAAATAGAAACCCTTGCACCGTATGATGCACAAACAGGTCCCGCAAAAAGAGGAGATGATGTTATTATCAATCGTCATTTAGACCTTTTACAAAACGATTCTCGATTATTAGAAATCTATCAAGTGCTAACCAAATCAATCAAAAGAACCTATGGCAGAGATTAGTTACAAAGAAAAATTAAATCATATCAAAACCATTATCCTCGACGTAGATGGCGTACTAACCGACGGTTCGCTAATTCTTTTACCTACAGGAGAAATGGTGAGAACCATGAATACGCGCGACGGCTACGCGATGAAACTTGCCATAGAAAAAGGCATAAAAATAGCGGTTATTTCTGGCGGACATGACGAGGCTGTTGTACAACGGCTGAAATATCTTGGTCTAACGGATATTTACACCAAAGCAATCGACAAAACCGAAGCGTTCAATGATTTGCTTTTTAGTTATGGTTTACAAGAAAACGAAATCGCGTATATGGGCGATGATTATCCGGATATCGAAGTGATGAAATTGGTAGGATTAGCCACTTGCCCCAATGATGCTTGTATGGATGTGCGCCGAGTTGCCGAGTACATTTCACCCGAAAATGGCGGAAAAGGCTGCGTTCGCGATTTGATCGAACAGGTTCTGAAAGCTCAAAATCTTTGGTACGAAAACGATTCTCATGTCACATCCGATTGATACAAAAAATTACAACCTAATTTTAGGTTCGCAATCACCAAGAAGAAAAGCCCTTTTGCAAGAAATGGGTTTTTCTTTTTCGTGCATTAGCCTCGATATCGACGAGCAATTCGATCGAGAAAAATACAAAGCTGCAGAAATAACCAATTATCTTGCGAGCAAAAAAGCAAACGCCTATCCCGATTTGCAAGCACGAGATATTTTGATAACTTCTGACACCACCGTTTGGGTCAACAATCAATCATTAGAAAAACCTGCATCAGAAAAGGAAGCTATCGACATGATTCGTTTGTTATCCAACCAAAAACATTCCGTTTATACCTCGGTAAGCCTAAAAAGTATTCATCAAGAAAAAACTTTTTCCGATGAAACGAAAGTCTATTTTCGTACCTTAACAGAAGAAGAAATTAGGTATTACGTACAGAACTATCAACCGTATGACAAAGCAGGCGCTTACGGAATACAAGAATGGATAGGATTGATTGGAATAGAAAAAATAGAAGGAAATTATTTCACCGTAATGGGTTTACCTACAGCTCTCCTCTATCAAGAACTGAAACAATTTATCGAGCGAGAAAATCATTATTTTAGTTCATAACATAAGTTCAGCAACATGGAAGAAAACGTACTCTTTGCTTTAGGTCTCACCCTGATTGCGGGTCTTTGTACTGGGATCGGAAGTTTATTGAGTGTTTTTTATCAACGTTTCAATCCGAAATTTCTATGCCTTGCCCTAGCCTTTTCTGCTGGTGTCATGATTTATGTTTCTTTTGTAGAAATTCTAGGAAAAGCCCGAAGTTCTCTGATGTCGTTGTACGATGTGAAAACTGCGAGCATTTACACCACACTTGGTTTCTTTGCTGGCATTGCTTTTATTGCTGCGCTTGATCGATTTTTACCAGAAAGTCGTTTACCCAAAAAAGAAGGCGAAGAAAATGAAAACGATAAACTTTTGCGCATGGGACTTTTTGCAGCCTTGGCTTTAGGTTTGCACAATTTCCCCGAAGGTTTGGCAACTTTTATGGGGGCAATGGCCGATCCGGCTTATGGGGTTGGGATTACCGTTGCAATCGCAATTCACAATATCCCCGAAGGAATTGCTGTGGCTGTGCCTATTTATTACGCCACAAAAAGTAGAAAAAAAGCTTTTACTTTTTCCTTTCTTTCTGGTTTAGCCGAACCGGTAGGCGCCTTGGTGGGGTATTTTATTTTTAAGAATTTGATGGATGATCATTTTTTTGGTCTGATCTTTTCTAGTGTTGCCGGAATCATGGTTTATATCTCTTTTAGCGAACTTATCCCAACAGCAAACGAATATGGAAATCAACGTTTGACGCTTTGGGGGATTATTGGTGGGATGCTCCTTATGGCGGTAAGCCTTATTTTATTGATGTAGAAAAATACAAACACAAAAAAAGCAGCTCAGTGAAACTGAACTGCTTTTGTACTCCCTAGGGGAATCGAACCCCTCTTTTCAGAATGAAAATCTGATGTCCTAACCGATAGACGAAGGGAGCATCCTTTGTTGTAATTCGCTTGCAAAAATAGGAACTTTTTTCTAATCACCAAACTTTTTGATAAAAATTTTTCATTTACCTATAAAACCTTGTTGTTTATCAATGTTATTTTGTTCGAATCTTGCTATTCATCAGTCATCCAACAAAAAAAAGATTTACACAAACGATCATTCAATTTTAAAAATAAATTAATTTACCTCGAAAGATTATTAAGAACTTCTATTCTTGACTTTTCATAAACCCTTTAGGAAGAATAAAAAAAACTCGAACTAAAAATGGGTTTTAGTCCTTAATTTAGTTCAATTGATTTATTAGACACTGATAATCAAGGAGATTTTCGGCGATAGAGAAAACTCTTTGCTTTTCA
>CCMH01000018.1 GCA_000751595.1 Weeksella massiliensis | reverse complement strand
TTTATAGGATAGTGTCTATGTTTTTAATCAATTCCCAATCTTTTATGTATTTCATGCCATTCTTTTCCAATTTGTATAGTTTCTAACGCAGCTTTTCGCTTTTCTTCTGGCAAACAATCAATACAGGTTGGATATTGAAGTCCTTTATAATGTTGCTTACATTGAGGACATAGTTCCATTTTTTTAATATCAAAGTTATAGGCACATTTTCTACAAGCAGTTATTGCATCTTCAAAAGAAAGATATTTGATACTGTCATTTACATGAAGTAAAAAAGCCTCTTTCTCAATCTGCTCTGCATCCTTATTTTTAGCACGTTCTCTTTGTAGCCAATATCGGATATTAGATAGATTGTTCTTATTTTTCCATTTATCCTTTGAAACAAAACATTTATCTTGAACTTCGTATGCATCTTCATTTTCATAAAATATAGAAATGAGTTCATTTTCAGATCTGAAAAATGCTTCATCAAATTCGTGTTTACAATCTGCACAGCGATATTTCGGTGTTTTTCTTACCCTTACGCTTGGATTTTTACTCTTGCAGTTTGAACACAGTGGAACTGGGATATAATCATATTTTTTTAGGACGTAATCAGTAAAATCAGATTTACTAATTTCTTGATTTGTATCTATGTAGTCTCTAGTATATCCTCTTGTTATCTCTCTTAGATAGTCGGAGTATTTTCTTGGATGAGAATGATGTTGTATTGTTAATGTTTCAGTGCTACTGCAAATTTCGCATTTGTCTTTAATAAATTTTGATCTTCTTTCTTTCCAGTCTTTTGTGTACCAAGAGCGTTGTTCCTCTTTGGACCCATCCCAATACTGTGCTTTTGCAAGTTCCAACTGAATTTCACCATTTACTAATTGGTCTCTTAGCTCTATAAGTTCTTTATATGTTAGCATCTGCTTTTACTAATTTTTAAGCGCCATTTTGGTGCATATTCTTTTTGTAAATAATCTATTCTTTGACTATCCCTTTCTCAATCTTTTCGAAAGGTCAGGAGTTATATCAATTCTTCTTGTGTTACTATCTTTATAGCTTCACCAAATTTCTCTTTGAGATCAATATCTGCTATACTATCCGGAAATGCCATTGCTAATAGATATTTTGGTCTGGATAGGGCTACATATATTAATCTCCTCGTTTCATCAGGAAAAATATTTCCATTGTTTGATATGTTTTCAAATAAGATGTTATCCTTATGCTTTCTTTCATTGAAGAAAACAAGAATTGAATCCAAGGTTTGACCTTTGACTTGGTGTATTGTTGTAATGGGAATATTAAAAGCAGAAAAAGACTTCTTGAAATGCTGGCTTACGGTTTCCAATAATGTAGTTTTTTCGAAATATTTTGATTTTCTATTTCGTAAATTAAAGTCAACATCATAGTTAAGTTTCAATCTGTTTTTTAGGAAAAGCTGAGTTTCTGTTGTCCAGTCTTGTACAGTTTTGCTAAAATCAGGTAATTCATTTAAGAGTGTAATCATTAAAGAATTAAAATGAGGATCAACACTCTTTTCTTTTTCAATTTCCTTTAGTACATGATAATCAGATGTATCAGCATAAATGAGCTGAATACTTATTGCTCGTATTTCTTTTATTGCATTTTTAATATCACCGCTGATGTAGAGGTTTTTAGCATAAATGATATCTTTAGGTAGTTCTGTACCCCAAGGTCTTTGTTCTAGTTTTTTTCCCAGTAATGAATCTTTTAATGAATTTCCCCTAACTACAATACAGCTATTGAGGTGTTTTTTTCTTGCACAATAATCGTCATAATGTTTAATTATTAATTGGTGATTAGTGCTTGAATATTTGTACACTATAACAGAGTTATTTTGCTCCTCACAGTCAACACTATTAATTGCTAAGTCGTCAGAACGTCTAACTTTAGAAAAAACATCAATAATACTTTGAGGCGAACGCCTATTGTGTGTCAAGTCATACGATTGCCACGTTTGATCGCTTTCATATTTTCTTAAGAATTCATCAGGTTTTGCATCTCTCCACTCATACAGGCTTTGATAAGGGTCTCCGATTAATTCAATGTTTTTCAGGCCTTGATTTACCAATTCCTCAAATATGGCGTGCTGTATTAAAGAATTGTCCTGTGCCTCATCAATTATAATAAAAGGGAATCTTAAGCTAAGCCACTGGCAAATTTTTGGATTATTTCTTAATAAATGTAATGCAATATAGGCAGAGTCCCCAGTTGATATAAGCCCTTTTGTAAATTGCTTATTTTTAATTAGCTGGCAATACTTGTTAAAATTCTCTCTATCTACTTTATCAGTAGAAGGCTGATTGCCATTTATTGAAAAAGTACCATCAGGCTCAATTCTTATTTCGCTCGGAGGATATAAATGAAAAATACTGCGATTATTTTTTGCTTTATATTCTAAGTTATTCAAAGGTTGTAACAAACCATCTAGTGTCTTTCCATTTTTTACGTAGGTCGTTTTCCACATGTCATCTAAGATATTTGTATGATCAAGTATCTTTGGTCTATTGAAATCACGATTAAGCAAATTATAAAAAGGAAGTGTTATAAACTTATTTATAAAACTATCAATGGTTGATACGTGGTTAGGGAACTGAAGTGATTTACCGCTCAGCTTTCTATACGCTTCATTAATTTCGTCTTTCGCAGAATTAGTGAACGATAAACAAGCCACACCTGAATGACCTCCGATTTCTTTTGAAGTTTCTAAATTTAAAATCTTCTTCGCAATAGTTGTTGTTTTTCCACTACCTGGACAGGCATTCAGAATAACTTTTCCCCTAGCTTGTAGATAAGCTAATCTTTCCTCATTTTCAAAATACATTATAATCCGTTTTTTAAATGAGTTAATGCATTTAATATATACTTTGGAACCATAAATGATGCTTTTGCATCTTCCAAATTATCCAGTAAATGAATTGAAAAATCCTGTGCAAACTCAGCTTTAGTAGGGAAAGTTTTCCATAGAAGAATGGCAACTTTCCTTCTTTGCTCATCTGTCATTAAGTCTGTAGGAAATTTCGCCATATAAGCAACAATTTTACTGATTTTAACACCTTCTACAACGTCTAAATATTGTACTAAAAAGTTGTTTTTAAAATTTCTCCTATCATCATTTACGTTATGCAATGCAATTTCGTATTCTAGTGTTTTGAATGACTCAAAGATTTGAATGTTATCTGCATTATTCTTTACAGAATTCAAGTTTTTTATTCTCGATACTGCAATACCTTTTTGAATAGAATCATCTAGTAGATCAAGAACAGTGGTATCATTTATCAAACTATCAAAACTATATTCAGATTTTTTTGAATCGGTAAATCTATCATCATCTGTGATGATAGAAATAGGTTTGTTAATTCTCTCTACTTGATTTGAATGATTAAAAAGATAGAGGAATGGATAGAAAGATGTTCCTTTTACGTTAACGATTTCGGTTCTATAATCCTCCAATTTATAGTCTTCCAAAAGAGTAAACGCTGAGATCAATAGTTCTTCTGAAATTCCTTCAATGAACAAAATTGATTTTGCAAATAAAAGTTGAGATTTGGTCACATCTATAAATCTCTGAAGCTTCTTCATCCTATTTTCCAAATCAGGATCTAACAATTCCTTATTTTTGGTGGTATCTTCGATTAATTTTTCAGACTCTCTATTTTGAAATTGTTTATCAAGTTTTGTCGCTTTGCCACAATCCAAAAGGATAAGATTCTTTAGCGGAACTTTTGAAGTTAAAGTCGGTGAATGAGTCGTTATAAATAGCTGACTATTTTCGGTAGCATTTGCATTGTTGAGAAAGTTATAAAGGCTTAATTGCAATTGGGGATGCAGATGAGATTCAGGCTCTTCAATTAATAAGGCGAAATGAGGAAGACCATTATCTTTAATTTGCTCTTTTATATCACCAAGAACTACTGCTATGTATATCAAATTGTTTAACCCTAAACTATTTTGCCATAAATGAAATCCTTCATCCGTTAGGGTTGATCTATCATGTGGAAGATAGGGTTTAATAGCATTAACAATATATTCTGTTTTTGCTTCTTCAATTCTAACCCCAATTTTATTATCAATAACTTTCTTAAAAATACTTTCGAGATTTGTATTCACCCCATCTCTGGTATTTTTTACCTCATCACGGCTCAACAATTGAGAATTAGCATCTTTAATAATTTGTTCAATTTCAGACTCAGACTTTTCTCTCTTTACAAATCGCCTTATAACTTTTCCAAGAATATTATTCCGAGTGCTCAGTAGATCTTTAGTACTATCTCTCAATGCCCCTAAATAGTAATGTTGAAAAAGTTCAAATGTTTTATAATCGGCTTTTTGCCCATCAATATTTCCTGTATTATATGAGAAGTTCGGATATTTTCCATCTTTCTCCTCGTAAGAAATCGAGACTTTAGCATAATCTTCTTCAATCTTATTAGGATCGATTACCATATATTCATAAAAAGCTACTTTTTGTGCTGTAGATAGTCCTTTAAAAATATATGTTATAGTAATGAGTGAAGACTTTTGAATAGTCTTCACTCCTCCGTTATCTACTGTCTTTTGATGAAAGTCATCAGATGAAACAGAAATCTCTCTGATTGGCTCTCCAACATTATATAACAGACGTATAGCGTCAATGAGTGCTGATTTTCCACATCCATTTTCACCAATAATTATATTTAGTTTGGGATCAAATTCTGTTTCAATCGCTTCGATTCCTTTGTAATTCTCAACTTTTATATAAGATAAATACATTTGTTTTTCTTGGTTAGAAATAAATAAACAAAACTATAATGGTACGTATAGCATCAATTAAATTGAAAATAAGTTTTGCAATCTCGTTGAGCAACAAACAATACTTCAAGCCTTTTGCTAATTTATGAAAAAAAAGATGTTGTATGATAAATTGCTTTCAAAGTATTATTTCTAACCAAGCGACGTTCTTTTGCTTCTTTTCTTTGGTCGCAATTTGGAAAGAAAAGAAGTTCGCTAAAAACAACAAAAGGGATACTGAATATCCCGTGAAATGATGTCGCAACCTTTTTGATAAAATGTAATAAGTGGAATTTGTGGAGTGGCACATTTTGGCAAAGGGGTTGTACCGATTGAATGCAAAAATGCGTTTCCGACCGCAGGAAGGAAGTGCATTTTTGCCGCCCGACTTTGCGGGTCAGGCGACTTTTAGAGGTTGGGTTTGGAAGTTCTTCAGATTAAGAAAAAAACCTCTGTTTTCGGTCATTCCATAGCGGAACATAGACCAAAGTAAAGAGCAACCCATTTGAGCCAATGTTGCATTGATATACAAATCTTGTTTTTCCAATGCTTCGGCTAAACTGCAACTTGGAGTATCGTCTGTTTGTTCGGACTGTTTCAGCAGTTCGCCAAATTCATCCGTAACCATTGGCAGGCTTGCCACCGTTTGGAATTTTTCTGATTGCGGTTGTTTGATTTCTCCGATAGTGGATAGTATAACCTGTCCTGTCTGTTGGCTGTTGCCAAAATCCAACCAATACTTTGGTTCATCACGGTTGGCTCTGCGTTTGCTCATGGCTTTAAGCATTTCGGCAATGTCAAACCTTGCCTGTACATTATCTACACAAGTAATGTAAATGGTTGCTTTTGCATTTTCGGGCAGACCACCAAAGTTATTTCGTTCAAACTTTTGGGTTTCGGCTTTCCAATTTGTCCCCATAAACCGATTGACACGGTTTATCAAGGCTACCGATTTGTACAAGCCTGTTTCACTCGGTGCAAATCGCTGTCTGCCCAAATTGGCTTCCGTAATCACATCATCATCCCATAGACGAACCTGTAATCCTGCGTGTCCCAATTCGGTTAAACTGTGGCTCATTTCCATTAAGGCGGTCAGCACTTTTGAGCCTGTACCACCTGCACCAATCAAATTGACTTCAATAGGATTGGTAGGACTTATCAAATAGTTGTCCGTAAAATGAACTGCTGTTTTTACTGTTTCCATTACAATAGATTTTTAAGGGTTTTACAATTCGGTTTCAAGACTTCTTTTGGAAAGGGTATATTGGTGTTTACAAGGTCTTTCCATAGGTTTACGCAATTGCCTTTTATCGGGTTATGATTGCCTAACAAATGGCTGAAATAGGAATTGAAAAAGTAATACTCCCAAGCCTGTATAAATTCTTCTACC
The DNA here is from genome assembly GCA_000751595.1 of Weeksella massiliensis. Lineage (GTDB taxonomy): Bacteria > Bacteroidota > Bacteroidia > Flavobacteriales > Weeksellaceae > Weeksella > Weeksella massiliensis. The sequence continues at coordinate 67,094 of CCMH01000018.1, read as the reverse complement.
GAAGCGGATTTCTTAATATCAACACTTACTGTTCCCATACATACTTTGCCGTCTTCATAGATATTGAAATAAGGCGTATGATACAATTTTGTCTTTTCTGTTGGTCTTCTGTCGCTTGAAAGAGCAAACACGCTCAAACCGTTTTTACTCGCTTTCCAAAGCATTGGCGGTATTGGTGCTTTTCCGTTGGGTATTTGCAGACTATCCACAAAATACATTTGCCTTTGCTGTGCTTTGGTGTACCATATTACCGCACCTTTTTCCGCATTGGGATTGATGTGTAAAACGTTGGTCGGCAAAATTCCGTTTGACTTCAAAAAGGCTTTGTTCTTTTCCTGTTCGGTATTGAGTGCCTTTGCCAAAACATTCGCTTCCTTTACGGTCAAAGGATGAGCATTGATAGGTTTGCCGTTTTTGTCCATATCAAAATGCTCTACATAAACATCGGTATTGCTTCCTTTGGTTTCATAGAATACCAAAGCGGATTTTGGGTGGTACAATGTGCCGAAGTCTTGTGTTATATCGTTAATCGTTTCCATAGTTCTAATTTTAAAAGGTGTGCAAAATGTCACTTAATCTGTGCAGTAGTTCAAACAATTTGTTTTCAAAACAAAGGTTGTTTGCGGTTATATCCCTGCCATCAAACTGCTTTTGGATAATGGGTTCTTCCATTTGTCCGTACTCCTGCATTTCGTTGTTTACCGATTCTATTAGTGTTTCATTTAACCAACCTTTGTGGTCAGCATAGAATGAAATATACTTTTCCATTCCGATAATGTTATCCATATCTTCTTCCGATGCTTCTCCGTTGGGTTTCGCATTACGGAATACATTTTCATTCGGATAGGTCTGATAAAGGGCAAAGGTTTCTTTTGCTACGGTCAAACATTCGTTGTCAAAATCGTCTTTGGCTTTAAAGCTATTAATACGCTGTTCAAATACAGTCAGATTAGTACGGTTGTAAATCCGTTGTTCCATATAATCCCCGATATACTCGGCTTGCTTTATCTCTGCAAGATAAACGGCTGTTTCATCTGTACTTTCGTCCTGTTCCGCCCAATCGTTCATCATTTCATACATCCAATACAGATAGCTTGCTTCCTGCCTGTAATACGGTATGTCAGCTATGTGATACAGATAGGTACAAACAGATAACAATAAATGAGCATTTCTTTTCCGCTTAGGATTGTGCAACATTCGATATAGTGAAGCAACAGGTATGTAAAAAAGTGTTGCCGCTGTATTGTAGCGTTCTTCACTTACAAAATAGGTTTTCTTACTATCCTGTACCAAACGTATTTCTTCCCAATCCAAAACCTTTTGTTTCAATTTTTCTTCCATATCCGACATAGCCAAAGCCATATTGTAGGGATAGGGATATTGTCGGGTTTGCATCGGCTCAATTTGGTAATGCTCGGCAAGTTTGGAAAGGGACTGAAAAAAATCCCTTTCCGTTTTATCCGATTTCCTGCAAGCCTGTACAGTTTTCGTTTCTTTCAGTTTAGGCAGAAACGTACACTTTAGAAAACCATTGGCAACATTGCTGTGGGTACTGATTTGCGTTTGTCTTTCCGCACTTCGTTTGCGTCCTTTGGCTTTTGCATCCAACCTGCGAAATCGTGCAATTGTCGGTGCAATTGTCTTTGTCTTTGCTGTTCGGGTATGCTGATAGTTCCCGATAGGATATGTTTGTGCATAATTCATTGCTTTAAATATTTAGTTTAACCTTTCGTACCCATTACGCTCTCAAATTTGTACTCTACTGCATCGTCTTTGATTTGCGGTGCAGATGCTTTTGCCGTTGTCAGTATCGGGTACATATTGGCGTAAAAATTCATTACGGCTTCCACGCTCAAACGTGGTTCAGGGTCGGTCAGTCTGATGTCCAGTCCTTTATCTTTGAGTATAAACACTCGTTCTAATTGCGTTGCTAATAACATAATGCTCGTTTTTAATCGTTAATACTCTGTTTCTTCTTCGTCTGTTTCATCTATGGGATAATCGGCTGTAACTTCTTCCTCCTGGCTCGGTTCGGGTTGCGTTTCTTCCGCTTCTCCGAAAAGGCTCGGTGTAGCGAATTTGGCAGACAATGCCGTTTTACGTTTGCGTATCTCGTCTGCTTTTTCGGGAAACTCGGTTATATCGGGAACTTTCATCCACGCTTCACGGAATTTGCCTTCCTTTTCGAGTTCATCAGCCTTTGCCATTCCGTCTTTAAACTTCTTGTCTTTGGCTTCTTTTTCCTTTTTCGCTTTCTCGGTTTTTTCTTTCTCCATTGCCGATTGCTTTTTGACTTCTTCCATTTGCTTTAGGAATTTTTCCATATCTACCATTACACCCGAAACGGTTTTAATAGGTGCTTTTATCTGCTCAAAAAATCCCTCGTCAAACTCTTGAGGTGTCGCGTTAAATGTCAATGGAGGAATAAGGTTTTTGGCATTATCTCCGCATTGCTCGTTGTTGAGCAGTACCGATACGATAAGATTGTTTTCTGCTCCTTTGGAAATGTTCAGTTGCAATACTCCTGTAAAGTCCAAAGCTTGTATCTGATTGAAAAAATTGGTATTCATCGTTCTGAAATTTTAATTGTTATCTATTCGTTGTTTGATTGCTGTAAGTTTCTCGTGTATGTCCGTCCAATAGGCTTTTTGTCTTTTGTCAAACTCGGAAAAACTTTTGTCCTCGTGGCTGTACCCTGTGTTGCGTTTGGCTATCTTGATAGCTTCTTTTAGGTTGGTTATTTCAATTTCGCAACCGTTCAAATCCGTTACTTTCCTAGTACCGCCAATTTTCGGGTTAATAGCATTTCCAAAATTTCGCTGTCGCTCTCGTATTCTTCGCCCTCAAAATGGTAGTGGTCTGTTTCTTCGTTATAGTGGAATTGTTCCAAATCTTCATCGGTCAATGCGGTATCATGCAAAATGCCCTCTGAATAGGTGGCTTTTCCGTAGATACCGTTTCCCATTTCTTCATACTCTTGTGTAAACTCTACTCCGTAACGGTCTGCTATCAGTCGAATGACTTCTATATTAGGTGACCATTTTGTTTCGTACTGAAAAACACCCTCATCGTCCTCGTTCCAATAGATATTGAAGAAACAACCGCCATTATCTTCGATAATAAAGTCGGGCAATTGTCCCTGTTCGCTTGTTTCTTCCTTGTTTTTCATTATTTGAAAAACTTCCTGTATTGCTGTGATTGCTTCGGGTTTCCCCTCGAATACAATCGTATTACTACACCAATTTGCCATAATGAATATTTTAAGTAGGCTACCACCGTTTAAGACGGTAGCCTGTTGTTATCTAATTAAGGGTTAAGATTTCCGCACCGTCCAAAGCAAAGGCAGTACACAATTCAAATGCTTTCTGTGATTTGAGTTGGGCAGTACCGCCCAATACAATGCTCTGCAATTTGGCTTCCTCATTCTTGTAATTTCTCACATTCTGATAATAGCCTGTCACAGCGTTGTACGCTCCGAACAATGTGCCTTTGGTGGTGTCCATTTGTTGGGTGTCGCTTAACATTGCATAACTAAAAGCATCATCAACCACATTTTTGAACACGGTAGAAACTTCATCTTCCGCACCTTTTTTGAGTAAGTCAAGCGTTTCTTTGTTCGGGCAAAGTGCCAATTGGATTAGCTTTTTGACCTCTTGGTCTGTTACTCTCACTTTCGACCAATTATTAAATATGTTCTCTAATTGGTTGCTCAGTGTGTTTGCCAATCCCATAATCTTGTGGGCGTTTTCAATACGTTGTTTTGCTCCCGAAGTATGTTTGATACGGACTACGTTAGTCATATTGCGTAAGGAAGCATTCAGCGTGTTTTGGCATACGATACGGATAGGTGTAAAAGCAGCTGTAATACTTCCGCTACCATCGTGTGAAGTCGTGAGGAAGATATATTTTTCTGTCACGTCATCGCCATTGCCTACACGGATATAATCGGGCAGTTTTGCTGTGATAAAAATGCGTTCTCCGTTGCCCAATGCTCCTGCGGTTTCGTATAGAATACCCTCGCCACCACCTACAATGGCATCAAAGAAATTAAAGGCTTCACGGTTCTGTACGATGTGGTAATCCTTACCAACTACACCCAATGCGGCATTGTTATCGGTGCGTATGTTGGCGAAATAGTTAGGTACTTCCAATTCGCTACTGCCTATCTCGATACCGTTGGCGGTTTCGATAATACCCGAACCTTTGGTAAACAATGGGGATTTAACCACCTCATAATCTAATCCTGCGTGTCGGATAGCTTCTTCGCTTGTCGGGTATTGCTCTACGATTTGCCCCAAACCGTGCCACGCTTTTTGTTTTACACTAAAAAATGAATAACGCCCTGTTTGCTCGTTGAAATTGATATTATGTGCCATAATGCTAAAATTTTGATGTTTGAAAAATGATTGAATACTTGTTGTTAAAATGGTAGGTCGTCCTCTGTTCCTTGTCCTGCTGTAGTGTTGCTTCCTGTTTGTGCAGTAGCCTGTACCGTTTCGGTTCTCTTACCACCTCCATACAGTTTGATATTTGAGGTATGGAAATTCAGTCCTGCTCTCGGCTCTCCGTCATTGCCTGTCCACGCTCTTGTGCTTACTCGTCCTGTGAGTTCTACCAAAGTGCCTTTTGTGAGTAATGTGGCTACCTTTGCAGAAATCCAATAAGAGCAGTCAAAATAGGTGGTTTGCTCAATGCGTTCGCCCTGCTTGTTTTTGTAGCTGTCGTTGGTTGCTACTGAAAAGTTTACTACTTGTTTGTCCTGTGACGTTGTGCGTACTTCCGCATCCCTTGTCAGTCTTCCGATGATGTTCATAATCGTTCCTGTTTTAAAAGTTTTAAATTTTGTTACGTTCGCTTTTCTCGTTTCCTGCTCCCTGTTGTGGTTTACTCGGCTTCGCTTCGCATAATTTTTTCCAAAAGAAAAACCGGAAAAAAGAAAGCAGACTATCAAGGCGGTCAGAGGGGAAAGCCAAAAGGAAACGGAATAATTGGAGGGCACCTTTAGGGAGGAAACCGTTTATGCCGTAGTCTTTTTGCTGGGATTGAGCGTGGGTGACCGCCGTACTTTGGCTGCCTTTTTACCGGTTGATTATGGAAATATTTTGTCTTAAATTTTATGGAATAAATGACCCGGCTCTAAAGCCGGTGATAGAGATTTGGAAAATATAAAGAGAGGGAAAAGCAGGGCTATGTTTTTCAATTTTCTATTTCAAGAAGTAGTATAAGCTCTTTTATTCAGAGGGGAGTGTGAAAGACGTAAATGTGCTTAGACTATAAAAGTATAGGCATAAAAAAAGCAGGATTTAACGATCCTGCTTAACATATAAATAGTTGTCATTATATTGGAGCTTCTTCTTCCATTTCAATAAATGCTGCTTCCATTCCAGCGAATTTATCAGCAACAATATCCATATCCTTGCTTATTTTTTGGCTTGTAATTTTGGCATAAATCTGTGTGGTGGAAATATTTTTGTGTCCCATCATTTTACTAAGACTTTCAAGTGGCACGCCCTCCGTTAAGAACATTGTTGCAAATGTATGGCGTGCAGTATGAAAGGTTACTTTATGTTCCGTAATGATTTCTGCTTCTTCTATGAGTTTCTTCACATGGCTGTTAGAGGTAGCGTTGGAAGGAACTGGAAAAACATAATCATCACGGGTAATACCTCTGTACTTCTCAATGATACGTTTAGGAATTTCTAAAAGGCGGACATTCGAAGCAACGTCTGATTTTTTTCTTTTGCTAATAATCCACTGGTGGCCGTCAAAGAAGGACTGTATATTGCTCCATTTCAGTTTTTGGATATCGATATAAGAAAGTCCTGTGAAGCAACTAAAAATAAAGAGATCTTTTACAAGCTCGTATTTAGGCTTAGAAGGTTTTAGAAGCATCAGCTTTTCCACATCTTCTTTTAAAAGGTAGCTACGATCAGTTTCCTGCATACTGATCTCATAGTCTTCAAAAGGATTTTGACGGATTAGACCTTTTTTGATAGCCAGATCTGCCAAAGCGATTACAGGCATGGTATAAACCCAAACAGTGTTATGTGTACATTCCTTATCAATACGGAGAAAGAAATCAAACTCCCGAATGAAGTCGGAAGTGAGTTCCCTAAAAGCCATATCTTCTCTGTGATAGCGTTCCTTAATAAACTCACAAAGATGTCTGTAAACAGTTTTATATTTATTATAGGTGTTCTGAGAACGCTTGCCTTTGCTTACCATTTTTTCGAATTCCTCATTTTGGTCCTTGAAAACTTTAAGTATAGCATCATCCATGACACCAACACCTAAAAATGATAGTTTTACTTTTTGTGATGTAGCAAAACCTTCATCTTTAAGCATATCATCGTAAATTTTGTTGACACGCACCCTGATATTATCCAACTTCAGATTAATACTTAATGCCGGAGCACTCTTTCCCAAAACCCTTCCGTGCTTTAAATCCCAATTATCGGGGTTAATTTCTAATTTAGCCGCAAATGTTTTTGGGGTTCCGTCAATAGTAATTCGCCCCATGATGGGAACATTACCATTCTTTTTTGGCTCATTTTTCTTCAAGTAAAATAACAACTTGAAAGTGGATCTTTTCACTGTCTCCATAACTCAATTGTTTAATGTTTAAAATTAACTATCAATGAGTTATAAGGAATGATGAAAACCGAAGCAAATGATTGAATTATAATCACTTAAATATTAGTTCAGCTATTTTAATCAGTAATGATTTAGTAACCTAACCCTGTCTTTTTTAGTCTAAAACCTAACGTACACCAACTTCCAACTTTGTACTGCTCTTTTATAAACCGCTGTATAGTAACGGTCTTAACCGTTTTGCTTATTTTTGTCTTTATCTAATATTTTTTCTTAAAAAAACAGTACAAAATTATACTTTGTACTGTTTCATTTTTTATTAGAATAGAAGTTTACTCTTTGATAATTTTTTGAGTAACTTCTTTTCCATCCGAAAAATAAATCTTCACGAAATAAACTCCTTTCAGAAGACTTTGCAAAGAAATAGAGTTCTTCTTAAAATACTCGCGAACAACACGTCCATTCATATCCAAAATCTCTAATCGATCGATCGAAGTAGCTGACTTTACCGTTAACCGATCTTTGGTCGGATTTGGGTAAATTTCTATGTTTTGATTTGCAAAAACGGTTGTCGAAAGATTTTCATCTAAATATTGCATCGCTTTTGCAAAATCTGGAATTCCATATCCAAAATCATTGTTCGGATTTTGATAACGATTTCCTGCTTTCTGAACAGCTTCTATGATTTGCGCTACCGTAAAATTCTCATATTTCTGAATCAAAGAAGCCACTGCACCTGCCGTGATTGGAGAAGAAAAAGAAGTTCCGTTGTTGCGCTCAATTTCCTCGCCCCACCAACTATAATTGTACACCGGCACCGAAACGCCCAAAGCGACCACATCTGGCTTTATGCGGTTATCTGCTGTCGGTCCATAAGATGAAAAATAAGCTATGTTTCCTTGTAAATTGACAGCACCAATCGTTAAGATATTATGTGCATCTGCAGGAGCAGAAATTTTACCCCAATTGGTAGAACGTTCATTTCCGGCAGAAATCACCAAAATCATTCCTTTCTCGGCAGCAATATTTGCCCCTCGAGTGATATAAGTCGTTTTACCATCCAAATCCTCATGAGAATAATCGTATCGAGGATCATCAAACTCATAATATCCCAAAGAAGAATTGATAACATCTACTCCCAAGCTATCGGCTTTTTCGGCGGCCATCACCCAATAAACCATTTCTAAAGGGGTTTCTGTCGGCGCATCTTCCGTCCGGAAAAGATACAAATCGGCATCGTAACCTGTCCCTGTATATTCAGAAGTTTTTGCAGCAATATTACTCAAAACCATTGTTCCATGATCATTGGAATTTAGATCATAAACATTGGCACTTTTGGTCACAAAATCATACGTAAATTTTATGCGATTATTATTTCTACTATTCGCAAAAGCTTGCATGGTATTGACGTACGGAAAACCAGCATCGATCACAGCTAATTTTACATTTTTACCTGTAAATCCCTGACTATGTAATACTTGTAAATTTAGTTGTTGAATAAACTCATCCGAAACTTGCGCTTTGGTTCTGTCTTGATTTTTAGTTGAGGCAGAAAATTTTGGAGCTTTATTTTCAGTTCGTACCGCATCTGGATTTTGAACAAATGTTTGCACTTTTTTCACAAAAGGTAATTGAGAAAGGCTAAGAATATCTTGCTCAGAATTCGCATTCACCACTACTCCATTGAGCCATTTAGAAAAACCTAAAATCGGAAAATTTTGCTTCACTTGTTGCACATACGTAGCTTCCAAAGGCACATCTCGTTCATCGAGATTCACCCCTCTTTTGCTTCGTCTATCCAACGCATCTTGAGTAAGAATGCTTAAAGGTTGATTAAGCGCAACGGTTGCTTGTGGTTTATCTTTAAACTCAACAAAAACCAATTCTTGTGCAGATAAAAAGCCACAAAAAAGCCCTAATCCTACTGTAAATATTTTTCGCATTGTGTTAATTTATAGGCAGAAAGATAATTATTTTATTTTTCATACCAGCGAAAAATATCTTTTTTTCGTTTTTCAATTTTTTCTTTTATGGTAGGATTGATTTGATCATTGGATTCAATGACAATCGAATCTTTTTCATCTTTTCGAAAGCGCAATTCGACTTCTTTATTCTTGAATAGCAATTGATTCGGTGTTTTTTCTTTGATTCTGAAATTGACTTTGAATATCGAATCCAAAACCAAAAATTGATCGGGTAAAAAAACAACATCTTCTTTTTCTTTGGCTTGCTCTATTTTTTGATTTTTATGCTCAACTTCTTGTCCTTCTTTTTGAATTTCAACCCTTTGCGAAGCCATTTTTGTAGGTCTTACTTCATCGAATTGATTGGCCGAGGCTATCGCTTTCGGATGCTCTATTTCTTCATCAGACATTTTATTTACGTCTAAATTAGCAGCTAAAATGGGTTGATTTTCTTCGGAAATAGCAATCCCATCTTTTTCTACTTCTCCTGTATCTTCTATTTTTTGTTGTGTTTTGATTGGTGCTTTTTCTACCGAATTTTTCGCCAATTCTTTTTTAAAAGTTTCTTCTTTCTTGGTCAATTCTATCTTATCTACCCCTTCTGCTTGTTGTCCTTTTTGCGGTCCTTTTTCTGGACTTGATTCGACATTCGAAACGATCATCGTTTCTATTTCCGATGAAGAATTTCCTTTTTCGATAAAATACAAAACAAAAATCGGAACAGCAATTAGGGCGTACACAGCTGCCGAAAACCAAACACTATCCTTGAAATTTGTCCAATGAATTTCTTTTTTAGGATGCAATTGTTTTTCTAGTTTTTGCCAAACTTGTTCTTCGGGTTTTTCTTCTAATTTTTTCGCTTGCTCCCGAAAAAGTTCTTCTATGTTATCCTTTTCCATCATCTTTCTATTGATTAGTTTGTTTGCTCAACAACTCTTTTAGCTTTGTTTTAGCTAGATTGAGCTGCGATTTAGAAGTTCCTTCTGATATATTCAAGGCTTCGGCGATTTCTTTATGTTTGTACCCTTCTAGCACAAAAAGAGTAAAAACCAAACGACAACCTTCTGGTAAAAGAAACAAAGTCTGCATAACATCTTGTTCTTCGAGCGATGTATTTTCGGTTGCCATCAGTGCTTTGGCTTCGGTAGACTGATCATAATCTACCATTATCGCTTTGTTTTTGCGCAATTCCATCAGGCATTCATTGACAAAAATCCGATGCATCCAACCTTCAAAACTTCCTTGAAATTGATAAGATTCTAAATTCTGAAAAACTTTTAAGAATCCTTTTACCAAGGCATCTTCGGCTTGTTGAATATTAGAAAAATACCGTTTACAAACTCCAAAAAATCGTGCATCATATTTTTCATAAAGCATTTTTTGTGCTTTTGAATCATGATTGATACAAGCTTTTATCATTTGTTTCTCGTCCAAAATATATTTCTTTCTTATCGTTTAGATGCGAAAAGTACGCTCTTGGTTGTTTTAATTGCCTCAATTATTTGTTAAAGTTCTGAAAACTTATTCAGTTATAATAAAAAAAGTCGCTCAATTAGCGACTTTATTTGGATTTTTAGTTGAATTATTGTTTGATAAATTTCTTAGTTACTTTTTTATGATCTTGAACCAATTGAATAAAATAAACACCCGGTTTGAGTCCTCGGATATCGATTTCATTCGTTTTAGTAGAGCTTTGTAATATTTGCTGACCAACCATCGTCGTGATCGTATAATCGATGGCCGAAGCTGATGATGACTGCACAAACAACTTTTCACGAGCGGGATTAGGATAGAGTAAAAAATCAACTTTATCGATATCTCCTAAGCCCATTTTCTTATCAAAAACTGCTTTCACATATAGATCTTCTGTCGGGCGAATCGTTAGTTTCTGTTCGGTAGATTCGATATCTCCTTCCCAATGCGAAAATTTATATCCTGGTAAAGCAATTGCTTCAATCGTTTGATCAATATCTTTAAAATAAAGTTTCAGTAAAAATACATTAAAGATTAATAACAGGCAAAACGGTTGTAAATAAGGGCTTTACAGCCGTTTTGTGATTTTTTGGTAATGAGGTAAAAAGCAGTAAAAAGCGAGGTTTGGCAAAAGTAAGGTTACTAAAACGTTACTTTTAAATATTAGAAACAATCGTTTTAAAATACTGTATTTCAGCTTTCTGCATAGTTTTTCATATTGTTCAGTAGCTCACATAGGTTTAATTTTATCATTAAGAATTGTGAGTATGGAAACGACAAAAAAATCAACGTTTAAGGTATTGTTCTATCTTAAAAAGAACGCTCCAAAGAAAAACGGAAAAGTTACGGTTATGTGCAGAATTACCGTAAACGGCAAACAGTCTGCATTCAGTACAAAGCTGGATATTTCCGCAACAAATTGGGATTTGAAGTACGGTAGGGTTTTAGGTAAAAGCCGAGAAGCACAAGACACAAACAGGAAACTTGACAAAATTCGTTCGGGTATTGAGGAATGCTATTCCAAAATTCTGAAGAATGAGGGGGCTGTAAACAGTGCTAAACTTAAAAACACCTTTCTCGGTATGGAAAGTGGAGAACTGACCTTTTTCAAATTCTATGAACAGTTCCTGTCCGACTATGAGAAAAAGGTTAATAGTGGACTTCGGGTAAATGGCACACGCAGTAAATACAAAATACTTTTGAAACATCTTCGAAATTTTGCACTTACAAAATATGGTTATTCCGATGTGTCTTTTAACGACCTTACTCCTGATTTTGTACAGGAATTTGATTACTACCTGCGTGACGCCCAAAGCTTGGCGCACAACACCATTTGGCTGTATATGATTGGCTTTACCACGCTTTGTCGATTAGCAATGAGCAGAAAGCATCTTGCTTTCAATCCGTTCAGCGAGTACAAGAACACTAAAAAGGACAAAGACAGAGGTTATCTGCTACGGAACGAGTTGGAACAGCTTGTAACATTCAACTGCGAGAAAAAGAAAGACGAATTGGTTAAAGATTTGTTTGTGTTCAGTTGCTTTACAGGATTGTCTTATTCGGATATGAAAGGGCTTAGAAACAGTAATATTCAGGATTTCTTTGATGACAATCAATGGATTATCGTACGCAGAAAGAAAACGGCTACATCGTCAAACGTGATGCTTTTGGATATACCGAAAATGATTATCGAAAAGTATGCAGGATTTGCAAAGGACGGAAAGGTATTTCCTGTACCTTCAAATACAATCTGTAATGACAGCCTAAAGAGAATATCACAACTTATTGACTGCCTGAAAGAAAAGAAAGTAACCTTTCATTTGGCACGTCATACATTTGCCACATTGTTTTTGAGTGAGGGCGTTCCGCTCGAAAGTTTGAGCAAAATGTTAGGGCATAAAAACATTGCCACAACACAGATTTATGCCAAGATACTTAACGAGAAAGTTGGTAAGGATATGCAAAAAGTATCACATAAATTCAAAGGTATGGAGCAGTTTTTTGTGGCTCAATTCTAAAACCTGTAAAGCGATTAAAGAAAGCCAATGCAGTTTTTTGCATTGGCTTTTTGTATTTTTGAAGTCAATAAAACAACAAATTATGATTGAACAATTTTCACAAAAGACACAAGAAGAATTAAAATCTTATGTTTATATTTTAATAGACCCAAGAGATAATAAAATATTCTATGTTGGAAAAGGGTATGGAAATCGTGTTTTTTCACATATTAATGAAGCGATATTCAACCCAGTCGGAACTGAAAAATTAAAGATTATAAGAGCCATAAAACAAGAAGATCTAAAAGTAAAACATTTTATAGTGCGACACGGATTAGAAGAAAATGAAGCACTAATAGTTGAAGCTGTTTTAATTGATTTTTTAACTTTTAAGGATTTTGTAGAGGTTGCGAAAATTTCAAATATCGTTGCAGGACATTATTCATTTAATCAAGGGATTAAAACTGTTAATGAGTGTGAAATACTTTACAATTGTGAAGTATTGAAAAAAGAAGATATTAAACATAACGTTTTAGTAATCAATATAAACAAAACATACGATAATAAACGAAAAAAGAAAAGTGAGAACCCTATTTATGACAGACCAAATATTTATGAAGCAACCAGAGGTTGGTGGGTATTAGACAAAGACAGAGCAGAAAATTCAGATTTCGTTTTAGCTGAATATAAAGGTGTAATAAGAGCGATATTTAAGCCTGAAAAATGGGTTCAAGATATTGAAAATAGAGGTGTCAAAAGATGGGGATTTGAAGGTTCAGAAGTTACTTCAAAAGAAATTCTTGATATATATATGAATAAAGAAGTTCCTAAAATTAGAGGAATGGCAAATCCAATTCGTTATTTTGAAAAAATACCCACAACTACAGGGTATTAGGCAAGAAACAGCCCGCCGCTTAAAGCAGTGGCTGTTTCTTTAATTGACCTCCCGGTTACAGTTTCAGATAGTTGGTTAACGCTGATAGTTGTCTTCCAATACCTTGATAATATCGCTTTCACGTAACAATATTTTTCGTTCGAGCTTGATAAAAGGTATCAGTCCGTCATCCCTGTACTGTTGCAATGTCCGTTTGCTGATATGCAACATCTCGCAAACCTGTTCGCCTGACAGGTAGATTTCTCCTTTTAAGAGTGGATGAAAATATTCCCTGATATACAGCAGTTCATTTTTGATGCCTACCACAGCTTCGAGCAAGGCAAGCATATCTTCGTTTGAATTTCCAATCTGTTTCATTTCTTTTGCTTTTTTAATGGTCGCTCTCCCTGCAGCAGTAATTCCACTTCGGATAATCTGAAATATGTTTTCCGATTGATTTGCGTTGCCCCAAGAATACCTTTTGCCCTGTACGTCTGCAAAGTTCGTTTACTGATGTTGAGCAGTTGGCAGGCTTCCTGTTGGTCGAGCCATTTTGTTGCCTGTTGCAGTGCTTTGTAGGGTGCAGTCATTTCCGCTATCAAATTGGAAACTTCCTTTACTTCCCTATGCAATGCCTTTAAAATCTGAATGTCCAAAACCGTTATTTCCATATCATGTCATTTATACCTCGAAAATAAAAGCAATTCATATAAGATTTCTCAATGTTGCAGTCAGAGGTAGCGTTTGGCGTACAGTTGCCAAATACGGTATTACATTCCCAATTTTGGTTTATTATTTTTCGGACGAGTTTGTTGTGATTTGATTGTATTGTCCATTCTCAAAGCTGGTTTTTTGTTGGTTTGTACAGTCTGACTTTTTCCATCGTTTTTGAAATCCGAACGCATAACCGTTTTTGTTGCACCTATTACGCTTTCAGGTTCGGTAGTCTGTTTTTGTTGTTCAACACGCTTGCCACCGAACAACCTGCCCAGACCTAAACCCTTTGTATCTTTGAATTGACGTTTAAAGTTGGTAATAAAATTGGAAATCGGGTCGCTATGCTTATCGACCTGCATAAAAGGAGCATTCTTTTTTTTCTCGGATAGCTCGTTTTCTTTACGCTCTTTGTTGGTATTTACTTTTTGTGCCATAGGTTCAAAATTTTTCCCAATATAGAACACAAGAGAATGTATTATTTTCATTTGGCTTTTTGTGGCAGTATTTGGCTTATATTGGCACAATAGGAATGGAAAGTAATCCTTAAAACACTTTAACTTTTCCTCGCAAAGCCCTCACGGATTTAAAGAGTTTTCTACGGATAAAGGAAAGCATACCAAAAACATCCTATCCTTACCCCTTACGTGTTTTTTGTACCCTTTCTTTGATTGGAATGGATTAAAAAAGAATAAAAAGGTCGCAAAGATAAAGCGGACAGCCACCGCACCACCCAACCAAAAGCTTACGGCATAATGGCAGGGCAAAAGGTGGCTTCGCAGAGTTGTTGTGTGATTGCCCTGCCACCCTTCGGGACTTATTCCGTTTCCTTTTGGTTTTTCCCCTGTCCGCCTTGTTAAAATGGCTTTCTTTTTTTTCTGTTTTTTTGTTTTGAAAATAATTTTTGAGAGGGAATTACGCATCCTTATCAATGGGCAGTTATCAAAACAATGGCTTGTGCTTATCGTTATAGATTTCCTTAATCAGTTCTCCGAACTCCTGAAAGTGGTACTCGATAATGTTGTCCAGATACGCATAAATCGTCAGTTTGTCAATTCCTATAATGTTGGTAAGCCTGTTAAATGTTTCGTGGTGTTCCTGCCGTACATAGACTGATTTACCCCTACTTGCAGTACTGTTCGGAATTTTAAAGAACTGTCCGCAGTAATCCTCTTTGGTCAGTTTTTTGGTTTTAGAAGTGCCTTTTTTAGAATTGTTGACCAATGGCTTTGAATGTTCCGTTTCTGTTGCTATTTCCTCGGGTTCTTCTCCTGCCATTACACGCATAATAGCTTCCTCGTCAACTTCGGGTTTTGCAAAGTCTTCCCGATGTGTTATTCCTTGTTGTTTCATCAAAGGTTGTTTCTTTTCATCAGTTAGGAAATTTTCAATAGAGAAATCTTCTTTTTCGGGTTGATGATTTTTGTTTTCTTCGTGTATCATATCTCTTATTTTTAATATTATATCCAATTAGCTATCTGGTTAGCTGAATAGTTAGTTCTATATACTGTTGTATCTATGTAGCCAACTATTTACCTATGTACCTGCATACACTTAACTGGCTAGTTCATTAACTCAAAAAATAGCAATTAGTCCGCATTCAATCACGCAGATTTGCTGTCGATTTTTTTGCCATTCATTTACTTAATTAAGGATATAACCAATCAGCCAGTTAATTAGTTACAAAGGAAATAAAAGCAATTCCTGCCCCCATAAGGGTGGCAGTATTTGGCGTTCAAAGGCTTTATTTGGCGTAATCGTAAGTCGTTGTTTTTCAAATAGTCTTATCGAACTTTGTAATCGGGGCAGTTGATTTTTTCGGCTAACTCCAATCCGTTTGCAAAACGGATTTTTCTGAACTCCTGTTCAGAGCAAGTTATCTTTTGAGGTACTCGAAATGAATTTCGGCACTCAAAAGCACTTGCCCTTGCAGGGAGCTGAAAACCGCTCCGAAGTCGCAGTTTTGTTTAACATTAGAAATGGATTTATTATGGAAGAAAAGAACAGTAAACAAATTAGGAAAACAGGGAGAAAACCGAAGAATGACCCTGCCGTACATCGGTATTCTATTAACCTGAATGCAGAGGAAAACGCCAAGTTCCTTGCCCTCTTTGACCAATCGGGGATAAGTGTAAAGGCACATTTCATTACGGCTTGCATCTTTCAAAAGACCGTAAAGACCGTAAAAATTGATATGAATGCGGTAGAATACCACGCAGGACTGACCAAATTTTTCAGTCAGTTTCGAGGAATAGCAACCAATTACAATCAGATTGTAAGGCTATTGAACGCCAATTTTTCGGAGAAAAAAGCATCTGCATATCTCTATAAATTGGAAAAACAGACCGCAAAAATGAAAGAACTGTTGCTAAAGGTTTTAATTCTTACCGACAGATTTGAAAAGCAATATCTACATAAAGAGTAAAATTATGATTGCAAAAATCGGAAAGGGAAGCAATATGTACGGAGCGATTTTGTACAATCAGCAGAAAGTGGACAGGGAAAACGGAGCGGTTTTGTTGCTGAACAAAATACCCGACACAATGGACGGCAGGTATTCCGTAGCGTATTTCAATAAATGTTTTGAGCCGTATTTGTCTGCAAACATCAAAACAGAAAAAACGGTACGGCATATTTCATTGAACCCAGACCCGAAAGACGAGGTAAGCGATGAGCAGTTTACGGAAATGGCACAGGAATATATGGAACGTATGGGCTACGGAAATCAGCCTTATATTGTTTTCAAACATACGGACATTGACCGAATGCATATCCATATCGTTTCGACCTGTGTAGGCATTGACGGTAAGAAAATCCCCGATGATTACGACCACCCACGTTCAATGGCAATCTGTCGGGATTTTGAAACGAAATACAACCTGCACAAAGCAACCGAGCAGGAGCAGAAACAAGCCAACAAAGTTTTCAAACCTGTGGATTACCACAAAGGCGACATCAAAAGTCAGATTGCTTCGGTAGTACGGCATTTGCCGAAGTATTACAGCTTTCCGACTATGGGAAGCTATAATGCTTTATTGTCGCTGTTCAACATCACAGCGGAAGAAGTCAAAGGCGAGCGGAACGGTCAGCCGGTAAACGGATTGGTCTATGTGGCAGTGGACGAAAACGGAAACAAGGCAAGCAATCCGTTTAAGGCATCGCTTTTCGGAAAAGACGCAGGAGTTGCACAACTACAAAAGCATTTTGAACAGTCAAAAGAGAAAATGAAAACCAATCCTGTAAGGTCAGTTTTAAAGAATACTGTTGAATTGGCTATGCACACGACAAGCAACGAAATAGAATTTAGAAAACAATTGACCGAACACGGTATTAATACGATTGTTCGCAGAAACGACAACGGACGGATTTACGGAGTAACTTTCATTGACCACGAGAGCCGTAGTGTATGGAATGGTTCACAGTTAGACAGAAACCTGTCTGCAAATGTTTTTAACGATTGGTGGAACAACGGCAACAAACCCGAACTGAAAACACAGGATAACCCTCTTTCCAAAACGAATACAATAGACAACCAACCAACGAAAGACCTTTTTGAGTTTATCCCACAGGAACATTCTCAGAATTTCGATATAGGATTATTCAGCCTTTTACCTGATGCACAAGGCGTGGATTATAAAGAAGAAACATTTGCTAAACGGATGAAGAAGAAAAAGAGACGATTGCAATAAACAATGCAATGCCATTGCATTACTTTTTTACTAACTTTGCAAAAGAATATGAAAGTCTTTTACTCCATATTGGCAATTTATATGATGACGGTATTTTTAATGCCGTGTACCGATATGTATGAAAAGGACAACTTTCAAAACCATAACCATTCGGAAGAATTAACCCATCAAGGAAGCCACGACCATCAGGAAACAACTGATATGTGCAGTCCATTTTGTTTATGCGGTTGTTGTGGAATAGTTTCAGGTATAGTGCTTCAATGGAATGTATACAGCTTAGTTAAGGCGAAGACTTTTGACCTTTCTAAGCCTAAAGTTTATTATAAATGTACCTTTATATCCCACTATCTGGGGGGAATTTGGCAACCGCCAAAGATTAATGCATAATTTTTAATGTTTTAATGATTATAGCTTTTTGCGTACAGCAACAAGCTGAATGTTTTGGGTCATACTTCGTATTTCTCGTATTCATAATCATTGCAATTTATCATTAATTATTCATCATTAATCACAATAGAAGTGTTAAATAGTATTATAAAATTCTCTATAAAGAATAAGTTCATTATAGGATTGATGACCTTGTTTCTCATCATTTGGGGGGTATGGAGTGCCAACCAAATCCCCATTGATGCCCAACCTGACATTACAAACAATCAGGTTCAGATTATTACCCTGTCGCCTACATTGGCAGGACAAGAAGTAGAACAATTAGTAACATTTCCCGTAGAGCAAAGTATCGTTAATCTTCCAAAAGTAGAAGAGATAAGAAGTGTTTCAAGATTTGGATTATCTGTTGTAACCGTTGTCTTTCAAGATAATGTCGATATTTATTTTGCACGACAGTTAGTAAGCCAACAGCTGAAAGAAGCACAAGACCAGATACCTGACGGGATTGGAACACCTGAACTTGCTCCTGTCAGTACAGGTCTTGGCGAAGTGTACCAATATATTCTTCATCCCAAAGAAGGCAGTGAAGACAAATATTCCGCAATGGATTTGCGGACAATGCAGGACTGGATTGTTGCCAGACAACTTTACGGTACTCCGGGAATTGCAGAAGTCAATAGTTTCGGTGGTTTGCTTAAACAGTACGAAGTTTCTATCGACCCAAACCGCATCAAGGCAATGGACGTTAGTATTTCCGATATTTTTACCGCCCTCGAAAACAACAACCAAAATACCGGAGGTGCATATATCGATAAGAAGCCCAATGCTTACTTTATTCGCGGGATTGGTCTGGTTACTTCATTGGAAGATGTAGGAAATATCGTCGTTAAAAATACAGGTAGCGTTCCGGTATTTATCAAAGATGTGGCAGAAGTACAATTTGGTCACGCAACCCGGTACGGAGCATTGACCTATAATGGCGAAGTAGATGCTGTGGGTGGGATTGTAATGATGTTGAAGGGAGAAAACACCTCTGAAGTTGTAAAAAGTATCAAAGAAAAAATACCGGTTATCCAACAATCTCTACCCGAAGACGTGGTCATAGAACCATTTTTAGACAGAATGGATTTGGTTGATAGAGCGATAAGTACGGTTCAAAAGAACCTCATTGAGGGCGCACTGATTGTTATTTTTGTATTAATTCTATTCCTGGGGAATTTCAGAGCAGGACTGATTGTAGCCTCAGCCATACCGCTATCTATGCTTTTTGCGTTGGGAATGATGCGGCTGTTTGGTGTAAGTGCCAACCTGATGAGTATGGGGGCTATTGATTTCGGATTGGTAATAGATGGTTCCCTGATTGTTGTTGAAGCGACAATGCATCATTTGGGCTTGCGGAAATCCACACAAAGACTTACGCAGGCAGAAATGGATGAAGAGGTATATGAATCTGCACGGAAAATTCGTACGAGTGCCGCATTTGGCGAAGTTATCATCCTCATTGTCTATATCCCTATCCTTACTTTGGTGGGTATAGAGGGTAAAATGTTTACGCCAATGGCACAGACTGTAAGTTTTGCCATTTTGGGAGCATTGATTTTGTCCTTTACCTATATCCCGATGATGAGTGCTTTGTGTTTGTCTAAAAAGCCGATTACCAAAAAGAATTTTTCAGACAAAATGATGGACTATCTTCAAGGGGTTTATAAACCATTGTTAGAAAAAGCCATTCGGATGAAATATGTGGTTATTGCGGTTGCCGTTGGGCTGTTTACCATAAGTATATTCTTTTTTTCACGGATGGGCGGAGAGTTCCTGCCAAAATTGGGCGAGGGCGATTTTGCTTTCCACTGTATCTTGCCACAAGGAACATCGTTAAGCCAAAGTCTGGAAACCTCTATGCAGGCATCAAGGATAATCAAGGAATTTGACGAAGTGAGAATGGTCGTAGGCAAGACTGGTGCTGCCGAAGTACCGACAGACCCGATGCCTCCCGAAGCCACTGACCTGATGATTATCCTAAAACCGCAGGACGAATGGAAAACAAAAAAATCCTATGACGAGCTTTCCAATGAAATGATGGAGAAACTTGAAGTTATTCCCGGTGTATTCTTTGAAGCCAATCAGCCGATACAGATGCGGTTTAATGAACTGATGACAGGTATCAGGCAGGATGTAGCCGTTAAGATATTCGGAGAAGACCTCGACAGTTTGTTGGTTTATGCCAATAAAGCGAATGCTATTATTCAAACAGTAGAAGGTGCGACTGCTCCGCAGGTAGAACGGGTAGCAGGTCTTCCCCAAATCAATATCGAATATGACCGTACCCGAATAGCCAATTACGGCTTGAATGTACAGGAAATAAACGATATTGTCAGCACTGCGTTCGCAGGTAAATCAGCAGGTGTGATTTATGAAAACGAACGAAGATTTGATTTGGTGGTACGGCTTGATGAAGCCCACCGCAGTTCCATTGAGGATGTGAGCAATCTGTTTATCCCACTACCAAACGGCGACCAAATACCGCTTTCACAGGTTGCAAACATTGATTACAAATTAGGGCCCGCACAAATCAGCCGTGAAGGCGGTAAACGCAGGATATATGTCGGCTTCAACGTACAGGGGCGGGATGTAGCCAGCGTTGTCAATGAAATTCAGGATAAATTGGCTGAACAGATTAAGCTACCGACAGGTTATTATTTTACTTATGGTGGTCAGTTTGAGAACCTCCAAAAAGCTACCGACAGATTACTCATAGCAGTACCTATCGCCCTGCTTTTGATTTTTATCCTGTTATACTTCACGTTCCATTCGTTCAAGGAAGCCGTTTTGGTCTATACGGCTATCCCGATGAGTGCCATTGGAGGCGTATTTGCCCTTTTATTGCGGGATATGCCATTCAGCATATCGGCAGGTGTCGGATTTATTGCTCTGTTCGGTGTTGCTGTTCTGAACGGGATTGTACTGATTGCCACGTTCAATAGACTGGAGAAAGAGGGTTGGAACGAGATTGTTCCGAGAATTATCGAGGGAGCTAAAACAAGGCTTAGGCCTGTATTGATGACAGCATCTGTGGCAAGTTTAGGTTTTTTACCAATGGCATTGAGTACAAGTGCAGGTGCAGAAGTACAAAAACCGTTGGCAACGGTCGTTATCGGAGGATTGATTTCAGCAACTGCATTGACGTTGTTCGTGCTGCCCTTGCTGTACCTCGTATTTATGAGAAACCAAAAACCTCCGAAAAATAATAAAACGAAAGCCATAGCACCCGTGTTGTTCCTGTTTATGTTCTTGGGTTTCTCTCAAAACGGTAAGGCACAAACTCCGATAAATGTCGATAAAGCTATCGAGATAGCAATGGAGAATAACCCTCAGCTACGTTCCAAAAATTTGGATATTCAATCTGCCCAAAGCCTTAGCAAGACGGCGTATGAACTACCGAAGACCGATGTAAACTTCCAATATGGAAACACAGACGGATTTGAATATAATGACGGTTTCCAAATTTCACAGACCATTCCCTTCCCGACACTCTTTGGGGCGAAGAAAAACCTTGTCAAAGAGCAGGTCAAAGGTCAGGAATGGTCAAAGGCACTTACAGAAAATGAACTGAAAAAGCAGGTAAGAACCTATTATTATCAGTTGGAATATTTGGAGCATAACGCTTCGGTTTTAAAGTATCTTGATACTATTTATGCAGACTTTATCCGTGTGGCGGAACTGCGGTATAAAACGGGAGATATAGGTAAATTAGACGTTAATACAGCAACCACCAAGAAAGGGGAAATAAGTCTTTTGTATCAACAAAACGAGGTTTTAAGACAGAACGCCTATCAGAACCTTAAAAACTTGATGCAGACACAGGAAGACTTCACAATTGAACCCCAACCGGATTATACGCCATTGCTGTTAAGCTCTTTCATTGACAGTTCGGCTGTTGCAAATCATCCGAGCATCCAGTTATTGTATCAAGAGGCGAAAATTGCCGAGCAGAACAAGAAATTGGAAAGAGCAAACAGCTTGCCTGATTTTACATTCGGTTATAATAACATATCGCTGATAGGAATGCACAGTAAAAATGGTGTAGAGCAATTTTATGGCAAAGGACAGCGGTTTAGTTTTGTTGATTTAGGTATTACAATCCCAATTTTTACCACCACCAAAGCAAAAATTCGCTCGCTTGATTACAAGAAACAATCATTGGAATTAAATGCGCAATGGCAGGAACAACAGCTTAAAACGGAATTGGCAAACGCCTTGAAACAATACGAACAATATGTAGCGCAGTTTACCTATTTCAAGGAGCAGGCACTTCCCAATGCTGATGAGATTATCAATGCTGCAAAGCTGGGGTACAGTACCGGAGATATTTCTTATGTGGAGTACCTATTTGCCTTGCAGACAACAGCAGACATTCAGCTTAATTATTTAAATAGCATTCAGCAAATCAATGAGGCTGTAACGCTTATCCATTCATTAATCAGTAAATAATACAATATATGAAACGTATCATAAATAATATAGTTTTTAGCGTTCTTGTCCTCGTTGCATTCTTTGCTTTCAACGCCTGTACAAATAATCATAAAGAGGGCGATGGGCATAATCACGGAACGGAAGCAGAAACAACAACGGACGAACACGAAGAAGAAGAAGAAAATGTTGCAGTGCTGACCGATGAGCAGATGAAAGCGGTGGGTATTGAAATCGGTTCAATTGAACAGAAGCAATTATCCGCAACATTGAAAGCCAATGGAGCATTAAGAGTTCCCAACAGCAACAAGGCGAATGCAACCTCGTTGTTTGGTGGTGTTATCAAATCCCTTAATGTGGAGATAGGCGATTTCGTAAGGAAAGGTCAGGTTATCGCTACTATTTCCAATCCGCAATTCATACAATTGCAGGAAGAATACCTAAGCATCAATAGCCGGATAGAGTTTGCCGAACAGGAACTTGTAAGACAAAGAGAGCTGAACGACGGAAATGTCGGAGCAAAGAAAAACCTGCAAAGTGCCACTACTGAACTGAACACGTTGAGAACACGGAAGTCTTCTTTGAACCAGCAAATTCAAATGATGGGGATTAATCCGGCTTCCTTGTCAAATTCGAGCCTTAAATCCTCATTGGTCGTTACAAGTCCGATAAGCGGTACTATCAGCAATGTTTTTGCCAAAATCGGAAGCTATGTAGATGTGTCATCGCCTATTGCTGAAATCATAGAAAACACAGCCCTGCACTTGGACTTACAGGTGTATGAAAAGGATATTCCTTTAATCAAAATAGGTCAGAAAATAGATTTTGTCGTAACCAACAATCCCAATAAGACTTATTCTGCCGAAGTTTATAGTATCGGCTCATCCTTTAGCGGAGAGAGTAAAACTATTGCTGTTCACAGCAAGATTACAGGAGATAAAGCAGGATTGATTGACGGAATGAGTATAACCGGAATGGTAAGTTTAGATGATGTATTAAGTACGGCTGTACCCAACGATGCTATTGTCAATGCAGACGGAAAGTATTACATCTTTTTGGTCAAGGAGCGGGAAGAAGAAGCTCACGACCATAAAGAGGGCGAAGCTCACGACCATAACCACGGTTCTGAAAAAGGAACTCAATTTGTAAGAATGGAAGTCGTTAAAGGTGCTACGCAATTGGGTTATACGGCAATTACACCTGTAAGTGAAATTCCGCACGGTGCGCATATCGTGGTAAAAGGCGCGTTTTTTGTGAATGCAAAAATGGATGATTCGGGAGAACACGCCCACGCTCACTAAAAAACATTGGATAATGAAAAAAAACATTGAACAGAAGCTGTTGTCAAAGAACACCAATCCGACAAGTATGCGGATATTGGTGTACGACTTCTTGGAGCAACAGCAGACAGCAATGTCCTTATCTGAAATTGAGAGCCATTTTTATAAAGCAGACAGGGTTACGATTTACAGGACTTTGAAAACTTTTGAAGAAAAAGGCATTGTACACAGTATTCAGGAGAACACTACGGTCAAGTATATTCTGTGCCACGATGGGTGTGATGAAAATACACACAAGGATTGGCACTTACATTTCTATTGTAAGATTTGTAAGCAGACAACCTGTAAGGAGGATTTTATAATACCGCAGAATGGAAGTCAGAATTACCGTATCGACGAACTAAAATTATTTGGTAAGGGAATTTGTGAAAACTGTTTAAAGGAGAGTTTGCAATAGCATTGCAGGCTCTCCCTGTGTAACTTTGTTATAAATATAAATGTGTTATGGACACCTATCTTAAAGAAACAAAAATCCTTGACTACTCCAATGCTTCCATACAAAAGCTATTGGAGCAGAGAGGGTGGGAAAACTTGGACACCGTTGCCAAAGTTCAAGCCATTTACAATTTTGTACGGGACGAAATAAAGTTTGGCTATAATGTTTCTGATTATATTTCCGCATCGCAGGTGCTGAATGACGGGTACGGACAATGCAACACAAAAGCCACTTTATTAATGGCTTTGTTAAGAGCAACAGATGTACCTAACCGTATTCACGGCTTTACCATTGACAAGGCATTGCAGAAAGGAGCTATTACAGGTATTTGGTACAGACTATCGCCTAAGAATATCTTGCATAGCTGGGTTGAAGTTTGGGTAAACGAGCAATGGTATTTTTTGGAGGGCGTGATTTTGGATAAACCGTACCTCACTAAATTACAGGAACAGAACAGTGATTGCAAGACCACTTTTTGCGGTTTCGGGGTTTATACCGATAATTTTGAGAACCCGCCGATTGAATGGAACCTCAATAATACATTTATTCAGGATAAAGGCATCAATCGGGACTTTGGCGTTTTTGATACACCCGATGCGTTTTATGCAAAACATCAACAAGAACTGAACGCTTTCAAGAAGTTTATTTTTCAGCATATCGTGAGGCATATAATGAATAATAATGTAGAAAGAATAAGAAATAAAAAAGTGTAACGAACCTAAAAAATTAAAGGCTATGATAAATACAGACAAAAATCACAAGCATACTTACGATGCACAAGGCAAAATGACTTGTTGCACACAGGAAGAAAAAATCTACACCAAAGCAGGTGCTAAGGAATTGGTAAAAGGGCATCACAAAAATGACGGGCATAATCACGACCACAGTGATGATGACGGACACGACCATTCGCATTCAGGAGATACTGACAATGTTTTCAAGATGTTTCTTCCCGCCATTATTTCCCTTGCGCTGTTGCTTGCAGGTATTGCAATGGATAATTGGTTTCCGCAGACGTGGTTTACCGATTGGGTACGGATTATTTGGTACGTGGTGGCTTATGCTCCTGTTGGACTGCCCGTACTCAAAGAAGCCGTTGAGAGTATTCGCAAAGGCGAGATTTTCTCGGAGTTCTTTTTGATGGGCATTGCAACTATCGGGGCATTTGCCATTGGCGAATATCCCGAGGGCGTTGCGGTAATGTTGTTCTATGCCGTTGGCGAAGTTTTTCAGACAATGGCTGTTTCGAGGGCAAAATCAAACATCAAATCTTTGCTTGACCAAAGACCCGATGAAGTAACCGTTTTAAAAAACAATGAACCGCAAACCGTAAAGGCAGAAACTGTTGCCGTTGGCGAAATTATACAGCTTAAACCGGGAGAAAAATTAGGCTTAGACGGAGAACTGTTGTCCGAAACGGCATCTTTCAATACATCGGCTTTAACAGGCGAAAGCAAACCAGATACAAAAAACAAAGGCGAAACCGTTTTGGCAGGGATGATAAATCTCAACACCGTATCGCAGGTAAAAGTTACGACCGCATACACCGACAGTAAGTTGAGCAAGATTTTAGAATTGGTGCAAAACGCCACTGCACAAAAAGCACCAACGGAATTATTTATCCGGAAATTTGCAAAAATCTATACGCCTATTGTAGTGCTGTTAGCCATAGCCATTTGCCTACTGCCTTATTTCTTTGTGGAAAATTATGAGTTTAGAGATTGGCTGTACAGGGCTTTGGTATTCCTGGTTATTTCCTGCCCTTGTGCGTTGGTTATTTCCATTCCCTTAGGTTATTTCGGTGGTATTGGTGCTGCGAGCAAAAATGGAATACTGTTCAAAGGAAGTAACTTTTTAGATGCTCTTTCCGATATTCAAAACGTAGTGATGGATAAGACAGGTACAATGACAGAGGGCGTTTTTAAGGTTCAGGATATCAACTTCAATCCCGAATTTGATAAAGATGAAATTCTGGAATTAGTCAACATTTTGGAAAGCCATAGCACACACCCCGTAGCAACCGCTATTCACGAATACGTGGGGAGACCGAATAATGAAATTCGATTGGAAAATACGGAGGAAATCGCCGGACACGGTTTGAAATCAACGGTAAACGGTAAGGATTTATTGGTCGGGAATTTCAAACTGATGGGTAAGTTCGGCATATCATACGACTTAGACCCGAACAGCATCGTTTATACAACTATTGCCGTTGCATACGACAGCAAATTTGTTGGTTACATCACGATTGCCGACAGTATCAAAGAAGATGCACAAGAAACCATAACCCTATTGCATAAGCTCAATGTTAAAGCAACGATGCTTAGCGGAGATAAAAGTACCGTTGTGAAATATGTAGCGGAGCAGTTGGGGATAGACAATGCCTTTGGAGATTTATTGCCCGAAGACAAAGTAAACAGAGTTAAAGACATCAAAGCCAAAGGCGAAAGCGTTGCTTTTGTGGGCGATGGTGTAAACGATGCTCCTGTTGTGGCATTGAGCGACGTAGGTATCGCAATGGGTGGATTAGGGAGTGATGCCACTATCGAAACCGCAGATGTGGTCATACAGGACGATAAGCCAAGTAAAATACCTATGGCAATCAACATCGGTAAACAGACAAAGAAAATCGTTTGGCAAAATATCGGTTTGGCTTTCGGTGTCAAAGCTATTGTACTCGTACTTGGAGCAGGTGGATTGGCGACAATGTGGGAAGCTGTTTTTGCGGATGTTGGCGTAGCGTTATTGGCAATTTTAAATGCGGTAAGAATACAGCGAATGAAATTTTAAACCCCTTCAATTTATGAGTTTTGAAAAGGAAAAAGAAAATACGCAAAAAGAAATATATCCCCAATCGGCATATTTCTCAATCAAGAAAGCCTGTAAAAAGGGTAGAAAGATTGCATCACCGAATACTTAATTGGACAATGCTGATTTTCCTCTCTGCCATATTGATATTCCTAATTTTTGCTGTTGTCCGTCATATTTATCATCATTATATAGGTAATTTTCAGCACCATCAACACCAACATCATCATCATCGTTGAAATGACAGATGTTTTTGATGAGGGAACAGCGCTGTTGGCAATTCACTACTCATAGTGCGCTTAAACATTTCAAAATAATCGAATGAATAAATTTTACAACGAAACATTACATAGGTTAAAAACAACAGTCAACGAATTGGAGGTTGAAGCTGATTGCTCCATACAACGGCTAGAAGCTGTTATACTTCTTATTGTAGAATGCCTATCCGAATTAAAGGAATATGTGCTAAAAACAGGGTTCAGCGATGAAGACGAAGAAATCCGTTTTTTCAAACATCAGAAACCTACCATCGTTGCAAAGCTCATTTATTACAATGCTGTGTATAAGATTGAAGCCAAAAGACCTTATGGCGGAAAAGAAGTTTTGGAAGAATATTTCAATAAAGAATTATCAAAGCTCAAAAGGTTTTTTGATAACAATATGGCGTTTTACAGCTATTACAGAACCGACAGCACTTATCTTGACCACACCTATTTTGTTCGTGGCAAGCACAATGTTCAATTGAGTTTGGACACATTCTATTTTTTGAAACCGACCACAGTTTTTCCACTTCCCACGATTACAAAGTAGCAAAGATTATTGCCAATGATTTGATACAGGACTACCTCGAAGACCAACTATCAAAAACAGCCACAAGCGACAAACCGACAACCCTGCATTGGACAGGTAGCAAGACCGCTTTAACCGAATTGATTTATGCACTACATTCACAAGGCATATTCAATAACGCCAATGCAGATATTAAACCTATCGTCAAAGTCTTTGAAAGCACTTTTAATGTTGATTTGGGAGATTTCTATCACACGTTTTTAGAACTCAAATCCCGAAAAATGAACAGAACTAAATTCCTTGACAGCCTTAAAGAAAGCCTTATCAAAAAAATGGACGAGCAGGACGGTAGGTAGGGTTTGCTATATCTGTACAGCGTAAAAAGGGTTTAATAAAAGCCCTTTTTTCTTGTCCTGTTTTACCAAGTGTAATAATCGGATATTAAAATCCTTTGTATGGTTTTGAGAATAATAAATTTTGTATATTTGCTGTGAGCTAACGGAAACGTGTTGAAAAGCAAAGCAATAAGCACCGTTACCAAATCGTTACTTGACTATCTTTGATAACCCACATAAGAGCCTTGTATTCAACCGAAAAGGCTTTTTCCTGAAAACTTTAAAATAAAATCCTTTCCATTGTTCATAATTATCATTGATACCAACGGTAGAATTATTGATTTCTATGGTATTGACTTTGATAAATCCTTGATTTTTATCAGAGGTTTCGGCGGTTAATTCATATTCTCCACTGAGCTCGAAATAATCGATTATATGCTGTTTCTGAAACGTTGGACGTTGCTCTGCGAAATTTACCATAACCGCAATATTATCTTCCCATTGTTCTTTTGATTCGATCAGATTCCAACGAATAATTTGCTTCTCGATTTCAGGTTCTAAGACACTTTTCATCTGATTCATCAACCCAATCATATAATCAGGTTGATAGGTTGTATTGAGCAAATCTGCAAATCGATTGATGAAATCTGTCTTGAAAGTTTCATTTTTAAAGAATCCATGAAGAATATCATTTTTATAATCTTCGCTCGATAAGGTGTTATCTAAAGCATGTTTGATCATATTAAAACGATACGAATCCCTTATCCAATCTTGCATTCCATTGAAAGAAACGTCTAAATCTTTCATCACCCAACGGAATCTTCCGTCTTGTGCGTACGGTGCATTTGGTGAATAGTTTACTCGTTTTCTGAAGTATTCGTTGTTGTTTTGAGGCCAATCGTAATTAGCAGGAGTCCATAAATTGGTTTCTAAGGATGGATTATTTTCTCTCCATTGATCAAAGACTTTTTCGGCAACAAAAAGACCATTTTCATACCCAAATAAAAGATCATCATCAAGATTGAGATTCACAATCGGCAAGGTATAATTTTTATTGAAGAAATAAATATTGGTAACCGTTTCCGAAATTTCTTCTCCTAAAATTGTCTTGGCACGTACCACAAAACTCTTGTCTACATTTTCTTGTGGAAAGTATGGATTCTATTCGTAACTAGTTGATATATTAGAAATTCTATTTTCATCAACTGTCCGATCATAAATTGTTAAAGGTTCTTGATATAAATTTGTTTTTAGGATATTCTCGTAAAATTCGTACGGACTTTCGCCTACGAACTGCTGATATCTTTTCTTGTATGTATAGGTTTTTCCGTCTAGATTATCGATTTCGGGTTCCGATCCGTCAAGCGTATAAATTATCACCGCTTCGGGATCTTGATGCGATAGTTCTAGTTGGAATTCTTCCTCATAAAAACCGCCTGGTTTAGAAAAATCGGGCGGCATAAGGGTTTGAGCAAATAAAACGTTAATGGATAATAACGGTAGAAAATAAAAAATCTTCATGTCTAGAATCTAAATTAAATTATTTTTCAATAGATATTCGGCAATCTGAACAGTATTGGTTGCAGCTCCTTTTCGTAAATTATCAGCAACAATCCAACAATTGAGCGAATTGGGCTGAGAAAAATCTCTACGAATTCGACCGACAAAAACTTCGTCTTTCCCTTCTGAAAACAGTGCCATAGGATAAATATTGGTTTCTGGATTATCTTGTACCACTACTCCATCTTCTTGCGCCAAAATTCGTCTTACATCGCTCAAATCAAAATCATTTTCGAACTCGATATTGACCGACTCAGAATGTCCACCTTGCACAGGAACTCGAACTGCAGTTGCTGTAATATTGAGGTCTGGCAAACGCATAATTTTCTTGGGTTCGCGAGTAAGTTTTAATTCTTCTTTGGTATAAGCCGTTTCTTCATCAAAAACATCGCAATGCGGAAGTGCATTTTTGAAGATTTGGTAAGGATAAACCATTGCTGTTTTTTCTCCCTTTATTTCGCATTCTAATTGATCTACTGCCTCTTTTCCGGTTCCGGTAACAGATTGATAAGTAGAAACAACAACTCGCTTTATTCCGTATTTTTTATGAAGTGGATTCAGCACCATTACCAATTGAATGGTTGAACAATTTGGGTTGGCAATGATTTTATCGTCCTTAGTTAGAACATCCGCATTGATTTCTGGTACGATCAAGGGAACTTTTTTATCCATACGAAAAGCAGAAGAATTATCTATTACGGTTGTTCCTTTATCTGCAAAGAAAGGTGCCCATTTTAACGAAACATCGCCTCCTGCAGAAAACAAAGCAATAGCGGCTCTTTTTTCTATAGCTTCTTCCATCGATACAATCGGAATTTTTTCTCCTTTGAAATTTACTGTATTTCCTACCGAACGAGCAGAAGCAACAGGAATTAATTCGGTTATTGGGAAATTTCTCTCTTCTAAAACCGCTAACATTATTTGTCCGACCATTCCGGTAACACCGACAACCACTACTTTCATACAAATTATATTTAGACAAAAATAAGGATTAATGGTATAAAACAAAAAAAGGCCGATGTTAAACATCAGCCTTTCTTATGATTATGTGTAAAATTTATTTTATGAATTTAGAGATACGAGTTACACCTTTGTTGTCTTGTACACGTACAAAGTAAACCCCTTTTGATAAGTTAGAGATATTTACTTTTCCGTCTAAAGCAACTTTTACAGGGATAACACGACCTGCAGCATCAGCAATTTCTACTTTAGCTATTTTTAAATTTTTGTCTAAATTAATTTTTAATTCATTAGCAGATACTCCTACTTCTAATCTAGAGCTTCCTAATTCTACAGTTCCCATGCTAGTTTCACCAGTTACATGTAATAACCAAGAAACATCATCAAACCCTAAAGAAGCAACGTCTACAGCACTTTTGTCACTAACACAGTCAGATCCTGGCCATCCAATATAAGATGGTGCAGTTTGGGCACTTGAGTTGTTACCAAACCAAGCTCTTGAATCTCCACCATTAACGAAACTATATGATACCGCAGCACCAAATTTAGAACCAGCAGAAATCGTATATGGCTCAAATAATTCTATTGTATGCCATGCAGTCGCACCAGCAGGTACAGATACCGAACCGTAAGCCTCTTCAATAACATCATCTGATTCCATAGGAATCTCTTCAGCTGTAATATCAACACCATCAGGTAAAACAGCAATATTACCTTCAAATGTTACTCCGTTATAAACTGAAGCAGCAAATTCAATTTTAGTTACTGTAAAGTCACCATCGATACCAGAACCAACTAAATCAAAGAAACGGCTATCATGATTTTTTGTAGCTACTCCTGGGACTTGAGATTGACATAAAGGTGTAGAATCTGAGAAAACTTGAGGATCAGAATATTGAATAATAGATTGTTCAGCTTTAGATGCACTTCCGCTAGTATATACCGGATCTGGCGTTCCAGCTAAGTTGTGAGAAGCTTTTAATTGTTCTTTGTTTACATTAACTTGTGCAAATGCTACTGAAAAAGCAGCAACTGATAAAAGAGTAAAGATTTTTTTCATAATTGTTATTTTTAATTGTTAGAGGCTAATGTAGAAAAAGATTACGAAATAAAAAAACCTTAGCGTATTTTTTCTAAGGTTTCTTTAAATTTTAACATTTTTAGTACAAACTAAACAAAATCGTTATAAGCAGATTTTAAATTATCTGCAATAACTTCTGCCGAGTGGCCTTCTATATGATGACGCTCTAGCATGTGTACCAATTCACCATCTTTGAAAAGGGCAATTGCCGGTGAACTTGGCGGGAATGGAGCAAAGTGCTCGCGTACCTTAGCTACTGCATCTATATCATAACCTGCAAAAACCGTTGTTAGGTTACTTGGTACTTTTTCGTTATCTAAAGATAATAAAACTCCAGGTCTTGCTGCACCTGCTGCACACCCACAAACACTGTTTACCATTACCAAAGTAGTTCCTGGTTGTTGTAATGCTTCTTCTACAGCTTGTGGAGAAGTTAAATCTTGAAACCCATGAGAAGTCAATTGCTCTTTCATCGGTAATACTATTTCTGATGGATACATCTTATCTTTGTTTTTATATTATTAATACCTAACAAAGTTACAATTTTATCAATTAATAACCCATTTTCTCATTTGATTAAAATTTCGCTTTGCTTACATTTGAAAAAAATTTATCTCTCACCATGTCTGCAACTTTCGGCAAAGAAGAAAAACTAAAAAGTCGTAAAGCAATCGAACGTTTGTTTACCGATGCTCAATCGCACTCGGCTTATCCTTTGCGTATTGTTTATCGAGTTAGCGAGCAAGAAAAAAATCAATTTGCGGTAAGTGTCAGTAAAAAGAGATTCAAATTAGCAGTGGACCGCAATAAGATGAAAAGACGCATTCGAGAGGCGTATCGTCTTAATAAAATCATCCTTGCTGATTCACCTTTACGGTATGAAATGATGGTAATCTATCTTAGTAAAGATAAAAAAAGCTTTCTCGAAATCGAGAAAGCTATGCAAGTTATTTTGAAGAAGCTTGTTGCTGTTTCAAATTCTCATTAAGGCGAATCGCCCGTAAATAGACAATCGCTAAAAGGATTCCTAAGATTCCCCCGAAAACCCCAACGGCAAATGGGAAGTTTTCTTCGGCCATCAAACTTATTTTAAAATCGAATTTATAAATACTAAATCCTATTGCAGCGGCAAATAAAAGGATTAAACCATACATTAACTTTTTCATCATATATTAAATTCATTTATAAATAGGGCGCCAATATTGGTTGTAAAAAGTTTGATGGCGATGGATAATAAAATCACACCAAAAACTTTTTTCAGAACACTCAAAACGCCAGGGCCCAAAACTTTCTCTAATTTTCCGGCGAATTTCAGCACCAAATATACGACGAGCATATTTAATATAATGCCTATCACGATGTTAATATCATCATATTGTGAGCGCAATGATAAAACCGTGGTCAACGATCCGGCTCCGGCAACTAACGGGAAAGCAATCGGTACGATAGAAGCAGAGCTTGCTTCGACACCTTTTTGGATTTCGATACCCAAGATCATTTCCAAGGCAATCACAAAAATTACAAACGCTCCGGCCACGGCAAAGGCTTGTACATCGACATTGAAAAGACTGAGAATCTTAGTCCCGAAAAACAAAAAAGAAATAAGGAGAACACCCGCAGCAATCGCTGCTTTTTCTGATTGTATATGACCTGTTTTCGATCGAATATCGACAATAATCGGTATACTACCCAAAATATCGATAACCGCAAACAAAACGGCAAAAGTTGCCCCAATCTGTGCTAGTGAAAATTCTTGGAAGATTTGCATTTTTTATTGTGATTTTTGAAACACAAAAATAAGAGATTTCTTGAGCTTAACAACTATTCTACGTCAAAAGAATTACTCGATCCATTGCTTGAAATCAGCTACCCGATCACGGCTCACCACAACGGCTTCTGCAAATCCTAAAACGGTCAACATCAACCGACTTTGCTGATAAACTTTTATTTCTCGAATCGCATCAAAAGCAACCAATTGTTGTCGATTTACCCGAAAGAATTTTTGCGGATCCACTTCGTTCATCACCGTGTCTAAACTGTTTTCGAAATCATACGAACGCCCATCTTGCGTGAGTAAAAAAGTCGCTTTATTGGCACTATAAAAACCATTGATTTCTTCGGTAGGAATAACTTTTAGTTTCTGACCAACTTTCACCACAAATCTTTTTTTATAAGTAGGATGACGCGCAAACAGAGGATGCAACTCTGCTAAATTATTTTTCTTCCCTTGGGTTTCGTACTTTTCTAAAGCTTTCTTCAGTTCGGATACATCCAAAGGTTTCAATAAATAATCGATGCTGTTGAGCTTGAAAGCTTTCAGCGCATACGCATCATATGCAGTAATAAAAATCACCGACGATTGAAGAGAAAACGTATCGAAAATCTCAAACGATAATCCATCCGACAATTGAATATCTGCCAAAATAAGTTCGGGTGCTGTATGTGTCGAAAAATAATCCAAACCTTCTTCTACCGAATGGATTACCTGAATTACTTGATAACCCAAACTTTCTATTTTTCGTTGTAGAAGTCGAGCAGAGGGTTTTTCATCTTCAATAATTATCACATTCATCCTATCTATTTTTTGTATTCTATCCTACCTAAATTCTCTAAAACAATTAGGAAAGCAAAGGTATTTTCACCCAAAAGTCGGTTAAATTCTGGTCAATAACTACTTTTTTATCGGTTAAAAAACGATAACGATTTTCGATATTTTTCAATCCAATTTTGGTAGAATCCTCGGTATTATCTTTTGGTTGAAGCGAATTTTTAACCACCAAATAATCATTTTCTCTATAAATCGACAAACGCAAAGGTTTATTGGTCGATGCATTGTTGTGTTTTATTGCGTTCTCTAACAGCAATTGCAAGGCGAGAGGGACAATGGTTTCTTGGGCTATAAACGCAGATGAATCGAGCTGAACTTGCAAATTATCTTCGTACCGAATTTGCAGAAGATTGATATATTTTTGGGCAAATTCTATTTCCTCAGTCACCGACACTTTATCGAGATTTTTGTGTTCTAAAACGTATCGATAAATCTGCGCCAAATCATTCGTAAATTCTGTTGCTTTGGTAGGATTTTCTTCAATTAAACTATTGAGAACATTCAGACTATTGAACAAAAAATGGGGATCGATCTGATTTTTCAATCCTTCGTATTGAGCTGTAATTTGTTCGGCACGTTGACTTTCTTGTTCAGCTTTTTCAACTAATCGATATTTTTTTTCTTCTATATAATAAAATAATCCTATAAAAAATAAGGTAACTACTAAAACAACCGAAACACTAAACCAATTGAAATAGAATACCTTATAAACAAAATATTGATTAAGTCCGACCAAAACATATAAAACCATCACCGAAAAAAACAACGAACGCAGAAGATATTTGGTAATCTTTTCTTTGGGCAAAGCGGGATTTTCTCGTTTGCATTGGTATTGATGATAATTTTCGACATTGACGAGCCAAACCAAAAACGAAAGGAGGAGGTAGGCCAAGAAAAATTTTAACACTTCGGGCTCTAGTCCGCCCCCTAAATCTTTGGGACCTGTAAGCCAAAAAACAAAGAAATAAATGAAAATATTTGCAATAAACAAATACAACGTAACGGAAAGAAATTTCTTTAAAGTAATCAACATCAATCCTTTAACAACATATACAAAGGTGAGATAATATAGAAAATATCGAAGAGCAATCCCAACAATTTTTCCGGTAAGTTGAGCTGTTCGCTGCTCACTCGGCTGATGTAGCAACGTTTCTGCTATTTCTTTTGCACCCAAAATAATGAGCAAAACCAAAACAATGGGAAACAAATAAGTGATCCTTTTTTTCATGATAAGAATAGATGAACAATTTTAGCAATTGTGGTTAATAATACATACAACATTTTGTTATTTTTTATTTGGATGAAAAACACTTCTTATCACTCGAGCAGAAAGAAGCAAACTTTCATTCGCAATGAACAATACAAAGGTTGTACAGAAAAAAAGAGGAAAAAAATAATACTCGACGAACGGTAGAATAGAGGAGATGAGTCGTAAAAAAAAGAACCACTAAAGAGAAAAGAGGTTCTTTTTTGAGTCTGTTTTACAAGTTGAAAAGAGAGCAATTTCCCTCTAAAGTTCGATTGCTTTTTCGGGGTAAATATACACGAAACAATTGATTTGTTGCATGATTTTCAACATATTTATATCCTGCGATTTGTTAGTTTTTTTTTCATTTTACCAAAAGCATATCGCATCAAAACTTTGGATAATTTAGGTTTTGATGAATTTTGGCTTCTAAAAGATTATCGATTGTTTTGTGGGATGCATTTCTAGCCGAGTGCTTGGTACTTTAGGACCAATGATTCTGTATCCGACAAAGCTTGTAAACTATCCGACGTGTTCCTCATCGCACCGTATTTCGCTTGACGTGCATTGGTGAGTAATCGCTGCCATTCTTCTATAAAATCTTCGCTAATCTGTGCATCTTTCATCAAAGTAATAGCGCGCTGATCGGTAAAATTCGCCAAGTCTAAATGCGTTAAATTTTGTCCGATTTTCACCAACAAGTCTTCTTGTTTAGCATAAAAACTCGAATCGTGCACCAACATTTTCAGTTCTTGTAAATCTTCTTTACAATTCAATTTCGGTAATGGTTTCGGATTACTTTTCTGTGGTTTTAGTTGAGATGGCTGTTTAGGCGTATTCTCTGTTATTTCGGTAGAATTTTTCTTTTTATACCAAACAAAACCTCCTACCAAAACTGCAATTCCTCCCATCAACCAAATCCAAATATTGCTAGAAATTTCTTCTACTTTTTCGGGCAACTTTTCGGTCAGCGTCGGCAGAATACTACTTTCTTTTCCTGTATTGGCCAAGTAATCATTCACCTCGCCAACCTTAGCGGTAGAATCTACTTTTACCGGTGCTGGATCTCCTTTTACAGCCAATTCGATTGGTTTAGAGGTTAGCGTAACGTATTTTTCGGTTGTGGGATTGAAGTACGAAAATTCTATCGGATCTAAATGATATTGTCCACCATATTGCGGAATTACGACAAATTTTTCGGCCAATTTTCCTTTGTAACCTTTCGAACTGATGCTTAGTTTTTCATTCTTTTGTGGCGGATAAATTTCTAAATGGTCGTTCCCTCGTAAATTTGGTAAAGCGATATTATTTAGATTTCCTTCACCCGAAATTTCTATTGCTACATTCGCACTTTCTTCTTGGTTGAGATTGTTTTTATCGATCGTGGTTTGCATGGTAAAATTCCCTACAGCTCCACTAAAATTTTTCGGTTTACCAGCAGGTAAACTTTTCACTTTGAGATGAATAGGGTCGGATGATATTTTTACAGGATCGGCTCCATAATAGCCCGAAATATATAAATCTGCCGAAAATGGTTCGATTTTTAGATTACCAGCATCTTGCGGAAAAAGAAGATAACGCACCAATTCTTCTGAGATATAATATCGCCCGTTGATCATTTCTTGTTTCATGCGTTCGCCCATTTCTTCGTCGGGAATCGTTTTAGCATCGAAACCAGATAAATTCGCAGGTTTGAAATTTC
Organism: Weeksella massiliensis; assembly: GCA_000751595.1. Classification (GTDB taxonomy): domain Bacteria; phylum Bacteroidota; class Bacteroidia; order Flavobacteriales; family Weeksellaceae; genus Weeksella; species Weeksella massiliensis. Next base: position 30,070 of record CCMH01000018.1, on the reverse strand, counting down.
TTACACGATTGAAAGCATTGTAATTGGTTGCATATAATTTTACCGAAAGATTGATCGCCTCATTTACATACGGATTCTTTTTGCTTACTTCTGATGATAAAAACACGCCTTGATTTCGTGCGGCCTGATTAGTCGCATTCGATCGTTCGATAACCGTAACATCCACAGCACGTGTACTATAGGTTTTCCCATCGATAACAACTTTTGCCGGACCAATTCTATAATTCCCTTCTTTCTCGGCCAACAAAACCAACTCTAAGCCAGAAGAAGATTGCATCTCACCATTGACTACCTGAAAATTGCGCACATTTGCTTCGTCCAAAACACGAAAGTTCTTCAGATTTGGATAATCGATGGGCGAATCAACAGAAATTGATCGGCTATCGCTCACCAAATAAAATCCGAGTTTGAAATGTTCTCCTACCCGAACTTGTTGCGAACTCACCTGACATTTGAATGCAACATTTTGTGCCCACGTTATCGACGAGAGCATACCTACTAAAACAGTAAAATAGAAAAGTTTCATCTTCATTACCAATCCTTCGAGGCGTTATTTCTTGTTTTTTTTGCTTTTTGTTCTATATGTTTTCGTTGAGTATTGGCTTCTTGGTTTTGCAATGCTTTTAGCAAACCATCTCCACGATTTGTATTCGGTACATTTCGGTTTTCTTTTCCAGAACCGTCATCCCCTTGTTGTATCTGCTGTGCATCTTGTCCATCTTCACCGCGTTGTTGACCTTTATCTCCGCCACTCTGAGCTTGTTGCCCATTGTTTTTTTCTTGTTTCGGATTTTTTCCTTGTTCTTGAGGCGGTTGCTGAGAAGGATTCTTTTGTTCTTGCTCAGGTTGTTGTTTTTGGTTGGATGATGGATTTGATGAAGAATTCTGATCTTGATTTTGATTCGATGAATCTTGATCTTTATTCTCGTTATTTTTCTCTTGTTTTGATTTTTCTTGTTGTTCTTCTAACATTTTTTTGGCCAAAGCATAATTATGCCGCGTATCCTCATCACGCGGATTATTTTTTAACGCTTCTTTATAACTTTCTAAGGCTTTGCCAAAATCTTTTTCTTGCATATAGGCATTGCCCATATTGTGATAAGCTTTCTGTTTATCGGTTTTGTTTTTGGCTAATTGAGCCGATTTCTTATAATGCGAAATACTTTCCTTGTACCTTTTTTGTTCGAACAAAGTATTGCCCAAATTATAATTGGCTTTTACCGAATTGGGCTCTTCTGTAGCAGCTTTCTTGTATCTAAATTCAGCTTGTTCATACTTTCCTTTTTCGTAGGCTTCATTGCCCAAAATAATATCATCCTTGGTTTGGTTCTGAGCCCAAGTAAACGAAAAAAGCAAAGCAAAGAGTAATCCGCTAATTTTTTTTATTGTGTAACTCATTTTGTCTTACAAACTTATTCTTTTTTTCCGTTAAATTTCTTATAGTCAGATGTTAATAATTCTATAAAAAGCAACAAGATCGCAAATCCCAAAAACCATTGGAAAAGATGTTTCATATCGTGGGTAAATGATTGTGAGACTTGGGTTTTATCCAATCGTTTTTTATACTCATTTATCTTTTGTACAATTTCATTTACCGTTCCATTATTCAGGTACATTCCATTGGTTTGTTGAGCAATTTTATCAAGATTTTTTTCTTCTAATTTGGTAATGACAGTTTGCCCATATTGATCGGTTTTGTAACCATCACCATACATAGATTGTACAGGAATTGGTGCGCCTTTGTCCGTTCCTATTCCTACCGAAACTACATGAATCTGGTTATCGTTTGCTAATTTAATCGCTTGATTTTCACTACTTTCATGATCTTCGCCATCCGACAAAAGCACCACTAATTTACTGGTGTTTGGTGCGCCTTTCAAAACAGAAACAACTTCTCGAAAAGCGGCCGAAAAATCAGTTCCTTGATTAGAAATCAGATTCGTAGATAAACTATTCAGATAACTATCAATCGCAGCATAATCATTGGTTAGAGGGGAAATCGTATAACCGTCTGCGGCAAAAATTACCAAGGCTGCCCGATCACCACCAAGCGAATTGAGGGATTGACTGACAATGCGAGAAGCTTTCATCAAACGGCTAGGTGCAACATCTTGCGCATCCATACTGGTCGAAACATCTAAAAGATACACGATATCTATTCCTTCTCGGCTAACTTCTCTTTCTTCTACACCACCCAAAGGATCCATAAGAGCCAAGATAAGTAAAAATAGTCCGAGACAAGATAGGATGAGTTTCAGGCCAAATTTCGCTGGTGAATTATCCGGAAAAATCAGCGATTGCAAATGAGAATCGACAAAAGTAGCTTTCACTTTTTTTCGCCAACGATACACACTGATCGAAAGATAAACCAAAACAATCAACGCCAATAACCACCAAACTTGTTGTATATCACCCCACTGCATTAGATTAATTGTTTAAAAAGGGTTCGACGTAAAAAAAGTTCGATCAGCAACAATACAAGTGCCGGAATCAGAAAACGTGCAAATAATTCGGTATAATTATAATATTTAACTTCATTGATTTCTGATTTCTCTAATCGATCTATTTCTTGATAGATTTTTTGCAAAGATTGATTATCTGTGGCTCTAAAATATAATCCACCGGTGAGATCGGCAATATTTTGCAATAATTTTTCATCAATATCGACAGGCATCATATCAAAAATATAATTTCCTAACATATCATAACCGGTAGGAAAAGGAGCCAAACCACGCGTTCCTATCCCAATTGTATAGACTTTTATCCCGCGAGAAGCTGCCATTTCTGCTGCTGTATGTGGAGAAATATACATCAAATCATTGGTCGGATTGATACTTTCTACTCCATCGGTCATTAGAATAATTACCTTGCTTTTTGCTTTACTATCTTTGATATGATTGATCGCTGTTGCCAAACCAATCCCGATGGCAGTTCCGTCTTCTAATTCACCCGATTGTAATGCATTTATCTCGCGAATAAGAACTTCTCGGTCGGTGGTCAATGGAACACGTGTCAGCGCTTCGCCCGAATAGGATACAAGTCCCAAACGGTCGGCTTGTCTTTCTTGCGCAAATTTCACCGCAACCACCTTAAGAGCCGACAAGCGATCGGGTTCTAAATCGCGCGCCAACATACTCAAAGATGTATCGACGGTGAGCATTATATCAACTCCTTTATCGGATTTTATTTTGGTAGAAACATCAACAATTCTTGGTCGAGCAAGCGCAACGATGCACAAAGCCAAAGCCAAATACCGAAGAATAGGCAACAAAGGACGCAATTGCGTCAAAGCACTTTTTGCACCTCCGAAAGCCCGCAACGTACTGATTTGCATGGCTTGTTTCTGCTTTTTCTGTCGAGATACTTGCCACAAAATAGCGCAAGGAATAAGCAGTAAGAGCAAAAGAAACCAGGGATGTTGAAATTCGAAATTACTCATTATTCCTTAATTTTTCTATAATTTTCACCCGTTACTTCGTCCACATTCAGATCTTTATTTTCGGGAATTTCGATTGGTTTCAATCGTTGTACAAATTTTTCTATCCATTCTCTATAACTCAAACCAATAGAAACATCGAACGTTTGTTTGGCAAATTTCACCAAATCCGCATCAGCCAAAAAACGATTCAATTGTTGTACATCTTTTTCATCAACTTCTTCTTTTTTGGCTACTTCGTTAACCAATTCATCGGTCAATAGTTCGGTTCCATGAAAATTGTACAAGCGACCGATATAATTTTTCAGCGCAAAACTCAAGCGAGTGTAAAACTCTTTTTGTTCGTTTCTTTCGAGATATTTTTTCTTATCAATCGACTTCAATTCGTCCATCATTTCATCGAAAGGTGTTTTCTTTATAATCGGTTTCAGCCCTTTACTTTTCGAGCGAATATATAAGATAACAAGGACAATCGCGATGATAAATAAAACCAACGCAATAATGCCGTACACCCAATAACGATTCCAATAATCTTTCCAGGTATAATATTCCTCCATGATCGGTTTATTGGGAGCAAGTTGCGGATTTTCGGTATCTACATTGACATCTAACACATAAATCTGAAACGATTTGGTACGAAGTGTATCCTTATTTTTGATAATTTTTATCGGCTTAATAAGAAATTGACCAGGCTCGAAACTTGTAATTTCCAGCGTTTGTTGCAAGGTTTTCTTTCCATCCGAATCCGCTAACGTATCCAATTGATGGTGCAAAATTTCGATATGATAAGAAAGCGAATCGCCAAAAGTAGGCATCACCACATGATCATTTGGCTGTATCGGTAACTGAAACTGCAGTTTGATCGGTTCGCCTATTTTTATTCGGGCAGTATCGATCCTACTTTGTAGCTGCGCAAAAGCCATACAAAAACTAAAAAAGAAACAAAAGCATGCTATTTTTTTCATTATCTTTTTTGGGTTTTGAAATAGTTTAACAATGGTTTTACGTAATCTTCATCGGATCTAATTTTCAGAAAACCTGCATTATTTTTCTTAAAAATTGCCTCAAATCGACGTTCTAAATTTTGATAATATTGATGATATGTTTTTCGCACTTCGGGTGAAGAAGTATTGATTAAGCGAATTTCCCCCGTTTCGCTATCTTGGATATTGACCAAGCCTATATCGGGGAAAACAGTTTCCTTTTCATCAAAAATCCGAAGGCCGGTAACTTGATGTTTTTTGGCCAAAATCCGTATTTGTTTTTCATAATCCGACGCATCAATAAAATCAGAAAAAATAAAAACATTATTTCTTCTTTTCACCTTTTGCATAAACTCTTCGAGTGATTGTTGCAAATTGGTTTGTTTACTTTTGGGTTCGATTGTAACCAATTCTCGGATGATTCGCAAAACATGTTGTTTGCCTTTTTTGGGCGGAATCATTTTTTCGATATGATCAGAATACAGCACCATACCCACGCGATCGTTATAGGTAATTGCCGAAAATGCCAACGTAGCACATATCTCTGCAATAGTTTCCATTTTTATTTGTTTTCGGGTACCATAATAATCAGATCCCGAAACATCGACCATCAGGTAGAGGGTTTGCTCACGTTCTTCCTCGAAAACTTTTACATAAACTTCATCATATCGCGCAGTTTTATTCCAATCTATACTGCGAACATCATCTCCATATTGATAAGGTCGAATCTCAGAAAAAATCATCCCTCTTCCTTTAAACGAACTATTGTATTCGCCCATAAAAAGATCAGAAGCTTTTCGACGACTTTTTATTTCAATTCGTTTTACCCGTTTGATTATTTCATTTACATCCATCCCAAAAATAATTTATTATGGAACAGGAACTACGTTCAGAATATTATCGATAATTTCTTCTGGAGTAATATTTTCTGCTTCGGCCTCGTAAGTAATCCCGATTCGATGACGCAAAACATCTTTAGAAACCGCCCGTACGTCGTCTGGTATCACATAGCCTCTTTTATGTAAGAAAGCATATACTTTTGCTGCTTGGGCCAAATTAATCGATCCACGCGGAGACGACCCAAAAGATATCATCGGGACCAATTTTTCTAATCCGACCTCGTCGGGTTGTCGGGTTGCAAAAACAATATCAAGGATATATTTCTCTATTTTTTCGTCCATGTAAACTTTCTTCACAATTTCTCGAGCTTCGAGAATTTCTTGTAAAGAAATTACCTTTTCTATCTTCGGAAATGTTTGCTGAATCGCATGTCGCAAAATCGTTTGTTCTGCCTTTTTACTCGGATAGGTAATCACGGTTTTTAGCATAAAACGATCGACTTGCGCTTCGGGCAAAGGATAAGTACCTTCTTGTTCTACCGGATTTTGGGTCGCCATTACCAAAAAAGGATTATCGAGCAAATAGGTTTCATCGCCAATTGTTACTTGTTTTTCTTGCATCGCTTCTAGCAAAGCAGATTGTACTTTTGCGGGCGAACGGTTGATCTCGTCTGCAAGGACAAAGTTGGCGAAAATAGGCCCTTTTTTTATGCTAAAATCATTTTCTTTTACGTTGTAGATTAAAGTTCCTACAACATCTGCCGGCAACAAATCTGGCGTAAATTGAATACGAGAAAAACTGCCATCTACTGCTTGCGATAGCGTTTTGATCGCTAATGTTTTGGCCAATCCCGGAACACCTTCTAGCAAAATATGTCCGTTCCCTAATAAACCAATAAGTAAACTTTCGACCATTTTTTCTTGGCCAATAATCGTTTTATTAATTTCATTCGAAAGACGGGTAATGACTTCGCTTTTGGTTTCGATTAGCTGATTGAGTTCTTGTATTTCCAAGGTTGATTGTGATTTGATTTTAACGTTCAAATTTTCAACTAAATATTTACAATATCAAGTGTTAAGGTAAGAAATCTATCCTATTGTTGTGTTAAACTTTGTTAAGAATCGACTTTTATCGCCCATTATTTCATCCTACCGAAATAAAAAACAAGATTTTCTATTTTTTTGGTAGGATAATCTTTTGGTAGGAAAAGTTTTTAAAGGTTTGAATTTTAGTTTGGTATAAGAATTGAAATATTTCTGCTCAACGAAAAAATTTGAAGAACATGAAAAAAATAATAATGCTTTTGAGTTTTGGATGTATGTTGAGCGTTTCTGCACAAACCCAAAGAAACCAAACCGACTACAATCCGAGAATGACGCAAGAAGAATTTATGCATCAATTCAATGATTTACAATTGACCAAAGAGCAAGAAATTGCCCTAAAAAATTGGTATCTAAACGATCAACAAGCCAAAAATTCTACCCGAAGAACAAGCCGAGGAACGCTGCAATATTCTAAAGCAGAACAATACGATCCTAAGGCTGCAGAAAGACGTTCTTCTTATAATTTTGGTTCGACAAACTCGGTAGGAATCGAACAAATTCTTACACCGAAACAATACGAATTGTACAAAAATAAACAAGGAAAATAATTAATTGATCGCAACAAAAACGCCGATAAAAAGATTTTATCGGCGTTTTTGTATATTATTTTCGTTTACTTTTAGTCTTGCAAAATAGCAGCTACGCCGGGTAATTCTTTCCCTTCTAAACTCTCTAACATTGCACCACCACCGGTAGAAACATAGCTCACTTTATCATCGTACCCGAAAGCTTTAACGAAAGCCACCGAATCGCCACCTCCGACCAAAGAAAAAGCTCCTTTTTGGGTTGCTTCGGCAATGGCATCTCCTAAAGCGATGGTTCCTTTTGCGAAATTTTCCATCTCGAATACTCCCAAAGGACCGTTCCACAAAATTGTTTTCGACTCGAGAATTACTTTTGCAAATTGGGCAGAAGTTTCGGGACCAACATCCATTCCCATCCAATTATCTGGTATTTCGTTTACGGCAACCAATTGAGTTTTTGCATCGTTCGAAAATTTATCGGCAATAACATTGTCGGTCGGTAAATAGAGTTGGACGTTGTTTTTCTTACAAGCTTCTATAATTTCTTTTGCCAAATCTAATTTATCGTCTTCAACCAACGAAGCACCAATTTTTCCGCCCTGTGCTTTGATAAATGTATAAGTCATTCCTCCACCAATAATTAGGTTATCGATGACGGGTAAAATATTATTGATAATGGTAATTTTCGATGAAACTTTTGCGCCACCCAAAACAGCAGTAATAGGATGTTCGCCCGATTTTAACACTTTTTCTATCGCTTGTAATTCTTGTTGCATCAAATAACCAAAGGCTTTTTTGCCCGGAAAAAATTCGGCTACAATGGCAGTAGAAGCGTGTGCTCTGTGCGCAGTACCGAAAGCATCATTGACATAAATATCGCCAAATTTGCTCAATTTTTCGGCAAAATCTCGATCACCTTTTTCCTCTTCTGCTTGGAAACGTACATTTTCTAACAAAAGAATTTCACCGTTTTGCAAAGCGGCAACTTTTTGTTGTGCATCTTCTCCTACCGTATCTGTTGCAAAAATGACTTTTCTACCTAGAACTTCTTCGATTTTTGGGACGATATTTTTCAGCGAGAATTGTTCGTTTACTTCTCCTTTTGGTCGTCCTAAATGACTCATCAAGACAACCGAACCTCCGTCGTTGAGAATTTTTTCTATCGTGGGTTTCACCGCAACAATTCTCGTTGCATCGGTGACTTGTAAATTGGCATCTTGCGGAACATTGAAATCGACCCGGATAAGAGCTTTTTGGTTTGCGAAATTGAAATCGTCAATTGTTTTCATTGTTTTTTGTCTTCTATTTTGTTAGCGTTGTTTTTTCTTAGCACAAAAGTAACCAAAGATTTTTAGTCACTCGCCTTTTTATTTTGTTCACATATCAACATCTGTTTAATAGAGATAGTTTAATTAATTTTTAAATTTTAAAAAAAGAAAAACTACTACTCTTTATTAGGGCTGTTAATATGTTGATAAGTTGTTGGTCTAAAAAGTTATTCGCTACTATGAACAAGTTATCAATAGGTAAAGATATTGATACTAAATGAATTAATTTCGTTATTAACAAATTGTCAATATTGTTGAAATAGATTTTTTGTTGATATATCCTTGCCGTAAATTTGTGCAAATAGATGTGTATAGAAATTATTTGAAAATGAAAACTAAGCCTTGCAGGATCTAATTTTTTGATTACCTAAAAAATTGTTTCAAAAATCCAAGAAGTGACCGTCAAAAGTTATTAATTTTCATTTCACAGTTATCAACAATTTCAACATATTCTAAAGCATTGATTATCATTAAATTATAACTTTATGCCCAAAAGGCATGTTAAAAACTATACAAATTATGAAAATTGCCATAGGATCTGACCACGCTGGATACGAATTAAAGGAGAAAATTAAGCAGTTATTAACAACTGAAGGGATTGAATATCAAGATTTTGGAACGTTATCAACAGAAAGTGTTGATTATCCAGATTTTGCCCATCCAACGGCCGAAGCTGTCGAGAATAAAAGTTGCGATTTTGGGATTGTAATTTGCGGCAGTGGACAAGGCGTAAACATGACGGCTAACAAACATGCTGGGATTCGTTCTGCCTTATGTTGGATGACTGACATTGCCGAATTATCACGCAAACATAACGATGCAAATGTCTTGGCTTTGCCAGCAAGATTTATTGCAGCTGAATATGCATTCGAGATTGTGAAAGTATTTTTAAATACCCCTTTCGAGGGTGATCGTCATCAGAAAAGAGTGAATAAAATTGCGTGTTCGTAGCAATTTCTTTTTTTTTGGAACAATCCATGCTATACTACAAAAAGAATAAGTAAATTTAATGCACGAGATGTTTTCCAAAAAAACATCGTTTAATCAACACTATGTCGAAAAAGAAAAAATTTCATAACAATAAAAATCATCAACAAAAACTTCAGAAATATACTAAGAAAATAATCGAAGTTTTATTTAAAAATCCAAATAAACCACTCAATTACAAACAAATAGCTGCTTCTCTAAATTTAGAAAGTAGAATAGATAAAGAAATTCTGATCAAGAATTTACATGTTTTGTGTGGAGAAAAAAAGATTATCGAAACCGATAAAGGTAAATTTAAGTTGGCCAATATCGAACGCGATTATTTAGTAGGAAGTATAGATATTACGCAAAGCGGAAGTGCTTATGTGATTGTCGAAGGTTCTGAAAAAGATATTTTTATACCAAAAGGAAAAACAAAACACGCCATGCAAGGCGATACGGTTCGGATTTATCTTTATCCGCCCAAGCCCTATAGTAGGAGAGAAGCAGAAGTTGTAGAAATTGTACAACGCCTGAAAACTCGTTTTACCGGAATTTATGAAGAACATAAATCGGGTAAATATGGTTTTGTAAGTATGCAAGGCTCCGGAGCATGTGATTTTTATATCCCGAAAGGAAAAGGAAATCAGGCTAAAAATGGAGAAAAAGTTGTGGTCGAACTCAACGATTGGCCCGATGGATCTGATTCGCCAATTGGGACAATTACAGAAGTTCTAGGCAACCCAGAAAACTCGAATGTCGAAATGCATTCTATTTTGCTCGAGTTTGGTTTACCCGAAGCTTTTCCGGAAGAAGTTGAAGCTGAAGCACAACAACTCGATACGCGAATAGATGAAAACGAAGTGAAGAAACGCCGCGATATGCGCGATATACTTACCTTTACTATCGACCCGAAAGATGCCAAAGATTTTGATGATGCCTTATCGATTCGACCATTGGAAAATGGTAATTGGGAAATTGGTGTACATATTGCCGATGTAACCCATTATGTGCAACCCGGAATGCTGATCGATCAGGAAGCGTATAAACGTGCAACGTCGGTATATTTAGTCGATCGAGTAGTGCCAATGTTGCCCGAAATTTTGAGTAATAATGTTTGTTCTTTGCGCCCAAATGAAGATAAATATACTTTTTCGGGAGTGTTCGAATTAACAAACGAAGGTGATGTAGTGAAATCTTGGTTCGGACGAACTGCGATTCATTCAAATCATCGTTTTAGTTATGAGGAAGCACAAGAACTTATCGAAGGAAAGGCAGGCGATTACCAAGAAGAAATAAGAACATTGGATCGATTGGCCAAGAAATTACGCGCTCAACGAATGAAAGAAGGTGCGATTAATTTTGATAAAATCGAAGTTAAATTTCAATTGGATCAAGACAATAATCCGAGTGGAGTATTTTTCAAAATCAGCAAAGATTCTAATCATTTGATCGAAGAATTTATGTTGCTATGTAACCGAAAAGTATCCGAATTTGTCAGCTTAGAGAAAGGGAAAGAAAGTGGCAGAACATACATTTATCGTATCCATGATGAACCCGATCCTGATAAATTATTAGATCTAAAAAAATTCGTTATTCAGTTTGGATATGAATTAGAAATCGGTGAACGTAAAAAAACTATCCGTTCGATGAATCGATTATTGGCCGATGTGAAAGGAAAACCCGAAGAGAATATGATCGAAACTTTGGCAATGCGAAGCATGAGTAAAGCGAAATATTCTACCGAAAATATCGGACATTACGGTTTAGCTTTTGATTATTATACCCATTTTACATCACCAATTCGTCGTTATCCAGACATGATGGCGCACCGTTTATTGCAAGATTTCTTGGATAAGAAAGTTTCGCCGCCACAAGCAACGTACGAAGATAAATGCTTGCATTGTTCTAGCCGAGAAAAATTAGCTTCAGAAGCAGAAAGAGAGTCAATAAAATTTATGCAAGTAAAATATATGCAAGAATTTGTAGGTGAAACTTTCGAAGGTTTTATCTCTGGAGTACAAGAATATGGAATTTTTGTCGAGTTGCCTCTTACACGAAGTGAAGGGTTAATCCGTACCCGAAATATACCAGGCGATCAATATTCTTTTGATGAAAAAAACCATGCTTTGGTAGGACGAAATACTGGAAATAAATATCAATTAGGAGATCGGATTTCGGTGAAATTGATCAATGCAGATCTCTTGAAGAAACAATTGGATTTTGAACTGATAGATTAAGGTAGTTTTTACTAACTTGCAACTCTTTTCTAATTATGGAATTAATTGTATCGGCGTTTATAGTAGGTTGTATTTTGAGTATTTTTCTCATCGGACCTGTATTTTTTCTGCTTATCGATACCAGTTTGCACAAAGGTTGGCGATCGGCAATTGTACTCGATTTGGGTGTAATTGCAGCAGATATTCTTTGTATTGCCGCTGCGTATTATGGTTCGAAAGATTTTGCAAATTACGTAACCACACATCCTAAATATTATCAGATTTACATTATAGCTGGGTTTTTTATCGTAGTGTATGGTTTTTTTATGTATTTCTCGAAACCGAGTTTACACCTTGGTGATGAAACAGGAATTGTGAGTAAAAACTATCTCAAAACGTTCTTTAACGGCTTTGTACTCAATTTGTTAAATGTAGGGGTAATTGTCTTTTGGTTTGTGATAGTTTCGTCAATTGTCATCAAATATCCAGATCCTACGCATTTTGCATGGTATATGACCGTGGTGTTGAGTACATATTTTATTATCGATTTGATTAAAATTTTCTTGGCCGATAAAGTAAAATCTAAAATAACAGACGACAAGGTTTTTCTGATAAGAAAAGTGGTCGGAATTTGTCTTTTAGTTTTCGGAATTATTATTGGTTTGAAAGGTTTCGGATTCTTTCAGGAAATTGATCAACGCATCGAAAATCAATTGAAATTAGAAGAAAGGATTTAAGAATTTAATTCAAAAAAAAGAATAAAGAAAAGCTGTTTTAGGAAGTTAATAATTCCTAAAACAGCTTTTTTTATACAGCTAAAATCAAACTAATAAAAGTGATTTCAGCGCTTATAATTGAGCAAGAATTTTTTCTATCACAGCATTGGTAGATAGATTCTCAAAATATTTATAACCTTTGTATTTCTTCGGATCTTTGCCAAAAATACTCGTAGGACGAATGGCTAAATTTTCATCTTGTACAACATCTTCCATCGATTGTCCGTAACCTAAGAAACCTGCAAAAGGATGAGTTCCGCCCCAAAAAGAGATTACCCGGGTGCCCATCAACGAGGCTAAATGCATATTTGCGCTATCCATAGACAACATCAACGGTAATTGTGCAATGAGCGTTAACTCTTCGTGAAATGACATTTTAGATGCCTTAGATTCGATATTATCATGCAACTTTTCCCACTGATGCAATAATTGAGTTTCTTTTTTTCCTCCACCAAATAAATAAACTTTATAACCTTTTTCGGCCAAAGCAAGTACAATTTTTTTCATTTCTTTGAGCGGAAAAGTTTTGCTCTCGTATTTTGCAAAAGGGGCAATCCCAATTGTATTCGATAATTTGGGTAATCGTTCTGTTAAAGTATTCGATAAAACCAAAGGATAACCTAATTGTCTAAACACATCGGCATAGCGTTCGGTCATCGGACGCAACGGTTGTACAACTTTATTTTTTTGAGAAATCAACGCTTTTTTCTCTTTCCTACCTTTATCTAAAGCGGAAACTTTAACTCCCGAAATACGAAATAATTGTCCTAAAATCTGCGTACGAAGTACATGATGACAGTCTGCATATTCGGTAAAATGAAAGGTTTTTAAATAACGATATAAGCGAAGAATCCCTAAAAATCCTTTGTATTGATGATCCAAATCAATCGAAAGAAAATGTACTCCATCAATTTGATCGAAAATTGCTTTCATCTTTGGGCGCGACGCAACATAAACTTCTACATCGGGATTCTGTTCGATGAATTCCTGCAAAACAGGCGCTAACATCGCCACATCTCCCAAAGCAGAAAAACGAGTAACCAATATGCGTTTTTTCTTTTTCGGCATAGATTCCTTATCCTTTCGCTTGAAATGCGATGGCATAAAATTTAAATTGTTTTACCATTGCCAATAAACCGTTTGCACGAGTTGGAGATAGAAACTCTTGTAAACCAATAGTTTGTATAAAATCGGTATCCGATTCTAAAATGGCTTTCGGACTTTGGTCATTGTACATTCTCAGTAATAAAGCAACAATTCCTTTCGGTAAAATAGCATTACTATCTGCCGAAAAATGTATCGTATCGCCTTCCATTTTCGCATCCAACCAAACGGTCGATTGACAACCTTTGATTACTTTATCATCTGTTTTTTGATCTTCGGGCATTGCCACCAAATCTTTTCCTAACTCGATTAGATATTCATATCGTTGTTCCCAATTGTCGAAAAAAGAAAATTCATCAACAATTTCATTTTGAATTTCTGCTATTGTCATGCTACAAATTTAGGAGTTTTTTAGGAGATAACTTTCTTCTGTAGAAAAGTCTTCTAAAAGAAATTCCAAACACGTACCTTTGATAAAAAAGTAGCATGAAAATTCTAGTCATCGATACCAATCACACTGTTTTAGTGGATAGTTTACGCGCAGCTGATTTTATAGTTGATGAAGATTATCACTCATCCAAACAAAAAATAGAAGAAAAAATTGATCAGTACGATGGGTTGATTTTGCGTTCTCGTTTTCCGATTGATCGTTCTTTTCTAGAAAAAGCAAGCAAGCTAAAATGGATCGGTCGAGTAGGAGCAGGATTAGAAAATATAGATGAAGCTTTTGCAGCCGAGAAAGGAATCGTTTTGTTCAATTCGCCCGAAGGGAATCGTACTTCGGTGGGCGAACATGCAATAGGAATGTTATTGATGTTGATGCATCATCTACGTCGTGCAGATCTTGAAGTTCGGAATGGAATTTGGCGTAGAGAACAAAATCGTGGTGATGAACTTGCCGGGAAAACGGTCGGAATTATTGGTTACGGAAACATGGGAAATGCTTTTGCAAAACGTTTACAAGGTTTCGAGGTTGAGGTTATTTGTTATGATATTTTACCCGATAAAGGCAATGAATTTGCTACGCAAGTTTCTTTAGAAGAGCTATTTCTTCGGACAGATATTTTGAGTTTGCATACGCCACAAACTCCCTTAACGCTAGGTATGATCAATACAAATTTTATCAATAATTTCCGTCGTCCTTTTTATTTTATCAATACCGCGAGAGGAAAATCGGTCATCAGTAAAGATTTGATTGAAGCATTGGAAAATGGAAAAGTTTTGGGAGCAGCTTTGGATGTTTTTGATTTTGAAAAATCTTCTTTCGAAGCCATCCAAAAAAATGAATTTAATGAAGATTATCAATATTTTATCGAATCGGATAAAGTGGTTTTGGCTCCTCATATTGCTGGCTGGACACATCAATCCAAATATAAATTAGCGGCGACAATTGTCGATAAAATTCTACAATGGAATGCAGAACATTCGAAAGACTAATTACCTTATATCAAGAAAAATAAGGCTTTTTATATAGAAATTTGAGAGAAAGATTTATAGTATGAAATATCAAATTTATAAAGCCGAAACTCGTGGTGGAGCAAATCATGGATGGCTAAATACGCATCATTCTTACAGTTTTGCAAATTATTATCAAGAAGATCGAATGCATTTTGGTGCGCTTCGTGTTTTTAATGATGATGTTGTTGCGGCAGGTATGGGCTTTGGTCGTCATCCGCACGAGAACATGGAAATTATCACTTTACCCCAAAAAGGTGCTTTGCGCCATGAAGATAGTATGGGGAACGGTTCGGTTATTTACCCAAACGATATTCAGGTGATGTCTGCCGGGACAGGAATTTTTCATGCCGAGATGAATGCAAGCGAAACCGAAGCGTGTGAATTTTTTCAGATTTGGATTTTCCCGAATCAACAAAATCTTACTCCTCGTTACGAACAAAAATCTATCAACGATTGGCGAAAAGAAAATCAACTTTATCAAATTCTTTCACCTAATCAAGACGAAATCGGAGTTTGGATTTATCAAGACGCTTGGATGTTTCAAGGTGAATATTCGCAAAAAACGCACGAAATCTATTCTACACATAAAGAAAATCAAGGAGTTATGCTTTTTGTGATCGAAGGAAAAGTGGAGTTTGATGGCATTATGTTAAATAGAAGAGATGCTGTTGAAATTACCGATGCAGAACAGATTGAATTTGACGTAGAAAAAGATTCGAAAATTCTTTTGATTGAAGTACCTTTGATTTTTTAGAGCGCGAACACACTCGAAACCAATCAAAATGCTAAAAAAATTTATTCAATATTTTGTAGAAAAATCAAAAGACAATAATCCAAAAGCAAAGGAATTTTTTTTACAATCTATTCCTTTGTGGATTTCCTCAATCTTGATCGGACTTATTTCGGTAGGATATGCCGAATTGTTGCATTTTGGTGAAGCGACATTTTTATATTTTTATCATCAAGATCGTCGTTGGACTTTTGTTTTGGTTCCGATCTTTTTTTTGCTTTCGTATCTTACCGTTTTCCGATTCGGGAAATTTGCCAACGCAAGTGGAATTCCGCAAGTTATGGCTGTCCTGAATATGAACAACAAACAGTTTAAGAAATACAACGAACAATTGTTGAGCGTTAGGATTATTATCGTCAAAATAATTTCGAGTTTTTTTATGTCCCTCGGCGGTGGAGTAGTGGGGAGGGAAGGTCCGACGATACAGATTGCTGCATCGGTTTTGCATGTGACCAATAAAATTCTACCGGCTTCGTGGCCCAAGATTAGTCAGAAATTAATGATCATTACCGGAGCAGCAGCTGGTTTGGCGGCAGCGTTTAATACACCATTGGGCGGAATTGTTTTTGCGATTGAAGAATTGACCAAAAATCATCTGAAATATTTACGGACAACTGTTTTTTCGGCAGTAATTATTGCGGGTTTCACTGCCCAAACAATTTTAGGACCTTACTTGGTTTTTGGTTATCCGAAAGTAAATCCGGACGGTATCTCGTTCTTTTTCTTGATTATTCTTACCTCGATTATATGTGGAATTGTCGGAGCTTATTTTGGTGTAATGGCTTTTAATCTCAATCGTTTTCGAAAAAAATTAAAAAGAATTCCTCAATTTATCTTTGGTTTTATCATGGTGATTATCGCTTGCTTATTGGTTTTTTATACCAATGAAGATAGCGTTGGAGCAGGAAATTTATTATTGGATCGATTGCTTTTCGAATCTGATAAGACTGTCGAATGGTACACTTTACCTGCAAGATTAATCAACGGTTTGATTTCGTTTACTAATGGAGGTGCGGGCGGAATTTTTGCACCTGCATTAAGTTTTGGCGGAACAATTGGCTCGGTCATTGGCGAACTTTTCCAACTAAAACCCAGACAAGTAAATATGTTGGTATTGATTGGCATGGTAGGATTTTTAACGGCTTTTACTCGTTCTCCTTTTACCTCTGCAGTTTTGGTACTTGAAATGACCGATAGACATTCTGTGATTTTTTATTTTATGGTGGCTGCGCTGATTGCTTCTCTTATTGCGAATACGATAGATAAACGTTCTTTCTACGAACGTACGGCTAAATCGATTGGAGATAGTTTACCGGATATAAAATCAGAAAAAGACAAAATTTCTTCGGATATTCGTAACAATCAAGAATCATAAAACTATGAAAAGAATAATTCTCATTTTATTGATAGGATTAAGTTTGCAACAATGTAAAAAAGACTTGCCTATTATTGATAGTCAGACCGAAACAACCTTTAATTCTTCCTTTGATGAAATTGCTAAAAAGCTACCTTCTTTACAACAAGAAAAATTAAAAGAAGCTTTGTACATCATTTACGAATACAACACAAAAGCGAAAACTACAGAGGCTCGTTGGGCAATTGTCCGTCAATTGTTGGATGGTAAAAATTCGGATGAGATCTTTGCATTGGCCGAAACTTTAGCCAAAGAAAATAATTTTTCTTGGAATAGAAATCAAGCACCTTATCCGGGTGGAATTCCAGTTATGGAACAAGAAAGTACTGATAAAAATGCTCCGGATATGGATTTACAATTACTTGCCGATGTGAGTAGTGCAGAGAACGGAATCAAAATTTATCCATCAATCAGTGAAAGGAATGGATCGAAAATTAATAATGAAGAACCCTTAACTGCAA
This sequence comes from Weeksella massiliensis, assembly GCA_000751595.1. GTDB lineage: Bacteria > Bacteroidota > Bacteroidia > Flavobacteriales > Weeksellaceae > Weeksella > Weeksella massiliensis. The sequence continues at coordinate 12,668 of CCMH01000018.1, read as the reverse complement.
CGACAGATGTTTTGAGTGATCATCAAATTATATATACTCAGAAAAACACAATTCCGGCACAAGCGTATGATTTGATGAGTTCTTTTGATGGTTTTACGATCAATTACGCGCAATTAGATCCTACCAAAATATACAGTAATATGTTGGATTTGGTGATTCGCGTTCCGCATCCTTCGAGATATTTAACCTTAAAAAAACAAGTAAGAATTCCAGATCAATACGTGAAAGGTGAAAAAATTGTGAAGGATAGTATTGCAGTTGAAGCGCCTGCGCAAATCGGGAAAACCAATCCTTTGGCGACACGTTTCCTACAAAATATTGTTAAAGGAAATCGTTCTGGTGCTTATGCAATTTCTAAGATTTCGGATTATCCATCGTTCAATGATTTTGCCAATGATGCAGCTTTGGGGAAATTAGAAAATGCAAAAATTACATCGAATGAAATTATCAATGCCAATGACAAAAGGGTAGAAGTGAAGGCAACTTTGGTCGATGAGAAAGGTTCGAGCAAAGATTATTCGGTGATTGTTGAGAAGATGGACAACCGTTGGTTTGTGACTTCTTTTCAGTAGGAAATAAACGATTTTAAGGACTCTTTTCTGCTGAGGTAAGAAAAAGAGTTAACATAAAAAAAAGGAGCTTGTAAAAAGGCTCCTTTTTGTTTTTATAGCAAAGTAGACTATTATTCTCCTGCTTGTTTTTTAGCGTCTGCTTTCATTTTTTCGTTGGCAGTAATGGCAATTTCTACCCGTCTATTTTGTGCTCTACCTGCAGCTGTAGAATTGTCTGCAATTGGTTCAGAAAGACCAGCACCTTTAGAAGTTAAACGAGAAGAACTGATTCCATTAGCAACTAAATAGCTAACAACTGACTGTGCACGTTTTTCTGATAATGGTAGATTGAAATTTTGAGAACCTACATTATCGGTATGTCCAACAATCAATAAATTTGTATCTGGATATTCTTTGAAAACTTCGATCAATTTATCTAAATTGGTTTTCGCTATCGAAGTAAGATTTGCTGAATTGTACTCGAAAGTAACGCGTGAATTTTCATCCAAAATCAAATTAATACCTTCATCCGTACGAACTACTTCAGCACCAGGAAGAACTTGTTCTATTTTTTCTGCCTGTTTGTCCATATTCTGACCAATCAAGATACCAGCACCACCACCTACAGCAGCACCAATCACTGATCCTAAAGCAGTATTTCCACCTTTCCCGATGTTGTTTCCTAAAATTCCACCAATAACTCCACCAGCTACGGTACCAATTGCAGCACCACGCTGTGTGTTGTTCGAATTTTGGACTGCTTCGCACGAAGAGAAAATCATCGATCCTCCTAGAAGGATAGCCAAACCTGTTGTTTTTAGTTGTATATTTTTCATTGTTTTTATTTTTTATTTGCTTAAGTAATAAACGATATTGATTAATTTTCCTTCGAAAGATACATCTTGTACCAAGGTCATTTGGGTATCAGAAACATTTTGGATTCTCATGCGGTAACCTGATAAAACATTTTTAGCTTTCTCGTTATTTACTCGTTTAAAGTTGAAATATTTACTTGCTCCATCATCGGTAATCGTCCATTTTATAGAGTTCGTTCCCGATGGGCAATTCGCACCTCCGGTCAATGTATAGGTTCCAGAATTATTATTTTGGATTAGATGCCATTGGCTACCACGATAACATTCGTAAGGAGCTTCATCAAAAACAGTTGCTGCAACCGTTCCGGTTGCTCCTTGTAATTGTACATCGGTCACAGTCCAATCGCCACGAACTTGCGTTTCGGTATTGACGATTGCTTTTGTTGTGCTACACGATGATAAAACTCCTAGTGCAGCGATGCTCGATAATATAATTCCTTTTTTCATAGTTGGATATTTAGTCTTTTTGTGAAATTACATAAATTAAAGATGAATAATTTTTTGTTTTTCGAGCTTTCAGATTCGATTGAAAACCTTTTAAAACTCCTCTGAAAAACGGTAAGCGATTCCCTTTATATTTCTCTGATAAAATGCTTACATAAAAACTATCCAAGTGTTGTGGCAGTATGTTTTCAATTTTCATACCAAACCCATCAAAATAGGTTTTCATACTGTCTGGTGAAAAGTGCCAAAGGTGACGCGGAACATCGTACGCAGCCCAAAACTGACCATAATATTGCGCATCGTAACTCGTATAGTTAGGCACTGCAATGATTAATTTTCCTTTTGGTTTGAGATGTTCGATTAGCGATTGTACAATTTCATCTCGATTAGGAATATGTTCTAACACATGCCACAAGGTAATGACATCATAGGTTTCTTTTCTTTCTAAAATAGTTTGATCGGTTACGGCAGCACCAAGTTTTGTTTGCGCATGTTTTAGCGCAATAGGATTTGGTTCGAAACCTTCTACCGAAAATCCATTGTTTTTCATCGTAACTAAAAAATCACCTACGCCACAACCGTAATCTAAAATTGTTTTCCCATTCGTATATTTTTGGATGAGGTTTAATTTCGATCGTAAATTGTATTCTTTCGCTTGTTGATATATTTTTTCGAAGATTGTTTTTTTTCCATCCGAATGCGAGATATAATTTGGACTATCATAATACGCATCTAAATTGGTTGGAGTAGGGTAGGTGTAAAGAATTCCTGTTTCGTTGTCAACTTTCAATTGAAATTCTTCCTGACTCAAAAAATGATCTTTTACTGTAAAGTTTTTCATCCTACCCAAAACTATCGTCCCATATGAATTAATAAAACACTAATATCGGCTGGCGAAATCCCAGAAATTCTTGAAGCTTGTGCCACGGTTTCTGGTCGAATTTTCGATAGCTTTTGACGCGCTTCAATGGTCATTGAATTTAGTTGATGATAATCGATATTTGCCGGAATTTTTAGGTTCTCTAAACGCGTTAATTTATCGGCATTGTTTTTTTCTTTTTTGATATAACCTCGGTATTTTATTTGGATTTCGGCTTCTTCTAATTCCTCTTCGCCCAATTGATGTTCTTCGACATACGAAGCCACGTCATCGAGTGCAAGAAAATCATTCAGCTTCAATTCTGGTCGCGCAATAACCGAAGCCATTTTGTTGGCTTGTTTCAACGGTGTACCATTTCTTTCTTCTATGGTCGGATTCATCTGTTCGGGTGTTACCGATTCATTTTCTAAATAATCGATAAATGCATGCGCTTTCGAATATTTTTGTTCGACGCGTTTCATTCTTTCTTCCGAAGCTAAACCAAGTTGATAGCCAATTGGCGTTAGTCGCTCATCGGCATTATCTTGACGCAATAAAATACGATATTCGGCACGTGAAGTAAACATTCTGTATGGTTCATCGACTCCTTTGGTGATCAAATCATCAATCAAAACGCCAATATAAGCTTCATTTCTTTTTAGGATAAAAGGTTCTTTTTCTTGAAGTTTCAACGCTGCATTAATTCCCGCAATTAATCCTTGTGAGGCTGCTTCTTCGTATCCCGTTGTTCCGTTTATTTGACCTGCAAAATATAAGTTATCAACCAATTTAGTTTCCAACGTATGTTTCAATTGGGTAGGTGGAAAGTAATCATATTCGATGGCATAACCCGGTCGGAAAAATTTAGCATTTTCAAAACCAGGAATAGAACGAATGGCTTTTCCTTGTACATCCATTGGTAAAGATGTAGAAAAACCATTGATGTAATATTCTACAGTATTCCAACCTTCTGGTTCGGCAAAAATTTGGTGACGATCTTTGTCAGCAAAACGATTGATTTTATCTTCGATAGAAGGACAATATCGTGGTCCGATACTTTTGATGGTTCCATTGAACATGGGTGAACGATCGAAACCTTCTTTCAATAAATCATGTACTTCTTGGTTGGTGTAAGAAATATAACAACTGCGTTGTTTGGTTAATTTTGGCGTTTCGGTATAGGAGAACTTACCTGGATTTTCATCGCCTGGTTGTTCTGTCATTTTACTAAAATCGAGCGAACGACCATCAATCCTTGGCGGTGTTCCTGTTTTCATTCGACCAGCATCAAAACCTAAAGCAGTAAGTTGTTCGGTGATTCCAAAAGCAGCACCTTCGCCCATTCGTCCGCCGCCGAATTGTTTTTCACCTACATGGATCAATCCGTTAAGAAACGTTCCGTTGGTAAGAATAACGGCTTTTGCTTTTATTTCTAAGCCCATGTTGGTGATGACGCCCGCGATTTTTCCATCTACCAAAAGCAGGTTTTTAACCATATCTTGGAAGAAGTCTACGTTCTCTGTATTTTCCAAAGCCAAACGCCATTCTTCTGCAAATCTCATTCGGTCTGACTGTGCTCTTGGCGACCACATAGCAGGACCTTTTGAAAGGTTAAGCATCTTGAATTGGATCATGGTTTTATCAGTAATAATACCAGAGTAGCCTCCTAAGGCATCTATTTCTCTAATAATTTGCCCTTTGGCAATTCCACCCATTGCGGGGTTACAAGACATTTGTGCAATGTTTTGTAGGTTCATAGTAACCAATAAGGTTTTGCAGCCCATGTTAGCAGCTGCGGCTGCGGCTTCTGCACCTGCGTGTCCACCGCCAACGACGATAACGTCATATGATGATTGAAATATCATGTTGTTTTTTCTTCTTAATCGATTGAATAATAAGTGAATCTTGTGAGTGTTCCACGTGGAACAATTCGATTATTGTGCCAAAGGGAACTTGTCGAGATAAAAGTTTTCTTTGGCGGTCATTTCGGCTTTGTCTTCTTTTTCATAATCCAAATAGCCCGCGAAATGTAGAATGCCATGGATCATGACTCTTGCCAATTCGTTCTGGAAACTTACCGCATTGTTTTCGGCATTGTCGGCAACGCGGGTAATGCTTATAAAAATATCACCATGCAATTCATCATTTTCAGAATTATCAAAACCAATCACATCGGTGTAATAATCATGATTGAGATATTGCTGATTGATGGCTAATAAATAATCATCGTCGCAAAAAATATAATTCAATTCGCCGATGCTTTTGCCTTCTTCTTGCATGCTATTTGTAATCCAATCTATCCATTCTTGTGATGGAGAGATTTCGAAATCTGTTTCGTAAAAGAACTCTATCATAGTTTTAAAACCAAAAACCTAAACTTACATTAAATAGTCCTTTTTTAGTTTGAGGCGAATAACTCCAAAATCCATTAATCGGTCCGAAAGGGCTATCGTATCCATACGAAATTCCATACCCGACATAGCGGTATTTGGTGAATCGTATATCGTCTAATTCCTCTTCTAGGTTACCGATATTGGCAAATAGATTGATGTAATGATTTCTCAATATTTTGGCTTGTACACTCGAGCCAAGCGTCAAGACATTTTCACCAATTGCAGAACCAAAACGCAAACCATAAAACTTAGTATAGTTGAGGAAATTTTGCTCTACATAACCTCCTAAAATGAATTTTTGGAGATTGGAAACGTTCTCATTAAAAAAGGTTCCAAAGTTAGCGGTAAATCTGTAACTGAGGAAATTATTGATCGGTAAATTTGTTTCTACTCGTGCTTTGAGTTGGGTGTATTTTTCGAAATCTTCCGCATCCGAATCAAAATGCAAAGCGAAACTTGTTTCGATATTCGATCCTTTTCGGGCAAAGTTAGGATTGTCTCGATTGTCAACTTTTAGGTAAGCAAACCCTTTCATGAAATAAGCTTCTTCTTTGGGTTTGAAAAATCGAACGCTGTCCGATATATAATTGTTCGTCGAAACATTCGCGAATTGATGTTCTAAACCAATGCCCACTGCATATTTTTCCCGCAAGGTAGATTGTACATAAATCCGATTGACAAAATTTCTGAATCGATAATTGAGTTCGTTTTTGTCGTTATTCGGCATCCGAATTCCATAATCGAAATAATGCATATACGAACTTGCTCCAAAACTTGGGAAATATCCATTATCGATGTAGAAATTTATATTGTATCGGAAATAATCTCCGACCACAAAATCGGCAGAAAGATTGGTGTTTTTGAATAATAAATTTTTAGACGTGAAATTGAGTAACAATCCCGTCTTGAAAACATCGTCGTAATGCAAACCAAATTTCAGGTATTGACGATTTTTGTTTTCGGTAAAATTCAAATGTAAAATATTATTATCGGCGCTGTCTTTATCAATTCTATAGGTAACATTCGAAAAGTTATCGGTCGCATAAAGACGATTAATCCCTTCGGTGATGTTTTGATAATTGAGTAATTCTGGTGGTTTAATTCCGAAACGTCCTTCAACATAATTGTCATTAAACTTTTTCAGTCCAGAAGTTTTTACATCTCGAATCAAAACAAAATCATTTCTATTTTCGATAGGTCGAGTAGGAGAGGGATGATTTTGTCGGGCAGCAATTTCTTTGAGCTGTGGCATCAAACTATCTCCAGCTTCTAAACCTTTGGCAATAATTTCCTTTGCATTTTCGAAACTTGTGACGGTATAATTATCAATATCAGGTCGGATAATAAGGTCTGCTAATTTTTTCTGTTTGGCAGAATTTTCTACAATATTGAACGAAATGATCTGAGAAATAACATCCACCGCCGAACCAATTTCTTCTTTTGGTTTCAATTTTCCTTCTTCCACATCTACACCAATAATAATGTCGACGCCCATTTTTTTCATTTCATCGGCCGGAAAATTATTGAGAACTCCACCATCTACATAGAGATGATTGTCTATTTCTACAGGCTTGATCATCGATGGATATGCCGCACTTGCCAACATAACTTTGGGTAGAAAACCTTCGTGAAAAACTTTTGCTTCACCTGTTTCTATATCGGTTGCTACACAGAAAAATGGTGTAGGAAGTTTATTGAAATCTGTCGTTCCGTGTACATTTCTCAACATATAAGTCAGTAAATCTTGTGTTCCTTGACCTGTAGAAATTGCTTGCGGAATTCTAATTTTAAAGTTATTGAAAGGTAATTCTAAGATATATTTTTCTTGATAAGTTTTATTGAAAAACGGAATGTCTTGACGATTTTTTTCGTTCACGATTATGTTCGTCAAATCGAGTTGTTGGGTAATTTCAGAAAGTTCATCGGGCGTATAGCCTGCCGCATACAAACCGCCGACAATTGCACCCATGCTCGTCCCACCAATATAGTCGATATGGATTCCGGCTTCTTCTATCTTTTTTATGGCTCCGATATGAGCATAACCTTTCGCACCGCCACCACTTAGAACCACGCCAACTTTTGGACGATGATGATCTGTTTTTGGGGTTTGAGCATTCACCAAACTCGAAATAACAAAAAAGAACGCAAAGAATTTCCTCATAACCTTTGTAAATTGTGGTTTAAAGGTAAGAAAAATCAATGAGCTAAGCAGGAAATCTACGAGCTGAGTTTGTGTAGAAATCGTTAAATTCTCGGTAAGATGAACGTTATCCTACCGAAAAATAAAGAATGCTATTCTTGATAATAAACGCGCTGCACACGCGTAGAAATTGAAGTGAGAACTTCGTAAGGAATGGTTTGCATCCAAGCAGCAAATTCACCCAAAGTTGGGTTTTCGCCAAAGATAATGACTTCATCGCCCGCTTTGCAATCAATTTCCGTTACATCTACCATCAACATATCCATACAAATCGTCCCGACAGTTACAGCCAATTGTCCGTTGATATTGACTTTTGCATTTCCATACCCCAAACTACGACGAATTCCGTCTGCGTAACCAACCGGTAAAGTTGCGATTCTGGAATGTCTTTCTGCCGTAAAACGACGTCCGTAACTCACGGTTTCACCTTCTTCGATTTCATTGATCTGAGAAATAACGGTTTTGAATTGTACAACGGTTTCTAACTTTTGCATAAAATCGCTGTATTCGCTGTAACCATACATTCCAATTCCGAGGCGTACCATATCGTACTGATGCTCTGGATAGGCAACAATTCCGGGTGAATTGAGGATATGTTTTATCGGTTGATAACCTATTTTATCGGTAATATATTGGTAGGATGAATTGAAAACCGCAAACTGTTGTTGTACATAATCTTTTTCAGAAGGCATATCGGCGGTAGCTAAATGACTGAAAATAGAACGAACAAAAACAAGATTTGTAGATTGTAGGATCTTAATTAATTCATCTAACTGATTTGGTTTAAAACCTAAACGATTCATCCCTGTTTCTAATTTTATATGAATCGGGAAAGGTTGAGAAATTTGTTTTTCTTGTAGTTTTTGCAAGAAAAGTTGTAGCACACGAGAGGTATAAATCTCGGGTTCTAATTGGTAATCGATCACCGTAGCGTAGGAATGTTGTTCAGGATTCATAACAATGATCGGAGTAGAAATTCCGGCTTTGCGCAATTCTTTTCCTTCATCTGCAATGGCAACGCCCAAAAAATCTACTTTCATTTGTTGTAGCGCATTGGCAATCTCGAAACTTCCAATTCCGTAACTATTTGCTTTTACCATAGCCATCAATTTGGTTTCGGGTTTTAGCAAAGAGCGATACGTTTGTATGTTATGTTCGAGGTGTTCTAAATTAATTTCGAGAACCGTATCATGCGATTTTTTTTCGATGAGTTCGGATATTTTTTCTAACTGAAAAATACGAGAACCTTTCAGTAAGATAACTTCATTGTGCACATTTTCGTGTTGTATATGTCGAAGAAAATCATCTGTTGAAAAGAAAGCTCTCACATACGAATCGAATAAATTTTTATAGGTAGAAATTTTTTCACCAATCAGTACAATTTCTGTAAAATGATACGGATTGACCAATTCGGCTGTTTTTTGGTATAAATCTTTTTCTGCCAATTTCGATTGTAAGATATCGGTCAGTACCAAAACTTTTCGTTCTCTCGATTGTTGTGCTAAGGTATCCAATGCATTTTTGAGAGAAATCAAATCCGAATTGAAGGCATCATTGATCAAAATGCTATTATTAATCGCTTCTTTGATCTCTAAACGCATTTCTATCGGTAAAAGCTTCTCAAACTTACTTTTATAATCATTTAGATTTTTATTAAGTGAATAGATTGATGCACAGCAAATTAGCGCATTTTGAATCGAGGCTTGATCTGTAAAAGGAATAATTATGTTAAATAGAACTCCAGAAATTTCGATATCCAACGAACTTTGTCCGTTAATAAGCTGGTATTGTTTGAGTTGAACCGTTGCTTTATCCGATTTACCAAAAGTAATTTTTCTTTTCGTATCAAAAATAGGATTCGCTGCTATCAATTCTTCTATCAATTCATCATCCGCAGGATAAATAATTTCTTGAGCCGTTTCTAGCAGTTGCAACTTTTCGAGCGCGAGAGATCGTCTATCGAGAAAGTTTTCTAAATGCGCAGAACCTATATTGGTTAAGATCGCCGTCGTGGGTTGCAGAATGGTAAGCAATGCTTTCATCTCATTGGGTTGAGAAACACCTACTTCGAAAATTCCTAAATCGTTTTGTTCATCCATCAATAAAACCGAAAAAGGAACACCCAATTGAGAGTTGTAACTTTTCGGACTTCGAGCAATGTTGTATTCGTTCCAGAGGAGTTGATACAACCATTCTTTTACGACTGTTTTTCCGTTAGAACCCGTAATTCCAATCAGGGGAAAGGTGAAACGATGACGATGATGCTGGGCTAATTTCTGTAAAGCTTTTAACACATCTTGTACCAAAAGATAATTGGCATCGGTCTGAGGTTGGGGTGGAATCGCAGAAACCAAAAAATTTCTAATTCCTTTCTGATAGGCTTCATCTAAATAAAAAGCACCACTTTTTTGTAAACCATTTAAAGTAATAAATAATCCATTGTTTGGCCAAACGATTGTTCGCGTATCGAAATAATATTCTTCGATAGTTTGTTCTTCGTTTCCAATTAGCTGTGCATTAAGCAAGCGAGCTAATTCTCCTAAATTATAATTTGTTTTGGTTTTCATGGGCTATTTCTTCCCAAAAAGCACTTCTGCTTAATGGTTCATATTCAGACGTTTCGCCAAGTTCTACCAACTTATCACTAGCAATTTTACGGTGAGAATAGTTGGCTAAATTTCCTGTTTTCACACAGATGGCATGTACTTTTGTTACATATTCTGCAGTCGCCATAAGATTAGGCATCGGCCCGAAAGGGCGACCTTTAAAATCCATATCAAGTCCGGCAATGATTACGCGTTTTCCTTGGTTCGCGAGCTGATTGGCTACATCAACAATCCCATCATCAAAAAATTGTGCTTCGTCTATTCCAACTACATCGCAATCGTCTGCAAGGATCAAAATATTGGCCGAAGATTCTACAGGTGTACTCGAAATGGAGTTTTTGTTATGCGAAACGACTTCTGTTTCATCGTAACGTGTATCGATGGCAGGTTTGAAGATTTCGATCTTTTGTTTGGCAAATTGCGCGCGTTTCAATCGGCGAATAAGTTCTTCTGTCTTTCCCGAAAACATTGAGCCACAGATGACTTCTATCCAACCGGAGTGTTTTTGATGATTGACTGTATTCTCGAGAAACATATTAAAAATTATTCGTTTTGAAATCGGTTTACAAAGTTAGGGAATAAAACGGGTTTTTGTTCATCAAAATTATAAACAATAGCAGAGAAGTATTATTTTGCTATATTTACTTTTTTAATTATTTTAACATTATAATGAAGAAATTATTAGTTGTTTTTGGTACACGTCCAGAGGCAATCAAAGTAGCGCCTTTGATCAAGGGACTTAAAGAAGCTAAAGATTTTGAGGTGAAAATTTGTAATACGGGTCAACATAAAGAAATGTTGGATCAAGTGTTAGATTTTTTTGATATTGAGTGTGATTATCGATTAGAGATTATGAAAGATAATCAAACGCTTTTTGATATTACGGAGAGAATCATTGGTCAAATGAAAGGTGTATTAGCGGATTATAATCCTGATTATGTATTTGTACATGGTGATACATCGACGACTATGGCGGCAAGTTTAGCAGCATTTTATCATGGGTCTAAAATATGTCATATCGAAGCAGGTTTGCGAACATCTAATTTAAGAAATCCTTTTCCAGAAGAGGCTAATCGTAGAATTACCACTGTTTTATCAGATTATCATTTCTCGCCCACAGAATCTTCAAAGGCAAATTTGTTAAAAGAAAACATCAATTCAAATAAAATAATTGTAACGGGTAACACAGTTATTGATGCTCTGTTTTATGGGATAGAAAAGGTAAAAGCTGATGAATCTATCATTGAAGACTTAAAAGCTAAATTAAATCCAGAACAAGATATTGTACTCATTACATGTCATCGAAGAGAAAATCATGGTGAAGGAATTTTGAATGTATGTAAGGCAGTAAAATCTTTGGCGTTAGCTAATGAAAAATATCAATTTGTTTTTCCGGTTCATTTGAATCCAAAGATTTTGACAATTGTACACCAAGAATTAGAAAACATCAAAAATGTAGTGCTGATTAAACCGCTGAATTATCCTAATTTTATTTGGTTGATGAATGAGTCCAAAATTATTGTTACAGATAGTGGAGGAGTACAAGAGGAAGCGCCAAGTTTGGGTAAACCTGTAATTGTCGTACGCGATGAGACCGAAAGACCAGAAGCGGTAGAGGCTGGAACGGTAAAATTAGTAGGTTCGAAAGTTGAAGCATTAGTGGATGAAGTTCAACGTTTAATAGATGACAAAGAGCATTATCATCAGATGAGTAATGCACATAATCCCTATGGTGACGGAAATGCTGTTGAGAGAATTATTGATTATTTGAGGTTATTAGATGAATAAGATTGTGATTATCTTTCCATGTTATAATGAGGAAGAAATATTAACCCAAACCAAAAATGAAATTGTACAAAAGTTTGATGAATTAGTTCAAAAAGATATAATTTCAACAGATAGTAAAATTTGTTTTGTGGATGATGGTAGCAAGGATCGCACATGGGAAATAATCGATAATTTTACAGAATATAATGTCTTAGGAATAAAATTAGCGAGAAATGTTGGACATCAATTTACATTACTTGCAGGTTTAGAAACACTTAAAGATAAATTTGATGGTTATATAACAATGGATGTTGACTTGCAAGATGATATAAATTCATTGGAACGAATGATTGTTGAATATTTAAAGGGTAATGATATTGTATATGGTATTCGAGAAGAAAGAGAATCAGATACATTTTTCAAAAGAAAAACAGCTGAAATATTCTATATAATAATGCTAAGATTAGGTGTTAATATTTATTATAATCATGCAGATTACCGTTTGATAAATAATAGGGTATTAAGTGAATTTTTAAAATATAATGAATCACATTTATTTTTAAGAGGAATTTTCCCTTTAATAGGGTTCAAGCAAAGTAAAGTTTATTATTCTAGAAAGGAAAGAGTACTAGGAGAAAGTAAATATCCTTTGAAAAAAATGTTGTCGTTTGCATGGGATGGCATTACCTCTTTTTCTGATAAGCCAATAAAATTAGTATTGAATATAGGTATATTTTCTATTGTTATCTCCTTTTTGTTATGTATTTGGGCATTGTTTCAGATGCTGTTAGGAAACACAATTACTGGTTGGACTTCTATTATAGTATTGATTATCTTTTTCGGAGGTTTGCAAACTTTTTCGTTAGGTCTTATAGGAGAATATATAGGGAAAATGTATATACAAACCAAAAATAGACCCCGATATGGGATTGATCAAACTAAAAACATCTAATGAGGTAGTATCCCACTAACT
>CCMH01000017.1 GCA_000751595.1 Weeksella massiliensis | reverse complement strand
CTTTATAGGATAGTGTCTTGAATTTTCCTTTTTGCAATAAAAGCGTCAATAACGGAAAAGATATGATTGCGGTCAGTTTCTTCAAACTTTGATACTTCCAGAATACGGTTGCTCGTGTCCTTGTCAATCTGCACATCTTGTTTACCTGTAAGGTAATCCAAAGAGACTTCTAAAATATCCGCAATCTTGCGTGCAATATCAATAGAGGGCTTAATCTCGTTACGCTCGTATCTACCCAACACATTTTTATGAATACCCAAACGGTTCGCTAAATCTGTTTGCGATGTTATTATCTTCCTCTTCTACGTGTTTGGTTTTCTTCTTCTTTCATTTCTTCTTCTCTTTTTAGATTTGCATCTTGATACATGTCGGGATCATTGACATTTAAATTGATATCGCTTTTATTTTGTTTTTGCTGTTGCTTTTTCGGATTTGAAATACTATTGATGCTATTAATTTCACTTGAAACAATGTTTAAATCGACTAAAATATCTTTTGCTATCTCAGGGAACTTATCAATTTTATCTTGTAGAAAAGATTGAAGTTTTTGCAATTCAATTTTGTATCTATTTGTTTCTAAATCATTATTTTTAGATTTAACAATTTCAGAAATTTCTTTAATATCTTTGATTAAATCCAATTCTAAAGTTTGATTAGACTTTTCATCGTAAACAAATGCTTTTTGTTCGAAATTGATCCTTTCATCATTGGTTGAAATGTTTGTAATTTCAGTATATTCAATGTTATTTATACTGTTTTCTAAAACATCTTTCAATGATTTGTCACGCTCAAAAAGATTGACATTTAATTTTGAATTATTTTCGGTTAGATGAAAAGTAATTCTTTTTGTTTCATTGTCTGCTACAATAGTTCCTCCGTTCAAAAAAACTTGAACATCATCAGCACTTAACTTTTTTGAAAACGAATTATCATCATTAATAATTCCGTATTTTTTCAATTCATCGGTAGGTAAAGTTTGTTTATTCATAATTACTTGCTATTAAGTTATTTACTTTAATTATATCATTTAAAAAATTAGTTGGATTAATATATTTTCCCCATTCTTTGACCGAAAAGTGTAGATGCGGACCAGTAGAATGCCCAGAGTTTCCGCTCTTACCTATGACAAAACCTGCTTTCACAAAATCCCCAACTTTATAATAGGTTTCAGATAAATGCAAGTATGCAGTTTCAAATCTGTCGAAATGATTAATTTTTATATAATTTCCACCTCCATTAGTATCCCATCCAGCGGCTACGACAATGCCATCCAAAACGGAAAAGACAGTTTCATAGTTTGCTCTAATATCTATACCATTATGCATCTTTTTCACACCGCTTATAGGATGTTTTCTTAATCCGAAAGGAGAGGTAATTAATATCTTATTGCTTATAGGCATAAATATATTATTTTCAATTTCCTCTATGATTTCGTACTTAATTATATTTTTTATACTATTTTCTTTTGGTAAATTTTTTTTATTCAATTGACTCATGGTGTTTCCTATTAGTGAGTCTTTTAGTTGATTAAAAAAAGATCTGTCATTTTTAATATCTTTAATTAATATTTTCATTGAATCAATTTCTTTTTTCAAATCTGTTTTACTAGTGAGGTTTAAGACTTGTTTAATAGTTTTTTTCTTTTTATCATTGGTCTTTTCTTTCTCTATTTCCTTTGTATCGAACTTTGTATTCGCCTCTGTTTTATTGTAAATAACATTACGTGTAAGAGTGTTAAATTGTGCGTTAGCGATAAGGCTTAGGCAACAAAAAAGAATTAGGTAATATGTTTTCATTTAAGTTGTGGTTTTTCGTTGTTCGTTCACTAGTAATTCTACTTCTCGATTAATCTTTCTGAAGTTTGTCATCAAAACATCTTCTTTTCTATTGATTCTGTTATGATCAACAAACGAATAGTAAACAGGTAATTTTGGATAGTTTTCTTCTTCTTTTTTTATTTCATTCATATCCAAACTTATCTTCCCGTTAAAGGCGGAAGTTTTATATTCTTCGGTATTGCTTTCCTGAGCGATTATTCCTACCATTTCCCCAGTTTTTAAGGCAGCAATTTTTCCTGCAGGAATCATATTGTCCATTTTCTCATTTATACTTGTCGTAGATCCCTGTTGAGAAATAGATTGAGAAAAGGTTTTCTGTTTAATTTTCCCAAACATTTTTTCTAACCAATCCAAGGTATTTTTATCTCTGGCTGAACCTGAAAGAATATTTCCTACAATTGCTGAAATTGTATCTGCAACTTCTTTTTTATAGAATTGTCGTAACTGTGGTAACTCTTGAAGACCAAGTAAAACTGCAATTTTATTACTTCTAGCTGTTGCAACAACGTTGTCTATTTTGTGGATATAAATCGTAGGAAATTCATCCGCAATTATTCCGCCTGGTAAATTATTTTTTGAATTAATTACTCTTAGGGTTCTATTTAATACAGAAGAATATAGTGCAGAATTAATATCTTGTGTGGTTGGATCAGACGCTAATATTAAAATGGAAGGATTCTGTTTGTCTGTTATTTTCAATTCGACTTCATCACCCGAAAAAACCCAATAACTTTCTTTTGTTGCTAATCTTGATAGGAAAATTTTCAATGTTCCTACTTGTCCTTCTAATTGATCAAATGCTTTGTTATCATATGCAGATTTAAAAGGTGATAGTAATGAAACCAATTCTTCATGTTGAAATAAAGTATCAAAAATTTCTTCATAACTTCTATTCATGAAGGACAGAATGTGTGGTAAATCTGAATATTTACCATTTTCATATGTCGCAAAAAAATAGATCGTTGAGGACAGAAAGTTTATAGCAGATTGGGTGAAAAATTGATCAGAACCACCACCAGCGCTTGCGCCACCTTTTTGCAAAGAGCTTACCATTGCTTCTGCCATTTCCTGAGCTTCTGCTAAGGTTTGAACATACTTTTTGTCAAAAGGATTTACTCTTTTTGACATCTCAACATTATTCAAATTAATGACATGGAAGTCATAATTATAGTCAGATTCTTTGCTTTTTTTCAGTAAATAATGATAATAGGCAATTTGAGCTAAGTCGGGAAATTTGAAATCATAAATACATAAACAGAATCCCTTTGAAATCATTTGTCGAATAGCTGGATTTATCACACCGAAAGATTTACCAGAACCAGGCGTCCCTATCACCATAGTTCCTCTAAATGGATTAATATTCATCCAACCTTTGTTATTTTTTCCTTTATACTTGAATAAATATGGAATATTGATACTAGTAGGAGTATCGATTAATTCTTTATTCTGATCAAATGATTCTTCTTCTACATTCCATCTATCTTTTCCCATTTTTTGTTGCATAAATTTAGAAATACTATCTGCGCCCATTTGGGTTATTACAGCTCCTAAAAAAGACAAACAAGCATATAGAAGTTGATAGGCATTTAATCCAGGAATTATTGTTGGAAGTATTTGAGATTCAGCTTGATTTTGCCAAACCAAAGAAGCAAACATCAGTGTAAGTCCAATAATAATTGGTACTATAATATTTGCAGTAATGTTTAATTCTTTTTTCTTTTTTGCCTTTGTGCCGATTGCTACTAAAGCGATGAAAATTAGTGTAGCAAATTTTGCGTTAATCGGTGGGTAGATAAACCCTGTTTTTATTAAACCTTGTAGAAGATTAGATAAAACAGGAATATTAGCCTTTCCGTAAAACAGTGATATACAATCAAAGGCAACAATTGCATACACTAACTTTTGAAAAAAACTATATAAATTTAACTGATATTGTTGTTCTTGCATTACGAATAATTTTGAAAATATTCATTCAATATTTTATGTTCCTCAAGTAAACTATGGTGTAGACTCTTTTGCTGCTCCAGCAATTTCACGTGATGTTCTTGAATTTCAGAAATATTAGCATTCAAATTATCCAATTGACTAATTAATTCATATCCTCTTTTTTCAATCCTATCAATAATAGGTAAGTGGTTTGCTTCTTCGGATATGTTCTCATACCAACTTTCGAGAATTAATAGCTTTTCGTAGCTATCTATGAGTTCTTTTTGTTTCCTATGAACAACGTACATAAAAACAAAATAGAGTACCAGCATCAGAACAAGACATAAGATCAATGTAATTAAGATAAAAAACTCCATAACTGTTGCATTTAAAATGTATCTGCTTTCAAAATATCAGAATAGTTGACTTTCATTTCAATCGTTCTACCAGAAAGTTGCTCTTCTATTAAACGAATCATCATCACCTTTGAGTTGGGGTAAGTGAACTTTTTGAATACATAAATATTTCTGAAGTTTTTTCTAAAAGATTTAGAATTATTTAAGGTGAAAACTGGCTGTAAGTCTATACTTTGGTTGTTTGTCGCTTTGTGTATTTTTTTATCCTCAATCGTAAATTTAATATCATCAATACTATAACTTATGTTGGTACTGTTGAGAAAAGTAACATCCAAAAAAATGTAGTCACTTCTTACATATACATTGTTTAGTTGCATCGTTAATTTTGAGTTGTTTTCAATTCGTATAGGTTTTTTATCAGATTTTTCTGTAATTAAATCCATTGAATATTTTTTTAATTCCGTATTGGAAAAAACCATCGAACTAAACTCAATTGGCTGCATATTTTCAGCTTGGATGTGGATATTCGTTTTGTTTTTCTGACTATCATCAGAATAAACTACTCTGTACTGAGCTATAAAAGATTGACCAACAACTGTGATAATGCCTATTTCTTGGTTATTTGTAAATGCAATAGAATCATTATCCGTAATTTTTACTCTTGCAATGTTTTCGGTTGGAATATCACCTGTAAGTTTATCCGTTGATAAATCTACATACTGGACTACTTCAGGAGATATGATATGTAAATTAATTCCTTTGGATACTTCGATTATTTTCAAATCTTCAACTAACTGTTCTTTCGTTGCAGTTTGGGCATTTACCTTAATGAAGAAAAATGCAGAAAGAATAAATAAAAAAATATTTGGTTTCATTTTTTAATATTTAAAAAGTTTATAATTAGTTTGTTTTCAGCTCTTTTTCATCAATTAAATAGACATAAGAGTTGTACTTCAATTTTGCTTTGTTTGTCTTGATAATATTGGCAATGGATTGAGAAGTAGATGTGAATAATTTTGAACCTATGCTTGTAAAAAAACTACTTCCGTTAATATCTAAATTTGTCCCTTGTACGGATTGACTTCCCATTTCTTTCACCATATCTCTGAATAGACTATTAGGTATAAATAACCCTTGCATTCCATCTAAATCGTAGATAGATAAATTGATAGGTAAAATTTCACCATCAGCTAAAACAGAAACGATATTAAGATTTACACGTTGCATTGAGAATGCAGATACTTGAGCGTATAAAATACTTCCCTTTTTAATTCTCTTTTTGGCAACATAAATATCTTCGAGTAAGCGTATTCTAATTCTTGAGCCTAAATATCCTTTTGTATCTTCATCAATTACAGCTTTAATGAAATTATTTTCTTTGGTTCTGTAGATAGAGTTGAAGCTAGAGCTTACCTGTGATTTCATTACATTAAAAGTTGAGTTTAGAAAAGCATCTTTTTTTGCTTTGTTTGACTTTAATTTTTCTTCAGCTGCTAATCTACTTTGGTATTCAGGATCTCGAGCTTTTTCTATCGAATCCATGATCAACATTTGCTCTTTCAGTAACTTGACAGGATCAGTTTGATTTTCTTGTGAATAGCTTTCAGCAGGTGTATTTTTTGATTTTGAGGTATATGAATTTTCATTCAACATTCTTATGATCTCTGCCGATCTCTGATAATCTTTTTGATCTTGGTTTGGATTGTAGTAAGAATTATTTTTATTACTAATTGATTTCATCCGATTTTGATTATTATATCGAATCGAATCAATCCTTTTTTTCTCGTTATCTGTTAATAAATCTCCATAAACCATTAAACTATCAGATTCGGGGTCTAAACCTTCTAGCATAGTTCTATCATCCGTCTTGTCAAAAAAAGCATCATAAGCTTCATTTTTTGTCATGATAGAATCTCTAGTGTCTCCTAAGGAAAGGGTTAGTTTTTCACTTTGATCAATTTCTGGCTCCTTTTCTTTCATAAAGCTCGATCCTAAATAGATAAAGAATAATAGTACTGGTAATATTATTAGAGGAATTACATACTTTTTATCTTTGAAATTAATTTTCTTGAAGTTCATTTTTCAATCGTTGATACTGGTTAAACAAATATTCTATTCTTAAACTGTCTTGTTTGATAAGCGAATTATTATCTCTTTTGACTTTTAAGGATTGTAATTCGGAAACAATTTTCTTCATCCTTTCATGAATCTTTTGTTGATTTATAGCGGTTTTATTTTCTTCTATTTTCACAACAGGAAATTTAGACGTTAGAAGTCGTGTAGGTCTTTCATTATAAAGACTATAAGTGATGTTACCTATATAGGAAATGATTAAAAAAATCATGGTAAATACATAGAATTTTTTTGGATGATTAACCACCCATATAAACCACTTTTTATTACTAAGTTTTGCAATATATTTTTCCATACTTAGAATGATTTATTAGTTTTAGAATACAACTCCTCATTATCAAGAACCCTCCAACTTTCTATCAAAACACCATGTGGATTATTAGGACTTCTTATAATATCTTTATAAAAACCTTCGGTGATTAATTTTCTAGTAATGATTCCTGATTTTCTATTAATCATCTGTTTTCCAAAATATAAGAAGCTATTGTTTGCAGGGTTTATTTTGATAGAATCTGTTTTGACACTAACCATAGAACTTGAAGCAATGATTTGATTATAAAACCCTTTTTCTCTAAGATTTGCGTATTCTTTTTTACCTGAATCATCAATTAGATAAAGTGATTTATTGATGTTTTCTTTGATATATGAATCATCGGGTGCTAGAGTAAAAAACAATCTATGAAACAACTCAATCTGAGCTTTATATTCCACTGGTCTATTGATTAGTGCATCGGTTTGTTGAGCTAATACTGGGACTCCATTATCAATTATATAGATAGACTTTTTCGAATCTTCAATAAGCTTATAAGAAAATAAAAATCCGACAACAACGATGATGCATGCAAATAAAATAGTTGAAATAGAAACTATTTTATTAATTTTAATTCTTTGTTCTATATTTTTTACTAGCATTTTATTATTTTTTCATTGCATTTTTAACTCTATTCGAAGCTCCAGCTGAGGCAGTTGATTTTGCTGCAGCTGCTACTGCGCTCGCCCCTCCTGTTTTAGCAGCAATTACAGCTGTCTTTGCTCCACTCATTATTTTAGCACCAGCGTTTTTAACTTTTGTCATTGCGCCTGAACCTCCTGCTGTAACAATAGTATCTGCTATTGTTGGAGTCATTAAAACTCCAATTCCTGTAACAGCATAGGCAACTACCGTAAAAAGTTGATTATAAATAATCCCACTCCCAGTCATATAGAGAAGCAAAGCATCGATATCGTCAACAACCCCTTGTTCTGTTACCAAAAGACTTAATCTTTCAATTTCCATTGTATATCCTGATGCTATTAATTGTTGACCAATATTGATAATTGTATAGGCTATAAAAGTGTATAAATTGATATTAATGAATTTAGCAATCCAATTGTATAAGGAGTTATCAAACCCTGGAACCAAAGCCATACCTACAGCAATTGGACCTAGTATTATTAAGATATAGCTCCAAATTTTTTGAATAAAGAAAATTAAATAAACACATGTTCGTAGTAAGGCTAAAGCTATAAACTCGATAATCTCAGCGATTGTTTTTTGAGCGGAATAATTCATCCGAATTCCCCATTCTTTTATTGGTGCAATCAATTTATCCATAGAATCGGAAATTTCATCCCCTAATTGTTGCCACCAACTTTGATCACCTTCAACTACTTCTTGTTTAGCATCTTCTTCAGCTTTTTTCTTAATAAGAAATTCTAAAAGTTGAGCTTGTTTTTTAAAACGTTCAACTCTCAAATCATTTACTTCATCTTCAATTTCGCTAAATATTTGTTGACCTGGAGCAGACAAGGAAATAAAAGGTTGTTGAATCATACCAACAAAACTTGTCCAATAGATCAAAATTAAACCTATGAATAAAGGTTTTAGCATCGGTAATATTTCCCAATCTCTATCTCCTGAAATCATTTGCCACCCTAAATATCCTAGATAGAGTAGGGAACCAAAACCACCAATTGCTCTACCTAATAATGCGGCGGATGAAGCTTCTACATTAATAGTTGTATCTAGTTTAGTGAAAACTTCCATAAACCATTTCTCGAATGCACCATCACCTTTTAAATATTTTAGAATATTACCATACTCTTCATTTGATTGACCAAACAAAACTATAGGCAGGATAAATAAACCAATAGTTAATGCTATTACATATAACTTTTTCATAAGAATTAATATTTATCTTTTAGTTTAAGCATCACAGATTCAATTATTTGTTCATCGGTTTTCGAAGTGTGTTGTTTAAAGTTGTATTTATCTTTCACAAGATTTCGATAGGTTAGCAATAGAGTTGTTTTATCATTGATTGCCCTTAAACTTCTTTCAAAGGCTCTCCATCTTATCAGGGTTTCATGATACATAAGGAAGCGTTTCCCACGTGGCATATCCATTGTTCTTGACATGCGATATTTATCTTTAATAATGTCAAGTTCTTCTTGTAAATATTTTATTTTACCTGTGCTTTTCATCATTTCATACGTTTTCTCATCTTTAATTTTCCAATCACTATAATTTGATGGAGTTGAGGGAAAATTTCTGACAGGGGATAACATTCTCTTGTAATAAAGCAACCATAATGGATCAGCATCAACAAAGGTTGAAGTCCAATGAGCGAAATCTTGAACACTTCTATTATAAATTGTATCAGCAGAAGTTTTAATTTTATTTGCTTCTAGTTCTTCAATTTTCAGCTCCATCAACCTTCTATTTTGTAAACCTGTTGGTTTTAAAGGACGAATATCTTCCCCTCTTTTATATTCTCGGTTTCTTTTAGGTGCCCACATTCCCCAAACGGTTGCATAGGCAAAATTTGTTTGAATCCCTAAAAAGTACTTTGGATAAGGTCTCCAATCTCCCCAACGTTCATAAGTCATTCTTTTATGTTGAGCTACGATAGATGGATCATTCAGTTTATTTACTGTTTGCGCATTAACAAGAGCAGATAATAATGTTATTAGTAGACAAATGTTTAGATTTTTCATACGATTTGATTAAAAGATGTAGTTATATTTTCGGATAATATCATTTACAATTGCCTTATCTACATTCAAGTAATTTTTTATAATAGGCACATTGTATAGATAAGGGATTTTATGAGCGTTTTGAAGTCTAAGGGTGATATATAAAATATTCCCATTGATATGTCTTAAACGGTTATATATCTTTTCTATTAGAATTTCTCTATCCATAGAATCCATTAAGAAGTCTCTATTTTCATTCAAAATCTCCGTAGTAAGCTCGGTTGCTAAAAGTTTTATTTCTCTTAAAATATTGGTATAGTATCGGTTTACAAAGATTCCATAGTCAGGTCTTCTCATAGATAAATCAATCATGATCTGTCCATTTTTAGAAATCCTATCCAAGTATTGATAGATATAGTATAATTTTTTACTTTGTAAAATAGCTGTATTTACGTTTTTCAATTGCTGATATATATAATCCTGAATAGCAATTACTTGTGCTACTTTTTTATTGATTTCATCATATAGCTTTTTTTGTCTTTCATAAGAATCTAAAAACGCACCTTCACTTGCCATTCTTACAGCATGATTTTTAGAAATCTGAATTAACAACTTCTCATTTATTACAAAAGATTGAGCGTTAGCTGAAAGACTAAATAGAAGACCTAAACAGAGCAAATACTTCTTCATTTTAAAAATTTTTAATATTACTTAAAATATCTTCTACCACTTTTTTATCTCTATTGACATAAAATTCAAATGCTCGAGTGTTTCGTTTGATTTTTAATTTTATTTCTCTAATATTGAACAACATGCGACTCGAGTTATTTCTTAATATTCTAATCTCATCTACCGCAAAGTCTAATAATATTTTTCGCTCAGCCTTCTCCATTTGATTAATAGCTCCGTAAGAAAGTATAATTCCTGCGATGTAACGAATAATCATTTGGACGTCATCAATAAATTTGATTTGCGAAGGAAGAATAACAACTAACGTTAATGGCATTTGTTCAATTTCTTCAATTATCTTTTTTTGGTTTTCGTATATCTTATCAATCTCTCTTTTGATTTGTATACCTGAAGGAATTGCTTGTAAACTAAAAGAAACAATTCTTAGCCGATCTTGAATTTTTACTATCTTTTCTTTAAAGTTTCCCCATTGCTCTTTATTATAAACTTCAGCCATGGTATTATGATCCTGATTGGATTTCATATCCTTTTGTCTTTCATTTTCTTTCATGGTAGCCTTAATTTCCAAGTTCATCATTGGGAACGAAACATTCTCTTTACTCCATGGTTGAGAATTGCCCCCCATAGACATAGAAATCATTGGTATAGATATAACCAAGCAAACCCGTAAGACGTAGGTAATTCTACTTTTAAAAATTTCTTTCATATCGCTTCATTATATTTTCTACAATACTTTTATCCGTATTGATATATTTTGAAAATGGATTTATAGCATTCCAAAACCCTACATTAACAGCTCTCTGAATTCTTAATCTAATAGCTAATAACCAAAGCTTTAAACTTCTAACATTTTCAGAAATATTAAACAATAACTTATACCGATCTCCTGCTGTTGCTAGGTTCAGTTGTCCAGAAGTGAGAAGTTCGCTAACATCAGTTACAATCTTAATACTTTGCTCGTACGTTTTCTGACTTGCCTTAATACCAAAAATTGCAAATTGTGGATTTTGTGATGCAAGCTTGGCAACATCATCTGCATACTTATAACACTTTTCTAATTCACTATAAATTTGTTTCACTTGAATCCCATTCTGCAAGGTTCCTGATACTTCACTTAACCCTTTCAAAATTTTATTTTGTATATCATTTGCCACCATCATTTGTGAACCTACCCATGCTTGTGCCTTCTGTAATTTATTTGTTTCATCAATTACCTGCTCCTGTTTGGCTTTAAGGTTTTCTGAATAGAGAATCATTGCCGCAGTAACGGTAGGGTCTATGTAGGTTCTTTGTGCATGCAAAGAAAAACAACTGAAACATGCTACAATTAAACTAAACTTTTTCATGAGCGTATCTGTTTTTAAGTAAGTCAATTGGGTTATCTTGAAAGTCTTTCAATTGTTGAGAAATTACTTTAAGGGTATTGTCTTTATGAATTTGTTTTATTTCAAAATAAAAGTCAATAATTTCTTGATTTAAGGGTTGTCTAAATAAATTAACAATAGCCACAAGTTCACTTAATTCAACATCAAATTCTTTTAAATGTTTGACAATCACAACTAAACCATCGTCATATGATTTATATTTTTTCACATAATATTCAACTGCTGATTTTTCAGGTTTCTCTGTAGTATAAGTCAAGTATTGTTCAATAGAAACTTCATTACCATACACTTCACCACGTCCTCCTCTTCCGATATAAAACTCTTTGAATCTGCTTCTATTAAACTTATTGTTCAAGTTATTGATTGTAAATATTTTGTTTTGTTCTACTTTATTTAATGAAAGTATATCGGCAATCCGATCAAAATTATCCTTGAATTTTGTTTGATCAAGCAAAATAAACGTGTCCGAATTATTAATAATACTATCTTTTACAACAGCATTTCCGATTATATCATCCAGTTCTTGTGTTACTACAATTGCTTCACCCCAAAACTTTCTTACTGTTTTATACAAATAAAGAATATAACCACCCATTAATTTAGAAGCGATTGCTTTCCATGCTTCCTCAATGATTAGTGCTTTACGTCTATCTTTGCGCATTCTCATTTTTTGGATGAACGTGTCCATGATAATAAGTGTTACTATAGGGAATAGTTTTGGATTATCTTTCACGTTATCAATTTCAAATACAATAAAAGGCTCTTCGAAAAGTGAATTATCCGCACTCTCATTCAAGGTTGTACCATATCGACCACCTTTATAAAAGTCTTTTAAAACAAACAGAAATGTGCGTAGATTGAATTCCTTTTCATTGATTTTATGACGTTTATTATTTAAGTAAATTGGTAGAAAATCATTACAAAAATCGTAGAATGTATTAAAAGACAATTCGTTTACTTTTAAGTCTTCATTAAGTTTTTTAATCTTTTTTATAACCGCATTTCTAAAAGCTTCATTCCATTCTTCAGCTGATTGAGGTCTTTTAATGATATCTTGTGACTTTATTAAAATCAACTTAGTTTCATTATACACTTTTCGCTTATGTTCATCTACCAATGTTTCATAAGCTTCATATACATTGTAAAATTCTGTTGGATTATAATCAGGATTATTAATATTCCTATCTGGGTGAAATTCCGATATAAGTTTTTTGCCTGCTCTTTTCACTTCTTCTGTAGTAGCGTCATACGCAATTCCTAAAACATCATAATAAGTTTTTTCTTTCTCAAAAGAGTTTTCAAGTTCTACGTTAATATCTGCTTCATGGATATTGAATTTTTGTAAGTAAAAAAGTAAATCTTCAGTAGTTTGACTTTCATACCAATTTTTATCTTTAGTAAAAAATTGATGATAATAGGTTATTAAAGCATTGTCTAAAATCGATTTTATCGTAGGCGACATATTTGCGTCCGCTCCTTGCCAGATTAAAAAAATCAAGTTCCCTAGAAATTCAATTTTTTCAATATTAAATTCTTCTTTGGTCAAAAGAAAAGGATTCATCGTAATTGGCTTCTCTTCTGTATACTGAATATATCTACCGTTTTTATAAGCACATGTGCCGCTATATGAATCTCCTGTATCAACAATCACTACATCATAGTTGTATGTGAGGTATTGTTCGATAATATTGTTCATTAAAAATGATTTCCCTGAACCTGAAGGACCAAGAACAAATTTATTGCGATTGTTAATTCTGCCAGTTTTCATAGGTAAATCTGATGGATCTATTTTGATGGGTACACCTTGTCTATCTGTAAACCTTAAATAAAAATTTGATTTTTCATTCAAAGGGTAACTTTCTTTAAAAAAAAAACAAAGTGCAGCTTCACTTGTTGTCATAAAGAAATCATAGTCTCGTAATTCAGTTGAATTACCAGGAATAGCAGCTCTAAATAACTCCATTTGGTTATATGCATTTTTGGATACGATGATTCCTTTTGTGAATAATTTATTTTCGATTACGGATTGAATATTTTCCATTTTCTCTTTATTTGTTGCAGAAAATAGAATTGAAACATGAGCGTTCACTATTAATTGACCATCCGTAGCAATATTATAAAGTAGGCTTTCTATTTCTTCTGCTATGATTGCATTTGATGGAGAGTTTTTAGAAGCTCCTTCAAGTTTTTTTTTCTTTTTATCTAATTCTCTATGTTGTTGAGCCTGCAAGGGAATAGAAATAACTTGATTATAAATAATTGTCTCATAATCATCTAAATCATTTAAAAAAGAAAAATTATCTACTGCTGTTTCAGCTGCAGCTCCAGAACCGCCTAAATAAGAATAGGGGGCAATTGTTGAAGGTAAATCTATATTTTCTACATCTACGTAAGATATGTTTTTTACAAACCGATTTCCTATTTGTAAAAACTCATTGGTAGATTTGATATTGTCAAATACAGGAAGTTCATTAAACTGCATGGTTATAGTTCCTGAAATATAATGTTCAAAGTCTTTTTCAAATAAAAATTGAGGATTACAATTTTCTTGTTTCAACAGCATAAATATCTTTTGACATTTATCTCTTAATTCTTTATATTTTTTTTCAGAAAAACTATATTGTTTTGATTTTTTTTTGAGCTTATCGTCGATGATATCTGTAAATATCAAAACGGTATCAATCGTTTTATACATCCGACCATCAAAATGATCAGAATATTTTTGTTGCAGAAATTCATCATGTTTTTCTGCATTGTATCTTTTTTTAGAAAAAACGTCGAGTTTTTGTATTATCCGACCTTCACCGATAATACTAACAATTTGATTCAGTAAACTATGAAAATCTGAGTATGAATCAGGATCAGCGGAATATTGTTCAACAACATTCTTGATTTTGATTGCTATAATTGGATTCCCATACTGTCCGATTAACACATCAAAATCCCAGTTATGATCTTTCCCATAGTCATAGCCAATAAATGGAATTGTAAACTCAAATTTTTTCATTTTTTTAATTTTTTCATTCTTTTAGGAATAATAAATACTTGATTATGATTTCTAGTTTTATTATATAAACCCTTTTTATCTTGTCTTTTAAAGATCAATAAGATGCCTCCTGCAATAAGTGCAATACCTAACAATGAACCTAATAATCCTATTTTGGAAAGTATCATGGTTATAACGATTCCAACGCCTATTACCACGACAGCGTGTAAGATATACTTACCTTTTAAACCGAAAAATACAAGGGGTTTTTTCAACCCCTTGTATAAATAAAAACTCATACTAGCTGAAAAAGGCTCCCACAAACTCAGGAACAACAATTAAGAAGACCATAGCTCCGCCATATGCCAAAATTTCTTTATTGATATCCTGATCTCCGTTCGTCCATTTGTTATACACACGAAGTCCGCCAATAAGTCCTACAATTCCACCTACTGCTTTTAGTATAAATTTTAGTGGCTCCCAATAATCCTTTATGTCACTTGCTGCATTTGAAATAGCTGTCGCTCCACCTTGTGCCATTAAAGGAGAAATAAGAATAGTCATCATAACTATTGTTAAAAAATACTTGGTTTTCATGTTTGTTTTAATCATGATTAAAGAATTGGTTTTAAAAAAAATTAATTATTAAATTGTTGAGTGATAAACTTTTTGACCATCATAGTTTTTTACAACTTGAACCATGGTTTCTGATAATCTCATCAGTTCCTTCCAGTTATTTTTGTCTTTCGTTGACTTAGCTTTAGATTCACTTTCTTTATTCAAATTAGCTGAGGAATCTATTTCGTTTTCATTTTCAAATCGCTCCCTTAATTCTTCTAAATTGGGACGAAGATTATTATCATTAGATTGTATGTTCACTTGTTGGAAAGATGCTGGAGTTTTTAAATCTTCCACATCATCTATGTTGACTGTTTTTATATCATTAGTAACTATATCTACCAAAGAATACTCTTCTTTATCATCGGGGTTTTCTGTTTTTTCTTTCTTTAAAAAAAGATCATAAACAATATTAACAGTGTAATAAATAACGTATGTAGCAAGCAGAATTATTAAATATTTTATCATAAATTATGTTTTTTTTAATGATTTTTCTTCAATTAATTGAGCTGATAATCTTCTAAATTCATATTTATTAAAAGCATATCTAAGTGCCAAATCAATAATTTCATCTAATGAGATATCAAAAGTTTTATATTTCCCTAATTCCATGTGTAAATCATTGTCTAAAGCTATATTCCACGTCTTTCTTTCATTCTCATTCTCATTTCTTTCATCATAATACTTGTCAATATTCAGATCATTGTATTTTCTATCAAGATTGATTTTAAAGGGTAATTTGTAGTGCTTCATTTATACTTTCAATTATTTCATTAAAGGGTTTTCTTACTGCATATTTTTGTTCGTAACTCAATTTTCGAGTGTTAATGGTTTGAAGACAATTTCGCTTAAACACAGGCGTTTCAATTAAAACTCCATATTTTGAAATTTCTTCGTCCATTTCCTGTTGGTTTAAATACTTATAACCTTTATCGTATTTACTCCTAATAAAAATCCGTTCTGCTTGCGATTCTATGATCCCCAAAAGGTTTTTAAAAACTAGAGTAGATTTAACCGAAACATCAGAGTATTCAAAAGGAATAATAATAACATCACTATAAATTAGTAGGTCAGAATATTTCTCATCTAGTGTACCTGCTAAGTCAAACAC
This sequence comes from Weeksella massiliensis, assembly GCA_000751595.1. GTDB lineage: Bacteria > Bacteroidota > Bacteroidia > Flavobacteriales > Weeksellaceae > Weeksella > Weeksella massiliensis. The sequence goes on along the minus strand of CCMH01000017.1, from coordinate 2,342 downwards.
GTTTACTTCTTCAGAATCTTTTAAATCAAAAAGCACTTCTAAGTCATCAAATGGATTTTCATCGTCTCCAATAACATTTACATCATATAGCTTGGGTAACTCCAACATTTCATCTTCAATCCATTTATTGTAAAAAGATTTCTGAAAGTCAAAGTCGTAAACGTTAACTTTCCTATCTGTCAGAGCATTTAAATAGTTAACAAAAGCAATTGCTAATGTTGTTTTTCCAGCTCCTCCTTTTTGTGTTGCAAAAGTGATAATCATATTATTTCCTTTTTTTGCGTTTTCTTTTCCTTAATTCTTCTTCCGATGGGTCGTTACCACCGTGGGATGATTTATTAATTTCAAAAGTCAAATCTTTAATACTTTGACTTAATTCATCTGAAAGCTTAGAATCTTGATTAACATTTAAATCATGATTCAAATATTTTTGGTATTCATATTCTCCTATAACAGTTTTCAATTCTCCTATGAAATGGTGTCTATCATGAATTACGTAGTCTTTACCTTCTTCATCTCTCAAAATAGTTATATGATTATTGTTCTTGTATTTAGCTTTCAAATAGTCAACAATTTCTTTTTTCAATGAACTGAATTCATTTTTACTTTTTCTTTTTTTATTTTGAAAAAGCATATAATCCTGAATGTTTTCAAAACCATTTCTGTTAAGATGTTGAAGCAGTAGTCTCTTAGAATCTTCATCTCTTATTGAATAATCTTTTAAGGATTCAAATTGCCTTTTATCGATTTCCGAATCCGTAAATTCAAATAAGTCTTTCATGGGTAACAACTCACTACCTTTGAAGATCATTCCTGTTTTATGATCAATTAATGTATAGCCAAAAGGAATTTTGTCGGCACTTTGATGAAAATGTATATCAATACCAAAAGCTTCTCGGAGCTTGTGTTGTATTTCACTTTGAAACTCTATTTTGGGCTCCCAGTTATCATCAATTTTATCTTTTGGTAACATGCCCTCTTTTTCTCTTCGGTCTATAACTTTGAAAACCTTATTGGACTGAATTGCCTTATATTTATGGAGAATAGCCTTTAATTGATTTTTCCGTTCTTTTGTCCCTTTATTAAAATTTATTTGATTACTTAAAATGGTTTTTTGCCTTACTCCATTTTTCAAAATATCATACGCATTCTCAATCTTTGCATTTTTCGTAAGACGAAAACCTGATCGTTCAAGAAGTAGAGCTAATTGATTCATGGTGCTAAATTTATACTGCAATATTTTTTCAATTTTCTCATCTGTATTAACACCATAGATTTTTTCCATCACGACTGTCAATGCTTTTTGGGATTTCAATTTCTCAAAACTATCATCAATCTTTTTTCCTGTATGCTTATCAACCCTAGTTGAAACAATATGAACGTGATTATTTTCTGTGTCATCATGAAAAACGACGATATATGGTTGATCTCCATATCCCATTTCTTTCATGAATTCCTCTGATATTCTTGTTAATTCTTCTTTACTATGCTCTCTAAATCTTGTTGAAATGGTTGCATGAAATTGGGGCTTCTTAACTTTGTTGTTTTTCGAAATTGCTGCCAAATAATTTTTCACTTCTTCTTGTTTACTTTTTTCATTAATAAATGAAGGGAAATTATTCATCCGCATTAACTCGCCTTTTTCCGATTGTATTTTTTTATCATTGTATTTCACTCCTGGAAAACTTGGTCCAGCAGCTTTCATTATTTTTACAATCATCTTCAGAGTTTTGAATAGATTTTATTAAAAATATCGATCTGTACCTTTTTCAATGTTTCAATTTCCTGCAACATTTGATTGAATCTTCTTAGATCATTTGTCGAAACATCATTTTTTGAATTAGCAATTTTTGCAAATTGATTGATGTTGTTTTGAATTTTACCAAAAATATTATCCTGCTTTTCAATGAACTCCAGAACCAACTTTCTTTCATTTTCTAGAAGCCTATTTTCAACAGATTTTACGATTAGATTTGTTAGAGAAATATTTTTTTGTAAACAGATTTGCTTCCACTTTTCTTTTTTCTGCATCTCTATTCTAAATTTTATTGTGTCTGTTTTTTTCTCCATTAATCCACTTCAAAATCAATTAAATAAACCTTCTTTTGTTAGTTACACTACAAATTTGATTAGTTTAAATATTAATTGCAAGTGATTGACTATCAGTTGGTCTAATTAGTATTAAATAAGACTAAAAACGACAATAATAGTTGAAGATAAATTTTTTTAATAGTGAATTTTAAGTAAAAAACGAGTTCCGAAGTTTTTTCTCCTTTTGAAAAAAGGCAAGATGTCATTTTCCAAACTTGAAAAGTTTGTGGGAACAATGACACATCTTGCTA
>CCMH01000016.1 GCA_000751595.1 Weeksella massiliensis | reverse complement strand
CGAAGAACGAATGTTGAACCTTGTACAAACGTCCAATCGAAGCTGTTCAGCCCCGCTTTTGGCAATACCTTGTTAGCGGTTCGGGCTTCATTTGTCAGTTTTTTTTTTAGTGTTGTTTGTGTTTCATATCATACATATCAAATCCGTCTGCCTAACAGTTGTTTTTAATTTCAAACAGTTCAAAACCTTGCTTTTCATAGAATTTGTACGCAACCTGTGAAGTTCTATCAGTATTTTTTTGAATACTATCAATTTAGTTAAGTATGTCAATTCTGTGCTTCAATTGTTTTGTCCGCAAAGATATTCCTTGATAGTCAGTATGAAATATGTGCCAACTAATTTTGTCCAGCCCAATTCATTTTTCTTTATACAACAGTCTTTTGATGTTTAACTGTAAAAACAACTCCTAATATCAAGAAAGTCAAGAATACTGGATAAAGAGTGAAAAAGACAGAGTGAATTGAGGTCAATGATAAGCCTAAAGCTAAAAACATATGAAGGCAGGCGGTTACAATCATTCCTACTGTTCCGATGGTGAAAAATGGATGAAATTTTTTCATTTTACTGTTATTTTATTTGTTAATACTCATTTTAAGTTCGTAGCGTTCTTTTAGCCTGACCGCTAACGTTTCGGGGCTTGGCGGCAGTGGCGGAAATTGAAGCGAAAAGTTTCAATTTAGCGACACGGTAAGCAAAAGCCAATTAATTGAATAAATTTACAAAAAAAGTCAATATAATTGGATTTTTGCGGAATAGAAAGCCGAAACTTTAAATTTTAGCCTTAACCCGCCATTGCGCCAAACCTTTGTTGTGCGTAGTTATAATTAATTTAAATATTCAAATTCACGTTTTACGAAGCGTTCTAAACTTCCATCTTCATTTAAAATTGCAAATTCAATCATATTACCTTTTGTATCTATTTTTTGAATTTTGTTATAAATTGTAGAATTAATGCTCCCTAAGACATCGTATTTTTTAGTTTTTTGTATTAGTCCATTCTTATCGAAGAAGTTTTTATAAGAAGTTATTTCAATTGGTACTTTTTCATTTTCATATATTTCAAAAACTTTATTTTCTCCAATGAAATCTCTATAATTATCATTTAAAATCACTTTATTTTCTATTATATATTCATTGAAGTTAAATGTTGCTATATAAGACTTTTCGTTTAACCATTCAAATTTTGCCGTTTCAATTACGTTTCCGCCTTCATCATATTTTTTATATGAACTTTTCAAATTATTGTTGAATTCATATTTATAAACTTGAACTTCTTTGGTTTCATTTGTAAAATAAGTAGTTTTAATTTCTTTAAAATTTTGATTTTCATCTACTATAAATTCCCAAATTGATACAAGTTTTTTATCATCTAAAATCCAACTATTATTTCTCTTTTCAAGTTCAACATAATTGTAGGTTATAATTTTTTTTAGTTCACCTTTAAATCCATATTCCTTAGAGTCATTAAATTGAGAAAAGACATTATTAAAAGTAAATAACAGAAGTGTTAATAGAAAATAGTGTTTAGATTTTTGCATAGTTTTTTTATAATTACGCACAACGGGAAACGCATTGGCGAAGTGGCGGATAAATTGGACGAAAAGTTCAAATTTAGCAGGAACGTAGCCGATGTGTTTCCACAGAGCTAACTTACAAATAAAAAGCGAATGTGGAACACATTCGGCGGACAAAAATGCACAAAAGTTGAGTTTTGCACTTAACCCGCCATTTTGCCAATGCGATGTTAGCTGTCGTTATTATTTTTCCGTTTCATTTATTAGTTCAAAGCAAAGTTTGTCAATATTTCCCATTTTAGGGTGAAAAGCGGAAAGATTAGACAAGATAATTACTGCTATTTTCTTGTTTATATTTACTGTCATTGAAGATGAATAACCTCCAGTTCCTCCGTTATGCCAAAATAAATCTTCTCCGTTTTTGGATTTTAAAATATGCCATCCTAAACCGATTTTCATATCTCCGTTTACTTCAAAAGTAGGTATTCTTGTTAAAGCAAGTTCATTGTTTTTAGGATTGAATTGTGCATTCGCAAATTTTGCTAAATCTTCTGTTGTAGATAATATTCCTCCTGCTCCAAACAAAACATCAAAATCCCAATTACTTATAATTTCTCCATTTGGGTTTTGTCCTTTTATAAGTTTATCAGTCAGATTTTGAGAACTTGTAAATGAATTTGTCATTTTGTACTTATCAAAAACATTCTTTTGTAACAAATCCTGATAATTTGTTTTCTGTGATAATCCAAGAGTGTAACCTAATAAACCTGTTCCCAAATTGGAATATGAATAAGATTTTACTTCTTCATTTTCAAGTTTTAATTGATTTTTAAGGTATTCTTTAATTTGTGTTTTACCATAACTTTTATAAGGATTAGCTTCGTTTGATAAATCTAAATTTTCAGGTAAACGAGGAAGACCTGAAGTGTGATTAGCCAAATTTTTGAAAGTGAGTTTGATGTCGTTTTTGAAAGAGAAAGGATAATATGAATTTATTTCGTCAGTCAATTTCAATTTTCCGTTTTCAATGAGTGAAGCCAAAACAGTTGATGTAAAAACTTTTGTAATAGAACCAATTTCAAAAATTTTATTTTGATTTTCGATGGGTTTTATTGTGTCATTTGTTTTTATAATTCCGAAATAGTTTGTTTTTCCATTTTGTATTATTGCAATAGATAGTTGAGTATTATTAGGAAAGTCTTTTGCTTGTGAAAAAATGATTTCAGAAATTTCTTTTGGGTAATTATTCAAAGCGTTTGCAATGTTTTTTGCTGTTTCTGTTGCTTCTTCATAAGGTTTTATGAAAAGACCATTTACAAGATTTTCGTTGTCAAGTGAAATGTTAACCGCCAAAACCATTTTTTCAAGTTTGGTCTTGTAAGTTGCATACGTTCCTTCTTGATATTCGATAAATTCTTTACTCTCAATTTTTCCGGCTTGAGCTTTTAATCCTGCGAGAAATTGTTTTGTATTTTCAAGAGGCAAGGCTTGTTTCATTTCAGTTGAAAAAGCATCAAAAATTTCTTCATATTTTTCTGAATTATAATTCTCTTGAAAATTTTCAATAGCAGTTTTATAATTTTCAGTTTGAGCAAATATTGGATTTGACTTCAAAATTATCGTTAAGATAAAAAATAGTTTTTTCATACGAATTTTGGTGAATAATGACAGCTAACACTCAAATATATGAAATAATATTTTATATTGAACTTTAATTAATAATTACAAATCGCTGTAAATTAACACTGTATATCAATTTTATTTTGAAGTTAGTCATTGTTATCTATAATAGATATTTGTTTTGCGTAATTCAATAATATTTAAAATCCGAACTCGCCAACTTTAAAATCGAAATTGCCTAACATAGAAACAAAAACATTATCTGGATTTTCTTTTACTACTAGAAAGAAAATATTAGTATTCTACATTTATTTTGTAAGTCACGCTATTTTGTCATTAAATAAAGCTTGGTATATCCATAATACTAAAGGCAACAGAAATTTTGTAGATATAATAGAATGCTATCAACATATTACAGAATCTCTATAAGATGAATAATATTAACTCGCTAAAAGAATGAGAAAAACTGAATTAATATTTAATATAAAGAAAAACTCGGACTAAAATTAGGAAAAAGTCCCTGATTTAGTCCGAGTATTTTATAATTCGCTGATAGTCAGCATGAGTTGTGGAGCTGGCGGGATTCGAACCCGCGTCCAAACAAGTAACCAATAAGCTTTCTACACGTTTAGTTTATTCTCGATTTTCGACTCACAGCCAGAAACAAACATCTTGCTATAAGCTTAGTTCCTAAAGTTTCGGTTGACTTGCGAAACAAAAGTCAACCTATCCTTACATTCCTGTGCCTCTGTATCAAACGCCGTAAGGCGAGGCTTTTGAGAGACATTCAGCTTTCGTACCTAGTACGAACGTGGCTTGAGACTTACTACAATTCAGTCGATTAAGCAGCTAAAGCGTATTCTTCGTTGCCAGTTAAAAAGTTGAAGTGCCAGATTTACGTGCGTACACAACCTTGCACGACGTGCTTACTTATCCATTATCCTTGCTGTCAAAACCAGTCAGCCCCAGATTTTCAAATATTCGGACTGCAATATTACAACAATTAAGCCAAACTAGAAAATAGTAGTTGTTTGAATGATTTAACTTTTTATAAACAGATTATGTCCTGCAAATGTTGTATTTTCAAACAGTTAAAACATTAACTTTTTAAACAAAAACGCAAAATTATGAGTTTAGTACAATTACCAGAGCTGAAACAAGCTTACGACAATTACATCAACGGAAAATTTGTTGCACCAATACAAGGTAAATATTTCGATAATATTTCACCTGTTACTGGCAAAGTATTTTCTAAAGCAGCTCATTCTACCAAAGAAGATATCGATTTAGCTGTTGATTCTGCCCATAAAGCATTCGAAACATGGAGTAAAACATCTGCTACTGAAAGAAGCATGATTCTTAATAAAATCGCCGATCGAATGGAGGAAAATTTAGAAAAAATTGCTGCTGTAGAAACCTATGATAACGGAAAACCAATTCGAGAAACTCTCAATGCAGATATTCCTTTAGCAATTGATCATTTCAGATATTTTGCAAGTGTGATTCGAGCAGAAGAAGGTTCTTTGAATGAGTTGGATAAAAATACGCTTTCGCTAATCATTAATGAGCCCATTGGTGTGGTGGCACAAATTATTCCATGGAACTTTCCAATTCTGATGGCAGTTTGGAAATTGGCACCAGCCCTTGCAGCAGGTTGTACGGTGGTGTTAAAACCAGCAGAAAGTACCCCAGTGTCTATTATGTATCTTATCGAATTGATTGGCGATCTGATTCCAGAAGGCGTTGTAAATATAGTGAATGGTTTCGGTTCAGAACTTGGACGTACATTAGTCACAAACCCTAAAGTTGCTAAAGCTGCCTTTACAGGTTCTACTGCTACGGGACGAATGGTAATGCAGTATGCTACCGAAAACATTATTCCAGTTACGCTAGAATTAGGTGGTAAATCTCCTAATGTTTTCTTTGAGTCGGTAATGGCAGAAGATGATGATTATCTTGATAAAGCAATAGAAGGTGCTGTGCTATTCGCACTAAATCAAGGAGAGGTATGTACTTGTCCTTCTAGATTATTGATTCAAGAATCAATCTATGATCGTTTCATCGAAAAAGTTGTTCAACGTACCGAAGCGATTGTAGCAGGAAATCCGCTGGATACGACTACCATGATCGGAGCACAAGCCTCGAAAGTGCAGTATGAGAAAATTCTCAATTATATCAAACTAGGGAAAGAAGAAGGTGCAGAATTGTTAACCGGAGGAGAAGCCAATCAACTGTCTGGTGATGTTGCAGAAGGTTATTACATCAAACCTACCTTATTCAAAGGAGATAATAAAATGCGAATCTTCCAAGAAGAAATCTTCGGACCTGTTTTGGCTGTTACAACTTTCAAAAATCAAGAAGATGCAATTCGTATCGCCAATGATACAATTTATGGTTTAGCAGCTGGTGTATGGACAAGAGATGCACATGAAGCTTATCAAGTACCAAGAGCTATTCAAGCAGGTAGAGTTTTTGTAAATCAATATCATAATTATCCAGCAGGAGCTCCATTTGGAGGATATAAACTTTCGGGTATTGGTCGAGAAAATCATAAAATGATGTTAGCATATTACCGCCAGACAAAAAATATGTTAATCTCATACGATAAAAATAAAATGGGCTTTTTCTAAGTCAAAAATATGATAAAAGAGAGTCATTGTGCTCTCTTTTATTTTTTATAAGTATAGAAATAATAAAAAATTTTGGTAGGATGATTAGTAGAATAGATGCAACAGATAAAGCAAAGCAATTATTAGCACAACTCAAAGAAACACATGGCGATCTAATGCTGTACCAAGCAGGCGGATGTTGCGAAGGTACGCAACCTCAATGCTTCGAGAAAGATGGATATTATCTCCGCACCAATGATGTGTGCATCGGCGAAGTCGATGGTGTTGAGTTTTGGGTAGATAAAGATTTATTCGAATATTGGAAAAATGCTCACTTTACCTTAGATGTTATCGATGGTTTTGGTGCCGGTGGTTTTTCTTTAGAAACGCCATTAGGCAAAACATTTCGTATCGAATATCGATTGTTTACAGCAGAAGAATTAGAAAATTTAGCCCCAGTAAAACGCAACGAAGTTTAGATATTTGTCATTTCTCCCAATTGGGTTATGATCCAATTTTGTGCAGTTTCGAAAGCCGTCTCTTCTTCATTTTCTTGTAACGGATAGTGAGATAATAAAGCTTTGATTCTTTTCTCCGCCAACTCAAAAACATAGTTTTTGGTTTGCTGCGCCCTTTGCTCTTTTCTGTTCTGGTCGAAATATCCATTCTCGATAATGAAATCAAAATACGCTTCAATTTGTTCCCAAAGAGCAGCAATTCCTTCTCCTTTCAGACCCGAACCAAGAATTGTTTTTCGCTTCCAACCAGAAGGTTTTGCGGGTAGAAATTGTAGCGATCGAACGATATCCAACTTTGCTTCTTTCGAAAGTTTTTCTTCGAAAATATCGGCTTTGTTAATAAAAATTAAATCAGCCATTTCCATAATTCCTCTTTTTATTCCTTGTAAATCATCTCCCGAACCAGGAAGTTGAAGAAATAAAAACAAATCGGTAATCGAGTTCACTAAAATTTCCGATTGTCCAACACCCACAGTCTCAATCAAGATATGATCAAAACCAGCAGCTTCACAAAGCAACATACTTTCGTACGTTCTGATGGTGATTCCTCCCAAATTTCCGTTGTTTGCGCTCGGTCGGATAAATGCATTTTTTTCTCTTGCCAAATCTTCCATTCGTGTTTTGTCGCCCAGAATACTTCCCTTCGATAAAATACTACTCGGATCGATTGCCAAAACCGCAACTTTCTTCCCACGATTCACCAACAATTTACCCAAAGATTCGATAAACGTACTTTTTCCAACACCCGGAATTCCTGTAATTGCAATTCTTTTCGAGCTTGTTTCTGTCGGTTCTAATGCTTTGATCAGTTGCTGTATAAAAATCTGGTGGGCTTCTTTTGTGCTTTCGGCCAGGGTAATCGCTTTACTCAAGTAAGCAATATCGCCCTGCATAATCGCATTTTTATAGTCGTTGAGATTCATGGCAATCAAATTTTATGTTTTTTTGGTAGGATGAATTACGCTTCCTGATCTCGCCAACCTTGTGCGACTAGCGGAACCTTCAGCTCGTTTCCTTTGGTAATCAAGAAACTCCCTTCATTTTCTTCTCCTACATATCCAATTACCGAGAAGTTAGGATTTCCTTTGATCTTATCAAAATCTTTTTGATCGATGGTGAATAATAGTTCAAAATCTTCTCCTCCGCTCAAGGCGCAAGTGATTGGATTGATGTTGAATTCTTCTGCGGTTCGAATAACTGTTGGGTCGAGCGGAATTTTTTCTTCGTACACATTCATACCCAAATTATTTTCTTTGGCAAGATGCAAAACTTCAGAAGATAATCCGTCCGAAACGTCTATCATCGAGGTCGGATGAACGTCTAATTCTTTCAGAAGTTCGAGCATATCGATCCGTGCTTGTGGCTTTAATTGCCGCTCGATGAGGTAAGTATAATTGCTAAAATCAGGCTGGTTGTTCGGATTGACTTTGCTCACTTGGGCTTCTCTTTCGAGGACTTGTAACCCCAAAAAAGCACCTCCCAGATCACCGGTAAGCACTAATAAATCTTTGGGTTTTGCTCCTTTTCGGTAAATGATTTCTTCTTCTTTTGCAGAACCAACTGCGGTGAGAGAAACACAAAGCCCGCGAGTAGATGAAGTTGTATCGCCTCCAACAACATCCATTTTTAGTTGATCGCAAGCGTATTTTATACCGTTGTAGATTTCATCAAAAGCTTCTATCGTAAATCGATTCGAGAGGGCAATATTTACCAACAATTGTTGCGGTTTTGCATTCATCGCAATCAAATCGCTTACGGTGGCCATTGTCATTTTATACCCTAAATGACGCAGAGGCATATAATCCCAACGAAAATGAATTCCTTCCATGAAAATTTCAGAAGTCACCAAAGTTTTTTCGTCTTTGTAGTCGATTACTGCAGCATCATCGCCGATTCCTTGTAGGGTAGAAGCTAATTTTGGTGGGAAACCTAAAGCTATTTGCTCGATAAGGCCGAACTCGCCTAATTCATCTAAACTGGTTTTGGATACTTTTTTATCGTCTAACATTTACATATTTTTAAAAGTTGTAGGATCTATATTCTGTGGAAAAGAAGGTAGGTTTTTGAGGTCGGCTTTGGTAAGGATTTTAATTTCTCTTTCTCCGACAGATTTTTTTAGTTGAGCCAACATTTCGGCGGGTGGCGCTTTCATTTTTCTATCGATAAGAGAAAACCAAACGCCAGTTAATTGGCTATGGCAAAGATGTGTGCCATCTTTTCGGTAGAGATTGTGTACAAAAGTATATAGCATTCCATCTTCCGACATTCCGTCGATTTCTACCGTAATATAGATTTCTTCGCCTTCGTAAGCTTCTCTAAAAAAAGAAAATTGTTCATGCAAAATAGCAGGACCTAATTGTATTTTTCCTAAATCTTTCATGCTAATGCCAAAATCTCGAAGAAATGCAATCCTTGCAAAGCTAGTAAAATTCATATAAGAGCTATTCGCTAAATGGCGATTTGCATCCAAATCAGACCAGCGAACGATAGTTTTTTGGTAATAAGTATTTTGCATAAAAAAACATTATACCACAAAGATAAAACTAATTAATGGAGAGAATTGGTAAAAAAAGTTGTAAATTATCAAAAATAAAAACAGCTAATATTTATTAGATATGAAAAAGATTCTTTTTCCGACAGATTTCTCAGAAACAGCAAACAATGCGTTGGTGTATGCCTTGAATTTAGCAGAAAATCAGAATGCAGAATTATACGTTTTGCATATTTATAGTGCCCCAATTGTGAATAGTGGTTATAGTCCAGAATTGGTTTTTACGGTTTATGAAAGTATCGAATTGGGTACTTTCGAGAATTTTAAAGACCAAATTCCAGCGATACGCGAAATTGCAGAACAACATAATTTGGGACATATTCCTATGAAATTTATCTTGAAAGAAGGGTTCTTAGTAACCAATATTCAGGATATTGTGAAGGAAGAAAACATCGATGTTGTGGTGATGGGAACCAATGGCGCTTCGGGTATAGACAAAGTTTTGTTTGGGTCTAATACCATGAATGTCATCAGTAAAATAAAAACTCCGGTGCTTTGTGTGCCGATTGATGCTGAGTTTAAAGGAATAAAATCTATTTGTTTCACAACCAATTTCGAGGAGAAAGATATCGATACCTTGTATCATATGATCGAGATTGCAGAGCGTTATCATGCGATTGTGCATTGTGTCAATATCAATAATAAAGATGAAAACGAAAGTGTAGAAGAACTGAAAATCTGGAAAGAACGATTCAATGATGAGCCTGTGCAATTCCATATTTTGTATAATGAGAAAGATGCCGAAAAAGCTGTTTTAGATTTTATTGATAGCAACCATATAGATCTTGTGGCTTCGGTGGCAAGACACAAAACATTTTTCGAGAAAATTTTCGGACGTAGTTTTACTAAGAAATTAACGTACCACAGTAAAATTCCGGTATATGTTTTCCATGAACAAAAAGAATAAGTAGAAGCTTACAAGCTAATTTTTTCATAGATTATTTAGAAAAAAGTAGAAGTTCAGTTGGAGTTTTTCCAGCCTAAACTTCTACTTTTTTATTGTTTTTTGATTGGATGATTAACGAGCCAAATTGGTGTCTATCAACTGACGAATACTTCCGTGCGAAGGATTTGGCGCATTCTGACTAATGATCCGACCGTCTTTACCAATCAAGACAAACCTTGGAATAAAACGAATATTAAGTTGCGAAAGAAAAGCATTCGATGGAACGTTTTCTGCTCCTGCAAAAAGTTGTTCGAAAGGAAATTTTTGTTGTTTCACCACATTTTTCCAAATCTCTTTGTCTTCTTCTTTATCGATAGAAATTCCTAAAAAAACAATGTCTTTGTTAGCATAATCGGCAGCCAGCTTTTTCAGGTGCGGAAACTCCATAAAACAAGGTCTGCACCAAGTTGCCCATAAATCTATATAGACCAATTTACCGGCAAAATGGCTAAGTTCGATTTGTTCGTTTTTCAAGTTCGGAAAAGAAAAAGATAAACTCGGTTGACTGCGAATTTCATCTAGTTTCTTTTTAGCTTCTTCGGCAGCTTCTAAAATAGCTTTGTCTTTTGTATTTTTTTGGATGGTTTCGTACGTTAAATCACTATCGCTAGAATTTTGATAAATGTTCGGAATCAAGTTTTTTAGAAATTGATCTTTAATTTTTTGTGATTTTATTTTTTCAACAACAATAGGTAAGCGTTCGTTGAGTAATTGTTCATCCAATACATATCCTACCAAAAAACGATAAGATGGAATGCTGTTGTAATCCTCTTCATTGTTGATGTCAATGCCTTTTAGTTCTGCTTCTATTTCGGGCGTTAATTGAGGTTTTTTATTTTGGAAATATGCATACGCATCAATATATGCGTACAAATAAAGCAAATATTGATAGTGCAAATTCTTCTTTTCGGCTTCGTAAAAAGTCAATTCTACTTGCGGTTCTATTTTTTTTAGATCATCTAAAAAAAGATGATAATGTTGTTGCAGATTGTTCCGAAATTCTTCGGCAGGTTTGTTATAAAACTCTTTTTCATCAGAAAGAATTTCACCAATTTTTGCATCTTTCTGCATCAGAAAATTATTTCTTATCGCGCCAGTTCCGGTAAATTTCAGGCTGTTTTCTAAATTGAGATAATCGGCCTCGATCATGATTTGATCGCCAGGAATTAGATAAATCGGAAAATCATTTCTACCATCAGAAAAACGATAATAACCTTCATGCGAAATATTCACAGTATCAGAAAAATTACCATCCGGGTCGAGCGGAAATGCTTTTTCTCTGTTATCTAACGTCAAATAAATACTATCGATATTAACATTTTTTAGGTGTCCAGAAAAAGTGATTTGTTGTTGATCACTTCCTTTTTTACAGCTAAAAAAACTCAATAACAATAAACTTAGGATAAGTAGGATGCCTTTTTTCATTTTTTCTCTCTTCTTTTTTACAAAAATACAGTTATTCTTGGTTTTGATGGTTTTCGAAAAAGTGATCAATCTCGAAATTTTCTTTTGTATTTGATGCCAAAACAGCTAATTCATCTGCGCGTTCATTCCAAACATTTCCTGCATGCCCTTTTACCCACACAAATTGCACTTGATGTTTCGGATATATTCGAAGAAAACGTCGCCATAAATCTTCATTTTTCTTGCCTTTGAAATTCTTTTTCATCCAACCAAAAACCCATTTTTTTTCTACCGCATCCACAACATATTTACTGTCGGTGTAGATAGTAATTGGCGTGTTGGGTTTTTTTAGCATTTCTAGTGCAACAATCACTGCAAGCAATTCCATTCGGTTATTGGTCGTCAATCGGTAACCTTGATTAATTTCTTTCTTTACTTTTTTTTCAGTTTCTAGTAAAATCAGACCATATCCTCCCGGCCCTGGGTTGCCAAGAGAAGAGCCGTCGGTATAAGCAATTATTGCCATGTGAAATTTTTAGGTGTTGTTTGATATGAAAAATCTCTGATAGTTTAACTAAAAGTTTTTTAGCTGCCTATAGAAGTGCAAAAATACGTTGTCGATACTGAGGAAACAAACCTTATTTCGGACAGTTTTGTAAATCTTGCGCAAGGAGTTGATGGCATTTTTGTTTCAATTGGTTTTTGGTCGAATGATCGAATCCTTCGGGATGAATAATTGCACTGAGTTTTACGTGGACTTTCCCTGGATGACCATGATGATAATCAAACGGGAACATTTTTTTTAGACCACAAATCGTGAAGATTGCAATAGGAGTTTGGGTTTCGATTGCGATAGAAAATGCGCCATCTTTGAAGTTGTCCAACTCAACCGAAGTGTCATCGGGTACGCCACCTTCTGGGAAAATAAAAATACTCAAACCGCTAGCTATACGTTCTTTGGCTTCTGGATAGACATTGGCTCTACTCTTAAAATTTGACCGATCGACCGGAATGCAAATGCGTTTGTAAATTTGACCGAAAATCGGAATGCGCAACAATTCGGCTTTTCCTACAAAAACAATTGGATTTTTTTTGAGGATATGCAACATCAATATAATATCGATAATCGAGGTGTGATTGGCAATAAAAATATACGATTGATTCGGGTCGAGTTCCTCATTTCTAGAATAATCTTTCCGGAAACCCATTCCATAAAACATATAAGTTCCCCAAAATTGAATGAAACGATAAGCGATTGGGTAGGTAGAATTGGAAAAAGATAAAGGAAGTACAATAAAAAGTCCGATAGGGATGATGTAAATGGCTGCAAGTAGGAAAAACCAAATTCGCCATAAAATATTGAGAAATCCGCGCAAATAGTTCATGTTTTTTCGGCTGATAAACAAGGCGAAGATAAAACTTTCGGTGCACAAAAGAGATGGAATCGAAGAATATTTCTTAATTTATTTTGTAATTTTGATGCTGATTCTACTTAATATTTTACATGACCTTACCTAAAATAAATCCACTAAAAACCGATAGTTGGGCACGTTTAACCGAACATGCCAACAAAATGAAACGTACTACTTTAGCAAATTTGTTTGCGGAAGATCAACAACGTTTTCGTCATTTCTCTGTAGAAACAGAAAATATATTATTCGATTATTCTAAAAATATTCTTACCCAAGAAACGATAGAATTATTGTTGCAACTCTCAGAAGAATGCAAGTTGAAAGAGGCAATTGAGCAGCAATTTAAGGGGGAGAAAATCAACGAGACAGAAAACAGAGCCGTATTGCATACTGCTCTACGAAATGAAAATCAACCTGGGTTGATGGTAGATGATGAGGAAATTTCACCTCAAATCAAAAAAGTTTTAGAACAAATGAAAACCTTCAGTCAGAAAGTGATTTCTGGTGACTGGAAAGGTTATACAAATTTACCAATAACCGATGTAGTAAACATTGGGATTGGAGGATCCGATTTGGGGCCGCATATGGTGGTCGAAGCATTGAAAGCGTATGGAAATCATTTAAAAGTCCATTTTGTGTCGAATGTAGATGCTTCTCATTTGCAAGAAACAATTTGCCAACTTAATCCGGAAACAACGCTTTTTATCATTGCCTCTAAAACATTTACAACTCAAGAAACCATGACCAATGCTGCAACAGCAAAACAATGGTTTTTGGATAATGGAGGTTCTGAGAAGTCAATTGCGCAACATTTTGTGGCAGTTTCTACCAACGAAAAAGCGGTGGTCGATTTTGGGATTGATCCCGAACAAATGTTTGTTTTTTGGGATTGGGTAGGAGGTCGCTATTCGCTTTGGAGTGCAGTCGGTCTCAGTATTTGTTTGGCGATAGGCTATGATAATTTCGAGGAATTGTTATTGGGCGCTCAACAAATAGATGAACATTTTGTCCAGAAAGATTTCAAAGAAAATATTCCGGTTTTGATGGGATTAATCGGCATTTGGTATGCAAATTTTTTCGATGCAGAAACCTATGCAATTCTTCCGTACGACCAATATTTACAGCTTTTTGTTCCTTTTTTACAACAAATGGATATGGAAAGTAACGGAAAATCAATCGACCGAAATGGAGAAAAAGTTACGTACCAAACTGGCCCTGTGATTTGGGGGGAACCTGGGACGAATGGTCAACATGCGTTCTATCAATTGTTGCATCAAGGGACCAAACTTATTCCGGCCGATTTTTTGATAGCTGCTCAACCAATTCATTCAGTGGGCGATCATCATGAAAAATTGATGGCCAACTTTTTGGCTCAGACAGAGGCTTTGGCTTTTGGAAAGGATAAAGAAGCGGTCATTGAGAAAATGAAAAAACAGCAATTTCCTACCGATGAAATCCAACGATTGGTTGCACATCGTACCTTCGAAGGGAATCATCCTACCAATTCTATATTGTATAAAAAGCTGACTCCTAGGGTTTTAGGAGAATTGATCGCGCTGTACGAACACAAAGTTTTTGTACAAGGAATCATCTGGAATGTTTTTAGTTTCGATCAGTGGGGAGTAGAATTAGGCAAAGAAATGGCAGGAGTGATTTTGCCAGAACTCGAAAATAATCAAGAAGTTACAAGCCACGATTCATCGACAAACGGACTCATTTCTCAGTATAAAAAGTGGCGTTAAGGTGAATTGATTTTCGGTAGGATGGGCGAAAGAGTTTATAAAAACTCTTTCACTTCTTCTAAAGATTGGATATTTTTTACTCCTTCGTAGGTAAATTCATCTTTGAAACGATCGAAAAATACCGAATGCATTCCGAAATCTTTTGCTCCAACTGCATCAGCAATCCAATCGTCTCCAATATAAACCGATTCTTCTTTTTTAGCTCCAGATTTATCCAACGCATGCTGGAAGATTCTTGGATCGGGTTTTAGGATTTGCAATTCGTCTGCGTAAGTCACCGTTTCGAAATAGTTTTGCAAATCTGATGAGGTGATTTTTCGTTGAGAAACTTCTATAAAACCATTGGTAATAATATGCAACTGATAAGTCGGTTTCAGGTAGTCGAGCAATTCCATCGCGCCATCTACCACCAAATTGTAGTTGGTAATCGTTTCCATATATTCTTCCTCGAAAAGTGCTGCTAAAGGCGCATCATCAATTCCCATATTGGTAAAAGCGTCAAGAAAACGACGTTCGCGTAATTCTTCTTTGGTGATTTTTTTGTCCCGAATAAGCTCCCACAAACCTTCGTTGCTCTCATGATAATAGGGATGAAACTCTTCAAAATCAAAACCATATTTTTCTTCAACCTTGTATTTCTCGTACAATTCAGCTAAAGCCAATTTCGCATTCCCTCGGAAATCCCAAAGGGTATTATCCAAATCAAAAAAAATGTGTTTTATCGTGTTCATGTGCGCAAAGCTACTATTTTTATGTAGATTTGTTCGTTAAGAAAAGCCGATCATTTGTTAAAAACTAAGCTACAAAAGTTTCAGACCAAAAATGCCAAAGGTGTTTTATCGCTTTTGGCAGGCAATACTTTGGCACAAATGATAATGGTGGCAGGCGGTTTTGTTCTTGGCCGTTGGTATGGGCCCGAATTTACCGGAACCTACAATGTTTTCCTCAGTTTTGTCGCGATTTTGTCGATTCTTTGTTCTTTTCGATTAGAAAATGTTTTTGTTTTATCGAAATCTTCCAAAGAAATAAGAAATTTGTTTTCTTCTTTGTTGATATTGAGTACAATAGCAATCACTTTATTTTTTTTAGGATATGCCGTTTTCGAACAAATCATTCCGTTAGGAACTTCTCTTTGGATTGTTTTTCTAAGCAGTCTTGGCGCACTTTTCACCGCATGGATGAATATACAAACATCGCTTTTTACGAAGTATAAATTGTTTAGGAAAATATCGCAAGGCTTCGTTATCAATGCGTTATCGACGGTGCTTTTGCAATTTGTTTTTTATGGTTTAGGATACAAAAGTAACGGTCTGATTTACGGAACTTTGATCGGAACATTTATTACTTGTCTGTATTTTTTTTGGATTACCAAAGGACGAGTTATTTTTCCGGATTGGCGAAAAGCTAAAAAAACAATACAAGAAAATAGTGAAATTGTTTGTTATACTTTACCTTCCGAATCCCTGAATGTGATTGCCAATAATGTGATGAATATTTTGTTGGCGTTTTATTTCTCAAAGTCAGATGTCGGACTTTTTGCGATGTCGGCGAAAGTTTTGGTCACTCCTTTGGTCTTGTTATCGAACTCAATGTCGAAAGTTTTTTTTCAGAAATCTGCTCAATTGGTTCACACAAAAGCACATCAATTGTACCAACTTTCTTGGCAAGTTGTTCGGTATAACGTTTTAGCGATTTCGGTGTTTTTAGTATTGATGAACACCGTGGGCGTGTATTTATTGAATTGGATTTTAGGCCCAGAATGGAAAGGTTTACAAAACTTTGTGTTGATTCTTTCTTTTTGGATTCTTTGTAGAAGTGCACTCAATCCGATACAATCGGTGGTTATGGTCATCAAAAAAAATCATTATGCCTTGATTTTCAATATATATTTGGTGTTGGTTACTTTTTTCGCTGTCTTTGTAGGAGGTTCGAAAAATGAACTTACCACAAGTCTAATCTTATACTCGTTTTTAGCTGGATTGGGCTATTTGATTCAACTCTTTTTTGTGATGAAAGCTCTGAAAAAATTATCCAAAAAGAAGTACTTTGATGATCGACAATAGAAGTTATTATGCGTAGTTTTTTACTTTTTCTTCGAGATTTTGTCCGCAACAAAGGACTTATGGTTTTCTTGTCTATCCTAACCGAAAAAATTACCGGTTTAGTGAACACCATCTTTGTTGTTCGTCTAATTGCGCAAGAAGATTACGGTCTTATCACTTTGGTGGCTTCATTGTTTGGGGTTTTTGCAGCGTTCAATGGTTTGGGCGCTTCTCAAGGTTTATTGCGGTTTGGATCGCTCGAAAAAGATACAAAAGACAAAGAAAAATTAGCTCATTCTATTTTCAGAAAAGGGCTTCAAAGACAATTCATTCTCCTCGTTTTCTTCATTATTACAGCACTTTTGTACGAATTAAAATATCCAGATATTTGGTTGATTGTGTTGTTTTTTGCTGTGCGATTAGTCGGTTTTTATTTCTATATGTTTATCAAAAGCTATTACCGAATGCGCAATGAAAACGATCAGTTTTCTAAAATTTCCATCACAATCAATGTCGTTGGCTTGCTGTTGGTCTTGGTTTTTACTTATTTCTACGGCATGTTTGGTTATCTTTTTGGCTTAGCAATTACTCCGTGGATTTCGATTATTTTCTTTCCGAAATTGTTATTCGACCGCGCTCATCCTGTCGATCTGAAATTGAATATGAAGTCTTTTTGGAACTATTCTTTCAATTCGGCTTTGACAGCTTTTTTATCCGAAATGCTTTTTATTTTAGATGTTTTCATTATCGGATTATTGCTCAACGAAATAGAAGTTGCCAATTATAAACTTGCCATCATCCTACCGATGAATCTCATGTTTATACCCGTCATTTTCATGCAAACCGATTATCCCAAATTGGTAGAAAATTGTCGTAACAAACATTATTTACTTTTTTATATCCGCAATTATTATAAGCTTTTTATTCCGCTAAGTTTATTTTTTATAGTGGTAGGATTTTTTCTGAAAGATTGGATTATCGGGTTTGTTTTTGGAGAAATGTATCAACATAATGGTTGGATTTTTTGGATTATTTTGATTGGAGTAGGAGCAAATATGTGTTTCAGAAATTTGTACAGTAACTTACTTTCGGCGGTCGGTTGGGCACAAAAAAACACACTTGTAGCCGTTGTGTCAATTGTTATGATGACGATTTTAGGATTTGTTTTGACATATACTTTCGGGATTATTGGCGCGGCAATTGCGCTTACCATCACCTTTACCACAATGGGAATTTTCTCGGCATATTTATTTTCTCACTACCTGAAACAATTGCCCTAAAGCAAACCTTCATCTGCAAAACTAAAGTAAGCAGTTTGGGTAACAATCAAATGATCTAAAATCTGGATGTCGAGAACTTTTGCTGCTTCTTGTAACTTTTTGGTCAATAATCGATCACGTTCACTTGGTTTTAGATTGCCCGAAGGATGGTTGTGCGCCAAAATCATTGCGGTTGCCATCTGCTCGATTCCTTTCTTGAAAACGATTCTCACATCGACCAAAGTTTGGGTAATTCCGCCACGGCTTATTTGTTCTAATTTTAGCACTGCATTTCCTTGGTTGAGATACATCACCCAAAATTCTTCTATCGGTAAATCGGCCATCTGCAATTGTAGTAATTGATATGCATCTTGACTACTTGTAATTTTGGGTCGTTCTAGATGAAGTTGCGCATTTCTTCTCCTCCCGATTTCTAATGCCGTAAGAATACTAATAGCTTTGGCTTCTCCGATTCCTTTGAAATTGCATAAATCTTTCAGACCGAATTTCGCTAATTCGTTCCAATTATTATGGGCAGCTTTTAGGATTCTTTGTGCCAATTGTACAGCAGATTCTTCTCGATTTCCACTTCCCATAATAATGGCAAGTAATTCGGCATCCGAAAGCGCTGCTCGACCTTTTAGGATTAATTTTTCACGTGGGCGATCATCTTCTGCCCAACTTTTTATCGATTTTTTTTCTTGTTCATTGTACTTCATAGTTTTCATTGTTAACACTTTTCTCGTAGATGTCAGTGAAACCATCGTACACTTCTTCGGTCAAAATCAATTGATTGTTTTCTAAAGAATACGAATAGCGAATTGCGCCCATTTCTAGAAAGGGTTGAGGTTCTGTACTATGAATACTTTGCCCGTTTGTTAAAATATAATTGGATTCGGAAACTTTTTTTCCGCGGACAAATTTCGATATTTTTTGATGCGTGATTAGAAGATAAGTGTCGCTATCTTCGGCTGTTGCGGTAGTTGTTTTACCAGCAAATCCGCCACTTCTTTCTTTCCAAAACCATTTTCCGGTAAGAGAATCGTTTTTTGGTTTTTGGTTGTATGAAGATGATTGTGTTTTGCATCCTACCAAAACAATAAGGATAAGAAGAAAAGATAAAATACGGACTTTGCTCATTTTTTTGATTTGATTGAATAGGAAAGATACTAAAAAAAGCCCGAAGTACACCTCGAGCTTTTTAGATTTTATTAATTTGAGCAATTTATTTATTCACTTTTGCCCACGTATCTTTTAAAGTTACTGTTCGATTGAAAACCAATTTGTCGTCAGTCGAGTCACGATCGAGCGCAAAATAACCAATTCGTTGGAACTGAAATTTGTCCTCTACTTTGGCATCTTTCAGTGCAATTTCACCAAATCCTTGCGTTACTTCTAAAGAATTTGGATTGATATACTGCAAGAAATCAACTTCTTTTTCTGCATCCGGAGATTCAACTGTGAAAAGTCGATCGTACAAACGAACTTCTATCGGAATATTATTGCTTGCCGACACCCAATGCAAGGTTCCTTTCACTTTTCTTTTAGAAGCTTCTGTTCCGCTACCCGATTTAGTGTCAGGGTCATACGTTGCAAAAATAGTCGTGATTTTTCCGTTTTCGTCTTTTTCTACTCTTTCTGCTTTGATGATATAGGCACCTTTCAGACGTACTTCATTTCCTAAAGAAAGTCGGAAGAATTTTTTCGGAGCTTCTTCCATAAAATCATCGCGCTCGATGTAGATTTCTCTTCCGAACGGAACTTCTCTCGAACCTGCATTTTCATCTTCTGGATTATTTTCTAACACAAGAATTTCTTCCTGATTTTCTGGATAATTTTCGATGATTACTTTTACAGGATCGATAACGGCCATGACGCGTGGCGCTATTTTATTAAGATGATCGCGGATTGCAAATTCGAGCAAAGAGATCTCCATTACGTTGTCGCGTTTGGCGATTCCGGCTTTTTCCCAGAAGTTTTTAATCGATTCTGGAGTATAACCTCTTCTACGAAGCCCAGAAATAGTCGGCATTCGTGGGTCGTCCCAACCGGTAACAACTTTATCAGTAACCAATTTTAGGAGTTTACGTTTAGAGGTAATCATATACGAAATATTCCCTCTTGCAAATTCTCTTTGTTTTGGTTTCTGATCTTGATCTTCTAATTCGACTTGATCCAAATACCAATTGTATAAATCGCGGTGATTTTTGAATTCTAATGAACAAAGTGAGTGAGAAATTCCTTCTATATAATCCGATTCTCCGTGCGTCCAATCGTACATCGGGTAGATTTTCCAATCGGTTCCGGTTCGATGATGCGGACGATTTAGGATGCGGTACATCACAGGATCGCGCATATTCATGTTCGGAGAAGTCATGTCAACTTTGGCGCGCAATACATGCGAACCTTCTGGGAATTCACCATTTTTCATTCGTTCGAAAAGTTCTAAATTTTCTTCTACCGAACGATTTCTATAAGGAGATTCTATTCCGGGTTCTCCTGGATTTTTGCGTTGTTCATTGATCACTTCCGAAGTCTGATCATCCACATAAGCTTTTCCTTCTTTGATCATTCTTACAGCCCAATCGTAAAGTTGCTGGAAATAATCAGAAGCATAGCGTTCCTCTGCCCATTCGAATCCTAACCATTTCACATCTTCTCGAATAGAATCGACATATTCTTGTTCTTCTTTATCGGGATTTGTGTCATCGAAACGTAGATTAACAGGCGCATTGTATTTTTTCCCAAGACCAAAATTCAGACAAATCGCTTTGGCATGCCCAATATGCAAATAGCCATTCGGTTCTGGTGGGAAGCGAAAGCGTAAATTCTCTTTAGGCATTCCGTTTGCCAAATCATCTTCTATGATTTGTTCGATAAAATTCAATGATTTTTTTTCTTCTTCCATTTTAATTACGATTGAGTTTGCAAAGGTACGAAAAATCACTAATTTAGTTATGAATAGATTCGCAGATATGAAGAGTTTTTTATCCATTACCTTTCTCCTTTTTACTAGTCTTGCTTTTTCGCAAACCTCAGTAAAAGTAATTTATAATGCCGTGATGAGCCTCGACGAGCAGAACTCTTCTTCTAGAGCGAATGTGCATCGCGTTTTTGTCCCAACAGAATTCGAACTGAAAATTAATCAAAATCTTTCGGTTTTTCATTATCTAGAACGGATCAACAATGAGCAAGCTGGTATGACGTATATGCTAAGCTTAAATGAAGATATGTATATTGATTTGTCTAAAAATTCAGCTTATCAAAGAACAGAAATTGGAAAGAATAAGTTTTTGGTACAAAGAGATTTTTCGCATTATCCGTGGACTATAACCCGCCAATCGCAAAAGATGCTTGGGTATACCGTGAAAAAAGCTTCCTTTTCGGATGGTGAAGAAAGTGTGGTGGCTTATTTTGCTCCTGATCTTCCGTTTAAGCACGGACCGTACGGTTTTTTTGGATTGCCAGGGCTTATTGTCGCTTTGGATATTACGGTGAAAACTTCTCAAGGTGCTTTGTTAGGAAAACATTTTACCCTAAAAAGTATCGAGATTTTGGATGATCCTCAATTAATTGAGTTGCCAAAAGATAAACAAATTTCGTATGATGAAGCTGAGCGTTTGGCTGATGAATGGTTTGATAGACAAATAGAAATCCAATCTCAAGGAGTTGAGAAATAAGGAGAATGTTTTTGTTTTTTAAGGGAAATGTAAGGAATAGAAATAGCTAAAAAGCAGAATATGAATGTTTTATCCTAAATAGATTTCTAATAATCCGTCAGGAATTTCGATCAACATCGCTTTGTTCGGGCGATCAACTTCGAGAATCCATTGGTCAATCATCGGAATTAGGATCTGTTTTCCATTGGCATCAACCTCAAAGAAAGCTTGTGCCGCAGAATCATTGATTGCTTTTATTGTGCCGATTTCTGTATTGGTTTGGTCGAATATCGTAAAACCAATTACTTCATGGTAATAGAAAGAAGTTCCTTCTAATTTGGGTAGCGTATTCAGTGGTAAATAAAGCGATCGATTGATGAGTTTATCCACTTCATGTGCTTCGAAATCTTCAAACTTCACCAATAATTTATCACCCTGATAAGGCTGAGCAGACTCTAAAAAAAATGGAATCAGTTTCCCATTATTTTCAATGAAAACTGATTCCAATGTATTGTATAATTCGGGTTCGTCTGTGTCCAAATGGATGATAACGTTGCCTTTGAAGCCGTGTTTTTTAGTAATTTTCCCTAAGTAGTAACACTCGTTAATTTCCATTTTCTACGTATTATTCGAACAAAAATTATTCTGCAGTTTCTTCAGAAGCTTCTTCCGTTGCAGCTTCTTCTGTAGCGGCCTCTTCTTGTGCAGCTTCCTCTGCTTTAGCAGCTTCTTCAGCCGCTTTGATACGTGCTTCGTTTACTGCTTTTTCTGCGTCTAATGCTTCTTTTTTCGCATTAGCAGCTGATTGTACTAAACCGTCTTTTTTAGCTTGTACTTTTGCGTCTTTAGCTTCTAACCAAGCAGCAAATCTTTTTTCAGCTTCCTCTTCGTTAAAGGCTCCTTTAGCAACACCTCCTAATAAGTGTTTTTTCATGTACGCTCCTTTGTACGACAAGAGTGCTCTTGCAGTATCCGTTGGTTGCGCACCTGTTTGTAACCATTTAACAGCTGAGTCTACGTTCAATTCAATGGTTGCTGGATTTGTAACCGGATTGTACGTTCCTAATTTCTCGATGAAACGACCATCACGTTTTGCTCTTGAGTCAGCAACTACGATGTGAAAGAATGGTTTTCCTTTGCGACCATGTCTTTGTAATCTAATTTTTGTAGCCATAAAATAACTAAATGTTTGTGGGAACTCGTCCCGTTTTACGTAAATTTTGAGGTGCAAAGATACAGTTTTTTTAATTATCTGACATTTTATTTTATCTCTACTTTAATATTTATTTCTTCAATCTCAACCAAAACTTCTTTCCTACCTTTACCTTTCTTAATTTTTTGGATACAATGATTCGCGTAATTTTCTTTTTGTTGACCTCTTTTCTAAGTGCTCAATCTTTGCAAATACTCTATTTTACAGATGCACATCAATTATATGAGTTGGATGATGTGCCCGGCGGAAGAGGTGGTTTTGCTCGATTGAAAACCGTTGTTGAACAAAGTAAAAAAGAAAATCCTGCTACGATAACTATTCATGGAGGCGATTTTGTGGGCGGAGTTTTGTACGGAGGTATGCTGAAAGGAAAAAATATGCCCGAGGTTTTTAACCAGATTCCAGTCGATATACTCAATTTCGGACAACATGAATTTGATTATGGCGTGGAGCATATCCAACAATTAATTCCGAAATTCACAGGTACATTTTTCACGACAAATTTAATCGATGATACCAAACAACCTTTTTTTCAATTGCCAACTTATTTGGTGAAAAAAGTTGATAATCAAACTGTTTTGTTTCTCGGGCTGACCGATCAGATGCAAACCACAACCCAAGATAATCGGGTGCAGCAAGCTGATATTTTTCTTTCGGTAGAAAAGGTTTTATCACAGTTTGTTAATCAATCAATAGATCATGTTGTTGTGATTTCTCAGATGGATTTAGCAAAAAATAATGCGTTGATCGAGCGGTTTCCTCAAATAGATTTGGTTCTGACCGAAGAACTGCATGAGTACAATACGCAAATAAATTATGTTGGGAAAACACCTATTGTAGCGCCTTCTGGGAATATGAGTGCTGTTGCTAAAATTAATTTATCAAAAGAGAAACTTCCAGAAATACAAATAATTCCTTTGGATAAAGAAGTGAAAAAAGAGAAAACTTTAGCTCTTCGAGAGCAGCAAGAAAAAGAATTTATAGAACAACAACTCAATGAGAAAATTGCAGATTTGGTAGTGGATTTAGACGTGCAATCGGGTTTGAAAGGGGAATCGTTGGCTGGAAATTTAGTAACCGATGCTATGCGGTTTTATTACAATGCCGATGCTGCAATGATTGATGCGAATGGAATTAGAAATGTGGTGAACAAAGGGGATTTTACCGTAAAATCGGCTAGAACTTTGTTGCCTTTCGGAAATAAAATGGTGATGGTTTCGATAAAAGGAAGGGATCTGAAAGCTTTTATTTTGAGGAACTTCTTAGCAGATAAACCTAAAATTATGCAGGTTTCGGGTTTTTCTTATCAGTATGATTCGAAAAATAAAACTATAATTTTTCCTACCTTGCAAGACGATCAATTGATTCGATTGGTGTTGAATGACTATAATTTTCGTCAGTTAAAGAACTATGAAAATGTTTTGATGAAAGCCGATGATCAGCAATCTGTAGAAGATTTTGAGGTTTTGATTGCTTATGCAAAAAAGCTAAATCTTATCCTACCGAAATTAGAAAAAAGAATCGTCATAAGTAATGAAAAATGAATCAAAAAGAATTATTAGAGAAAACACAAAATTATATTTATTCGATTTTTTCTGAAGAAGGAACCGGACACGATTATTATCATATAGAACGGGTGGTGAACAATGCCAAAAAAATTCTTAGCCACGAAAAAGCTGATCCTTTTTTGGTAGAAATGGCTGCTTGGTTGCACGATTTGGGCGATGCAAAATTACACAAAGGAAAAGATCGTTCGGATGAGTTGATCGGTAAGTTTTTGGTAGAAAATAAAGTTGATGAAGATACGATTAAAAAAATTCAGCAAATAGTCTCGGAAGTATCGTTTAGTAAAGGCAAAAAAACAAGTAGTTTAGAAGCTGAAATTGTGCAAGATGCGGATCGTTTAGATGCAATTGGTGCGGTTGGTGTTGCGCGTTGTTTTGCGTATGGCGGAAGTGTTGGGAATTTACTTTTTGATCCAAATTCTACCGAAAAAAATGCGTCGAGTGTGCAACATTTTTACGATAAACTATTCAAACTAAAAAGTTTAATGAATACCGAAACAGCCAAGATAATTGCCGAAGAACGGCATACTTTTATGGAAGATTTTATCGAGCAATTTTATCAAGAAGTTCGCTAAGAAAACTAATAAGAAATTTCTCAATAATATTAAAAATCCATAAAGTATTAGATGAAAAACATACTTTTTTTTATCCTTGGAATCTTCATTGTTTCTTGTCATTCGGTTGAGAAATACAACGCACATTTAGAGAAAAAAATTCCGGCAGAATTACTGAAGCAAGATGTAGATTATGCCTACCGTCAATTGCTTCGGTACCATCCAGATTTGGATTGGTTTATTACCAAAGATTCTTTACGAAATTCTTTTAACGCTCTGAAAAATTCGATCAATCGACCGATGACTTCAAAAGAGTTTTATTTTGATTTGCAAGCGGTGATTGTACAAATTAGACAAGCGCATACGTTTGTAGATTTTCCGAGTAGAAAATATACCAAAGAAGAGATCAAGGAAAGAAAAAACACCATAGGTCCGTTCTCGCAATTCAGAACCAATTATTCAGAAGATGGCTTGTATGTTGTCCCATCGAAAGCAGATGATATTGGGTTGCCAATCGGGGTTTCGATTATAGAAGTTGATGGTTATCCTGTGAAAGATTATTATCAAAAATATCGAAAATTAGAAACGAGTGATGGTTTCAATGAAACTTTTATCGATCGGATGATGAACAAATCTTTTTCTACTTTTTTTACGTATGAGCATGGTATAAAAGATAGCCTTCGTTTAACCTTTGATAAAAATGATTCTCTTTTTGTGAAAACCGTTTACCGCAAAAAACAAGAAGAACCTCAAGCAAAAGAAAGGCAAGATGAGTCCAAAGATTCTGTTCAATTGACCCGAAAGCAACGAAAGGAAAAAGAGTTGAAGAATTTTTATTTTGGATACGATAAAATCAACAAACAATTTGCGATCGAGTTGGCATATCCTACCCAAGATAGTACGATTGCGAAACTAAAAATCAGAAGTTTTGTGAAAGGATATCCTAAAAAAGCCTATGCAGAAGTTTTCGAAAAATTGAAACAAACGAACGTAGAACATCTAATTTTAGATTTGCGTGACAATGGTGGTGGATATTTGCTCGATTCGGGTGAGTTGTTTTCGTATTTATCAGATTCTGCCATTGCGTTTACTCACAAAGCACATATTACCCAAAAAATGTCTTTGGCCAAGAATTATCATAAAATGTTTTCTGACTCGAGAAAATATACCTTGATGCCGCTTTGGTTAGTGCCATCGGTTGCGACGATTTTCAAAACCAAAAAAGATCAGAACGGCGATTATCAGTATGCAATTTCTTCTTCAAAACCCAAAAAAGTAAAAGAGAATAATTATCGAGGAGCCTTATATGTTTTGCAAAATGGAGGTTCTTTTTCAGCAACTTCGATTCTGATTAGCATGCTCGATCAGTACACAAATGCTGTTTTTATAGGAGAAGAATCGGGCGGAAATTATAACGGTACGATTGCAGGTTTTATGGCGCCTTTCACTTTGCCAAACTCTCAACTCGAACTCAAAATTGCATTGATGACAATTTCTCCAAACCTGAAAAATCAACATCCGCAAGGAAGAGGAAATTTTCCAGATTTCCCAGTTGAAACAACGATTGAAGATGTTTTGCTTAGCCGAGATCCTGTTTTGGATGAAGCGTTGAGGTTGATAAACTCAGAAAAATAAACTATCTTACAAGAAAAGCAATCTTCGTTTTCGAACAAGAAAAAAGAATCAGGATTTTGTACACTTAGGAACGGATATTGCCATAAAAAATCAGGAGTAATCCGTATAATTGCAAAATTAAGCTTGTAAACATACATGTTAGAAAAAAAAGAAGCCCAATACGAAAAAGTGGTTTTGGTAGGATTAATTACCCGCGACCAAACCGAAGAAAAATTAACTGAATATATGGACGAACTTCAGTTCTTGGCCTATACCGCCGGAGCAGAAGTGGATCTACGTTTTACCCAAAAGCTCGATCGTCCAGATCCTAAATATTTTGTTGGGAGTGGAAAACTAGAAGAAATTGCTAGTTATGTAGAAGAAAACAATATCGATACAGTCGTTTTTGACGATGAATTAACGCCTTCTCAATTGAAGAATATCGAGAAAGTTGTGAACCGAAAAATTATCGATCGTACACAATTGATTTTGGATATTTTTGCTCAACGTGCCCAAACGTCTTATGCTCGAACTCAGGTAGAGTTGGCTCAATATCAATACCTTTTGCCTCGCCTTACCCGAATGTGGACGCACTTAGAGCGTCAACGTGGTGGAATTGGGATGCGTGGTCCGGGTGAAACGGAAATCGAAACTGACCGCCGAATTATTCGAGATCGAATTACATTACTCAAAGAAAAATTAAGATCAATCGATAAACAAATGGCTACGCAAAGAACGAATCGTGGAGCAATGGTTCGGGTAGCTTTGGTAGGATATACCAACGTTGGGAAATCGACTTTGATGAATGTGCTTAGTAAATCAGATGTTTTTGCAGAAGATAAATTATTTGCGACTTTAGATACCACCGTTCGGAAAGTAGTGATAGGAAATTTACCTTTCTTATTGACGGACACCGTAGGTTTTATTCGAAAATTGCCTACACAATTGGTAGAATCTTTTAAATCTACATTGGATGAAGTTCGCGAAGCCGATTTGTTGATTCATGTGGTGGATATTTCGCACGCAAGTTTCGAGGATCATGTAAATTCGGTGAACAAAATTTTAGACGAAATCGATTCGAAGGATAAACCAACAGTCATGGTTTTCAATAAAATAGATAACTTTAGTTATGTAGTAAAACCAGAAGATGACCTTACGACGATGCATTTCGAGAATTATTCATTAGAACACTGGAAAAAAACGTGGATGGCCAAAACGCCTTACCCGACCTTGTTTATTTCGGCAACAGAAAAAGAAAATGTAGAAGAATTGCGCAAAACAATTTACGAAGAAGTGAAAAAGTTACACATTCAGCGTTTTCCGTACAATAATTTTCTGTTTCAATATTATGATGAAGAAGGAGATAACATTTCCGAAAGTGAAAATTTATAACAAAAAAAATCCCAAAAGTACTTTCGTTTGAAAGACTTTTGGGACACCATTTAAATCCCCAACAACCTAATTTATTATAGGATCAAGTTATTATAGCCTTTATCTTGTAGGTCGAAAAGATAAATAAATGCATTTGGCGTTGTGCGCACAAACGATAAATATTGATCTTTTGTAACCCCTAACTTATTCATAGCAAATTCACAAGAAACAAAAACAATTCCTGCTTTATTGGCTTCTGCCATGGCGTTTTTCAGATCCTGATCAACGGCAATATCTTTAACAACATCACCAATCAATACAATTTCGAAAACGGTTTTCGGATTATTTTTGATCATTTCTTCTCCCGTCATTATAGCAGCCATCATATGCATTTTATTTTGCACCATAATTGCATGTTTACCTTTTGCTTTTTTCTGCATTACAGAAGTAGGAGCTTCATTAAATTCCGCTGCTTGTGTAGGAAGAGCGATAAAACTTGCAACAAATGCGGCGAGTACAAAAACTGATTTCTTCATGATTATTATTTTTTAATAGCACAAAATTACGGTATCTGAAAAAAGCGCGCAGTAACAAATGTTACATTACGTTCTTGTTGGTTGTCAATTGTTTTATTTTGTAATTCTCGTCTAGATTTTATCTTTGTATTGATAAAATATTCGGTAGGATGAAAAGCAAAACAGTAGAAAATATTCAAGAAGCTTTACACGATTTGTCGGATAAAGACAAGGTGAAAAAGTTGCAACAATATTTCAAAACTCAACCAGGAGAATATGGAGAAGGCGATCAGTTCATCGGTGTTAAAGTGCCTGATCAACGGAAAGTAGCCAAGGAATTTTATACCAAAACTTCATTTACCGATTTGGCAGAATTGCTTTCTCAGCCAATACATGAGGTTCGTTTAACGGCCACTTTTATTTTGGTATTGCAATACGAAAAATCAAAAGATTGGACAAAAAAAAAGGCAATTGTCGATTTTTATTTGTTGCATACCGCAAGTTTCAATAATTGGGATTTGGTCGATTCTTCGTGTTATAAAATTCTTGGACATTATGCTTTTCATCAAAACCAAGAAGAAATTCTCTATCGTTTGGCAGATTCGGCTTCTTTGTGGGAGAAGCGCATGGCAGTAGTATCGACTTTGTATTTCATCAAACAAAAAGAATTTTCGATTGTTACCCAAATTGTACACAAAAATCTTCTTCATCCACATGATTTGATGCACAAAGCAAATGGTTGGATGTTGCGTGAAATGGGAAATATTGATGAGGTGAGTTTGTTGACTTTTCTCGATGCGTTTGCGCAAGAATTGCCAAGAACGACTTTGCGTTACGCAATCGAAAAATTACCCGAAAATATTCGAAAAGAATATCTAAAAAAGAAATAACAAAAGGGAAATCAAAATACGATTGATTTCCCTTGATTCGATAAATTTTATGGATAATAAAACTGAACTCTTTTTGGTAGGATAAAATCTATAACTGTTTTTTTACAGTATAACATGCCCCAATTTGGTGAGTTTCTGATGTTCTATAATTTTTATTTTTCTTCCTTCCACTTCGATTAAGTGATCTTGTTTAAATTCCGAAATCAATCGAATAGCCGATTCAGTTGCAGTCCCGATCAGGTTGGCAGTTTCTTCGCGCGTAAGCGAAATGTTGATAAAACCATCTTTATCAGTTCCTAATTTTGCTTCGAGTAAAAGTAAAACTTCAGCCAAACGTTCGCGAACAGTTTTCTGTGCCAAATAGGTAATCGTTCTGGCATATTCGCCCAAATCTTTGGCAATACGTTGTAAAATATTGAAAGCTAATTTTGGATTAACTTCTAATAATTTTATGAAGAATTTTTCGGGCACATAATAAATCTCGCAATTGCTCATCGCAGTTGCCGAAGCACCAAATACTTCCTGACTTAATATAGAACGGTAGCCGATAATGTCTCCTTCATTTACAAAACGTAAAATTTGCTCTTTCCCGTTGAAACCGACTTTAAATAATTTTGCCGTACCTTTGATCATGCAATAAATCCCTTTTGGGGTAGCTCCCTCTTGTATGATTTCGTCAGCTTTTTTCAGATTAAGAATCTTTTTCTCAGCATTGAATTCGATTAAATCCTCGGTACTAAAAACACCAAGTTTTTCAGGATGTTCGAATAAAGCTTTGATTGTTTCTACATTTTCGTTAAATTCTGACATAGAGTTATTTATTATGACTTAAGTCATGCAAATATAGGAGTATTTCTCGGGATTCGAAAGTAATTTTGTAAAAGTATGGCAGAACAATGTTTCCATTGTGGGCAGCAAATAGAGGAGGAACGCGTTGTATTTGATGAGAAAGCGTTTTGTTGCCAAGGTTGCAAAACCGTTTATGAGATCTTGAATGTCAATGATCTTAAAGATTTCTATGAATTGAATCGAAATGCAGGTGTGCGACCCGATCAACGGAATGCTCATCAGTTCGATTTTCTCAATACGCCCGAAATTTTCAATCAGGTAGTTGATTTTTCAGACGATGGCGTTACGGTGGTTACTTTTCATGTGCCGGTAATTCATTGTACTTCATGTGTTTGGTTGTTAGAGAGTTTAGAAACTATCAACCCAAATATTATATCATCTCATGTCAATTTCACTCAAAAAAATGTACAGATCACCTATCGTGATGCTGAACTAAGTTTGGGGGATTTGGCAAGATTAATGACCGATTTAGGGTATAAACCTTCGGTGAATCTTAATTCTGTCGATAAAAATAAGAAAAATAAAGTCGATCGTTCTTTGGTCGCAAAATTGGTGGTTGCCGGTTTTTGTTTCGGAAACATCATGTTGTTGTCTTTTCCAGAATATGTAGAATTTTTCGGAAGCGTAAAAGAATCTTGGTTAGAAGAAAATAAAGAAGTTTTCCGTTGGGGAATGTTCTTGTTGGCGTTGCCGGTATTTTTATATTCGGCGACCGATTATTATAAATCAGCTTGGCAAGGACTGAAAAACGGAATCGTTAACCTCGATGTACCGATTACTTTAGGGATTTTTGTGATTTTCTTCAAAAGTACGTATGATATTATTTTTGATTTAAGTCCGGGTTATTTCGATACATTGGCAAGTTTGATATTTCTGATGTTGACCGGAAAATGGTTTCAACAACAAACCATCAATACTTTGGCATTCGATCGAGATTATAAATCATTCTATCCGATTGCCGTTGCCAAAATTGTTGATAATAAAGAAGTTCCTATTTTATTATCTGACCTAAAAAAAGGTGATAGAATTCTTATTCGTGATGAAGAATTAATTCCTGCCGATGTAATTCTGATGAAAGGAGATGCGATGGTGGACAACAGTTTTGTGACCGGAGAATCTCGATTGATTCAGAAAAAAGCAGGTGATAAAATTTTTGCTGGAGGCAGAATTTCTGGGCCAGCTGTAGAGTTGGAAGTGATTGCCGACATTAAACAAAGTTACCTTACACAGTTGTGGAACAATGACGCGTTCAAGAAAAACGATTCAGAACTCAATATTCTAACAAACTACGTAGCAGAATATTTTACCTATATTATTTTGGCACTTTGTTTAGTGGCCGGAATTTATTGGTATATCGTTGATTCTTCTCGTGTTCTCGATGTGGTTGCCGCAATTCTGATTATTGCTTGTCCTTGTGCACTCGGACTTTCTTCGCCGTTTACGTTGGGAAATATGATGCGCATTTTCGGAAACAAAGATTTTTATATCAAAAATACATCAACCATCGAAAAAATGGCCGAAGTAACCGATGTTGTTCTTGATAAAACCGGAACGATTACCGTAAGCGAAGTCGATCAGATTTTGTACGAAGGCACAGAGTTGTCAGACGAGCAGAAAAAGATGGTGAAAGTTGTTCTTCGAAATTCGAATCACCCTTTGTCGCGTTCTTTGTACGCGATGTTAGATGTAGAAACTTCGGCAAAAGTACAAGATTATGTACAGATAATCGGAAAAGGACAACAAGGAGTTGTCGATGGGAAATTGGTGCAAATCGGTTCGAGAGATTTTGTGCAAGCAACGAAGGAAAATGCAATCAATCAGACGGTTGTTTATATTAAAATAGATGACGAAGTCTTGGGTAGATATATTTATACCAGCACATATCGTGCAGGTTTGCATACAGTGTTAGAAAAATTGCACGCTTATAAATTACATGTACTTTCGGGTGATAATGATGCAGAAAGAGCGTATCTTGCAGAAATATTTCCGGAAGGATCTATCTTGAATTTCAATCAATCGCCAAATGATAAATTGGTGTATATTGAGAAATTACAAAAAGAAGGAAAAAAAGTGATGATGCTTGGAGATGGTCTTAATGATGCTGGAGCTCTAAAACAGAGCGATGTGGGTGTGGCAATCTCCGAAAGTATGAATAGCTTTTCACCATCATGTGATGGGATTTTGGATGCGAAAGAATTTCAACGAATTCCTTGGTTTATGAAAATGTCAAAATACACAATGCGCCTTGTGGTAGCGGCGTTTATTATCTCGTTTTTGTACAATGTAATCGGATTATCTTTCGCGGTAACAGGATATTTAGAACCAGTTGTAGCAGCGATATTAATGCCAATAAGTTCGGCTTCTGTCATTTTATTTGCTACCTTCGGGTCGAGAATAACCGCTAAAATTGTTCGATAATATTTAGAATGATTATAAATTGAAAAGATTTCTTTTGTGATGAAGAAAATCATTGTGAAATCTTATTGCGGTTTGTAATTTTGCAAGAGTTATGGGAGTAATTATATTGACCATAGTGATGAGTCTCTGTTTAGGGATTTTGTTTTTGAGTTTGTTTTTTTTAGGATATAAAACAGGCCAATTTGATGAAGATGAATCGCCAGCGGTGCGAATGTTGAAAGACGATAAGAAAGTTAATAAAGATAAAGATAAAATTGACACATAATGCAAATGCAGACGTTTAGTTACGATAATAAAATCGTAAAGTACTTTGTTTATGCTACACTCTTTTGGGGTGTGATGGCATTCTTTTTTGGAATTTTAGTAGCAACTTTGTTGTTCTTCCCTGAATTACCAGAATACCTTTTCGGGTCTGATGATAATACAATCGGAGGAAATATTCAAGGCCTCATTAATTCTCAAGGAACCTTAGGTTTTGGTCGTCTACGGATGATTCATACCACATTCGCAATTTTTGCTTTCGTAGGAAACAGCTTCTTCTCTGGAGCTTATTACTCGTTGCAACGCTTACTCAAAACAAGAATGTATAGCGATGTAATGAGTTGGACCGTTTTCTGGGGGTGGCAATTATTTATCGTTTCATCTTTTGTTACCTTTATCTTAGGGTACAATACAACCAAAGAATATGCAGAACACGAGTGGCCAATCGATATTTTGATTGCGCTTACGTGGGTGTTGTTTGGGGTTCAAATGTTCTTAACGATTGGTAAACGTCGCGTGCGTCACTTATATGTAGCTATTTGGTTCTATATCGGTACGTGGGCAGGGATTACCATGTTGCACGTTTTTAATAACTTAGAATTACCGGTGCATTTTAATTTAATGGCACCTAAATCATATTCAATTTATTCGGGAGTTCAGGATGCGTTAGTACAATGGTGGTACGGTCACAATGCGGTTGCATTCTTCTTGACAACGCCAGTTCTTGGGATGATGTATTACTTCGTGCCAAAAGCAGCAAATCGTCCTATCTTCTCGTATAAATTGTCGATTATTCACTTCTGGTCTTTGATCTTCGTGTATATTTGGGCTGGTCCTCACCACCTTATTTACACCGCTTTACCAGGTTGGGCACAAGCATTAGGAACAGGTTTCTCGATTATGTTGATTGCACCGTCTTGGGGAGGAATGTTGAATGGTTTATTAACCCTTCGTGGATCTTGGGATAAAGTTCGTGAAAATCCTATCCTTAAATTCTTCGTGGTAGCACTTACTTGTTATGGTATGGCGACTTTCGAAGGACCGCTTTTGGCAACTAAAACGTTAAATAAAATTGGACACTTTACCGACTGGGTACCAGCTCACGTACACGTAGGAACTTTAGGTTGGAATGGTTTCATGGCTTTCGGTATTATTTATTATATCGTACCAAAACTTTTCAATACAAAATTAGCCTCAATCAAAATGGCAAATGCCCATTTCTGGATTGCTACTTTTGGTATTTTATTCTGGGTAATCCCAATGTATGTTGCTGGTTGGACACAAGGTTTAATGTGGAAACAATTTGCAGAAGACGGTACTTTAGCTTACCCGAACTTCCTACAAACAGTAACAATCCTTAAACAATGGTTATACCCATTGCGTGCATTCGGAGGTACATTATATTTATTAGGAACAATCTTAATGATTATCAACGTATGGAAAACTGCTCGTTCTGGTTCATTCATTCGTGATGAAGAAGTTCAGGCACCTGCATTGCCTAAAAAATCGGCTGCTCGTCAGCAAGGTGAAGAAGTTCACGGTTGGATCGAAAGAACTCCGAAATTATTAACTGTTTTAGCTTTTGTTGCTTTAGCAATCGGAGGCTTGGTAGAAATTGTACCAACAATTGTTGTAAAATCAAACGTACCAACTATTTCAAGTGTAAAACCATATACACCATTAGAAGTAGAAGGTCGTGATATCTATATAAGAGAAGGATGTAATGCTTGTCATACCCAAATGATTCGTCCGTTCCGTGACGAGGTAAAACGTTATGGAGAGTATTCTAAAGCTGGAGAATTTGTTTATGACCATCCATTCTTATGGGGATCAAAACGTACCGGTCCTGATTTACATAGAGAAGGAGGGAAAAACCCAGACGCATGGCATTACAAACACATGTGGAATCCAAGAGCAACCTCAGAAGGTTCTATTATGCCGCGCTACCCATGGATTATCGAAAATGTATTGGACGTAACTCTTACTGCAGACAAAATGCGTACCCTTGCAGCCTTGGGTGTGCCATATTCAGAAGAAGATTTTGATAGCATGAAAGTTTCTATGCAAAAACAAGCAATTGCAATTGAGAAAAGTATTTTCAACGATGCAGCTGACTTGAAAGATTTATGGGCTAAACGTGAGAAAGAAGAAGGAGACAAATTTGTCCCGCTTCGTGATCGAGAAATTGTTGCACTTATCGCTTACCTACAACGTTTAGGTACCGATATCAAAGCACAAGAAACACAAACAGCCAGTAACTAATGTTAAAATATTTCAAAGAGTCGTTCTCTAGCTATGATTTTTCATCGATATTACAGACCATCTCGCTGTTGTTGTTTGTGATATTCTTCCTCGGAACGTTTTATTTGGTATGGAAAAAACCCAAGAAATCCTACGAAGAAGTAGAGAATCTACCTTTAGAAGACGATGATACAGAAGACAAAATTTAAAACACTATGAAATTACGTACACCCGCCTACATCTTTATTCCGCTGACCTTGTTAGCTGTATTGCTGGCATTTGCGATGGTGACTCCGGTAGAAAATATCGTAGAACCTGGTTTCAAAGGGATGATTGATAACTCAATTGCACACATTGTTGCTGCACTAAAACAAGGAATCGTTTGGGCAGTAATGGGAATCTCTTTGGTGATGTTATTGATTATTAATGCAATTAATAAATTAGTTGAATCACAAAAGTTTCAGCAATTAACAGAAGAAGATAAAGCAGAATATTTAGCGAAAAAGAAAAAGGGTTATATGAAAAACCTTGTGAGTTCTGCTAATCAACGTCAAACCAAAGAAGAAGAAGAAGCAATTATTATCGACCACGGTTTTGATGGAATCAAAGAGTTGGATAACGCTTTACCACAATGGTGGTTATCGTTATTCTGGTTCGGAATTGTATTCTGTGTTGTATATTTATTAGCCTATGGGTTTACAGATTTTGCTCATGCAGAAGTAGAATATGCGCAAGAAGAAAAAATCCTAAATATCAAAGATTCAATCTGGGCAGTAGAAAATGATATTACGATTGATGGTGCAGTAAATAAGTTTAATGATCCTGCTGTTGTAGAACAAGGTAAATTAATTTTCAATACACAATGTACGCTTTGTCACATGGAAGGAGGAAAAGGAGGAATTGGGCCGAACTTAACCGACGACTATTGGGTAAATCAAGTAAATGACAGTTTATTCTATAACATTTATGCCATTATTTATGACGGATCTCCTACAAACCCTCAGATGAGAGCATTCGGTCAACGTGGTGAATTATCAGGATTGAACATCGAAAAAGTAGCGTCATATGTATACTACATTAATCAAGTAGAAAAAACATTAACGCCTGCAGATGGTGCTGCCGCTCCACAAGGAGAATTGGTAGAAGCTTGGAAAGCTAAAAAATAAGATTTCTAACCCAAATCTTAACATACATATATCATAAACAAAGAGAGGGAACTGGCATGGTTTTCTCTCTTTGTCGTATAAGAACAAAACAATTATAAGGTACCATGAGCAATATAAAAAAAAATAAAGAAGAAGAATTCCAACAAATGGATGAATCGGTACGCTCGTCGATCGGGACAATGGAAAAGTCCGGTAAAAGAAAGTGGGTGTATCCTAAAAAACCGAGCGGAAAATTTACTACGCGCCGAAAGATAGTTGCCTACATTCTCCTAACTTTTCTCGTGGTAACTCCGTTTGTAAAATTACCGAATGGTAATCCATTGTTTAAATTTGATATTTTAAGTCGTGAATTTATTCTATTCGGATTCCCGTTTTTCACCTCCGATTTCTTCCTTTTAGCAATCGGAATGATTACAACCATTATTTTTATCGTCCTTTTTACAATGGTATATGGTCGATTATTTTGTGGTTGGGTTTGTCCGCAAACCATCTTTTTAGAAATGGTTTTCCGTCCGATTGAATATTTGATAGAAGGTGATCGGCCAAAACAAATCCGATTGGATAAACAAGAATGGGACGAAGAAAAGATTAGAAAAAAACTAATGAAATGGACCATTTTTGCCATTTTATCTTTTTTGATTGCAAACGTTTTCTTGGCTTATATCATCGGAGCAGATGCGTTGATTGACTTAGTGAAAGAAGGACCAATCGAACATGCGTCAACCTTTATTGGTTTAGTTATTTTTACTAGTTTATTCTATTTCGTTTTCTCTTGGTTTAGAGAACAAGCCTGTACTTTGGTGTGTCCTTACGGACGTTTCCAAGGGGTATTGATTGATTCGCACACGATCAATGTTGCATACGATTATCGCCGTGGTGAAGGAAGAGTAGGTCGTGCAAAATTTAGAAAAAATGAAGACCGAAAAGCTGAAGGTAAAGGTGATTGTATCGATTGTGGACAATGTGTGGTGGTATGTCCTACAGGAATTGATATCCGTAACGGAATCCAATTAGAATGTGTAAACTGTACTGCTTGTATCGATGCATGTGACGAGGTAATGGAGAAAGTAAATCTTCCAACTGGATTGATTCGTTATGCATCAGAGGATAACATCAAAAAAGGTGAGCCTTTCCATTTCAATAAACGAATGATGGCGTACACAGTAGCTCTGATTGCTCTTTTAGGGGTAATGACTACCTTTATAATTAACCGTCCAATGGTAGAATCTAAGTATCTAAAAGTTGTTGGATCGGATTATGTTGAAGAAGGACAATATTATGTCAACCAATATGAATATACACTAACCAACAAAACCAATAAAACACAGGAAGTAAAAATTAAATTGTTATCACATGACCAATCGGTGGTGGAAATGTACCAAGGTGCCAACCATATCCAATTGGAAAAAGGTGGAATTGTACAAGGTAAATTCAAATTAAAAATTCCTAAAAACGAAGTTACATCGTACAAAGAAAGAATAACAATCGGATTGGTTAATGACAAAGGAGAGATAATCGATAAATACAAAACAAGTTTCTCGGCTCCTTTTAAATATTAATTTATATGAAGTTTAAATTCACTTGGGCACACGGTATAGCCGTTGCCCTTGGTATGTTTATGATTTTTATCTTAAGCTTACTTTTTATGGCCGGTGATGTTGGCGAATTAGTTACCGATAATTATTACGAAAAATCGTTAACTTTCGAGAAAGATATAGAAGCCGAATCGCGCGCTAATCTTTTGGCAACTCATCCAGAAGTTGTAGAACAAGCCAACGGTTTCAAACTTATCTTTCCAGAAGATTATACCATAACCGAAGGAACTGTTTATCTTTTGCGTCCAAATAATCAAGAATTAGATTATCTGAAACCGCTAAAACTAAACGGAAGAAAAGAAATGTTAATCTCCTCAGTAAATTTGGTTCCAGGCGAATACGATTTGGCTCTTTCATGGGAAATGAATGGCGAAAAGTATTTGTTGAAAAAACCACTTAGATGGCACAAACGTTAATTCTTTTAGCACTCGGATTAGGCTTTGCTACAAGCCTACATTGTGTAGGAATGTGTGGCCCGATTGCCCTTTCTATCGGGTTGAGTGCTAAAAATAAATTAAAATTTACCCTAAAAAATCTCACCTATCAATTCGGGCGTGTAACAACGTACACCCTTTTGGGGCTTACCCTTGGATTGATAGGTGAAGGTTTTAGCTTGGTAGGATTCCAAAATTATCTTAGTATCGCAATTGGTGTATTGATGATTATTATGGTATTGATTCCAAAATTTTTCGATAATCAAAGCATCAATGCGAAACCTTTACAAGCCATCCTACTAAAAGTAAAAATAGGTCTTGGTCGTTATTTGAGACGACAAGATTTCTCTTCACTTTATACTACCGGCTTACTCAATGGTTTATTACCTTGTGGAGCTGTATATGCTGCACTTACCGCTGCAATCGGCGTGGGGTCTTTCAAGCAAAGTGCGCTGTTTATGTTTTTTTTCGGATTAGGAACAATTCCGCTGATGTTTCTTACAGTTTTGTTTGGGAATTTTATCAGTTTAGAATGGCGTCAAAAAATTCTTAAAATCCTACCAATCATCACCCTAATCTTAGGAATTCTGTTTATTCTACGTGGATTAGAACTCAACATTCCCTACATTTCACCGAGCAAAGAAGTTTTGCAAATCGATGCAGCAGAGTATTGCCTATAATCAAAAAGATAAATATTTTCTAATCATTAAATAAATTGTATTTTTGGATTTCATTAACACCTTAGATATAAATTTATTCGGATGATAACACAACTTAGAGGGCGACTTGTAGAAGTTCATCCTTCCTATGCAGTTGTTGATTGTAATGGAGTTGGCTATTGGGTAAACATATCCCTAAACACATATTCTGGTTTGGTAATCGATGAATTGATTACGCTCTACACCCAACAAATAATTCGCGACGATGCGCACCTATTATATGGTTTCAATACCAAAGAAGAACGTTCTATTTTCCTGAAACTTATTAGTGTCAACGGAGTAGGACCTGCTTCTGCGATGATGATGTTGTCGACTTTGTCGCCAAAAGAAATACAAGTTGCAATTCATACAGAAGATGCAAAGTTGTTGCAAACCGTGAAAGGTATAGGCGCCAAAACTGCTCAAAGAATTATTATTGATCTGAAAGATAAGTTAGAAGAAATCAACCTAGAAGATGTTAATTCTTTACCAGCCAAAAATAAAACACGCATCGAAGCGTTATCTGCATTAGAAGTTTTAGGAATTCCGCGCAAGATGGCCGAAAAAACCATTGATCAAGTGTTGAGCAAAAATGCGGATGTAACCGTTGAAACTTTAGTAAAAGAAACCCTAAAAAATCTTTGATCAGTTTGAGACAAAATATATACTCTACCGCCTTTGTTCTGCAAACATTACTCGTCTTTTTTGGCTTATGTAATGTAGCAAATGCGCAAGAACAAGACACCCTAAAATTCCCGTTTAATCATCAATCGGGAGGATTATTTTTAGAAAATCAAATCGAATATACGGTAGAATATGATGCCGTATATGGTCGATATATTTTATATCCGATGATCGGAACTTCTTTGGTTGCCGAACCGATTTATTTATCGAGAAAAGAATATTTAGACTTGGTACAAAGTCAAGAAATCAATAAATATTATCGAA
Organism: Weeksella massiliensis; assembly: GCA_000751595.1. GTDB lineage: Bacteria > Bacteroidota > Bacteroidia > Flavobacteriales > Weeksellaceae > Weeksella > Weeksella massiliensis. The sequence goes on along the minus strand of CCMH01000016.1, from coordinate 54,763 downwards.
TCAAATCACAAACAAACGATCAATATTATCGCGAATTACAATTCGGAGATAAAGAACAAGATAAGTTAGCGAATATCATTCCGACGTTTCAGATAAAATCAAAAGCATTTGAATCTATTTTCGGCGGAAGTGAAATTTCGCTTACTCCGCAAGGGTATGCCAACATCGATTTGGGAGTTTTCTTACAGAAAATAGACAACCCGATGTTGTTGCCGCAAAATAGAAATACGCTAACAATCGATCTTCAGCAAAGAATGCAACTTAGTGTTTTGGGTAAAGTAGGAGAAAATTTACAGCTCAAAATGAACTACGATACACAATCGGGTTTTGCGTTCGAAAATCAAACCAAATTACAATGGCGCAAAGCTGTTGCAAACAAATTAGATCCGTTTGCAGGTGACGATGATATTTTACAAAATGTAGAGTTGGGGAATATTTCGATGCCGTTGACAAACTCTTTGATCAAAGGTTCGCAATCTTTGTTTGGGGTAAGAACCGACCTGAAATTCGGGAACACCAACGTAACCGCTGTTTTTTCTGAACAACGATCAGAAGGTAAAAGCATTACCGTACAAGGCGGTGGTGTGATGAGCGAGTTTAATATTTTTGCAGAAAATTACGAATACAATAAACACTTCTTTTTAGGACATTATTTTAGAAATAACTATGATCGCGCCCTGAAAAATTATCCAGGTATTTCAAGTCAAACCAACATTACTCGTGTCGAAGTTTGGAAAATCGACCGCTCTGGTGGAAATGTAAATAACAGACGTTCGATTATTGCGCTTCGCGATTTAGGGGAAGATAATGCAGCTTCTTACCCAGTAAATGGAGCGATTTATAATTCGGTTTCTTCGCTTATCGGTACCGATAGAAATATCAGTAATGCTCGAAATTTACTCAATGGTTATTCGTATAACGGACAAACTTTTGTCGATGGTGAGCATTATGCAATCAATGAGAATGTTAGAAAATTAGACCCAAGTGAATATACTTTTTATCCACAATTGGGGTATATTTCATTGAATTCGCCTTTGGTAGATGGAGACGATTTATTAGCGATTTCTTATCAATACCAAGTAGGAAATCAGGTGTACAGTGTCGGAGATATGTCAGATGGTGGAAGTAATACTTTGATTACCAAGCTCATCAAGCCAAATGCTGTAATCAATACCAAATCGCCAACCTGGGATTTGATGATGAAAAATATTTACTCGTTGAATGCGTATGGATTAGATCCTCAGGATTTTACGATGAATATCATGTTCAAAGATAATGGACAAAATTCTTCGGGTACGGTTAACTATTTACCAAATACCAATATTGCAGATCAGACGCTTTTGCAAGCTTTGCATATGGACCGCCTGAACCAATCTGGGCAACCGCAAGAAAATAGAGACGGAACGACCACTACGTACGGAGATGGTAAATTCGACTTTGTAAGTGGAATTACTGTCGATGTGCAGCGTGGCGCAATTATCTTTACTACGGTTGAACCTTTTGGTGATTATCTTCGCCAACAACTCGATCCGGGAATTGCCGATCAATATGTTTTTGATGGGATTTATACGAAATTACCCGCCACATTGATTCAAGAAAAATTGGCCAATCGATATAGTCTTACTGGTCGATACAAAGGAACCGTTGGCGATGGGGTAGCATTAGGTGCTTTCAACGTGCCACAAGGTTCGGTGGTGGTAACCGCGAACGGACAAACCCTAACAGAAGGGGTAGATTATACGGTGGATTACCAATTAGGTCGAGTGAAAATCATCAACCAACAATTGAAAGATTCTGGTACGCCGATCAATATTAGTATGGAAAATCAAGCGACGTTCAACTTGCAGAAAAAACGTTTTATTGGTTTGAATGCCGAACATCACTTCTCAGAAAAATTTGTGGTGGGAGCAACGATGGTCAATTATCAAGAAAGACCAGTAACCCAAAAAACACAATTTGGTAGCGAAGCTGTTAACAATACAATTTTTGGAGTAAATACCCAGATCAATACTCAAAGCGAATGGTTGACCAGAATGGCGAATTATTTGCCGGGAGTGCAAACAGAAGATCCGTCGAATATTACCTTCAATGCAGAAGGAGCCTATTTGTTGCCGGGCATCAATAAAGCAACAGAAGGTTACTCGTATATTGATGATTTTGAGGACGCACAAACCAATATTAGTTTGATGGATCCTAACAGCTGGAAGTTTGCCAGTACACCAGGAAGACCTGCCGGAGTGAATATGAATATACATCCATATTTTCCGCATGGAAATCAAACCGATAATTTAGCCTTCAACAATGGTCGAAAAATGTTGTCTTGGTACACGATCGATCCTCGTTTTTATGGGATGGGAGGCACGTCACCTCTTTCGGATAATGATATTTCGAATCACCGTTCTCGTCGTGTAGAAATGAAAGAACTTTTCGATCAGCGCGATATCATGGCAGGAACTCAATCCTACCTAAGTACTTTTGATATGACGTTTTATCCACAACTTCGTGGTCCGTACAACATCAATCCGAACCAAAATGATACCGAGAATTGGGGAGCAACGATGCGTGCTTTGACGGTTTCTAACCTTGTAGAAAATAATGTAGAATATTTAGAGTTTTGGATGATGGACCCGTATGCAGACGGAAATGGTGGCGATGGTGAATTATTGATTCATTTAGGAAGCGTATCCGAAGATATTCTAAAAGATGGTGAATTGGCTTTCGAGAACGGAATGCCATTCCCGGGAAGTTCGTATGAAGCTGAAGAAACTTCGTGGGGTAAAACGCCAAAATCGACGCCGCTTCTTTATACTTTCGAAACGGAAGGAGCCAACAGAAAAATGCAAGATTTAGGTTTCAATGGTTTAACGGATGCCGAAGAAGCAACGAAATATAATTTCACCGACACAAATCCGATTACCGGAGAACTCGACCCGGCGAACGATAACTATCTTTTCTTTTTAGATAAACGATATGATGGGCATCAGATTGGGAAAACGATACAAGGTCGTTATCAATATTATAGAAATCCGCAAGGAAACTCATCTACCGACAATGCGATGCATGCTTCGAGTTTGCGTCCGGACACGGAAGATATTAATGAGGATTTTAATTTGGATCAGACCGAAAATTATCTTCAATACACTTTAAAAATTAATCGTCAAGATTTAGAAGATCCTACCAACTCGAAAATTGTTGCCCGAAAAGAAGTAAATGTTCGTTTCGCCAACGGAAAAGATTCTACAGTAAAATGGTACCAAGTTCGGATTCCGGTAGATGGTTTTGATCTTGATGTGGACAATGATGGGGTAGATGATATTTCGCAAGACAATATCGATCAGGCACAAAGTGTTCTTACTTCTGCTCGATATATGAGAATGGTGATGCGTGGTTTCCAAGAAGAAACAACTTTGCGTTTTGGTACTTTTGATATGGTACGAAGCGAATGGAGACGTTATACCAAAAATATTTATCCCGATCAGGGGATTGCTGGTTCAGAAGGACAAGCAGAAGATAGTTTTGTATCCGATTTAGAAATCGGAGAAGTGAACTTAGAGCAAAATAGTAATTCTCAACCGCGCTATACGTTGCCTCCAGGAGTATCTCGTGAGCATTTGCAAGGTGCAACAGGTTATCAGAATATGAATGAGTCTTCGATGACCATCAAAACAAAATTCAGAGGACCAAGTTCTGCAAAAGGAGTGATCAAGAATGTAAACTTAGATTTACGTCGATACAAAAAAATAGAAATGTTTGTTTCTGCTCAGAACCTTTTAGACGTTACAAGCAATCAGTTGGATGAAACTACTAAATTATTTATCCGTTTCGGTTCTGATTATGCAGACAACTATTACGAGTACGAGATTCCGTTGAAATACACACCAAGATCAGCAACTTCTGTGAATGATATTTGGCCAGAAGAAAACTTTATCTCTTTATTATCGGATTATTTTACCGATGCCAAAAAACTTCGTGATACCGAAAACTTTGTCAACAATCAACGTTTTGCTTATACGGTAGATGAGGCAAATCCGAATAAGATTATTTATGTAAAAGGTCGTCCGACTTTAGGAAATGTTTCTTCTTTGATGATCGGTTTACGTTCTGGCGGAGGAGCTGCAGAAAAAGAAGTTTTGGTTTGGGTAAATGAGTTGCGTTTGAGTGATATCGACAACAAAGGAGGTTATGCAGCCAATGCAAGTCTTACCTTTAACTTGGGTGATTTTGCCAATGTACAATTAACCGGTCGTGTAATGTCGAATGGTTTCGGAGCGGTTGATCAAGGACCAATCGAACGTAGCCAAGAAGATATCAAAGAATATTCGGTGAATGTAGATGCTAAGTTGGATAAGTTGATGCCGAAGAAATGGAATATGGAAGTGCCGTTTAACTTTACCATGATGGAAAGTTTCATCGACCCGAAATACAATCCTTTGGATAATGATATTTTGATGAATGAAGCGCCGAACAAAAAAGAGTTAGCCAAAACGGTTCGTCAATATACTCGATACAAGAGTTACTCGTTTAGCAACATTAGAAAGATTCGTAACCCGAACAATCGTCAACCACAGCGTTTCTACGATCCATCGAACTTTGCGTTATCTTTCTCGTATGCAGACGAATATTACCGAGATATTTATACCAAATATAATATCAATCAGAACTTACGTGCTTCGTTGAACTATAACTACGGATTCCGATTCAAGTCGATAGAGCCATTTAAGAATTGGCATGCGGTGCAAGACACAGCAAAATCGGCTAAATATCTACGGTTTGTCAAAGAGTTCAACATCAATCCTGTGCCAACTCGTTTCTCTTTCCGTACCGATATCAATCGTACCTATACCGAGAATCAATACCGTGATCTTAGTTCTTATACCGGAGGAAATAGCTTATTGATGCCAGCAATGTACAGTAGTAATTTCTTGTTCGGATGGCAATATAATCTTGGGTTTGATCTTACTCGCTCGTTGCGTGTCGATCTCACATCTTCTACGCAAACCTTGAACGATGGAACGGCTTTTTACAAATTAGATCAAAACCTGATTTGGCAAAATATGTTCTCAGTCGGCAGACCTGTTAATTACGATCAACAATTGCAATTGAATTATAAATTACCTTTCCGTTTCTTGCCGTATGCCAATTGGGTGAATATGGAATTCGGTTTCACATCATCGTATAATTGGCGTGCATATTCTCGCGGTTTGAGTCAGTTCGAAGATGAGAATGGTCGAATGAGAAACTTAGGGAATGGTACGGCGCAAAACTCGAATACGATTTCATTGTTAGGAGATTTCGATTTCCAGAAATTCTATCCAGAATTCAAAGGTTATCGTGCATACGATTCGATCCGAAAAGGAAAACAAAGCGAAATAGATTCAATCAATAATGCCAATGCAGAACGAGCGAATTCTAAATTCAGACGAAGACTTAATAATCAAAAATTCAAATTCAAAAATCAATATCGAATGAAAGATATTGCTTGGATGGTTTTAGGATCGTTGAAGAAAGCACAATTCAATTATAGTCAAAACAACGGAGCGGTAGTTCCGGGGCTATACGGTGAGCCAGGTTTCTTTGGTATGGCGTCTGATATGCCAGGTTTCGGATTTGTGTACGGAACCGATTTCGATATCAAACGTAATTTCGTAGAACGTGGATATATTACCAATGACGAGTTGATGTTAGAACCTTATCAAGTAATGAAATCGAGTAATTTTACGGCGACAGCACTCATCGAACCGATGCCAGATTTCCGTATCGATTTGGATGTGAAACGCAACAAAGATTACCGCAATTATCATTCGGGCTTCAACCTTTTGGGTAGCGAATACAATGGATTTGTCAACGAGATGGCGAACCTTAACATTAGTAATATCAGTGTGAGAACCGCTTTCACGAACCGCGATGAGATGTACCAAAACTTCCGCGATAATGTAGTAACTATCGGGGGTGGAGATAACGAAGAATCTTTTTCTAGGTATGATGTTATCCTACCAGCATTTGTATCTGCCGTAGAAGGAAAATCGGCGAGTAAACAAAGCAAAGATTGGAACCGAAAAATCCCAGCGCCCAATTGGCGAATTGCGTACACAGGACTTACCAATATGCCGATTATCAGCAAATGGTTCGATCAGGTAGAAATCTCGCATAGTTACCAATCATCGTACACAGTAACTGGAGTACAATCGAATATTTTCTACAATAATCCGTCGTTAGATTTACCGTCGGCTAATAGTACATCACCTTATTTATTTACTTCGGTGGCTATGGTAGAAGCTTTCAACCCATTGATTGGTGTAGATGTTACTTTGCGTAACAACTTCCAGTTCAGAGCGCAATATAACCGCGATCGTATGCTACAGCTTAATTTTGATAGCTATACAATCAACGAAGATTACGGAAACGAAATCATCGCCGGATTTGGCTATATCTTTAAGGATTTAAAATTCAAGATGCGTTACCAAGGTAGAACCAAAACAGTACGAGGAGATTTGAATGTTCGTGGTGATTTTTCGGTACGAGATAACGAAAGTAGATTGCGTAAATTCAGCTTCGGAAACGAAGATTCGCAAATTGTTGGTGGACAGAAAATTATGAAGTTTATGTTCTCGGCAGATTATAATTTAAGTCAAAACTTGAATATCAAATTCTATTGGGATCAGAACATTTCGAAGTATAAACTTTCAACCGCCTATCCAATTTCTACGATTCGTACCGGATTAAGTGCTACCTTTACCTTCGGAAATTAACAAACCAAATATTAACAAAACAAAAAAATAGTATGAGTTTTCCATCAAATTTAAAGTACAGTAAAGACCACGAATGGGTGGCTGTTGAAGGAGATGTTGCAACAATTGGGATCACCGCTTTTGCACAAGGTGAATTAGGAGACATCGTTTATGTTGACGTAGAAACAGAAGGCGAAACCCTAAGCAGAGAAGAAGTTTTTGGTACCGTAGAAGCGGTAAAAACTGTTTCTGATTTGTTTATGCCTATCAGTGGAGAAGTAGTTTCTTTCAATGCAGATTTAGAGTCTTCACCAGAAAATATCAATACAGATCCTTACGGTGAAGGTTGGATTATCAAAGTGAAAATCGAAAATGCAGATGAACTGAACGATTTAATGGATGCCGATGCTTACAAAGAGTTGGTTGGCGCATAACAAAATCTACCCCAAAACGATATTTTATTGTTACCTAGCCTTTCTTATTTTGGTGACCCAAATGCCATCAAAATCTGCAGGAAGTATCAGTAAAATATCGTTTTTCAAACCTTTTTTTACTTTTAAATATACCGATAAGATTGTCCATTTCTTCTTATTCTTTTGCTTGGCAATCTTGGTCTATTATGCGTATAGATTACGCTTTTTGCTGGTTTTTATCTTTACGTTTTCGGTTAGCTTTTTAGTCGAAGTTGCTCAACACTTACTGCCTTTCGGCCGTAGTTTCGATTGGTTCGATTTGTTGGCAAATGCACTCGGAACACTCACCGCAATTATTGTCTTGTGGTTATTCTATCCGATCAAGAAGCTTCCAAAATCACAGAAGTCATAAACAACGAACCCCCAACCGGCGCATCATTAAAAAATGATAATTGGTCGTTTTCATTTTGCAAACTCAAAGCATAGAGCATAGGAAGATAATGTTCCGGAGTCGGAATCGATAACTGAAAAGCCATTCCTTGAGCAGAAAAATTAATCAATTTTTCGTGTTCGTGTTTCACCATAAATTCCTTCATTTTTTCATTAGCTTCAATCGCCCAATCAAACGCAAAATAATCATTGATTTTTCTCCATTCTATCGCACGTAAATTGTGCACATTATTTCCACTACCCAAAATAAGCACTCCTTTGTTGCGCAAACTTTGTAAATCTTTTGCTAATTCATAATGTTCTTTTGCCGATTTTCTATAATCAAGACTTAGCTCGATCACCGGAATATTCGCCTCAGGATACAAATGTTTTATCACCGACCACGCACCGTGATCCAAACCCCAATCCTCGTCCAAACGCACCGGAGTTGCTTGCACCAAATCTTTTATATAAGTAGCCCATTCTCTCGATCCGGGCGCAGGATATTGCACGTCAAACAAGGCTTGCGGAAATCCACCAAAATCATGAATGGTCGGTGGTTTCTCCATTGCTGTAACTTTTGTACCTAGCGTTTCCCAATGTGCAGAAATACACAAAATAAGTTTCGGAGTCGGAATTTTCTTTGCAACTTCACGCATTTCTTGTACAAAAGAATTTTCTTCTATCGCATTCATCGGACTTCCATGTCCCATAAAAAGAACCGGCATCGTCGGCGTATTCGCAAATTCTTTCGTCAGATTCGCAAGATCTCTTAAATTCATTTTCTATCTACTTAATGATTCAAAGGTACTTATTATCCATGTTTTTATTTTTGATGTAGATCAATATCAAAACGTTTTTGGTAGGATGTGATACTTCGGATTTGAGAATTTATTCGCCCAAAACAATAAATCATCTCAACGAGAAAGAATTGTATCCAACCATACCTGAAGGATAATCTTGATAACTCGTCGTACAATGATTTCCTATTTCGACAAGAAATGATTAATTTCGAATCGAAAAATTGCAAAAATCATGACATTCCAAGAACAAATACAATCCGGAATTCCGACTCAACTTCCTCAACCTAAAAAAAGAAATCCAGAATTTTCGCATGCACCCAAACGCAAAGAAATTCTTTCGAATACCGAAATCGAATTGGCCTTGCGCAATGCCTTACGTTATTTCGATCCAAAAGATCATCCGACATTATTACCAGAATTTAGAGAAGAATTAGAAAAATTCGGTCGGATTTATATGTATCGCTTGATGCCCGATTATGAAATGTTTGCTCGTCCATTGGACCAATATCCAGGAAAATCAGACCAAGCAAAAGCCATTCAATTGATGATCCAAAACAACCTCGATCCTGCGGTTGCTCAACATCCAGAAGAATTAATTACCTATGGTGGGAATGGGGCTGTTTTCCAAAACTGGGCTCAATATCGTCTTACCATGAAATATCTTTCAGAAATGACCGACGAACAAACCTTGGTGATGTATTCGGGTCATCCGATGGGACTTTTTCCTTCGCACAAAAACGCACCGCGCGTGGTGGTTACCAATGGAATGATGATTCCTAATTACTCGAAACAAGATGATTGGGAAAAATACAATGCTTTAGGCGTAACCCAATATGGACAAATGACAGCCGGAAGTTATATGTATATCGGTCCACAAGGAATTGTTCACGGAACTACAATCACGGTTTTAAATGGATCTCGTAAGATCGATGATAAAGGAACAGCTGGAAAATTATTTGTAACTGCTGGTCTTGGTGGTATGTCGGGTGCTCAACCGAAAGCCGGAAATATTGCAGGAGTTATCTCGGTTACGGCAGAAGTCAATCCAGAGGCAACCTATAAACGATACGAGCAAGGATGGGTCGATGAGGTCATCAAAGATTTGGATGAATTAGTTGCACGTGTAAAAAAAGCTAAAGAAAGTCAAGAAGTTGTGTCGATTGCTTATGACGGAAATGTAGTCGATGTTTGGGAAAAATTTGATGAAGAAAATGTTTATATCGATTTAGGATCCGATCAAACTTCTTTGCACAATCCATGGGCGGGAGGATATTATCCTGCCGGAATGAGCATCGAAGAAGCCAATATTATGATGGCAGAAGATCCCGAAATGTTTCATCAAAAAGTGCAAGAAAGTTTACGTCGTCATGCAGCTGCTATCAATAAACATACTGCAAAAGGAACATATTTCTTCGATTACGGAAATGCCTTTTTGTTAGAAGCTTCTCGCGCCGGAGCGGATGTTATGGCCGAAAATGGAATCGATTTCAAATACCCATCTTATGTTCAGGATATTATGGGACCGATGTGTTTCGATTTTGGTTTCGGACCATTCCGTTGGGTTTGTACTTCGGGTAAAGAAGAAGATTTACAGAAAACAGACGAAATTGCTTGTCGAGTTTTAGAAGAAATCATGCAACATTCTCCTGAAGAAATCAAGCAACAAATGCAAGATAATATCACTTGGATAAAAGGTGCACAAGAAAATAAATTGGTGGTTGGTTCTCAAGCTCGAATTCTTTATGCAGATGCAGAAGGTCGGATAAAAATAGCACAAGCCTTCAATGAAGCGATTGCCAAAAGAGAAATTGGTGAAGTTGTTTTAGGACGTGATCATCACGATGTTTCGGGAACAGATTCGCCGTTTAGAGAAACGTCTAATATTTACGACGGTTCTCAGTTCACCGCAGATATGGCGATCCAAAATGTAATCGGTGATAGTTTCCGAGGTGCAACGTGGGTTTCTATTCACAACGGCGGTGGAGTAGGCTGGGGTGAAGTTATCAATGGCGGATTCGGAATGTTACTCGATGGAACAGAAGAAGCCGGAAAACGTCTGAAAATGATGTTGCATTGGGATGTGAATAACGGTATCGCTCGTCGTTCGTGGGCAAGAAATGATGAAGCTATTTTTGCGATAAAAAGAGCAATGGAAACCGAACCATTACTGAAGGTTACTTTGCCAAACAAAGTAGATGATGCATTATTTGGGCAATAAATTTTAGGTTAAAAATATAAGATACAATGTTATAAAAAAAGCAACTTTAGATTTCTAAAGTTGCTTTTTTATTATCGGTTCAATTCGTAAAGTTTCTTTAAACCTTTTATGGTATGAAGTCGATCATCGACCTGAATTTTAGTTGTGAGCGGTGAAAAAATTCCGCCCAAACCACCGGTAGAAATCACAAACGCATCGCTACCAACTTCTCTGTTTATGCGGTCTATCATTCCTTCGATCATACTCAGATAACCATAAACCATTCCGCTTTGCATGCAGCTAACGGTGTCGAGTCCTAAGACTTTTTTGGGTCGGATGAGTTCTATTTCGGGTAGTTGAGCTGTTTCTCCTACCAATGATTTCATCGCAGTATTGATACCGGGTGAAATTACTACGCCGCCTACTTCTCCTACCGAATCTATGCCTAAAAAAGTTAGGGCTGTACCAAAGTCGATAATAATCTTATAAGCAGGATAATTCCCATAATGTGCAGCAACGGCATTGGCATACAAATCGGTTCCCATTTGGTTCGATTTGTGCTGAACGGAAGAAGGCGTATTGCGATCGACAATCATCGGCTCGAAACCATGAATATCTCTCAAAGCGCCCTGAATACGCAAGGTGAGAACCGGAACAACCGACCCAATAACGATGTCGGTAATTTGTTTATAATCGATCCCGAAAGGCTTGTACATACTGCTAAATTTAGCAAACAGTTCGTCTTCTGTTCGGTACGGTTTACTATTGATTGTCCAAGTTCTCAGTTGTTGTTCTCCATCAAAAACGGCAAAGCGCATGTTAGAGTTTCCTATGTTTACGGCTAATAGCATTAGAGTGCGATGTTGTTTGTAGGGTTAACATCGGCCAAACGCTTGGTCGGGTCGATTTCTGCTTTTTTAATATTTTTTTCTGTTTTGATGATATAGGTAGGATTTGTCCAAAACCAATCGGTAAGCACTGTTCGTTTTACGTTTTGATAAGGTGCAAAAGTTTCTGCTTTCTTCTCACCTCGCATCTCGCGTAACGGAACATAAAATAACTCTTTGCTACCATCTTGGTATTCTACCAAAACATCTATCGGCATAGCAAAATCAGAAAGATTGTTGATTTTTAGTTCCTTGTTGTTTACTTTTTCAATTCCATAATCTACAAAACGCGTCGTGTTTACAAACAAATTAAAATACCATTTCAGATTGATTCCCGAAACGTTTTCTGCAACTCTTTTGAAGTCATTTGGCGTTGGATGTTTGAATTTCCATTCTTTGTAAAATTGTTTGAAAGTCTCTTTTAGTGCATCGTCACCAATAATATAACCCAACTGAATCGCCATTACTTGTCCTTTGTAATACGCTTGTAAGCTATACGCGAAATTGGTGTTATAATAATCGGCCAATAAGCTTGCTGGCTCTTCTAAGCCCGATTTTGCCAAATTAAAATAGCCTTCGTATGCTCCTGGATTTGGGTTCGGTAGGATAGCTTCTTTCTTCCAATTCAATGAGCCAAGTTGCTCGATATAAGAAGTGAAACCTTCGTCAAACCATTCGTCATGAGTTTCATTGATTCCGAAAAGATGTTGATACCAAGAATGCGCAGCTTCGTGGAAAATTACACCAACTAGACTATCCAAACTGCGTTCTCCTGTAATGAGTGTCGCCGTCCCATATTCCATTCCACCATCACCCCCTTGTACAATCGTGTAGGTTGGCCAAGGATAAGCTCCGAAACGATCTCCGACAAAATCGAAAAAATCAGCGGTAATCCCTATTGCTTTTTGCCAATTTTGAGTAGTTTTTGGTCCTGGTTGATACACAAAAAATAAGTCAACACCACCTTTTGATTGACCTTTTTCTACGATATAATCTGGATCGGCACCCCAAGCAAAATCATGAATGTTTTCTGCTTTGTAATGCCAATTTACTTTTCCGTTTTTTACTTTTGGTTTAGCATTTTTCACATAACCTTTTACATCGTTCGGGTTTTGTAAAACACCTGAAGCACCAACCACATAATCTTTTTGGATATTGATTTGCACATCGAAATTACCAAAAGGCGCAACAAATTCGCGTCCGACATATTCGTCTAAATGCCATCCAAACTCATCATAATGAGCCATTTTAGGATACCATTGCGTCATCGAAAATTCTACTCCTTCAGAAGATTGACGACCAGAACGGCGAATTTGTGCCGGAACTTGTGCTTGCCAATCGAGTTGGAAAGTTGCCGAAGTACCTGCTTTTAGAGGAGTGGGCAACGTAACTTCTAAGATCGTTCCATCGACCATATAGTTGGCTTTTGTACCGTTATAGGTAATAGAATTTATTTTCTGATAACCAATTTCGTTGGGTTGTAATCGAGCAATTCTACTTTCGAGAACTGGTTTTTCTTTGGTTCCTTTATTGACCACCATTCTTCTGTCTGGATCTTTGATATTCGCTAGGCGATAATCCATCATACTGCCTGGTTGAAATGCATTGAAATACAAATGGAAATATACTTTTTGCAAATCATCACCTGAATTGTTGGTATATTTCAATTGCATTTTCCCATCGTACTGATAATTTTTTTCGTTAACATCTACCTGAATTTGGTAATCTACTTGTTGTTGCCAATAGCCTTTTCGTTGTGCATTTGAATATTGCAAAACAAAAAATGTTAGCAAAAAGATAATCGATCTCATTGTTACTATTTTTTTTTAGAATTGTTTTTCAAACATACAAAAAACTGAGTTTAATCGCGCCATAGAGAAGTGCTTATTCGATTACCGAGCTCGTAAAATATGAATAAAAAAATCCGAAAGGTATTCGCTTTCGGATTTTTTTTGAGATAAAGTATATTTTTTTACCACATTGGTGTATTGAGGCAACGCGTTAAAAGATCTGGGACAACACCCAAAACTATGATGAGAATAACCGACACAATCAATAAGAAATTGGTCAAGCCATCTTGATGTTTTTGTTTCGGATTCCCTTTCTCGAAGTACATTTGTACAATTACTTTGAAATAGTAAAACATTCCCATCACGGCCATCATCAGACCAAGAATAATAATTGCTAAATTGTTTTCGTCCATTGCACCAATACTCAAGGTCATAAACTTAGCAATGAAACCTGCAGTAAGTGGAATTCCGGCCAATGAAATAAGGGCAATGGTAACGCTAAAGGCCAAGATAGGATTCGCTTTTCCGAGTCCGGCAAAATCTGCATAATTTCCTTTCCCCAAATTGGTTATTGCGTAGAAAATAATGAACGACGCCAAACTATAGGAAATGGTATAATACATCAACGCTTCTTTGGCAACCGAGTTGATGTTGAAAAGAACAAACAACATGAAACCTGCTTGCGCAATCGACGAATAGGCCATCATTTTCTTAACAGAGCGTTGACTTAATGCTCCGTAGTTTCCGATAAATAATGTTAGGAAAATAATAACGGTTAATAAGTAACGGAAATAAACATAATTTTCATCGTTAAATGGGAAGTATTGCATGATAAGGATAAATCCTAAAAAAGATCCCCCTTTTACAATTGTTGCCATGTACGACGTGAAAACTGTTGGTGTACCCGAATAAACATCCGGAACCCAAAAATGGAAAGGAGCTGCACCAACTTTGAAACAAAAAGCGGTGAAAATCAATACCCAACCGATATAATATAAATTTTGGAATTCGGGTAGGAAGGTTTGAATATTTTGGATAAGAAACGTTCCGGTTGATCCGTACACAAAAGCAATACCTAACAATAAGATCCCTGTAGAGAAGGCTCCCATCAAGAAATATTTCACTGAAGCTTCTGTACTTTTCAAACTTTTCTTTGCCGTTCCGGCGATGAGATACATGGGGATCGAAAGCAATTCGATTGCCAAGAACATGGTAACTAAATTCGCAAATTGCGCCAATACCGAAATCCCAACAAAAGAGAAGAAAAGCAAGGCATAATATTCTCCTAAATGTTTCCCGACTTTCTGAAACTGATTTTGATTGATGAGCATATACAAAATTGCTAATCCAGCCAAAATGCAGAAAAATGTAACGCCATATGGAGATGGTTTTATCATGTTGCTATAACGACCAGCTAATATTTCGTAGCCTGCCAATTGGCAAATTCCACCGATTACCATTCCCAAAAGAAGAACAACCGACAAGAGGTTTAGTGCTCGGTGATTCTTGATGTAGAATCCACTAAACATGAGGATGATCCCGGAAAGTGCTGATAATATTATAATATTCATATCAAATTATTTCTATAGGATTTAGTGTGCTAATAATGAAAAAATGGCATTTGGATGTACGCCAAAATAAATAATCAAAATTGTGATAATACTAAGAACAACTATCACACCTGCATTTTCGGTATGATGTTTTCCTTCGTATCGATGTGTTGTTTTACCGAACAAAAGAGCGCTCATCATGCGTAAAGTATATACGGCAGATAAGATAACGCCTAATGAAGCAATAATTGCCCAAACCATGTTGTATTTGAATAACGCAGACAACATCATAAACTCACCAATAAACGATGAAGTGAGTGGTAAAGCGATATTGGCCATGGAAAATACCATGAAGAATATAGCAATGGTAGGATTTACTGCTGCTATGCCGCTTAATGATTTTAGATTGGTTACTTGATAACGTCTTTCCATAATATCAACAATCAACCATAAACCTAAAACAACTAAACCGTGCGAAAACATTTGGAAGAATGCAGCGGTGAAGCCTGTAGGCTCGTTGGTAAATAAGGATATGAAAATTAACGCCAAGTGTGCAATCGAACTATAAGCTACAATTTTTTTCACATTGTTTGCACTTAGCGCAATAAGTGAAGCGTAGAGAATCCCGATAAGGGCCGGAATCAAGAAATATGGTAAATATTCTGATGCCATCGGGAACAAACCGATGTACCAATTGACAACTGCAAAAAGTCCCATTTTCGCCATCAACGCACTCAATACAACGGTTACGGGAGTAGGAGAGGTTTTGTAAATGGTCGGTTGCCATGTATGGAAAGGGAAAATTGGAATTTTAATAACGAATGCTATTAAAAATAAAAGTGCCAATAAACTTGTTGCACAATAGTGTTGTGCTGTTACTGCCTGCACATCTTGAAAATGGAATGAGGTGGGTTGCAAATGGAATCCGATAAAAATAATCCCAGCGAGCATCAACATCGAACCAAAAACGGTGTACAAAAAGAAGGTCATATTTGCTCTAATTTTGTTGTTGCCTTTGCCCCAAATACCGATCAAGAAATAGGTTGGGATAAGGACAAGTTCCCAAAAGAAGTAGAACAAAATAAGATCTTGCGCCAAGAAAACTCCATTGAGTCCGGCGAGTGTGATGAGCATCAAACCATAAAAAACATTCGAATATTTTTGTTTGGTCGAAGCCATATAAATAAACAACAAGGTATATACCAAGGTCGATAAAAAGACCATAAGTCCACCCAAGTTGGTTGCATCTAATGCATAATAAGTTTTGAGTTGGTTGAAATTGAACCACTCAACGGTGTATTGTAATTCGTTCGATCCACCTCTATAAAAGAGATAGGTCATTAATCCTAAAAGAAAACCACTAAGAATAGCACCCAGCCAAACGAAAGGCTTTTGTTGCTTCATTAGTAAAAGCAGTAAACCAACGAGTGCCGGTAATAGGATAAATAATGATAAAACCATTTTTCGTTATTTTAATAAAGTGCCAATAAAAAAGATTCCGATTGATGCAATAAATCCGATCACCATACAAACGATATAGAAACCAACGTTTCCGTTTTGTAGAGCGCGTATGTAAGATGCCTGTTTATTACTCAAACTTCCGATCCCCGAAACAAATTTTTGCAATCCAGCTTTTTCCATATAGGTATATAGCATATCTCCTAATTGGAAAAGTGGAGTAACAATTGCCATTTGGTAAAGCTCATCGAAATACCACTTATCAGCCATTGATTTGCCAATTCCTGTAAATTCTTTTTCAGGACGATTGGTATACATTTTCACAGCAAAATAAATCGCAATCAGAACGCCAACCAAAAGCGTTCCCATCATCATATACTCTGTCGTATGCGATATGTGGATTTCGGTAGGATGAACTACACCCGCCAAAAATGTATTGAGTGAATGCGCATTGTCTGCAAATATTGCCGGAATACCAATGTATCCTCCAACGATAGAAAGAATGGCTAAAATAATCAGCGGCAAAGTCATCGGGATTGGACTTTCGTGCGGTTTAATATTTTCTGAACGTAAATCGCCCAAGAAAGTCAAGGCATACATACGGAACATATAAAAAGTTGTCATCACCGAAACAATGAACCCGAGAACATAAACTGCCTTATTTGAGGCAAACATGGCTACTAACATTTCATCTTTCGAGAAGAAACCAGATAAACCTGGAATCCCTGAAATAGCTAAACATCCGATAAGCATTGTTGCATTAGTAATTGGCATATACTTTTTCAGTCCGCCCATTTTGCTCATATCTTGTTCGTCATGCATTCCGTGAATAACAGAACCAGCACCTAAGAACAATAAGGCTTTGAAGAAAGCGTGAGTCAATACGTGGAAAACTGCGGCGATATAGGCACCCGAACCAATTGCAGCGAACATAAGTCCTAACTGTGATACGGTAGAATAAGCCAATACTTTTTTAATATCGTTTTGTTTCAACGCAATCGAAGCAGTTACCAGCGCAGTAATAATTCCTACCCATTGAATAACCGTCATGGTGATTGGTGCTAAATCGAATAAGAAGTTGAGACGAGTAATCATAAAAATACCAGCCGTCACCATCGTAGCTGCGTGGATAAGAGCCGAAACTGGAGTAGGACCAGCCATCGCATCCGGAAGCCAAGTAAACAAAGGCAATTGTGCCGATTTACCTGTTGCTGCCAAGAAAAGCAATAAGGTGATTCCTACCAAAACTATTTGTACCGTATAGGCATCTGTAGTTGCTACGAAGCTGCTTACCGCTTGCGCGATTCCTTGGTATTCGAAAGTGTTGAATTCTTTATAGATCCAGAACATTGCCAACAAAAAGCCAACATCACCAATACGGTTCATGATAAATGCTTTTTTGGCTGCTGCGATATAGCTTGGGTTGGTGAACCAAAAGCCAATCAATAAAAACGAGCAAAGACCAACGCCTTCCCATCCGATAAACATCACCACTAAATTATTTCCCATCACCAATAAAAGCATGAAGAAAATAAAGAGGTTGAGGTAGGCAAAGTATTTGCCGTATCCTTTGTCGGTCAGCATATACGCTGCACTATAGATGTGGATTAGGAATCCGATTCCGGTAATAATCAGTAAAAATAAACTGGTTAATGCATCGATTTGGAATGCAAACGGAACATGGAAGGTTGGGATATTAATTAAATCAAAAGCTTTAAAAATAAGAGGTTGGGCATTTTCTCCCGAAGGGATTGTCAAGAAAACAATCAACGAAAGAATAAAACTTCCCAAGACACTCAAAGAGCCAATCGAGGCAATGAGGCTTTTGGGTAGGAAGTTACGTCCTAAACCATTAATAAAGAATCCGATAAGCGGAAGAAGTGGGATTAACCAAATATACTGTGCCATATTCTTAATTCTTTAAACGGTTTAACAAATTGATATCCACATTATAAACTTTTCTAAACAAGAGGATAATGACCGAAAGACCTACCGAAACTTCGGCTGCGGCCACGACCATGATGAAAAAAACCAACAGCTGGGCATCTGTCCCAGAAGCGGAAGCTGGATTTAGTTGGTGGTGCATTTTAGAAAACGCCACCAAGAGTAAATTCACAGAATTCAACATTAGCTCTACACACATAAAAATAACGATGGCATTTCGGCGAATAGTAACGCCCAAAACCCCAATGGTGAAAAGGATTAATGCGAAAATAATATAATAACTGATCGGTAACATGAATTAATTTTTCGAGGCTATATTAATCTAGTAATTCTTTGTCTTTTTTCGATAGGATTACCGCACCAATCATGGCCGAGATAAAGAGAATAGAACTCAACTCGAAGGGTAAAACATATTCAGAGTACAAAATTTTTCCAAGGTTATGGATAAGTCCAATCTCACCTGTGGCCATTTCTACTTGAGTTTGTGGTGCTCCATTCTCGGTAATAATCCCAATAGTAAGGATGATAAACAAGAGCGAAACCAAACTAGCAACAGTAATTTTTATCGGTGTACCAAAGGATTTCTTTTCCGAATTGAGATTCATCAACATGACCACAAAAAGGAAGAGAACCATAATTGCACCTGCATAGACAATGATGTTTACCACAGCCAAGAATTGAGCATTGAGTAAGATATAATGTCCGCTGATGCAGAAAAAGGTGATGATAAGATATAAAATAGAATGGATCGGATTTCGGCTAAAAACCATTAACAAGGCACTAAGAACCGTTAATCCTGCCAAGACATAAAATAAAATTTCTTCTATAGTCATAGTTATTTATTTTTCGGATGCGGAATTAATAAATCTTGTTTGCCGTACACGAAGTTTTTTCTATCAAAACTTGGTGGTGGAACAGTTTGCGAAAGATAAACCGCATCTTTAGGACAAGCTTCTTCGCAGAAACCACAAAAAATACAACGCAACATATTGATTTCGTATTTTGCTGCATATTTTTCTTCACGGTATAAGTGTTCTTCACCCGGTAAGCGTTCTGCAGCTTCCATCGTAATTGCTTCTGCTGGGCAGGCCAAGGCGCAAAGTCCACAAGCAGTACAATTTTCTCTTCCTTCTTCATCTCGGTTTAAGATATGCAAACCTCTAAACACCGGACTGAAAGGTCTTTTCTCTTCTGGATAATTGATGGTTTGTTTCTTCATGAAGAAGTGTTTGATCGTAATCATTAAACCTTTGAAAATCGCAACCAAATAGATTTTTTCCCAGAAATTCATGGGACGTCTATCTACGGTTTTTGCTCTATTGGTAAGTGCTTTCATAATTCTTTTCTAATGGGATTAATTATTAAAAAGTAAGATGAACAATCCCGTAACTAACATATTAAAAAGGGCCAATGGTAATAAAGTTTTCCAACCAAGATTCATCAATTGGTCATATCGGAAACGTGGAATCGTCCATCGTACCCACATATAAAAGAAAATAAAGAAACAAGTTTTGGCAAACAATACAGCAAAATGGATTGCCGAAAGCCAATTCATCCCAATACTTTCTCCTAATTTCACATCATTAACAAATGGGATATCGTATCCACCGAAAAATAAGGTGGCTAAGATGGCCGAACTGATAAACATATTAACATATTCAGCGAATAAAAAGAAGCCCATTTTCATTGATGAGTATTCTGAGTGATATCCTCCAATTAATTCGTTTTCTGCTTCTGGTAAATCGAAAGGTGTTCGGTTTGTTTCTGCAAAAGAACAAATCAAGAATATCATAAACCCTAATGGTTGTAAGATTACCAGCCAATAACTATCTTGTTGATAGTGGACGATATCGTTTAGTTTTAGCGATCCGGTCATCATCAATACCGTAATCAGTGCAAGTCCCATTGGTAACTCATAAGAGATGATTTGTGATGCTGCACGCAAACCTCCCATCAACGAGTATTTGTTGTTCGATGCCCAAGCACCAATCATCATACCGTAAACTCCTAAACTCAATACCCCTAAAATATATAGGAAACCAATATTGATGTCGGCAATTTGCGGCACAATAATACGATCTCCCCAGCTGAAGCTACTACTCCAAGGGATCACGGCACCCGTCATACAAGCGACCAACATAGCCATTGCAGGCCCCATGATGAATAGGAATTTGTTGGCATCTTTTGGGACAATTTCTTCTTTCGAAAATAGTTTTAGACCATCTGCTAAAGGTTGTAACAAACCAAAAATACCAGCTCTGTTCGGACCTAAACGGTCTTGTAAAAATGCAGCAACCTTACGTTCTGCCCAAGTAGAATATGCAGCTACGGCCAAAGCCAAACCGATTAATATTCCTACCAAAGCTAATTTTTCGAGTGCGTCTGCAATAAATTCTTCCGTCATTGTGTATAGTTATAACGTCGTTATTAATCTTTAAAATCTTTACTAGTTGCAGGACCAGGAATTTTCGACAAGTCGCGGTTCGGTTCGTTTACCTCACTCACGGTATGGATGTCTAACAAAACTTTCGGGTCTCTATGAATAACTTTTGGTAAAGTTTCTTTCGGTTCTACTTTGTTTTTGGTATAATGATTTGCACGAATCACAGAGTCTTTGGCTACGTCTGATGGTTGTTCGAGCACCCAATCATTGATGTCTTTTTTATCGAATCGACAAGTGTTACAAATCCAATCTTCGACTTCGTTCCACTCATTTTTACGCGCTGTTACCCGGAAAACTTCTTTCCCACGGAACCAGATTTGTGCTTTACCCGAACAAGTTGGGCAATCGCGATGAGCATCGACCGGATTCAGGAACCAAACACGATTTTTGAATCGGAAAGTTTTATCGGTCAAGGCACCAACAGGGCAAACATCGATCACATTCCCAATAAATTCATTATCGAGTGACTTGTTGAGGTAGGTAGAAATCTCGGCATGATCTCCTCTGAACATTACGCCATGCTCACGACAACCGGTAATTTGGTCAGCGGTTTTCACACAGCGGTAACAAAGGATACAACGATTCATATGCAATTGAATATTCGGACCTAAATCTTCAGGTGCAAAAGTTCTTCGCTCGAATTCGTAACGTGTTTCTTCTTTCCCGTGTTCGTAGCCTAAATCTTGTAATTTACATTCCCCTGCCTGATCACAAACTGGGCAATCGAGTGGGTGATTGATCAATAGAAATTCTACAACTCCTTTACGAGCTTCTACTGCGCGCTCAGAAGATTTGTTTCCTACCACCATTCCGTCCATAACTGTTGTTCTACAAGAAGCAACTAATTTGGGCATTGGTCGTGGATCGGCATCACTTCCTTTGGTAACTTCGACCATACAAGTTCTACAATTTCCTCCGGTATTTTCTAATTTACCATAATAGCACATAGCAGGTGGCGCAACTTCTTTTCCTAGGCTGCGAGCAGCTTGTAAGATGGTTGTTCCTGCCGGTACTTGAGTGGTATGTCCGTCAATTGTTACGGTAAACAATTGTGGTTTATTTTCTTCTGCCATATGATTCTAATTTGCAGTTTCTACTTTTGGTTCGATAGGATCAGCATAATGAGCCAAGCCATAATTACGCGTTAAGCATTCTTCTGGATGATTGATATGCCACTCGAATTCATCACGGAAATGACGAATTGCTGCTGCTACTGGCCAAGCTGCTGCATCTCCTAATGGGCAAATGGTATTGCCTTCTATTTTTCGCTGAATATCCCAAAGCAATTCTATATCGCTCATTTTTCCTTTTCCTTCGTCGATACGTTTCAGAAGTTTTTCCATCCAACCGGTTCCTTCTCTACACGGCGAACATTGTCCGCACGATTCGTGACGATAGAAACGGGCAAGGGTATAGGTGTGATAGACAATATCTTGGTCTTCATCTAACACGATAAATCCACCGGAACCCATCATAGTTCCCGACTGGAAACCACCTTCGGCTAAACTTTCGTAATTCATATATCGCGGTTGTCCGTCGGCCGTTCTCAACAATAAGTTTGCAGGAACTATAGGTACCGAGCTTCCGCCAGGAATACATGCTTTTAGGCGTTTTCCGTTGGCAATCCCACCACAATATTCATCCGAATAAATAAATTCTTCTACCGTGATGGTCATGTCAATTTCATACACGCCAGGTTTATTTATATTTCCGCAAGCAGAAATTAATTTTGTACCAGTAGAACGTCCTACCCCAATTTTCGAGTAAGCTTCGCCTCCGATTTCGATAATCGGAACAACACTTGCGATTGTTTCTACGTTGTTTACCACCGTTGGTCTATCCCAAAGACCTTTAACGGCAGGGAAAGGAGGTTTGATACGAGGATTTCCACGTTTACCTTCTAATGATTCTAGCAAGGCTGTTTCTTCTCCACAGATATAGGCTCCAGCTCCGCGTTGTACGTAAACTTCGAGGTCGAATCCTGTTCCTTGAATATTTTTTCCTAACCATCCTGCAGCTTTTGCTTCGTCGATGGCTTCTTCTAATATATCGGCAACCCATGCATATTCACCACGGATATAGATAAAAGAAGTATTTGATCCTAAACAAAAAGAAGAGATCAAAATACCTTCTATTAAAAGGTGCGGAATAAACTCCATCAGGTAACGATCCTTGAAAGTTCCTGGTTCTGATTCGTCTGCATTAACTACTAAGTGACGAGGAACCCCTTCTGGCTTTGCCAAGAAACTCCATTTCATTCCGGTCGGGAAACCTGCTCCACCACGACCACGTAAACCAGAAGTTTTTACTTCTTCGAGGATTTCTTCTTCTTTCATTTTCAATGCTTTTTCGGCATTAGAATATCCTCCGTTTTCGCGGTACACTTGGTAGTGTCTTATCCCAGGAACATCAATATTTTTCAACAATAGTTTTTGTCCCATTAGGCTAATTTTTTCAGTTCATCTATTAATTCATCTACTTTTTCTGTGGTAAGAAATTCGCGATAGGTTTTCCCGAGTTGCAACATAGGTGCATAACCGCAGGCTCCTAAACATTCCACAGCTTGTAGGGTAAAAAGTCCGTCTTCGGTTGTTCCTCCAACCTCGATATTGAGTTTATTTTTGATATGTTGGATGATGTGATCAGAACCTTTTATCATACAAGGTCCGGTCTGACAAACTTGTAAAACATATTTACCAACCGGGTTGAGTTGAAACATGGTATAAAACGATGCAACTTCATAAACTTCTACCGGTAAAAGGTCTAAAACTTTGGCAACATAGTCTAGATGTGGAACATCTAACCAACCACCAAATTCTTCTTGTGCAATATGCAACACCGGAATCAAAGCACTTTTTTGTTTTCCTTCTGGATAACGTGCAACAATTTGATTCACTTTTTGTTGGGTTGCTTCTGAAAATTGAATTTCCATTTCTTTTTTAAAACTTAAGTGTTAAGCGTCTAATTCTCCAGCAATCAAATTCAGACTACTCATTGTGATAATTGCATCGGATAACATCGACCCGACAATAAGTTCTGGATATGCTTGATAGTATATGAAACATGGTCTACGGAAATGTAAACGGTATGGTGAACGTCCACCATCAGAAATTAGGTAATAACCTAATTCACCATTTGCACCTTCTATCGAATTGTAGATTTCCCCTTCAGGGATTTCTAATTCTCCCATGATAATTTTAAAGTGATAGATGAGTGCCTCCATTTTGGTGTACACATCTTTTTTTAGCGGCAAGTAGAAGTCGGGCGCATCGGCATGGTAAAGGGTTGCTTCTTCGCCTTCGAGCGCATCGATTTTTTCGAGTGCTTGTCGAATGATGCTCAAACTTTGCCACATTTCTTGGGCTCTTACTTGGAAACGATCGTAGCAATCTCCGGTGGTTCCTACTGGGATATCGAAGGTAAATTCTTCGTATCGCGAATAAGGTTTGGCTACGCGGACATCATAATCTACCCCAGCTGCACGAAGATTTGGTCCTGTAAAACCGTAACTCATGGCGCGTTCTGCGGTGATTCCTCCAATTCCTTGCGTACGGTCCATAAAAATACGGTTGCGCACAAAAAGATTTTCGAACTCCGTTAATACATCCGGAAATTCTTTAACAAATTGGTGGATTTTCGACCAAGCGGCAGGAGTAAAATCGCGTTCGAATCCTCCTATCCTACCAATATTAGTAGTAAGACGAGAACCACAAATTTCTTCATAGATTTCATAAATCAATTCGCGGTAACGCATCATATATAAGAAACCGGTAAACGCACCAGTATCGACTCCCATGATCGAGTTACAAACGATATGGTCTGCAATTCTGGCAAGTTCCATGATGATAACGCGTAGGTACGAGGTTCTTTTCGGAACTTCGATTCCCATAAATTTCTCAACCGTCATGTGCCAACCCAAATTGTTGAGTGGTGCAGAACAATAGTTCAAACGGTCGGTGAGAGGGGTGATTTGATACAATGGACGGCGCTCGGCGATTTTTTCGAAAGCGCGGTGAATATAGCCTACAGTAGGAACTGCAGATTTCACAATTTCACCATCCATCTCTAATATATTCTGGAAAACACCATGTGTTGCCGGGTGCGTTGGCCCTAAATTCAGGGTAACGGTTTTCTTCTCGAGTGAACCTTCTGGCAAGTTGATGTTGTGATGTTTTTTAGTTTTTACTTTTCCCATAACTTAACCTTTAATATTCATTGAACCGTAATTGAAATTATCTCCACGACCAAACATCTCATCGTCTTTATCTTTTCGGGTTTGATCTTCTAATGGAAACTCTTTGCGCAACGGGAAATAATCCATTTCTTCTACATTCATGATGCGGATAAGATTTGGATGTCCGATGAAATTAACGCCAAAGAAATCGTAACATTCGCGCTCTAACCAATTGGCAGTTTCGAATAGTTTTGTGGCAGTAAAAATATCGGGTTGTTTGATGTCGATTGCAAAATTTAGTCGAATCGATTGATTGGTGTACATGTTGTACATAAGGTAAGTAACCTCGATTTCACCTCCTTTTTGTTTTGGGTAGTGAACTGCTGTAAGATCGGTAAGAAATCGGAAAGCCAATTCTTCATGATCGTACAAAAATTGCATCAATTTTAGGTTGATGTTTTTATCAGCATAGACTTTCAGAACTCCAAAATGTTCTTCGAATCCATATATTTTATCCTCGAACTTCTGAGATAGAAGTTGTTGTATTTTTGTGTTATCCATGATTCGTTTTCTCCTTTATTGTATTCCGTAACTTGCTAACAATGCTTGGTATTCTTCGCTGCTTCTTCTACGAACACTTTCGGTTTCTATCAGCTCTTGAATACGCATTACTCCTTCGATAATTCCTTCTGGTCTTGGTGGACATCCTGGGACGTACACATCAACCGGAATAACTTCATCGATTCCTTGCAGTACAGAATAAGTATCGAAAATTCCTCCCGAACTAGCACAAGCTCCTACCGCAATAACCCAACGAGGTTCGGCCATTTGGATATAAACTTGCTTCAAGACAGGCGCCATTTTCTTTGAGATTGTTCCCATCACCATCAATAAATCACATTGACGAGGAGTGAAAGCTAATCTCTCCGATCCAAAACGAGCCAAATCATATTTAGAACCCATGGTTGCCATGAATTCTATCCCACAACAAGAAGTTGCGAACGGAAGAGGCCAAATCGAATTTTTTCTTGCCAATCCAACTACTTTAGAGAGTTGCATCGCCATAAACCCTTCACCTTGATAACCTTCTGGTAGTTCGTCGATTACCTTTACATTGGTGTTGTGGGTAACGGGTCTTTTATTATGAATCATTTTTTGATAGAATATTTAAATTATTGCTAAAGTTGCTTTCTCGTTTATTTCTCCCAACGGAAAGCGCCCTTTTTGCGGGCATACATATACATCACCAGAAATAAGCCAATAAAAGTGACTACTGCTGCAAATCCTTCCCATCCTAAGGCCTTGAAATTGGCCGCATACGGATAGAAGAAAATAACTTCCACATCGAACAACACAAATAAGATTGCTACCAAGAAATATTTAATAGCAAAGGGTTGTCGTGCGTTCCCAACTTTTTCTATTCCCGACTCGAAGTTTTCTAATTTTTCATCTGTTTTTCTCGACGGTCCCAATAAATGAGTCGCCACAATAGTGAAGCCGACAAATCCGGCAGCCACCAAAAACAATATTAAAATGGGAATATAACTATAAGAAGTTTCCATAATTTCTTAAATTTTACACACGCTAATTTTCAACAGGTAAAAATAGAAAATAATTACTTTTCTACCTAATTCTAATGCATTTGACGTAAGCTAAAATTACTTCTTAACGGATTTCTTTTTCGATTCCAACTTCTTATCCGAAAAAGGAAAAAGTAATTTCGTTATTTCTTAAAATGTTAAATAGTTTAACAAATTTTAAATATTCTTGATATTTATTGTTGATTTAACATCTTTTCGAAGTGTTTTAGTGCAATACTTACATTTTTCACATGGTCAATCTTTAGAAGTAAACTTGGTAATTCATCCGAATTTTTTGCAGGTTTTTCTTTGAAATTAACATTTTGAGGATAAGATTGAACATAATTTAAAATCAATCTAAATTTCTCAGATTGGTAATAATCACTGTTGGGTTTATTGACAAAATACGCGGTTAGTTTACCGTTTTTCAAGACCAAACGTTCCATGCCAAGTTCTCGACCTTTCCATTTGAGTTCAATTGATTGAAGTAAATTCTCAACCGGCAAAGGCAAAGGACCAAATCGATCGATGAGATTATTTTCAAATTTCGTGAGAGCTTCTGGCGTTTCTATTGTGGCAAGTTCATTGTACAAGGCTAAACGTTCTTCTACATTGTTCACATATTCGTCTGGAATCAGAATCTCTAAGTCGGTGTCGATTTGTACATCTTTAACGTATTCTACCAAACCAGGTTTCTTTTCGTGCTCGAATAGATCTTTGAAATCGGTTTCTTTCAATTCTTCAATTGCTTCGTTGAGGATTTTCTGATATGTTTCAAATCCAATTTCCATCATAAAACCAGTTTGTTCGGCACCCAAAAGATTTCCTGCGCCTCGAATTTCTAAGTCTTTCATGGCGATATTAAATCCAGAACCCAAATCAGAAAATTGTTCGATGGCTTGTAAACGTTTTCTTGCTTCATTGGTCAAAACAGAAATTGGAGGAGCAATCAGATAACAAAAAGCTTTTCGGTTGCTTCGTCCAACACGTCCACGCATCTGATGCAAATCGGCTAAACCAAAGTTTTGTGCATCGTTGATTAGGATTGTATTTGCATTCGGTACATCTAAACCAGATTCGATAATGGTGGTCGAAATAAGAACGTCGTATTGTCCGTCGATAAAATCGAGCATCGTAGCTTCGAGCTGTTTTCCGTCCATTTGTCCATGGCCGGTCGCAATGCGAGCATCAGGAACCAACCGTTGAACCATTCCGGCGATTTCTTTAAGACTCTGTACGCGATTATGGATAAAGAAAACTTGTCCGCCGCGTTGTAATTCATACGAAATCGCATCGCGAATTGCTTCTTCATTGAAGCCAATCAAATTGGTATCAACAGGCTGTCTGTTCGGCGGTGGCGTTTTGATAACGGATAAATCGCGAGCAGCCATAAGCGAAAATTGCAAAGTACGCGGAATCGGTGTAGCTGTAAGGGTTAGTGTGTCGATATTTGCTCTTAATGTTTTTAATTTATCTTTTACGCTCACCCCAAATTTGTGTTCTTCATCAATAATCAAAAGTCCCAAATCTTTGTATTTTACTTTAGGATTAACCAATTGATGCGTCCCGATAATGATATCGACTTTTCCGGCTTCTAAATCTGCGAGAATGGCATTTTTCTTTTTGGTTGTCGTAAAGCGATTGAGGTATTCTATCTGTACCGGAAATTCTTTTAATCGTTCGGTAAACGTCTTGAAATGTTGAAAAGCTAATATGGTTGTCGGAACCAAAACAGCAACTTGTTTGCCGTCCACTGCAGCCTTGAAAGCTGCTCTGATAGCGACTTCTGTTTTCCCGAATCCTACATCGCCACATACCAATCTATCCATCGAGCGTTCAGACTCCATATCATTTTTCACGTCTAGCGTAGCTTTTTCTTGGTCGGGCGTATCCTCATAAATAAAAGAAGCTTCGAGCTCATTTTGTAAATAAGTATCCGGTGAAAACGCAAAACCTTTTTGGGTGCGTCTTTTGGCGTATAATTTTATCAAATCAAAAGCAATTTCTTTAACTTTCGATTTGGTTTTATTTTTTAGATTTTTCCAAGCAGGTGAACCTAATTTACTAATTTTTGGTTCGGCTCCATCTTTTCCTCTAAACTTAGAAATCTTGTGCAAAGAATGGATATTGACATATAAAATATCATTATTTTGATAGAATAATTTGATGCTTTCTTGTTGCACACCGTTGTTTTCTATCCTAACTAAACCTGCAAATTTCCCGATTCCGTAATCGATATGCGTCACATAATCACCAATCTGCAAAGAGTTGATTTCTTTGAGAGTTATCGCTTCTTTTTTCGAAAATGAATTTCTTAGATTGAATTTATGATAACGCTCGAAAATCTGATGATCTGTATAGCAAGTGATTTTCAGTTCTTCGTCAATAAAACCTTGATGCAAAGAACCGATAACAGGGATATAATTGACTTCTTTCCCTATATCTTCAAAAATTTCTGCAAATCGTTTTACCTGCGTTTCATTAGAACAAACCAGTGCATTTTTGTAGCCTTGTTGGGTATGATAATTGAGATCTTCGATCAGAAATTCGAATTGTTTATTGAAGGAAGGTTGCGGTTTGTAAGGAGATTCTAGGGTATGATATTTAGAAAAATGAGAAGTCGATGACGTTTCGTAGACGGTAAAATGTTCGAGCTGTTCCTGAAATTTTTCCGAACTGAAAAATAAATCGGCCGGAGCCAAACGATGTACTTCACCAGAAAGATTGGCAAAAGCATCTTCTGCTAACGTGTAATTATTTTCTAATTTCGATGAAATAACGCCCAAACTTTTGGCGACAATCAAAGTGTCTTTGTGGAGATAATCTAAAAAACTTACGCGTTTCTCATCCATGCGTTTGTCTTCTAAATTCGGAATGATTTTGATTTCTTTGGTTGTCGAAATTGAAAGTTGTGTTTCGGTATCAAAAGAACGGATTGTTTCTACCTCGTCCCCAAACATAGAAATCCTATACGGATGCTCGTCTGCAAAAGAAAAAACATCGATGATTCCTCCACGAATAGAAAATTCTCCAGGTTCATTGACAAAATCTACTTGCCGAAAATGATACGAAAACAACATCTCTCGGATAAAATCCAAACCAAGTTCGGTTCCAACTTTTACTTTTAGAGTATTGGTAGAAAGTGCTTTTTTGGTAACAACTTTTTCGGTGAGCGCATCGGCATACGCAACAATAATTTTTGGAGATGTATGCGAAGCTAATTTATTGAGAACTTCGGTACGGATCACCACATTGGCATTGTTGGTTTCCTCTATTTGGTACGGCGTTCGGTAAGCGCTCGGGTAGAAGAGAACCTTCTCCTGATCGAGCAAAGCTTCGAGGTCATTTAGCCAATAAGCAGCTTCTTCTTTGTCATCCGTTAATACCAAAATAGGGCGATGGGTGTGCAAATGCAGTTGTGCGATTGCCACACTCAGCGCCGAACCTAAAAATCCTTTGATATGGATTTTTTGTTTTTCTTCTTTTTGGCTATAAGCCACCAAATCCTTTACAAAACCCGAGGTTTGGTAAAGGTTCATTACGTTGTCTAAAGTCTTTTGTTCCAAAACAAGACAAAGATAATGAATTTGTTAAAAATGTTTTTCACCTAGTAGGAGAGAAAATTTCTGATCAAAAAAAAATCACCAAAGAAAACTTTGGTGATCGAAAAAAATGAAAAATTTACTCTCGTCTCCTTTTTACCGAAGACTGTCAGTGTGTATGTTTGTGCTATCTGTTGGTACAGAAATAGCTTGCAAATCGCGAGAATAACTTACAATTTTAGGTAGTTTATCTATCGACTTCACATGGAAGATTTCTTTTCCTTCTGCCGTCGGATATTCTACATTGTAAGTAGCAATGTAAGTGAGATTATTACCGTTGCCTTCTTCTTTTACGTTGTCGAGGTTGTACACTTTTACTTCTCCAAATTCGGACTGTGTTGCCTGAAATTCTTTATCATCAAAATTATTAACATATTTCGCCAAAGAATCTTGTAAATTCATTGTTCGATAACGATAAGCATGTTGCACAGCAGATTCTACTTTGTATTGTGGTAGTTTCCCAGCGTCGGTACATGCCAGAAACGATAAGCCTATTGTGCAAATAATGGTAAGATGTGAAGTTTTCATAAGACAGCCATTTTTTTTTAAACATTTACTCAACCAATATACAATAAAAAATTAATATTGTTAAAAAATATATAAAATTATTATCAATCTGATGAGTGGATGATGCTTAAATTTGGCAATCTGAAAATAATTATACCGAAAATTGTAAATAAAACCCTTCATGGTTGCGGACATTGAAAACTCGATTCTCATCAAAAATTAAATATTGTCCTTTTATACCGAGCAATTTTCCTTCGAAAGAAGGTTCTTTGCTGAGGTTGATGACTTTTATTTTGGTAGGATATTCCGTAACTGGATAATCGAAACGATACACTTCTTGTTCTTCTACTAAAAAAGGTTGTTGTTCTTCACCCACAAAACTTCGAACACTTTGCCAAACATCCTGTAAATCATCATCCACTTGCTCGTTTTTCAACATGCGTTGATAGTTGGTTTTGTCGGCCAAATGCTCTTTGAGGGCAACTTCTATCATCCCAGCCTGATAACGATTTTCTGTGCGCGCAATAATCATGGCTTCGGTAGCACCCTGATCTATCCATCGGGTTGGGAGTTGGGCAGCGCGGGTAACGCCAACCTTCACGCCAGAAGTATTCGATAAATAGACAATATGGGGTTGAAGTTCGAAATCTTGTTCCCATTTCAGGTCGCGTTTTTCAATTCCTAAATGTGCGGTAGAAAGTTCTGGTCTGATGATGCTTTCATTGGCTTGTGGAAGCGTGAAAAAGCAATTCCTACAATATCCCATTCGGTAGATTTCTACGTCTTGATGACAACCTAAACATTCGTAATGATCGAATGAAATTCGGATTGTACGGTTTATTAACTGATTCATTGATAAAAAATCATCAGAAAAATTAAGATAATACTGAATTGGATTTCCATTTTCAGAAATCATTTTACGGATTTGACCTTGGAAGAGCATAGTTGCGTTTTCTTTTTATAAATTTGTGCTAAATCTACAAAAAATACACGAATGGGAATTGTGAATAAAGTGATGGAAATTATGATGCGTAGTCGAATGAAAGCGATCGAAGAAAGCATCAAACATCCTTTTATTACTCAGCTTAATGTGCTTTTATCCAATATAGAAATTGCCAAAAATACCATCTATGGAAAAGAGTTTGGGTTTGATGAAATAAAAAATATAGAACATTTTCAGCAGCGAGTTCCTTTGGTAACTTACGAAGAGTTTGAACCATATATCGAATTAGCAAGAAAAGGTGAAAAAGATGTTACGTGGCAAGGGAAAATTCGTTGGTTTGCAAAATCGTCAGGTACCACAAATGCAAAAAGTAAATTTATCCCAATCAGTAAAGAGTCTTTAGAAGATTGCCATTATTCGGCAGGTAAAACCATGTTTGCGCTATATCTCAATGCGTATCCAGAAACGGAAATCTTCTTGCATAAAAATCTAAGAATCGGCGGAAGCAGTGAATTGTATCAACATTATCAAACTCAATTCGGAGATTTATCGGCTATATTGATAGAGAATCTTCCGTTTTATGCTGAACTAAAAAACATTCCCAACAAAGAAATTTCGTTGATGGCCGATTGGAATCTGAAAATGGATGCCATCATCCAAGCGACAAAAAAAGAAGATGTTGGCTCGCTAACCGGTGTCCCGTCTTGGATGTTGGTCGTGCTCAATAAAATGTTGACCGAAACCAATTCTACCTATATCGATGAATTATGGCCCAATGTCGAAGTCTTTTTTCATGGTGGGATAAGTTTCAAACCGTACGAAGAAAACTATCGAAATATCACCCAAAAACAACTTAATTTCTTTGAGCTTTACAACGCATCCGAAGGTTTTTTTGCTATTCAAGATCAGTTGAATAAAAAAGAATTGTTGCTTTTGTTGGATAATGGAATTTTTTATGAATTCATAGAAATGGAAAATTTCGGAGAAGAAAATCCGAAATGTCTCACAATCGATCAAGTAGAAATCGGGAAAAATTATGCTTTAGTTATCACAACCAACGGCGGTTTGTGGCGCTATATCATCGGCGATACCATTCGTTTTACATCTACATCGCCTCACAGAATTGTGATTACTGGGCGCACGAAACATCATATCAATGCTTTTGGCGAAGAATTGATGATCGAAAATGCAGAAGAAGCGCTAAAACGTGCTTGTGAGAAAACCAATGCAATTGTAGCAGAATATTCGGCTGCGCCTATTTTTATGGTCGGAAAAGAAAAAGGAGCACATGAATGGATGATCGAGTTTTCGAAGGATCCTACCGATTTCGAAACGTTTATTGATGAACTCGATTTGGGATTACAAGCCATCAATTCTGATTATGAAGCCAAACGTTATAATAATATGACACTCAATCGACCAATCGTACACAAGGCAAGGAAAGGTTTGTTTATCGATTGGATGAAATCGAGAGGGAAATTGGGCGGTCAAAATAAAATCCCGAGATTGTCGAACTCTCGAGAATATATCGAACCGCTGATCGAACTCAATAAATCGCAAGAAAATTAATGGATAGGATATATTAAATCATCCTACCAAAAAATAAAAACCCAGCATGGAAAAGATAATTTTAGGGATAGATCCCGGAACTACGGTGATGGGATTTGGGCTGATTGCGATAGAAAAAAAACAAATGAAACTCATCACACTCGATGAATTGTTGTTGCATAAACTGCCGAATCACGAAATGAAATTGAAACGTATTTTCGAGAAAACTTTGGCTATAATCGATCAATATCATCCCGATGAATTGGCGATAGAAGCGCCTTTTTTTGGGAAGAATGTACAATCGATGCTGAAACTTGGTCGTGCACAAGGCGTGGCTATGGCAGCGGGTTTGTATCGTGAAGTTCCGATCACAGAATATTCGCCCAAAAAAATAAAAATGGCGATTACCGGAAACGGAAATGCCTCGAAAGAAATGGTTGCCGGCATGCTGCAAAATCTTTTGGGGCTGAAAGAAATTCCGAAAAGATTAGACGCAACCGATGGTTTGGCGGCGGCGGTTTGTCATTATTTGAATATGAATCCGGTTGGTGGCGCGCAAAAAAGTTATTCGGGTTGGGGCGCATTCCTCAAAGATAATCCGAATCGGTTGGGATAAAATAAAACCCAAATCAAGTTTTTAGAATAGAAAATGAACCTTATAAAAAAAGTGCTTTGAAGATTTCTTCAAAGCACTTTTTGGTTTGTAGTTGGGTTGATTCTAGGAATAATTTTAAATTAAATTTTTGTTGTTTTCGAAAATAGGCGACATCAATTTCATCATTTCTTTTCGAGAAGAAAACGTTTCGAAGGTTTTGATATGACGATCGTTGTGTGTATCCGACCCGCAATAATCTATCATGTTTTCGGTAAGCAATTTTACCGCAGCTTCGTGCACATTCACACCATAATAATTGGTGAGCGAAAGCAAATTTATCTGAAATTCGCAACCAGCATCTTTAAGTTTTTGATACTCGGAAAAATCATTATGAAAAGCTCTGTATCGCTCTGGATGCGCTAAAATAGGGCGATATCCCGCAACTTGTAACTCAGCCAAGGTTTCGTAAAGATGTATCGGCGGCGCCATGTAAGACATTTCTACCAAAACTTTGTTGTCTTTGATTGTTAACAAATCTTTGTTCGGGATAAGTACATTCTTGAAATGTTCGTCCATCATATATTCAGCAGCCACACGAATAGTGATATTTTGCAATTCGGGAATCGAACGAATTTCGTCTAAAAATTCTTTCTTTCTAGCCAAGATAGATTCAGTAGAATTTTCCCAGACTCCTTGTATAACGTGAGGAGTAAAGACAAAATGTTCGACGCCTAAAGCTTTCATGTCGATTAACATTTCTATTGATTCTTCGGTAGATTTCGATCCATCATCAATTCCAGGCAGTAGATGAGAATGTATATCAATAAACTGAACCGGAAATTGGTAAGGATTTTTTTCCTCTTTCTTTTTCGAACTTCTGAAAAGTGATATCATTAATGTTTCTTTTTTATAGGTTTTTGTTGTTTTAAATAGTGGTTTAGGTATTATATTTTCACTCTTAGCGAGCAATTTTCTTCTATTGTCAAAAAATATACCAAACAAAATTTTTTAGTGATTTTAACCAAATGATATTCGTTTATATCTTTTCCTTGATAGGAAAAATAGCAGTAGAAAAGATCAGTTCTAATAAAATTTTCTCATATTTGTTAGCAAATTATCTAAATCATGAAACGTTTTTATATCCTTTTCGGATTTTTAGTATTAAGTGTTACAGCTTGTAAAGACGATGCATCGGTTAATAACCCGATAATCACGCAACAAGTTTCTGCTATAGAAGAAAAACAGTATAAAATAGGGGATTCTCTAGAAATTTCGATAGAAGGATTGACCAATATTAGCGAAGTAAAAGTAGAAATTGACGGAAAAGATTTTCCAAACCCAGGAAAAATAACCTTAGAAAATGTTGGTTTAGGACAACATAATGTGAGCGTGAAATTTTTTAATGGTTCGGAATTATCAGCTACACGCGAATTTAATATCTTAGTTTTTGCAGATCAACCCGCGCAAGAATGGGGGTACGATTTGGTGAATACCTATCCGCACAATCCTCAAGATTTTACCCAAGGTTTTTATTATAAAGATGGTTTTATTTTCGAAGGTACGGGACTTACCGGACAGTCGAGATTGGTGAAATATCGTTTAGGAAGCTCAACCGAGGAGTTAACCGGTGAAGTAGAAAAAACTTCTTTTGGCGAAGGAATAACCGAATTAAATGGGGTGATTTATCAACTGACTTGGCAAAACAGATTGATTTATGAATATGATCAGAATTTTAAGTTATTGCGAGAAATTACCATGCCCGGTGAAATTAGAGAAGGTTGGGGAATTACCACAATGGGACAAGAATTGGTCATTACTGATGGTTCACAGAAAATCCATTTCTTTGATAAAGATTTTAATTATAAAAGAACAATACAAGCGGTTGATGATAAACAAGCTTACAGCAACCTCAATGAGTTGGAATACCATAATGGTTTGTTGTATATAAATGTTTATCAACAAAATATTATTGTAGCTGTGGATCCCTCAAGTGGAGCTGTGATCGGAAAAATGAATTTTGAAGCCTTCAAAGCTGAACAAGCTGCAGATACTGATGTTTTGAATGGTATTGCCTTCAAAGGAGAAAATATGTTGGTAACAGGTAAACTTTGGAACAAAATTTACGAAGTGACTATCAAAAAATAGAGGGTTGAATCATAACTAAAAAGAAATAAAAAAAGTGGCTTTTGCCACTTTTTTTATTTCTTTTTGTACAAAGGAACCGTACTGCACGCTTCACCGAACATTAACGATTTTGCTACGGGTTGTAGTCGATTTATCAGTTCTAAGTAAGCATTCTCCGGAACAGGTTTATGGCTGCATCCTTTGATAATAATTCGCTGATCTACAAAGGGTTCAATGTCTAGTTTTTCTATTATATCATGATAAAGTATCAAATCTAACTCATGAAAATCTCCAAAAACAACTTTTTTCGCAATCGGTTGTAAGTAAGTGATAATAAGCATGTAAGCCCAAGATGGAACAATGGCATCTGCCGTGCAATTTATTGCGACCAAACAATTATCATATTGCTCCCAATCGTGGTTTTTTAAGTTTTCTCTAAAATCTTTTTCTCTCAAAATCAGTTCTTCATACAACCAATCTTTAACATCAAAAAGAATGCGTTTTTCGGTAGGATACCATTCTTCTAAATCGATATTTACCAATCCGCTTTTTGCTATTTTATTGACAATTTCATCCATACTAAAAATATCTTATACAAATTTACGCATATTTCGACAAATTAGCCCCGAAGGTTATTGTATCTTTGTTTCTCTAAAAATTTAAGTGTGAAATATTATCTTATTTCGGGAGAAGCGTCGGGAGATTTGCATGGTTCTAACTTGATGAAAGCTTTGAAAATACAAGATCCGCAAGCCGAATTTCGGTTTTGGGGAGGCGATTTGATGCAAGAAGTTGGCGGAACTTGTGTCAAACACTACAAAGAACTTGCTTTTATGGGCTTTGTTGAGGTGATTATGAATCTGCGTACAATTCTTAGAAATATAGAAATTGCCAAAAAAGATATCGAAGCATATAAACCAGATGCGGTGATTTTGATAGATTATCCAGGTTTTAATCTTCGTGTGGCTAAATTTGTCAAAGATTTAGGAATCAAGGTTTATTATTATATTTCACCTCAAATTTGGGCTTGGAAAACAGGGCGAGTTCATCAGATAAAAAAAGTTGTCGATCGGATGTTTGTCATCCTACCATTCGAAAAAGATTTCTACCGAAAATATGAAATGGAAGTCGATTTTGTTGGGCATCCATTGTTAGATGCGCTGAAAACAAGAGAGTTTTTATCCAAAGACGATTTTTTGCAGAAATATCAGTTAGATGATCGACCGATTATTGCCTTGTTGCCGGGTAGTCGAAATCAAGAAATTAAAGCCAAATTACCGATTATGCTTTCGGTGATGTCCGATTTTCCGAACTATCAATTTGTGGTTGCAGGCGCGCCTTCGCAATCTTTAGAGGATTACCAAAAATTCTTACATCAATATAGTGTAAAGGTGATTAGTAATGATACTTATAATTTGCTGAATAATGCTACGGCGGCCTTGGTAACTTCGGGTACGGCGACCTTAGAAACTGCATTACTCAACATTCCAGAAGTGGTTTGTTATAAGGGAAGTAGGATTTCTTACGAAATCGGAAAAAGATTAGTGAAACATATTTCCTACATTTCTTTGGTCAATCTGATTATGGATAAAGAAGTGGTGAAAGAGTTGATCCAACAAGAATTGACCACCGAAAATTTACGGGCAGAATTGCACAAAATTCTCACCGATCCTTATCGTTCACAAGTTTTAGAAAATTATCGTGTATTACGAGAAAAACTCGGCGGTGAAGGAGCTTCTATACGAACTGCAAAACTTATTGTAGACGATTTGCATGCGAAAATTTCACGGTAGGATGAGTCGCAGAGTGTAGAAAAATTATTTTAATTTCAAGGTAATTTCGCGGTTGTCATCGTCGATTAAAATCTTGGCTTCTTCGAAAGTTGGTTCTCTGAAATACGGTTTCGTTTCACCAGAAAAAGCATAAGGTTCTTTGCGAATCCCAATCCAAGTTTTGTCCAAAACTTTGTTCTGATTGGTATCTAAAAACACTTTGATTGCGTAATAATTATTCGGAAAATCCTTAATACTCAATTGGTACTTTTCTTTGTCATCTACCCGAATATAAAACGATTTATAGGCATTTACGCCGCGCGTATAATTTTCAACATTTCGGTAAATATCAATCTTTAGAAAGCCGTCAGCTCCTTTCAAGTTTTCGATATTTAAGGTAAATTCTTTGGGTTGCGTTTGAGCAAAAACCAATGAACAAAATAGAAATGTAAAGAAATAAATTATTTTTTTCATTTTGATATATGTTTGAAAATTAATAAATTAACAGAAGTAATCGCAAATCACATTCGTATGAAAAATCATTTGTTTGCTTTTATTCTTTGTGCTTTTGCGTTGGGAATTGTAGCGCAAATGTATTTTTCATGGTCGAATAATGGACTTTATCTTTTGCCAATTATCCTCTTTTGTATCCTAATTTTCGTTTACAAAAATACGGCAATTTTTATTAATACACTGCTAATTTTCTTTTTCTCGTTCGGAATTGCCCTGAAATTTCATACCGATAATCAACTGAAAACCATTGAAGAACCGACAACAGAAACAGCCTATTTAGTGTCGGTTGAGCGAAGTTTCAAGTCGAGTGAAAAGTATCAAAAATACCAAGCAAAAATTATTTATCCAGATCAGTTTTCATCCTACAAAATACTTGTCTATCTCCCAAAAGATACCGTAAATTATCACCCAAACGATCAACTTCTCGTTTATGGAAAGCTTTTGCCTTTGCCTAAAAAAGTAAATCCATATCAGTTTGATTATGGTGCTTTTTTGGAGCGTAAAGGGATTTCGGCTCAACTATTTGCACAATCTTCCACGTTCAGGAAAGAAGGTTCTGGTTTTTATCATGCCGTTTCCAAATCGAAAATTCATCTTTTAGAACAATTAAAACAACATCAATTTAGCGCAGAGAGTATCGGGCTCATCGGCGCAATGTTGCTTGGGACGCACTCCGAGCTCGACCAAGACATCTATCAATCGTATGTCAATTCTGGGGTTGTGCATATTTTGGCTATTTCTGGTTTGCATGTGATGATGCTTTTTGGTACGATGATGTGGTTGACTAAAATCTTTCTAAAACTACCTAACGGAAAAATAATTCGTATCATTTTTTGTCTGCTATTTATTTGGTTGTATGCTTTTTATGTAGAATTGAGGCCGCCGGTTTTTCGTGCTTCGCTCATGATTACCCTTTTCTATTTTGCTTTGTTGCTCAAACGGAAACCCTATATTTTTCATGCTTTAGCGCTCAGCGCATTTCTCATTCTTCTTTTTCGTCCGAACGATTTGTTTGATGTGGGTTTTCAACTGAGTTTTTCTGCTGTTTTTTTCATTATTTGGTTGAATGAAATTACGGTAAAGTGGGTGAGAAGAGGTTCTGTTTTATCTCAATCTTTCAAGGGTTTATTGACAACAAGTACTGCGGCACAATTGGGGACAATGCCTTTTGCAAGTTTTTATTTCAATCAATTTACGTGGTTGTTTTTGTTCGGAAATATCGTCTTGATTCCGGCAGCTTATGGGTTGATGATAGTAGGAATCATCAGTATTTTTTTGGTTGGAGTAGATTTTGTCCCAACATTTTTTGTCGATGCAAATAACTTTTTTATCCGGCAAATTAATGCATACATCGGTTGGTTAGCGAGTTGGGATAAATTGGTTTGGAGGAATTTATACATTAGTCCGTTCACGTCTTTTTTGTTGATTGTGGCTTTGGTTTCTGTTCGGATTGTGTTTGTACAAAGATCTAAAATCGCGCTCATCGTTTGTCTTTTTGCTTTGGTGGGCAACCTTTCGCATCGATTGGTCGATATTCATCAGAAAGATAAACTGAACGAATTGATTATTTATCAGCATTATCGAGAAAGTACCATTTCGGTGAAAAAAGGAAAAAACTTAGTGGTTTTTAGTACTGCTTATGCGGATAGTTCGCAATGGAAAAAGTTTATCATCGAACCGTATGCAAATCATCAGCGCATCAAAAATATATATTATTTTGATTGGACTACGAATTTTCGGTTTGAGGATATTCGTAAGAATGATCAGCAAATAATTGTCGGAAAATCTACGTTAAGTTGGCAAAAATTAAACCAATCAGTTCTTCATCCTACCGATTATTATTTGATAAGAAACAACGAAGAAAAAGGAGAAAATTTGGCTCAACTTTCGAGTAAGAAAATTATTGCCGATGGAAGTAATTATCCAAATGTTGTAGAAAATATAGAGGTAGAATTGATCGAAAATAAAAACGAGCCGCTTTGGCAAACGGCTCGTGATGGATATTTTAAGCTGGGTTTTTAAGTCGCTCAACAAAATCTGTTGGCTTCATATAACCCAATAAAAAGTTTTTGGTTTGCCCTTCGTTGTTCAGTACAACAACTCCAGGATAACTTACTCGTCCGTTGAGGAAAAAGAAAGCTAAACTATTGATTTTTCCTTTCGGGATATAGGAATAATTATATCCTAAAAAGTTAATTTTCTCGTCCGATTCGCCATTAAATTTTACAGGGATATAGGTCGAGTTGATATAATTTACCGTTTCTGAATCGACAAACGTTTCGGTATTCATTTTTTTGCAGAAGCCGCACCAATCTGCATAGATATAAAGGAGAATTGGTTTTTCTGGATTCTTTTTGCTCAATTCATTGGCTTCCTGAAAAGTTTTCCAATTCACGCTTTGTGCTTGGCTAATGCTTCCCCATACTAAGAGGGCTAAGATTACAATTGTTCTCATACTACATTGGTTTATTTGATGCCGTGCATTAATCTTTTTAACAATGGATTGAGGGCCATAACCAATAATCCGGCTACGATTGGCACAACCGTAAAGATAAGGAAGAATGTCGATAGAGAATATTGTTTGGTAATATTTTCGATTTGTCCTCCTAATAAGGCCGCTAATTTATTTCCGATTGCGACTGCTAAATACCACATTCCGAACATGAAAGCAATCATTCTTGCCGGTACTAATTTCGACACATACGATAATCCTACCGGAGATAAACAGAGTTCTCCCAAGGTGTGGAAAAGGTAAGCTACGACAAGGAACATGAAACTAATTTTCACGCCGTCTGCAACACCGTGCGTCCCGATATATAAAGTTCCGAATCCTAAAGCCATAATAATCAAGCCCATTCCGTATTTAACGGTTGCTGGGGGATTGTATTTAGAATCCCAAATTTTCGATACAAAAGAAGCTAAGGTAATGATGAAAAAAGAGTTCAAAGTACTGAAGAAAGAAACCGTAATTTCTGAAGTTTCTGATTGTAACTCACGGTTCAACATCCAAATTGCTACTCCCCAAATTCCTAAGAAACAAATCGCTAAAACGATATTAGAAAAAGGAATTACCGACCAAGTTTTGATTTTTAATTTTACCAAAACATAGGTTATGATGATAAGAGGAATAATCGTTAGACAAACATTGACAATATCGAAAATAGTTTTTGTATTTCCTTCTAAAGAACGATCGATATTATCGCGTGCAAAGATCACTAAAGACGATGCTCCTTGTTCGAAAGACATCCAAAAGAAAACCACAAAAATCGCGAAGATA
This sequence comes from Weeksella massiliensis, assembly GCA_000751595.1. GTDB lineage: Bacteria > Bacteroidota > Bacteroidia > Flavobacteriales > Weeksellaceae > Weeksella > Weeksella massiliensis. The sequence goes on along the minus strand of CCMH01000016.1, from coordinate 13,486 downwards.
ATTACGGCAATCATTCGATCTCGAACAATTTTGGTGTATTTAGCCAAACGTTTGATTACGACAAAAAAGAAAAGAACCAAGGCCAAAAGTGCCACAACATTTTGTCCGGCAACTTTGCCAATCGACAAGGCATGGAACAAATCTATACCGGCAATTTCTCGTAAAGGATCACTAAAAGCATACCCCAAACCGCACACCGTCATGATCGCAATCAAGATGATTTCCACGGTAGTAAATGGATTAGGTTTTTCGTCTTCGCCATAGAGTGGCATATCGTCTTTGTCTTCTTCTTTGTTTTTAGAAGGTACTTCGCCGATATGACCAAAAAGTGGTTTTGCAAACCAGAACTGTAAAGTTCCTAAAAGCATAAAGATTCCGGCTAATCCGAAGCCCCAATGCCAGCCTACTTTTTCTGCCAAGTATCCGCACAACATCATACCAAAAAACGCACCTGCATTCACTCCCATATAGAAAATGGTATAAGCACCATCTTTTTTCTCTGGGAAATTTTTGTACATTTCTGATAGGATAGACGTCATATTGGGTTTGAAGAAACCAGTACCAATCACCAAACAAGCAAGTCCGAGATAGAGAAAATTAATTCCTTCGAAAGCCATAAAAGCGTGTCCGAGCGTCATGATGATCGACCCTACCACAACAGCCCAGCGATAACCGATATATTTATCGGCAATAATCCCACCAAAAATAGGGGTGATATAGAGCAACATTGCGTAGGTACCATAAAGGGCTGTAGCACTTTCGATAGACCAACCATGACCAGGATTAGATCCTAAAACAGCAGCAGTTAAAAATTGTATTAATAAAACACGCATCCCGTAGAAAGAGAAGCGCTCCCACATTTCGGTGAAGAAAAGGACAAATAAGCCCGAGGGATGACCGAGAACTTTCGAGTCGAAAAAGTTCTGTTCTTTAGCAACATTCATTTTATTCGTTCTAAATTTTTTTTGAATGTTCGAAAATAGGAAGATTTTTTGTAAAAAAATAACTCACATGAAAAAACATGTGAGTTATTTGTCGATTATGAATAAATTCTATTTACTTTTTAGTTTGTTTGACTATTTTTTTCGGTTGGTTTAATGACTAAACGATCGTAGATTGTTAAAGAAATTACCGAGAAAATTCCTATCCCAAAAATAACCATCCAAATTTTATTGGGTTGATAAGTCGTCCACAACATATCGACTACTTGCCAATGATCCATTCCTAATTTTTGTTCGGCCAAGGTAAAATATTCATTTTTAGTGAAAGGCAATTGTAGATGACTTACATCGATTCCTTTTTGCAAAGCGAACTCATTTACTTTTTGTCCGATCGAAGTCCAATCTAAATTGTTTTCCTTGAGCCCGAAGGTATTTTCGAAATCCGTAATGGGCATGTTGAGGGCTTTTGCACCCGATTCTATGTATTCTTCTTTGCTCACCACATTGGGCATATCGATGTTGCGTTGTTTCATTTCTCGTTGTAGAAGAGAAAGTTTATCCGACCAAGCTTGGTAAAGATCTCCAGAGATAAATTTGGTAACGAAATAACTCGCTGCCACTGGTAAGAAATAGGTTCCTTGGTATAATCCTTCTTTTCCTTTTGGGGTAATCAGCGCAATGAAAGAGGACAAAGTTGGACTCGACATCATTTCTCCAATCGAGAAAATCATCGTACCAATAATTGTAAACCAAACATTGTGCGTATAGAACGTTAATCCAACCCCGATAGAGGCAATAATTGCCCCACGAATCATGGCGTGCAAATGGCTCATTTTGATAACCAAAAACGAGATGCTCACTTGTAGCATGATAATCATAAACGAGTCGATATTGGTAAACCATTCGGGTTTTACTTGTCCGTTTTCGGTAAATGTATTGGCTAAACTTGGTAAGTTCGTATTGATCCAATGACTGATAACACTCGAATTTACCCAATCTTCGATGAAGTTCGGTAATGTATTGAAGAGTTGATTAAACATCGTCCAGAAGCCAATCATCAAGACTAAAAGAATACTTAGTTTTTTATCTTTTAAGGCTAAGAAAATATTGAGAATAGAATCTTTTATCGCTTTCCCGATGGATTCTTTTGGCCTTTCTACTTTCGGTTCTTTATAATAAAATAATACAACTAAAAGATTGATTCCGATTACGATAGCAGCCTGGATGAAGATTAACTTCCAACCATAAGTTGTTCTTAGGTAGGACGACATAGAAGGTCCGATAAACCCTCCGATATTCACCATCATATAAAAAATTCCGAATCCCATGGTTCCGGTAACTTCGTTGGTATTTCTCGCTACAATAGCTGAGGCTACAGGTTTGAAGAAAGCTGCTCCTACCGCAACCAACAAGAAAACCATATACACACTCCAGTACGAAGTAACTTCTCCGAGCAAATAATACCCGATAATCATGATGACATACGCGATAATCAGCGATAGTTTGTAGCCAATTCTATCGGCAATAACTCCAAAAATTAGTGGAAGAAAGTAGAGAATTCCTACAATATTTCCCATGATGCTTCCTTTTTGGATATGATTAAACCCTAAAGCTCCATCGTCGGTTGATCCGACCAAATATAAACCGAAAAGGGTATAGATTCCGTACCAAGCCCAGCGTTCCATAAGTTCCATGAAGCTCGCTGTCCAGAAGTTATTATTGAAAGAACCTAAGGTCCCCCAAATAGTTTTTTTTTCTTCCATATTTTTATTGATGTTAATGCTGCCAAATTAAGTGAAATTTTAGCGGTTATACAAAAAAAGCCTCTTCGAAAGAGGCTTTTTTGTGAGAAGTATTTTGATTAGTTAATTCCGTGCATCATGCGTTTCAACATCGGATTGAGTAAAACCAATATCAAGGCGGTAATAGCTGGTACGATGGCAAAAATCATGAAGAAAAATGACATCGAATGTTCTGCCGTGATTTTATCAATCGTTGAACCTAAAAGTCCTGCAATGAAATTGGCAATCGCCGAAGCTCCGAACCAACAACCGAATAATAAACCAAGTAATTTTTTAGGAGATAGTTTTGATACATACGATAATCCTACCGGAGATAAACACAATTCTCCTGAGGTATGGAAGAAGTAGGCGATAATCAACCAAAGCATGCTAACAGAAGCTGTTTTGGCACCTTGCGGAATTGACATTGAACCGTAGGCTAAAATCGCAAAACCAATTCCGACTAATAAAAGTCCTAAGGCGAATTTTATAGGTCCTGAAGGATTCCAAACTTTTTCCCAGAACTTTCCAAAGCTAGAGGCTAAAGTAATGATGAATAATGAGTTTAGGATTTGGAACCACGATGCAGCAACTTCGGTTTGTTCTGCTCCGAATTCTCTCCAAATTTTCCATAAACCTAATGCCCAGATAATGGCAAAAGAGATACCTGTGAAAATAATAGTTAATGGATATTCTTTGTATATTTTCTTTGCTAATGCGCTCAGAACTACGGTAACAATAGCGATTGGTAGAATTGTGAGAATCGCATCGACCCATTTGAAGGTGGTTGCGGCGTGGCCGTCGAGTACGCGTTGCGTATAATCTTTGGCGAAAATAGACATCGAACCTCCGGCTTGCTCAAAGGCAAGGAAGAAAACGATACTTGCTAACATTAGTACAACAATAACTATTAATCGATCGCGAACAACATTGGCTGGTGTAGGAACTTCAGCTTCTTCTTCGTGGTTAGCAATTTTTTGTTCGTGGAATTTTTTAACTTCGGCAGGAGATTCTCCGGTGATTCCGAATATTTTTTGTCCGAAGTAGAATTGCATCATACCAAAAAACATAAAAATACCAGCAAGACCGAAACCATAATGCCATCCAACTTTTTCACCGATATAGCCACAAAGCATCATTCCGATAAAAGCACCTGCATTGATTCCCATGTAGAAAATTGTGTAACCGGCATCTTTTTTCGGGCTATTGTCAGGATATAAGTTTCCGACCATAGACGAAATATTTGGTTTGAAAAGTCCGTTTCCTAAAATCATCAGCGCCAAACCGATATAGAAAAAGGAGTTGGCTACACCTTCGAGGGCCATTGAAGCGTGTCCGAGTGTCATGATGAGCGCTCCAAGCAAGATTGCTTTTTTGGCTCCTGTTAATCGGTCTGCAATCATTCCTCCAATCAGTGGAGTAAGATAAACAAGTCCGGTGTACCAACCGTAGAGATGCATGGCATCTTCACGTGTCCATTCCCATCCGCCTTCTGCAATGGTACTAATAAGAAAAAGGGTGAGCAAAGCGCGCATCCCATAATAACTAAAGCGTTCCCACATCTCGGTGAAGAATAACACAAATAAACCAGCTGGGTGGCCGTTAACCATTTTCTCGTCCATTCCCAGTTTGTGTAAATGGCTAATTAAATTCTTATCCTCATTCATTATGTTAAATTTATTTTATTGATTTGATTATTTTACGTCTTGCATTAATTTTCTGATCAAGGGAGAAAAAGCTATTAAGAGTACGCCTGCAATAAGCGCATAAATAGATAAATGTAAATAGCCGTCGGTATACGCAATTAGTTTCGACATTAGGGTTCCTCCGGTATTGGATTCTGACATGCCTGCGCCAATTTTTCCGGCGAAGAATTGTCCGAAAGAGCTGGCCAAAAACCACATTCCCATCATCATCCCAAAAAGACGTTGAGGAGAAAGTTTGGTAATAATAGACATTCCGATTGGTCCAAGGCAAAGTTCACCCAAAGTGATAACTAACCATGTAAAGGTAAAGAGGTTGAGGGAAGATTTTCCGGCATCGTTGGCAAAAAAGCGCAATGAATAGAAAAGGAAAAATCCTAAAGCAAGGAAAAGGAAACCGATTCCGAATTTCAGGACAGTATTGGGTTCGAGTTTTCTTTTGGCAAGTGCAATCCACGCTAAACCAACTAATGGACTGAAAATGATGATGAAAAACGAATTCGAACTATTGTTGATAATGTTAGGGTCTATCTTGAAAAACAATAAGTTATCGACCAAATTGTCTTTGGCAAACAAAGAAAGTGATCCACCACTTTGTTCGTAAATGATGTTGAATATCAAATACATAACGATGAAAATAAAAGCGGCTGTTATTTTTTTCTTGTAACTTGTGTTCAGTTTTGTGACTTCATATCCTAAATATAATAATGCCAAAACTCCGATAGAATACATGAAAAAATCGGTAAGATCTTGTCGGTGTATTAAAAAGTAAATGATTGGTAGGATGACAATAGCTCCCACATAAACCAAAATTTCTTTGGTGGTTCGTTGTTTTTTAGTTTGAGTTTCGAGTGGAGTATTCCCAATCGGCGCCAAGGATTTTCTGGTAAAGAAATACGTTATCAGACCAATAACCATCACAATTGCTGCAGCCAAGAAACATAAGTTCCACGAATAGTTTTTACCCAAATAAATACACAGCGCGCCGCCCAAAAATCCACCGATATTGATCCCGGCATAGAACATTCCGTAACCAGCATCTCGCCGAACATCGCCTTCTTTGTAGAGTTCGCCAACCATCGAAGAAACGTTGGGTTTGAAGAATCCCGTTCCGATAATCGAGCAAGTAATTCCTATGTAGAAAAAACTATGAGGATCGTACGCAATGATGAGGTTTCCCAAAACCATAACCAATCCACCGAAAACAAGCGATTTTTTGAATCCTAAAATTTTATCAGCAAAGATTCCGCCGATGAAAGTAAAAGCATAGATAAATGCCTGTATTGTTCCGTATTTCAGGTTGGCATCTTTCTCGAACAAACCCAATTGGTCGGTCATGAAGATGACCAAAACGCCACGCATTCCATAGAAACAAAAACGCTCCCACATTTCTATCGTGAAAAGCGACCAAAGTTGTTTTGGATATTTCCCTTCGAAATTTTGAATTTCTTCTAAAGTAAGGGGTGAGTTTTTGTGCGAAGAACTCATAAGTTTTCGAGGATATAGTTGGTCATCATATCATATAATTGTATACGCGTTTTTCCACCATAAATTCCATGATTTTTATCGGTATAAATTTGCATTCTAAATTGTTTATTGGCTTGCGTCAAAGCTTCTGCAAGCTCGTACGTGTTCTGTACATGCACATTGTCATCGGCCGTTCCATGCACCAAAAGTAAGTTTCCTTTTTGGAATTTATCCACATGATTTATCGGTGAGTTATCATCATAACCATCAGCATTTTCTTGCGGAGTTCTCATAAAACGCTCTGTGTATACACTGTCATAGAAACGCCAATTGGTCACCGGAGCAACAGCAATAGCCATCTTGAAGGTATCATTGCCTTTGAACAATACATTCGATGCCATAAAACCACCATAACTCCAACCCCAAATTCCGATACGCGAAGCATCTACATACGGCAATTTTGCCAAAGCTTTTGCCGACGCAATCTGGTCTTCTACTTCGTATTTTCCTAATTGTAAATAGGTTTGTTTTTTGAATTTCGCTCCTCTAAATCCAGTTCCTCGACCATCGACAGCCACCACCAAATAACCTTTCTGTGCCAAAAGCATGTGCCACTGATCGTTGGCGTTGTGCCATGTATTTGCGATTGTCTGCGAGCCCGGCCCACTGTATTGATACATAAGAACAGGGTATTTTTTGGTAGGATCGAAATCTTTTGGTTTGATGATATACGCATTGAGTTCTTGTCCATTAGCGGCTGTCAAAGTAAAAAGTTCTTTGCTACCCGCATTGTCGGATGCATACACGTTTTTCACCGAAGAGTTATCGATAATTGTTCCTAAGTTTTTACCGCTTTTGGTTTCGATAAGTGCAATGATTTTTGGTTGATTTACCGATGAAAAAGTTTGAATGAAATAACGATAATCTGCACTGAAACGAGCCGAGTTTGTTCCGGCTTCTTTCGAAAGCATTTTTAGGTTTTTCCCATTCAGACCAACCGAATAAATTTGTCTTTCGGTAGAAGTTCTTTTTCCGTTGAAAGCATTTGCCTGAAAATACAACGTTTTGCTTTTTTCATCAAAACCATAAAAATCCGTCACTTCCCAATCTCCTTTGGTAATTTGATTGAGGAGTTTTCCTTTGGCATCATACCAATAATAATGACGATTTCCGTCGCGCTCAGATGCCCAAATAAAAGAATTGTCGGCCAAAAACTCTAAGTCGAGTTGATCGGTTTCTATCCATGCATTATCGGTTTCGGTAAATAATTTTTGGATTTTATTGTCTTTTAACGAATACAGCGAAATATCGACTTTGTTCTGATGACGATTACTGCTCACTACCGAAAGCACATCTTTTTGAGGAGTAAATTTTATTTTTGGGAGATAATAATTTTCTACCGAAGAAAGATCAACATTCGTTGTTTTTTTATCCGATAATTGATATACGTGCAAACTTGCTAATGAATTATCCTCTCCCGCTTTCGGGTATTTGAAACGCATTTCTTGCGGATACAAGTTGTTGTAATAAATCGGTAAGAAAACTTCTTTTACTTTTTGCTCATCCAAACGAACAAAAGCCAAAGCAGAAGCGTCACTATTCCAATCGAAATTGCGAACAAATCCAAACTCTTCTTCCCAAACCCAATCATTTATCCCATTGATAATTTTATTTTTTTCTCCGTCTTGCGTAATTTGAGTTGTTTGTAAATTATCGAGATTCTGGTAGTATAGATTATTTTCGTACACAAAAGCAACCTTGCTGTTGTCGGGCGATAAAAGCGGTTCTTGAATAGGTTTTCCTCCGAAAACTTTTACTTTTTTCTGACTTTGTTTATCATACACTTCGAACGTTGCAGTAAACGATCTTCGGTAAATTGGCTGTGTATTGCTTTGTAAAAGGATGTACCTTTCGTCTTTAGAATAAGTGTAATTATCGTATTTTCCGGTAACTTCATAGGTCGCAGAAGAATTGTTTGCCACCTTCGAGTAAGCATTTTTCAGGATTCCTTGCGAAGTTAGCGTTGTGTAATCTTCTCCATTTTGCATCGGCGAAATGCTGTATAATCCTTTCTCAGAGTACCGACCTGTGTAAATCTTATCTACGGTAATTGTTTGTCCGTAAGCATATAAGCTCGCAGAAACCAAACAAAATTTGGTCAAAATATTTTTCATCATTTATCTTAACAAATTCTTTAGAAACTATCAAATATATAAAAATATCATGGATATCATGGTTTAATGTTCTAATTTTAGCATAGGATTTGATAGAAATTAAGTTTATAGTTTCGATCTAATTGAAAGAGACTTCTTAATTTTGTAAAAAATGTACCCTTATGAACAAACAACCGATCGAAGGTTTCTCGAAACTTTCTAAAGAAGGAAAAATAGAATGGTTGGCAAATGAATTTCTTCAAGGAGAAAAAAAAGCCATCGAAACCATTAAGCAATATTGGAATACAGACGAAGATTTGCAGCAGTTGCACGACGAGTTTTCAGAAAATACCGTTTCTAATTTTTATATGCCTTTTGGTCTTGCGCCTAATTTTCTTATCAATAATCGGTTGTACACAATTCCGATGGCGATTGAAGAGTCTTCTGTCGTTGCTGCTGCCTCAAAAGCGGCTAAGTTTTGGTTGGATCGTGGTGGATTCAAAACCGAAGTGTTGTCCACCATAAAATTAGGGCATGTACATTTTATGTTCTCGGGAGATAAGAAAAAATTATCAACCTTTTTCGAAGGGCATTTACGAGAAAAACTTATCGAAGAAACCAACGAGATTACCCAGAATATGCGCGCTCGTGGTGGAGGAATTGTTTCGATTGAATTGATCGATAAAACAGATGAATTAGAAGATTATTTCCAACTCAAAGCATCTTTTGAAACGGTCGATTCTATGGGCGCTAATTTCATCAATTCGTGCTTAGAGCAATTTGCTAAAACCATGGAAAACGAAATGGATTTGGCAACCGAATTTACCAGCGAAGAAAAAGATTCTCTACAAGTTGTGATGTGTATTCTGTCTAACTACACACCCGATTGCATTGTGCGTGCAGAAGTTTCTTGTCCGGTAGAAGAATTAAAAGACGGAAATGTTTCGGCCGAAGAGTTTGTCGAGAAATTTACCCGAGCAGTTCGCATTGCAGAAATAGAACCTTACCGTGCAACAACGCATAATAAAGGAATAATGAATGGTTGTGATGCGGTGGTGATTGCAACCGGAAACGATTTTCGAGCGGTGGAAGCTTGTGCGCATACATACGCTGCAAAAGATGGAAAATATTCTTCTTTGACACATTGCGAAGTGAAAGATGGAATTTTTAGGTTTTGGATCGATTTGCCTATTGCTGTTGGTACAATTGGTGGATTAACTTCTTTGCATCCGTTGGTGAAATTAGCGTTGGATATTTTGGGAAAACCAAATGCCAAAGAATTGATGGGCTTTATTGCTGTTGCAGGTTTGGCTCAGAATTTTGGGGCGCTTCGTTCATTGGTAACAACAGGAATTCAAAAAGGACATATGAAAATGCATTTGATGAATATCCTTAATCAATTAGAAGCAACCGAAGAAGAGAAGCATTATTTTGTGAATTATTTCAAAGATAAAACGGTTTCTCATCATGCGGTAATCAATGAGTTTTGTCGATTGAGAGGTGTAAATCATCCTAACGAAATAAAAAAAGCCAACTAATCATCCTACCAAAAAAATAAAAGTAAATATTAGAGAAAATAGCTTATGAGAATTTGGTCATTACATCCGCAATATCTCGATGCTAAAGGATTGGTTGCGCTGTGGCGCGAAACATTGCTTGCGAAAAAAGTTCTCGAAGGCAATACAAAAGGATATACGCAGCATCCACAATTGAAGCGTTTCAAGGAAGTTGAAAATCCGGTTTTGGCAATCAATCAGTATTTAGATGAGGTTTGGCAAGAAGCCAACAGAAGATGTTATCGGTTTGATCAGTCTAAGATAAGGTATGATTTTCATCCGATAAAAATGCAGGTTACCCAAGGGCAATTGGCCTACGAATGGGAACATTTGATGCGAAAGTTGGCGATGAGAGATGAGGAGAAGTATAGAAAAAATCAACTTGTAAATTTTTATGAAACCTTGGAGATGTTCGAGGTGATAGAAGGAGAAATTGCCGAATGGGAAATCACATAAATTTAGAAGAATACTATCAGAAAGCGCGTCAGAAGCAAAACGAACACAAAGCTTTTTTGGCAAAACTGAAGAAGAAACCACCCAAAAATCTGGATCAGAAAATGGAAGAGATTCATCATGACGTTTTCGATCGGATAGATTGTTTGTCTTGTGCAAATTGCTGTAAAACAACGGGACCGCTTTTTACCCAAAAAGATATCGAACGTTTGGCAAAAGTTTTTCGATTGAAACCAAGTCAATTCATCGAGAAATATCTTAGAATAGATGAAGAAAATGATTATGTATTGCAACAATTGCCTTGTCCGTTTTTAGATTCAGAAAACTATTGTTTGGTGTACGAAGATCGACCGAAAGCGTGTAAAGAATATCCGCATACAGACCGCAAGAAGTTTCATCAAATCAATCATTTAACCATCAAAAATACCTTGATTTGTCCAGCAACCTACGAAGTTGTTGAGCAAATGATAAAAGAAATCAAATAAAAAAACAATCAAAAAAAATAACATTTTAAATGAATATACTCGTTTTTGTATTTTTACTTCTCCCGGTGCTGTATCAGCTTTTTATGGGATTTCGAGCCAAAGAAAGAAAGCAATTAAATTCGATTGGCCTACAAAGTGCTGTGATGCAAATTATAGGAACTGTGGTGGGGTGGATATTGTTCAACCAAATCGGATCAGATTTTAAAATCATTGTGATTTATACCGGCTTCACGCTCTTGCTGTGTGTGGGTTCGGTATTGTTGATCCAGAATATATTATTGATAATGAAAAATCAGAAAAAATAATAAAAGCAAAAAGTTCTTCAGAGATGAAGAACTTTTTTTGATTAAAAACGAATTTTTCTAAAAACCGAAATTCAAACCAAATTGAAGCATTCTACGGTCATCGAAAGTATTATCTTTGAAATATGAACTGAAATCTTGACGAGCAAAAATATTAACCGAATTTAAGGTAAGCGTTACTTGAGCTCCGTAAACAAAAGGATTCACGTTGTAGTTGGTGTCTTTATCTCGTTGTTTTATCAGGTCGCTTTTCACGATATTATTGTTAGAAATTTTCGCGCCACCATAAAGATTAAATCCTACCGCAAGTCCTTTGTTGATGTTTCGGTATTGAAAATCATCGCCAATGGTTTTCAATTTACTTGTCATGTGGTATTTTACACCGATAGGCACCATAAGGTAAGTTGCGCGTAATTTACTTTTGTCCAACGATTCGGTCGAAGCTATTAAATCTACATTTCCGTCCGCTTCTCTTGTGAGGTAACGATCATCATCAAAACGCATTGTTCGCCAAGACATGACCAAACCTGTCAATAGTTCGAAAGGAGACGTACGGTTGAACTGTCGATGATACACCAAACCAGCTTCTAAGTTGCTCGAGAAGCCAAGATGTTGGTTGAGTTTTTCGTTGTCATTGTTAGCAAAACTCATAATTCCCCAAGACATATAACCGTTGAGTTCGTTTACCGGACGATATTTCTTTTTCAGATTAGAAATTGTTTTTTCGCTCAAAGGTTCTGTTTTTCCCATGATCGCGTAATTCACTTGCTTTTTTATCACATCGTCCAAGTCAAATCCTAAAGAAGTAATTTTGGTATTGATTTGTTCTGCATAACGTTCGGCAATAGCTTTTTTTTCTTCGTCTGCTTGGATTTCCGTGATTTTCTTTTCCGATAATTGCAGATTTACTTTTGCAATTTCTTCATCCATTCTCACTTTCTCTTCATTCACAATATCTTTGATTTGTGTAGAAAATCCTTCGATTTCTTCTTTCACTTTCGGACTCACTTTTTCATCGTACACCTTTTCATTGTTCAGGTCAATCGAAATTCTTTGCGCATTTACTTGCATACCATAAAGACACAGCATGCTCAGTACAATAAATTTTTTTATCATATTCTTGGGTTTATTTTTTCTATTTATTAGTGATTTTTCTTTTATCGGTTGAAGTCGTAAATCATGAACGCATTCCCGCTTTGTGTTGTGCTTTTTTCGATGTTTTGTTTGTTTTCTATCGAATACAAAAGCATTTCTGGGTCGACATAATTTTTCTTTTTTTCTTTCTGAGGATTCTCGCTAGACGATTGCTCACTCGGCGAATGCGCCAAAAGTTTTTCTTGTTCTTTTCTGACTTCTATTTTGGTGTTCGACGAATCTTTGCTTTGTTCATGTGGCTCGGTGGTGGTCGAAAGCAATACTTCCTCTTCTGGTTTTTGTTTTAGATTCGGATGTGTGTTTTCTTTCGGCTCGCTTTTTTCAGTCGAACTGATAAAGTTTTCGGTAGGATGAAAAACTTGTTTTTCTGTAGGTTTTGTTTCGCTATTGTTGATGCTTTCGTTTGTTTTCTTCTTTTGGGCAAGTTCCATCGGCTGGATTTCGGATTGTTTATTCATCCAAAAAAATCCAATCATCACTCCAAAAAGAATTACCGCAGCGGCGCTCATCCAAACCATAGAAAAATTTTGGGTCGTTTTGGTTGTGTTTTCCATTCTCGCTTCCAATCGATTCCAAGCAGTTTTGCTGGGCTCAATGGTGGTTTCTTCTAGTTGCTTCTTTATATATAGGTCTAATTTATCCTTTTTCATGACGAATGTAGTTGAGGTGTGTAACGATTTCTTTTAGTTTAGCTTTCGCGCGATGTAACTGGGTTTTGCTCGTGTTTACCGTGATGTTGAGTTGGTCTGCAATTTCTTGATGAGAATAATCCTCGAGCACATACAGATTAAAAACCAATCGATACGGATGATCCAGTTGTGCCAAAAGTTGATGAACATCAAACTCAAAAATTTCTTCATCATCTATAGTTTCACTGATCGGAGGTAAAAAACTTTCGTCCAAAAAAATCAACGTCTGATTGCTTCTTATAAAGGACAAACATTCGTTGACGATTATTTTCCTTATCCAACCTTCGAAACTTCCTTTCTCCTGAAACTGCTCGATTCTATTGAATACTTTGCAAAATCCATTCAACAAACAATCTTCTGCATAATGCAAATCGCTGATGTACGCCTTGCAAATACTTAGCATTTTGGGTGAATACAACTCAAAAACCTCTTTCTGTGCTTTTGCACTTCCGGTTTTCAGGCCTGCAACTTGTTTTGCTTCTTTATTATTATGTCGCTTCAGTAAATTCACGCTTTGTTGTTTCTAATTATAAGATGCAAGAAGTTGCAAAAGGTTACAAGGGAATTGTAAGAACTTTTCTAGGTAGGATGAAAAAAGGGTTTAGTAAAAAATATTTCAGGGTGTAAGTGTTTGATGTTTAGGGAAGATGGATAAAACTTTAAAAAAAGGTTATTTTTTATTTGTTTAATTGGAAATAGAGTACTTATATTTGCACTCCCAATACGAAAGAAGAGTAGTGTTTATGGGATTTGAAATAGAGGATTAGGAGTTAAGGAAGTGGAGTTAAGGCTTCCGAAAAA
>CCMH01000015.1 GCA_000751595.1 Weeksella massiliensis | reverse complement strand
TAATAGTTTTATTTAATTTTTCTTCCTAAATATATATTATTATCTTCATTCTTAATATAAATACTTTGCTGTCTTATTTTTCCTTTTTCAAAAGTTGTATTAGGAAATAGTCGTAAATTTTCTTCTTTTCGCTCTAGAACAATATCAATTTTAGATTTCTTTTCTAGAAGTGTTTGTTTTTCCATTTTATATATTTCAACCAGTTCAGCATGTTTATCAGGTAAATTATCTAATTGATTATCTAGTTCTAATATTTTATTTTCTGTCATTTCTTTTTGAATCTCTATTTCTGTTACATTCACACCTTTTTTAGCAAGATTATCTATTACCTTTTCTAAGTTTTTTTGTGCTGCATCGATTTTATTTTGTGAGTATAATAATTGAGAGTTCCAATAAGCTGTTATTTGTCCAGCTTCCGAATTTTTTTCTGAGTAACTTACAAAAGTAGCATGTTCTCCTTCAGCTTTTTTCACTTCGTTCAACGCGTTGTTGTATTCCTCATATTTTCTTAAGACGAAAGCAGAATCAGAAGAAAACTTATTTTTTTCATTTTCTATTTTCTTTTTCATCAATTCTATTTCAATATCAGCTCTAGTATATGGATCTGTTATGATGGCTGTTTTGAGTTCTTGCGTATCAATATCTGAAACATCTAAAATATCAGCACCTTTTTTCATTGCTTCTAAATATCTAGCTTGTTTTGCTTGGAGTTTTTGTAGCATAAAAACATCAATGCTATCATTAGTAAGCATAAAGTTCATCCGAACATTCTCGAATTGATTCCCTTGTCTCCATGATCTTCCTTCTACTTGACGTAATGAAGTAAAATTATATGGTAACGATAAAAAGTATGTATCTGTAGTTTTCGCTTGTAGATTCATCCCTTCTTGGATAGATTCGCTACCAATTATTACTTTTATTTTTCCATTATTAAAATTGTCCTGAATTTTCAGTCTATTGGGTTTTGTAGTTTTTCCAGTAATTATTCCAACTTCAGAATCTTTAAGTCCGATTTCGGTAACTAAATATTCTTTTAATTTAGGAAATTCAGAAACAGCCAATTCAGAATAAATAATTTGTCCGCCATCAGGAATATCCTTTAAGTTTTGCTCAATCAATTTCATCGTTTCGAAAAGTTTAGGAGAGTTTTCAATAAATTCTTTCATTGATGGTTGTCCTTCATTTTCATAATCATAAAACGGAGATAAATATGGAGAGATAGCAATCAAACGAGCATTTAATATATGGGTTAAAATCGCACCTTTTTCGCTTTCACTAAAGTTATCATTTAACAATTGATACTGTTCTCTAGTAAGATCATTTTGTTCAATTTTATATTCTTTATTAATTTTATTTGGTCTTATTAGTTCAGGATTTTCTTCTTCGCCTTTTATATCAATAAACTCTGATAATAATTGTTGAAACAACGTATTGTTTTTGAATCTACGAACATTGGCTTTAAACTTCACATCTCCCTTCGCATCAATTTCCATGTCATTATCGGCTTCCATAAAAGTTTCAAAGAAATTATTAACTCTAAAATATCCTTTTTCTTCTAAGCGATTGTTGGCAATTAAAGACAATATCGAGTAATATTCTAAGGGCTTATTTGTGAAAGGAGTTGCAGAAAGAAGAGTAATATTTCTACCATTGTGTTGCTCTTGGATATATTGAGCAGCCATCCAGGTATTGATTCCTAATTTAGAAGTTTGCTGATTTTGATTTCTAAAATCAGAGGCAAAACGTCGATCATCAATTCTTACTTTTCCAACGATATGATTAGCATTGTGAACTTCATCAAAGGTTAAATGATCAAACCCAAAGTCTTCCCAATCATAAATTTTCCCTCGTTTCATTCGACCTTCAATTTCTTTCTCTTTCTGCAATTCAATCTCTGTTTCTCTTACAGTGTTTGTAACACTTTTTAGTTCATTTTTAGAAATATAATTGAATTTTTCGGCTAATCTTTGTGTAATTTCTTGGGAGAATCCAATGTTGTTAAAACCTTCATATGTAACGATGGTTATTTCATTGTCTTTATTATTAAATTTAGACAAATCATAATCTTTACCTAGATTACCAAGAACGTTTATTTTAGCATTAGGAATAGTTTCAAAAATCGTATCAACCCATTGTTTTAAAATACTATCATTTGGCACAACTATTAGAGGTCTTTTAGAGTTTTGTCTTTCCATTGCTTCATGCATGGATAATATACCAGAAAGCGTTTTGCCAAAGCCAACTTCGTGAGCCAACAATCCTACACCTTTAGTAGTGTTTCTACCAATACCAGCTTTTTGCACTTCGGTTAATCTTAATGGTTTTCCTTTAAAATTTAAATGTACTTTAGAAAACAATGGAAATTTAGAATAGTCTGGAACGTAAATGTTATTGTAATTTCGATTAAATTCTTTTACAAAAAGAACCTTCAACTTTTCATCTAACTCTTCATTTATAAATTTATTAAACAGATCGTTAGCAGCAACTTTTCTACGTTCCCTTACCAATGCATTTCTTTCTTTATTACTACCTGTAACTGTTTCATTATCAACAAAACTATTGACTTCCCAAGCAGATGATCCTTGAAAAGCATCAAAGGGTAAAGTGTAAATAAAATCCTTAAACTTATCTGCCAAACTATATTGTACAGTAAAACTATCAATTACGCTAGTTGCATAATTATATTCAGCTTTTTCCTTTGTACCGATTATTAAATTGTGTACAAACTCATGGTTAGGTGATATTATTATTTCATTTATTTTTTTGGGAGTAGGCAAAACGCTCTCTAATAATTGTTTCTGTTTTAAGTATTGAGGAGAATTTTTATCAGAAAAATCAATTTCTAATTGATCTAGTTTTTGGTAAATATTTCCTTCAGCATAATAAAAATCATGAATCCATTTTCCATCATAGAGATTGGCAAATTCTAAATGGTTTTCTCTGTTATTTAATGTACCATCATAATTTGTGTCTTTAAAAGCATTCAATTCTTTTTCTGAAATATTTGATATGCTTTGCTCTGATAAATTCACTGTTTCATCTTCTTTTATAAAATGATATTTTAAAGTTTTTTTAGAAATATTGGGTTGTTTTTGCACCAAATATTCTGAAGATGAAGTTTTCGAATTATTAATTATTATTTCAGCTTTCTCTTTTATTGTTTTAACTTGATCATTGGAGAGATGATTATCAAGTAAATTTTGAGAATAGTTTTCTAGTTTTTTGATTTGCTTCTTTGTGGCAGGTGATTGAAATTTAAGTTCTTGAAGTTGGTCAATAGCATCCTTGGTAATTTTAATTACTTCGTCTTTTTCATCAACAGATAAATTACTTTCTGTATTTACTTGCTTATTATCATCTAATTTTGATATTTGCTCAACTACATTATCAAATAAGTTTATTTGAGTTCCTTGAGATAAAGTTTTGTTGAAGCTATTTAGGAGTGTTAAAGCGTCTTCTAAATTTCCATCAACATATTTTTCAAGCCTACCAAAACGATTTGTTTTTTCCTTTATTTCCCCTAAAACATGGTCAGGATTTTTTATAAAATAGTCAGAAATATTTTGTGTTTGTTTTTCTGCATTTTTCCTTAGGATAATAATATCCGTTCCTATTTGCGTTCCTGCGAAAGCACCAACGGGTAATCTAAAGGCATTTTGTAATTCTGCACCAGCTAATTTTTTTTGTCGATTAAGCCAACCTGAAGGTAGAACCATTGCTAACGTACCTCCTTCGTTAAGTACATCTAAACCTCTTTTTACAAAATAATCTTCATACTTAGCAATTTTGGGTTCTTCTCCTAAACCTTTATAAAATCCTCTATGTTCTCCGTAAGGAGGATTACCAATAATCAAATCATAGGTTTGATTATTGTCTTTTTTAAAACCTTTTTCATCAATAAATTCTGTTTCAAAAGACCTTAAATTTATTTCTGTTTCAGGATAAAATATTTTAGCAATTTTAGCGGACGTTTCATTGATTTCAAATGCAGTAGAGTAAGATTTGAGATTAATATCTTTTAATAATTCTAGAAAATTACCAGTGCCTACGCTTGGTTCTAAAACCATTAAGGATTCGAAGTTATTGAAATTGTTTTTAATCAGATTTTTAATGCTATTTACTATAGTAGAATCGGTATAATATTCATCTAATATTCCTCTTCCTTCTTTCGATATTCCTCCAGTTACGTATTGATTGGCAATATTCTTTAAATCATCAGTTATTACAAGACCTTCTTTGAGTTTGACCTTCATATCATCAGAAATATACGTTGCTGTAGAGATGACTTCGGCTATTTCATTATTTGCTAATTTTCTGTCTTTATACTGGATAATAAGCTCATCTAGCTTTTCAATATTAGTTGACTGATTTAATAATCTTCTGCCCAAGGAATCCCCGAGGATAACATCTTTCTGTTGTTTTCTGTATGTGGGTTCACTTCCTGGTTCGGGATTTCTCCTACGGTCAGGTTCATTTCCTTCAAGTCCATTTCTAGCATGGTTGCTGCCCACATCTTGTCTTCCTGCGTGATTGTTTTCTTGCTCGGATTGGCTTTCCTTACTAATATCTCTAGCTTGTTGTTTAAGTTTTCCTCTTTCCATTGACTGAGAATTGGAAACTCGTTCGGATTTAATTGTATTCTCATTTTGAATAGTATTTATATTAATATTTTCATGTAATATCTTAGCTTTAAGATAGTCATTCAAATCATTATTAGCAGTTTCAGAAATGTTATAAAAGGAACGAATATCCTGTATGTTTTTGGCTGAAAATTCTGATAATATTCTTCTTGTAGCAAAATTTCCACCTGAATCACCATCTAAACATAAAAAAATCTTACCATCATAATTTTTATAAGCATTTAAAAAATTATCTGTATTGGTGATAGAGTTTAATGAAATTAATGTACGATTATTTTTGTTGTTATTCAATTTTTGTAGTTGAAGAAATGATAATAAATCGGTCATTCCTTCAAAAAGTATTATTTCTTTTTTTGAACCTTTTATTTCAGAAATATCAGACTTTCCTAATTTGGTTTTTACAAATGGATTTCTAATTTCATAACCGCCAGAATTATTTTCCAAACCTATTCCAAAGTAATTTCTACCGTTATTAGAATAGTGAATCTGAAAAGTGTTTTCTTCTAGAACTGATTTAGAAATTCCTCTCTCCTCAAAATATTTTAATAGTTTTTCATTATTTGGTAATCCTGTGTATTGAATTTTCACTTCAGAATAGTAATTATTCTCGCGAGTTTTAAAGTCTTTTTTTCTTTCTGCAATTGTTGTTAGATTATTTCCGTTAAAGTTTCTCAGAAATTCTAATGCTTCTTTCCAAGTCTTATTCTCAAAAGTCATGATTGCTTTTAGAATCTTTCCACCTTCGTTATTTTGAAAACTAAAAAAACCATTATCGTTAACAGAATATTTACTTTCATTGGCTTTAAAAAAGAAATCCCTTCCTTTTTTGGCTTCAAATTTTACTTTTCCTTTTTGTTCAAGAAATAAGAAATAATCTAAAACAGAAACACTGTTAGATATTTCATTAATTTCATCTTGTGTAAACTGATAGTTCATTGCTTTGTTTTTGTATTGACGAAACGATTAAAATTGAAAAACTCTTCAGCTTCTTCATCCCATTTATTTCTTGGAATAATTTGAAGGGTTACAAAGACATCTGTTTTTTTATTATAGGTATCAATACGTTCTAAGCGTCCGTCAAAATCTTTTCGAATATGTTGATATAAAGAGTAAGGTAATAATGTATCTGTTTGATAGACATAAAATCGAGAGTATAAATCGGGAGAATTAATCTCGAATCTTTTATATTTTTTCTTGAAAAGAATTGTATCAGGTAAAGGTCTTCTATGCTCGTAATTAGGGATTATTTCATTTGTATATATAGCCCCATTATTTTTTTTAAAAACAGAATATCCTTGGCCTTTCATTAGGTCTGTTATCAATGATTGGCTAAGATTATCGCTAATAGAATAGTAAGTTGTATCTAAAATAAAATTACTTTCTACATTTATGGATGGTAAATCTACATCAGGGATTAATTCTATAATAGAATCATTAGAATAATTAATTCTGGAAATGTAAAAAGTTTGAATTTCATCCAATCCTTTTGAAGCATTAAAATAAACGTTAGAAATTACATCTATTCCACCTTTTTGCGATACAACATTTTTCTTACAGGAAATAAAAACAGATAATAAAAACATTAGTATTAATCCTTTTTTCATAAAATCATATATTTAAAAACGGCAATTTTACTATTGCCGTTTGATTACTTTTATATACTTCTAGAATTGCTTTGTTGTCTTACTTTTCCTTTTTCATGTGCATCCTCTTGTTCTAAACCTTGAAGGGGTTTATTCGTATTAATTCTATTCATATTATTGTCATAGAGATTCAGAGTTTTGTATTGAGGATTTAAAAAAGCTTTTCCTTCTATGAGCTTATCTTCTAGTTGAAATTTCACTTTGACAATATTTCCTTTTTCAAGTGATTTTATGGTGTCATCTTTCCATTCTGGTTTTTCAAAAATTAAATTTGATTTCTCAATGATTTTAGAAACATCGACTCCGTAATTTTTATAAAATGTTTGATAGTTATAATTCCCAAATTCATTTTTTTCTTCTTTAAGATTCAGCTTTACAAATGCATCTTCTTTCAGCTCTGTTTTAGGGTTGACAAATTCTATTTTAACTGACCTACCTTCTAGTAGATTAACTGCTTCTTTTGCAGTAAAAGTGTTGTCTTTTGTAACCTTAAAATTTTGTGTAATGGGATCTTTCTTGTCACTTGAAAGTGTAGCATCAAACGAATTAAAAAAAACTCCTCCTTGTTCCGATTTACTAAATTTCAAAGTAAAGTCTACAGCATTCCAAGGAAGAGCTTTATCTGTCTTCGCTTTAATTTCAAATTTTTTTTCGTTAGTTTCAATACCAGACTCTAGATCTTGATGTAATTTTTCATCTTCTCCAAACCCTAGATACTTTAGTTGATTTTTCAAATATTCTAATTGATTAAAATTTTGATTGTTTTCCATAATAATTATATATTGAATTGTAGTTAATAAATTTTCAAGACCTATTCTAGTTATGGAATTAACGTCAATTTCGAAAGTTTGATAATCAACATCAAACTTCAGAGTTTCTTCAATGAAATCATCCTTTGCCAAACAAGTCTTACTTCAAAATTCAAAAAATTACTTTACAAAATCAAGATAAGTATTTGTTTATAAGCTAATTAAATATAAAAAAGACTAAATAATACATTGAATGTTTTTTTAGATAAGCATACAACTCTATAATAAAATGTCGGAACAGAATTTTATTATAGTGTTGTAATAGAGAGTGCGCTTTTCAAAAATAAATGAAGTAATTCTGCTGCAAGAAATAAAATGAATTGTTGCGGAATTGTGAAATGTTTTTTGGAATGGGCAAAGCAAATTTGAAAAGTAATTGACATATTGTCTAATACAATAATCTACACAATGTTAAATACATGTAAATAAATGAGCTTACACTTTTTTATTTAAGAAAAACTTAATAAGTTTAACATAAATTAACACCTAAATCTATTTTTGATGAAAAGAATATTTCTACTTCTTTTCTCTGTTGGTACGTTTTTGCAAGCACAAGAGTATGCATATGATGCTATTCTTTGGCAAAAAAGTATAGGCGGAGAACATGCTGAATATTTATACCACGCCCTTGCTACGCCCGATTATGGATTTCTTCTTTTAGGTAGTTCGGTGTCCAATGCTACAGGTCAGAAAAACAAGGATAATCAAGGGAAGTTAGATTATTTTGTATGGAAAATCGATGAAGCTGGAAAACAAGAGTGGCAACAATCTTTTGGTGGAGATGAAAATGACTTTTTGACCGCTGGCGCTCTTACCCAAGATGGTGGTTATATTTTGGGTGGATATTCTGAATCGTCCGAAAGTGGTGATAAAACAACCAAATCTTTTGGTTTAGCCGATTATTGGATATTGAAGTTGGATGCTGCTGGTAACATTCAATGGCAGAAAACGATTGGGGGTTTTGGCAACGATGAATTAATTTCGATTATGCAAACTCAAGACAGAGGTTACCTGCTTGCGGGGAATTCTGATTCGCCTAAATCAGACTTAAAATCCGAAAATTGTTTTGGAGCAAAAGATTATTGGATAATCAAACTGAATCCGAAAGGAGAAATAGAATGGGACAAAACTTTGGGAGGAGAAAACACGGAAGAATTGAAATCCATCATCGAAACCAAAGACAGTTTTATTCTTTTCGGGCAAACCAATTCGGTAGATGAAAACAATCAATTCAAGGATTTTGATTTAGAAATAATACAGCTCAATAAACAAGGACAAATTCAAAAAACGTTACGTTATGGAAGCGAAGCGGAAGATTTGTTCAGTTCGGTTTATTTTGATGATGAAAAGCAAGAAATTCATTTGGCAGGACTTTTTACGAATGAAGATAAAAGAGAGTTAAAGATTATCCAATTAGATGAAAACCTTAAGCAATTAGCAGAAAGCACAAAAGAATTAGACCAAAATCAAATCATCAACAGTTTGCTGTTGACTAAAAATAAGGAATATTTGTTAGCAGGAAGTAAATTGGGTTATTCAGGAAATTCGAAGAGCATCCAAAAACCGATAAGTTCGTATCAAACCATGCTTTTAGACCAAAATGGAGAAGATAAATGGAACAAAGAACTAAGAAGTGATGGATTTGATTACCTACAAACTGCATTGGAAACCAGAGACGGCTCGATTATCTTGATAGGGAATTCGGATTCAAACACTTCAAAAGACAAGAAAGTAAGTTCACAAGGACAACAAGACTTTTGGATAGTGAAATTGGGAAATAAGAAAGCACATGAAGAAACTGAAAGAGCATATATAGAAGCTTATCCGAATCCTACACGCGATTTTGTGAATGTTTTAATCAACCAAGAATTTGAGAGCGCCAGTGGGAAAGTGTTGAATCTTAATGGTCAACTGATGCATAAATTTAATATACAATACAGAACAACACCTGTCAACTTGAGTAGTTATCCTCCAGGAATCTACATCATTCAACTACAAATCGATAACCAAATTGAGTCAATAAATATATTAAAAAAATGAGCATGAAATATTTATTATTTTTAAGCATATTAGCATCTTTTTGCGTTGGTCAAGAAATACCATCATTTCCAACACCCCCAAATCAAAATTCATTTGTCAATAATATTGAATATCCAATAAACTTAAATACAGGAGGTATTTCTTATAATGTTAATCTATTAAGTATACCTTTAGGATCTGATAATTTAAGTATTAATTTAAATTACTCTTCTAAAGGAGTTAAAGTTGCAGATATTTCAAATGAGTTTGGTGTAGATTGGGATATAAATCTTCCTAAGGTTACACGTGTTGTTAATGGAATACCTGATGAAGATACTTTTGGTTATTTAAGTTATCCAAAGGATTTTAATGTTTATGATCTTTACTCAAAGTTAGATAGTATCAAAAAGACTGGATTAAGTATGACCGGACTTTATACTCTTGATCAAGAAGCATTGTTAAATGCATCTTTAAAAAAACTTGATTTACAGGCTGATAAATTTTATTTTCAGCTAAAAGATAAAAAAGGGTATTTTATGTTTGATGTAAAAAACAATGAGATTATCACGTTTCCGCTGATGGATATCAAAATATCTCATAATTTACCAAATACAATTACTATTCAAGATACTGACGGTACGGAATATTTTTTTGGAGGAGTAGAAAAAAATGCAAATCAAGTTACTAATAATATATATACTAATTCGTGGTTAATTACAAAAATAAAAAATATAGAGGGTCATGAGATTAATTTTAATTATGACATTACGTATAACAATAATGTTAAATCAATAAGTGAAACAGTTTTGCTCGATATTTATGATCCAGCTCTTATCTCGGAGGTAAACAATAGTGTTGGCACAAAATATACTGATATTAACTTTAACTCTCCTTACCTCAAACAAATTATTTCAAATAATTTAAAAGTAGAATTCAAGTATGTGGATAATAATTATAATACCGTTGGTAAAAACATTGATGAAATTCAAATAATAACATCAAATAATTCTTATAAATATAATTTTAAATTTGATGTTTATACCTCTTATGATAAAATCACTAATCATCAAACCCTTACAACTCAAAGAAGTTTCTTAAGAAGTTTAGAAAAAAAGGACAATAATGATAAAATCATTTCCTTTCATATGTTTAAGTATTATTCTCCAAACTTATTACCAGGAAGGTATTCTAAAAAAAGAGATTTATGGGGATATTATAACAATTCTAATGATAAAAATACTTTAATACCATCGTATAGAAAAGGAGATAAAATCTTTCAAAAAGCAAACCTAACAGTTAATGAAAATACTGTGAAGTATGGAATGTTAGAAGAAATTACTCTTCCTGAAAAAGGAAGCATTAAGTTTGTTTTAGAACCAAATACAGTACCGAAGTATTTATTTAATAATTATGCATTAGGTTTCCCTAATCATTTTTTATTATACGAGGAGAAAGACGATTATATTACTACAGTAATTGCAAAAATAATCACAGAAAATTATGTTGAAGAAGGGGAAGTATTACCTACAGAATATGTTGAGAATTTCCAAATTAATGAGGAGACAAAGATTAAAGTAAAACTCTCTAAAAGCTTTATAGGGAAAGACTGTATTTCCTCAGATACAAATTGCCCAGGAGTATATTTATATGGCCCAGACAAAACCTATTCTTTTAACGAAAGGACTGTAGATGAAGAAATAAAGTTACAAAAAGGATCTTATGATTTAGTCGTTAATAATTTAAAGGAAATCCCATCTGAAAGAAAAAACGTTAGTATTACATTAGAAAAAAAGGAGTTAAATAAACTGAAACTAAACTCACGAGCTAACGGAGTGAGGGTTAAATCGATTGAACACCTTGATGTAAATAAGGAAATATTGTTAAAAAAAGAATATTCTTATGACAAAAAAAATGGAGTATCTTCAGGGGATATGATTACTTTGTCTTCTTTTATTAGCATGGATTTTCAGCCTCGTTTTTTTCTTGTTCATCCAGGATATCCTGTAATTTGGAGGATGTATTTAAATATTTTTGTTTTATTAAACTCAAGTCCTGATGGTTACCCAAATACAGATTCATTTAATAATATATCATATTCCGAAGTAACTGAGGATATACTTGATTTAAAAGAAAATAAACATAATAAAGTTGAAAACAAGTTCTTTACTATTGATGAAATTGGTCTCATAGGTCCTTTTGCTAACAAAAAACTTAATTTATCTCCCGTTACTTTTTATTTTGAAGATTTGATTAAGGATTTGAATTATGTACCAAGTTGGAGACAAGGTTTATTAAAACAACAAAAAATATATAACCATTCAAACTTAGTGGAACAAAATGACTATATATATTTCAACTCTTTGAATGAAGGAAAGTTTAAATCAAATCTAAGTGCTATTTCGATATACGGTTTGTTGAAGTTTTATTTTATTTATCACTATAGTGAACATCAGTTTTTACAAGGTATTCTAAACAAAAAAATATTTTATAATGAAGCCACTTCAGGACAAGAACACCTTATTTTTGAAACAAAAAATTATTATAATAGTAAAAAACACTTAAATTTAACCAAACACACCACCACCAACTCCAAAGGTGAGGTGCTATCTACGGAATATCAGTACCCACCTGATTTGACACAAGGCTATGAGCAAAGTGAGCTCATGCAAGAACTGGTAGATAGAAATATGATTGGCAATCCTGTGATCACAACATCCAAAAATGGAAATACGGTATTGTCGGAGCAACGTACTTTGTACGGTGCTTTTCCTGGAACAGAAGGTTCGCTTATTTTACCAAAATTTGTTTATCAAAAAAAAGGAGCAATGTCATCGGTAGTCAATAAAGATGATCTGAAAGTTACCTACAACAGTTACGATAATAGAGGCAACCTTACTCAATATACCATGGAAAACGGTATACCTGTATCCATCATTTGGGGATATAATGGACAATACCCTATTGCTAAGATTGAAGGGGAAACGTACTACTCTATCAGCTCCCAAGCAGAGACGCTCATAACAGCAAGCAATTCCACATCTGGATTGAATGTCAACTCGTTCAATGCTCTAAGAAGTTCATTTCCTGACGCTCTGATTACAGGGTATATATATCAGCCATTGGTCGGAGTAACCATGATAATACAGCCAAATGGACAATCAGAACATTACAAATATGATGCTGCTGGACGATTAGAAGAGGTAAGAAATCATCATGGAGAAATCATAAAATCTTTTGAGTACAATTATGCAAGACCTTAAATCGAAAGCCATGAGGAGCAATTTTTATACATTTATAGTTGTAGTGGGTTTGGGACTTTGTACAGCTGTAAATGCTCAGAGTACAAATGAAAACTATATCAAAACATCTGAATGTTTAGACGCACAATGCAACAAGAAAAAAAACAGCGTCGCTTATTTCGATGGATTAGGTAGAGAGAAATTAACCATTGTACAAGGCGCTGGAAACGACCCTACAAAAGGGCTTGCCAAAAAGCTTACGTACGACGGCTTTGGGCGTGTAGATAAAGAATATCTACCCGGTGTAGTCGCTAATCTCTCTATAGCAGAACCCGATTACACTGCCTATCCTGATCCTGTGGTCTATTCGCAAAAAGAATATGAAAACTCTGCCCTGAATAGAGTTTTGAAACAAGCCGCTCCTGGTAATAGTTGGAAATTAGGAAGTGGGAATGAAATCAAGTTTGATTTTTCGACCAACGAGGGAGCAGATGAAGTCCTGTTTTTTGTCGTCAATACCACTTTCAATTCAAGTTCAAATGTGTATGATGTTTCGTTGAGCAGAACAGCTGAAGCTAAATACTACCGTAAGGGTGAGCTTTACAAAAATACCGTTACAGATGAAAACAATCAATCCATTATAGAATTTAAGGATAAAGAAGGTAAAATTATCTTAAAACGAATAGAGGTTGCTAAAATAGGACAAAACAATTCCTATGGTATGCATGATACCTACTATGTTTACGACATTTTTGGTAATCTTACCTATGTGATTCCTCCCAAGCTTTTAAACTACTATTACGGTTCTGCACCATTGCAATCCAATTGGCAAACCTTGATGGATGAGTTAGGCTATCAGTACAAATACGACCATAAAAACCGTTTGGCTGAAAAAAAACTTCCGGGCAAAGGATGGGAATATATGCTCTACGATAACCAAGATAGATTGGTGGGCACACAAGATGCCAACCAAAGGACCGAAGGGGTTTGGCTGTTTACCAAATACGATAAGTTTGGTAGAATTGCCGTTACGGGTAAGGCATGGGATCCAGGCACACGAACTGATGTTCAAAATTACATCAACCAATTAGGCAGCAACAACGTCTCAAGGGGGTCTGGATATCAACAAGATAATATTCAAATTTATTACAATACAGACGGTTTTGGAGCAAATAATCATGTTCTAAGCGTTTATTATTACGACGATTATCCGAGCTATCCTTTGGGTGTAAACACCACTGCCAATGTACAAGGGCATGCGTTGGCAAAGGGTACAAAACTCAAAGGATTACCAACTCTTACCGTGACCCGCAGTTTAGATACCTGGGAAAACAACACATGGAATTTTGAATATGC
>CCMH01000014.1 GCA_000751595.1 Weeksella massiliensis | reverse complement strand
TTTTTTCTACGTCAGTAAATACTTGCATTTTGCTATCGTCCTGAAATTGATAAGAGAAATTGCTCTGCCACAACTCAACATTCGAAAATCGAGAATTACACCGCCACAACTTTTCATTATTAGCTTCTTGATTTTGGTTTTGGGCGGCTCGGCTCTACTCATGCTACCGAACGCCACTACAAGATCTATTAGCTATCTAGACGCTTTGTTTACAGCCACTAGTGCGGTTTGTGTTACCGGGCTTACGGTGGTAGATACAGCAAGTGTCTTTACTCCTTTTGGGCATTTGTTATTGATGCTTTTGATACAAGCTGGCGGTCTTGGTATTTTAACTTTTGCAGGATATATTGCTTATTTTTTCAAAGGTCAATCGACTTACGAAAATCAAATTGCTCTTGGGAACATAGCTAACCACGACACCATAAGCGAAGTATTCGACTTTGTAAAAAGGATTCTTTTACTCACATTTGGGATAGAATTATTGGGTGCTATTTTTATTTTCTTTTCGGTAGAAAACACCAACTTTTCTTTTTTCGATCAAGTTTTCTTTAGTATTTTCCATGCTGTATCGGCTTTCTGTAATGCAGGTTTTTCTACTCTACCTAACAATGTGATGAATGATGAATTAATCTTTAATTATCCTTTTCAATCGGTTTTGATTGTATTGATTTTTTTGGGCGGAATTGGTTTTCCGATTTTGATTAATTTACTAAAATATTTTCGCTATTTTATCCAAAAGATCATTCAGCGATTCATCCAAAAAACACCCAACAATAAAACTTGGGTATTTACACTTAGCTCTAAAGTTAACCTCGTTACCACGATGTGCATATTGATCATTGCGACAATCATTTTATTTTTCGAAGAATATTATCAAACCTTAGCACCTCATCAAGGATTCGGAAAATTGATTTCGGCAACCTTTCTTGCAACCACTCCAAGAACTGCCGGTTTCAATCATATCGATTTCACAGAACTTCACTTTTCATCAACTCTTATCATTATATTTCTCATGTGGATTGGAGCTTCTCCTGCCGGAACCGGTGGCGGAATCAAAACGAGCACCTTTGCAATTGCTGTGGTTAACTTTCTGAATATCGCGCGTGGAAAATCTAAAATAGAAATCTACAAAAGAGAACTCAGCCCTGTGAATGTACAAAAAGCTTTTGCCGTGATGACTCTCTCTTTTCTTGTTATCGGACTTGGTATTTTTTTGATGACGCGTTTCGATAGTCATTTGCACCTTATAGATGTTGCCTTCGAAGCCTTTTCGGCCTATTCTACCGTTGGTCTTTCGAGAAATATTACGCCCTATCTTAGCAGCGAAAGTAAAATGGTTGTGATTTCGATGATGTTCATCGGACGGGTTTCGATGATTACGGTATTGATGGCATTCTTCAAAAAAACAACCTCAGAAAATTATCGTTATCCTACCGATGAAATTTTGATTTAATAAAAAAACAAAAACATTAGAACCATGAAAATTATAATTATTGGATTAGGAAATTTTGGTGAATCATTGGGTCGAAAAATGGCTAAATTGGGTCATGAAATTATTGGTGTTGATAATAAAATGGCCAAAGTAGAATCGTTAAAAGATAAGTTATCCTACACGATTTGTATGGATGCAACCGACGAAACGGCGATCCGTAAGTTGCCAATAGACAATACCGATATTGTGATTGTGAGTATTGGTGAAGATGAAGGGGCAAATATTATGGCGACCGCGATTTTCAAGAATATGAATGTGAAAAGGCTAATCAGTCGCGCGATCAATCCATTGCACGAAAATGTTCTACAAGCGATTGGCATCACAGAAATCATTCGACCAGAAGCCGAATCGGCAGAACGCTGGACCAAAAAACTCAATGTGCGAGGGGTAATTGATTCGTTCGAACTCAATAAAAAATTTAGCATCATAGAGGTTGAAACTCCTAAAGAATTGGTTGGCAAAACGTTTGATGAAATACAGTTCAAGAAAAATCATAATATTTTAGTGATGACGATTATTCAACAGAAAGAAGAAGCAAGTTTTCTGGGACAATATAAAATCGTACCCGAAGTGAAAGGTTTTCCTTCTTCTACAACCATTATCGAGCCGCGCGATGTATTGGTAATTTATGGTGCGAATGATGATATTTATACGTTTCTGAAGAAGTTCTCTATCAACTAATTTGTTGAACTTTCCTTTTGCTGAAGCACTTCTAATGAAGGATCGTTGAGTTTTACACGCAACCAAGAACGCAACTTTTCTTCTTCTAGATTCTCACCAGAAAAAAGAACAATTGTCGTCAAAGAAAGCGAATCTGTTCGTGGATATTTTTGTAATTTTCCTACCGAAATAGTCTGGATTGTTGGAAATAAAACAGCCATTTCTTTCAACATTTCCTCACCATTTACTTGATAGTTTTTCAATTCATTTTTCAATAAATTAATTTCTATTTCTTGCTGACTCAATGAGTTGCTTTGCGCATTGATTTCGGATAAGATTTCCGATTTCAGATCATTATCACCTTGTCGAATTTTTAATTTCGTTTTGGCTAAATGAAAGTTTTGTAAATCATCATTCAATTGCTTGATTTCTACACTATCGAATTTTTTGGTCAGAAAAGCCACATCAATTTCCTTTGGATTAGATTGATAATTAATGTTTTTATAAATTAATGTATAGCCTTTTTGGGTAAAATTCTTTTGGATATAAGCTTCTACATTTTGGGTAAACTGTTTCTCTTTCAGTAAATTATAGGCTAAATAAAAACTTGGCAAAACCATCAAAACGACTAAAGTCGGAATGATATAACGCAATTTTTTATCCAACGCTGCATTGTCGGTAACGATAGGTTTATATTTTAATGCTTTGATAATGATAAACGTTGCAATACCGATAAAAAAACAATTGATGGTATAGAGATAAATCGCTCCGAGAAAAAACTTAAAATCAAAAGTAGCCAAACCAAACCCTGCTGTACACAAGGGCGGCATGAGCGCTGTGGCAATGGCAACACCTGGAATCGGATTTCCTTTGTCTACTCGTGTAATAGAAATTGCACCTACAAGCCCCCCGAAAAAGGCAATCAAAACATCGTAAATGGTAGGCGAAGTTCTTGCAAGCAATTCGGTCTGCACTTCTTTGAATGGACTTAAATAAAAATATACTCCCGATACCAAAAGACTGACTATGGTTGCAATCGCCAGGTTTTTAACGGACTTCTTGAGAAGATTAAAATTGTACGTTGCCAATGCGAAACCCGCTCCTACAATAGGTCCCATGAGCGGCGAAATCAACATCGCCCCGATAATTACAGCGGTAGAATTCATATTGAGCCCGATAGATGCAATGAGAATTGCACAGGCCAAAATCCATAAGTTTGCTCCACGAAAAGAAATATTTTTATAGACATCGTCTAGAACTTTTCTTGGATCTTCTTCACCTGCTTTTAGATTAAATAGTCTTTGTAATTGCCCCATTTATTTGTTGATTGTCTTTGGTTGTACGGAATGATAAATTGTGTAAATGTAAAACTATTGAATTAATTTTTCGAATGCTTTTCGCTTGCCTCCACTCAACTCTACTTCACCGCAATATACATAACCTAATTTATCGAAAACGCGTAACATTCCTAGATTATCGTGATTGGTATCTACTTTTATACTATTGATATTTTTAGTATTGGCTACTTTTTCTACTTCTTGCATTGCCCAAGTTCCCAAACCTTTTACCGGATTATTTTGCGTTACAGCTAAACGATGAACGACCAAAGCTTCATGATTACTCAACCATTTTCCGTCTATTTTTTCGTAGGCAGGTTCTACCTCATCTATGATCGCAATATAGCCTTTTAGTTCGCCATTTTTGTGCTGCATTACGTATGCAAAACCCTTGTCGATATCTTCTGCAATTACTGTTGGGTTCGGATAGCCATTTTGCCATTGAGAACTACCGTCTTGTTTGCGTTTTAGTATTGCTTCTTGTAGGATTTCCCAAATTGCTTCTGCATCGTTAACGGTTGCTTGTCGAAAAATTATTTCTTCCATTTTATGTATTGGTTTAGTATCGACAAGGTATGAAAAATAAAAAAACCATCGAAATTTTCTCCGATGGTTTTCATCAACTTATGAGGTTGAAAGAATTGTATTTTTTTACTTTGGATAGGATGAATTTTATCCTACCTAAATTATTTATTTTTTACAAAGCAGAAACATTGATCCGAATGGTATTGCGATTGAGTTCTAAAAAACCTTCTTTTTCGAACGCTTTTAATAATCTCGAAATTACCACGCGTGAGGTATTGAGCTCATTCGCTATTTCTTGGTGCGTTTTATTGATAACATGGCCATTGTTGATGGAAGCAACTTCGATAAGATATTTTCTCAAACGATCATTCATGTTATTGAAGGCAAGATTATCCAGCGCCAACAGCATTTCATCTAAACGATGATTATAGCTATTGAAAACATACGTTCTCCAAGAATGGTATTTCACTAACCATTGATCCATTTTGGTAATCGGAATTGCGACCATTTCACCATCGGTTTCTGCAACAGCTCGCACTTTGCTTTGTCGTTCGCCTAAGCTACAAGCCATAGTCATTGCACAAGTATCGCCACGCTCGAGAAAATAGAGTAACAATTCGCCGCCGTCTAAATCTTCGCGCATAATCTTTATTGCACCTTTTAGGATTATCGGCATTGTTTTGATGTACTGATCGATAGAAATTAACTGCTCACCAGCTTTGAATTCTACCAAAGTACCTAACTCATCAATTTCCGCCAACAATTCTTCTTCGAATTGGTTGGGATAGGTTTGGGCTATTTTCTCACTTATCATTCTGCTAATGTAGTAATTTGTTTCGTAACACACCGTATAGATATGTTCCTAACAAAGCACTAACGATAACCAAAATCATCGAATACACACCGCTACCAAAGAGTACGAAAATAGTTCCTGGACAAGTCCCGATTAGGGCCCAACCTAAACCGAATAAAATTCCACCAATCAAATAACGTGGAATGGTTTTACTTTTTGGTTCGATGACAATTGCTTTTCCATCGATATCTTTTGCATTTTTTCTTTTGATTAATTGAACTCCGATAACCCCAACCACCAATGCGCACATCATAAATCCATACATATGGAACGATTGAAAGTTGAACATTTCATAGATTCTGAACCATGAAGCAGTTTCTGCTTTGTACATGGTGACTCCAAATAATACGCCTAATACGATATATACTATACTTCTCATTGTCTTAAAAAATTAAAGGAAAAATTAGATGAACCATGATCAATCCACCGATAAAAAAACCAACGACAGCCACCAACGAAGGCCATTGCAAATTACTCAAACCAGAAATTGCGTGTCCCGAGGTACACCCTCCTGCATAGCGCGTTCCGAAACCGATTAATAAACCACCAATCACCAAAAGAACAATATTTTTCAGGCTTAGATGATCGAAAATTTCGGTAGGATAATAAGAAGAACCTGCACTTGCAAAACCTTCTGCATGCAATTGTTGGATGGTTGCTTCTGCAATTTGCGGAACTTGATTATCTGATAACCAATGCGATGCTACATATCCACCAACAATGGCTCCGACCAAAAACAATAAATTCCAACGTTGCGACTTCCAGTCGAATCTAAAAAACTCGCAACTTTCTCCTGCTCCCAAAGCAGAACACATGGTTCGGAAGTTAGATGAAAATCCGAAACCTTTTCCTAAATACGTTAATAAAAGCATGATCAACCCTACGATAGGTCCACCGACATACCAAGGCCATGCTTGCATAATTGCTTCCATAGTTTATAACATTTGATGCAAAGTTGAGGATAATTTACGAGCTACAAAGTGACTAATGTTACACAAGTAGAGATCAAGAACTGCCAACCAAGATCCCAATTATGGCTTTGAGGAAAAGTAATCCATCTACAATTACTAAAAAGAAAAGTAAACTTTTTTGGTTCCTCAAAACAAAGGTCAAAACCGCCATCAACAAAATAGGAATTTGTAGGATAAGTGCCTGAAAAACAGAGAAATTTTCTAAATAAGAAAAGAATCCTACCGCAATAGCATCGATTAACAACAAAGGTAAAACCACCCGAAAAAGAGTCTGAATGTATCCGTACCTCACCACGAAAGTTTGCAATTGTACATTGGCATCTTCTTCGTAATCTTTGAGATCGAAAACTATCGCATTGATGCTGCAAAACAAAAACGTATGTAAGAAAACACCATAGAAAATTGTTGCCGGAAAAGTCGGTACTTTGTTTTGCCATTCGAGTCCGAGATAGGGTAAAAGAACTGCAGCAACCGCCCACGACCAACCGATGAAAAAAGGTTTGATAAAAGTATTTTTTCGTAACGAAATTCCGAATCGATTATCGTAATAAATCAATGCGAAAAGAACTGTTCCAATGGCAATCCAAAAGGGAAAACTGAAAAACAGTTTGGTTTTGATCGGATGATGCAGCAGTAAATATATCGCAGCAAGTAAAAAAATCCATTTGGAAATAAAGGTTAAAAACCGAATAGTCTTCGGATGATTATAAAAATATACACTTCTCGGATTGTTTTGATTTAAGATTTTGGTATTGTTCCGATAAGCGTATAGATAAAAAAGCAAAGTTGCTGAACCCGAAAGTAAATAAAACGGAATCGAATTTTCGGGTAATTTTTGTAGACGTGTACTCTCCCAACTTAAACCCCACAAGATAAAAACCAAATAGAGATTGGTATAAAAAAAACCTTCGATCAGGTGGTGAATTTTAGTAAGGTTTACATTCTTCATGCCTATCATTCCGATGAACAAATATAGAAAAATGTCGGACAGAATTTTCATTTCAATCCTTTCAGATTAAGAAATTAGAACGTAAACATTTGTCAAGGTTTGTATTTCATCCTACCGAAAACCCAAAACAACGACACTAAAATTATCAAAATCAATTGGCTATCGAAAGGCTAAAATTATCCATACAAAAAACAAGCGGATTCTAAAATATTCCTTATTTTTAGCAGAACAAAAGATCAAACGCAAAGAAATGATAAATAAAAAAGTAAACAGCATCGAGGAAGCTTTGGCGGGCGTAGAAAGCGGGATGACCTTAGCGATCGGTGGATTTGGTTTGTCGGGAATACCGGAAAACTTGATTCAAGGAATGGTGCAAAAGAAAATCAATAATCTCACTTGCATTAGCAACAATGCGGGCGTAGATGATTTCGGATTAGGTTTATTGTTACAAAACAGACAAATCAAAAAAATGATTTCTTCTTATGTAGGAGAAAATGCAGAATTCGAACGTCAGATGTTGTCGGGAGAATTGGAAGTAGAACTTATCCCACAAGGAACTTTGGCAACACGTCTAATGGCTGCGGGTTACGGAATGCCAGCTATTTTTACGCCTGCCGGTGTAGGAACCGAAGTTGCAGAAGGAAAAGAAACCCGAAAATTTACCTTTCATGGAATCGAAAAAGAGTATTTGTTAGAATATGCTTTCGAGCCAGATTTTGCAATCGTCAAAGCATGGAAAGGAGATACAGCAGGGAATTTAATTTATCGTGGAACTTCGAACAACTTCAATCATCCGGCTGCTATGTGTGGTAAAATCACCATTGCCGAGGTAGAAGAATTGGTAGAGCCAGGAGAATTAGATCCGAGTCAGATTCATACACCAGGGATTTTTGTACACCGAATAATTCAAGGTGAAAAGTATGAAAAACGAATTGAGCAACGCACAACTTTACCAAGAAAATAACCATAACCCAAAGATTACAACTATGTTAGATAAAAACGGAATTGCAAAACGTATTGCAAAAGAAGTACAAGATGGCTTTTATGTAAATTTAGGAATTGGTATTCCGACCTTGGTGGCCAACTATATTCCAGAAGGAATAAATGTTGTATTGCAAAGTGAAAACGGATTATTGGGCATGGGTCCTTTTCCGTATGAAGGAGAAGAAGATGCAGATTTTATTAATGCAGGTAAACAAACGATCACGATGTTGCCAGGATCGGTCATTTTCGATTCGGCGATGAGTTTTGGTATGATTCGTGCCCGAAAAATAAACTTAACGATTTTAGGAGCGATGGAAGTTTCTGAAAACGGAGATATTGCCAACTGGAAAATTCCTGGTAAAATGGTAAAAGGAATGGGAGGTGCTATGGATTTGGTGGCTTCTGCCGATAATATCATTGTTGCAATGCAACATACAAACCGCGCAGGCGAATCTAAATTATTATCAGAATGTACTTTGCCTTTGACCGGAATTCGTTGTGTGAAAAAAATTGTTACCGAATTGGCCGTTTTGGAAATTGCCGAAGAAGGAGGTTTCCGATTGTTAGAACGCGCACCTGGTGTTAGCGTAGAAACGATTGAAAAAGCAACTGCTGGAAAATTAATTATCGAAGGAGAAATTCCAGTAATGGACATTTAATTCTTTTTGAATACGATTGGGTAGGGTGAAATAAATCATCTTACTATCAACCATAAAAAAGGCTGCAACTTGCAGCCTTTTTATTTTCCTATCGAACCTTAAGTTTTAATATTTTTCATGAAAATATTCTAAGTCAATCAATAAACGTTGACGTCTGTTCTCGGCTTCTTTCGCCCGCAATTCTACACGGCGAATTTTCCCTGAAATGGTTTTTGGAAGTTCTTCTACAAACTCGATAATTCGCGGAATTTTATAACGTGCCAGATGGCTTTCTGCAAACCGGAAAAGCTCTTTGGCTAAGTCGTCACTTGGCAAAAAATGATCGGCCAAAATTACATACGCCTTCACAGCATTACCTCGCATATCGTGCGGACTTGCTACTACGGCGACTTCCAAAACGGCATCGTGTTCCATCAAAACACTTTCTACCTCAAACGGCCCGACCCTGAAATCTGATGCTTTGATAACATCATCATCACGCCCGACGAACCAAATATATCCATCTTCATCTTTGTACGCTTTATCTCCGGTATAATATAATCCATGCCGAAAAACTACCTTATTCCTTTCTTTATCAATCAGATAAGTCTTGAAAATTCCGTCTACAGTATTTTTATCATGTCGAACGCATATATTTCCTTCTTCGGTGGCAGCCACTTCGTTTCCGTCATCATCAGCAATAATTACATCATATAAAAAAGTAGGTTTCCCCATCGAACCATATTTCACTTCGTGGTTCGGTAAGTTTCCGACCATTGCAGTTGCTTCTGTTTGTCCATAACCGTCGCGAATCGTGATTCCGGTAGCTTCCTTCCAAACTTCGATAATTTCAGGATTCAGAGGTTCACCAGCTGCAACACATTGTCGTAATTTGAAGGTATAAGCTTTTAGGTCTTCTTGTATCAAAACCCGTAAGGCAGTTGGTGGCGCACAAAAAGTAGTAACACCTAAATCTTGAATGGTTTTCAATTGTTCTTTTGGTACGAATCGATCACTATGATATCCTAATATGGTTGCACCAACATGCCATGGAGCGAAAAAAGAACTCCAAAAAAACTTAGCCCAACCGGGTTGAGAAACATTGTAATGAAGATCATCTTTCTTGATTCCGATCCAAGAAGCAGTAGTCAAATGCCCAACTGGATAAGTGAAATGCGTATGCACCACTACTTTTGGCATGCCTGTAGTTCCCGAAGTAAAGAAATAGAATAAATCGTCATTTGCAAGTGTATCAGCGGCTTCGGCTTCGGTTGGTTGACTCCAAATTTCATCGACGTTTATCCATCCTTCTCTTTCTGCGTTGACGATTAGTTTTAGTTTGATTTTCGTATCGAATTTAGCTTCCGCTTGATCTATTTTCTCGGCATTTTCTGCATCTGCCAAAATCACTTGTGGGAAAATGGATCTGAATCTAAACTCTAAATCCCGTACACCCAATGTTACGGCGGCCGGAACATTGACCAATCCTCCTTTTATATTGGCTAAATAAGCAATCCAATTGATGGGTAATAAAGGTAATTGTCCGAAAAATTTATCATTTTTTTGGATGCCATGCGCTCGCATAAAATTGAGAAATTGATTGGCTTTTTGGGAAAGTTGAAGAAAAGTAAATTCTTCTTTTTGATCATTGTATAGCCATTTAAGCGCAATTTTATTGGGTTCTTTTTCGACATTGAAGGGCTCGAAAATATCTTTAACCCAATTGAATTTTTCTGGTTTTTTAGCTTTTAGTTGACTTAATGCATCAAAGTTATCTTCTTCGATCAAGTGACGAACTTGCGAAAAGAGTTCTTGAATCTTCATATCAAATAGTTTTTTATCGTACTAAAAATAGCCAAAAAAACCATTATACCTATTTAAAAATAAAAAAAGTGGTCTATTTATTCAAATAAACCACTTAATTCTCTATTCTATTCAATTAATCTTAACGACGTTTACCGCTACGATCTCTTTTAGAATTGTTTGATCGACGATCTCCACCGAAGCTTTTTCGGTCACCGCCACGACGATCTCCACGGAAATCTGAACGTTTTCTATCTCTTCTTCCACCGCGATCGTTATCACGAGAACGACCTGGTTCTGGTTTTGAGATTTGTACGTCGATTTCTACTCCGTCGCGATCTCTTCCGTTGAAAGATTCTAGGATCGTTTGGGTGAATTCGTCTTCTACTTCGAAAAATGAGAAATTTCTTAAGATTTCTATTTTACCGATTTCGATATTTCGATTGCGTGTAAATTCATTGATCATCCCAATAAGGTTGGGTGCTTTTACACGGTGTTTGTCTCCAAGGTTGATGAAGAAACGAGTAAAGTTTTTGTTCGAACGACGACCTCTTTCGCGTCCTTCTCCTCTACTGCTTTCTGCTTCGTTAAGGTCTTTTGAATTTTTATAATACTCTAAATACGTATTGAATTCTGCAGAAACGAAACGTTTGATTAATTCGTCACGATCCAAACCTTGAAGTTTTTCGTACACAGCGTCCATGTATGGTTCGATTTGTACATCGTCAACCTCTGTATTTTCGATTTGTTCGATTAAATTAAACATACGTCTTTCGCAAATTTCTTCACCTGTCGGAACTTTTTTCAGTTCGATAGGAGCAGAAATAAATTTCTCAACGTCTTTTACTTTTCTACCCTCTCTTGAGTGCGCAATGATGATAGAAACTCCTTTGTTCCCTGCACGACCTGTACGACCCGAACGGTGAACATACACTTCTGGATCATCTGGTAAACTGTAGTTGATTACGTGCGTTAACTCATTAACATCAATTCCACGTGCTGCCACGTCAGTCGCAACTAAGATTTGAATGTTTTTCTTACGGAATTTATCCATCACAAAATCACGTTGCGCTTGAGATAAATCTCCGTGTAACGCATCTGCATTGTATCCGTCTTGCATCAAACGATCTGCCACTTCTTTGGTTTCTCGTCTTGTTTTACAAAACACGATTCCATAAATGCTTGGATAATAATCGGCAATACGTTTTAATGCTAAATAACGATCACTTGCACGCACCATATAGTATTGATGGTCGATATTTTTCGATGCCATATTTACTTTACTTACCGCAATTTCTACGGGTTTGTGCATGTATTCTGCGGCAATACGTCTTACTTCACGTGGCATGGTAGCCGAAAACAATAAAGTTTGTTTTTCTTCTGGTGTTGTTTCTAAGATATTATCTATCTCATCACGGAATCCCATGTTCAACATTTCGTCTGCTTCGTCTAAAACAGTCCAAGTAATATTATTGATTTTTAACGCATTACGTTTAATCAAATCCATCGTACGACCTGGTGTTCCGACAACGATTTGCGGATTATCTCGTAAACCTTTAATTTGTTTTACGATATCAGCTCCACCATAAACGGCTTGGATTTTTACACCACGCATATGGGCTGCAAAACTTTCGATTTCTTTGGCAATCTGTAAACAAAGTTCACGGGTTGGACAAAGGATAATCGCTTGTACGTTTTTTTGAGATAAATCGAGTTGATTAAGGATTGGCAATCCAAACGCGGCAGTTTTTCCGGTACCGGTTTGCGCCAAGGCAATCACATCTTGATCAGAAGATAAAATTTGTGGAATTGCTTTTTCTTGTACGGGTGATGGGTTAACGAATCCCATATCTTCTACGGCAGATAAAATTTCTGGCTGAAGACCTAAATCTTTGAATGTCATCATTTTTTTACATTAGTAACCGGGATAAATCCATTTATCATTCACTCCGGTTGTCTTTTTAATAAACTATCGGATATGAAAGAATAAAATTAAATGGCCAAGCAGCCGAAAAATCCCTAAATGAAATTCTTAAAACATCCGTCCTTTCTCTCCCAGAAAAAGGTTTTGCAAATTTACAACTAATTATTGCAACTACCAACTATTATTTAACTTTATCGAATCTTTACTTGCATATGCTCTAATACTTTACCAACCAACGGTTTATCTTTTATTTTCTGAAACCCTAAACGTTCATAAAGACGTTTTGCATTCGGATTATCGAGATCGACAAGTAAACCGACAGCTTTATTTTTCTCACTCGAGATATTTTCGATGATATAGTTAATGAGTGACGAACCTATTCCTTTGCCTTGAAAATTAGGATTCACTCCCAATGTATCTAAATACCACTCACCTGCTTCGGTTTCATCTTCTGGAGAAATTTCGTTGTTGTATTTTTCATTTAAATATTGAATAATTGGCTCTCTCAATTCATCCAGTTTTCCACCATCATATACATCTATCGCTCCAGCAATTTGACCATCCATTTCTAAAACCCAAATATTTTCATACGAATATTGGTTGTTTTCTTGGCCAATAAAATGCTCTAAAAACCCAAGTGCTTTCTCTCTATTTTCTTCATTAATAAACGTATAAACGATATCTTCCATTGCTAACAAAAGTAAAGGGGCAATTTCTTTGTTTTCTTGCTTTTTCGCTTTTCTAATCAACATAATGATGTACTTTTCTGCAAATATACGGCAACAATTTCGCTACCGACGCAATGATTATTTTTGTTGGTTATATTAAAAACAAAGCAGCCAAGAAAAATCTTGGCTGCTGTATTAACTATTAAATTCTAAAAATGTTGAAGAATTATTTTGCTTTTGCTTTATCGAGCAAATTGTTATATCCTTCTTTCACATCATCTGCTGCTTTTTTCGAGGCATCTTTCACATCTTCAGCGGCTTTTTTAGAAGCGTCTTTTACATCATTAGCGGTATTATTTACAGCTTCTTTGGTGTCTTTTACGGCTTCATTTACACCTTCTTTGGTTTTTGTAGCTGCATGATCAACTCCATCTTTTACATCTTGAGTGGTTTCTGAAACTCCTTTTTTGAAGTTATCCCAAGCAGTTTGCGCTTCATCACGAGTTTTACGAGCTGCTTCTTCGGCTGCTTTATCACCTTTTGCAATTGCTTCATCCAAATCTTTTTGTGCTTGATCTAGACGGGCTTTTGCTTCGGTTTCATCCACCGCAGGGGTTACCGTTGTAACAGTTTCTACATGCGTAATAGAATCGTTCGCATCTTCTACGACTACTGTTTTATCTTCTTTTTTACAAGAGGTTGCAAAGATCATGGTCATTACAGAAAGACCTACAATTAATTTTTTCATTTCGTATTATTTTTTAAAATTTTAGATTCGATTACACAATTATTCAAAAATCAAACCAAGGTGATAATTTTACCAAAAATTATTTTATTTTGGTAGAAGCTTTTAGCATTCGATAATTGCCTGATAAGTCTTTTTTCAGTTCAACACTTTTAAAATCAACCGAATACAACTCAACCATTTCCTCACCTAAATATTGATTAATCTCTAAATACACCCCACCTTCCTCTGTTAAGATTTCTTTAGCCACTTCTTTTATGCGTCGATAAAAAACAAGCGGATCATTGTCATCTACAAAAAGTGCAGTTTCGGGTTCAAAGTTCAACACATTTTGATGCATTGCTTCTTTTTCACAATTGCGCACATAGGGCGGATTAGAAACAAGCACATCGTATTTTTTTTCGGTCGGAAATTTTTCAAAAACATCGTGTACAAAAAAATCCACCTCAACTTTATTGTCCTCTGCATTTTTCTTCGCCATTTCTATTGCCTGAGCAGAAAAATCGATTGCAGAAATCTGAGCTTTTGGTAGGAGATGCTTCAACGAAATCGGAATGCATCCACTTCCTGTCCCAATATCCAACAAGCGTAATTCGTCGGTTCTTTTGTGTAAATCCTGCGCAATCCATTCGACCAATTCTTCGGTTTCGGGTCTTGGAATCAAGGTAAATTCATTCACCGAAAATTTCCAATCCATAAAATAAGCGAAACCTAATAGATGTTGAATCGGTTTTCCTTGCGCCAAAGCAATTACCTCGTTTTCTACTTCATCCAACCGAAAAATATGTTCTGTTGGTAAAAGAAAATCCGAAGAACTGAAATGATATTTCTCGGTAAGATAATACCGAAATAAAGCTTTTGCTTCTTGCTCATCATATAAGGGAGAAAGCGACTGCACAAAAAACTTTTCAAATTCTGATAAATTCATCCAACAAAAATACATTTATCTTCTATTTTTTATTTATTTTTAATATGAAAAACAAAACTGCTACCTTTATGAAAAAACAAAGCATTCTTTTTCTATTCTGTTTAGGTGCGATGACGCAAGCCCAAACAAAGGTAATCGAAGTCCGTGGCAATAATTCTGTACGCGAATTCAATTGCAATAATCAATCGGTCCTCATACAGGGAGATAACCACGTGGTCGATATCAGTGGAAATTGCTCGAAAGTGACGGTAGAAGGAACCTCTAATGTGGTGCAAATAGCCAGAGTAAATCGGCTACAAGTTTATGGAGATTACAATGTAGTTTCGTATGAAAATCCCACTTCCGAGCGCATGGTAAGTATCACAGACAAAGGACGTGATAATGTTATTGGTCGAAAATAATCCTATCCAAATCAAAAAAACTTAAGCACTTCGAGCGAGGTGCTTTTTTATTGGTTGCATTTCTCAAAACAACGAATATATCGTATCTTTGGCCTCCGATGAAAAAAGACATTAACACGCTTGATCCGAAAGATTTTATCCTTGTAAAAGGAGCAAAATTGCATAACCTAAAAAACATCGATGTAGCCATCCCAAAAAACAAACTCGTGGTGATTACGGGAATGTCGGGATCGGGAAAATCGACTTTGGCTTTTGATACTTTATACGCTGAAGGTCAGCGAAGATATGTTGAAAGTTTATCTTCGTATGCCAGACAGTTTTTGGGGAAACTCGACAAACCTCAGGTCGACTACATCAAAGGAATTGCACCTGCAATTGCGATCCAACAAAAAGTTATCAGCAGCAATCCTCGATCAACCGTCGGGACAACCACAGAAATCTACGATTATCTGAAACTTTTGTACGCCCGCGTTGGTAAAACTTTTTCTCCGGTTTCGGGTAAAGAAGTGAAAAAAGATACGGTGACCGATGTTATTAATTTCATTACGAGTTTAGCCGAAGATACCAAATTATTGCTATTAATTGATCTTCATATTCCAGACGATAGAACGTTCACCGAACATTTGAACATCCTCAATCAACAAGGATTTAATCGTCTTTTGGTCGATGATCAACAAGTGAAAATAGAAGACTTGATAGAGTTTCATTTCCAACCCAACAAAGAGCATAAAATTTACCTCATCATCGATCGGATTTCGACCCAAAAAGACGAAGCTTTTTTGCACCGATTGGGCGATGCGGTAGAATTGGCTTTTTTCGAAGGAAAAGGAGAAATCATATTAGAAGAAACCGACAATTCTAAAAAACATTTCTTTTCGACAAAGTTTGAGTTGGACGGAATTGTTTTCAACGAACCCAATATTCACTTTTTCAGTTTCAATAATCCCTACGGCGCTTGTCCGACCTGCGAAGGGTACGGTAAAATTATTGGTATTGATGAAAATCTGGTTATTCCGAATAAAAATCTTACCATTTTCGAAGACGCTATTGTCGCTTGGAAAGGTGAAAAAATGAGTGAATGGAAAAACCATTTTATCAAAATCGCCTCGAAAAAAGATTTTCCTATCCATAAACCCTATTTCCAATTAACCGAAGCGCAAAAAGATTATTTGTGGCACGGTGACAAAGAATGGGAAGGAATTGATGGCTTTTTTCAGATGGTCGAAAGCAACTCCTACAAAATACAATACCGTGTAATGCTCTCGCGCTATCGCGGAAAAACCAAATGTCCAACATGCAAAGGAAAGCGTTTACGACCAGAAACCAATTGGGTAAAAATCAATAACAAATCATTGCCCGACTTGGTTGACGTCCCATTAGGTGACCTGAAAAAATTTTTTGATACCATCGAATTTTCAGAATACGATCAGCAAGTTGCCGGTAGAATTATCTACGAAGTCGAAAGTCGACTTTCTTTCTTGCTCGATGTTGGTTTAGATTACCTCACCCTCAATCGTGCATCGAATACCTTGTCGGGTGGAGAAAGTCAACGAATCAATTTAGCAACCTCTTTAGGTTCGAGTTTGGTCGGATCGATGTATGTTTTAGACGAACCATCGATTGGATTGCATTCTAAAGATACTGTTCGATTTCTTTCTGTTCTGAAAAGATTGCGCGATTTAGGAAATTCTGTAATTGTAGTAGAACACGATGAAGATATAATAAAAGCAGCCGATTATATCATCGATATTGGTCCCGAAGCAGGTGTCAATGGTGGTGAAGTAGTTTTTGAAGGAACGTATGATGAGTTACTAAAATCCAATACCTTAACGGCTCAATACCTCAACGGGAAAATGAAAATCAATTTACCCGAAAAGCGCATCCGACCAAAAAACATGATTACCATTACCGGGGCACGAGAAAACAACCTAAAAAATATAGACGTTAGTTTTCCGCTCAATATGCTTACCGTTATTACAGGGGTTAGTGGTTCTGGGAAATCTACTTTGATGAAAGATATTTTGACGCCAGCTCTACAACGAGAACACGAACAATACGGAAATAAAATTGGTGATTTTGACAAACTAAAAGGAGCAGTGAAATCGATTAAATCCATCGAGCTAATCGATCAAAATCCGATAGGGAAATCATCGCGATCAAATCCTGTTACCTATGTTAAAGCTTACGACGATATTCGCGCTTTGTTTGCGGCTCAAAAGGCAAGTAAACTCATGGGCTTTACAGCGAAACATTTCTCTTTTAATGTCGATGGTGGCCGATGCGAAATCTGTAAAGGCGAAGGAACAATAACGATCGAAATGCAATTCATGGCCGATGTAGAACTCGAATGCGAAGCTTGTCATGGGCAACGTTTTCAGCAAGCCGTTTTGGACGTGAAGTTTGAAGACAAAAACATTTCCGATGTCTTGCACATGAGCATCGACGAAGCAATTGAATTTTTTACGCTTCATCAACAAGATAAAATTGTCCAAAAACTACAACCGCTACAAGATGTAGGTTTGGGCTATGTACAATTAGGACAATCATCGAACACACTTTCTGGTGGTGAAGCACAACGTATAAAATTGGCGTTTTTCCTCACCAAAGGAGAAACCAAAGATCGAACCTTATTTATTTTCGACGAGCCTTCGACCGGACTACATTTTCATGATATTCAGAAATTAGTGAAAGCTTTTCGTGCTTTGATAGAAATCGGACATTCGGTATTTGTTATCGAGCACAATATGGATATTATAAAAGTGGCCGATTGGGTAATCGATTTAGGAACCGAAGGTGGTGAAAAAGGTGGCTATCTCGTTGCCGAAGGAACGCCAGAAGAAGTGGCTAAAGTAAAAAATTCATACACCGGACAATTCTTGGCAGAAAAACTC
Source organism: Weeksella massiliensis (assembly GCA_000751595.1). GTDB lineage: Bacteria > Bacteroidota > Bacteroidia > Flavobacteriales > Weeksellaceae > Weeksella > Weeksella massiliensis. The sequence goes on along the minus strand of CCMH01000014.1, from coordinate 156,200 downwards.
AAAGAACATAAAAAGTAAACTTTTTCAGATTTCGGTAGGATGAAAAAATAGATAAATTAGGATAAAAATAACATGAGCATTTTCAGTTATCATATTCTTTCACTCCCCTTTTCATCTGCCCTACAAATGATGTTTTGTCCTTTGAAGAAAGCCAAAGGTTTGATGCATGCTGAAACGATGTCTGCTATGGAGCTTGGTTCTTCTATTTTTGCAAAAACTCGTTTCTTCAATACCACTTTAGTTGTTTTTGCGCAATGGGAAAAAGAAGACGATTTAGATTTCTTTTTGAGAGAACATCCTATTGGACAAAAACTCGCAAAACATTGGTTCATAAAATTGCGTTTTTTGCGTCAATGGGGAACAATTTCTGGTTTTCAAATTCCTAATAAAACATTCGAAGTTGATCCGGATAAAGAAAAAGTTGTTGCAGTAACTTTAGCAAGAATGAAAATGAGTCAAATTCCTCGTTTTCTCAAATGGGGAAAACCGGTAGAAACATTGGTTCGCGATCATCCCGAAACCACACTTTCCTTAGCCTCGATTCGTTTACCGAACCTTATTTCTACTTTTTCTATCTGGAATTCTCAAAATGCAATGACCGATATGGTGCGTGGACACAGCGCTATGCCTCGACCAAAAAGACATTTAGATGCGATGAAAGAACGAGAACGAAAAGATTTTCATGTAGAATTTACCACTTTGCGTTTTGCAATTATTTCTGAACATGAAGGTTGGAAAGTAAAGTCAGCAAAATGAATTTGGCTCATTCAATGCAAAAAATTCAGGATTGGATAACGCAGCAATGGGTTATTTTGTTTGGACGATCGTATCATCCTACCGAAAATCCTTGGCTCGATAGTCCATTTGGTGAAATTGATGGAATTGGGGAAAAATTCATTCAACAACTGGCCGAAAAAGAGTCTTTGATAATCGAAAATAATTTACCCAATTCTGGTTTATTGTCCTCTATAAAGGACCTTCAATTACCCGAAAAAGATTTGAATCGTTTATCGAAAAGCATCCTTGATTTTTACGTGAATACTGTTCAATACGAATTAACTTTTGAAGCAAAATGGAATCCTATTTTTATAGTGCCAGCTTTTTTGGTTCAACGACTTTTCAGCCAAAGAATTCATCAACTCAACCTTCCTCTAAACACGCAAAACAAAGAACTTTTATCGAGTGAAATTATCCAATTAATATCGCCTAAAACCCAAGAAATCCGACACACGATTTGGTTGCGAAAAAACCAAAAGACAAATCGCATTCTCTATGCGGGAGTATATGGAACTTGTACCTTACCCAATCAGCAAACCTGTATTCGTGCGGTTTTCCCATTACCCAAAGGAAATGCAACTGTTATTCTGAAACCACGTATTGGTGCCGAAAATGAGTTGATTTTAGAATCAAAAGGAAAACGATTTTCAGATGCCGGATTTTATTTTTTAGTAAATGATTCTAAAAATAACTTTTGGGCAAACTATATTGCCTCATTTCAGGATCGCTTGATTGTTCGAGAAACCAACGGAAAAATAGTCGCTCAACAAACGCTGTATCTTTGGAAAATGAAAGTGGCGACTTTCGATTATCATATCTATAAGAAAACAGAAAAATAAAATGTTTTTGGTAGGAAAAAATCGAATCTTGTTTACGTATTAACGCCATTCGCTAAGATCAACTTTTACCGAAAAAATATTCGAATACATAGCAATCGATTGATCGCCAATATCGGTTAACGCATAATCGATGCTGATACCACGGTATTTGAAACCGACACCAACGTTGGGCTGAAAGGTGTTTTTATACTTTTCGTTGAACTGCATTTCTTTCTGAAAATTATTGACTCCGCCACGAAGAAAAATCATATCATCGTACGAAATTTCGACACCAGCTGCAGGCGATAAACTAAAACCTTTCATCGAAAAAATATCATTCGATTCTTGAAAATGCATATTAAGATCAACCTCTCCCAAAACCTTTAACCGATCGGAAACAGCAAAAGTTTTTGCCACCCCAAGATTGAGTTTTGGTAAGGTAAGTTCGATATCTTCGCCAGGTAAATCGTTCACGGTAACGACTTCATCTGCATTTGGTTCGTCAATCGAAATACTAGGAAGTTTATCGTAATTTATTTTCCAGACATTGAAAGTTGTTGTGATGTCACGTGCCATCAAACCAAAATAAAAATCATTATCGGTTTTATAGCGCATTCCGAAATCGATTCCGAAACCAAAAGAATTGGCAAATTTCCCGATATGTCGATAAACGATTTTAGCGTTTGCACCGACTTGTAAATCTTTGTTCCCGAAAAAATAACCCGCATACGAAGCGGTAAGCGCATAATCGGCTGTCGAGAATTTAGTAATTTTATTGTAATCTATATTCCCCTGATTATCGATAAGTTCTGTCGTATTCAGAATATCATCAACCCCAAAACGATAGAGTGAAACGGCCAAAGTTGAGTTGTTTTCTAAAGGAAAAGCGGCCGCTAAATAATCATACTTTGCAATCGACTGAAAATATTCGGCGTGCATAGCCGAAAATTGAGGGCCGAAAACAACATCGGTTAATCCTGCCGGATTCCAATACGCAGCATTTACATCGCCAATATTAGCCACCACGGCATTTCCCATACCGAAAGCGCGCGCATCAACGCCAATGTTCAAAAACTCGTTCGAGTATTTTCTGGTAGATTGAGCAAAAGCAAAGCCTTGTGCAAGAAGGGCTATAAAAAGGATCGTTTTCTTCAAAATTCTAAATAACAGGTGTCGTGAATAAAAACTCAAAAATAATAGTTTTATTGTATTTCTATGATGCTTGCCTCGAAAGTTTGTATTTTTGTCTTTATAATTTTTTTGCATGAAACTATTAAACGTTCCCAACCTTCTAACCTTACTCAACTTATGCTGTGGAATTTTAGCCTCTGTTTTGGTATTGGCTGGTGGAGATATTTATGGCATTTTTATTTTGATAAGTATCAGTTTGATAGCTGATTTTTTAGACGGAATGGTTGCAAGAGCTATGAAAATAAGTTCGCCAATCGGGAAAGAATTAGACTCTTTGGCCGATGTGATTTCTTTTGGTGTAACACCTGGATTGATGATGTTGGTCTTATTGCTCAATTATCCGATTGGTGGAAACGCTCTCTATACCGGACAAATTCATCTCACTTGGTTGTCCTTGATTGGGCTAATGATTCCGGCTTTTTCGGCTTTGCGTTTGGCAAAATTTAATTTAGACGAAGAACAAAGCACCTATTTCAAAGGATTGGCAACGCCTTCTAATACCTTACTAATCTTTTCGGTTTTCTATATCGTAGAAATGAAAGGTCAAATGTTTTCTGCAACCTACGATTGGATAGTGTTGATTGCCATAACTGTCATTAGCAGTTTTTTGTTGATTGCCGATTTACCTCTTTTTGCATTGAAATTCAAAGGGCTTGCTTGGCGCGACAATTATTATAAATATATTTTTCTCATGATAAGCTTGGTCTTGCTTATTTTCTTCAAATTCTATGCAATTCCGTTTATCATCCTCCTATATATCATCACATCAATTATCTATAAAAAAGAAATTATCAAATGAAATTAACCAAGAACATCTGTTTTTTCGATTTAGAAACAACCGGAACCAATATTGCCAAAGATCGTATCGTAGAAATTGCGATTGTGAAAGCGTTTACCAATGGTGAAAAAGAAACCAAAACTTGGCGAGTGAATCCAGAAATGCCTATCCCGCCAGAAACTTCGCTCATTCATGGTATTTATGATGAAGACGTGAAAGATGCGCCTACTTTCCGAGAAATTGCTCCGCAAATTGTAGAATTAATCAAGGATTCTGATTTGGCAGGTTTCAATTCGAATCGATTTGATATTCCTCTTTTAGCCGAAGAATTTTTAAGAAACGGAATCGATTTCGATTTAGAAAAACACCGCCCGATTGATGTGCAAGTGATTTTTCATAAAATGGAACCGAGAAATTTAGCGGCTGCTTATAAGTTTTATTGTGATAAAGATTTAGAAAACGCCCATTCTGCAGAAGCGGATACTTTGGCAACTTATGAGGTATTGATGGCACAGATCGAAAAATATGAAGAACTGAAAAATGACAATCAATTCTTGAGTGAATTTTCTTCTCAACGCCGAACAGTTGATTTTGCAGGTTTTATTTTGATGAATGAGCAAAACGAAGAAGTGATCGGATTTGGCAAATACAAAGGTCAAAAAGTAACCGATGTGTTCAGCAAAGATCCTGGATATTACGCTTGGATTCAGCAAGCTGATTTTCCACTTTATACCAAAAAAGTTTTCACAAGACTCAAACTAAAATCATCATTCGCATGAAAATAATTTGTGTAGGAAGAAACTATGCCGAGCACGCGAAAGAACTCGACAATCCGATTCCAGAAGAACCGATGTTTTTCATGAAACCGGATACAGCGCTGATGAAAGATTCGCAGTTTGTGATTCCTTCTTTCAGTGATGAAATTCATTTTGAAGTGGAAATTGTCCTAAAAATTTCTAAAACCGGCAAAATGATTCAGCCCGAATTTGCACACCGATATTACGATGAAATCGGTTTGGGAATTGATTTCACCGCTCGCGATATGCAAACAAAACTGAAGGAACAACGCTTCCCGTGGGAAAAAGCAAAATCGTTTGATCATTCGGCTTTTGTTTCTTCTTTTTATCCTAAAAATAATTTCGACTTGGCCCATTTAGATTTTGGTTTGATGAAAAACAACACTTGGGTACAACAAGGAAATACCCACGAATTGTTGTTTGATTTTGATACATTGATTGTGGAAGCTTCGAAATATTTCACCTTAAAAAAAGGAGATCTTATTTTTACAGGAACGCCAAAAGGCGTGGGACAAATCATCTCCAAAGATATTTTAGACGGTTACCTTAATCAAGAGAAAGTTTTTGAGGTTTCTGTTTTGTAGTCGGAAAATTTCAACTAAAATTATTTTATTATTTATTATTTCATCTCAAGAAAAACTTACTGGAAAAAATATGGCTTAATGTAAAGTGATAGAAATAATTATCGCTCAATGGAACTATACCTACTAATAATTCTCAGTAAATTGCGATAAATAAGCAGTAAGTACGATTATAAACAATGAAATTTTAATGTATCGATATTACTTATAATGTGTACATTAAATCTTGGAATTATTTACGAATTAATAAAAAAATCGTAAATAATTCCAAGATTTGGTAATAATCCTGCACCAAATATTATTTTAATATCGAGTTTTAAATCTACTTTATTACTTTTTTTATACTATTGGTAATTTATCTTGAAGTTTTAATTGATAATTAAAACACTAGTATTAATTTATGTATTGTTTTAAAAAAAGTAGATTTTAATAAAAGATATAATAAAACCACCGATAAGATTAACAAATGCTATCAACTTCCATTTATCAATGTTAATCTCTTTCCCTTTGCTTGAGTTAAGCTGATTTATATATATTTTTTCTTTAGGTAGAATTTAACTTAAATAGTTTATCGCGACCTATTCCTTAAATATGGAGCTCTCTAAGCACCCTACCGTTTCTCGTGGTTGTGAATCGATGACTCAAACTTCTGTAGGGTTTAGAAAAAAAATCTTCATAAAGGTGATTTGAGGGATTCAGTTAATGTTTCTACATCAATTCACTTATACATAAATTTTTCTGTAGGAATTCTTAAACAACCTTGGTCATAAATTCTGAACTAATTTTTATTCCACATTTTTCATTTAACTATAAACATAACAATTGTTTTTTGTTGTGTAGTCTTTAATTATGCTATTTACAAGCAGCTGCTAATGGAGTAATATTACAATCTTAACCCTATCAACTAGCCATTAGCAAAACATTACACAAACATTTTGTTAGACTCATCTAACTTTTTATATTTGCAATGCTAACTTTTTATAAAATCAAGATTAGTGAGATGGACTATGTAATAGAATTATTGGAGGAAAACAAGAAATACCTCGAGAGGCATATCCGGGATAATAACCTTATGCAGAAAAATATGAAGAAAGCTTCCGAAGAATTGAGCCACGTCAGTCAATTAAAACGAGCAATTAAAATTTTAAAACTAAAAAACAGAAAACAATGAAAATTACACAAACATTACCAGAACTTCCGTACGACACAAACGCACTGAATCCGATTATCACGGAGGAAACATTTGACTACCATTACGGAAAACATCACGCCGCGTATGTAAACAACCTTGCAGGGTTGGTAAAAAACACTCCTCTTGAAACCGCTACCGTAGAGGAAATCATACAAAAGGGATTTGCAGAAAACAATGCGGGACTGTTCAATAATGCTGCACAGCATTGGAACCACAGTTTTTTTTGGCATTGTCTTTCGCCAAATGGCGGTAAAGCACCGCAAGGAAGAATAGCCGAACTTATCAATCGTGACTTCGGCAGTTTTGAAGAATTTAAAAATAAATTTTCGGAAACAGCAATCAAGTTATTCGGAGCAGGATGGGCATGGCTGGCACAAAATGACCAAGGTCTGTTAGAGATCGTACCGATGAAAGATGCCCATACCCCTTTGACCGAAAACAAAACTCCTATCCTCACGCTGGACGTTTGGGAACACGCTTATTATATCGACTACCGCAATGCCCGTCCAAAGTTTGTTGAAGGGTTTTGGGAAATCGTCAACTGGGATTTTGCCAACAAAAATTTAAAATAAAATGAGCGACGCCTGTATGAACCACATAGAAAGATATTGGCAAGCATTGACTGTTGCCAACAACGAACATTTTAACAAAGGAGATTTTGAGAAAGCCTTATCAGGATACAAAGATGCACTGTACCGGGCAGAAGTACTAAACAATCATATTAAAGATTGTGTTCGTCTGAAAATCCCGTTCATACAGGTGTACATCATTTCCTGCAATAACTTGGCAAACACATATGAGGAATTGGGAAAACTGGAAGAAGCCGAAAATATGCTTAAACGTACGGTTTATTACCTCTTGCATCTTTCGGGTAATAAAGAGCTCAACCTGAACGAGATTCAATCGGAACTAAAAAGAGCCGCATTGACTTATGTCCGTTTTGCAGAAAAAAACAACTCCGGAAAAACAAAACAAGAGCAGCTTTTCTGGACACTAAAAGAACAATTAGTAGAAAATAATTTAATAAAAATAGATTAAAGATTATGTGCAATTCAGTAAAGAAACTTATCAGTAGCCAACAAGCACAATTTGTGCAAAAAGGGATATTATCCATTGGTGACAAACTACCTGATTTTTCAAAAAAAGCAGTAATAACCACCGAAAACGGAATGGAAATTACGGATATAAACCAAAGTCACGCATCACAGCAGGGAAAATGGACAGTACTGTTTTGGTGGCCAAAGGATTTTACGTTTGTCTGTCCCACTGAAATCATCGAGTTCGACAACAGTAACGCAGCATTTGCAGAAAGAAATGCAGTAGTAATCGGTGCTTCTACCGACAGCGAATTTGTCCATTTGGGATGGAGACAAAACCATCCTGACTTAGCAAATCTTACCATTCCAATGCTTGCCGATACTTCCAAATCTCTAGCCGAAGATATGGGCATTTTGGATTGCAACGAAAAAGTTGCTTACCGTGCTACTTTTATTATAGATCCAAAGGGAATCATTCAATGGGTTAGCGTATATCCAATGAGTGTAGGAAGAAATGTAGACGAAGTACTGCGTGTACTGGATGCACTACAAACAGAGGAATTAACAGGTTGCGGTTGGACACCGGGACAAAAAACGGTAACAGCAAAATTGAAGGAGGGAAATGCAAAATAATTACTTAAATATAAATTTCATAACCTACTCAAAAAAAGAAGATATTCATGAGGAGGCTGACAATATTATACTCATTGTAACCAAAGAGCAGACAGACCGATTTGAATTTCAAAAGTCATTGGCACAGCGTATTGACAGGGCTTTTTCTCAAAACAATACAGAGATTATTACCGCATTGGGCGATAAGCAAAACTTTATCGCCGTAGCACCCGATAGGGAGAAAGAAGCATTACGCCTGGCGGGAGCCTCTGTGAATGCTTCCCTCAATAATCAACAAGCTCAGACAGCGAGACTTCGAGGATTGGATGAGCTTACGGAGGACGAACGATATGCTTTCCTAGAAGGAATGCTTTTGAGCAGTTACGATTTTGATAAATACAAAACAAAGAAAAAGTCACAGCCAATAACGGTTTATATCCGCAGTCGTTCATTTCCCGAACATAAAATTGCAGAGCTGAATCAGCTTGCAGAAGCCGTTTCACTGACCAAAACCTTAGTGAATGAACCTGTCAATTATATGGATGCTCTTCGGTTTTCCGAGGTAGCCAGTCAGGTAGGTAAACAGTTCGGTTTTGAAACAGAAGTCCTGCACAAAGAACAGATAGAAGAATTAAAAATGGGCGGTTTATTGGCTGTGAACAAAGGTTCGGAAACACCACCTACGTTCAACATCTTTCATTATAAGCCCGAAAATGCTGTAAATAAAAAACCGTTGGTACTAGTAGGCAAAGGCGTGATGTTCGATACGGGAGGCTACTCGCTGAAGATAAGCGGTAATATGCTCACAATGAAATGTGATATGGCAGGCGGAGCAGCCGTTTTAGGAACAGTTGCTGCTATTGCCGGAAACAAACTGCCTTATCACGTCATTGGTTTAGTTCCTGCCACGGACAACAAAATTTCAGCTAATGCTTTAGTAGTAGATGATGTGATTACAATGATGGACGGAACTACTATAGAAGTACAAAATACCGATGCCGAAGGACGTTTGGTATTAGCTGATGCTCTTACCTATGCCAAAAGATTTGAACCCGAGTTAGTCATTGATATGGCGACTTTAACAGGCGCCTCGGCTGCCATTACAGGTTCGTTCGGAATAGCCGTTCTAGGAAATGCACAAGAACAGATTGATGAACTAAAGGAAGCTGGCGAGCAGGTTTATGAAAGACTATTGCAACTGCCACTTTGGAAAGAATACAAGGAATTACTGAAATCATCGGTTGCGGATATGAGTAACTTAGGTGGTCCGATTGGTGGCGTAAGCACCTCTTCCATTTTTCTAGAGCACTTTACGGATTATCCGTGGATACACCTCGATATTGCCGGAGCAGCATTTGTCAAAGAAGCAAAAGGTTACAGACAAAGTGGCGCCACGGCCGTGCCTGTCCGTCTGTTGTATGAATTTGTCAATAAGTTGATTAGTAAAAGACAAGAATAATGAATAAAAAAATTATTTATTTCATCCTCATGGTTAGCTGCTTTTTAATAGGCTGTCAGAAAGCTAATAAGAAAATATCAAAATTAGAGCCTATCCCCTCTAGTGTAAAGATTGAATGGACTGCCTATAAAACGACCGAAAAAATTCCTGTAAAAGGAGAGTTTGGCAAAATTAGTTTAGATAATCTTGGCAACGGGAGCACAATAGATAGTATAATGAACAAAGCTAATTTTAGAATTGATGCTTTCAATTTGAAAACGGGTGATGTCGGTAGAGACAATAAAATAAAAGAGACATTCTTTGGATTGATGAACGAGCCAGGCATTATTTCGGGACAGTTTATTGTTAATAATGGTAACTGGTTTGTACAATTAAAAATGAACGGAATAACGATAAAACAGATCCCAGCCAAAGTGAATTACGAGAATCAATTTATGACCTTAAACACTAAAATTGAATTGATTGATTTTAAAGCACTGAAAGCTCTAGAAACTCTAAATGAGGTTTGTTATGATTTGCATAAAGGCAAGGACGGTGTGAGTAAAACTTGGGAAACAGTAGATGTTATAGCTACAATGAAATTTAAGAATATCTCTCAAAATGAATGAACCGATTTTACAAAATAACAAAGACCGTTTTGTCATCTTCCCCATTCAACACGATGACATCTGGCAGTTTTACAAAAAAGCAGAGGCCAGTTTTTGGACTGCCGAAGAAGTAGATCTGTCATCGGATATGAACGACTGGCAAAATAAATTGAATAAGGATGAGCGCTATTTTATATCGCACGTACTAGCATTTTTTGCGGCAAGCGATGGCATAGTCAATGAAAATCTTGCAGTAAATTTTGTGCAGGAAGTACAATACCCCGAAGCCCGATTTTTTTACGGTTTTCAGATTATGATTGAAAATATCCACTCGGAAATGTATTCCTTATTGATTGATACATATATTAAAGATTCTAAAGAAAAAGATTACCTGTTACGGGCTATCGAAACCATCCCCTGTGTAGGCAAAAAAGCCGATTGGGCACTAGAATGGATTGAAAGTGACAATTTCGCCGAAAGGCTGATTGCGTTTGCTGCTGTGGAAGGAATTTTCTTTTCGGGAAGTTTCTGCTCTATCTTCTGGCTGAAGAAAAGAGGGTTGATGCCCGGTCTGACATTTTCAAATGAACTCATCAGCCGTGACGAGGGTCTGCACTGTGATTTTGCGTGCTTACTATATGTCAATCATTTAAAAAATAAATTGCCCGAAGAAACCGTACAGAAAATAATTACTGATGCGGTTGAAGTTGAAAAAGAATTTGTAACAGAAGCGCTACCCGTCAGGCTTATCGGGATGAATGCCGAGTTGATGTGCCAGTATATCGAGTTTGTAGCGGACAGATTGCTTGATGCATTAGGCTGTAAAAAGGTCTGGAACGCCACAAATCCATTCGACTTTATGGAATTAATTTCACTACAAGGCAAAACCAACTTTTTTGAACGTCGCGTAGGCGAATACCAAAAGTCGGGTGTAGCACAGGGCGTAAAGGAAAATAACAGCTTTTCATTGGATGAAGATTTTTGATCAGTGAAGTGTGGAAAAAACGATTAACTAAAACAATCAACTCTCAATTATTAACTATTAACCAAGAAAAGATGTATGTAATAAAAAGAAACGGAAAACAGGAAGCTGTACATTTTGATAAGATTACTGCACGGATTCATAAATTAGTCTACGGACTTTCTGTAGATGATAAAGACGTAATCGAAATAGCCAAGAAAGTGATTCAGGGCATTTATGACAATGTAACTACGACCGAACTCGATAACCTTGCTGCCGAAACTGCGGCTGCCTATACCACGGTACACCCCGATTTTGCAGTACTGGCTGCTCGTATTTCCGTCAGTAATTTGCACAAGAATACGCTAAAATCCTTTTCTAAAACAGCTAAATTGCTGTACGACTATATCGATCCCGTAACCAATACGCGAGCGCCTTTATTGTCTGAGGAAACTTATGATATCATCCGCAACAATGCTGATGAAATTGACAGCAGTATCATCTACGATCGAGATTATAACTTTGATTATTTCGGTTTCAAAACACTGGAGCGCTCTTATCTCATCCGTACCAACGGCAAAGTAACCGAACGTCCACAACACTTGTTTATGCGGGTGGCTTTAGGAATCCATAAGCAAGATATCAAAGCTGCTATCGAAACCTATAACCTGATGAGCGAAAAATGGTTTATCCACGCTACACCTACGCTATTCAATTCAGGAACGCCCAAGCCACAAATGTCGTCATGCTTTCTATTGAGTATGACTGAAGATAGTATTGTAGGGATTTTTGATACCCTAAAACGTTGCGCCTTGATTTCGCAGTCGGCAGGTGGTATTGGCTTGAGCATTCATAATGTAAGGGCAACAGGCAGTTACATCAAGGGCACAGGCGGTATTTCTAATGGAATTATCCCGATGCTAAGAGTGTATAACGATACGGCACGTTATGTGGATCAGGGCGGTGGTAAACGCAAAGGAGCGATAGCCGTCTATTTGGAACCGTGGCACGCCGATATCTTTGATTTCTTGAACCTTCGCAAAAACCACGGCAAGGAAGAAATGCGGGCAAGAGATCTATTTCCAGCATTGTGGATCCCTGATCTGTTTATGCAACGAGTAGAAGAAAATGCCGATTGGTCTTTGTTTGATCCAAATGAAGCTCCTGGTTTGTACGATGTGTATGGAAGCTCGTTTGAGGAACTTTATCAACGCTATGAAAACGAGGGGATATTCCGTAAAAAAGTGAAAGCCCGAGAGTTGTGGAATGCTATACTTGAAGCACAGATAGAAACAGGAACACCCTATATGTGCTACAAAGATGCTGCTAACGAAAAGTCTAATCAAAAAAATATTGGAGTAATCCGCAGTTCCAATCTTTGCACCGAAATAATGGAATACACGAGTGCCGATGAGGTGGCGGTGTGTAACCTCGCATCACTGGCATTGCCTCGTTATGTTTCCGATAATGGTTTTGACTTTCAGAAACTGTATGAAGTAACCAAAATAGTTACTCGGAATTTGAACAAAGTGATAGACGGGAATTACTATCCCGTACCCGAAACCGAAAATTCCAATTTCAAACATCGTCCGATTGGATTAGGTGTACAAGGATTGGCAGATGTGTTTCTGTTGTTGCGAATGCCTTTTGAAAGTGAGAAAGCACGGCAACTGAATAAAGATATTTTTGAAACGATTTACTATGCGGCAATGGAGAGCTCCATGGAATTGGCGAAGGAAGAAGGAGCTTACGAGAGTTTTAAGGGATCGCCACTTTCCGAAGGAAAATTTCAGTTTGATTTATGGAATGTAAAGCCATCAGACCGTTGGGATTGGAAAGGTTTACGTAAAAATGTAATGGAATTTGGCGTACGCAATTCCCTGTTAGTGGCTCCGATGCCTACAGCTTCTACTTCTCAGATATTAGGCAACAATGAATGTTTTGAACCTTATACTAGTAACATTTATAACAGGCGTGTACTTTCAGGTGAGTTTGTAGTGGTTAATAAGCATTTACTGAAAGACCTGATAGAGTTAAACCTTTGGAATGCTCAAATGAAAAACAGGTTGATTGCCGAGAATGGCTCTGTTCAAAATATTGAGGAAATTCCCGCTAACTTAAAAGAACTGTACAAGACTGTTTGGGAGATTAAACAGAAAACCATCATTGATATGGCTGCCGATAGGGGTGCATTTATCTGTCAATCCCAATCGCTCAACCTATTTATGGCAGAACCCAATATGGCAAAGCTGACTTCGATGCACTTCTATGCTTGGAAAAGCGGATTGAAAACGGGTATGTATTACCTGCGCACTAAAGCAGCGGCAGATGCTATCAAATTCACAGTAGAAACGGTACAATCATCGGAAGACAAACAAGTGGATATTTCCTGCTCATTAGATAGCCCGGAGGATTGTATCGCCTGTGGAAGCTAATAATATAGTGTAGAGCTAAAAAGAGGAAAGTAAAAAGTGATAAAAAAATTTAAATTATCAACTAAATAACTTTGAAAAAATATTTTTTTTTGGAAAAAACGAATCACCCTATATCTCTGATTGCTCATAAACTTCAGCTTGAAGAAACTTCATTCGAACATTCAAACGAGGAAAAATTTGAGGAACTGGCGCGCTATTTAGACAGATTGATACAATCCGATTTCAACAGCTTGTTAAGCATTTTGTACCGAATAGATGTATCGGAAGAAAAAGTAAAAAAAGCACTGGCTGAAAATAAAGACAAACTACCCGCAGCGCAAATTATCGCACAGTTGCTAATTGAAAGAGAAATGCAAAAAATAAACCTTAGAGCAAAATACAGTAAGAAATAACCATAAAGGATTTTCATATCTTAACGAAGGCTTTTCCTCTAAACACATTAAGTGTATAAACTAAATTTATCGAGGGTTTGACTTTCTTAAAGTTGAACCCTTTTATCCAATATAGTTAAAAAAAGGTTTAATAAATGCCCAAATTCCTAATGGGCATTGACCATTTCTTCGTAACCTCCCTTAAAGCTGATAATACGAATTTACCTTGTCAATTGATCCAGAAACGTGTTCAAAAATATCTTCTCCTTGAGTTGCGTTAGAGAAAAACAAAATCTTTTATTTCGTTGAAGAATTTTACTGTTCCTTCTTACACACATACTTACTTAATTTAATGTTTTTTTCGAAATTTGAATTGCTCTGAATCCTTTTTCAGTCATTTCTTTTTTAAACTGCACCTTGTCTCCTACTTTAAGTAATTCTTTTGATTCTTTGAAATGGAAGAAAATTTTATCGTTAGAAGCTGGTACTTTAATAAAACCAAAACCTTTTGAATCGTTGTAGATATCAACCATACCTTCTATAAAATTATCTCTGCTATTAGATTCTAATCTTTTATAATTCAGCAAATCGGCCTCTTTGTCTTGTAAATGAGGTGGTACATCTGTAAAATTACCAAGTACATCAACATAGACAATCATATCTTCTAATGATTTTCCTTTGTTGTTATTCTCTTTTCTGTTCTCCCTTTTGTTTAATTTTTCTAATTTTTTTAATGCTTTCTTTTTGTTTTTTTCTTTTTTAGATGTAGAATCTGCCATAAATGTTTGTATAGATTTTTTGTTATTAATACTGATAAAACCTAAGAAAACATGAATTAATTATCCAACAACATTTTTATAATTATATAATAATGCGGTGAAAATTACAAGTATACGTTTTAGAAAACAGAAGTTAAAATTATATTGACTAGGTCAATTAGTGAATTAAAAAAAGTAAAATAAAGAATACAATTGTAAACGATTAAGGCAAAATATCATCTTAAGTATTATGCAAATTTAATAAATTTTAATGAATTAAATGGTATTAATTTCTAGAGAATTCTTTTTGACAAAAAAAGTACGAATCTAATTGTAATTAGAACTTAGATTTTGTAATGATTGATTCTTTAAAACTGATAAATAAAAGTGTTAATATTCATACCTGCGCCAACAGATGCAAATAAAACCACATCGCCTTCATTTATCTGGTGATTATCTAAATCATTATCCATAATCATTTTCAAAAGAATTGGAATTGTTGCCACACTACTATTACCAAGTTTATAGATATTCATTGGCATAATATTTTTTGGCACATTTTGATCATATAAACTATAAAAGCGTTTTACAATCGCTTCGTCCATTTTCTCATTGGCTTGATGAATAATTATTTTACTGATTTCATCTATTCTATATGCACTATCATCAACACATTTTTTCATTGCTAACGGTACTCTGGATAAAGCAAATTCATAGATTTTTCGACCATACATTTTGATGTATTTGGTATTCGGACATTTTTCTGAATTATATGATTTTCCAAAGAACAGATAATCTTTTTCTTCGTTAGCATAAGAGGCAGATAAATGAGCTTGTATTCCTTTGTTGTTAGAAGAAGCTTCTAAAATCGCTGCTCCTGCACCATCTGCATATATCATCGTATCTCGGTCGTGCTCATCTACTACTCTCGAAAGAGTTTCAGCACCAATTACCAAACATCTTTTTGCTAAGCCTGCTTTTATAAATGTATTAGCTTGTATTATTCCTTCTATCCAACCAGGACAACCAAAAATAACATCGTAAGCAACACAATAAGGATTCTCAATTTTCAATAAGTTTTTTACTCTTGCAGCAAGACTTGGCACCATATCAGACTGAATCGTATCGTGTTTTACATCTCCAAAATTATGAGCGAATATAATATAGTCAATAGTTTCAGCATCAATCTTCGCATTTATAATCGCAGAAGCTGCAGCCATATATCCTAAATCAGATGTTACTTGATCTTTTTTAGCATATCGACGCTCTTCTATTCCTGTTATTTGCTTTAATTTATGTGAAATAGTAGCATTATTTTGATCTAAAATTTCACCATGCTCATTATAAAATTGATGTTCATTGAAAAAGTTATTTGATATTTTTTCGGATGGAATGTATTTTCCAATTCCTATAAAGTGATTTGTCATACTTATTTAATAAATAGAAGAGTTATAATCTACTATTATTTACAATCTCGTGAAAACTAAATTAATAATAGTATAAAATTATATTTTTAACGTAAAATTGATGTATAACTAAAAAATTAAAATAAAAAACTCTTAATTTTTATTTATTCTAATAATAAGACTTGTAGGATTGTTTGGTTGTTTCTGAAAAATTTATTGACCAAAGTTTATTGTCCTGTATGTATTAGTGCTGAAAAAATCTTTTAAACTTAATTCTAAAAGATTAAGTTTAAGTTATCCATTTAGGTTCGGATATATCAAAAAATTAAAGAAGTCGAAAATTGCAGATGTATTATCAGTTCCTGCTCTTTTTCTAGCAAACGGAAATGTTTTGCACATGAATTTCGGAGCTTCTATCGAAGATGTAAAATAAATTATAACCCCCTCCCGAAAACATAACTTACGGAAGGGGGTTAAAACTTCTAAAAAGATATTATTACTTTTCGGTTTTATATTTATTTGCAAGCTCTTCATCTTTCAAAACCTCATCTGTATACTTTTCTCCGCTTAATATATAATTAATCATTGCACGAGTTTTATAAGCGTAAGCATTTGTACTGTTTTTAGAAATAATATGTTTTATATCCTTAAGCATTTCATCTGCTAATTTTTTATCCGTAATTCCATCATCTGTATATTTTGATTGAAACATATGCTTTTTCACTTCAACTCTCAATATATAAGCATTCAACAAGTCTTCATCTAGTAAAATCGCTTCAGAAAAATCAGCTTCAGATTTTGCCCATAATTCCGGTTTATTGAGTTGATGAGAAAGTTGATGATAACATTCTCCTCTATATAAATAAACGATTGCATTATTAGGATGAGTCCATGTCTTTAATTCTATAGAACGTGTATAAGCATTGATAGCCTGCTGATAATTTTTGAGAAAATTCTGATAATTTCCATAAAACAAATAATAATAATAATCATTCGGAGCTAATTTTCCCCATTTTGTAATCAACTTCTGAAAATCTTCATCTTCATATGTCAACTTACTTAATTTTGGATAAAAATAACCTGTTAGACTTTCACTTCCATTTAGACTCCACTCCACAGCTTTTAATAAGTAGCTGTCTATAGTCTGCTCCGTGCAGTCCGTACAAGTGTTTGCCAACCCCATATAAGCCATGGTTTTAAAATTCACATCTTCTTTTAACTCTAATGCCTTTTTATAATTTTTAAATGCTTCTGAAATCATTTCGTTTCGGTACTGTTGATCTGCAAGAAAAACATAATATTCCATAGATGGAAAGACGATAGTAGCACGTTGTAGATATCGTAATACTTTTTCTTTAGAATGTTCTTTATCGGCTTTAGTAACTAATCTTTTAGCTATCAATTCGGCTTCCTTTTTACTGCTTTTATATATTTTCTCTAAAAATAAATCTCCATCTGCTTTTTTACCTCTTTTTTCTGCAATGTCAGACAGCAGATACAATGCTTCGAAATCTTTCGAGTTTATTTTTAATGCAGCTTGTGCATCTGCTTCTGCCAAATCAAGCGAATTGTTTGTAAGATGAATTTCTGCTCTCATAGTATACAATTCCGAATTTCGTTGATTTTGTTTTATACCTTCGGTTAAAATACGTATCTGAGCAATGGGATCTCCTGATAATCTAGCATCAAAGATATAGTCCGATGCCGTTTTATTTTGCCATTGTACTGTCATAGAATAAAATGCCAGAACAAGTATTTGTATCATTACTTTCATAGTTATTTGATTTTTTAATTTTCTGAATTTATTTTTTAAGTTGAATTAACTTTAACAAAGTGTCTCTGTTCTTAGCACTTTTAGCCCATTGTGGCAAACGCGAAGCAATACTGTCGTTTTGCATGGGAATTCCGTTTCTATTTCGGTCTTTACTACCAATATAATTTTCAATAACTTCTAAATGCATTGCGTTATATGCCCAGATAATCCCCCAAGGTGTTTCTATAATATACCACAACGGAAAGTTAAAATACGGATCGGTTTGCGAATCAAAAAACAAGATTCGGGCATATTTTGTAATTCCTCTACTATTCGTAAAAACCGGAAATTTAGGCGTATTGGCGTACTTTAATACATAAACACAATATGTGCAGGTAAATTGTATTGCCTCTTCAAAACCAACCGTATTACTTACAGGTTGCCCGCCCGAAACTACTGCTTTTTTACTACAACGCGGACATACTACAGCAATTGAATTAACAAAATCGATGTTTTTTAATTGATACGGATTGGTTTTCATGGTAGAAATTCTCTGATATTAGTCGCAAGAAGCACTAAAATCTCTTAATAAAATAGGGTTCCAGTTTTGGTTATAATCTGCAATGCTTTTTCGGCGGTGTTTTTCGGCTTCGTCCCAAGTATCATAAGGTCCGAAAGCGATCATGCGATTTAACCCGTTAAAACCACGACGTTTACCATAATATGCCGAATAAAAACTGTTGAGCTCATTGGTAATTCCTGTATTATTGGGTAAATGGTCTTCTTTACAGCGGGTAGAAAATATATTGCTTACCACAGGCTGTATATTAGCCGCACTTTGGTTGGGCATAGGTAAATACTCCCAACCCACGGCATAAAAATATTTGGTTTTACTTTCGCCTTTTTGGGCAAATACCGTAACGCTTAACAAAAGCGTTACGGTAAAAATGAATAATTTTTTCATAGTTTTTATTATTTAGGTGCGAATGGATCGGTTTCGGGTTCGTCTTGTACTATTTTTATTAAATGCTCCAAAGCATTTTTTAGGCGTTTAGCGTCTTCTTCTGATGATATACGAAAGAGAATAGTTTCATCTCCAGTTGAATTCCATATATCATAATCATTTTTTTTCTCATAATACTTAATTTGTGGTGATTTAAACTTCATTAATTCGGATCTATCAGAGTTTCCATTAGAATAATACACTTCTAATACTTTTCCGTCTAATATAACCTTTTCTATTTTCACAATGGTACCAGAATCATTTGTGAATTTATACGTTTTTTTATATAAATCGTTGATGTATTTTAGGGTTTCGTCTTTAGTTTGCGAAAAAGCAGAAATACTAAACAACATAAATACTGTTGTTATAAAAGTTGTTATTGTTTTACTTACATTCATATTTATTTGATTTTTGTGTTCGTGAAATATATTCATCGACTGAAAAGAGATAATCTTTGATTTCATTGTTTTAAAATTTAATGTTTGTTTAACCCCAACGGAGTTTAAAACTCCGTTGGTGTTGTTATTATTTAATCAAACGAAATAGGCTCTGGCGCATTGCACAGTTTACGTAAATACTGAAAGGCTTTGTAGATTTTTAAAGATTTGTAATCTTGGAAGTCGGAAGTAAATAATCCTATATATACATTAACAGAGTTATCATACGTACCATCATCTTTTTTTTGTTTAAAAGTTAAGCCAACCAGTTTGTATCCTGTTGAAATTTCATTACCTTCTTTAAAATTTAAAAGCTCTGAATTTAAAAAACCGATAGATTCCGTTTTACTAAAATCTACAATTTGCATCTCTTTTGTCTCAACTGAGGGTTCTTTATATGAATTACCAGAGGTAAACCCTCTAAATGTATTAAGCAGTTTATTATCACGTAGAAATTCTAACCTACAGGATTCTAATTTTAGATTAGAATAGGTATAGATACTCTCTTCCTTACTATAAGTCGATCCTTTTTCAGAAATAGAAGTGTTAGTAAACTCCTTTCCTTCTAACTCACTCTTTATATACTGCAAGGTTTCTTCTTTAGTTGGTTTCCCGTCCTGTGCGTAGCTTATGGTTAAGCTAAAAAGTGCTAATAATATTGTTGTTATTGTTTTCATATTTTTACTTTGTTTTTAAAATTTGTTCGATTAGTTTTTTTGATTCTTATTTTGTTTACTCTCTCCTCCTAAATCTATTTTGAATAGCTCATAACCTATACCAAAGCCTACCCAAGGCTTTCCGTTATATTGCCATTGATAATTTTTCTGGTTATTTATGTGATCCCAACCAACATATACCCCAGCTTGCACCCGTTTGTATTGTAACATAGCTCCTCCTAAAAATGACAAGGCAACAGCATCTATTTCTGCTTTATCATTAATTCCAATAGAATTATTATTGTTTAGTTTTACACTGCCAAATCCAGCACCAGCCTGAAGATAAAACCCCGTATTATAAAACTGCCAAATTCTATAATTTAATAGAGAATTTATGTTAAAAGTTGTTTCAAAGCTTCTTTCTTCTTGAATCCTAAATTTAAAAGGAAGATTCAAAATACCGATTGAAAAACGGTCAATAGGCTCGTAAAATTCCGTTTTTGCTAAAAACTCTTCTTCTGTGACTTTAAAAACTTTGTCATTGTAATATAAACTTCTGTCTTTTTTATTAACTTCTTCACAATTATCTTTTTTCCTGCATTTTAGTTTTACATAACTAGGATATACTTTTAACCAATATTCTCCATTTACTTTATCTATTTTTGTTATTTTAAACTGAATTTCTGATTCTAGATAATTTACAGTCAAATTATTTTTATCGAGTATTTCATTAGACTCTATATTTGTAGCTGAATGTTCCATATCTGCAATAGATCTAACAATATCTCCTACCTTGAATTCTTTCTCCTGCCCCCACACCCCGCCCGAAACCATCAAGGCAAAAAGTGCTAATAGTATTGTTTTCATTATCTTAAATAGTTAATAGTTAAAATGTTTCGTTTTTACCACAAAAGGTAGCTAAATGCAAAAGTGCTTTTATCATACGTTCATGAATATCAGGCTCGCCGTTTTTAATACTTAAGGTTTCCACATTATCTTTATTGTTAGTTGGATAAAAGCTTTGGATTATCTTTGCATCGGCGATTAAGTATCTTTTATTACTACTAACTTCCCACGATTTTACATGACTTGGGTTAAAATTTCTTTTCACTTCGGTTCCGTCCGAATATTTTTCCGTAAAGCTAATTTTGCAAGGGCTGACATTTACGTCATGGTCTATAGAACTGTCACCAGTGTTGTCTTTACCACCATACATTTCTAACTTCTCTTTTATCCACGCAATTGTTTCTTCTTTGGTTTGTGCTTGGCTTAGGTTTGCAAAACCAAAGACCATTATAATTAGTAGTAACCGTTTCATAATCCTAAATTTTTAATTGTTAAAAAATCTGTTTATTCTCTTTTGCACCACTAAGCTTTGCTATGTGCATAATAGCTTTCAAAACACGCTTTACATCGGCTTCTTTTTCAGGAGAAACATAATACTCAACCGATCTATTATTAGAAAGCTTGATTACATATAAAAAACCTTTATAGTCAAATCGGTCATTTAAAGCAAAATTCTTTTCTAATTTATCTAAATCCTCTTCGTATAAAATTTCATCAAATCGAACAACACCTCCATTATAATACAGATTAATCCAATAACCTTTAAATTTAATTTTATCTTGATCAATGATATAGATATTTGATCCAAGCCAATCGTTATTTTCTCTCCAATCTCGTTCTGTCCAACCTTGGGGTACAAAAGAAGGATCTTTTGGCATTAGTGGTACAAAAGCTAAGGAAGCGTTTGTTTTTAACCATTCTAAAGCTTCCTCTTTAGTTTGTGCTTGGCTTAGGTTTACAAAACCAAGTACACATAATATTAGTAGTAATCTTTTCATCATCTTAAATATTTAATTGTTTTTTATTTGTTTTAAAACTTCCACGGAGTTTTTATGCTCTGTGGAAGTTGTTTTGTTATTTAAAACAGTCTAACGAAATAGCTACCACCTGATGATACACTGGATTGTAAGCATCGTTTTTGTATTTTGCAATCGTGTTTTTACGATCTATTTCGGCTTCGTCATACGATTTAAAAAATTGTACATCGGCATAATGTTGGTTAATGTAGTAACCGCGTAATTTATAACCGTAATCGTACTCTGCTTTAAAAGCATTTTGTATTGCCGATGTGGTACCACCACCAGTATCTATACTATAAAAAGATACTTGACTGCTTCTGCAAAACTTGACTTCGAAGACATTGGAAACAATCAATCGGTTTACTTTATCCGAAGCTACATTTTCAGATTTCTCTTTTGCACTTACATAACCGTAATAGGTTTGTGCGTTTACGTTTTGTACGGTTAGCAACATCATCATCCCGAAAATGCCTGCTATTGTTTTAGTAATAGTGTTCATGCTTTTATAGATTATCATTGATCAATCAAAGTTATTTGTGGTAATTACATGAAACAATACCCTCTAGAGGGTATTGTTAACAAAAAATTAAGTATATTTGATATAAATAATTCTAAGAATCAGGATATTTAGGCTTCTTTTATTTAAAAAATGTTTATGAGTTGTTTGCAACATGAAAGAATACGAAGACATAGAGCAAAAGCTTTTTCAGATTGAACGAAATCTGTCAAAGGATTCTTTTGAAATAGCCGATATTTCAGAAGTTATTCCTGCTTCTATCATGGTTCATAGTTTAAGTGAAGGTGTTCCGCAACAAATAGTTTACATGAATGCCTGGGGATGTAATCGTTTGGGAGTAGAACTAGAAGAGCTTAACGCTTTGCGAGCGCAATATTATGAACAGTTTTTTATTCAGGAAGATTTAGAAGATATTTACCCGAAAGTTATTCGTTATTGTAATGAAGGAAATCATGCTACACAACTCAACTTTTTTCAGCGTGTAAAACTTTACAAAGCCGATAAACACAGATGGTTTTACACCGTTTGTAAATTATTAGAAAAGAATGATGCCGACCAACAACGATTGATTATGCTTTCCACACCGATTGATGGTGTTGGAGCCCTGATGGAAAAGGTAAAACGGGTGCTAGATGAAAATGAATATATCACACGTAACTACAAGAAATTTGCCTTACTGACCAAACGCGAAAAAGAAATTTTAACTTTGCTTAGCATCGGAAAATCATCCATCGAAATTGCAGATCAGCTCTTTATTTCAAAAGAAACTGTTGCAACCCACCGAAAAAACATCATCCGAAAATTAGAGGTAAAATCCTTTGCCGAATTGTTGCGATTTGCTCTTGCGTTTGATTTAGTAGGCAAATAGGCACAGGTTTTTCTATGAAACTCATCTTCAGGAATGTAAATTTAAAACTTACTGCTTTAAAGTTTCATATTGGAAACAGATTTAGGATTGTCTTTAAACTCTAAGAGTATTCTAAACTAAAAACTTTAATTTTTCGTTTTAGTACAATTTTAAAATAAATAAATTTAGTTTCTTTCAGAAGTTTGTGTAAACGAAAGATAAAGAATTGCTTCTTAGAATCAATTTCCTATTAAAAAAAAGGAAGTTTTCTACAGAATAGCTTATTTTAGCCAAGATATAGTATATTAAAATTAATAAAAAAATGAGAAAGTTTTTATTTGCCGCACTCACGGTGCTTTTGGTACTTCCGTTTGCCAAAGTAAAGGCCGATGAAGGAATGTGGTTTTTGATGCATATCGAGCGTCTGAATGGTCGCGATATGCAAAAAATGGGTTTGCAATTGACGCCCGAAGAAATTTACAGTGTCAACAACAATAGCTTGAAGGATGCGATTGTTCAGTTTGGCGGTGGATGTACGGCAGAAATTATTTCTAACCAAGGTTTGGTTCTCACCAATCACCATTGTGGTTATGGAAATATTGCACAATTATCTACTCCTGAGCATGATTATTTGACCAACGGATTTTGGGCAAAAAACAAAAGCGAAGAGCTGAAACCAGACAACCTAAAAGTACGTTTCTTTGTTCGTATGGATGATGTTTCGAAAAGAATTCTGAGCAAAGTAAACGATAATATGTCGGAAACTGATCGTGAGAAAATCATCAATCAAGAGATTGCAAAAATCGAACAAGAGAATAACGAAGGTGGAAAATACATTGTTTCTGTTCGTTCTTTTTTTCAAGGAAATGAGTACTATTACTTTGTGTATCAAGATTATGAAGACGTTCGTTTAGTAGGAACACCACCCAACGCAATTGGTAAATATGGTGGAGATACTGATAACTGGGAATGGCCACGCCATACAGGAGACTTTGCTATTTTCCGTGTATATACAGATGGCAATGGAAATCCTGCGCCTTACTCGAAAGAAAATATCCCAATGAAACCAAAATACCATTTACCGGTTTCGTTGAAAGGTTTCGAGAAAGGAGATTTTGCAATGATTTTAGGTTATCCTGGTCGTACCAATCGTTGGATGCCCGCACAAGGTGTAGCGCAGAACATCAACTTTGCTTATCCTGCTTGGGTAGAAGCTTCTAAAGTTGGAATGGATCAGATGAAAAAATACATGGATCAGAACCAAGAAGTAAAAATTAACTATGCATCTAAA
Organism: Weeksella massiliensis; assembly: GCA_000751595.1. Lineage (GTDB taxonomy): Bacteria > Bacteroidota > Bacteroidia > Flavobacteriales > Weeksellaceae > Weeksella > Weeksella massiliensis. The sequence continues at coordinate 132,071 of CCMH01000014.1, read as the reverse complement.
TATGCCGGAGTTGCCAATTATTGGAAAAACCGTCAAGGAATGATCGAAGCTTTGAAATTGCACGGAACGGTTGAAACCAAAACCAAATCGGAAGAAAAGTTCAACAAATGGGCAAATAAAAAACAAAACAAAGCGAAATACGGTGAGGTTATAAAAAACCTAAATGCATATTATGCTGCAACCAATTTGCAAGCATTGCACGATAACTACTTAATGGGAATGTTGAGAAGTAGTGCTTTTGCTATGGCACCATATAGAATCGGTAATGCATTGGCAAACTATGCAGAAGCCAATGAAGCAAAAAGAACAGAAATGCGCCCACAAATTCAGGCGTTGTTAGATGCAACTTACGATAAAATGTACTTGCCACTTGAGAAAGATGTTTTAGCTGCTCAACTTAATTTATATGCTACCAAAGCCAAACAAGCCGGAATTGCGCCGTACGTAAGTTCTTTGGCTGCAAGCAATAACAACAACTTTACACAATGGGTAAACGCTGCTTTTGCTAAAAGTTTCTTTGCTGATAAAAAACAAGTCGAAAACTTCCTAAATAGTCCAGATGTTGCTTTATTGCAAAACGATGAGTTGTTTAAACTTTCTTCTTCTTTGATAGAAAAGTACAATCAACAAACCGATCAACAAAAAGCATTAAACGATTCTTACGAAAAGAATTTCCGTCTTTTAGTAGAAGGTTTACGCGAATCGAAAATTGCGCATATCCTTTATCCAGATGCTAATAGTACTTTGCGCTTAACCTATGGTTCTATTCAACCATTACCAAGAAGTACCAATCCAAATCGTCAGCCAGATGCGCCAGCAAACTATTATACAACGATGGATGGTTTGGTTGCAAAAAATAAAGTTGGTGATGAGGAATTCGAAAATCCACAACGTTTATTAGATCTTGCAAAAGAAAAAGATTTTGGTCGTTACGCTGACAAAGCTGGTTATATGCCAATTAACTTCTTATCGAACAACGATATTACCGGAGGAAATTCTGGTTCGCCTGTCTTGAATGGGAATGGAGAATTGATCGGAATTGCTTTTGATGGAAACATCGAAGCGATGGCTGGAGATGTTATTTTCGATCCGAAATTACAACGTACGATTTCTGTAGATATCCGTTACGTTCTTTGGATTGTTGACAAATATGCTGGGGCTACCAACATTATAGATGAATTAACCATCGTAGAATAATCTCGATTTTACGACACTAAAAAAGGTCTTCCGAAAATTCGGAAGACCTTTTTTTATCATGTATTTTTAAGGTGTTTTTCTACCTTTCTTTTTACAAAGCTTTCATTATCTGAATTGCTTGATCGATTTGTTCTTTGGTTACAGTAAGATGCGGACGGAAACGTACCGACTTCTCGCCACAAGCCAAAACAATTAATTGATGCTCGAAACAATGACGAATAAACTCATCGCGTAATTGCCCATTTTCTAAATCAAAAGCAATGAACAATCCTTTTCCTCTGATGTTTTTTATAGTAGGATTTTGCGCTTGCAATTCATGTAATTTTTGTAGCAAATAATCTCCTTGAACACGAGCATTCTCAACCAAATTTTCTTTTTCGATGACTTCGAGAATTAATTTGAATCGGATCATATCAATAAAATTCCCACCGAAAGTAGAATTGATTCGGCTCGATTCTTTGAATACGTTGTTCGGAATTTGATCTAATTTTTCTTTGTTGGCTAAAATTCCACAAACTTGTGCTTTTTTACCAAACGAAATAATATCCGGAATGATTCCATAATGTTGATAAGCCCACATTTTACCCGTCATTCCGATTCCGGTTTGCACTTCATCCAAAATCAAAAGAATTTCATTCTCATCACAAATTGCTCGCAATTCTTGTAAAAATTCTGGTCGGAAATAATTATCACCACCTTCACCCTGAATCGTTTCGATAATGATACAAGCAACACGATTCGGATTATTTTTCAAAGCTTCATGGATCTGAGCAACTGCTTTTTTCTCTGCTTCTATTGTTTGTTGTGTATTTTCATCCGAAACCGGGAAAAACATTTTCGGATTGTCTATTCTTGGCCAATTAAATTTCGGGAAATATTCGTACTTCCGCGGATCATTGGTATTGGTCAACGAAAGTGTGTAACCCGAACGCCCGTGAAAAGCTTGCTTGAAATGAATTACCTGATCGGCTTCTTCCTCGATTCCTTTGGTAAAATTGAGTCGAGTTCGCCAATCGAAAGCAGCTTTTAGAGCATTTTCTACCGCCAATGTTCCACCCGAAATAAAGAAGCTATATTGCAGTTCTTCTGGCATCGCAACGCGTGCAAAAGTATCAACAAAATCTGCAAATTCTTCGGTATAAATATCAGAAACGGCTAATTTATTCACCGCCATTCTACCTAAAAAAACTTCATTTTTCACCAAATGCGGATGGTTGTATCCGATAGTTGAAGAAGCAAACATACTAAAGAAATCGAGGTATTCTTTTCCGTTTTTATCAACCAAATAAGAGCCGTGAGATTTCTCAACATCCATCACCAAATTATAACCATCGGCCAAGATATGCTCGCCCAAACGTTGGTGAACGGTTTTTGTTACGTTAAGTGTTTTCATTATTTTTTTGTGTGTTTTTGATGTGTTTTGATTATTTCAAATCGAATTTAATTCCTTGTGCCAAAGGTAATTCGGTTGTATAATTGATGGTATTTGTTTGGCGTCGCATATAGAATTTCCAAGCATCAGAACCAGATTCTCTTCCGCCTCCAGTTTCTTTTTCACCACCAAAAGCACCACCGATTTCGGCACCCGATGTTCCGATATTTACATTTGCAATTCCGCAATCTGATCCGGTTGCGCTCAAGAACAATTCTGCCTCTCTCAAGTTGCTCGTCATGATTGCTGATGAAAGCCCTTGCTTCACATCATTCTGAATATCAATCGCTTCTTGTACTTCACCTGAATATTTAATTAGATATAAAATTGGCGCAAATGTTTCGTGTTGAACAATTTCGTAATGGTTTTCTACTTCGGCAATAACCGGTTGTACATAACATCCACTCTCGTAGCCTTCACCTTCTAAAACTTTTCCTTCGACAACTAATGTTCCACCTTCTTGTTTGATTTTATCCAAAGCAGAAAGATACATTTTCACTGCATCTTGATCGATCAATGGGCCCACATGATTGGCAGTATCCAAAGGATCTCCAATTTTCAATTGCTGATATGCATCTACCAAAGCTTTTTTCACTTGATCATAAATACTCTCGTGCACAATCAATCTTCTTGTAGATGTACAACGTTGACCTGCAGTACCAACTGCACCGAAAACCGCTCCGATAACAGTCATTTTAATATCAGCATTTGGTGTAACGATAATGGCATTATTTCCACCCAGTTCTAACAAAGATTTCCCTAAACGTTGCGCAACGGTTACCGCAACTTCTCTTCCCATACGTGTAGAACCTGTTGCAGAAATCAACGGAACTCTTTCATCTTTTGCTAACCACTCGCCTACTTCACGATCACCGGTAACAATTGAAGAAATTCCTTCTCCATACCCTTGTTCTTGTAAAATATCTGCTAAAATTTTCTGACAAGCAACAGCGCATAAAGGAGTTTTTTCACTCGCTTTCCAAACCACTACATCTCCACAAACTAGTGCGATACAAGTGTTCCAAGACCATACTGCTACCGGGAAATTAAAAGCTGTAATTACTCCTAAAACACCATACGGATGATACTGATCGTACATACGATGACCAGGTCTTTCTGAGTGAATAGTAGAACCGTATAATTGACGAGATAATCCTACTGCAAAATCGCATATATCAATCATTTCTTGTACCTCACCCATTCCTTCTTGGTAGGATTTACCCATTTCGTACGAAACTAATTTTCCTAATTCTGGTTTTAGTTCGCGTAATTTTTCTCCTAATAAGCGAACAATTTCACCTCTTTTGGGTGCAGGAACTAATCGCCAAGATTTGAAAGCTTCTTGGGCTTTCTCAATAACCTGATCATAATCTTCGCGCGTTGTGCTTTTTACTTTTCCTATTTCTTTTCCATCTACTGGAGAAAAAGAAGAAATAAACTCGCCATTTGCCAACCATTGTTGACCTGTAGAACCCCCTAAGTTTTCTGTTTCTAAACCTAAGTTTTTCAATTCGTTTAATAAACTCATCTCTCTATTTTTGTCGTTTAATTGTCCCAAATTAAACAAAATTTCTACAAATAATTATGAAATTGATAAATATTTTCCTTTCCAATTTCAGAAAATCATAAATTAGTTTTAGTTTTAGGCACACAAAAAAATGAAAATATGAATTCTACGACAGACTATTTCAACATTGACGATTTGTTATCAGAAGAACATTTATTAATTCGTGATTCGGTACGCAAATTTGTAAATGAAGAAATAAAACCCGTGATCGATGAACACGCTCAAAATCATACAGAGATTCCTAATTTGATGAAAAAACTTGGTGCCATTGGCGCTTTAGGACCTTACATTCCTGAAGAATATGGCGGTGCAGGATTAGATCAAATTTCGTATGGTTTGATTATGCAAGAGTTAGAAGCAGGAGATTCTGCCGTTCGTTCGGCTGCATCAGTGCAATCTTCTTTGGTGATGTACCCTATCTTTACATTTGGATCAGAAGAACAAAAAAGAAAATATTTACCGCAATTGGCATCAGGAGAAATGATCGGAAGCTTTGGTTTAACGGAACCAAACCACGGATCTAATCCAGCCGGAATGGAAACAAAACTGAAAAAAGAAGGCGATCATTATGTGTTGAATGGTGCTAAAATGTGGATCACCAACGCTCCTGTTTGTGATATTGCTGTGGTTTGGGCTCGGAATGAAGAAGGAAAAATTTCGGGTGTAATTGTCGAAAGAGGAATGGAAGGTTTCTCTACTCCAGAAACGATGCACAAATGGTCTTTGCGTGCTTCGAGAACTGGAGAATTGGTTTTTGAAAATGTGAAAATTCCGGCAGAAAATATCCTACCTGAAGTCAACAGTTTACGCGGACCTTTATCTTGTCTAAATTCTGCTCGATACGGAATTTCTTGGGGAGCAATTGGTGCAGCAATCGATTGTTATGAAGTTGCCCTGAAATATTCATTGGAAAGAACCCAATTCGGAAAACCCATTGCATCGTACCAATTACAACAGAAAAAATTAGCCGAATTCATTACCGAAATTACCAAAGCACAATTAATGGTTTGGCGATTAGGAACCCTAAAAAATGAAGATAAAGCAACGCCAGCACAAATTTCTATGGCCAAAAGAAACAGTGTGAAAATCGCGATAGATATCGCTCGAGAATCGAGACAAATTCTTGGTGCAATGGGAATTGTAGGCGATTATCCTATGATGCGACATGCTGCAAATTTAGAGTCGGTAATTACGTACGAAGGAACCCACGATGTTCATTTATTAATCACAGGAAACGATATTACAGGAATCAACGCATTCTAAAAAAACTATGTATAAACTACCTTTTTCGTTTATTTTTTTATTTCTAATTAGCTGTATTGCCAATGCGCAAACTTCGTACAAAATTACGTACGAAAAGTTCTCGAACGATGTAAAAGTCGATGAAGAAAACCCAACCGTGGTTTGGGCAAATGAACAAGAAAGCATTATCGGAACGCGAAATGCGTTTGCAACTCAAAAGAAATATCCGTACGAAGTTATTTCCTACCAAAAAAATGATAGTATTCTTTATCCGATTACGTTCTTTTCGAATGATTCGGTGATTACAACAAAAAATTTGATTGGCAACGGAAATCTTTCGTACAAAAAAACTAAAAAAAGTAAACGAATTTTAGGGATAAAATGTAAACATGCCGAAGTCCAAATCAACTCGAACAAAATAGACCTTTGGTTTGTGGATAATTTACCAATTCAGGCGGCGCCCAATACCGTTGGGTTGCCACTTGGTTTGGTGATGGAATATGAACGGAACAATAATTTTTCTATTCGCGTAAGTAAAATCGAGGAAGTGGAAAATATGCAAATCCATCAGTTTACGGATTTCGATTTTGAGAAAGCCTTTGTTTCTACGCTCGATTACAAGGATTTGGTTTGGAAAAGTCGTTTTGTTCATCTTCCTATTTTCAAAAATCAACAAATTCATTTTGGTGCAAAGAATCAATTTTTACCCGATTCAACGTCAGTTTTCGCCAATGGAACTGTGGTCGTAAAAAAAATAAAATTCCCGATTCTACAAGAAGATGATCAAGTTTTTTTGCAGCTCTCACAGTTTTCTAACGGGGATGCGTACGATAGAACGGGTTCTGTTTTTATGATTCCGATAGAAAAAAAAACAAACTTTTTAGAAGCTCTACAAAATGGTATTGAGGTTTTGCCTTTTATAACCGATAAAAATAAGCAGAAATACCAAGGCATGATTCGGACAGAGAATTATGAACCTTTGGTCGAATTGATGCGTTTTTTTACCCCATTTGGCATTCAGAAATTCAATCATATCGAGATAAAAAATCAACATTGGTTGAATGCGGCAGAATATCGTCAAGAAATATCCGACCTGAAAAATTTCCTATCCAACAAAGAAGTTTATGTCGGAATTTTTATCGGAAATTATGATCAAGGTGGGCATATTGTTTCGGCCGAAGCGACGATTCATCGTGGCGGGAAAAGTGCTTTTCCTACCCAAAAAAGCCTTTCACTTTTCAATACCTTAAATGTGATGGAAATGGCAGGCCAAAATTATGGTAGTTTATTTTCTGATGAAAAAGGATTGCAAATTAGTTTTGATCTGAAAGAAGATTGGAACAATGCTTATCTACGATTGATCACGACCGGGCATGGAGGCTGGGAAAACGGAGATGAGTTTTTACCAAAGGAAAACACAGTGTTTTTAAATGACAAAAAAGTGTTTCAGCTCGCGCCTTGGCGCACCGATTGTGGTAGTTATAGAATGATGAATCCTGCTTCAGGGAATTTCGAAAATGGCTTATCTTCTTCCGATTATAGCCGTTCTAATTGGTGTCCGGGAACCGTAACGCCGCCTTATTATATCCGATTAGGAAACCTAAAAGCAGGCAAACACCAACTACAAATTACGATTCCGCAAGGAGAAAAAGAAGGCAACAGCTTCAGTTTTTGGTCGGTTTCGGGAATCTTGTTGGGAGAATAAATAGAATCTTAATGTTTTCTTAAAATGTTCTTATACCCGAAAGAACCAAATATAAGTTGTAATTTTGTGAGTAAAATTAACGATAACGTATAGCTAAATTATGGAATACAACACAACGCGTACCCAATTAATTATTCCGGAATATGGACGACACATCCAAGAAATGGTGAATCATTGTATGACGATTGCCGACGAAGAAGAGCGCAATGGTTTTGCACAAATCATCATTGAAGTTATGGGTGAATTGAATCCACACCTACGCGATGTTCCAGATTTTCAGCACAAGTTGTGGGATCAACTTTTTATCATGTCTGAGTTTCAACTCGATGTGAAATCCCCTTATCCAATTCCGTCTGCCAAAGACACCATCAACAGTAAACCCAATATTATTCCGTATCCTAAAGGGATCAATAAATATCGATATTACGGACACAATATTCGTAAAATGATCGAGGTTGCTCTGACGTGGGAAGATGGCGATAAAAAAGAAGGTTTGCTTTTTGCCATTGCTAATCACATGAAAAAAAGCTATTTATTATGGAACAAAGATACGGTGGATGATGCTGTTATTTTTAATCATTTGTACGAACTATCGAATCAACAATTTGATTTAAGAAATTCTAACGAAACCCTTATTCCGTCTGATCGATTATTACAAAATCTGAACAAGAATCATAACCATAATAATCACAACAATCATAAGAATTACAAAAATCAGAATAAGCACCAAAACAATAATCGCAGTAACACTAAAAACAAGTAAATCAACAAAATGGCAATTTTCAAAATTAAAGGAGGTAAACAACTTAAGGGAGAAATTACTCCGCAAGGAGCAAAAAATGAGGTTTTACAAATACTTTGTGCAGTTTTATTAACTGAAGAAAAAGTACGAGTTTGCAACATTCCCGATATCAAAGATGTTAATCGCCTCATTGAGATTTTAGTAGATTTAGGAGTTAGAGTGCAAAAAAACGGAAAAGGAGATTATACTTTCCAAGCCAATCAACTCAAATTAGATTATCTAAAAAGTAACGAATTCAGAAAAGACGGTGCTGCTTTGCGCGGCTCGATTATGCTGATGGGACCACTTTTGGCTCGTTTCGGTGAAGCATATATGCCAAAACCAGGAGGAGATAAAATTGGAAGAAGACGTTTAGATACACACTTTCAAGGATTTTTTGAGTTGGGTGCAAAGTATCGATTCAATGCAGAAGAATCTTTTTATGGTGTAGAAGTTGACCCGAAAGTTGGTTTACAAGGCAACTATATTTTGCTCGAAGAAGCCTCGGTTACTGGAACCGCAAACCTTATTATGGCTGCTGTTTTAAGTAAAGGGACAACGACAATTTACAATGCTGCTTGCGAACCTTACATTCAACAATTGTGTAAAATGTTGATCCGTATGGGCGCCAATATTTCAGGAATCGGATCGAATCTTCTTACCATCGAAGGGGTAGAAAAACTTTCGGGAACCGAACATACAGTTCTTCCAGATATGATCGAAATTGGTTCTTGGATCGGATTAGCAGCCATGACGCAATCAGAAATTACCATCAAAAATGTATCATGGGAAAACTTAGGTGTTATACCAGATGTATTTAGAAAATTAGGTATCCAACTCGAGAAAAGAGGGGATGATATTTATATTCCACGTCAAGAAAAATATAAAATAGAACGTTTTATCGATGGTTCTATCCTAACCATTTCCGATGCACCTTGGCCTGGTTTCACTCCCGATCTTTTATCGATTATTTTGATGGTTGCCACCCAAGCCAAAGGAAGTGTACTGATTCATCAAAAAATGTTCGAATCTCGTTTGTTTTTCGTGGATAAATTGATTGATATGGGCGCACAAATTATTTTATGCGATCCGCATCGTGCAACCGTGATTGGGCTTGACCATGAAATTCCGTTGAAAGCTGCAGATCTTACATCACCCGACATTCGTGCAGGAATCGCCTTGTTGATTGCTGCCCTTTCTGCCAAAGGAACGAGTACAATTCATAACATAGAACAAATCGATCGAGGTTACGAAGACATCGACACACGTTTACGTGCGCTTGGTGCCGATATTACAAGAATCTAAGCCACCCTAATTGATGCTAAGCATAATCGAGTTTTTCACCAACTTTGTCCAACGTCCCGACAAAGTAATCATGGACTTCATAAACCAATATGGATATTGGATTTATGCTGTATTATTTCTGATAATCTTTGCAGAAACCGGGCTGATTGTGATGTCGTTCATCATGCCTTTTTTACCTGGTGATGCGCTGATTTTTGCAATTGGTATGATTGCTGCAAGCGATGATCAGAACCATTTGCACATCGAATATATTATTCCATTATTGATGGTTGCAGCTATTTTGGGTGATAACCTCAATTATTATATCGGACATCGATTTGGTGAATGGCTTTTGGCCAATCCGAACAAGTTTTTCATCAAACCAAAACATTTAGAAAAAGCAACTGCGTTTTTCAACGAAAACGGAAAAAAAGCGATTATCATTGCCCGTTTTATGCCGGTTGTGCGCACAATCATTCCGTTTATTTGTGGGACTACTCGCCTACCCTATAAAACTTTTATTACGTATAGTTTTTTGGGTGCGATTCTTTGGGTAGGAGTTATCTCGATGTTGGGGTATTTTTTAGGTCAATTTTCGATTGTAAAAAACCATTTAGAACTCTTTATTTTCGGAATTATTATTGCAGCTAATACTCCATTGATTATTCGATTAGTTAAAGCAAGATTCCAAAAAAACAAATCAGCAAAGAATGAATAATTTAGGGTTAATAGGAAAAAATATCGCGTATTCTTTTTCTGAGAAATATTTTACAGAAAAATTCCATCGTCAAAACCTTACTGATTTTTCTTACCAACTATTTGACCTGAAAGATATTAACGAAGTTGAAACTCTTTTCAGTAACGAAAATTTATTGGGTTTTAACATAACAATTCCCTACAAACAAGCGATCATTCCTTTTTTAGATGCCCTATCACCAGAAGCTCAAAAAGTTGGTGCGGTGAATACCGTAAAAATAAACGAAGGAAAAAAAATCGGTTATAATACGGATGTTTATGGTTTCGAAAAATCATTTGTTCCGATGTTAAGAAATCATCATCAAAAAGCTTTGATTTTGGGCAATGGAGGAGCAAGCAAAGCGCTGACTTTTGTAATGGATAAACTTGGAATTCCTTACACAAAAGTGACCCGAAACGATGATGAATTTCTCAGTTACGATAACCTTGATGAAACCATCATCTCATCCCATCAAATCATCATCAATTGTACTCCTGTCGGCACTTTCCCGCAGATAAATGCTGCTCCAAACCTTCCGTATCAATTCTTGACAGAAGCCCATTATTTGTATGATTTGATTTACAATCCTGAGGAAACAAAATTCTTACAATTAGGAAAAGAAAAAGGTGCACAAATCAAAAATGGATTAGAGATGTTGCACTTGCAAGCAGAAAAAGCTTGGGAGATTTGGACGAGTTTGTAAACGAAAGTCCTTGATATTTCACTTTTTTTTCGTTAGATTTGTTAGCAACTAAATTATTTTTTGCTATGATAACGGATATGGATAACCTGCAAAACGCAGATGGAAAATTACCTGAAAACACAAACGAATCGTACAAATCAGAAGCGACCCAAGAAGATCAAAATCAAAATGAGATTCCGCTTAAAGATTATGAAAAATTCGATTTAGAAATTCTCCTCAACGAAGCACGCGTTTTACTTCAAGACCATCCTGCACAAGAACTTAAAGAACATTTTGCTTTGATTCGCGAAGCTGCGAAAAACAAAATGGCGCTTGATGCAGCTGAGAAAAGAGAACAATTTGTGAACGAAGGTGGAGATGAAGTCCATTTCCGGTACGACAGTCCTCTGAAAAAAGATTTCTATGCGATTTATGAGGATTATAAAAAACAATTAAGCTTTTTTTACAAAGAAACTGAAAGAAGCGAAAAAGAAAACTTAGAAAAAAGACTCGAAATTATCGACGAGTTGAAAGCTTTGTATCAAGATCCTCAAGAAAATAATCAAAACATATTCAAAACTTTTCGCGATCTGAAAACACGTTGGCACAATGCAGGAAGAATTCCCGCAGCACAGGCAAACAATGTGTATAGAAACTATTTTTTCCATTTGGATAATTTTTATAAATATCTGGATATGAACAAAGAGCTTCGAGAATTGGATATGAATCATAATTTAGAAGTTCGACAATCGATTATCAAGCGTGCTGAAGAATTGGTAAGCGAAGAAAACGTGCAAAAAGCGTTGAATGAGTTACAATATCTTCATCGATTATGGAAAGAAGAAGCAGTTCCGGTTGCCGAAGAATTTAGAGAAGTTACGTGGAATCAGTTCAAAGAACTGACCAATAAAATACATGATCGAAAAACAGAACTCAACGAGTTACTGAAAAAAGAGCAAGACGATAATTTAGCAAAAAAACGTGCCATCGTACAATCGATCAACCAAGTTACCCAAAATAGTGAAGGAAATAAACATGGAGATTGGCAAAAAGCAATCAGAAAAGTGAATACTTTACGGGAAGAATTTCTGAAAATCGGCCGAGTTCCGAAACAATATAACAATGAAATTTGGGACGAATTTAAACAATCGACAAGAAATTTCAATCACCTCAAAAATGCTTTTTATAAAGATCTAAAATCCAATCAAGAAGTTAATTTACAACAAAAATTAGCTTTAATCGAGATTGCCAAAGAGCATGCTGAAAGTACAGATTGGAATAAATCGGTGAAAATCATCAAACAAATTCAAGAAGATTGGAAAAAAGTAGGTCATGTACCGCGTAAACATTCGGATCGAGTTTGGAAAGAGTTTAAACAATATTGCAATCAATTTTTCGATCGTTACAAAAAACGTCACGATGTTGAAAATGAAAAATTTGAACAAAATCTTACCGAGAAAAAACAACTTTTAGAATCGGTAAAAAATTATACTACTTCGGGTGACAAAGAAAAAGATTTGTCAACGCTTTTCGATTGGGAAAAAGCATTCAATGCAATCGGGAAAGTTCCGACGAAGAAAATGAATATTACAGAGCAGTTTCAGAAAGAGATTCAGAAAAAGCAAAACGAATTAGCAATTTCGGATGAAGAAATGCAAGACTTCCGATTACAAACTATTTTTGATAAAGCAAAAACTGGTAAAAATAATCATTTGATTGACAATGAAATTATCCGAACCAAAAAAGAAATTGATGAGTTGGATAAAGATATCATTCAATTAGACAACAATATTTCTTTCTTTTCGGGTGCCGACAAAAATAGTCCATTACTCAAAAATGTGTACCAAGAATTAGAAGAAAAGAAAACGAAACGTAATGATTTAGACCAAAAACTAAAAAAACTTTATCATTATAATTCGGAGGAAGTTAACGAAAAAGAAGCGGATAATTCGGAAGAAAACCAAGCATGATAGAACATAGAACAGACGAATTCTATATGAATCGTTGTTTACAACTTGCCGCAAACGGATTGGGAAATACTTACCCCAATCCGTTTGTTGGTTCGGTTATAGTGCATAATCACACTATTATTGGCGAGGGATTTACCTCTGTTTTTGGTGGGCCACATGCCGAAGTAAATGCGATAAACGCTGTAGAAAACAAAGATTTACTGCCCTCTTCTACCCTGTATGTTACGCTAGAACCTTGTGCTCATTTTGGTAAAACGCCACCTTGCAGCGATCTGATCATCGAACACAAAATTTCTCGAGTAGTTGTGGGTTGTCTCGATCCTTTTGCTTTGGTTAATGGAGAAGGAATCAAGCGAATGCGCGTTCATGGTGTCGATGTTTTGGTAGGCGTTTTAGAGAAAGAATGTTTAGAATTGAATCGTCGCTTTTTTACGTTTCATCAAAAAAAACGTCCGTATATCATCCTAAAATGGGCCCAAACAGCCAATGGATATTTCGCACCGAAAGAAGATAAACAACAATGGATTAGCAACCGATTTTCTAAACAATTGGTGCATTGGTGGCGAACGCAAGAACAAGCAATTTTGGTCGGAAAAAATACAGCAATCATAGACAATCCACAACTCAATAGTCGATTGGTGAAAGGTCAAAACCCTATTCGTGTCTTGATTGATGTTGATTTGTCTACTCCAACAACGCATCATCTTTTTGATCAAACCATACAAACCCTCGTATTCAATAAAATAAAAGAAGAAAAAAATCAACTTGTAGAATATATACAATTACAATCAGCGAACAATCATTTAGAAGAAATTCTAAGTGTTTTGTACGAAAAAAATATCCAATCGATTATCATTGAAGGTGGTAGTCGAACGCTGCGAACTTTTATCGAACAAAATCTTTGGGATGAAGCCCGAGTTTTTAGTAGTTCGACCGTTTGGGAAGACGGAATTTTAGCTCCCAACCTTCATAAAAAAGTAAGTAAAACACAAACATTAGACAACGACCTTTTACGAATCTACCGCAATGACTGACAAAACAGATGACGCTTATTTAACGATTGCTCACGATGCAGAAGAAGTTATTTTCAAGGAAATGGGAAGCAAGTTTATCAACTATGCCTTTCGGGTACAAACCGAAGACGATGTACGAGAAAAACTCACCTATTTACGCGAAAAATGGCCCGATGCTACCCATCATTGCTACGCTTATATTTTAGGGATAAACAAGGAAGATTACCGAGCAAATGATGACGGAGAACCGAGCGGTTCGGCAGGTTTACCAATATACAATCAAATTCTTTCGTTCGAGTTAACCAATGTGTTGGTTGTTTCTGTTCGTTATTTCGGTGGGACAAAATTGGGGGTTCCGGGTTTGGTAAAAGCCTATAAATATGGAGCACAAGTTGCATTGGAAGAAGCCAAATCAGTTACTCGTTATCTGACAAAAAAAGCAGAGTTAATTTTCAATTACGATCAACAAGGGATTGTAGAACGAAATATAGAAAGGGTGAATGGAGAAATAATCGATAAAGAATTTACGGCTAATTGTAAATTTATTGTCGAAGTTAGAAGCAGTTTACTCGAAGAATTCGAAGGTCAGTTCAAAGAGATGTATCAATTAAAATTCAAGGTTTTGGATGATTAACTCACTCACATCGCTGCGATTTTTCTTTGCTTTCGCAGTTTTTCTTAGCCATCTTACCTTTGTATCCACTGAAATGCATTGGTACAATTGGCTGAAAAATTTTGTGTTTTTTGAAGGATATTTAGGGGTAGGATTTTTCTTTATATTGAGTGGTTTTGTTTTGGCGCTCAACTATCAGAACAAAATCAACAAACCGCATGAATTCAGTAAAAAGAACTTCTACATCAATCGTGTCGCGAGAATTTACCCGCTACATTTGCTCACTTTTTTCTTGATGCTTCCGTTTGTTTTTCATCAAAATTTATGGGATCCTTTGGTTGCAATACTCAATTTTTTCTTGTTGCAATCGTATATTCCGATTCAGAAATTTTATTTCTCCATCAATAATCCTTCTTGGAGTATTTCGACCGAATTTTTCTTTTATTTGGCCTTTCCTTTTCTGGTCAGTTTATTGCATCGTTTTCCGCTCAGTCGCTTGCTTCCTTTGCTTGCGATTCCGATAATTATTGCTCTCGAACCGCATATCGACATCGACTACGAAAAAGGCATATTTTATATTCATCCTTTCGTTCGAACCCTCGATTTTCTTATCGGAATTATTTTATTTAATCAATATCGACGTTTCAATTATCTACTAAAAAATATCACTTTCCGACAAGGAAGTTTCTTAGAAATATCCGCATTTTTAGTATTGATTCTCTTCTTTTCTTTCCATGAATTTATCCCAAGAATGTTTCGATACGGAATCTATTATTGGTTACCAATGTCGCTAATCATCGTGATTTTTTCGGTAGAAAAAGGGATTCTATCCAGATTATTACAACACAAAACACTTATTTATTTAGGAGAAATTAGTTTCAGTTTTTATATGCTGCACATGATTGTCATCAAATATGGAAATCTTTGGTTTCCGGAGTTGAATGATTTTATGAAGATTGGTCTTTATCTTTTGGTTTCGATAGGATTGAGCATATTAACATTCGAGTATTTCGAGAAGCCGATTAATCGTTGGATCAAAAACAAATACCGAAATTATAGTCAACAAAATCAATAAAAAAAAGCCTCTAAAAAGAGGCTTTTCTGTTGTATTATTTAAGCAAGATTTCCCATGCTTCTTCTATTTTAGATTGCAACAAAAGTTGCTGAGCTTTGCGATGAATTTCTTCATCGGCAGAGAAATGTTCACCGATTAATTTTTCGGTATTGGCCAACATACCAAGATCATTTCCTGTAAAAACAGTACTAAATTTGATTTCATTTGGCAACAAATCAAACCCAATTCCTTTCGTTACCAAAGGTTTTGGAACCTCAAAAAGGCTTTCCTCATTGCTACGAGAATACCAATTGCCTCCCAAACGAGCGACTAAATCTAATTTCTTTTGATCTAAATCCCCTTGCTCATTAAGAAATTCTTCTCGTAAATGAATCTTTTTCACTTCACAAATAACCAAATTTCCGGCTCCCCCTTCTTTGCCCAACGATACAACTTCTTGCACCGTACACTCGAAGTTTACAGGAGATTCGGCAATTAATTTCGGTCGAACAACATCGGCATCTTTCATCGTGAAACCAGCTTTCACAAACTCATTTACACCTTCTTCGTATTCTGTAGAACTCAAAGAAACTTGTTGTACCATTGCATAATTAGCAATCCCGATAACCACTTCTGGCACTTCGAGAACATTTTCTAGCGTATGTTTCGTGGTATTATCGCGCACTCTTCTCGAGGGTGAAAATACAAGAATTGGCGGAACAGTGCTAAACATATTGAAAAAACTGAACGGAGAAAGATTTACCTCTCCTTTCTGATTAATCGATGAAACAAACGCAATCGGTCTTGGAGCCACCGCAGTTTGCATTATTTTCTGTAACGCAGGAGAGCTAAGTTCGCTAGGATTAATTGTTTTCATACTTATTATTTTGCTGGTAGAATTGTACCCGAAACTTCTCCAAATCCTACCCGTACAGCTCCTTTTTCTGCAAATGCACGCATAATTACGGTATCGTTATCTTGAATAAATTTTCGTTCTTCTCCGTTGGATAATTTCAATGGGTTTTGTCCACGCCAAGTTAATTCTAACATCGAACCAAATGATTGAGGATCTTTCCCAGAAATTGTTCCGCTGGCATACATATCTCCTACTTCTAAATTACATCCGTTTACGGTATGATGCGCTAATTGTTGAGCCATATTCCAATACATGTATTTGAAGTTGCTCTGACAAATTACATTTTCTTCTCCATTTTCGGGTTGCAAAGCCACTTCTAATTGGATGTCGAAATTACGTTCACCGTCAAACTTCAAATAATCCAACACTTCGGGATCTTGTTTCGGAGAACTTGTACGGAACTGATCCAAAGCCTCTAACGTTACCACCCATGGTGAAATTGATGAACCAAAGTTTTTCCCTAAGAATGGACCTAATGGCACATATTCCCACGACTGAATATCTCTTGCCGACCAATCATTGAAAATAACCATTCCGAAAATTGCGTCTTCTGCTTCTTCTACCGAAACACTATCACCCAAATCGGTCATTTTATTGACAATAAAAGCCATTTCCAACTCAAAATCCAATTGCTTACACGGACCAAAAACTGGTTGATCTTGATCGGCAGGTTTCATCTGACCTTTCGGACGGTGAAGAGGTGTACCAGAAATCACGATCGACGATGCGCGTCCGTGGTAACCAACCGGTAGATGTTTCCAGTTCGGAAGAAGAGCATTCGCAGGATCACGGAACATTTTCCCGACATTGGTTGCGTGCTCTATGCTGCTGTAAAAATCTGTATAATTTGGAATATGAACCGGTAAAAGCATTTCTACTTCATCAATATCATAAAAAGCTTCTTCGATTGTTTTTTCGTCATTTGCCAAATCAGATCCTTCTACCAATAATTCTTGAATACGCAAACGTACCGCATTGGTGGTTGGTTTTCCTAATTCGATAAATTCATTCAAAACTACCGACTCGAAAACATTGTATTCTAATTGATCAAAATCACCAAAATAATCTTCGTTATAGAGGTAGGATAAATCGACTACTTTGTCGCCAATTCGCGTACAAACAGCCACGTATTCACCCTGAATAAGCGCAACACCAAAAGGTATATTATGGATACTAAAGTCAGAATCTTTAGGGTATGATATAAACGATTTCATTTGAAATATTTTTTTTAGATTAATAATTAAAAAACTGATTATCAACAGAAAAGCTTTGTTGACCCCTTTTTTATGAGGCTTCAACAAAGACTTTCTAAATGATACTTATTATAAGTTTCCTCTTCTCGCTTGTTCTTTTTCTAAAGCTTCGAACAAAGCTTTGAAGTTTCCTGCACCGAAACTCTGTGCGCCATGACGCTCGATAATTTCGAAAAACAAGGTAGGACGATCTTCTACAGGTTTGGTGAAAATTTGCAACAAATAACCTTCCTCATCACAATCTACTAATATCCCTAATGCTTGTAGTTTTTTGATATCTTCATCAATTTCACCTACGCGCTCAGGAATCATATCGTAATAGGCTTCTGGCGGTGCAGCTAAGAATTCTACTCCACGTTTTTTCAGTTCGGTTACTGTATGGATAATGTCTTTGGTTGCCACAGCAATATGTTGTACTCCTTCGTCTTCGTAGAAATCTAAATATTCTTCTACTTGCGATTTTTTCAGACCTTCTGCTGGCTCATTGATTGGAAATTTCGAATACCCATTTCCGTTCGACATTACTTTACTCATCAAGGCAGAATATTCTGTATTGATTTGTTTATCGTCAAACGAAAGGATATTAACAAATCCCATCACATCTTCGTACCATTTTACCACTGGCAACATGCGATTCCAACCTACATTTCCTACACAGTGATCCACATACAAGAGTCCTGTTTCGGTAGGTTGATAATCAGATTCCCATTTTTCATATCCAGGCATAAAAGGTCCTGAATAGTTTTTTCGCTCGATGAACATATGCACCGTTTCTCCATACGTATAGATTCCTGCCATTTTCACTTCGCCAAATTCATCGGACAACGTGGTTGGTTCCATATAGCTTTTTGCACCACGTTTGGTGGTTTGTTCGTAGGCATCGTAGGCATCATCTACCCAAAGTGCCAAGATTTTTACCCCGTCGCCATGTTTTTTGGCATGTTCGCAAATCGGTGAATCCGACTTTAGTCCCGAAGTAAGCACTAAGCGAATTTTCCCTTGTTGCAATACATAAGAAGCTCTATCGCGAACGCCTGTTTCTGGCCCTGCATACGCCAAAGATTGGAAACCAAAAGCGGTTTTGTAATAATGGGCTGCTTGCTTGGCATTCCCTACATAAAACTCAATATAATCGGTACCGTTGATCGGTAAAAAATCTTGTGCTTGCGCAATCTTTTCTGCAAAAGTTTGTGTACTCATTTTTTTGTTTGTTTATCGTTTTTTTCTTTTATTTATTAGTATTGATAATGGTGTAATCGTTTTAGTATAACCAAGATTTGTAGTAATCTTCATCTTCTATTTCCAAAGCAGCTTTGGTCAATTTCAATGGTCGGAAAGGATCAATCATCACCGCCAATTCTTGGGTTTCTTTTGCACCGATCGATTTCTCAACAGTTCCTGGATGTGGTCCGTGAGGAATCCCCGCCGGATGCAAAGTTATTTGACCTCTTTCGACCGATTTTCTACTCATAAAATCTCCATCTACATAATATAAAATCTCATCAGAATCTACATTACTATGGTTGTAAGGCGCCGGAATAGATTGTGGATGATAATCGTATAAACGCGGCACAAAACTACAAATGACAAAACCTGCTCCCTCGAAAGTTTGATGCACTGGAGGTGGTTGATGAATTCTACCAGTAATCGGCTCGAAATTATGAATCGAAAAAGCCCACGGAAAATGATATCCATCCCATCCAACAAAATCAAACGGATGCGTACCATAAACATAAGGATAAATCAATCCTTCTTTCTTAATCATAATCTTGAAATCTCCATGCTCATCATGCGTTTCTAAGTTTTTAGGAGTTTTGATATCGCGCTCGCAAAATGGCGAATGTTCCATCAATTGTCCGAAATGATTTCGGTAACGACGTGGTGTTTCGATCGGACTGAATGATTCGATAATCAACAAACGGTTTTGTTCGTCATTGAAATGCA
This sequence comes from Weeksella massiliensis, assembly GCA_000751595.1. Classification (GTDB taxonomy): domain Bacteria; phylum Bacteroidota; class Bacteroidia; order Flavobacteriales; family Weeksellaceae; genus Weeksella; species Weeksella massiliensis. The sequence goes on along the minus strand of CCMH01000014.1, from coordinate 112,682 downwards.
ATTGATAAATTATTCCGCGCGGAATAACCAAATAATCGCCATACTCGAACTCGATTTGACCATAACCCGTTTTCAGAACTCCCGAACCTTCATGAATAAAAATTACTTCGTCTGCTTGCGAGTTTTTGTAGAAATAATCGGTCATCGACGCTTGTGGCGCTGCCAAAGAAATATGCAAATCATTGTTCACCAAAACGGGAACTCTCGATTCTAAATAATCTTTTTGGGGTTTAATTTTAAACCCTTTAAGCGAAGTGTGTTTCAAGTGTTTTTCTCGCGCAATTTCGGGTTCTACCGAAAAAGGCTCGGCAATTTGCTTCACCAAAGTTGGCGGATAACAATGATAAACATTCGAATACGTACTCGAAAATCCGTGGGTAGAAACCAATTCTTCGGCATATAAACTCCCATCTTCTTTTCTGAATATCGTATGTCGCTTAGAAGGTATTTTTCCTAAGGTTTGATAAAAAGGCATACTGTATTTTTTTGTGATTTTTTGATATTTTTATTCCCCAAAAGGGCCATTCTTTCCAATAAAAGAGTAATCAAAAAGAATATTGAGCGAACACTATTTTAGATAACAATGCTGCTTGCAGTTTCGACATTCCAAAAATGGTTATTAAAAAAACTTCCATAGCTGTTTTTGAAATTACTCAAATATAAGCTATTATTTTGGTTGAAAAGAATATTTCTCTATAAATTATTCATTGATTAGAATGTCATTCAAATCAACCCGAAATATACCTTACTTTGTCGAAGCTCATCCTACCAAAAAAAGAAAAAACCGAATGGTATTTATTCGGTTTTTGGTGGTTGTTTGTATTGGTTTAATGATTGAAGTCTTTGTAGAGCAAAAGCGAATCTTGGTATTCTTTGTTCACAATTTTCCACAAATTGGGTTGCTCACCCAAAAGATTCAAATATTTTTTTTGAGTTCGTTGTAATTGATTCGAATTACGAATAAAAACTTCTTTATACGTCGCTTCATCACGAACTTTCTTTTGCACCAAACGCTGAATTTCTTGGCGAATTTTTCGGGTATAAAGTTCAGAAATATCAAATTGTAATTGTTTCTGATTGAGCAAGTTTTTGTCTTTCCTATTGATCCAAGAACGATTTTCATCCATCCGATTAATCACTGTATAAATCGGTAAATCTTGTCCGGTTTGTTTCTTTATCCAGCTAATTTCGGTGTAGATAGAAGCCGCTGTTTTATCCCCTTTCGGTGCTTTAGCTTTGAAATTATCAAAGGTCAAGAGTTGATTTTCTTGCCAATTGATGTACGAATTCTGATCGAAAGAGAATAATCCCATCAATAAAAAACAAATCAAACTTATTTTTAGACCTTTATAAATCATTTTCTAAAAGATCTAATCGCATACCGTGCGAACCTTTAATCAAAACATTTTCGGTTTCGATTGGATGGGTTTTGAGATAATTTTCTAAAGCTTCTCTTTGTTCAAAAAACTGAATATTCGAAGAATCAAGTTCAACATTCGAGAAATTTTTTCCTACCAAATACACTTGTTCAAAACCTAAATCTTGGGCTAATTGAGCTATTTTTTGATGACTCGCTTTACTCGATTCTCCTAACTCGAACATATCCCCTAAAATAACGGTTTTGCTTCCCCCGAAGGTAGAAAAGTTTTTCAATGAAACTTCCATACTGCTCGGATTCGCATTGTAAGCATCCATCAAAATCGTGTATTTTTCTTTTTGTATCAACTGAGATCGATGATTCGAAGGATGATAATTTTCTATTCCATTTTTGATTTCTTCCATCGAAAGCTTAAAATATTTCCCGAAACTTATTGCAGCTGCCACATTAGACCAATTATAGTTCCCCGTTAAATTAGAACCTATAACAACATCGTCTACAACTACTTGAATCATATTGTTTAAGTTTTCCTTCAACTCGACACAATAAGTTGCCTGCGTCGATGGATTTTTAGAAAACGATATTTGTTCGATGGCTTGCGCTTGTTTCACTTGTAAGTCATCGTCGGCATTGATCAAGGCAATTTTATGATGAGTACGCAAAAAATCATACAATTCTGACTTCCCTTTTATCACTCCTTCGAAACCACCAAAACCTTCGAGATGTGCATACCCAAAATTCGTAATATACCCAAAATCAGGCTGCGCTATCGAAGCCAAAAGTTCGATTTCTTTTTGATGATTCGCACCCATTTCGATAACGGCAATTTCGGCATTTTCTGGAATAGAAAGCAAGGTCAACGGAACGCCAATGTGATTATTGAGATTGCCTTGGGTATAATGAACCTGAAATTTCTCTTGCAAAACAGCAGCAATTAATTCTTTGGAAGTTGTTTTTCCGTTACTTCCTGTCAATCCAATAACGGGAATTTTCAGGGTAGAACGATATGCTTTGGCAAGAGCTTGTAAACTTTCTAAACCATTTTCTACCAAAATAATTCGATCATCGTGTAGGGTTTGCGGTTCATCTACCACTACGATACTTGCTCCTTTATCCAAGGCTTCTTGTGCAAAAAGATTTCCGTTGAAATTTTCTCCTTTAAGGGCGAAAAAAATTGCGTTTTGAGTAATTTTTCGGGTATCGGTTGTTACCAAACGATAACGAAGAAAATGTTCGAGCAATAGTTCTGTTTTCATGTCATCAAAAATAAAAAAACTCGGAAAAGATTCCGAGTTTTTAAAGGTTATTTTTATCGAATTATTTCGATCCTCTTTTAGTTCTTTTCGATTCAAAGTTTCCTTTGTAATCTTGTGCCAAACGGAAACCAATCCAGCTTGTAGCTTCTGCTTGATGCAAGTAGCGTCTTTGTCCTGGATCTAACCAATAGATTGGGTCTTTCCAAGAACCACCTTTTACTACGCGCACCTCATCACTGATGTTGGTTGTACGTGTTTTGGTATCTTTCTCAAGAATTACACGTCCTTTTTCATCAACCTTAAATTGGCGTTTTGGTGAGTTGTACATATCGCCAGTTTTGGCAACTGTTTCCGTTGTCACTCGAGTATCCAATGAAGACATCGCATCTCCGTCACGGTAGTTGGTGTAATCGTATTCGATTTCTTTTTTGTAACTTCCTGGTAAACCTCTATATACAAGTTTCCCGTTGTTCAGTGTATCGTATTCGATTTCATCTTCTCCATATTTTGCAAAACCACCGTTTTGATCATCAATTGTAGTTTTAAAAACATTTCCACGGAAATAGTTGAAATCATTTGCTTCATCATCAATAATAGGACGATAAACATCGGCAGTCCACTCTGCTACGTTTCCATACATTCCGAATAATCCAAAGTCATTTGATTGGTATTTGCGTACATCATTGGTAATTGCAGAACCATCGTTTCCGTATCCACCGATACCACTATAATCCCCACGTCCAACTTTGAAGTTATCTAAATATTGACCTCTTGTTTTACCTTTGGTTCCACGCAAATCATTTTGGGCAACTTGTTTTCCTTTGTATTCGTTGTATTCACGATTTTCTGGTAAAGCAAGCGCTGCGTATTCCCACTCTGATTCGGTTGGTAAACGGAAAGGTTGAATTTCTAATGAACGAGTAGCACGATTGGCATTTAAGATTCTCGTATTCGTAGATTTTATACGGGTTTGCTTTTCTAATTTTGTGGTATCAATTGCCTCTTGTACGTTAGTATTATTATTCTTGTACTGTTCTGCACTAAAGGTTTTCGATTTCACGTTATATTCTTCGTTTTGGTAGAAGTCTTTGCTCAAGATTCCTTTGTCCATCAACGCTTTTTCGTTTGCTCTATCCGTTAACCAATCGCAATAGTTATTGGCTTGCAACCAGGTAATTCCTACCACAGGATAATAACTAAATTCTGGTGAAAATAAATAGTTTTCTGTCGAGAAGTTATCTGTTGATAATTTATTACTAAAAACAGCTGGATCTGGCAAAGCACCTTCATAAATATCTCTATAGGCAGGATCTTCAGTCGGGAAAACTACTTTTAACCACGTAAGATATTCACGGTATTCGTAGTTGGTTACTTCGGTTTCACCGATAAAGAAAGAACTCACTTGCATGCGACGAGGCGTATTATTCCAATCGTGCATTACATCATCTTTCACCAAGCCCATGGTAAACGTACCTCCTTCGATAAAAACCATATTTTGCCATGGCTTCACGTTTGGTTTTGTTTTGCTTCCGTTAAAAAACCAACCACGTTGATCGTTTTGTTTGAAGCCACTTGTACTCGTAAAGTTCTTGGTTCCTCCTCCTTTTTTCTTTCCACCGCTACCACTTCCACAACTTACAAAAATAGTCATTGAAGCAGCGGTAAGTAATAATGTAAAAATTCTACCTTTATTCATTTTCATAGAATACTTATCGGTTCTAATTATAAAATTATTATGCAAATAAAATCAATTCAATTGAAATAAACAATTTCAGATTGTAATAGTTTAACGCAAGGTTTTATTTTTTATTTTATGAAATGCAAATATATTTGGGAAAAATACGTTTTTGAAGAATGAGAAAGATATTTTTACTGTTGTTAGTATTTTGTTGGGCTATTTTTTCGAGGGCACAAACCTTTCAATTGAATTGGAAAGGCAAAAAAGAAATCGAACTTACCAATGCGACCAAAACCTCGGTGCTAATATTTGATGATGAAAAACATTATAAACTTAGCGGAAACAATCTACCGTTTTTTATTTTAGAAGAAGAAAATCCGAGTCAGTTTCGTTATACGATTTCGGATATCCGAAAAAAAGAAATTTCGTTTGATGAGCAACAACTTGTACCTCATTTTCCGACCTATATCGACTATGTTCAGAATCATATCCAAAAAGATCAAACCCTTATTCATAGTTTTCAATTATATCCTTTTATACAAGAAAACAATAAATATTATAAGATAGAAAGTTTCACGCTTTCTAAGTCATCAGCCATCCAACCAAAAGCGCGTAGAAAAGCTGCAACCAACACCAGTGTTTTGCAATCAGGTGATTGGTACAAAATAAAAGTCCCAACAACGGGAGTGTATAAATTGACCGCCGATTTCTTCAGATCAAACGGTATTCCGACTTCGGGTTATGATTTGCGTACGCTGAAAATTTATGGAAACGGAGGTGCGCAATTACCAGCCAATACGGGTACTTTTATTTACGATGATTTGCAAGAAAACGCTATTCGCGTCATCGGGGAAGAGGACGGAAAATTTGATAGTAATGATTATATTCTGTTCTATGCTCAAGGTCCTAATAATTTGCATAGAAGCGATAAGCAAACCCTAGAAGAACTTTCTCATCGCCTACATCTGTTCGATGAATATGCCTATTATTATATAACTTTTGGAGGCAATAGTGGGAAAAGAATTAGCACGAGTACGATTGATGAAGCTCCTATCAAAACGTTTACGAGTTTCGACGATTATCGTTTTTTCGAACGAGATTCACTCAACATCAACCAAATGGGAAAACAATGGGTGAGTCATCCATTTCGTCAGAAACTAAATCAAACCTTTACCTTGCAACTGCATCAACCTATTGGTGGCGAAGCTGCTCATCTAAAAGCTTCCCTTGTTGGGAAAAATGTAAAAAATTCTAAGTTTACAATTTCGGCTGCTGATGCGAGAGATGTTATCAAAGATTTTACACAATCAGAGTTCAGTAGAAAAGAAATTTCTCTAACACTCAATTCTGTTCCAACCTCGTTAGCGGTTAATATTTCGGGAAATAATATCGGCCCTACAGCAGCTGAAGAAGTTTTTTTAGATAAAATATCGGTTGCTTACAAAGCAGCTTTGGCATACGGAAACGAGCAATTTTCTTTTCGATTTTTAGACGAATTAGAAGAGGTTAATAGCTTTTCTTTTTCGGGTGAGGCAACTATTTGGAATGTGTCGGATCTTACCAATGCCATCGAGGTTACGGATAGAAAATTTAGAAAACCAACGGAAGGTTTTTACAATGAGTTTATCGCTTTCAGAAACGAGCATGTATTCACAGACATTAAATATGTAGAAAAAGTGGTGAATCAAAATTTGCATTCAATTTCGGGAGCAAGTGCTGTAATCATCACACCCGAAGAATTTTTATCAGAAGCCATGCGTTGGGCGCAATTTAGAGAACAAAACGACGATATAAAAGTTGCTGTAGCAACGACAAAACAAATTTACAATGAGTTTTCTTCTGGTTCGAAAGACGCTTTCGGAATTAGAAATTTTCTGAAATTTTTACGCGATCACAACAATCCAAATTTACAATACGCTTTCCTATTCGGGAATACAACATACGATCCAAAAGATAGGATTGCGAATAACAAAGATTACATTCCTACATTTCTTAGTTTAAACTCGGACAAGCTTGATACTACCTTTGCGACAGATGATTTCTACACCATGCTAGAAGATAATCTAGAGTTGATTACAGAAGGACAAAATGACATCCTACCAAACTTAGCTTATGAAAGTGATGCGCTGACAATTTCTATAGGACGAGCGCCTGCTCGCACTTTGGCAGAAGCTAGAAACATTGTGAACAAAACAATTTCGTACTACTCTCCTATCCCAGGGAAAGGTCCATCGTATGGCGATTGGCGACTAAAAGTCATTACGGTTGTCGATGATCCGAATAAATATGAAAGTCCTGATATTCAAAATCCAATAATTGATAGTCAATATGATGAAGTACTAGAATTAGAGAATAACCATTATTATGCTTTACGTAAACTATATTTATCCGGATCCGATCAAGAACAAACTGCTGCCGGTTTGCGTTACCCTAAAATAACCGAAGGGATAACAAATGGTTTTGAGTTAGGGGCAAACTTCATCGCCTATTTTGGTCATGGTGGACCGACAAGTTGGGCGCAAGAACGAATTCTAACGAGTGAAGATCTTACAGGGCTCAACAATTTTAATGCTGCCTACTCTCGCCTACCAATTGTTTCTACAGTAACCTGTGATTTCACCATTTGGGATTTGCCACAAATCGACTCTGCCGGTGAACAAATGATCAATAGCACATCGGGCGGTGCGCTGGTAATGATCACGACCAATCGTCCTATTGGTGTTTACTACGGACAAGAGATAAACGGTATCCTACTCAAGGAATTATTCAACGAAGAAAAAGAACAAAATATTTCGGTAGGAGAAGCTTTGCGCCTAACAAAGAGAAAAAAAGGATCACATGCAGACCACAAAGAAGTAACCATTATCGGCGATCCGATGATTGCCTTAGCAAGACCAAAACACGACATTGTTATTACAAAGATGATGGCGAACGGCGTAGAAATCAATCTTGATAAAGAACACCAAATAAAAGCATTGGATTTTATCACTATCGAGGGAGAAATAAGAAACAGCACCAATAATCAACTGATGAATAACTTCAATGGTACGATTACCAATATCCTGTACGAAAAAGAAGTTGAAAAAAATTACCTAAGGGCTTTCCCCGACAAAAAGTACAAAGAAGAATTCAACACAATTTACCGAGGAAAAGGAAAAGTAGAAAATGGGAAATTCACTTTAGAATATTATTTACCTAAAGATATCAACTATGAAAAGGGCGAACGTAAATTGGTTTTGTATGCCGATAACAATCAGACCGACGCCGTTACCGTTACCAAAGTAAATGTCGGAGGCCTGAATGAAAACAACATGAACGATAAGGAGATTCCACAAGGAAAATTGTATATGAATAACCTCAACTTTGCCGATGGCGGAATCACCGATCGCGATCCTATTTTGGTCGGATGCCTTACAGACAACATGGGCATCAGTTCTTCAGGGGCTTCTATCGGACACGATATTGTAGCCACCCTCGACGGAAATATCCAAAACTCATTCGTGCTCAATGAATATTACGATGGCGGAGATAACAATCCTTGTATCAATAAAAATTTCAAAGATTACCAAAAAGGACAAGTGATGTATCAGTTGAAAAATTTAGAATTGGGACAACATTCAGTTACGTTAAAATTTTGGGATATCAACAATAATTCGAATACAGCCTCGTTAGACTTTGTAGTTATGGAAAACGGAAACAGTCAATTGCATATCGACAAGTTACTCAATTGGCCTAACCCGTTTACCAACAATACCTACTTCCATTTCGAGCACAATTGTGATAGCGAATTAGAAGTCTTGGTACAAATATTTACAGTATCCGGAAAATTAGTCAAAAGCATCAAACAATACGTAACCTCTACTCCGTTTAGAGAAGGGTATCGAACCAATAAATATGCGATTCCTTGGGATGGATTAGATGATTTTGGTGATAAAATAGGAAAAGGTGTTTATATTTACAAAGTCAATGTGCGCGGAGTAAATGCTGAAACATGCAAAGGAAATGCACAGGCAGTAGAAAAATTAGTGATATTAAAATAATAACATAGAGGAACAAATTTTATAGAATGAAAAAATTTACAGCAAGTTTAATGATTGTTTTAGCAGGGTTAACATACGCCCAAGATGTAAACAATCCGATCTTTACAGGAGCACCTTTCTTGCGTATCTCTCCCGATGCGCGTGCGGGTGGTTTAGGAGATCAAGGGGTAGCAACATCAGCAGATAATCATTCTCAATATTGGAATGCCGCGAAATATGCTTTCAGCAAAGACTATTCAGGAGTCGCTTTTACCTACACTCCATACATGAGCTCGTTTACAGACGATGTGTTTTTATTAAACGCAACTTTCTTTACCTTCCTAGGTCAAGACGAGCGCTCTACCCTTTCGGCGAGTTTATACTACTTTAAGATGGGTGATATAGAAATGAATGAGTTGATAGGAAATGATATCGTAGAAAGAGGAATCGCCAAACCAAATGAATTCTCATTCGACGTTGCCTACGGTTTACGTATGAGCGATAATTACTCGATGGCCGTAACCGGACGTTTCATCCGCTCGGATCTTTTCAACAACGTAAGTGACGGAACCGTACAACCAGCCAACAGCTTTGCCGTTGATATTGCCGGTTTCTACGAATCAGAAACAATGAGCACCAATAACTTCGACGGTAAACTACGTGGAGGATTCCAAATCTCGAACATCGGACCAAAATTAGATTATTCGAATAACGAAGACAACGCTTCTTACCTACCGACAAACTTACGTTTAGGAGTTGGGTATGATTTCAAATTCGACGAATACAACAAACTTTCTGTTTCTACAGAATTTGCAAAATTATTGGTTCCAACTCCGCAATACGACTCTATCATAGATGGACAACCTATCGGAGTAACCCGTCCTAACAAAGGGGTTTTAGCCGGAATGTTCAGTTCTTTTGGTGACGCACCCAATGGAGGAAAAGAAGAATTACAAGAAATTACATATGCAATCGGAGCAGAATATTCTTACAACGAAGCCCTTTTTGTTCGTGCAGGTTATTTCCACGAAAGTAAATGGAAAGGAGATCGTCAACACCTAACGCTAGGTTTAGGACTGAAATATAACTCATTCGGTTTTGATGCTTCGTACCTAATACCAACCTCGAATACCAATAATGCCCTTGAGAATACCTTGCGTTTTGGAATCTCTTGGAATTTCGGAGGAGAAACACAAAATGCATACGATTACTAATTCGTAGAAAATTATACAATACCAAAAAGCAGTTCGATGAACTGCTTTTTTTTTGTGGGAATTGGCAACCCCTCACTTGTTAAATCAAACTTAAAAAACAATATCTTAGCGATTTTTTCAATTGTTTTTAATATTATTGTGCTGTGATAAAAAGATTGATTTTTCTATTCGGAGTTTTTTTAGTGCTACTAATGCCTTGTAGTACCAAATCTTCGATTGCTCAATTCTTGCACATTTCGACCAGCGAACTTGGTAGTACTAATCCGGCCAAAACACAAAACCAAACCTCTACCAATCAATGCCCTACTCCTATCACAAAGGAAGAGAACAACCAAAAAAATCAAGCAGAGAAACAACAAGACGATGGATTGTTTATAGCATCCAACAAGCAGTATTGTCCTCTTGCCAAAAATGGATTTCCCATCCAAAACAAAGGTACTTCTACCGAAAAACATCCTCTTTACATTCTCTACAATCAGCTAAAAATTAGCGCAGAACTTCCTTCTTAGTTTTCGGTATGATTTGTTGATAGGATGATTAAAGATCTCCTACAAAACATTTTATTTCTACCGAAATCATCCAAAAATATAGTTATCAATTTCCGGATAGAATCTTCATCTTTACACAGTTTCTATCGCCACAAAATTGAATCTCAAAATAATAAAATCATATAGTTTTAATCGAATCCGTCATTTACAATGGGAACAAAACTTAACAAATTCATCAGCATCATGAAAAAAAATTATTCTGTCATTATTATGGCAACGATCGCTTTGGTTCTACTTTTCGTACCCGAAGCAAAAGCCTTTGTACAACAAGGTTTTATGAAGATTGGACTCTTTCAGCCTAAGTTAGAAAAAATAGAAAGCGCACCAGAAAGCAACGAAGAAGGCGAAGAACTTCCCGAAGCCAATTATGCCTTCGAGATGATCGACGAAAAAGGTAACAAAGTTGATATGCAAGCACTGAAAGGAAAGGTCGTTTTCATCAACTTTTGGGCAACATGGTGTCCTCCGTGTATCGCAGAAATGCCGTCTTTACAGGTTCTGTACGATAAAATAAAAGATGATCCAGAAATCGAATTTATCACTATCGAAGTCGAAGGTGTTCGTAAGCAAGACAAAGTAGCGAAGTTTATGGAGCGTAAAAATCTTAGCCTTCCGGTAATGTACCCGAACTCAGGAATTCCGAGCGATTTTTTCCAAGGGTCTTTGCCTACCACAATTATCCTCGACAAAAAAGGGAACATCGCGCACACTACCCTCGGGATGGCCGATTATTCTGGCGATGATATTGTGAATTTTTTACACGAAATTAAAGCAATGCACTAAGCACTGCACAGAAAAAAGAATAGAGAATGAAAGCCGAAACGCCTAGTTGTTTCGGCTTTTTTTATTGATAATATTTTTTTTCGGTAGGATGAAATACCAAACGCAAACCACAAAATAGTTTGATTAATCCAAACCTCTATTTGATCGTTTATATGCTTGTTTTTGTTTGTACAAAATCCATTTTTCTTTGCCTATTTTTCGACAAATTTTATCGGTATAGCGCATCACAAAAACGTGGTACATCATATCCAAAAAATTAAAAAACCGAACAGGACTTGGCATTGCCCGAAGCGACATCGAAAAACCTGCTTCTAAATACCGATTATAATGCCACCAACCTTTCGGGATAAACAACAAATCGCCATGTTCCATTTCTACTTCTACTCCTTTTGCTTTTTTCAGCGCCGGGAATTGTTCATAATCCGGATGATCAAAATCAATAGTTTCTATCGTATGAACCGATAACGGTACTTTGTATAAATTTTTAGATTGGGATTGATCGAACAATAAAATTCGTTTTCTACCTTCGAAATGAATATGTACAAAATCGCTCATATCCACATCATAATGCATCAAAACATGCGCTTGGTTACCTCCAAAAAATAAAGTTGGCAAACGTTTAAAAAATTTAATACCCAAATCCGGATAGGTAAAATTATTGAGCAAAGCAGGCAGACGATCGGTGATGATGTAGAAAAAAATACGTTTATCAGAATCTTGAGTGGTAATTTCATCGAGATAATCCTCCATTTTCAGGTGGGTTGCTGGCGTATCAGATCGCTGCTTGGCATCTGCCGGCCGATTATCGTAAATAGGCACTTCTTGCCCTTTTGCTTGCTCGCGAATATAATCGAAATTCCATAACGGAAAAGCTTCCCATTGTTTTGCATAACCTTTGATCAATAAAGGCTGTTGTTTTTTGAGGTAATGCTCGATAAAATCTTTCTTTTCGATGTTATCTACTTGTGCTACTTTCTCTAAAATCATGATAAAACAGTCGCGTGTTTAGAAGTTTAAATGTAAGAAAATCTCGCTACAAATCCATTCTATTTTGGTTGGATTAAAAGTTTGGCTTGTATTTTGACTATACACAGTTAAAATAAATCAAGAAATAATGAAGTTTAGAAACTTATTTTATGCAAGCCTTTTAGGTGGATTAATTGGCTTTAGCTCATGTACAACATCAGCACCTACCACTCAAACCGACTCAAGTTCTACCACAAACTTATCGTTACTAGGTACTTGGACTTTAGCTGAAATGCCCAATCTTGACCTGAAAAAGGATTTCCCGGCAAAAACTCCTACCTTAACGTTTGAACCGGTAACCAAAAAATTCACCGGTAACTCTGGCTGTAACAATTTATTCGGAGGATTTACAACTGTCCAAAACGGATTAGAATTTTCTGGTGTAGGTATGACGCGTATGTTTTGCGAAGGAGTGAACGAATATGCTTTTACAACAGCACTCAATAGTGTGAAAACGTATAGTATCAAAAATGACACACTCACACTATATGATGCTAACAATAAAGAAGTTATGCAACTTAAAAAATCAAAATAATAGATTTTAACGGAAGGGTAAACTAAAATATTCTAAGTTTTTTTATTATGCTTGGCATAAAAAAACTACTTTTGTGTAAAATCACACAAAATTGAAATTCATATTTGCTCTTCCGTTAAGCATTTTATTTTACCTTGCTTTCGGATTAACCTTAGTGTTTTTCCAGCTTATTCAGTTTTTATCGTTTAATTTAGGGGGCTACTCAGCTCACCATAAGTCGGTAAAAGCCATGAATTGGACATTGATGCTGTGCACCAAAATTTTAGGAACGTCTTACCGATACAGCGGCAAAGAGGCTATCCCTAAAAATGTCCCAATTATTTTTGTATCCAACCATCAAAGTATGTTCGATATTTCTCCTATCGAGTGGTACTTGTCAGAATTTCATCCTAAATTCATCAGTAAAAAAGAATTAGGCAAAGGAATCCCAAGCGTTTCGTACAACTTACAGAAAGGCGGTTCGGTTTTGATTGACCGAAAAGACGGGAAAGGATCTATCCTACAAATAAAAAAATTAGCTACCTATATCCAACAAAATAATTATTCTGCTGTGATTTTCCCAGAAGGAACCCGCAGTAGAAATGGAGCGCCAAAAGCTTTTAAAGAAAGCGGACTGAAGGTGCTTTGCAAATATGCCAACAACGCCTATATTGTGCCGATCACTATCAACAATTCTTGGAAAATGCAACAAAAAAAGTTTCCGATGAATTTGGGGGTAAAAATCAAGATACAATGCCACGAACCTATTGCTGTAGCCGGAAAAGATTTCGACCAACTTCTTAACCAAGTAGAAAAAATAGTTACCTCGAGTATTGAAACCCAAAAAAAATAAAATCCTTATGTCAATTCACAACATACGAAAAGAAGTCATGCAGTTTATAGAAAAGGATGTCGATCGATATATGGATCAGTTCCTGATACCTGTAGAGAAAATTTGGCAACCTTCTGACTTTCTACCCGACTCGCAAAGTAATAATTTTTATGATGAAATTACCGAGTTACGCGAGTTAGCAAAAGATTTACCAGACGACTTCTGGATTACTCTAATTGGTGATACAATTACAGAAGAAGCATTGCCTACATACGAATCTTGGCTTATGCAGCTCGATGGTGTAGCAAATGAAGATGGTAGCCATGTAGACTATGGTTGGGCAAAATGGATACGTCATTGGACTGGTGAAGAAAACCGCCATGGCGACTTGCTCAATAAATACCTCTATCTTTCGGGTAGGATAAATATGCGAGAAGTAGAAATTTCTACCCATCATCTTATCAATGATGGATTTGATATTGGGACTTCTCATGATCCTTATAAAAACTTTGTTTATACAAGTTTCCAAGAATTGGCAACCTACATTTCGCACAACAACGTTTCGACTATTGCCAAAAATTATGGTGCGAAAAACATTGCACGTATGTGTAAAATTATTGCCGGTGACGAGATGCGCCATCACTTAGCCTATACGGAGTTTGTTCGTAGGATCTTCGAAGTTGACCCAAGTGAAATGATGTTGGCCGTTCAATACATGTTCCGACTAAAAATTGTGATGCCTGCACATTTTCTGCGAGAATCTGGTGACAGCATTGGGAAACTTTTCGAACCGTTTTCGGATGCCGCTCAAAGAATTGGTGTTTATACAGCCTTTGATTATGTCGATATTATGGATAAGCTAATCAAAGCTTGGAAAATAGATCAGATAACCAATCTCACAGCAGAAGCAGAAAAAGCTAGAGATTTCATTATGAAGTTTCCCGATAGGATGCGAAGAATCTCTGAGCGAATCAATATTCCAGAAAATGGACCACAATTCAAATGGTTGATTCCGGCTCATCGATAAAGCAAAAAAAAACCTCTATTTTATTATAGAGGTTTTTTTCATTATATTATTCTTATTATTTATTTTTCTTCGGTTAGCTGCAAATTAATCATGACTTTTACCTCATCCGATACTACAACTCCACCTGCTTCGGTTAAGCTATTCCAATTCAATCCAAAAGTTTTTCTATTAATTGTTCCTGATAATTCTATACCTACTTTATTATTTCCATAATTGTCAACAATAATTTCACTAACATCAGCTTTTAAATGTATTGGCTGTTTTACTCCTCTAATTTCTATTGTTCCATTGAGCTCTCCGTTTCGAATTCCTTCTTTACTTTCGAATAATATTTGAGGATATTTTTCTGTATAAAAAAACTCTTCTGATTTTAAATGTGCATCTCTTGCCTCAACTTTTGTCGAAATAGAATTTACTTCTATAGCTGCATTAAATTCTGCATTCTCAAATGATTCTCCTTCTACAATAGCTTCTGCATGGAAATCATTAAACGTTCCAGTAATTGTAGAAATAAGCATATGTTTAACTTTGAAAAATATTTCAGAGTGAGCTGCATCTGTTATCCACTTTTTTTTCATGATGATTGTTTTTATATGTTATTATTTATTTTGTGTAAACTCTAAGTTAGCTATTATTTGTATTTCATTTCCTATTATACTTTCCGGAAACTTTTTTCCTAAACCAAATGTTGATCGATTAATTGTACCTTTTACAGTAAACCCATAAGATTTAACATTATTTGCAGGGTTGATACTATTTCCGTTATAGTCTAAAGATAGATTAACAGGTTTAGTTATACCATTCATCGTAAGATTACCAGTTAACTTATAAGTATTCCCTTTTACTTTCTCTAAGCTTGTAGAATTAAATTCCATTGTTTTATAAGTATCCACATTGAAAAAATCAGCACTTTTCAGATGATTATCTCTAGCCTCGACTCCTGTATCAATGGAGTTGGTTTGAGCCACTAAATGAAAGTTCGTTTTGGTAATATCATTTTCATCATAATTTTTCAAAAACACATCAAAGTCCTTAAATTTCCCATCTACAGTTGAGATGGTCATATGATTAACAAAAAATTGCAAACGTGCATGACTTTTGTCTAATGTAACATTCTGCCCCAATAAGATAGAACTTAATATAAAGCTTATTCCTAATATAAAACTTTTCATAATATCATTTTTTTTATAATTATTAAAACAAATCTAATACCACAATTCTACAATTTTCTTAACATAAGATAAGAGAATCAATAACTTACATTATTTAACATTTATTAACTTTTATCTAACAAAAACTTGGTTTGGTTGTTACCGAACTAAAATCTAAATTTGTGGCAAAATATTATTATGTCTACAATAGATGCAGATCAGCTTATTTTTGATATAGAAAAGTATTTCGAGCAGGATAATGATTTCCCCCCACTTACTGCAAGAATTTTCACCTATATGATTGTTGAAGTTGGACAAAAAGGGATAACATTTGACGAACTTGTAGACAAGTTTAAAGCAAGTAAAAGTTCTATTTCTTGTAGTTTAAAATATTTAATAGAATTAGACAAAGTAGACTTTATATACAAGGAAGATAAAAGAAAAAGGTACTTCAGACCGAACCCCTATCATTTTACCAATCGTTTACAAGAAGTTTTAGACCAATTAGAGAAAACAATGATTTCTTTTGACAAAATACAATTGTATAGAAAACAGAATGGTATTTGTGAGTCTAACTACGAAGAGGTTTTTACAATAATAAAAAAATATATGGAATTGCAGCAGACTTTAATAAATAATACAATAAAACAATTAAATAAATACAAAATCTAATAAAATAATTCTATGAAAAAAAGATATTATATTTTGATGGGTATCAGTGCATCAATGGTTATTTCATGCAATAAGAACGACCAGAGCTCGATGCAACCCCAAGGACCGAGTCCATTACCTGTTGTAGATGTTTCTCAACGAGTAGTTGAATCATATTCGGAATTTCCTGCCACTATCGAAGGAATAAACAACAATGCCGTACGTGCTAAGATACAAGGATATATTACCAACGTTTATATTGATGAAGGGCAGTATGTTACTGCTGGTCAAGCATTATTTAAACTAGAAACTAACGCACTCAGTCAAACTGCAGATGCTGCCCGTTCTGGTGTTAATGCAGCTTCTGCCAATATACAATCTGCACAAGCCAATGTGAAAGCGGCTGAAGCTCGTGTACAAGTTGCACAAGTAGAAGTGAATAAATTAATCCCTTTGGTAGAAAAAAATATCATTTCTAATGTACAATTAGAAACCGCCAAAGCGAACTTAGCACAAGCGCAAGCAGCTAAAAACCAAGCACAAGCAGCCCTAGCACAAGCACAAGCTGGACAAGCACAAGCACAAGCTGGGCTAAATGAGGTAAATGCAAATATTAACTATTCTATCGTACGAAGCCCAATCAGTGGGGTTGTTGGTTCTATAAATTTTAGAGAAGGTAGCTTAGTAGGCCCTGCAGACCCAACTCCCTTAACAAATGTTTCAAACACAAGTAAAGTGTATGCTTATTTCTCTATGAATGAAGCAGAATACTTAGACTTCATTATAAAAACACCTGGTAAAACACTTAATGAAAAGCTAAACAATATGCCTCCAGTGGGATTAGTATTAGCAAATAACGAAGTCTACCCAGAAAAAGGTAAAATACAAGCAGTAACCGGACAAATCGACCCTTCTACCGGATCTATTCAGTTTCGTGTAACATTTAATAATGCAGACAAACTATTAAGCAATGGGAATAGTGGACGCATTCGAGTGCCGAAAACGTATGTAGATGCGATTGTTGTTCCAGAATCGTCAACTTTTGAGAGACAAGGCAATGTGTATGTCTATAAAGTAGAAAAAGATACCGCTAGACAATCAATAATTAAAATTGAAGATCGTGCTAATAACATGATTATTGTAAAAGAAGGCGTACAAAAAGGTGATAAAATTGTAGCACAAGGGATTGATAAAATTAAAGATAAAACAGCCATCAAACCTATTCCTACAAACTTTGATACGATTGTAAATTCTATTAAAAAAGTATTCTAACCAAGAAAATATGTTAAAAACATTTATAGATAGACCAGTATTATCTACGGTGATTTCAATTATCATCGTAATTCTTGGGATATTGGGATTAACAGTACTTCCGGTTACTCAATACCCTGACATTGCACCACCAACTGTTCAAGTAAATGCGTCTTACACAGGAGCTAATGCACAAACGGTAATGGAAAGTGTAATTATCCCCTTAGAAGAGCAAATCAACGGCGTGGAAGATATGGATTACATTACCTCTACTTCTTCTAACTCTGGAACAGCACAAATCAATGTTGTGTTTAAGGCTGGGGTCGACCCTGATATTGCAACAGTTAACGTTCAGAACCGGGTTGCCCGAGCTACTCCTCTATTACCTGCAGAAGTAACTCGCTCGGGTGTAACCACCCAAAAGCAACAAACTTCTGCCCTAATGTTCTTATCTTTCTATTCTGATAACCCAGAGTATGATCAACTTTATATTCAGAATTATATGAATATAAATGTGATTCCTGAAATTAAAAGAATTAGCGGTGTAGGTGATGCAACAGCTTTTGGGTCGAAAGTATATTCGATGCGTGTATGGTTAGACCCAAATAAATTGGCCAACTATCAATTGGTCCCATCGGATGTAACTGCAGCGATAAACGAACAATCCTTAGAAGCCGCTGCCGGACAATTAGGACAAAATGACGGGAAATCTTTCCAGTATATTATTACTTATAAAGGTAAATTAAACCAAGAGGAACAATATGAAAATATTGTCATAAAAACTCTTCCTAATGGAAGTGTTTTAAGACTTAAAGATATTGCAAAAATAGAATTAGGTTCCTTAGATTACGGCGGTGTATCAGAAACAAATGGTAAGCCAAACGTTGCAATGGCTATTTATCAAACACCTGGCTCTAATGCTCAAGAAATTATTAATAATATAAAAATCGAGCTCGAAAAAATTCAACAAAACCTACCATCAGGAGTACATTACTTCATTAATTTTGATACTAATGAATTCTTAGAAGCTTCGATAAATAAAGTTGTAAGTACACTAATAGAAGCATTTATTCTTGTTTTTATTGTTGTTTACATCTTCTTACAAGACTGGCGTTCTACGCTAATTCCACTAATTGCTGTTCCGGTTTCGATTATCGGTACCTTCTTTTTCCTTAATCTTTTCGGATACTCGCTCAACCTCCTGACCCTATTCGCCTTAGTGCTCGCAATTGGGATTGTGGTGGATGATGCGATTGTGGTGGTCGAGGCGGTGCATGCCAAAATGGAAGAAACTCACATGGAAGCTCGCCCAGCAACTGAAAGTGCCATGAGCGAAATCACAGGGGCTATTATCTCAATTACTTTGGTGATGGCTGCAGTATTCGTTCCGGTTACATTTATCACTGGCCCAACAGGTGTTTTTTATCAACAGTTTGGAGTCACGCTTATCGTAGCCATTATCATTTCTGCAGTAAATGCGCTTACGCTGAGCCCGGCAATGTGTGCATTATTCCTAAAACCACATGACGAAGAGGCTGAAAAGAAAAATAAATCTTTCATAAAAAAAGGGTTCAATAAATTCAATGAAGGGTTTGATAAAATGACAAGGCACTATACGCATTCATTTAATTTTTTATTCAAACATAAATGGGTAACATTCCTTATTCTAATTGCTTCTATTGCTGTAATTTTTGTAACCAATAAATTTATGCCAACTGGATTCGTACCGAATGAAGATCGTGGATTTATCATGGGTAACTTCGAGTTACCTGCGGGTGCATCTGCCGATAGAGTGTATGAAATCGAAAGACAATTCAGGGAAAAAGCAAAAGACATCAAAGGAATCAACGCAATCACGATGGTTTCTGGTTTTAGTTTAATTTCTGGTCAAGGATCCAATTATGGTATTGCGTTGATTAAGTTAGACGATTTCAAGGATAGAAAAACAGAAGAAACAAACGTAGATAATATTATCAAACAATTATTTATGACTGGTGCTCAATTTCCAGATGTAAAGGCTATTTTCTTCCAACCACCATCCATTCCTGGTTTTGGTATTTCGGCTGGTTTCGAATTAAAATTATTAGATCGTTCGGGAGGAGATCTCAATGAGTTCGACGAAGTAACCCAACAGTATATCTTAGCATTAATGCAACGTCCAGAAATTATGTATGCACAAACGTCACTCAATACAAATTTCCCGCAATACAGAATGGATATTAATGTAGAAAGAGCTAAACAATCTGGTGTAAATGTAAATAACTTACTCTCTGCAATGCAAGGGTATATTGGTGGGATATATGCCGCTGACTTTACAAAATATGGTAAACAATATCGCGTAATGGTACAATCTTTACCCGAAGATAGAGCAGATGTTCAAAGTCTCAATAAAATCTTTGTTCGTACAGGTTCTGGCGAAATGGCTCCTATCTCTCAATTCTTGACTCTTTCTCGTGTATATGGTCCTCAATCGATCAACCGTTACAACCTCTTTACTTCTGCAAATATTTCGGGAGCACCGAATCCTGGTTTCTCGAGTGGTGATGCCATTCATGCAGTACAAGAAGTTGCAGCAGAAAATCTTTCGACCAATTACAGTATAGACTTTACCGGTCTTACTCGTGAAGAAATTAATTCTGGTGGGCAGACCATCTTGATTTTTATGCTTTGTGTGGTTTTTGTATACTTTATTTTGAGTGCTCAGTACGAGAGTTACATCCTACCATTAGCCGTGTTGTTATCTTTACCTGTTGGGGTTATGGGTGCATATTTAAGTCAATTTGTAGCTGGATTAGAAAACAACATCTATTTCCAGATTGCCTTAGTCATGCTAGTCGGCTTATTGGCGAAAAATGCGATTCTTATTGTAGAGTTTGCTGCCCAACGTAGAAGACATGGGATGAGTATTTGGCAAGCAGCAATGGAGGGAGCCAAATCTCGTCTTCGTCCTATTTTGATGACATCTTTTGCATTTATTTTAGGTCTAAGCCCTTTAGTTGTTTCCTCAGGAGTAGGAGCTATTGGTAACCGATCTATTGGGACCGGAGCAGCCTTTGGTTTATTAATCGGAACGGTTTTAGGAGTGTTTGTGATTCCAGTATTGTTTGTGATTTTCCAATCGATTCAAGAAAAAATTGTACCGATCAAATTTGATCAAAATACTAGTAACGAAAATCAAAACCTTCATACCAAACTCTAAAACGAATACAATGAAAAAATATAGAATATTAACGGTTGGCTTTGTTTTGGTAGGAATCTTTTCGCTACAATCTTGTTTTGTGGCAAAAGAATACAAACGACCACAAGAAGTTACTACCGAAGCCTATTACCGAACCGATGAATTGGTAAAAGATAGCGCAACGATGGCCAAAGTTTCTTGGAAAGAAGTTTTTGCCGATCCGTCATTACAAAGTTTAATCGATAAAGGATTGAGTAACAACCTCGATATCCGAAATGCCTTACAAAACATCAGCATTGCCGAGGCGTATATGAAACAAGGTCGAGCCCAATATTTACCTACTTTTTCGGTCGGACCAAAATTTACACTGACCGAATCTTCTGCCAACAGTGCAATGGGAAGATTTACCGGAAAACAAACCCAAAGACAATACGAACTTTCGGGTGCGATGTCGTGGGAATTGGATATTTGGGGTAGGATAAAAAGCAATCAGCGTGCAGCAGAAGCTTCGTATCTACAAACGTTGGCAGCGCATCAGGCTGTGAAAACAAGTATCATTTCGATGATCGCCAACGCCTACTATCAATTAGTGGCACTAGACGAACAAAAGAAAATTGCCGAAGAAGCAATTGTCAATAGAACGCAAAGCCTAGAAACAACCAAAGCACTGAAAGACGCAGGACAAGTTACTGAAGTTGCAGTCAATCAGACCGAAGCTCAATTATTGAGTGCAGAGTCGCTTTTGCTCGACATCAACAGTCAAATTAAATTACAAGAAAATTACATCAGTTATATTTTAGGAGAATCGTCTACCGAAATCAAACGTTCTACCTTAGATAGCCAAGTAATCAATACAACTTTAGCAATCGGTGTTCCGGCTCAGTTATTAGAAAACAGACCCGATGTGAAAGCTGCTGAATTTGGTTTAGCCAATGCTTTTCAATTGGTGAATGTTGCAGAAGCTAACTTCTACCCTCGCCTAACGATTGATGCTTCGGGCGGAGTGCAAGGAATTCAGCTCGATAATTTGTTTGATCATCAGTCACTTTTTGCAAATGTTTTAGCAGGATTAACGCAACCAATCCTCAATCGTCGTCAGATAAAAACGCAAAAAGAAGTAGCTCTTGCGCAACAAGAACAAGCTTTGTTGGGCTACAAACAAGCTATTTTATTAGCGAGTAAAGAAGTTTCGGATGCAATGTATCAATACGATGCTGCGTCTAAAAAAATCGACTTGAAACAACAAGAATCTACTGTGCTAAAATCTGCCGTTAGCAACTCGGAAGAGTTATTGAATTACGGGATGGCGAATTACTTAGAAGTAATTACCGCACGAGATTCTGCACTCAATGCCGACCTAGGTTTGGTAAGCATCAAATTAGCTAAACTACAATCGTTGGTAGAATTATACCGAGCTCTAGGTGGCGGTGTACAATAAAATAATTTTTTAGACTTCCTAACTAAATCCACTTTCTCTTGTAGAGAGTGGATTTTTTTTTAATTTAATAAAATGGTAAAAGATTGATTATTAAGCATTATTAAATATGATTTGGATTATTTTCAGGAATACGAATACAAAAATTTGTTTTTTATAAAATTCATTCTATATTTGCACTCCAATCCAGTAAAGGAATGGACATTGGAGAGATGGCAGAGCGGTCGAATGCGGCGGTCTTGAAAACCGTTGAGGGTCACACCTCCGGGGGTTCGAATCCCTCTCTCTCCGCAATCTACACTGAATATCAGTTAATTATAAAATACTCGGACTAAATCAGGGACTTTTTCCTAATTTTAGTCCGAGTTTTTCTTTACATTAAATATTAATTCAGTTTT
The DNA here is from genome assembly GCA_000751595.1 of Weeksella massiliensis. Lineage (GTDB taxonomy): Bacteria > Bacteroidota > Bacteroidia > Flavobacteriales > Weeksellaceae > Weeksella > Weeksella massiliensis. The sequence goes on along the minus strand of CCMH01000014.1, from coordinate 90,343 downwards.
TCTGATTCTTTTAGCGAGTTAATATTATTTATCTAATAGAGATTCTGTAATATGTTGATAGCACATTCTATTATATCTACAAAATTTCTGTTGCCTTTAGTATTATGGATATACCAAGCTTTATTTAATGACAAAATAGCGTGACTTACAAAATAAATGTAGAATACTAATATTTTCTTTCTAGTAGTAAAAGAAAATCCAGATAATGTTTTTGTTTCTATGTTGAGCAATTTCGATTGTAAAGTTGGCGGGTAATGGATTCATGGCGAGTACGGATTTTAAATATTATTGAATTACGAAAACAAATATTTATTATAGATAACAATTGTAAGTCCCCAAAAAACTCCGACAGTTTAAAATATTATAAAATTTTATAAATTTAAACTGTTATTAGAGATGAAAAAGTCAAGATTTACAGAAACACAAATCAAATGGTAAACTTCCCCATTTTTCGGACAATTTAAAAATATTAAATTAAATTGTTTTAGATTATGAAAAAGTCAAGATTTACAGAAACTCAGATTGTCCATATTCTCAAAGAATATGAGGCTGGCAAACAAACCAAAGATATTTGTCGTGAATATGGGATTGCGGCTCCAACTTTTTACAGTTGGAAGCAGAAGTATGGCGGAATGGACGCCCAGCAATTAAAGGAGTTAAAAGCCTTACAAGAAGAAAATGCTCGTCTTAAACGGATGTACGCTGATTTAAGCTTGGATCATCGTATTCTAAAGGATATTATCGAAAAAAAGCTCTAAAGCTCTGTGAACGCAAAGCACTAGTAGAAGATGTATTGCAGAAAGAAAAAATCAGCGTTAACAGGGCTTGTCAAATTGTATGCATGGCTCGAAGCATGTATTATTACAGTAATTCTAAAAACGACAAAGAGGTTATTGATAAGTTGAATGCCTTAGCAGAAAGATATCCTACGCGAGGATTTGAGACTTATTACGGTAAGATTCGAATGGAAGGTTTATTGTGGAACCGTAAGCGAGTATTACGAGTTTATAGGAAGTTGAATCTTAAAATACGTCGCAAACGCAAACGAAGATTACCTGCAAGAGTGAAAGAAGCATTGATTGTACCAAGGTTTTTGAATGAAACTTGGTCTATTGATTTTATGAGCGATACATTAGTTAATGGTAGAAAATTTAGAGTCTTAAACGTGATAGATGACCACAATCGAGAAGCTTTAATTAATGAAGCTTACTATTCCATTCCTGCCCAAAAGCTTGTAGAATCGCTTAAAAGACTAATGCTTACACGATCAAAACCCAAACGTATTCGTACGGATAATGGTCCTGAGTTTATCTCAAAAATATTTGTACGTTTTTGCAATGAACAAGGCATAGAACTTCAATACATACAGCCAGGAAAACCTGCGCAGAATGCTTACATAGAACCACTGAACAGAACATTCAGAGAAGATGTATTAGATGCTTATTTATTCCAAAACATTCAACAAGTCAACGCACTGGCTTTTGAATGGCAAATGGATTATAATCAAAATCATCCTCACAAATCACTCAATGGACAAAGCCCATGGCTATATGCTTATGCTGAATTGTCCTAGCACAATGCATAGGATTATTGAAAAGATAGGTTCTTTTAGTAAGATAATAAAAAAGAATAATTATATTTATTCACTGTCTGAAAATAGGGAAGGCTACAAAATCAGCCAAGTACTCAAGTAGGATGAAGCTGGAAAAAAGGCATCCGATATATGCCGAGAATTATCCATCAGTACCAAATACCTTTTATTTGTGGAAGCGCAAATATGGTGGCATGGATCAAGAAATATTGCGTCAATTCAAGGAATTGGAGCGAGAAAATGCCCGCTTGAAGAAGATGTATGCGGATTTGAGTTTGGATCATAGTATTTTAAAAGAGGTCATCGAAAAAAAGCTTTAGGGCTCTGTCAGAAAAGAGAATTGGCAGAAGAATTAAAAGATGACAAACAAATCAGTACTGCCAGAGCCTGTCGCATCATCGGATTGGAACGTTCGGGATATTATTATCAAAGCATCAAGGACGATACAGAAGTAGAGCGTCGATTGCTTTATTATGCCGAAAAACTTCCGTCAAGAGGTTGTCCGGAATACACTAAACGCATCAGAAAGGAGGAACCATAAACACATTGAGAGGATTTACCGTAAGTTAGGACTGAACAAACGCAGAAGGAAAGTCAAACGTCGCATCCCCAATCCGGACAAAGAATACTTATTGCAGCCGATTGCATCCAATATTACCTGGAGTATGGATTTTATGAGTGATGTGTTGGAGAACGGAAGAAAGATTCGGATACTGAACGTGATAGACGATTACAACCGGGAGGCATTAATGTGCGAAATAGACTATAGTTTTCCTTCAGAGAAAGTAGTTAAACTCGTGCAAAGGCTCATTGAGTGGTATGGAAAACCAACCAACATCCATACGGACAACGGCACGGAGTTCATCGCAAAAGCCCTTAAAAGCTTTTGCGATGAACTCCTCGATGCGGCATATCCGAATCCAGAAAGGAAAACCCATGCAGAACGGATTTTGTGAACGGTTCAATAAAACATTTAGAGAAGATGTGCTAGATGCTTACCTATTTGAAAATATTGAACAGGCAAGAACCATCGCCCAAGACTGGATAGAGGATTACAATCATAATCACCCATATTCAAGTTTAGGAGATTGTTCACCGATAGAATTTAAATTAAAAAGAAGTGCGTAATTTGTTTAGTTTTGAATAGTTGGAAAAACGTGGGATTTACAACTTTATTTCTTTCCAATTTTCAGCTCTTTTTGTGAATGATTTATTTTACGGCTTCCGCATAGACTTTCAACACCCGTTCTCGTGCAAAAGCGTGTTCAACTATGGGTTTTGGATAATCGTTTGTTCCAAATTCGGGTAGCCATTTTTTGATGTATTCCATGTTTTTGTCAAATTTTTCGGTTTGAGTAGTTGGGTTAAAAACACGAAAATAAGGTGCGGCATCGCAGCCCGAACCTGCTGCCCATTGCCAGTTACCGTTGTTAGCAGACAAATCGTAATCGTTTAGTTTTTGGGCAAAATACGTTTCTCCCCAACGCCAGTCAATCAGCAAATGTTTACATAAAAAACTCGCTACAATCATCCTAACCCGATTGTGCATATAGCCCGTTTCGTTGAGCTGTCGCATTCCTGCATCTACAATGGGATAGCCTGTTTTACCTGCACACCAACATTCAAATTCCTGTTCATTATTCCGCCACTGAATATTGTCGTACTTCGCTTTGAAAGACTGATTGACCACCTTTGGAAAATGATACAAAATCTGCATAAAAAATTCCCTCCAAATCAATTCACTCAACCAAGTTTGATTGTGTTGCAAAGCAAATTCAATGCATTTACGAATACTGATTGTGCCAAATCGTAACGCAATTCCTAACTGTGTGGTGCGTTGCAAAGCAGGAAAATCCCTGTATTTATCGTATTCAGTTATGATTAACAAATCGAGGATCGGTTTTTCAAAAACCATATCTGTTTTCTGAAAACCAATTTCTTTTAGAGAATGAATTTCAGTGAAATTTTGCTTCAAAAAACCAGTATAATCCGCTTCATGAACTTGATAATCCTTTTCTGTCAGCAGTTCTTTCCATTTTTTGGAATAAGGCGTGTACACCGTGTAGGGTTTTCCATCATTTTTGACAACATCATTTTTATCAAAAATAACTTGGTCCTTGAATGCCTTAAAAGGAATGTTTTGATTTTTGAAAAAGGTATAAATCTCCGTATCTCGCCTTATAGCTTTTGGTTCGTAATCCCGATTACAAAACACTGATTGAATGTCGTATTCCTCAGAAAGTTGTTGGAATATATCCAATGGTTTTCCATAAAAAGAAGTCAGTTTGGAACCGTATTTTTTCAATTCCAAATTGATAGCCGAAAGTGCCTGATGAATGTAATCGACACGTCTGTCTTTTTTATCTTCCAATTGCTCCAAAATCGTTTCATCAAAAATAAAAATCGGAAACACAGCAAATCCCGAAGCCAATGCCTGACATAAACCTACATTGTCTTCCAACCGCAAATCCCTACGAAACCAAAAAATGGATATTTTATTTTTCATGCAGAAACGGAACTATTTCGATTATTTAAAATGTCTTTGATGATATAAATCAGGATACTGACCAACAGAATAGCTGCTATTGCCAAGGCAACATTATAAACCGTGTCATTTCTATCGTGATTGGCAACCGCAATAGCGACCAATGCCCAAACGGCTACACATGCAAAGGCTAGCATTTTTTGTTTCCAAATCATAAATAAGTGAAGCAATCCTGCTATTGAAATCATAATAATAGTCCATGTCGTTTCGGAAATACCGAAACCATTCCATTCGATTTTTACAAGAAATGCTGCTATATTAGCGATCAGCGCAACCGAAATCCAACCTGCATAAATAGAAAAAGGTAATTTCAGAAATAGATTGGTTTTAACATCATTACTTCTAAATTCTTCTTTGGTATTCCCAATGATTTTGAACAAAGAAACAAGCAAAAAAATCATAATTGGGACGGATAACAGCAAATAGCCATACATCCACGTCACAACCCACAAACTATTGCAAATACAGGAAATCACAAACCACCAGCCGATTTTCTGAACAGTTTTTTCTTTTGTTTCGGAATTTTTAGAGCAAGCACCATAATACAAGACAAAACCAAAAAGTCCTAAATAAATCAATCCCCAAATAGAGAATGCATACCCTGCAGGAGTGAACAAACTAGGATATTTGGCAGAAATTGAAGCCATGGTTTCACCATTGAAAATACCTGTATTGGACAAGTAATTCATCAAGATAGTTACCACTAAAAAAATAACGTTTAATAATTGAAAAGTTTTTTTCATCATGCTTCGATTTTATTTTTTGAAAATAGCTTGAAAAAATATAAGACCAAAAGAAATTGTGTATAGCCATAAACAGCGTCTTCGATGGGAATGGTAATCATTCTAATACCAAGAAAATTATTAGGATTGTAATTGACAATTGGAGACTCCAACCCAAAACCCGTCAACACGCCATTTACAGGAAAGAAACCTAGCATCAATACTGTAAATACAAACGATGCTTTACCAATCCATTTTGCCCTAACAATAAAATGCAGGTAGATTAAAGTTAAAATAGTCGCAATTGCGGTAACCAATGTGTAAATTTTATCGTAATGCAATAAAGCAACCACCGAACAAACAATCACAGTGACAAATACAATCAGGTTATTGAAACCCGAAAGCCATTCCATTTTGTAAAATTTATCTAAACAATAATACGTGAACACGCATGAAAATGGAATACAAATGAAAAACAACCATTCTTCCAATGGCAAACCAGCGATTACGATACCAATCGTATAATCGGTATTGAACCACCAAACGCCCTTTGCTGTAAACCACACATCCCAAGCAATAAACGGAATGGCAACAAGAACCGCAGCCTTGATAAATGCTCCAAAATGACGATTGAAAAGCAAACGATTGTCAAATGAGGCAACAAAACAAATAATAACTGTAAAAAACAGGACTAAAGAGTAGGTATATGCCATCATTTTTTTGCGGAATAAAAATACATTTTGAAATATTTGAAAGGCACATACAAAAAGCCAAAACACTCGCCTTCTTCTTTGCCCAAATGCTTATGATGTTGTTTGTGAGCCCTACGAAGTGCTAGAAAATATGGATTTTTGGTGTGTGTAAACACTTTCAGTCGTTGGTGGATAAAGATGTCGTGTACAAAGAAATAAGCCATTCCATACAGCATAATACCCAATCCGATAAAGAACAGATAATTGAAATTTTGTAAAGAACCTAAATACATCAAAGCAATAGTTGGTAAGGCAAAAATCACAAAAAACCAATCGTTTTTTTCCAGTTCGCCTTCGTTGCTATGATCGTGATGATCTCGGTGCAAAAACCACAGAAAGCCATGCATCACATATTTGTGAATTATCCAAGTTGCTCCTTCCATAGCGATGAATACGGCTATGGTGATGAGTACATTTATCATTGGTTAAAAAGTTTTTCTAAAATGCCGTAACGGTAGTTAAAAATATGGTTGAGTTTACTTTTTACAACCATTACATGAGCGATACTCCCTAAAATTCCCAAAGGCAATTCATAATCAATGGTGTCTTTCATCAACACGCCTTTTTCGTTGGGAATAAATTCGTGAAAATGATTCCAATATTTGTACGGCCCTTTTTGCTGAAAGTCGGCAAAGCTCTTATTATGTTCTACTTGTGTTATTTTGGTTTTCCATTTCATCGGAATTTTTAGCAAAGGTGATACTTTATATTCAATAATCATTCCTTCATAAATGGACGCATCCACTAATTTGGATGTTACCACAAAACCCATGTCTTTTGGAGTTATTTTTGCCAAATTGAAGGGTGATGAAAAGAATTGCCAAGCGGTGTCGATGTCACAATTCAGTTGTTGCTCTCTATATAATTGATGTCTCATGTTTTATTTTTTTAAAAGTATATCGATTTTGCTTTGCACCAGTTCAGAAGTAATTTTTGTGCGATGTGTTTTTAAGAATGCTTCATCCGTTTTTATCATCGAATTGTAACCCAAAAAAGAGGGTGCATTTTTCTGAACGGACAAACGGATAAAACGTATTTCTGGATTATCCTTATCAGCCGAAACCGCCTTTTCAATGTTTTTCTTTCCTTGATTAAAGGTGTTTAGTTTACTTATCGGACTAAAAATATGATTTGCCCAAATGGTTTGCAAAGCACCCGAATAAGCCAAAAAAAGTGGTGTTTGTTCTGCTTCTTTCAAATCTTCAATCATTTGGCTACACAATTTTTTATCCGTAACTGCCTTGTCATAATTCGCTCTTACATAATCTAATTCTATCGCAAATACGTTGAATTGCAGCAGTAAACAGAACGTCAAAACACCGATTACTTTCTTCATAATACATTCATTTTAAAACGCACATAACTGCTCAATGCTACATATCCTTTTTGATAATCAGGTACCCGAACTCTATTGTTCAAAATATCTTTTGACGATTTCTTTCTTATTTTTTTAAACAAAGAAATGTAATATTTATAAGCCAAATACACTCCGAATAAAGACGAAGCAGGTAATTTTTTTATACCGATTAGTGCCTCTTTAAATTCCTGTTCGATTTCTTGTTCGATTTCAAATTTCACCTGATTATTAAACACATTCATGTCAATATTAGGGAAATACGTTCTGCCCAAAACCTGATAATCGTCTTTCAAATCACGTAAAAAATTGATTTTCTGAAATGCCGAACCCAGCTTCATCGCATAAGGTTTTAGCTCTTCGTATTTCTCTTTGTCGCCATCAGTAAAGACCTGCAAACACATCAATCCGACCACTTCCGCCGAACCATGGATATACTCATCATATAAATCAGAATTGTACTCTATCTTTCGCAAATCCATTTCCATGCTGTGCAAAAATTGGTCAATCAAAGCCTTATCAATCTGATATTTATGCACCGTTTCCTGAAAAGATTGCAACATCGGATTGAGCGAAATACCTTCTACCAAAGCAATTTCAGTTTCAATCTTAAATCTTTTCAACAATTTCTCTTTGTCATACCCATGAAAGCTATCTACGATTTCGTCTGCCAATCTCACATAGCCGTAAATCGCATAAATAGCCGAACGAATGGATGGTTTCAGAGCCAAAATTCCCAACGAAAAACTTGTGCTATATTTCTTGGTAGTCATCTTGCTTACCGAGTAAGATAATTCGTCAAATAATTGTTTCATAATACTCAGTTTTACATTTTATTGATTTCGTTTGCTACTATTTTTCCTGATATAATCGATGGCGGAACACCCGGTCCCGGAACTGTTAGCTGTCCTGTATAGAATAAGTTTTTCAACTTTTTGTTTCTGATTTTTGGTTTCAATACTGCTGTTTGGCTGAGTGTATTTGCCAGTCCGTAGGCATTGCCACAATAAGCATTGTAATCCGAAATAAAATCCCGTACACAATAGCTTTTTTTGTATTCTATTTTGGAAACCAAATCGCTTATTCCTGTGTGTTTTTCAATTCTTGCGAGCATTTCGCTCAGGTATTTATCTCTAATGCTTTCTTTGTCATTTATTCCGATGGCCAAAGGCATTAGTAAAAACAAATTTTCCTTTCCTTCTGGAGCAACATTTTCGTCTGTTTTGGAAGGACAGCAAACATAAAAAAGAGGTTTTTCAGGCCATTTTCGTTCGCCATAAATGCAATCTATGTGTTCGTCCAAGTCATTTTCAAAGAAAAGTGTGTGATGTTTGAGGTCTGGGATTTTTTCATTTATTCCTAAATAAAAAATCAAACTTGATGGAGCAAAAGTCTTTTTTTGCCAATAATCTTCCTTATAATTCCTTAGATTTTCATCTAAAAGTGTTTCGGTATGATGATAATCCGAAGAAGCGACGATATAATCAAAGTGAATTTCTTTGCCATTAATCAGTAAAGAAGTTGCTTTTTGGTTTGCTGAAAGTATTTTTTCAACGGTTGTGTTGAAATGAAAAGTAGCCCCTTGTTTTTCAGCAACGGACTTCATTGCCAACACCAATTGGTAAAAACCGCCAATCGGATAATGCGTTCCCAAAGCATAACCTCCATAGTTCATCAAGCTGTACAATGCCGGAATATTTTTGGGTGAAGCACCCAGAAAAATCACCGGAAATTCCATTAGCGTTCGTAATTTTTCACTCTTAAAATAGTTGGCAACATAGCTTCTGAAATTGCTAAGCAAATCCAGTTTCAAGGCACTTTTGGCTATTTTTGGCGAAACAAATTCCAACCAATTGTGACAAGGTTTGTTAACAAAATCCTGCATACCTACTTCATACTTAAACTTAGCGGATTGCATAAATTTTTCCAATTGTCTTCCTGCACCTTTTTCCGTTTTTTCAAACAACGTTTTTAGTTCATCAATGCTTTCGGGGATATTCATTTTTTCGTCCGAAAAAATCATTTCAAACTGAGGATTTAAGGAAACCAGTTGTAGAAAATCGGAAATTTTATAACCAAAATCTGCAAAGAAATTCTCCATAATATCAGGCATCCAATACCAACTCGGTCCCATGTCAAAAACATAGCCTTCAGTGGTAGAAAATTGCCTTGCTCTTCCTCCAGGTTGGCCGTTCTTTTCAAATACGTGAACGTCATTACCAGCCTGAGCCAAATAAGCTGCAGCTGACAAACCTGAAAATCCCGAACCGATTATAGCTATTTTTTTACGCATTAGTTTTTGAATTTTAAAGCCTCATTTAACAAATGTTCCGTTTCAATATTTTTATCATAAATCGGTTGATGAAAATCGTTTAGTTTTTTGAGTAATCGAATGAGTTCCATTTTTTCAGAATGGGTCAAATCTCCAGTGACGATTTCGGTAGCCTTTCTGATTTTACTCATTTGATTTTCCAAAGCCAATAATCCTTTTGAGGTAATGGAAATCACTTTACTTCGTTTGTCTATAAAAGAATTACTTTGCTCAATCCAACCTTGGGAAATCAAGCGACTAATAATCTGCATCCCAACAGGTTTTTCATGAACATTTTTTTTTATCAACTCCATTTTTGACATTTCACCAAATGCTTTGAGGTTGATTAGGTAAATAAAATCTTCCTGCGTAGAAAAATCAGACCCAAAAATCGCCGATTTAGAATAGCTTTTGGCATATCTATTCATGTGTAAAATCAACGTATTGATAACACTTTCGGCACTTCGACCATTTTCTTTTCCTTCCCAATCAGGCTCACTATCTATATGCTGATTATTGGAAGAAATCCAATTTTTAAACCCACCAACTGACACATCAAAACGGTGTGTAATGTCATTTTCCGTTTTAAACTCTTTTAGTAAGTCAATTATGTCTTTAAGTAATTTATAATCCATTTTTCAAAAAACTAGAATACAAATATACTATTTATTTTAAAAAAAGATATAAATATACTTTATGTTTTAAAATTAGTTTATTATTATACTATTTTATATGTTTTATGAAGATTATACTTTTTAAGAATTTTTGATTTTTTCCAATAGCACTAATAGACGAAATTAATAGTTTTCCCTCGCTTTTGGTTGCAGATTTGCAAAACCGCTCAAATGCCATGCTAAAGCTAAGTTTTGCAAAAGAGCACCAAATCATGGCACCACACGAGAGGAAGACCAATTAACTAAAATAAAAAATATAACGCCTGCCTGTAACATGAACTGTGTAAAAAAAAGTTTTTTACGCCATTTTTTAAATATAATCATCCTGGTAAATGCTATTTTTCATTACTCAAAACTAAACTATTTTTATACTTCTCTAATAAAGAATTGAATTCATTTACCTCCTTTTATGTCTAATTACATCTGTTACTACTCCTAATATGATTATCACATCCTCTTCTTCTAATTGTATACAGTTTTTATATTTTGGATTTAGAGAAACTAATTGTTTATTTACTGCATCAAATCGTTTGAATGTATATTCTGAGTTATTGACTGAAACGGTAATATCATCGTGATGTATTGGTTTTATGTCAGATCGAATGATTAATAAATCACCTTTTAGCTGACGCTTTACAGGATCGTAGTTTCTTGTCTGATAATCATACCCCCAAGCCCCAAATCGTCTTGGCGTTCCTCACCTTGATATTTGTACATAAATGAACCCGTTGAGATAGAATTAATCTTCTAAAAATTTCAAATCTTCTGGATTTATAAAATCAGGAGGTGATGTCCAAATTGTATCTTTATTTAAATATTCTTCTGGAATTGTGGTATTTCTTAACAAAAAAGATTCTGATGGCTTTTCTTTGTTGAACATCACCAGAACTTTATCTCCTTCCTTTATATAATTCTCTTCTGACACTGTTTTTCTATTATATTCTATTCCATTTACCTTAAATACGTATATATAATAACTTCTTCTTGTTTCTTGTATAAATTTATTTATAACTGCTGTTTTAAAATAAGCATTGTGATAAGTATCGTTCATGGTGTTTTTATAACTTTTGTTTATAAAAACACCGTATAACAAAAGTATAGCAATAGCTGCTATGACAAAGAAATTATTTTTTTTCATTATTTTTAATTTGAACATCAATAAACTAAGACTGCAAATTATTATGGAATGATTGCAGTCCTTCATTAAATATAGGACTTGCCTTATCACCTAAAATACTGGTGCCTTCACCTAATTTTCCTAAACTGTTACCAATGTAACCAGTTCCTATCTTTAATATACTTTTCTCAAAATTAACCCTATCTCCATAAAATTTATCTTGTGTCATTTGTGACATTTCAGAAGCCTCTGGACTCCATGATCCGGGTACGACACTTCCGACAGCAGCATTAATATAATTTACATTTCCTGTAATCAAGTACTGCATGGTAATATCATCTCCGTATTTAACCAAAATTATTGTTCCATATTCGGCTGCTATAGGTAGCATAATAATTAATATGCCAACAGCAAGTAAACCATTATCAATACTTTTTGATAATTCACCATTATGCATTTCTAAATACCATTTAGTTGCGTTTGGATCATTAAACAAATTCTGATAACTATTAAGAGCTGTATTTTCCATCTGTTTAATATCCGTAAATGCAAATCCGAACACTTCACTAAGTGTTTTCTTTGCTTTGTATTCAGGTGATGCTTTGGCTGTAATAGTAACCCCTTCTAATTCCCCTCCATCTATTACGGGAGGATCATTTGTAGGATATTGTTGTTTAAATGGTTCCGCAAACAACCCTTTTGGATCTATAAAATAAATAGGATTATTAACAGCATAATTATATGGTGAGTTGTCTACGGATTTTCCTGCCAGCGGGTCAATATTCATCCAACGTCCGATTGCAGGGTCATAATTCCTTGCTCCATAGTCGTAAAGATTGATGTCTAAGTCTGTTTGCAATTCTTTACCGTTGTATTTGTAATCAAAACTTTGTTTGGTGGTACACTCAGGGCAGTTGACCACGTTCACATAGCCTTCTGATGTTGGGAAAAACTGCAAGATGTTGTTTCATACTGAAAACCTCCTAAATAATCGGTGGTGGTCACTTTGGTACCATCTATTACTACTTTTCTTAGCTTTACACCGTTTGCATCGTAAGCATAATTGATCTTCTTGCTTGCACTCCAAAGAACTTCTGTAGGTAAATTTAGGTGATTGTATTTAATTTCGGAAATAATATCTACTCACTTCCCATCTTTAATATTTCAACCTCATTAACAGTATAACTAGCTCCATCTAAGACATGAGAAGACATAGAAAATATTTTTGAATAAATTAATTGATAAAATTGTATAATAAAAACTCACATCGTAATATTGCAATGATAATACATCAATAATGGGAACAACTAAAACCGAAATATTTACAGACGAACAGAATAAACTAGCTACTTTATTCAAAGTAATAGGCCATCCTGCTCGTATTGCTATTTTACAACACATCATCAATCAAAATGCGTGTATATGTGCAGATTTGGTTGATGAATTAGGTTTAGCACAAGCTACAATTTCTCAACATTTAAAAGTATTAAAAAAAACAGGAATTATTCAAGGTTCCATCGAAGGGAAATCAGTTTGTTATTGTATTGATGAAAAGGTTTGGATAACAATCCAAAATGAATTTTCTACCTTTTTCAATCAAAATGTAAAAATAGAGAAGTGTTGTTAAACCATTTTTTTATAATCAATCATCGCAATATGACGATGAATAAATAATAATTTTAAGTATATGAAACTTTCAGAAATCAAAGAAATTTTACCAACATTAGAAAATGTTGCATTTCAATTAGAGGATGGTACTTTCGTACCCGAACATTTCCACGTAACAGAAGTAGGAGAAATAACTAAGAAATTTATCGACTGTGGTGGGGTCATTAGAAACGAAAAAGTAATCAATTTCCAATTATGGAGCGCAGACGATTACGAACATCGCTTGAAACCAGGAAAATTATTAAACATTATTCGTCTATCTGAAAACAAATTAGGTATAGAAGATACAGAAATCGAAGTAGAATATCAGTCTGTTACTATCGGCAAATATGATCTAGACTTCAACGGTAAATATTTCATTTTAAAAAATAAAAAAACAGCTTGTTTAGCTGAAGATGCTTGCGGAATTCCGGTTGCTACTGAAAACAATTTCACAGTTAAAGAAGAAAAAAAATCTAGTTGTACGCCTAACTCTGGTTGTTGCTAATTGTTATGTTTCGGTGTTGATGTAGGTTATTATCTTAAATGACAAAACTACTTATCCTACAATAAACACCCAACTGCGGAAACAGAAATATGAAAATAGATTGTAACTTTTGATCAGGATAATTATCATTTGGGACTCTCTATTTACTATTTCTACATAAAAATAAGTCTTCAACACATCAGTAGAAAATATTAGTTGGATATACAAGCACCGAACAAACACCGAAGAAGCACCGAAGAAGGATATAGAAACGATATAGCTTGGATATAGAAACGATATAGAAAAGTGTCTAAAAATCTTACATTCCTGTCATTTATAAAAGAATTTATTGGTATTAATAAATAACTTTAGCAGATTTTATTCATTTCTACATACATTGTGAATGGTATAAACTTAATTTTTTTAGACATATCTACCTAAAGGACATTGTTTGTCTGTTTGCGTTTTTATATTTGGTTGATAATTACAAAATATGGCTAAAAGAGAACAAATGTTTCGGTTGATGAACATATCAAATTTTCTAAAATCAAAACCAAAAGGCGTTACTTTTAGAGAAGTTCAATTGTATTTGGAAAATAAATACCACGAGGGTGATTTTGATGGTGATTTAGCTTTTAGTGAAAAAACGTTTAAACGAGATCGAAAATTACTGAAAGATCTTTTTAAGATTGAAACAAAATTTAATCGCTCGACAATGCTTTATCAAATTGTTGATGATACAGAAACCAATCAAACTGTTTTCGATAATTTATTACTGATCAATGCCTATAAAAAAGCTGCTGATCAAACCAATATTCTACTTTTCGAAAAAAGACAAGCCTCGGGTTTAGATAATTTAGATGGAATAATTCATGCAATAAAAAATAATAAAATTATTAGTTGTACCTATACTAAATATTGGGAAGGCAAACCTTTGAAAAGGATTTTAGAACCTTATGCGTTGAAAGAATTTAGAAACCGTTGGTATTTGATTGCGAAAGATAGAAGAGATCAAAATTTTATCCTGAAAACTTATGGATTAGATCGAATTTCTAATTTAGATATTCACTCTTCCACTTTTGTACAAAAAGAAGTAAATGTAGAAGAAATGTTTGTGCATTCTTTTGGGATAATATCGACATTAGGACAAAAACCTACAAAAATTACTTTATCGCTAATTCCATGGCAAGGAATGTACGTGAAATCTTTACCAATTCATCATTCGCAAAAAATTCTTGTAGATAACAATAACGAATTAAAATTGGAGCTGAATTTAGTTCCGACTTATGATTTTTACCAAGAATTATTAACCCATAACGAACGATTACTTTCCCTACATCCTAAATCGGTAAGAGAAGAATATCTTAAATTTCTAGAAGTTGGTTTGAATAATCTTCGAAACCAACAATAAAAAGATTTCAAAATACAAAGCCCTAAACATGCAGTTTAGGGCTTCTTTCAATCTATACTATTTACTTTTATAATATAGAAAATTTCTTTAATTTAAATAAATTATTATCGAAAAATTGAAAAGCAATCACTTTCTTTAGCCTCTAAAATTTTATCTTAATGTTAGAGTAATCTTTTTTCATATACAGATTTACTTATTTTTTTTTTAAATTGTGAGATAACCGAAATGGTTTACCACTCATACCCTAAAATATATAAAATGAGATTCTATTCTAAAATAGCTAAAAAAATCAATACAACTAAAGCTGAAAATTTTCCTGATAATATTTCATTTTCAAAAATTGATTGGCTATCTCTGCTTTTCATTCCCTTAATATTTCTAAATAGTTATATATTTCAATTTATTGTGAATGAAAAACAACTAGTTGCTCTAGCAGACTCCTTGTTTAGGGGTTTATTATTCATAATTATTATTCTATTGTATAGACCAGCCCTAAAGTTGCATTGGTTAAAATTCAAACAAGGAAAAATGTTTTCTTGGTTGTTAGTATTTCTTGGAGCAATCATATTGCAAATTTTAATATCCACTACAAGAAGTTTTTTACCACAATCGAAAGCTATCAACATTAATTTAAGTAACACAGAGGAACTGCAAGTTACTTTTTTATTAATTATAGTTTCATTAGGTCCAATATTTACTGCACTAATAGAAGATATCGTCTTTAGATACACCTTACTACATAAATTATTTACACCCAATATCCTTTGGAGAATATCAATCGTTATAATCAATTCAATAATTTTTGGCTTACTTCACTACAACAATTTTGATGGTAATATATTGTCAACCATTAGCTTTATGACTGCAGGTTTGTTCCTAAATTTATTTTACCTATGGACCAAAAACATTTGGTATGTTTTGTTAATTCATATTCTAAACAATTTCTTTTTATCTACCTTCTCATTACTTATTATTTGGATTATTCATTTATTTAATTAATACTATGAAATAATTACAATAAACAATGTAAAGCCCTAAACTAAACATGCAGTTTAGGGCTTCTTTTTTAGGTTGATTGATATAGATAAGTTGGTTTTTATTGTATCTATTATTTTCTAAACTATTGTGTATTCATCTAACAAATAATAAATGGTGAGTTGTAAATCGTCATCCCTTAGAAGAAAACTTTCTTGAATATTCATGATGACAGAAACTCGCTCTTGCGACTCTTTTTGTATAGTATAATTGATTAATGCAATGTCGGCCATCGTAAAACGATTGGTCGGACTAGACTCGAGCAGAATCACAATATTCTCATAAATCCATTTGTTGTGTTGCGCTTCTCGAAAAAAAGAAGCCAGCCCATCTCGAAGGTAATTCAAACTCCCTAAAAATGATCTATTCAGACCATTTACAACAAGAAAATTTTCCATTGCATCAACTTTTTCTTTCATAATTCGTAATTATACTCAAAGCTAACTTCCCTATCGGACAAACTACGTCTTTGTAAAATATCAAATCAAAAAAAAACAATGATATAAATGCAGAAATATAAAAAATCTTAAAATCAAAAGTTTTAACCAAAAAAAATAGGCAACCTTAGGTTACCTATTTTGTCGACTGTAATAAATGTTCTTAACTATTGTTAGGATGGATTTTATAAAATAAATCGATCCAAATCCAACAAAAGATAATTAATACTTTGATTGATTGTTCTTGTTGCCGATTGCATCTGATTGAGCATCGAAGTACGATTATGTAAATCATCTGCACGATAAATTCCACCATCGTTAAAAATCACCGAATGATTCGCTTCTTCTATATTGTTATGAAAATTAAAATGCAACCAACGTTTTTTTATGTTTTGGATGATCGATAAACCGTCTGGATTATTAGAAAAACGTTTTTCCGTGTACATATACCACACAAATGGAGGGAAATTTTTCGATTGTAATTTTTCTTCCCACACATCGCGCAATAAATTTCGCTCATGAATAAACTCAACTTTTTTCCCTTTCGGATTTAACGTAGCAAAACCAAGCCCTGCTCCTATCACCCCACCCGAAATATCCACAGCATTACTCCAACTATCATCACTGATAATTCCACTCGCAATCGAGGCCGCCGCACCTGCAACAATAGAATAGATCACCAATTTATTGTTCTTATTTTCGTTGAGATTATCAACAAAGTTTGCCATTTGTGCCACTCGTTCTCCTTCGCAATCAAATTCAGCAGCAACCGCATCGAGTTCAGTCAAAGAAATCGTAATTTTACTGTTAATAATGTTTTTCAATTGCAACATTTCTATCTTAGAATCTATGGTAGGATTTTTTTTCAGTTCGATGATAGCCTCCACCTCATCTAAAGTCCCGAGCGCATTCATGATCAAAACACTTTGATCGGTAAAACTTTCTCGTAGATGTTGATTCGCCTGTAGAATAGAATCTGAATTATACGACGGTACTTCGTACGCAAAATCGTAATGATGAGGAGCTTTACAATAACTATCTCGTAGCGTAAGAATATTTTCTTGCACCGCCTGTTTATGTTGTTTTTGCGAAACGCAAGAAAAAAACAACAATGATAAAAAAGAAAAATAAACTATTTTTTTCATACAAGTATTAGGTCTTTAATCATCGAAATCGAAAGTTTGTTTTCGATAAAATTCGAGCAAAAATATTGATAATATTCATACAAAAAACAAAAATATATTTTCAAGACAACTTGATCAAAACTTTCGCAAACACCGTTTCCGACAATCACTTAAAAATAATAAAAAATTAGATTCTGTCTCGTTTTTGATTCAAATTATCTACAATTCATCTTACTTTTGCTTAAAAATGAGAAATATCCTACAAAAGCAACCCAAATACTATAAAAACTCGGTAAAATTCACTAAAATTGCACTTTAAAAAGTTAGAACTTACAATACTATGTCAGAAGATATTTTCAAGAAAGTAGTTTCGCATGCGAAAGAATATGGTTTTATATTTCAATCGAGCGAAATTTACGATGGTTTATCTGCCGTGTATGATTATGCACAAAACGGGGTAGAATTAAAAAATAATTTGAAACAATATTGGTGGAAATCGATGGTGCAATTGCATGAAAACATCGTCGGGATAGATTCTGCAATTTTTATGCATCCTACCACTTGGAAAGCTTCTGGACACGTCGATGCGTTCAACGATCCGTTGATAGACAATAAAGATTCTAAAAAACGCTATCGTGCCGATGTTTTGATTGAAGAACATTGCGCAAAAATCGAAAATAAAATAGAAAAAGAAGTTGCCAAAGCAGAAAAACGTTTTGGTGATGCTTTTGATAAAGAACAATTCTTAGCGACCAATCCACGAGTAGTTGAATATCAAAATCAAATCGATACTATTCTTGGTAGAATGGGTAAATCGTTAGAAAATAACGATTTGGCAGATGTAAAGGCTTTGATCGAAGAATTAGAAATTGCTGATCCTGTTACCGGTTCTAAAAACTGGACAGAAGTACGACAATTCAATCTTATGTTCGGGACCAAATTAGGGGCAACAGCAGAACAAGCAATGGATTTGTATTTACGTCCAGAAACCGCGCAAGGTATTTTCCTTAATTATCTCAATGTGCAAAAAACAGGTAGAATGAAATTACCTTTCGGAATTGCACAAATCGGGAAAGCTTTTAGAAATGAGATTGTTGCAAGACAATTTATTTTCAGACAAAGAGAATTCGAACAAATGGAAATGCAATTTTTCGTGAAACCAGGAACAGAATTAGATTGGTACGAAAAATGGAAAAAAACTCGCCTAAAATGGCATAAATCTTTAGGTTTAGGAGATGATAATTATCGTTTTCATGATCACGAGAAATTGGCCCATTATGCAAATGCAGCAACCGACATCGAATTCCGTTTCCCATTCGGTTTCAAAGAGTTAGAAGGAATTCATTCGCGTACCGATTTTGATTTGAAAGCACACGAAAAATTTTCTGGTAAAAAACTACAATATTTCGATAACGAAACCAACGAATCATACGTACCCTACGTAGTAGAAACCTCTGTAGGACTCGATCGTTTATTCTTAGCAGTTTTCTCAAACGCTTTGAGAGAAGAAGAATTAGCCGACGGAACACAGCGAGTAGTTTTAGCATTACCAGCGGCAATTGCTCCGATAAAAGCAGCAATTTTACCATTGGTAAAAAAAGATGGTTTACCAGAATTAGCAGAAGAAATTGTTCGCAAATTACGCTATGATTTTAATGTGATGTACGAAGAGAAAGACTCTATTGGTAAACGTTACCGTCGTATGGATGCAATCGGAACGCCATTCTGTGTAACGGTTGACCACGATTCATTAAATGATAATATGGTTACTTTGCGCCATCGCGATACAATGGAGCAAAAAAGAGTAGCAATCAAAGATTTACCTGCGATTATAGACGCAGAAGTAAACATGAAAAACCTTTTCGATAAACAATAAATATCAATAATTACCCTTTTAGAAAAGAACCGATTTTTATAAATCGGTTTTTTTTATGCCTTTTGGTAAAGTATTTGCATTGGATGAAAATAAAAAAAGAATATGGGATTTATTATTAACTTTTTTATTACAGCCTTAGTTGTATTTGTTCTTGCCAACATTTTACCAGGAGTGCACATTGAAAGTTTCGGAGCAGCTATTTTATTAGCAATCGTTTTAGGTTTTTTAAATGCATTTATCAAGCCAGTCTTGCGTTTTATTAGTCTTCCGATTACTATCCTTACCCTAGGGTTATTTTCGTTCGTAATCACAGCCCTTATCATTTTACTAGCTGATAAAATGTTGGGAGATTACTTTACGGTAGATGGTTTTTGGTATGCACTTTTGTATGGAGTTGTTTTAGGAATAGTTCAATCAGTATTTGGCGGATTATTGGGTAACGAAAATAATTAATTTCTGGAAAAAAATATTTATTTGTTAACCAAGCTACTATGAAAAAGGAGAATTATAAATTAATTCTCCTTTTTTAATAAGTCTATTTTTTGGGATGAGCAATCAGATCCTCTTGCATAGATTCTTCTTCTAGTTTTCCTTTGTTGGCGACTTTCCCAATGGTTAAACCTTGTACAATGATAGAGAAAATCACAACGATATAAGTTATCGATACAATGATATTTTTATAGTCTGGATTGATGATCGACAAGGCCAAAGCTATCGACACACCACCTCTTATTCCTCCCCAACAGAGGACAAAAACGGTATGATTACTAAATTTATTTTTGAAAGGAACCAATCGAACCGGAATCCAAATAGATAAATAACGTGCCAACAAGACAACAAAAATCGCAATTGCTCCCGGCAGAATATAATTATCTAAATCTTTAATAATCAACAACTCAAATCCAATAAACAAGAAAAGTATTGCGTTGAGAATTTCATCAACCAATTCCCAAAACTTCGATAAATAATCTTTGGTTATTGGAGACATATCCGATTTCTCATCGAAATTACCAATTATCAAACCGGCAGCAACCATCGCTAATGGACTCGACATATGTAGAGAACTGGCAATGGTAGCACCCCCCATTACTACCGATAAAGTGATCAAAACAGAGATGATGTAATCATCGATTCTTCTCATCATTCTCGAACCTAAAACACCTAATCCTATTCCTAATAACAATCCGCCTCCTGCTTCTTTGAGCAACAATTCGGAAACGCCCAAAAACGAGATATCTACATCTTTACCATAAGCAACACTAATAAGAATACTGAACATTACTACTGCAATACCGTCATTGAACAATGACTCTCCTGCCACTTTGGTTTCTAGAGATTTAGAAACTTTAGCCGATTTCAGAACTCCTAGAACGGCTACGGGATCGGTCGGTGCAATGAGAGTACCAAAAAGTAAACAGTAGATAAAAGGAATTTTTAAATCTAGTAAAGGTAGGACGTAATACATTGCTGTACCAACCAAAAACGCAGTAATGATAACTGACAAAGTAGAGAAAACAATGATCGGTCCTTTTTGTTCTCGAAGATCTTTAATGTTGATATGAATACCGGCTGCAAAAAGCAAAAAATTAAGCATCACACTCATCAATACAGTCGAAAAATCGAAACCATGTATTAGCCTAGAAAAATCATCTAACAATTCTTCGGCAAAGATTTTATCGCCAAAGAAGATTAAAAAAATAGAAAACATCAGAGCCATAGACATCACACCTATTGTTCCTGGTAATTTGATAAATCGATGATTGATGTATGCAAAAATAGAAGCTAAGATAATTAAAGATGAAAATGAATAGTAAAGTTCCATGGGTTGGCTATGATTATTCTACAAAAATAAAAAAGGCTGCAGAATGCAGCCTCTTTTTCAACTAAATTTTTATTTATTTTTTTCCTGTCTTAGCATCAGGTGCTTGACCAATTAGATTCATAAATTCGTCTAATTTCGGAGTAATGATAATCTGTGTACGACGGTTTTTAGATCTACCTTCTTCGGTAGCATTCGTTGTTACAGGATTGTACTCACCACGCCCACCAGCAGTTAAACGCTTAGGATCTACCCCATATTGGTTTTGTAATGCTTGCACAACAGAAGATGCACGCAAAGTAGAAAGATCCCAGTTGTTACGGATATTCGGACGGTTAATTGGTACATTATCCGTGTTACCTTCGATTAATACATCGTAATCGCGGTAATCTTTGATAATTTTGGCAATTTTACTCAATGTTTCACCAGCAGCTGGAGAAATTTCATAGCTACCAGATTTGTATAACATATTGTCTGCTAATGAAATATACACAACACCTTTCAACACTTGTACATCGATATCACGCATTTCTTCACGAGATAAAGAACGTGTTAAGTTATTGGTTAACACCATATTCAATGAATCTGATTTTGATTTCGTATTCACTAAATGTTGGATATATTTATTCGATGCAGCAATTTCATCTAATAATTTAGAAATATTTACCGCATCACCTTTTTTACCATCTAAACAATTGTTCAAAGATGATTGACAAGTTTGGAAAGCAGTTTCCAAAGATTTTAAATTTCGTCTTTCTGCTTCGATCATACTCTCTAATCCTTCGATTCTAGCTTTCGCAGCAGACAATTCATTTTGTGCAGCTTGTCCTTCAGCATACGCAGTGTTGTATCTTGATTGTAACTCGTCATATTGTTTTTGACTTACACAACCAACCAACATTGTAAATGCCAAAGCAGCTACTGGAAAAATTGATAATTTCATATTTCTATTTTTATGATATACTATTTATATTATTTAAGATAAACGAAAATAAGTACTTTTTAGTACTAAGCTTTTAAAATAACCTTTTTTTTTACAAAAAACTTTCAACTCAAAAAGAATTGAAAGTTTCCTACTTTCTACAAAGCTAACAATTAGTCTTGCGGAATGTATAATACTTGACCTGGATAAATCTTATCCGGATCTTTCAACATTGGTTTATTGGCTTCGAAAATTTTAGGATATTTCATCATATCACCATATACTTCTTTTGCAATCTTAGACAAAGTATCTCCTTTTTGTACTGTGTATAAGGTTTTAGACAAATCAGGAATTTCGATTTTTAATGCCTCACGTAAAGTCAATTGATCTTCTACTCCTTCTACTCCTTCCACATTCCCAGCGGTGGCCAATATTTTTTGTTTTTCATCTAAGTTTTTCGCTTCACCCGAAACCACTACTTTTTCACCATCTACGGCAAAAGTAACACCACTCAAATCGAAACCAAATTTACTCACATGATCTTTTATTTTTTGTGCTTTTTCTTCCGGAGAATCATTGCCACCGAATAATTTATCGCCAGCCGTTTTAATAAATGAAAATAATCCCATAATTCTGTTTTTTTTGAGGTTTAATATAGTTTTATACTACCTCTAATATAACAAAAATTTTGCCATTATCGATATATTTCATTTAATTTTGATCGTAAACTTTCGATTAAATGACTTTGAGATTGATAAACTTCCATTCCACCCGATAAAGATTGTTCGATCTGTTCTAACTGAATATTTCCTCCTTTGATCGATTCATTTAGCTTTCCTATTTTGCTATCCAAACCATAATAATCACCTTCTACTTTTTGTTTTTGTCGCATCAACTTGTCTATTTTCCGATCATCTGTTGCTTGCATCAAATCGCTTTCTATGGTTGATAACTTTTCGGTAACACTATTTTTTTGCGTTTCTAATTTTAATAATTCATTCTGATTTTTCAATAAATTTTGCATTGCTTTTCCTTTTTGCTTTTGCAATTCTAGATTCTGATTACTCAACCGAATCATGTATTCATTCGCCTGCGTTAACTCGTACCGATAACAACCTTTTCTCATCTCGAAAGATAAATCTTTCAAACGCTCATATATTTCTGGATAATCCACCGACGAAGCATTGGCATACATTCCATTTCCATCGACCAACGTTGTGATTACAGTGAGAGAATCATTGCCTTCATCAACTAAATTTAGGGTTGCTTTGTAACTTTCGGGAGAATTTTTAAATCTAACTTCATTGGCTTCATTTTTATTGAGCAAAGCCAATTTTCCATTGCGTGCTTTTACCCAATTCGTCCATGCATTCTGAATTGATATCTGACTGCATTTTGCCATCGTAAAACCAAGCGTATTCACCGTTTGTCCTTTCACATCATATTCTACATCAAACAATTTACCTTCTTGAGCAAAAAGCGGCACTAGAAAAAAACTAAAAAGAATACATAAAAAATTAAATTTCATTTTGGTAGGATTTTTACACGAAGATAAGCGATTCTCTCTACTACAGCGAATTTTCTTTCGGATAATTGATGCATTGAATCAAGAAAAAAATCAATATTTTTGGACAATCAAAACTTTTCAATCGATATGAATCCTAAAATTTTAATCATTTATACAGGCGGAACAATCGGAATGGCAATGGATTACAATTCGCAATCTCTTGTCCCTTTTGATTTTGACAATCTCATCAAAAAACTCCCAGAACTTTCTTTAATTGATTGTGATCTAGAATATTATAGTTTTGACAATCCCATAGATTCCGCCGATATGAAACCTGAAATTTGGATTCAAATTGGAGAAGTTTTAGAAGAAAAATATGATTTGTACGATGGTTTTGTCATCCTACACGGAACCGATACCATGGCGTACACTGCTTCTGCGCTAAGTTTCATGATCGAAAACTTGGATAAACCAATTATTTTCACAGGCTCGCAATTACCGATTGGAGAATTGAGAACAGATGCCAAAGAAAACCTGATTACGACTGTTCTTTTGGCAAGTCTGATGGAAAAAAACGAACCGGTTATCCGAGAAGTTTGTATCTATTTCGAGTATAAATTATTTAGAGCAAACCGTGCAACCAAAGTCAATGCAGAAAATTTCGATGCATTCGATTCACCCAACTTTCCTTCGTTAGGCATCAGTGGTGTTCACCTAGACGTGAAAAAAAATCTCTTTTTTCAACATCCGATCAAAGGTAAATTTGCCATCAATAAACAATTGAATCCTTCGGTTGGCGTTCTGAAAATCTTCCCCGGAATTACGCAAGAATTTGTGAAAAATATTTTTCAGACTCCCAACATCAAAGCCTTTATTATAGAAGGTTATGGAACGGGAAATATTTTCACCGAAGAATGGTTTATAGATATTTTGAAGAAAAAAGTCGAAGAAAAAGTTCATCTTATCATCAATACGCAATGCGCCGGAGGAATGGTCGAAATCGGACGATATGCAACGAGTTTACCTCTAAGAAAAATGGGCGTAATTAGTAGTTTTGATTTGACAATGGAAGCCGCGATCACGAAAGTGATTTATTTATTAGGTCAGAATTTATCCTACCAAGACTTCAAGATTGAATATGAAAAAAACTTGAAAGGAGAACTTACGAATGATCGTCATCTTTTACGTTAATATGCCCACTCATCGAACTTCCGTCATTATTTTTTAGTTGGAAAAAAACGATTGTAGAAACAATTGTAATTATTCCTAACACTAAAAATGTATTGCGAAAGGCAAGCACAGAACTCGTGTTGGTTGTTTCATATTTTTGGAAAAGCAACAAGATAAAAGAAGCAACAGAAATCCCTAAACTCATCGATATTTGCTGTGTTAGAGCCAACATACTATTCCCTTCGGAAGAGGTTTTATCATCTAAATCTGCTAACGCCAAGGTGTTCATCGCGGTGAATTGAATACTGCTAAAAAAACCTTGAATCATCAATAACGGAATGATATAATAAATCGGTGATTCTGTTTTGAGGAAGTAGAATATTATAAATAAAATCCCCAACATAAACGTATTATAGATAAGTGTTTTTTTGTAACCCAAACGATTAACAATTGGCACAACCAAAGACTTTGCTGTGATGGTAGCCAAAGCAGACGGAATCATCATTAGCCCAGCGACTGGCGCCGAATAACCATAACCCACTTGCAACAGCAAAGGAACGAGCAACGGCACCCCTCCGATACCTAAACGGGTAAAAATGCTTCCGATTAAACTTAATTTCAGGGTTCTAATTTTGAATAAATTTAAGTTGATTAACGGATGCGTACTTCTTTTTGCATAAAAAACATAACCACTAAAAAGGAAGAAAGCAATTAACAAAAGTAATCCTAAAAGGCGAAGGTTGTCGATTTCATGAGGGGCAATTTCGAAAACCAAAGTCAAAATAATCATACCACCTCCAATCAAAATAAGGCCTACTGTATCGAACTTGAAAACTGGTTTTGTAAAATTAGGAATGGCTTTTCTGCTCAACCATAAAACTAATAATCCTACCGGAATGTTTACTAGAAAAATCCAATGCCAAGAAAGCAATTCGACCAAAACACCTCCCAAAGTAGGTCCAAGCAATGGACCGACTAGACCAGGTATCGTCATGAAGTTGATCACGCGTAACAATTCACTCTTCGGATACGCGTACAAAATAGCCAATCGTGCAACCGGAACCATCATCGCTCCACCAATTGCTTGAACAATTCTCGAAATGATTAACCCTTGAATAGAAAATGAAAAGGCACACAAAACAGAACCTAAAGTAAAAAGCAATAAAGCGATACGGAAAACTTTTGCTGTCCCAAACCGATCGGATAACCAACCGCTAAGTGGGATCAACAACGCAGACGTCAGCATATAGGACACAATAATCGACTGCATTTCTAAGGGCGACTTCCCCAAATCTGCTGCGATAGATGGCAAAGATGTATTGAGAATTGTGCCATCTAAGGTTTGCATGAAAATAGCTAATGCAGCTAACCACGGTAAATATTTTTTTTGTGTTGCTGTGACAACTACCTCATTAATCATTTTAGAAAATTACTATTTTTTCTTGGAATCAGAAAATAAACACTTTAAATTGTAATGAAGAAAATCCTGCCAAAAAAATGTCTAAACTCTTCAATATTCACACGCATCATTTGCGTCCAAAAGAATCGGTGATCGAGATTCTTAACATCTATCCGACCGAAAATATCAAGCCACCTTATTTTTCTTGTGGCTTGCATCCTTGGTTCATCAAAAAAGAAACATGGCAAGATGAGTTAATTCTATTAGACAATAAATTAAAAACAGAAAATTGTTTAGCGCTAGGAGAATGTGGTTTGGATAAGCTTTCTGAAGTTGATTTTGAGTTTCAAAAAAAAGTTTTTATCGAGCAATTGCGCCTTAATTCATTCTACCGAAAACCAATTATTATTCATTGTGTAAAGGCGTATCAAGAGGTTCTGAATCTTCATAAAACCGAAAAAATAGAGCAACAATTTCTTTTCCATGGGTACCGAAAAAACGAGCTCTTATTGAAACAAATTCATGCGCAAGGACACGAGGTAAGTTTTGGAGTAAATCTGATGAAAAACCAAAATCTACAAACTATCTTTGCAAACCTTTCGATGGAAAAAATTTTTCTCGAAACGGATGATGCATTGTTTCCGATTGAAGAAATATATCAGAAAGCTGCAACTTTAAAAGCTTGTAGTTTGGATGAAATAAAAGTCGCAGTCGAACGCAATGTTGAACGATTTTTTGGATATAAATTTCATTAACAAAATGGCTATTTGGCAAGAAAGAGCAGAATTATTATTTAAAACAGAAGGAATAGAGCGCCTAAAAAATGCTCATGTTTTGATTGTTGGTTTGGGCGGAGTTGGCTCGTTTGCGGCAGAATTTATCACACGCGCAGGAGTAGGAAACCTCACCATTGTCGATGGTGATGTTGTTGATATTACGAACATTAACCGGCAGTTACCCGCTTTACATTCAACGGTAAATCAGCCCAAAATAGAGGTACTTGCGCAGCGACTGCTCGACATCAACCCCGAGCTGAAGCTCACTAAACATCAGGAATTTCTCACACCAGAACGCGCCACTGAAATTATTACAACAGAATTTGATTATGTGATGGATTGTATCGATAGTATTACACCAAAATTAAACCTCATCAAATCTGCGAAAAGCAAAAAAGTAAAAGTTATTAGCAATATGGGCGCGGGCGGAAAAATGTTGGCAAGCAAAGTGGTGGTAAAAGATATTAGCAAAACAGATGTTTGTCCGCTTGCCAAAACTATTCGTCGACGCTTGAAAAAAATGGGCGTTTCGAAAGGTGTGAAAGCTGTATTTTCGACCGAAGTTCCGGATGAAAATAGCGTAAAATTAACCGACGGTACAAATTTTAAAAAATCTTTCTATGGTACAAATAGCTGGATGCCAGCACTTTTTGGTTTGTATGCTGCCGAAACTGTTATTCGTTATTTATTAGATCAAAAGAATTAACAAATTTTGTTTATTTTGCAAACATGAATATTAACTACAACTACAAAACATACGAAGATCGATTGAGAGAACATTTCGAAGCGTACAACAAAGCTTTTGAGAAAAGATCTACCAATAGTATTTTGAACACCGCAATCGACTTATTCGATAATCAACAATATATTTTGAGTCAGAAAATTGCAGAAGAGTTAGAAAAAACTGCAACAACTGAGAAAGATTTGTATGATGCACAAAAACTAATTGCTCTTTGTCATTATGCCCAAAATAAATGGGCTGAAGCCGATGAAGCGTTTAGTCAACTTGCAGAAAAAAGCAACAATTCGGATGATTGGTTCAATGCTGTGATTGCGGCAACGCTTAATGAGCAGTATGAGAAAAGTGAAACACTTTTTGCGACGGCTTTAGAAAAATATACGGAGTTCGGTACGGAGAGAAATATGCCTTCGGTTCAATTAATTTTTCATTATTTATTAGCCTTAGAAGCAAAAGAACAAAACGAAGCAGCATTCGAGAAATTCAATCTTCTTTGTCAGATTTACGAGCAAGTAAAAACGTCGAACGAAAAATATCTTCACGAGCTTGGTTTAGACAGCATTAGCGTCTTTTTGGCGAGCAGTCATGCATTGCTCCTGAAATTGGATCGTCAAAAAGTGTTGGATCAGTTGGAGAATTTCCAAGCGCAACTCGATTCGGACGGACAAGAAGAAGTTAGAATTTATGTTGAAGAAATTTTGAAGAAAAACTAAATAAAAAAAGCTCGATGATTCGAGCTTTTTTTATTTTTTATCAATTTGATTTACAAGGCTTGTTTACGAAGCTCAGCAACACAAGGTTCTACTGTAGCAACTAATTTATCCTTCATTTCTGGTGCTCCATTATCCAATTTCTCTAATTCTGAAGATGTAAAATCTTTTGCAACTTTGTTTGCAGCACAGCTACAATAATCACCTAAATCTTTCTCAGAATATTTCCCAATTGAGGATTGCACTTCTTTTTTACAACTATCTATAAAATTCTTTTTCAGATCGTTTTTTTGGCAAAATACATTTGCAGATAAAAGGATTACTCCTAATGTAATAAGTTTTTTCATGAATTCTTTTTTTCAATTGTTCTATTACCTCAACAAAGCATATACCATTTTTTCTAATCAAGAAAAAAAATTAAGGTTGTACTTTTTTCGATAAGTCATCGATACAAGGCTGGATTACTTCCATTAAGCGTTTTTGTACATCCGACCCTTCTCCTGCTACATTAAGTTGTAACATTTCTGCAGTTGTAAATTCACCTAATGCTTTCTCTGCAGCACAATCACAATATGTGTTAATGTCCTCGTCTTTGAACATTCCTGCAGTTTCTTTCTTAGCGGCTGACACACAATTGGCAACAAAAACATTTTTATTTTCTTCGTTGTTTTCTACTTTCTTATTGCACGAAACAAAAGCTAAAAATGTGAATGCTGACACGAATACTGTTAGCGATTTCATAGATTTCTATTTTTATAATTAATTTCGATTAAGGTATAAATATTTTTTAACGTATTTTTATTTTATTTATAATTTCATAAAAAAAGCTACCTATTTGGTAGCTTTAGTTATTTTGTTAGATTTCTTCGGGCTTGTTGTTGTCCGAGGATATTTACGTTCTATGAAATTTTCATAGTTTTCGATTGCTTCTAGCTGCTCTACGGTTTTGGTAGAAGCTTTTGCTTCTTTTATACAACGATTAATCTCACGTTTATTTCGGTGCATATCAGCAATTTTAGCTTTATTCAACCAAAGCCCCGAACGATCGATTCCTTTCAGTTTCATTGCAAAATCGAGCAATCTTTCTGCTTCATCAAAATCTTCATTCTGGATAAGACAATCTGCATAAGGCGCATAGATTTTCAGATTATTCAAGTTATACTCCATTGCCAAAGAAAAATACTCTTTTGCAGTTTCGTATTCTTCCATTACCTCAGCATAGACTTTCGCCATCAAAACCAAACAATCGCTATCTTTTTCGTCGTATGACAAAGCATAATTCAGCGCTTCTATCGTTTCCTCCATATTGAAAGGGAAATTATCCAACGCTTGAAAATAATATTTACGGTTATTCGAATTCATAAAAATATATGGTAATCTAATATTAGAGAAACAAATTGTTCGTTTTTGCTTTTATCTAAAAACTCTTTGTTTATATAAGGTTGTTCCCTTTTTTTCCTAATGTTCTTTCGGCTTACAAATATTAATTTTTCTGACAAAGAAGGGATGACTTTTCGATTGAAAAATATAATATATAAAAATATTGTCCAAATATACGATTTTTCCTCGTATTTTTACGACACACCTACACTGTATATTCTAAAACTTAAAAAAGCAATAATAAACTTGCCTTAAAGTGTCTTAAATCTACGTTAAATCATTCTTTAGTTATAATTAATTAATTATATTGAATGAAATATAGAAAAATAAACATATGAAAGGTTTAGTAATGGTTAATTGTTTACTATTCTTTGTGGTCATGGGTTGTTTTTCTGATCCACAAAACCCAAGTAACCTTAACCCAAAAAGTATCGCTCAAATGGATATTTTAGAAGCAACAAAAAGCAACAATGTCGATCAAGTTTCCTCTTGGATAGCGAGCAAACGAAATGTAAATAAACAAGACACGGATGGCAATACGCCGCTACATTACGCAACATATAACCAAAATTTAGTGATTGCTAAAATTTTGGTAGAGGCTGGTGCCAATGTCAATACCCAAAATAATATTGCCGATTCGCCATTTCTTTTTGCTGGTGCCGAAGGAATGACTGAATTCGTGAGGCTTTACCTAGAACATGGAGCAGATTTTTCAATCTATAATCGCTACAACGGAACAGCGCTTATCCCTGCCTGCGAGCGAGGTCATGTTGCTACTGCGCAACTTTTGGCCAATACACCAAATTTCCCAATCAATCATGTGAATCGTTTGGGTTGGACTGCACTTATGGAAGCGGTGGTGTTGTCGGATGGAAGCAAAAATCATCAAGAAATTATAGATATTTTACTTAAAGCTGGAGCTGATAAAAACATTCCGGACAAGGAAGGAATAACGCCACTCGAGCATGCAGAGAAAAGAAACTTCAAAGCAATTGTCAATTTATTAAAATAATAATTGATTCTATTCATACCAAAAAAATCCACTCGATTTGAGTGGATTTTTTCAATATAATAAATATTCTATTTAGGATTATTTATTTCGGTATTCGTTCCATGTTTTGATTTTCAGATCGTCAATCGACAAAGTTGTAAAAGCATGTATGAAAGCCGAAGCTAATCGAGCATTGGTAATCAACGGAATATTGAAATCCACTGCTGTTCTACGAATCTGATAATCATTATCCAACTCAGCTTTGGTTAAGTTTTTCGGAATATTGATCACCATATCTAATTTATGATCATGTAAATAAGTTCTTACATTCGGTTCTTTTTCATCCGAAGGCCAATAAACCAAAGTCGAATAAACATCGTTATCTGTGAAGAATTTATGCGTTCCTTCGGTAGCATAAATTTTATATCCTTTGGCAATCAATTCTTTTGCCGGCCCTAACAATGCCACTTTCGATTCGATCGGGCCACCCGAAATCAACACTGTTTTTTCTGGGATTTTATATCCTACCGAAAGCATCGATTTTAGCAAAGCTTCTTCTGCTGTATCCCCGATACAACCAACTTCACCTGTCGATGACATGTCCACTGACAAAACAGGATCGGCCCCTTGCAAACGAGTAAAAGAGAATTGCGATGCCTTTACCCCAACATAATCCAAATCATAAACAACTTCTGATCTTCCTTTTTCTACTTCTATTCCTAACAAAATTTTGGTTGCTTTCTCGATAAAATTATGTCCAGAAACTTTTGAAACGAAAGGAAAAGAACGCGATGCGCGAATATTGGTTTCGATAACGCGAACGGTATTATTTTGTGAAAGGAACTGAATATTCATCGGACCAGAAATTTCAAAACGTTTGGCTATTTTGGCTGCTACTTTTCTCATCTGACGAATAGTTTCGATGTACACTTTTTGCGGCGGATAATACATAGTAGCATCCCCAGAGTGCACGCCTGCAAACTCAACATGTTCTGACACGGCATAATCTACAATTTCTCCGTTTTGACAAACCGCATCCAATTCGATTTCTTTTGCACCTTGCACAAACTCCGAAACCACAACCGGATAATCTGGTGAAACTTCTTTGGCTAATTTTAGGAAAGCATCTAATTCGTGCGTGTTAGATACCACGTTCATCGCAGCACCCGAAAGTACATACGAAGGACGAATAAGCACCGGAAAACCAACCTCATCAACAAAGGTATGAACCGCTTCTAGCGAAGAAAGTTCTTTCCAACGTGGTTGATCGATCCCTAATTCGTCTAGAATTTCTGAGAATTTATGACGATTCTCTGCGTCATCAATTCGCAACGGAGAAGTTCCTAAAACATTTTTGTTTTGATCATACAACTTCATGGCTAGATTATTCGGAATTTGTCCTCCAGTAGAAATGATCGTACCAAAAGGATTTTCGAATTCTAAAATATCCATCACACGTTCGAAGGTTAATTCTTCAAAATACAAACGATCTGACGTATCGTAATCGGTAGAAACCGTTTCTGGATTATAATTGATGATGATAGTTTTATAACCATTTTTCGATGCAGTTTGCGCAGCATTAACTCCACACCAATCGAACTCAACCGACGAACCAATTCTATAAACGCCCGAACCTAAAATACAAACAGATTTTTCGGTTTCAGGATTCAGATCATTTTCTGTTCCGTGATAAGTGGTGTATAAATAATTGGTTTGCGCCGGAAATTCTGCCGCCAACGTATCGATTTGTTTAACGACTGGTAAGATTCCGAAATTTTTTCTTAGTTCGCGAACTGTCAATTCGTTTCTATGCGCAAGGCGATCTCCTTTGATCAAGACACCGATTTGCTGATCAGAGAAACCTTGTTTTTTTGCAGTATGTAAAAGTTCTTTTTCTAATTGCTCGAAACGTTCTAAAGCTTCAATTTTTTCAGCTGTTCTGAAAATTCTTTCTAACCGTTGTAAAAACCATAAGTCGATTTTCGTTAAATCATGAATTTTTTCGATAGAATAACCTGCTTTGAAAGCTTCTGTTATCGCATATAGACGCTCGTCATTAGGTTCGGCAAGCCAAGTATCCAATGATTCACCTTCTGGAATTGTGAACGAATTTGCCACAAATCCACGATGTCCGATATCGAGCATTCGAATTCCTTTTTGGATTGCTTCTTCAAAAGATCGTCCGATTGCCATCACCTCTCCTACCGATTTCATAGCAGAACCAATGTTTCTTCTTACGCCGTAGAATTTCGTTAAATCCCAACGTGGCAATTTCACTACACAATAATCTAACGCAGGCTCGAACATTGCCGATGTCGTTTTGGTAACACTATTTTTCAGTTCGTCTAAGGTGTAACCCAACGCTAATTTTGCAGCAACAAAAGCCAAAGGATAACCGGTCGCTTTTGAAGCCAAAGCTGAAGATCTTGATAAACGAGCATTTACTTCGATCACACGATATTCTTCTGACACCGGATCGAACGCATATTGAATGTTGCATTCTCCGATAACTCCTAAATGACGAATAGTTCGGATGGCAACTTCTCTTAATTTATGATATTCTGAATTGGTCAAGGTCTGCGATGGGGCCACTACAATGGATTCTCCGGTATGAACACCAATCGGATCGAAATTCTCCATATTACATACCGTAATACAATTATCGGCAGCATCGCGCACAACTTCGTATTCAACTTCTTTCCAACCTTTGAGGGACTCTTCGACCAAAACTTGATTCGAATAAGTAAAAGCTTTTTCAACCAACTCGAATAATTCTTCTTCGTTATTGGCAAAACCAGAACCTAAACCACCGAGCGCATACGCGGCACGAATAATCAAAGGAAAACCAATTCTTTTCCCTGCAGCCATTGCGTCTTCTACAGTTTCTACAGCTTCTGAACGTGCAGTAAGCACACCGATTTGGTCTAATTTTTCGATAAAAATATCTCGATCTTCTGTAGATTCGATTACAGAAATTGGAGTTCCTAAAACGCGTACATTGTACTGTTCGAATATTTTATTTTTATTGAGTTCTACAGCACAATTCAGTGCAGTTTGTCCACCGAAAGCAACTAAAATTCCGTCTGGTTTTTCTTTGGCAATTACTTTCTCTACAAAATAAGGTGTTACAGGTAGGAAATAAATTTCGTCTGCAATTCCTTCGGAAGTTTGGACAGTGGCAATATTTGGATTGATTAGGATGGTTTTGATTCCTTCCTCTTTTAGGGCTTTTAGGGCTTGCGAACCCGAGTAATCGAACTCACCTGCTTCCCCAATTTTCAAGGCTCCTGAACCTAAAACTAAAACTTTTTTTATATCGTTGATCATTGTTGTTCTGATTATGCGTTTTTATATTTTTTTATTTCCTCGATAAATTCGTCAAATAGATATTCTGTATCTACCGGTCCGCCCATAGCTTCTGGATGAAATTGTACCGTGAAAATTGGTTTTGATTCGTGTCGAATTCCTTCACATGTTCCATCGTTAAGATTGGTGAAAAAAGTTTTGAAACCAGCTGGTAATTGAGTGTCATCTACTGCATAACCATGGTTCTGAGAAGTGATGAAACATTTTTTAGTTCCGACTAATTGCACCGGTTGATTGTGCGAACGATGCCCATATTTCAACTTGAAAGTTGATGCTCCGGCAGCTAAACTTACCAATTGATTTCCTAAACAAATCCCAAAAATGGGTTGATTTTCTTGCAAAGATTTTCTGATATTTTCGATTGTTGTTGTACACATTTGCGGATCTCCAGGACCGTTAGAAATAAATAATCCATCATACGCAAGTGTAGAATAATCGTAATCCCAAGGAACACGAATGACTTCTACTCCTCGATGAATCAGACAACGAATGATATTATTTTTCACTCCACAATCTACCAAAACAACTTTGTATTCTGCACCTTCATTGTATCGTTTCACTTCTTTTATCGAAACCTGATCTACCAAATGATCGGTATTAGGATCGTAAAAATCGATTTCTGTATCGGCTACAATTTTGGCTAATGTAGAACCTTCTTCTCTTAACTTTTTAGTTATTGCACGCGTATCAACACCAAAAACACCTGGAATGTTGTGCGCTTTTAACCAATCTCCTAATTTTTGAATCGCATTCCAATGTGAATAATCGTCCGAATAATAAGAAACAACCAAACCAGAAACCTGAATTGTGCTAGATTCTATCCAAGCTTCGATTTCATCGATCATTTTTTTATCATCTGGCACACCGTAATTTCCTACAATCGGAAAAGTCATCACCATGATTTGACCTTTGTACGAAGGATCTGTTAAACTCTCATTGTATCCTACCATTGCTGTATTGAAAACAATTTCACCCGCAGCAGAAGTATATGCTCCGAATGATTGACCTTCTATTTCCAAACCGTCTTGGAAAACAATTTTCACTTTTTTATCCATTGATGATGATGTTTATTTCTGTTTCTAATGCACTGATAAATTTATCGATATACGCTTTGGTAATGGTCAGTGGAGGTAACAATCGAATGACGTTGCTCCCGGCATACCCTACGAAAATATGATGTTTGGTTAATAAGTTATTTTTGAGTTCGTTGATCGGAAAATCAAATTCGATTCCAATCATAGAACCGCGACCACGAACTTCTTTAATCTTCGGGAACTTGTTCAGTTGTAATCCGATATATTCACCAATCTCTTTGGCGTTTTCGATTAAATTTTCTTTTTCGATTACATCCAAAACCGCTACAGCAGCCGCACAAGCAAGATGATTTCCTCCAAAAGTAGTTCCTAACAAGCCATAAGACGCTTCGAAATCGGGCGATATCAAAACTCCACCAATCGGGAAA
Source organism: Weeksella massiliensis (assembly GCA_000751595.1). Classification (GTDB taxonomy): domain Bacteria; phylum Bacteroidota; class Bacteroidia; order Flavobacteriales; family Weeksellaceae; genus Weeksella; species Weeksella massiliensis. Next base: position 55,019 of record CCMH01000014.1, on the reverse strand, counting down.
CCATTCCCCATTCCTTTGGCCATCGTAATCAGATCGGCTTTGATGTTAGAATGTTGATGAGCAAAAAACTTCCCAGAACGTGCATATCCACATTGGATTTCATCGGCAATGAGAATAACTCCGTTATCGGTACATAGCTTTCGTAAACCTTGCACAAACTCATCCGAAGGTAAAATAATCCCACCAACACCTTGAATCGGCTCGTAAATCACTGCAGCCACATCGCCACCATTGATAATTTTTTGGATTTCATTCAGATCATAATCTACAAAAGAAACCTTGTGATGCGCATTATATGGAGCCACAATTTTTGGGTTATCGGTCAGCGCAACCGTCCCAGAAGTTCGCCCATGGAAAGCACCACGAAAAGCAATCACCCGATCTTTCCCAGTATGAAAAGAGGCTAATTTCACCGCATTTTCGTTGGCTTCTGCACCCGAATTTACCAAGAATAACGTGTAATCTTCGTAACCCGAAAGACGCCCTAATTTCTCGGCTAATTCTTGCTGAATCGGAATTTTTACTGAATTAGAATAAAATCCTATTTTATTGATTTGCTCGGTTAATTTCTCTACATAATACGGATGAGAATGCCCGATCGAGATCACAGCATGCCCGCCATATAAGTCCAAATATTCCTCACCGTTTTCGTCCCAAAGAATACAATCTTTCGCTTTTACAGGAGTAACATTCATGATTGGATATACGTCGAATAATTTCATTATTTTTTTGATATTTTGTTGTTGCGTTGTTTTTTATTGTTTTGATTTTTTTATCGTAGGGATGAAACTCTAAAAAGCTACTGGTTTTAGTTGTAAACCAAGGGTTTCTTCCCACCCAAAAATTAAATTCATATTTTGTACCGCTTGTCCAGCCGCACCTTTTGTTAGATTATCTATAATCGAGGTGATGAGCAAAACGTTGCCTTCTTTTTTGATATTCAACAAACATTTATTGGTATTGACCACTTGTTTGAGTGCAATTTCTGCATCAGAAATAATTGTAAAAGGATGGTTTTGATAATAATTTTTATAAAGCTCAATCGCTTCATTTTCAGACAAATCAGACTCGAGATAAACTCCTGCCAAAATACCGCGTGTAAAATTGCCGCGCATTGGTAAGAAATACAATTTATGCTCGACATTGGTATCCAAAACATGTAATGTTTGATAAATTTCGCCTTCGTGCTGATGCGAAAATTCTTTATAAAAAGACACATTGTTGTTTCGCCAACTGAAATGCGTAGAGGGCGAAAGACTTTGCCCTGCTCCAGTAGAGCCGGTTATCGCATTGATATGGATAGCAGATTTTATTTCTTTTTTCGCAGCCAAAGGCAACAAAGCTAATTGAATCGCCGTAGCAAAACAACCAGGATTGGCAATATTTTTGGCCTGTTGAATGTCTGATCTATTGTATTCCGGTAATCCGTACACAAAGTTTCTGTTCTGGTAGTGATGATCTTTTTCTAATCGGAAATCATTGCTAAGATCGATAATAACCGTTTGATCTGAGTACGAATTTTTCGAAAGAAATTCAGCAGATTTTCCATGTCCTAAGCACAAAAAAACCACATCAGCATTGTGATCTATCGTGTCTGAAAAGTAGATTTCTGTATCGCCCAACAAATCATCATGCACTTTGGTAATCGGGTTTCCGGCGTTCGAGGTACTGTAAACCGAAGTAATTTCTACCATCGGGTGGTGCAATAAGATACGCAAAAGCTCTCCGGCTGTGTATCCGGCACCTCCTACAATACTTACGGTTATTTTGTTTTTCATGTTTTGTTTGTTTTTGTTTTTTTGTTGGATAAGCTATTTACAAGAAAGTGAGTTCAACTGAATGAACTCACTTTAACCAATCAATTAATCGAAGCTATGAACAATTTTTAATTGATTTCCGAATATCTTAATAAAACCTCTTGCATCTCTCGAATCCCAAGCCTCATTTTCTTCGCCATACGTGGCAACTTTCGATTGCATCATATCATACGGCGATTCGATTCCGATCATAGAAAAATGATAAGGATTCAATTGAACTTTTACTTTTCCGGTGACATGTTTTTGAGACGATTCTAAGAATGCTTCGATATCTCTCATCACAGGATCTAAATATTGAGCTTCGTGCAACAAAGTTCCGTACCAATTTGCCAAAGTATCCTTGTGCAATAATTGCCATCTGGTAAGGGTATGTTTTTCTAATAAATGATGCGCTTTGATAAGCAAATAAGCAGCAGGCGCCTCGAAACCTACACGTCCTTTGATTCCTAAAATGGTATCACCAACATGTATATCTCTTCCGATTGCGTATTCACCACCAATTTCATTTAGTTTTTGGATGAGTTCTACAGCCGATAATTTTTCTCCGTTGAGCGCAGTTGGTATTCCTTTCTCAAATTCTATCTCGATAACCGATGGTTCTGTTTTGGATAATTGAGTAGGATAAGCTTCTTCTGGTAAAGCCTGATCGGATGTTAAGGTTTCAACACCTCCTACCGATGTTCCCCAAATTCCTTTATTAATCGAGTATTTGGCTTTCTCCCAACTATAATGAACGCCTTTCGATTGTAAATAATCCACCTCTTGTTGGCGGGATAATTTCTCGTCGCGGATTGGAGTAATAATTTTCGATTGAGGAGATATTACCGCAAAAGCAACATCGAACCGAATCTGATCGTTTCCGGCTCCAGTAGAACCATGCACAATGTATTCGGCGTCTATTTCTTTTGCATATTCTGCAATCGCAATAGATTGAAACATTCTTTCTGCACTCACAGAAAGTGGATACGTATTATTTTTCAACACATTTCCGTAGATCAAATAACGAACACAATCGGTAAAATATTTTTCGGTAATATCGATTGTTACATGTTTTGCAGAACCTAATTCGTAGGCACGTTCTTCTATTTCTTTCAGTTCTTCTTTAGAAAATCCACCTGTGTTCACAATCACAGTATGCATTTCCATTCCTTGTTCTTGTGTAAGGTTCACTAAACAGTACGAAGTATCTAAGCCACCACTATAGGCTAAAACTGCTTTTTTGCTCATGAAATGTTGTTTTTTATGTTTGGTATAATTGTTTGTATTTCTTCTATAATATTTTTTCGATCTATATTTTCTCTCAAAATAAGTAAAATAGTATCGTCTCCTGCAATTGTGCCGAGCAAAGATCGAAGCTTATGATTGTCGATCTCGAAAGCCAAACCGGTCGCGTAACCTGGTTTTGTTTTTAGGACACCCAAATTTGCAGAAAACTCTAAACTGACCTCGCTCTGCAAAATCGGGTTATGCGTTGTGATTCCTTCTTCTGGTAATTGATAACGATAATCACCTTTCTCGGTCGGAACTTTGATTATTTTTAATTCTTTTAAATCTCTCGACAAAGTAGCCTGAGTAACTTGCACATCTTGGGCAATTAGTTTTTTCAACAATTCCTCTTGACTTGCTATTTCTTGGGTAGAGATTAATTCCTCTATCAGCTGAAATCTGTATTTTTTATTACTCATTCTGTATAATTATTCAAATTAAAACGCAAATTTACAAAATTTAGGTAAAATTTTTTGATGACATGAATATTTATTCAGCACCTTTTTCATCATTTTGATTATTTTCTTGTTGTTTCTTTGCAAACTCATCATCAAGATTATCGTACACTAAACCTGTACAGATACACATTTTGCGTTCGTTTTCTAATAATATTTGATAATTCTTACAACTTTTGCAACCGTTCCAAAACTCTTCGGATTGTGTTAGCTCAGAATAAGTCACAGGTTTGTATCCTAACTTTGTATTCATCCGCATCACCGCCAAAGAAGTTGTTATACTAAAGATTTTCGAGTTCGGAAACTTAGTTCTCGACAAGGCGAAAATTGCTTTCTTTATTTCTTTTCCTATTCCAGAAGTTCTCAAATCGGTACGAACGATCAAACCAGAGTTTACGACAAACTTCTCCTCTTCATAAGTTTCTATGTAGCTAAAACCAGCCAAAGAACCATCATCATCAAAAGCAATAATTGCATTGCCATTGACCATTTTACGCTGTAAATATATCGGATTCCGTTTGGCAATTCCCGTTTTTCGTTGTCTTGCCGACTCTTGATACCAAAGCACCAATTCGTCTGCATACTTTACATCGTCTTTATGTGCCACTCTTACGACCATAGTTGCATTTGTTTTAATTGAAACTGAGCTTGAAAAAATCGATGAAAAAGGAAAAATGCTTGGCTGTAGAGCCTAAAAGATTGTTGATTATTTAACTTGCCTCGTTTTGCAAGCGGAAATAATTTTTCCATTTTTTTGATAAGAATTCAGTTGTTATACTGAAGCACAAAGTTAAAAACTTTATTTTTGTAAAACGTAAAAAAACTTAAAAAAAACACGACAATTTTATTAACATGCTGAAAATATATAAAATAGGCGGTGGAATCATCGATAATCAAGATGAATTATCTAGCTTCTTACAGCTTTTTTCACAAGAAAAATCGCCAAAACTTCTGGTTCATGGTGGCGGAAAAGGAGCTTCTAAGCTTTTACAACAATTGGGAATCGAACCTAAAATGGTCGATGGAAGGCGAATTACCGATCAAGCTACCCTGAATGTTGTTACAGGTTTATATGCCGGAAACATCAACAAATCGATTGTTGCACAATTGCAAAAACTCAACATCAATGCGCTGGGACTTTCGGGTGCAGATGCTAATTGCATTACCGCTAAAAAACGTCCTATACACACTATTGATTTTGGTTTCGTAGGCGATTTAGATGAAAATAGTGTAGATACTCCTAGATTGCAATCATTTCTAGATATGAACTTGACCCCTGTTCTCTGCGCTATTACACACGATAAAAAAGGACAACTTTATAACACCAACGCAGATACGATTGCTTCGCAAGTTGCGATTGCGCTAAGTAAATTTTATGAAGTTGAACTAAATTTTTGTTTTGATAAAATAGGAGTTTTAAGAGATATCCATGACGATTCTTCGCTTATTTCGAGCATCAATAAAAAAGAATATCAACAATTGAAAGAGGATAAAATCATTTTCGAAGGTATGATTCCTAAATTAGACAATGCATTCGAAGTGATTGCCTCGGGAGTGAAACAAGTAAATTTGGTTCATGCGCTCAATATTCATACTCCAACAAAAACAGTATTATGTTAAACAGAAAAGACCTTAAAAATGACGCAATCGAACTCTTGAAGGATTTAATCGAAATTGAATCTTTTTCGGGTGAAGAAAATAAAACCGCTGATCGTATTGTCGAATTTTTAGAACAAGCGGGCGCAAAAGCAGAACGAATGAACAACAATGTGTATAGTTTTCATTCTCCTTATGATCCAACCAAAAAAACAATCCTACTCAACTCGCATCACGACACGGTGAAACCAGGAAAATCTTGGACTTACAATCCTTTCGAAGCAAAAGTAGAAGGAGATCGATTAACGGGCTTAGGAAGCAACGATGCAGGCGCTTCTGCCGTGAGTTTATTGGCTACTTTTATTCATTTCCAACACAAAGAAATTCCGTTCAATCTTATTGTTGCAATAACTGCAGAAGAAGAGAATTCAGGAAAATTGAATGTTGGAAGTTTGCTGCCTTCTCTTCCAAAAATAGATTTAGGAATTGTGGGTGAACCAACCAAAATGGATATGGCAATTGCCGAGCGTGGTTTAATTGTCTATGATATTGAAGTCAAAGGAAAAACAGGACATGCGGCGCGCAACGAAGGAATCAATGCGATTTATTTGGCCAATGACCTTTTGAATCGATTACAAAATTATAGTTTCGATAAAGTTTCGGATTTTATGGGACCTGTGAAATTAACGGTTACGCAGATAGAAGCCGGAAAACAACACAATGTGGTTCCGGATTCGTGTAAACTTGTGATGGATGTTCGGGTAAATGAATTGTATAGTAATGAGGTAGTAAATGCACTATTGCAAAAAGATTTTTCTTCGGATATGATTACCATTGCCCCTCGATCTTTACGATTGAACTCTTCTAGAATAGATCCTACGCATCCAATTGTACAAAAAGGGATTTCATTAGGCTGCGCGACTTATGGCTCACCTACCCTATCTGATCAATCGATGATGAATTTTACCACTGTAAAAATTGGACCTGGAGATTCGGCTCGTTCGCATACGCCAGATGAATATATTTATCTTTCGGAAATTGAGCAAGGAATTGATCGCTATATTGATTTACTCGAAGATTTTAATTTTTAGTCAATTAGTTTATTAAAATCAAACTACAATAAAAAAACCCGTTTCAAAAGAAACGGGTTTTTTATGATTAATATTTTCTATGAAATATTATTGTAATTGGAATTTAACCGGAATACTAAAGTTAAGGATTGCCGCTTTACCATCTTCTGTTTTCGCAGGAACGATGGTTTTACCTCTACGTTGTTGACGATCGGTAATTCTCTGCAATGCTTTTTTAGCTTCAGGACCTAAACTTGCCTCACTACCAGCAGCTGGTTCAATTTTCACAATTCTACCTTGGGTATCAATCTGGAAGTTTAATTTAGCATTGGCTACATTAATTCCTTTAGATTCAGCGATAGATGTAAAATCTTGTAATTCATCTCCGATATCGGCTGCAAGACGTTTGTTAAGACAAGCTTGCGCTGCTTCTTTCCCTTTTTGTGCATCTCTTTCACAACCTGGGTAAATTGCCATAATTGCAGCTGTACGTGCAGTTACGGTTGTTGGAGCAGAACCTCCATCGGTTTTAGAATCATTTTTTGCTACTTGTTTAGTGTTCTTTCCTGCATCTGGATCTAGATTAACTTCCCCTCCACCTGTTTGCGTTTTAGATTCTTTTCCTTCACGATCAAAATAAGAAATATCTTTATTCTCAATCGCTTTCACGTCCGGAATCGTTGCTTCAACTTTGGCTTCTTTTTTTGGTTCTGGTATAATCATTTTCACCTGAGCAGTTTCTTCTTGGTAATGATTTTGTTGAATTTCTGGTTCTGGCTCTGGTTCTGGTTCTACAACCTCTTCCTCTTCCGGAACTTCTGGCATTGTTACATCTTCTAGGTTTACTTCAACTGCATTTTCTACTCGCTCATTCGAAAGTAAATCTGAGTTTGCAAACCAAATAACTCCTGCCAAAATTAAAATCACAATACTACCGCGAAGCAAAGCTTTCAATAGGGCATTGTTTTCGTTTTTTCTGAGTTGGTATGCACCATACTCTTTATTTCTATTCTCGAAAACAATTTCGTTTAATGATTCGTAATTTTTATTGTTAGACATTTTTTCTCTTTTTTAAAAATTCTACGACTTACCTTTATTTACCAGCTTTTTGCTTGTAAACCTCTACTTCTTTAGTATCAGCATCTTTCATCCCGTACTTAGTAGATTTGGTAATTTCCATTTCATCCAAAACGTCAACAACGTTTTTGTAATTTGCATCATCTGTCGGTTTGATGATTACAGTAAACATATCTTTATTTTCTGCTCTAGCAGCAGCTGTTTGGATAATCTTACGTATTCCTTCAACCGAATAATCAGTTTCGTTCAGAGTTTCTGGACTTAGATCCTTAACTTCTGACTGATGCCAATACAATTTGTTATCACCACCGATAATAATAGATAATGAGTTCGAAAGCTTAATCTCATCTTGATTTTGCTGTTCAAAAGGTTTATCTAATTTGGGTGGCATATTCAAATTCATAACGTTTGGTTTACTAAACGTTGTCGCGAACATAAAGAACGTAATCAATAAGAAACCTAAATCTACTAAGGGCGCCATATCGACTTTAGTCGACTGTTTCTTCGAGCGTACTTTACCTCCATCATTTCCTGACGAATCTTGTATCTGTGCCATTTTCTTTTAAATTTCTTTATTGTTCTGCAGTTGTAATCAACTGGAACTTGTTCATATTCTTTTCTTGCAATTCGTTTAAGAGCAACTTAAATTGTGGATAAGTAGCTTCTTGGTCACCTTTAATTGCAAGGTTCACTTTATCATTCACATCCTTTGCAGCGAAAACCCAATCAATCATTTCTTTATTAGGGCTTATCGTGTCCAAAGGTATTCCGGCTTGGTTGCTTTGCAAATATTTTTCACGGTCACTTGAAGTTAAATTCAAGAACTGACGCATTCCTTGCATTGGCGCACCAAACTCAGCGGTTTCTTTAAAGGCTTTCTTTTCACCGTCTGTAAATCTTACTCCATATTTTTCTCCCATTTTTTCTAAGGTAGGAATTCTATCTTTTTCTTCTAATGAGAATAAATACTTACCTTCCTTGGTAATTGAGATTCGCATCATATTGTCGTCGGCCATTTTCAAGGTTGAAACTGAACCGGGTGTTACCACCTCTACCACTTCTGGTTCGCGAAAGTTGGATGTCAAGATAAAGAAAGTTAACAAAAGCCAAGCCATGTCACTCATAGCTGTTAAGTCCATGTTAGGACTATGTCTTTTCGGTTTAACTCTTGCCATTTTTCTCTGTTTGTTTAATTAATCTTTGTATTATCATTTAATTCTTATACCGAGTTTACTTCTTAAGTTTCTCCTCGGATTGTTTAGATTAATTGTGTGCAGAGAAAGATTGCTGAATGCTCATTCCTACTTCGTCAATTTTGAAAGTTAAATCATCAATTTTAGAAGTAAAGAAAGCATAAGCGATAATCGCGAAAGCTGAAGCTCCAATCCCCATTCCGGTATTGATTAACGCCTCTGCAATACCAACTGATAATTGAGCAGCATCTGGAGAACCTCCTCCTTCACCTAACGCGAAGAACGCTTTAATCATCCCGATTACTGTTCCCATTAACGCGATAAGAGTACCAATAGAAGCAATCGTAGAAATTACCGTCATGTTTTTCTCTAATGTTGGCATTTCTAAAACTGTAGCTTCTTCTAAAGTTTTATTTAATTGTGCTAATTTTTGTTCTTTATTCAAGGTATTGTCATCTTGTAATGCTTTGTAAGTTGTTAAACCTTCTTTCACTACATTTCCTACAGATCCTTTTTGTTTGTCACAAAGTTCGATCGCTTTGTTGATTTCGTTTTTGTTTAATAAAGCACGGATGTCATTTACAAATTTGTCAACACTTCCATTACCTTTTGCTTTACCTAAAACAATACCACGGTCGATTGAGAAAACAATTACCATAAAGAAGAAAGTCATCAAGAATGGGATGATGTGACCTCCTTTACGAATAATTCCTAAGAAGTTTAATGGGTGTCCATACTCAACATCTCCGCCCTCAAAGTTCCCTTCATTACCAAACCAAAGGTAGAAAATACATGCTGCAATAGCATACAAAATTACAATTGTGATTACTGGATTAATACCTGCTTTCTTTCCTGTTTGCTTAGCTGGTACAGTTACATTCTTTTCCATTTACTAATTCTTTTAAATAATTTATGTTTTTATTAACGTGGGTGTAAATTAAGTGAAAATTTTTTAAATCAACCATATAAATTCTTGGTTGTTCATATAAATTTAATGTTTCGATAAAAAAAAGAGGTTTTATCGTCATTTTTCTGAAACAAAAAAATTTTATAACAACTAAAATCTATTTAATCGAAAAAAACATCACTACTATTACTTTCCGTTTAACAAATATAAATAAATAAGTTTTGGATAATCCTAATTATTTTTAATAAATAATGATTTTTATAGCATTTAACTTTTTCCGACCTTTGCCAGTTCAATCAATTCTATGAAAGTTTGCATCGCAGAAAAACCGAGCGTTGCCAAAGATATAGCCCAAGTTTTGGGAGCCAATCAACGCAAAGATGGCTACTATGAAGGCAATGGATATCAAGTAACGTGGACTTTTGGGCATTTATGTACGCTCAAAGAGCCACACGACTATACCCCTACTTGGCGTAGTTGGGACCTGAATTATCTCCCGATTATTCCGCCTTCTTTCGGTATAAAACTTATCCATAATAAAGGAGTAGAAAAACAATTTAAAATTATCGAACGCCTTGTTCAACAATCTTCCGAAGTTATTAATTGTGGCGATGCAGGACAAGAAGGAGAATTGATTCAACGTTGGGTTTTGCAAAAAGCCAAAAATAATGCCCCCCTCAAACGTTTATGGATTTCTTCCCTAACCGAAGAAGCAATACAAGAGGGCTTCGAAAACCTAAAAGATGGTAATCTCTATAATAATCTCTATGCTGCCGGAAGTGCACGAGCAATCGGCGACTGGTTATTAGGGATTAATGCAACGCGTGCTTTTACCAAAAAATATGCACCTTTCAAAACAGTATTGTCAATCGGTCGCGTGCAAACACCTACATTGGCCATGATTGTGGAACGCCAAAAAGAAATTGATGCATTTGTGATTGAAGAGTATTGGGAGCTAAAAACGCTTTATCGCGAAACTGAATTTATTGCTACAATCGATCGGCTAAAAACAAAAGACAAAGCGGATAAAGGTTTAGAATATTTGAAACAATTTCCGTTAGAAATCATCGAATTCGAAACCAAAGAAGGAAAAGAAAAAACGCCTCGTTTATTCGATTTGACTTCCTTGCAGGTGGAAGCCAATAAAAAATTAGCTTATTCTGCCGAAAATACTTTGAAGTTTGTACAAAGTTTGTACGAGAAAAAATTGGTAACTTATCCTCGAGTTGATACTACTTATTTATCAGAAGATTTACATCCTAAAATAGAAGGAATCTTACAAAAAATGACTCCGTATGCTGCTTTCACAGCTTCTATATTAGAACAGCCAATTCCGAAAACAAAAAATATTTTCGATAACTCGAAAGTAACCGATCACCACGCGATTATTCCTACCGGAAACTTTCCTTCTAATTTAACGATCGAAGAAAAGAAAATTTATGATATGATTTGCCGACGCTTCATTGGTGTTTTTTATCCCGATTGCATCGTATCGAACACTTTGGTAGAAGCGAAAGTTGGCGATATAAATTTTAGAGCAACTGGAAAACAAATTCTCGATTTAGGTTGGCGCGTTTTATATCCAAAAGATAAAAAGAATCAGGAAGAAAAAGAAGAAGAAAAGACAATGCCTAATTTCGTGATCGGCGAACAAGGTCCGCACGAACCTTTTATTCATCAAGGTAAAACCACTCCGCCCAAACCGTACACAGAAGCAACTTTGTTGCGTGCCATGGAAACGGCAGGTAAACAAGTGGACGATGAAGAAATGCGCGATTTGTTAAAAGAAAACGGAATCGGTCGTCCTTCTACTCGGGCAAATATCATCGAAACGCTTTTCAAAAGAAAATATATTGAGAAAAAACGCAAAAACATTTTTGCTACTTTAACCGGTATTCAATTGATTGATTTGATTGAAAACGACTTGCTGAAAAGCCCAGAACTTACCGGACAATGGGAGTTGAAATTGCGACAAATAGAAAAAGGCGAATATAGTTTAGAAGTGTTCAAGGACGAACTGATCGAGATGGTGAAAGAAGTGACCAATAGTGTGAAGTTTAGTTATAAAAGCCCCATCAGAATCGAACCAAAAGAAACACCTAAACCGAAAAAAGAAAAAACAGAAACGCCGAAAATAGAAGAACTTCAATGTCCTAAATGCCAAGAACATGCTTTGGTAAAAGGAAAAACGGCGTACGGCTGCCCCAATTTTTCGGGTTGTGGATTTGTGCTTCCTTTCGAATGGAATGCTAAAAAATTAACCAACAAGCAATCCATTGATTTGATTACCAAACACAAAACAACCAAAATAAAAGGTTTTGTAATGGAGAATGAGAAAGTTGATGGAAATCTATTTTTAGATGAGAATTTTACGATTCAATTAAAACAATCATAGTTTTTATATCAACCTACCAAAAGAACGAGAAAATTATTGATACAAATCTAAAGTTTCTTTTAGTTTACTTTTTACTTGTTCTATCAGTTTCTGAGGTTCTAAAACTTTCACTTCTTTCCCATAAGAAATAATTTCTGTTATGAAATCTAGAGTAAGATAAATCGACAATTCTATCGTGGTAGTTTCCTCATCTTCTTGCACAATTCTCTGCGAAGAATGCAACGGCAAAGTCTTTATATAACCGGCTTGTCGTTTGGTAAATTGCAAAACAACACGACTCGGTAATTCTGTGTTTGGAGAAATTACTCCAAAACAATGTTTGAATTTCTCCTCATAATTAAACTCAATTTTCTCATCGATTCTGTGATCAGAAATATCAACAGAATGCATTCTTTCTAACCCAAAAACTTTTTGTAAATCCTTTTCCTGAGCAATCAAATACCAACGATTTCGGCTTTGTTTAATCGCCAAAGGAGAAACTTCGCGTTGTGTGATCACTTCTTCACCAAATTTTCGGTAGGAAAATTTCAGGTTTCTTTTTTTCTGAATTGCTTGAATAATCGGCAAAAGAAAATCGGTATTCTTCGGCGGCGTTTTTTCTAAATGTACAATCTCTTGCAAAGAATGCGTCATATTTAGCGCATTGAAAGAGTTTATCTGCTCGATTGTCTGCAAAAATATATCACTCGCAAATTCGTGTTGTTCTATATAATAACCTTTTTCTTTTCGGCTGTACAATATATCAATCCCCAAAATAGTTCTGATTTCTTGTATATCTCGCTGCAAAGTTCTTTTAGAAAAACTAAAAAAAGCATCTTCATTTCTCAAACTATAAATTTCGAATTCGTTTTCTAGATGTTGATACAAATCTTCGTAAGAACAATAAGGGGTACGAGATAATTTTGTGATGATGTTGAAATATCGAGCAATGTAATCTTGTTTTGCCATTTGAGTGATTTCTAACAAAGATAAAAAAAAGCAAATGGATTGAGAAAACCTCAATCCATTTGCCTGTAAACTAAAACTATTCTAATTCAACTAAAATTATATTCCGCTAGCTTGTTGTTTAAAGTTTGCTTGTTTTTGCTGAATATCATTTTTTATTTCTAGTGCTTTTTGAGTTACCTCAACGCCTGCTTCAGGCTCAGCTACAGTATCTTGTTCTTCTTCTGTAGGTTCTGGAACTTCTAAATCTTGTACATTTACGGTTTCGATAACGTTTACCAATTTAGTAGCTAACTCGTCGTCAACGGCTGGTTCGTTTTTCACTTCTACACTAAGAAACACAGCAGGCACATTATTATCTTGTGGATATTTCGAATCGGTTTCGAAAACTCCTTTGTTTTCTACATTCTCAGACTCTAAACTTTTTGCAATATCCGTTGCCAAAAGAATCGATTGATCTTTTTGTAAGTTGGTTTTTGATACAACTGCCGTTACATTTTCTTTGTCTGCAGAAGCATTACTAAAACTAACTGTTAATACATAATCAGGATTAACTTGTGATAGAATGGCTGCAGGATCTTTGGTTTTGTCTTGAGTCAATTCTTTCCACATAAGAACTTTCACATTATTTTTGTCGAGTTCTTCTATTTGTTTCATGAACTTATCCACCACCGAAACGTCTTTTTCGGTATCTAAGTTATTTACAACATCTATTATAACAACTTTTGGATCATCTGCTTTGAAGGGTTTAAAAGCAAAGAATACAACAGCAAGCATTACGAGCATTAAACCTTTTACTACATTTTTCATACGTTTGTTTTTTTCAATTTATAAATTACTTTTCAAAATAAACTCTTGCAGAGATTAAGCCATAAATTGATAAAGATTGCTAAAAAATGTTATAAAATCCTTAAAACTATTGTTCTTCAGAGTCTTTTTCGACCAAATCTTTGTGAACCAAAAATGTTGCGAACGGAATAAAGGCAAATAATAAGTAGAAAATAAAATTTTCATCGTCCCATTTATAAATCTTTCGTACAATGAAAGCCAAAATTACATAAACCGAAAACCAAAAACCGTGAAAAATACCGGCAAAAGGCATTGGCCAAATGATTCCGTATTGATATTTTAACGGCATTGCAATTAAAAATAAAACGGCACAACTAATCGCTTCCCAAACGCACGTAACCTTGAACCATTTTTTTAGTTTCTCGGGCTGATTTAATATTTCCATATCGAACTTCAAAGTTTGTCAAAAATACCACTTTCTACCAAAACTTTTTATGATAATGATTAGTAAACATTATAAGAAAAATTTATTTTTTGTATTTTTAGCCCTCAAAAAAAACATATTTTACAAAAACGCCTATGTCGAACCTATTTTTAGCCAAACGATTCAAAATCGATCTTCCACTTTGGACGCTTCTCATACCTATCATTGCCTGTCTTCTTTTATTCATCAATCTTGGATTTTTGGGGACGGTTCTGCAAAATGTACTCTTAGGTATTTTTCTAATTCTTTCTGTTCTGACAGCTGTTCACCATGCAGAAGTTGTTGCGCATAAAGTAGGAGAACCTTTTGGTACGATAATTTTAGCCTTGGCAATCACCATTATCGAAGTATCGTTGATTGTTTCGCTGATGATTTCCGAAGGCAATGATCAACCTTCTGTCCTTGCGCGCGATACGGTTTTTGCCGCTATCATGATTATTCTTACCGGAATTATTGGGGTTTGTCTGCTTGCAGGTGGTTTTCGATACCGAGAACAGAACTTTATCAAACAAGGAGTTTCGGCCGCACTTATTACCTTGGTTGCAATTTCTATTCTTACCCTTGTTCTACCAAACTTCACAACGGCTGAACCGGGCGGAGTTTATTCGGACAGTCAATTAATCTTCGTCGCGATTATTTCGCTTATCCTATATGGAGGTTTTATTTCTGTACAAACTGTTCGCCATCGACATTATTTCCTACCGGAAGATGACGATCATACTATGTCTGAGTTACATGCCGCTCCCCCTAATCTAGTAACCACAATAAGTAGCCTCATTCTTCTTTTACTAGCCTTAATCGCTGTTGTTTTATTGTCGAAAAAATTATCACCTACCATAGAAAGTTTTGTGATTGATATGGGCGCACCAAAATCTTTGGTCGGAATTATCATTGCCACAGTAATTCTACTGCCCGAGGGAGTTGCTGCTTTCAAAGCTGCACGAAAAGACCGTTTACAAACAAGCCTCAATCTAGCCCTTGGTTCTGCTTTGGCTTCGATCGGACTTACAATTCCTGCCGTTGCCATCGTGTGTTATTTTACCGGAATGACCGTTACTTTAGGGATCGACAATAAATCGATTCTCTTGCTCACGGTTTCTTTATTCACCGTTTATTTATCACTTAATTCTGGTCGCACAAACGTTCAGCAAGGTGTCGTTTTGCTTACGCTTTTTGCTACGTATCTCTTCACCACGATTATTCCTTAGAACATCAAAAAATAGCATCTATTGAATACTTTTTCGGTAGGATTTTTTTTATCGCTCTTTTTATTTTCGGTAGGATGAAATTTAGAGCGTTTCAATTTTCTACTTGTTTATAGGATGATAAATCGACTTGATGAATCCTTATCAAAAACTTCTACCAATCAAAAAAAAATAATTCTATAACTTCTAAAACATTATTTCCTTTTACTTTATTCTATCAATAATTTGAGTTGAAGCTTCATCATATTAATAAGATCATACAGCCATAAAAAAAGTCCGATCAATACATTGATCGGACTTTAGAAGGTATATAAACTTTGGTTTATTCTTCTGTTGGAGTTTCTTCAGTTGGAGTTTCAACCACTTCAACTTCTTCTTTTTTCTCCTCTTTTACTTTTGGACGTAAAGGGTTATCGAAATTGAAAGAAACTTCGTTAGATTCTTTAGCTCTTGTAGCTTTTTGTGCATCTAAACGAGCCATTTCTGCTCTAGTTTTCGCTGCATCTTCAGCTGCTTTGATTGACGCTGCATCTGGAACAACATCAAATTCAAAATCAACTTCTACCTCACGGTGGAAACGGATTTTCGCAACCGATTTCCCTAAACGCTTAATTGTGTTTCCTGGGATACGGATGTTTTTCTTCTCGATATCTACTCCCTGAGCTTGAAGAGCTTCTGCTAAATCTCCGTTGTTTACAGATCCGAATAATTTATCTCCAGAACCAACTTTCGCTTCGATTTTCACTTCTAAGTTGTCTAGTTTAGCTACTTTTTCTTTTGCAGCTGCAACTAATTTATCTTCTTCTGCTTTACGAGTTTCTAATACTTTGTTTAATTCTTCTACGTTTTTCGGAGTAGCAACTGTTGCTAAACCACGTGGAATTAAAAAGTTACGTGCATATCCAGGTTTTACTGAAACTACTTCAAATTCAAAACCTAAACCTTCTACATCTTGTTTTAAAATTACGTTCATGATCTATCTTTTTTAGGTTTTATTTATTTTAATTGGTCTCCAATAAATGGTAATAAAGCTAAGTGACGTGCTCTCTTAATAGCTCTAGAAACTTTACGTTGGTATTTTAACGAAGTTCCTGTGTAACGACGTGGTAAAATTTTACCTTGCTCGTTTACGAATTGGATTAAGAAATCTGCGTCTTTATAATCAACATATTTAATACCGAATTTTCTGAAACGACAGTATTTTTTAGTTGATTGTGTTTCGATATCTAAAGGCGATAAATAACGAATTTCTGATTCGTTACCACCTGCTGCTTTTTTTGCTAATTCATCAATTGCCATAGTTCAAAAATTTTTTTACTTGTTAGCGGTTTTTAATTTAGTTCTGCGTTTTTCTGCCCATTCTACTCCGTGTTTATCTAATTTTACAGATAAATAACGAATTACACGTTCATCACGTTTGAACCCTAATTCTAACTGCGATACCAAATCAGCATTGTCTGTTTTGAACTCGACTAAATGGTAAAAACCATTGCGTTTGTTTTGGATAGGGTATGCTAATTTTTTCAAACCCCAATTTTCGGTTGCCACGATCTCCGCCTCATTGGCTGTGATGTAGTCGTGAAACTTTTTAACTGCTTCCTCCACCTGCGAATCAGATAGAACGGGAGTTAAAATGAAAACAGTTTCGTAATGTGTCATTTTAATTTCGTTTTAAAATTTATACTATTATTTTGAGCCTGCAAATATAAGTGCTTTTTTCTATATTTTCAACCCAATAGGCAAATTTATTCATTTTTTATTTCCTACCAAAACTTCCTTCATAACCTTCATATTAAAAGATGAATAAAATTCAATGTTTTTACTTTCTTTTAAATTATTTTTCTAGGATGATTTGTTTTAATTAAATTTTTATCCCATATTTGTTCTAGAAAAAAGCGAATGCTTTTTCATAGGTTTAGGTTGGTTAAAAGAAGTCTTTGTTTCTACAAAGACTTCTTTTTTTTGTTCTGTCGGGTTCGTACATTTGTAGTTAGGACAGAAAAATTCTATCCTACAAAATATAATATTTAGAAAAAAATGACAACAAAGTACGACCCAATAAATCCTGCATTGTACATAAAAAACCGTAAAAATTTCGGCGAAAAAATGCAGCCAAATAGTTTAGCAATTTTCAACTCAAACGACATCTACCCTATTTCTGCAGACAGCACAATGCCTTTTGCACAAAACAGAGACATCTTATATCTTTCGGGAATCGATCAGGAAGAAACGGTTTTGATCCTTTTTCCGGATGCTAAAAATCCAAAACATAAAGAAATTCTATTTGTTCGAGAAACCAATGAACATATTGCCGTTTGGGAAGGGGAAAAATTGAGCAAGCAACAAGCAACGGCTGTTTCGGGAATAGAAACCGTTTATTGGTTACAAGATTTACCGGCTGTTTTGCGCACACTAATGGTAGAAACCGAAAATGTTTACCTCAACCAAAACGAACATTATCGGGTAGAAACACCGATGGAAGTGGAAACACGTGAAGCACGTTTCAACAAAGAATTGCAAAAAACTTATCCTGCTCATACTTATTTACGTTCGAATCCGATTCTGCAACGTTTGCGTTCTGTGAAAGATCCTATCGAAATAGAACAGATTCAGAAAGCGTGTAATATTACCGAAAAAGGCTTTCGAAAAGTATTGAGTTTTACTAAACCTGGTGTTTGGGAATATGAAATAGAAGCCGAATTTGTGTATGAATTTCTAAAAAATCGTTCAAAAGGATTCGCCTACACCCCAATTATTGCGTCTGGTAATAATGCGAATGTTTTGCATTATATCCAAAATAATCAACAATGTAAAGACGGCGATTTGATATTGATGGACGTTGCAGCCGAGTATGCGAATTATTCTTCGGATATGAGTAGAACAATCCCGGTAAATGGAAAATTCTCTGCCCGACAACGTGAAGTATACGAGTCCGTTTTGCGTTGTAAAAAAGAAGCGGAAGATCGATTGGTAAGCGGTACAAACTGGTATGCGTTCCACAAAGATATGGGTGAAGTGTACACAGCAGAATTATTGCAATTAGGTTTAATAGACAAAGCAGATGTACAAAATCAAGATCCGGAATGGCCTGCATATAAAAAATTTATGATGCACGGAACATCTCATCACATGGGCTTGGATACGCACGATTACGGAATCTTAACCGATGATTTTGTAGAAGGAATGGTTTTCACAATCGAGCCAGGATTTTACCTACCTTCTGAAGGTTTCGGGATTCGATTAGAAGATAATTATGTAGTTCAGAAAGAAGGAAAACCTTTTAATTTGATGCAAAACATTCCAATCGAAATTGATGAAATTGAAAGTTTGATGAATGCCTAAATTTTGTTCAACACACTATAAAACAACTAAAAAAGCACTGAATATCAGTGCTTTTTTTTAGTTTTCTTTCGAAGGTCTTATTTTTATTACAACTCGTCTATTCTCGAAATTCTTCCATTCTGCACACATTTCTACTGGTCTACATTCGGGATATTTCATCGCAGAAGTTCCGATTCCTGTTACTTGCATTCGAGAAAAATCTATTCCTTTTTTCTCTAAATATTGAGCAACTGCAAAAGCTCTTTTTTCTGACAAAGAAAGATTGTAGTTTTCCGTTCCTGCGGCATCGGTATGTCCTTCTATCAAAAAGTTTTCGGTAGGATAATCCAAAAGTAACTTAGCTAATTTGTTTAGAAAATCAAAATCCTCAACCCGAATAATCGCTTGATCAAAATCAAACTTTACACTTCCCACCAAATTATTTGCCAACTTTTCTAAAGCTTTTTGCTTTTCTCCTTCCGCTAATTTTTGCATCGGACAGCCGAAAGTTTCTCGCGTTCCCGCTTCATCAGGACAGCGATCGACCAAATCATTTACCCCATCACCATCCGAATCATAATCGTAATGAAACCGAATAATATCTTTTCGATCAGAAGAATTCTCAACCAAAACAGTGTACGGCGTAGCAACATTATATTCTTTCCCAAGCTGCTCTATTTCTTTTCTATAACGCCCTGTTTTACGGCAATATTCTCCACATCTTTCTTCTTCCAACATCAACGATTTCACCTTATTGTAGAGCCAATAATATTTTATTGCTTCACCAAAAGTGGAAGTGGACTCCAAATCAGAAAATTCTTTTGCATATGCAAAATCACCATCTTTTCCGGTAATCGATAAGCGAGCATTTTTAGGCAAATGACAACTTTTCGTCACAAAATTGATTGGTTGATTCGACAAAAATCCATTGAAGTTTTTCGGGAAAGTTTCTTCTAAATTAATCGACTTCGATTGCACTTCTATATTTCGTAACAAAGGCGTAAGAATCAAGGATTCGAAGGCTTTTAACTTCGCATCGATATTCTCAGAACTTTCAATAATCAAGGGTGAAATTCCGGTAGTGTATCCTAAATAATTCATATTTTTTTTATCGACAACTTCCCCTATTCCCAACACAAAATATTGCGCGTTTTTTAGGTTTGATTTGATATCTAAATGGATATTCTGATTCGGATCTAATCGACCATCGGAAGCTATTACCACCAAACGATTGAATGAATAATCGACCGGAATTTGATGCACTCTTTTCAGCGCTTCATTCAATTTCATGTTGCCAGAACCTTCGAGATTTTGCAACATTTCTTTCGCTTTTTTTATATTTTCTTTCGTTGCAAAAACTGAACGTACCGCAAGTTGATTGCTATGTTTATTGAAATAATAAATGTTAAATTTTTCAGATTCCTTCAATTTTTCGATGACAGAAAGCATCATTTTTTTCATCCCATCCAAAGCAAAACCCCGCATAGACCCCGAAGTATCCAACAAAAAAATATACTCTCTTGGCTTCAACTTTTCTTGTTCTATTTTGGCAGGCGGAACGATATTTCCTAAAAAATACGAACATTCTCCATCATCAAAGCGCAACAAATTTGCCTGCATTTCTGCTGTAAAATAATGGTAGGATAAGTTAATCGTTTGATCAAAAAAAACTGAACTGATATAGGTTTTGGTAGGATGATTTACAGATTTTATAGTCTGAAAATGCGTCGGAAGAGAATGAGATAACTGTCCATTTTCTCCAACAAGATTAATTTGATAACGAAAATTCTCAGGTAAATAATCCTTTTTATCAAACTGAAAGCGTTTTGTAATGGTAAAATTTTTGGTTCGCTTTACAATCGGAGAACTCAATAAAAAAGCATAATCTTGCCTATTTTTTTCTACAATTTTGGTCCATTTAATTCGGATTTTCAATTGTTTTCCGGCAGGCAAATCCGACAAATCTACCGTCATCAATTCGGATTGATCTGCAAGCGCAGAAATCGTTTGATTATTTTTTTGTAAAGCACGACGAACGTTGGATAAAGTTTCCGCTTGAAATTCAATTTTCTCTTCATCATTTTCGATCGTCAATGCATACAAATTCTGGTTTCCTACCAACGGAACTACATAGCGCAATGCCAGAGCATGATTACTTGTATTGGTGAAAACTTGCTCAGAAACAACCGTCCCTAAAACCATTTGCACCGAAGATTCTACAGTCAAATTTTCGATAGAAAGCGAACGAAAATCATCGTCTTTCTCCACTTCAACATACGGAAAAACAACCTGAGCCTGAACAATATAAGCACAAAATAACAGAATTGATAAAAAATAATTCTTCATGATTTGGAAGTATAAAAATAGGCTTTATTCATTGCATATTAAAAATTTAACGAAAATCTTACCTAAATTTGTCTTTTTATTGAAAGTGCACTATGAATTTTAATTTCACTGAGGTTGAACGCGTAAAAAGTATCTCGGCCAAGGATTTCCAGAAATACTATGTGAAGCCCCAAAAACCGGTGGTGATCGAAACCATTACCCACGATTGGCCTGCTTATGAAAAATGGAATTTTGAGTATATAAAAAAAGTAGCCGGAGAACAAATTGTTCCTTTGTATAACAACGATCCGGTGGATTACACCAAAAAAGTAAACGAACCGGTTGCTAGAATGAAAATGTCCGAATATGTAGATTTATTGCATCAAGGGCCAACCGATTTACGCATATTTCTTTTCAATCTGATGAGTAAAGTTCCCCAATTGCAGAACGATTATATGATGCCCGACTTAGGCCTTAACCTTTTCAAGTCGATGCCAATGTTGTTTTTCGGTGGCGAAGGTTCGAATGTTTTTATGCATTATGATATCGATCTTGCCAACATTTTGCATTTCCATTTTGCGGGTAAAAAACGATGCATTATCATTCCACCCGAGCAGACCAAGTATATGTACAAAATTCCGCATTCGGTCATTTGCCGAGAAGATATCGATTTCGATCATCCTGATTTTGACAAATGGCCTGCCCTAAAAAATCTACAACCGATGTCGGCTGATCTTCAACACGGAGAAATGCTCTATATGCCCGAAGGATGGTGGCATTATATGAAATATATTACGCCAGGATTTTCTATGAGTTTACGTTCTTTGGCTCATAAACCCAAAAACTTTTCTGAAGCGATTTACAACATTTTCATCATGCGGAATTATGATAATTTGATGAGAAAAATCAAAGGACAAGCGTGGATAGACGAGAAAAATGAACGCGCCATTACCGAAACGCACAAACGCTTATCTATAAAATAAAGAAAGTTTAGAAATTTTTCATATTCAAAACATCAAAACCTGATAATTATTCTAAAATATATAATTATTTGGTTTTGTTTTCTAAATTCATTTTTACCTTTCGCAAATCATAGATTATTTTTCAGAAAATACAAACCTTTGCATCGTAATTTCAATATATGGTTTCGGAGAAGAAAAATTTCTGGGCACTTTTGCCACTTATCGCATTTATTATTGTTTATTTTTCGGTTTCAGTTTATCTCAACGATTTCTATAGTGTTCCAGCTTTGGTCGTTTTTGTTGCGGTTACCTTATTGGCTTTCTTACAGTTTCCAAAAATAAATTTCGATCGAAAACTAAAAGCATTTTCAGAAGGCGCTGGCAATGAAACGCTATTGCTAATGATTCTGATTTTTCTTTTGGCAGGTGCTTTCTCTCAATTAGGAAATGCAATTGGCGGCATTCAATCCATTGCCAATTTTCTCTTGCACTATTTACCTGCGAATTTCATCCTGCCTGGATTTTTCTTATTGGCGTGTTTCACTTCAATTTCTATTGGTACTTCGGTCGGCACTATCGCAACTTTAGCCCCAATTGCCGTAGAAATAGACCATCAAATTCCTGGTAGTTTAGCCTTATTGATTGGTGCAATAATTGGCGGCGCAATGTTTGGCGACAATTTATCGTTTATTTCAGATACGACCATTGCAGCAACGCGAACGCAAGAAATCGACATGAAATCGAAATTCAAAGCAAATATTCAACTCGTTTTGCCTGCCGCAATTATTACCCTCCTTTACTTTTGGTACGCCTCGAGCAGCTTACCTTCTTCCTTAGAAAGCACCTCTTCGCTCCCATTTGATTTTTCACGAACCCTTCCCTATTTCATAGTTTTTGGTTTAGCAATTTATGGTCTCAATGTTTTATGGGCTTTGGTTATCGGCATTTTAGCTTTCTTGTTTTTAGGAGTTTTTGTGTATGATGAAGGATTTTTGGCGTTGATAGATGCTATAAATAAAGGATTTAGCAGCATGTTCGAACTTAGTTTGATGTGTCTAATTATCGGAGGTTTGGTAGGAATTATTCGTTTACATGGCGGTATTGATTATCTGATTCATCTTTTTACCAAACGCCTAAAAACAGCACGACAAGCAGAATTGAGTATCGCAACTCTAACTGCTTTAGTCGATGCGACCTTGGCTAACAACACCATTACGATTCTAATTGTAGGAAATTTGGCCAAAGAAATATCCGACAAACATCATCTTTCTCCGAAAAGAGTAGCGAGCATTCTCGACACCATGTCGTGTAGCATACAAGGTTTATTGCCTTATGGTGCACAGATTTTGGTTGCGTTGGCAGCAACCGCTTCTTTGGGTAAAATTCTATCTCCGGTGTCGGTAATTTCGCATTTAATTTATCCTATCTTGATCGGAATTTCGACAATTCTATCAATCCTTTTCTTTCGACCAAAAACTGAAAAAATCAAACAAAAAATCAGTGATCATTAAAATATCCTACCAAAAATTTTACCATAAAAAAGTTGAAAATAAACAAATTACGAAAGAAAATTTATTAAATATTATACCGTAACTTTGCAAAAATTTTGCAAACCCATGAAAAGAGTAGTTGTTGGATTATCAGGAGGAGTTGATTCGAGTGTTGCAGCCTATCTATTGAAAGAACAAGGTTACGAAGTTATTGGATTGTTTATGCGCAACTGGAACGATGCAAGTGTGACCTTGGAAGATGAATGTCCTTGGATTGAAGACAGTGCAGATGCATTGCTTACTGCCGAAAAACTAAACATTCCGTTTCAGGTAATCGATATGTCTGCCTCGTACAAAGAGAGAATTGTGGATTATATGTTTGCTGAATACGAACAAGGTAGAACTCCGAATCCGGATGTGCTGTGTAACCGAGAGATAAAGTTTGATTTGTTTCTAAAAACAGCTTTGGAATTGGGTGCTGATTATGTAGCGACAGGACATTATGCACGAAAAAGTTCTTTTATTGATGAAAATGGAAAAGAAATTTTTCAATTGTTAAAAGGAATGGACAATAACAAAGACCAATCTTATTTCTTATGCCAACTCTCTCAGGAACAACTTAGTAAAGCTCTTTTTCCGATTGGTGATTTAGAAAAACCAGAAGTTCGACGAATTGCGAAAGAATTGGATTTGGTAACGGCCGATAAAAAAGATTCGCAAGGTCTATGCTTTATCGGAAAAGTAAGTTTACCAGAATTTTTGCAACAACAATTGCAACCTAAAAAAGGTAAAATCATCGAGATTGCAAAAAATTCGTCTATTTACGAACAAGAAGAAAAGGCTTTTTCTACGATTGAAGAAAGTTTAGAAAACCGTGCTTTGGCTACGACTTACAACCAAGCCGATGGTGAAGTTGTTGGTGAGCATCAAGGAGCGCATTATTTTACACGAGGTCAAAGAAAAGGATTGGGTGTCGGTGGAAAAGTCGAACCACTTTTTGTGTTGGCAACCGATGTGCAAGAAAATATTATCTATACTGGCCAAGGGCACGATCATCCTGGATTACTGAAAGATGCGCTGTATATTCAGGCAGAGGAAATCCATTGGGTAAGAGAAGATTTAGCGCTTGAAGAAGGTGAAACTTTAGAAGTGCAAGCAAGAATTCGTTATCGTCAACCTTTACAAAAAGCTACTTTACATCAAACCAAAAACGGATTATTTGTTGCTTTTGAAACTCCACAATCGGCTATTACAGAAGGACAATTTTGTGCTTGGTATATCGGAGACGAGTTAGTTGGTTCTGGTGTGATTCATCACTAAAAAAATAATTTCAATCCTAACAATTTACTTTATAATTTCGTTAATTAATCCCAGTTTTATTTGGTCATGAAAAACCTATTCTATCTCATTTTGTTGTCGTTGTTCACTTC
Source organism: Weeksella massiliensis (assembly GCA_000751595.1). GTDB lineage: Bacteria > Bacteroidota > Bacteroidia > Flavobacteriales > Weeksellaceae > Weeksella > Weeksella massiliensis. Next base: position 30,292 of record CCMH01000014.1, on the reverse strand, counting down.
TTGTGCTGCGCTACACAACGTGCCTACATCTCAAGTACCGAACAATTTTATTCAGCCCAATACGTCGAGTTCGTTTGTTGATCAGAATGGTAATTTTTATCCAAATAATTGGAAGAAAAAGTTTGGAAATCCACCTGCAAATGCGACAAGGACAGACTATTCTTTGATGAAAATTGCGACAGAACATCATTTTGATAATGAATTATCGAGTTACGAAAAAAACCGTCTTTCTGCGATTGCCAATAGAGTGAAATCGAAAAAAAGAGTCATTATTTTTGTGCACGGAATTGATAACGATTACATGTCGAGCTTGAAGAATTACAATAAGGCAAAAACGTATATGAATATCAATACAAAACAGGATGAAGTGATTAATTTTTATTGGGATGGATTGGTGAATGAAAGCCTATTTGGTGCAGCTAAAGTTTGGATTTCTGCAACCACAAATAGTCAAATGGCAGGTGTTTTTGGTTTGAGAAGAATGCTTAATGTTATGAAAAATAAAGATATTTATCTGATTTCTCATAGTCGTGGTGCATCGGTTGTACTCAGTGCCTTGGTCAATCCATCTTTGCGAAATAGCGAAATAAAAAGAGCGGAAAACGCACACCACGTTGATTTTACAAACGCGCCAGAATTGGCCGAAAACAACAATAAAATTTATAGCATTATGTTGGCTCCTGCCATTGGAAAATTAGATTTTTTGACCGATGACAATCAATTGAAAGTTTTTTCACCTCAATTACAAAAAATGCATATCACGATCAACAATACCGATTATGTTTTAGGGAAAGGACGAATAGGCTTTCTATCTAAAAATTTAATTCCAACGAATTTTGGGTACGATGAAAAACTATATGATGAATTGCTTCCTACCTATCCTTTTCTCGAAAAAACTGATTTTACCGGAATGAAATCGCATGAATTTAGACGATACATCACCAACTCAAAATTCATTGATATTCTAAAAGAATTTCGTTTAGCTAAATAATAAAATTAACATCTCTGATCGATAAAGAAAGTAGGTTTTCTTTTTAATGGATTGTGCACAATTGGCTGAATTTCTTCTACCGAAACAAAAACAACATCGGGAGCAACACGAAGTTTGGCACGAAATAAATCTTTTACTTTTTGTAAAAACTCATCACTTGTATTCTCTGAAACAATTTGAATTACCAAATGATCCGTACCAATATCAGAATGAGAAAGCAGGATTAAATGCAATTTTATTTCATCAAAACTCGACAATAAATCGTGCATAATTGGCGGATACAAGGTTGTCCCTTTGTACTTTATCATTTGTTGTTTTCGGCCTTCAACTGGTCCAATCCTATACGTATTTCGTCCACAAGAACATTTCGTAGAATGCTTTCTTACCAAATCTCCTGTCTGAAATCTCAATAAAGGTAAACCTTTCACACCCAGCGGCGTAACGACTAATTCGCCTAATTCACCATCGGCAACTTCTTGTAAATCATCATCTAAAACCTCGCAGATAATTAGTTCGGGATGATGATGCCCGCCTTGCTTTTCTTCACATTCCGTAAACGCTGTTGCCATTTCTGTAGAAGCATAAGTAGAATACAAATCTAAGGGCCATTTTTCTGTAATCTTCTCGTGTAAAATAGAAGGACTCAAATCTGCTTTGCGCAAAGCTTCACCAATACAAATAACTCCTTTCACCGAAGAATTTCGATAATCGATATTATTTTGTTCTGCATATTCGATTAATTTCAACAAAAAAGAAGGAACCGCAATAAGGTATTTAGGTTTATACAATAAAATAGAATCCCACTGAAGTTGCGGAATACCAGCTCCTACTCTAATCACACTTGCTCCCATTTTTCGCAAGCCTAAAAAATACGCTAATCCAGCCATAAAACGTCTGTCCATGGTTGTCATCAATTGCACCCGATCTCCTTTTTGGATAGAAGCACATTGAAAAGAAATCATTTCATTGTACGCCAAACGATCTAAATCTTCATCTGTTAATCCAAAAGTTACTGGATCTCCTAAAGTCCCAGAAGTTGTTGCAAAATCTACAATAGACTGCATCGGTACACAAAAAAAATCTTGATTATTCGAGAAAAGATCTTCTTTTTTGGTTGTAGGAATTTTAGATAAATCTTTAAGGGTTTTTATTGTTGACCAATCGATCGAATTTTCTTGAAAAAGCCGTTGATAATAAGGAGAATTTTTTGCTAAATAAGCCAAATGTTCTCTTAATTTTTCTTCTTGAAAGGATAGAATTTCTTGATCACTTTTTGTTTCGATAATTGGAATCATTTTGTGTACTTTCTTATTTTTTTGATTTGTTTTTCAATATTTTTTCGATCAGGAATCGTCGTAATTTCTTTTTTCAATGCTTCTTGAAAATATTTCGCAGCTAAATTGTACTCTTTTTTCAGCACAGCATTCGTCGCTGCATCATTATATACTTCCCAAAAAGAAGGGTTTAAAGAAATATATTCAGCCATTTTCTCTTCGGAAAAGGTAATTTTTTGTTGGTGCGCTTTTCTTATTTCTCGACGAAGTTTTTTAAACTTTTCATAATCACGAAACGCTTGACTATCAACAAAAGGTGATTTTTCTATTGTCAAAGAATCAATCACAAGTGCTGTATTTAAGTTCAATCGATCATTCAAAAAATTCAAATCATAAACTGTATAGTCGCCCAAATTATAAGGAGAAGAGGAAACATACACTAATTTTTTTTCAGGTCGAAAAACAATGCCATGATGTGCCAAAAGTGCGTTCAAAGCCTTTTCATTTCCATAACCTAAATCTTTATCATTCAAACCTTTATCATCTCGCAACATTCTCACAACCTTCTCTGCATCAAAGACTTGAATAGAATCTATTTCTTCTTCTATTTTCTTATACCGATAAGCTGAATGTGAGTTTATAATATGTTGTTGATTTCTTTTATCGGTTTGATATGCTTCACCTTGAAAATGATTGGTACTGATTAAATAATTTTGATTGGGATAAACAACATCAAATTTTTTAGGTGAAATTTCAATCAAAACTGCTTTTCGATCTTTGGCACTTCCGACCATGATAGATTCTGACACAAAAACTTCTTTTTTCTCGGCAATCTCAATCGCTTCTTCTATCGTCGAAGCGTATTGTAATATCTCGCGAACGACAAGAGAAATCGGCGTTTTAGCTTTGAGCGGAATTGTCGATTTTCCTGCATTAATACTAACCGTCAACCCTTCTGTGTTCATCCCAGAAGCCACCCCAATAAAACCAGGCCAAGAAACCGACAAAAATCCATATCCATTTTCGGGTCGAATGAATTGAACCAACTTATTTTCGGCAAACTCATCATTGAGATAAAAGTCAAAATTACGTCCGATAATCAACTCCTGGTCGGCAGATTTTTCGTCCCAAAAAGCTACCGAAGAACAACCAACAATCATCAAATCGGTCATGGCATGCCCAATATCGTGCGCGCCATGCAAATATAAATTGCGTTGATAATTAGGCGCTAAAGTTGTGTATTGATCAGAGGCAAAAAGCGACAAACCATACAATTCTGTTTTGAATTCTGGTAGGATATATTCCTGAATATCACGGTTGAACCACTTGAGAAAAGTCAATGCGAAATTTAGGTTTTTATCTTCTCCTACCAATTGTTGCACCCCGTTGAAAAAAACTTCCTCTTGGTGTTGATACAATTTTTGCGTTAACATTCCATTTTTCACCCCTAATTCGTACGGATTTCCAGAAAGATATAATTCCCAATTACCTTGTTTATTTTTTCTCAGAAAATTTTCACCAACTTTTCTAACTGTATCATTAATCGTTTCTAATTCGAAATTATTTTTGGGATAAGAAGATACGTCGATGGTTTGTTTCAAACTTCGATTTATTCCGCAAGATTGCAACAGGACAATCATCAAAAAGAAAGTTAGAAATTTTTTCATTTTTGCGAAGCGATTACTTTTTTCAACAATTCATCGTACCCGTTCAACATCTCAGAACCTGTCACAAAAGCGCCAATCGTCACCCCTAAAACTCCATGCATACGAACATTTTGACCGGTAAGAAATAAGTTTTTCAATTTTGTTTTAGCCGAAATAAAGGTTTTCATCGGTGCATTCGCATCTTTCATATAACCGTATAAATTTCCATTTTCCGAACCGATAAAATCGCGATAAGACAAAGGCGTCGAAGTATAAATATGCTGAATCTGCTCTCTTATCAACGGGAAATTCTTTTCTAACTCATTTAATAATTGATTGGTTTTAAGCTTTTTAAACTCCTCATACCGAGCACCTCTTTTCCCTGAATTATCATTGATAGAAACATTTACCGTGTCGTGCCACTCAGTCACATCTTGATAATCCATATAGGTCATCACAGTCATACCTTCTGCCCATTGCTGATTTTTTTCATTCGCCGTGAAAGTCGCTATATATACTGAAGGCCATTGAGATTCATCTAACAAATGCTCGTTGAGAAAATTATTTTTTGATCGATGATGGTAAAAATTATACGGAGAATAAGGAAAAGATTCTGGTTTGAAAACCAAATACAATGAAAATACGGAAGGCGTGAAACGCAAACTTTTTATTCGCTTACTAAAGGGTTTAGAAAAATGTTGCTCGCCCACTAACCGAATAGTTTCATTGAGATTAATATTCGACACAAAATTATCAGCTCGAAAAACTAAACCATCTTTTGTTGTACAAGATTTAATGTTTTGATTTTCAACATCAAAAGAAATAACCTCTTGATACTTAAGAACTTCTCCTCTATATTTTTTTAAAACTTTGATCAGTTGTTTCGCGATTTGACTTCCACCGTTTATGCATCGCCAAGCACTTTTCATGTACGAATTTACGGACAAAGCATGAACGTACAAAGGCGTAGTTTCGGCTTCGCCAACATATAAAAAATTATTTCCAACCAAGACACTTTTTAGCAATTGATTATCAGTTAACTCATCTAAAAAATCGACCAAACGAACAGATAAAACATCATCTTCGTAGGCCATTTTTCCTCGATTCAGATTGTACATCGGAAAAGCATTGCAAACATTTTCTATGGTCCGACAATATTTACGGAGCGCTTCATCTTCGTTTGGGAAATGTTGCAACAATTGTTGAACAAAATTCTCATACCCCTGCGCCAAACAAAACGTTTCTTCTACATCATCAAAAGATATCCGATCGAAACAATTTTCATCGAGCTTCTGTAATTTCAGATGAGGCATTATTTCTAAATACGTGAAATATTGATATAGATTTTCGTCCAAATCCAATCCACCGATGTAATGAACACCGGTATCAAAAATCACTTTATTTCGAGTAAAAGTCTGTAAATTCCCACCAAATTGATTATTTTTTTCTAAAACAGCAACTTTTTGACCTTCTTTTGCCAATATCACCGCCGTAACCAAACCGCCTAATCCACTCCCAATAATTACCGTATCGTATTGTTTCATAATCGTTTCAAATAAATGATGTTATCGGTAGGATTTTCTAATGCAAAATCGGTAAAATGTTCTACTGAAATAGTCTTTGATAAGATAAAAATTTCTTGAATAGAGTCTGGAATTTCTGATGAAAATCTTTCCGCATCAATAATCATAACTGTACAATCTTCTGGAATTATCTCCTCAGTAAGATAATCAATTTCTCGAATTTTTGTGATATAATTGGTCTGAGCAATCGCTCGTTTTTCCTCATTTTCTATATAAGTTAACAATTGTCTTTTGGCTTGTTGCATCGTCAAAACGAAATCAAATTCGCCAAAATCATCAGCATAGCGATAAATTTTTCCAGTATTCTTCAATAAGAAGTTCAATTCGTGATAGATCGATTTCTTTTGATCAAAATTAATTTTCATTTTCAGAACAACCTCATTTTCTTTATACAGAAAACTTAACAAAACCTTTTTCCTAAAATAATTTTCATCTTCGTATTGATCGCGAAGTTTCTGATATTCTTGCTTGAAGTATTGACTTATTTTCTTTGCTCTTTCGCTATAATTTGCACCAAACTTTTTATCATTTGGTTGGATAACTTCGCCAAAAACACATGTCAATTGTCCATCAAAAATAAACAATTCATTTTTAGGCCAAACATCCGAAACACCCAGTAAATACAACGGTTGGATAGGAAGATTGAGTTCATTTGCCAAATAAAAAGCCCCTTTATGAAAACGACCAATCAAATTGTTCGGCGAACGCGTTCCTTCAGGATAAATCATTACAGAAAATTCTTTTCCGATGCGTCGTTCGAGCTTTTCTAAATTATCTTCGAGTCCTTTGGTAATCGGGAAAAAACCAGCCGATTGAATCGCTTTTCCATAAATCGGAGAACGATAAACCCAATCATTTACGACAAAAATAGAACGCTTCAGCAACATTTTACTCAATGGAATATCGAGCGAACTCGAATGATTCGAAATAAAAACGGTTTGTTTGTGATTTTTAGCTGAATAATTAACAATTTTCTTTTTAACAAAAGGATTAAGATAAGGAACGGTTTTCATGAAATTGGTAAGAAGCCAATCGAAAAGTTGATATTTTTTTTGACGAGAAATCGGTAAAATAATTCGTAAAATAAAGATGATTCCGTTCAAGATGATTCCAAAGAAAAGAAAATAAAAAAACAAAGAAAACGATGTTAAAACGATTCGTAAACTTACCGGTGAAAGTCCTTTCCGTGGACGATTGAAAAAGAAAAACCGAAATATGGGAGGATAAAAAACAAATGTAATTAACACAGCAACTGACACTCCAATTAAAGCAACAGAAGCAATAGATTTCAGCGCAGGATGTTGAGCAAAAATTAGCGCTCCGACCGCTAAAATAGTAGTTGTAACAGCCAATAAAATCGAGACTTTATAGCTTTTAGTTTCATTGAGTCCGGTTGTGTATTGCTTTTGCAAAGCACTGGTCATAAAAATACTAAAATCCACTCCATGACCAAAAATCAAAGTACAAACGATTGAACTAAAAATATTAAATTCTATCTTAAAAAGTCCCATCAACCCTGCGGTAACCAGCGCTGTAATGACAATAGGTAAAAAGCTGACGAGCACCAACTCTATTCGTCTAAAAAAGATCCAAAGAATGAAAATTATCGCGAGAGAAGAATAATTAACCAAACGATTGAAATCCTTAACCATCCCACCTAAATAAGTTTCGCTCAGCTGTTTACGGTCTATAATGACATTTTTTTCTGGCGAATTATAGTCTTGTATAAAAGATTTTTTCTGGTCTGGATGAACTTTAACCAAAGTTGAAACGGTATAAAATCCTTGCTTCGAAGTAATAAATTCATCCAAAAGACTAGGATTAAAATCTTGAATGGTTTTAGATGTAATCGGTGAAAATTGAATCAATAAATGATCATAAAATTGCGAATAGGTTTCTGGTATAAAACCTACTTTTTCACCTTCCTTGATCAATAAATTTTTCAATTTCGATATTCGTTCATTAGACCAAAAAGAATTCCATTGTTCAATTTTTTCTTGTTGTTTATACTTGGGTAATAAAATCGGTGATATTGAGGAGAAATCTTCAATTTTAGAAGTTTTTAAATCTTTTTGTAATTGCTCAAAAATCCTATCAGATTCATCGAGAACTTGTTCCAAAGAGTTCCCATAATTCACCAAATACAATGACGATTGCATCATCGAAGTCTTAGTAGATAAGATTTCTTCGACTTTTAACTGATCCTCGGGTGTGAAATTCATGGTCGATAAATCCTGATTGAATTTCACTTTAGAGAATGTGAATAAACTCACAACAACCAACAACAAAGTGGCAAAAAACAAAGGATTATTTCGATCAAAATTAAGAGAAGCAAAACGATCAATCCAACTAGATTTCCCTTCTAACCTTCCCTCTTTCGGACGATACAAATGTGGAATAAATAACAATGAAAAAATACCACTCATCAAAACCGTAATAAAGGCAAAAATCCCTAAGTCGATCAAGGCTTCTGAATGTAAAAAAACCAAGCAAACAAAAGCAATTGCTGTCGTTAGACAACTCATCAGAATCGGTTGAGTGATTTCTTTATACAACGTTTTCACTGATTGTTTTTCTCGAAAATGCGTCATCATATGCAACGCATAATCAATCGTAATTCCCAGTAAAACGGCACCAATACTTATCGAAATTGCCGAAACTTCTTTTCGGAGAAAATACATTACCACCAAAGCCGATGTAAAACCAAAAATAGTTGGGATAAATAATATAAATGGAATAGAAATTTTTCGATAAAAAACCATCAAAAGCACCATCAAAAAGCTCATAGAAATTGCAACGGTTTTTATGATATCCGATTTTATTTGTTTGGCATTAGCAACCGCGATAATTGGTGCACCAAAAAACTGAACATTTACTTGCGTAAACTCTTGATTGATTTTTGATTCAATATCTTTCAAACCCTCTACAAAAGCTGTATTGTTTTGGGTATCGCCACTTTTATATTTCGAATTGATGAAAAGCAAAAGAGTCGATTTATCTTGCGTAAAAAGATATCCATCTTGATACAACAAATCGCTCATTCCGCCCATTTTTTGTAACTTTTTCAAACCTAAAAAAGTCAAACCTAATGGATCTTTCAGGATAAAATTACGACTAACAATACCAGCAGGAGAAGTTAGGCTTTCGTAATTGGTTTGGGTAATTTTCTGAATCGAATCTGGATTGATTTGCTGGTCTATTTTTTGATAATCATCTTCGGATAAAAAAATTGGTAAATGATTATAAACCAAAGTAAAAGCATCTTCTAGAAATTCTTCATTTTGAATTCCTTGAATACTTTTAATATCGTTTTCGTAGGGGGATAATTCATTTTCAATTGCTTCAGCAACTTCGATTAGTTGTTCTTCAGTTGCACCTTTTTTCGCTTGGACAAGAACCGTAATTTTATCAGAAAAATTTTGTTGCTGAAATACTTTTGTGGTGATATTACCTTGCTCACTTTTCGGAAGCATTTTGGTTATATCATCTTCAATTTTCAAGTGAGAAACAATAAAAAATCCTACCAATAAACTGATCAAAGCTAAGCTAAAACTAAGCAGCCGATGACGGTTTACCCAATTGTAAAAACGATAGAATAATTGGTACATGAATAGAAATTTTGCCTAAAATTAAGGTAATTTTGGTAAGATGAAAAGGAACACTTTTCTAAATCGAAATTTTAGTTTCTAAATAGTAACCTTTTGGGCCAAAAAAAGAGCAAAGCATACCCAACTAAAAAGGTATTGAGCACGCTGATACGCGCAAAATCCCAGAAGGGCCTAAAATGAGAAACGCGTTCACTCTTATCGTACAAAACCTTTACCGGCACATGTTCGATAGCTATTTGTCGCCAAGCAAGACGTACGATTACTTCAATTTCAAACTCGAATTTTCGCGAAAAAAAACGCTTTGGTAATTTCGTAATCGGATACAAACGATAACCGGATTGTGTGTCTTCTAATTTGATTCCTGTTTCGAACCAAAACCAAAAATTGGAGAAATTATTTCCGAAACTACTTTTTCTCGGAATGCCATCTTGCGCCATATTTCTATTGCCAATCAACAAAATTGGTTCACCCTTTTTTTGATCTAATCGTTCTAAAAACACAGGTAAATCATCTGCATAATGCTGCCCGTCTGAATCGATTGTTATGGCAAACGAAAAGTTATTTTCCTTAGCCCAACGAAAACCATTTTTCAATGCATTCCCTTTTCCTCTATTTGTTGGTAACTGAAGAATTGAAATATTTTCATACCTCGATAATATTTGGCTTGTATCGTCTGTTGATCCATCATTTACCACCAAAATATTTTCTGTATATTCTAATACTCCATCGATGACTCTCGCCAAAGTTTTGTGATTGTTGTATGTCGGGATAATGACACAAACTCGATACTTATCGAATAATTTTGTTGTAATTTCTTGCAAAGTTTAGTTGAATTTCGCTTTTTCTGTTGCCGTAAAACTCTTGGCTTGTTGACTATATTTTTGGACTAAAACTTTTACTTCTTTCGGCTGTTGCGAGTACAAGGTTATTATACTTTTCTTGTCTTCTGTTAGGTTTTTATTATAAGCAATTGCTTTGGGTAAATTTTCTTGTAGGATAAAACGAATAAGACGAATTTCTACATTTTTTGGTTCTGATTTTATAGCAGCGTCAATTTTCATTGATCCACTAATAAGTAACTTTTTTTTTGTTTCTTTCGAGCCAAAATACCGCGAATACAACATTTCTGATGCTCCTTGATACGCCGACATAGTAGCCTCATTTCCTTGATAAGATTTCAAATCGTTATAGAAACTGCTCGCTTTTTCTTTACTTTTCGATGCATGTTCGAAATTTTTTCTAACCTCTGATAAACTCGGTCCGAAAAAAAAGAAGACACCTAAAAATAATCCTAAAAATAATTTCATCTCGTAGAATTTTCAAATTCAGCACTCAATTTCAAGGCAACTACCTCCTCATAAGCGGCTATACTTTTCACTTTCAACTGATTGTCAACCTTATGAATATCAAGAGAAATATGCAAATTAGGATGCTCCTCAGGATTTATAATTGCCATAAACTTCACATTACTCAATTTTTTTAACTGCCATTTTTTTTGAGTAATTTCTTCTACCAATTCTTTGACAATCTGAATCATACAAACGCCTGGCGTAACTGGATTGCCAGGAAAATGACCTTCAAAAATAGTATGATTTTTATTCAATTCTATTAAAACATTATAAGAATTTTCGGTCTTTTCTTCAATCAAATTGATGGTATAAAAATTATGCAAAACAGCCATAAATCAAGTTTCTTTCCTAAAAAGGTTAGCGTTAAAAAATCAAAAATACAAATTCTAAATCGATTTTTATGGTTTAAATAAAGATGAACTCAAATTTGGATTTTTTGATTTGTTCGAGAATTGAATTAATGTGAAATCTCCACTTGGTTCGATTAATTTTACTTCACTAACCAAATCGACTTGTTTATCGAACTGAAGTTCGATTTGTTTTAAATATTTTTGAGCAGTTTTCGATTTTGGTTTTAATTTCACTAAGCTTCCTTTTGCATTGGTATAAAAAGTAGTTTCAAATTCTGCACTATCAAACAAATCTCCGTTGAACGAACCTATGATTAAATCGTTTAATTGCGCAAAGTTTTTTTGACGACTAAGATCTGTTGTTTTACTTTTTCCGGCTTGTTTCAATGTTATTTTTTTATCGACAAATAACACCGAAGTATTGTTCGGACTTGTGTATTGCCACAAAACTTTATTCGGATTTTGTAAGTATAATTTTCCTTTAGAAACAGTAGGATTTTTCAAAAAACTCAAGTGTTTGGTCTCTGTAAATGACGCTGAAAAAGTGGATGTATATTTCATTTCTGCTTCGACAGTTTTCTTGAAATTCACCAATTCATTGTTGCTCATTCTTGTCTGCGCCAAAGAAAAAGTGGCTAATAAAACTAAAAATAAACCTACTATTTTTTTCATATTTAACTATTTTTCAATTCACTAATCGTCACAAATTGATATTGATTTTTATGTAATTCTTGCAAAACACGCTCCAAAGCAAACAAAGATTTTTCGGATGTATCATGCATCAAAATGATGGAACCTGGCTTCACTTTTCGTAAAACTCTTTTCGCAATCGATTTTTCATCCTTGATTATTGTGTCCAATGACCGCACACTCCAACCAATTACTTCATGTTTCGTAGCTTTTATAACTTTCGAATAAGTTGGATTAGAAACTCCGAAAGGTGGTCGAAAATAACATGGTTTTTTACCTAAATATTTTTCGATAATTTCATCATTCTTTAGAATTTCATTTTTTAGTTCTTGATAGGATAAAAATCCTGTTTGATGGAGATGAGATTGAGTATGATTTCCTACTTCATGTTGATTTTGAATAATTTGCTCAAATATTTCTGGAAATTGATTGATTTGATTACCAATACAAAAAAATGTCGCTTTCGCTCTATATTTTTCCAGAAGCATTAAAAATTCAGTTGTCCATTCTGTTGGTCCGTCATCAAAGGTAATTGCAACCAGTTTTTGGTTAGTTTTTTGATGAAAATAAACCTTAAGAAAGTAATTTAAACGCAAATCAAAAGCACCCCAACTTATCATTCCTACCCATATAATTCCAAGTAGAATTAACCAATAATAGGCAATTTCAAACTTAAATATTAAGTAAATAACAACAATAAAAAATCCGAGAAAGACACACGAAATTATTCGATGATTTGACATTTTCTAAGCAATACTAAACTATGATTTTTTTCTAAAAACTGATTGTATAATAGAATATTTTCAACTTTTGATTTTTTCGGGTAATTTTGATTTTTTAGAAATTCGGCAGCCAACAACATACCGTAAGCTGACGCAGTATCATATTCTCCACTAAACTCTTTGTATGTAAAAATAGGTTGAGGCAAAGCATCAAAATATTGATCGATTTCTGACGTTTTAGGTTCTGAGTTTTTTCCTATCATAATCAATTGTATATCCGTCAACTCCAAGTGATTATTTCGTAAAAAACCTTCCACAAACTGCTCTATTGATTTACTTTTCAATACATTCCGAATTTCAACATCTACAATTTCTGCATACGAATTATCTGTGAAATTATTGGATAAAGTGAAAAAGGTTGCTCCTTCTCCAAACTTAGCCCCTGCACCATTTTCCGAAGATTGAATCATCTCAACCAACTGCAATAATTCGTGCGTCCGCGTTGCAATTTCATCAATTCCACCGACCAAAGCATTTGAGATTTCATTATTTTTAATTTGTAGAAAAGCATCTAACACAGCAGCTTCAAAAGAATTTCCGCCATTTACGTACGTAAAATTATAGGCATTGCATTGCAAATGCAACGCAATTTGCGCAGCGACCGTATTATGGGTGGATTGAATAAAAGCGGTTGGTGTCAAAAACTCTTCATCATTCTGAATCAAATTCGACAAAAACTTTTCCGAATCTGCCAAACATCCAAATCCGGTACCCGTAATGATAGCTTCGACTTGAGAAATCCCTGACGATTTAAGAGCTTTTTGTGCTGTAAACAAGCCCATTTTCACCGCTTTAGACATTCTTCTTAACGCAGAAGCTGGTAAAAATTCTTTGTAATTTGGTTCATCAGCATAATTAAGAAACTCAGTTAATGGAGAAATATTTTCAATAAAATTTACTTCCCGATACGGCTGTGCCGAAATTGCTGCCACCCCATTTATATAACACTTTTTCATGCTTTGTTAAAGATTAAGGTTGAACAATTCCCACCAAAACCAAACGAATTCGACAATACGTATTCTATTTTTTTGGAGCTGATTTCGGTTTGAGGTTGAAGATTATAAGACTCCATACGTTGCTCGAAATTGAGATTTGCCCACACTTTTTGATTTTCCAAAGCAAGAATACTAAACACAGCCTCTATACTTGCCGCTGCAGCCAACGTATGTCCGGTAAAAGGTTTTGTGGAGCTGAAACACAAGGTTTTTTCATCAAAAATTCGTAACAAAGCAGCACTTTCAGAAGCATCATTATTTCTTGTTGCAGTTCCGTGCGCGTTGATATAATCTATATTTTCAGGAGAAATTTCGGCCACAGCTAAAGCTTTTTGCATCGCCAAAAAAGCACCTTCTCCATTTTCAGAAGAAGCCGTTTGATGGTGCGCATCGTTCGCATTCCCGAAACCTGAAAGATAAGCTTTGATTGGCCGTTGATTTTTTAGTGCATGCTCTTCAGATTCTAACACCAAAAAAGCAGCTCCTTCGCCCAAATTCAAGCCTTTTCTATTTTCATCAAACGGTTGATTCAGTTGATCCGAAAGAATCATCAAAGAGTTGAAGCCATTCAAAGTAAATTTCGACAAAGCATCGGTTCCACCTACAATTACGCAATCGAGTTTGCCCGAAGAAATCAATCGAGCGCCCATGATTACTGCATTTGCAGCAGACGAACAAGCCGTACTTACTGTAGAAACATAACCTTCTAAACCAATTATTTCGGCAATTTTCATACTCGAATCACCTGCATCGTGACTCAAAATAAATTTTTGTTTTTCGGGATGATTTTCATAATCGAAAAAATACAATTCCGACTGATCCATTCCTCCAACCGAAGTTGAAGAAATCAATCCAACTTTATCTTGATCATCCCAAGTGAGATTAGCATTCTTCACGGCTTCTTTCGCTGCAATTGCTCCTAAAAGAGCAGTTCTTGTGAAAGAATGATCCTTTGGTAACCCTAAAATAGTCGCTAATTCTTGATTGGATTTTTTAACTTCTCCTACCAAAAAATCGTTTTTATGTTTGGTCGACAAATATTTTATTTTGTCTAAGCCACTTTTATTTTGCAATAAAGAATCGAGATTTTCTGCAACCGAATTACCAATTGCCGAAATAATTCCCATCCCGGTTATTGCAATTTTAGAAGCCATTATTTTGTTCTATTTTCGGTGATATATTGAGCCATAGACTCGATTGATTCGAAAATAGTTTTGCCTTGTTTTGGATCGGCAATTTTGATTCCGTAATCTTTATCCATCAATACAATAAGCTCTAAAGCATCAATAGAATCCAACCCTAAACCATCCCCAAATAACGGATCATTTGTTTGAATATCCTCTACGCTAACATCTTCTAAATTAAGAACTTCTACAATTTTATTCTTCAATTCAATAATTAAATCTTCCATGATTTGTCGTTGTATCTATTTTTTAAATAATTCTCTTGATAAGGTATTTTTCCTTCTTCAGAAACCAAATATACAAAAGCAGAATAGTTTTCCTGATAATAATCTAACCAAGCACACAAAACTTGCTTTGCTTTCCCGGTTTTCAGAAGGTATTTTGTCTGATTTTCGAGTAATGAAAATGGTATTTCTTCGGCTACAAAGAAAGCACTTTCGGTTTGCAATTGATGTCGAATACTAACTTCGCCCAAACAAATATTGGGCAAGGTATAAACAAAAACAGAAGGGCTCGGAAAATAATTTTCTGGGTCTGAAATACTTTTTTGATGTTTTTCATCGGTTGATAAACTAGCAGAACGATTGCAAAAAAGAAGTGCGGTTTCTTGAGGATTATTTTGTTTAAAAATCAATTCTGAAGTAAGAATTCCCATTTTAGAAAGCTCATCCATTTTATGAAATTTAGGATAAGAAATTTCCAACATTCGATAAATATCTTTGGCGAAATCAGCGAAAGATCCAAACTGTTTTTCAAAAATTAACTCGTCGTTTTGACGAATTTTATTCGGCAAAATTTGCACATAATCTTTTATATACAATTGTTTATCCTCCATATTTTCTAACAATTATTGCCGAGTTACTTCCTCCAAAACCAGAAGCAGTTTTCAGGAAAGTTGTTCCTTTTGTTTGGGTATGATTTTGCAATACGTTGATGGTTTTAGCCGTCCCAACTTCTTCTAAACCATAAGTTTTCAATAATGTATTTTCATCAATTTGCTTACAAGCAAGAATCAGCTCTAAAAGTCCTGACGCGCCCAAGGTATGTCCAAAATAACCTTTCAAACTATTGATCGGAATTTGGTTCATCTTTAGTCGATCAAACGCAATCGACTCCATATCATCATTGTATCGCGTTGCAGTGCCGTGCGCAGAAATATAATCAATCTTTTCAGAAGAAATTTGTGCTTCTTCCAAGGCATTTTTTATGCTTTTATACAACCCTTCTCCGGTTCTCGACGGACCTGAAATATGGTTCGCATCATTGATGTTTCCTTCGCCCAAAATCTGAAAATTCCATGTATTATTTTTAGGTTCAGTTGACATGAAAAGCGCACCAACAGCTTCACCCAACGTAACTCCATCACGAGATACATCGTAAGGTTTACAAGGATTTTCACTCATCGCTTTGAAAGCATCAAAGCCCGACAACACAAATTCTGTTACTTCATCAATTGCTAAAACCACCACCTGATCGGTTTGTGCTGTTTGCAACAAACGTTTCCCAATACTTACCGCCAAAACACCTGACGTACACGCATTAGACACAACAATCACTTCGTTTTTCAGATGAAGTTTATGTTGCAAAAAATTAGCTATTTGTGGTATAAATGCTTCGGTAGGATTATGAGCTAACGCTTGAATATTTCCTTTGGTTGTTGAAAGAATAACCGTAGTACATGGCGTAATTTCAACATTTTTTTGGTTTAATTTATCCAAAATCAAAGTCAATAATTTTGTGATTCGAGAAGTATTTTGATCTCCTAAAAACGAATCATCAATTAATTCTGATTGGATAATTGACGCATAGAAATTTGTCATTCCACCCATTTTATCTATCCGTTTGATCCCAGATTTATGAGCTAATAAATTCGACCAATTTTCATCCAAACTAAACCCTAAAGGAGTTATTATTTCAGCTTGATGAATAAAAACATTTCTCATAACAAACCGATTTTTTTCTTCCATTCTACTACAAAATCAGGTAGATTTAAGAGCAATTCTCCTGTCGATAATTCGGTAAAAACCTGAATAGTTTCTCCAGTACAAACAATTTTTCCTTGTTGATTTATCAACTCATACCGAAAAATTAATTTAGCAGCTGCCGAATCTACATATGTCGTTTTCACTGTAAAAACCTCATCATACTGCAATGGATATTTATGTTCACAAACGGATTTTACGATTGGTGTTGCGATCTTATTACCTTCCATATTTCGGTAAGAAAGACCATGTTCTCGACCAAAAGCTTCCCGACCATCTTCGAAATAACGAAGATAATTCCCGTGCCAAACAATCCCAAGAGGATCCGCTTCGTTGAAACGAACCCGAATAGAATATTTATTGGTTAAAGTAAGATCAGTTGCCTTGTTTTTTTCGGTCATAAAGTAAGGATAATCCTAAACAGAATAGGAAGAACAAAAATAGGGAAATAATTTCGGGTAGGATGAATGACAACGAGCCATTTCTCAACAAGATATCATAATATCCGCTCAATCCCCAACGCATTGGAGAAAGTTCTGCAATTTTCTGAAAAGTTGGCGACATCATAAAAACCGGAATCCAAATTCCGCCCAATGCCGCTAAAATAACCACGAAAGTAGCACCGAAAGGAGGCGCTTGCTCTTGCGTTTTTGAA
The DNA here is from genome assembly GCA_000751595.1 of Weeksella massiliensis. Lineage (GTDB taxonomy): Bacteria > Bacteroidota > Bacteroidia > Flavobacteriales > Weeksellaceae > Weeksella > Weeksella massiliensis. The sequence goes on along the minus strand of CCMH01000014.1, from coordinate 13,203 downwards.
ATAGTCCCCAATACAATTCCCAATCCGATGGCAGCTAAACTGACAAAAAAAGTAAAGAAAAGCAACATAGGTAATTTACCTTCAATATCTAAAACTTCTAATCCGATTAGCGGAAAAAGATATTGAGATAAAAGAATGATAGAGAAAAACTGCATTAAACAGACCACAAGATAGATAATTATCTTACCTAAAAGCAAGGTAGAATAAGGCATCGGACTTGTACGTAACCTGAAATTTGTCCCTAAATTTTTCTCTTTTACAAGATTGATTGACAAAGGCACAATAATGAAAAATATCGCAAAAAGCGTCCAAGCTGGTACATTGTGTTGCACAGCATTTGGCTCTCTTTTTTGATGTTTGTTTGCTGAAATTTCTTTATAATTAATCAATTGATCTTGCTGAAAATTGGGCGCAGAATCTTCTCCTAAATACTCCTGAAAAGTTTGATAAATGGTTTCTGATTGCGTTTTATAAATCATTTTTTCGATTCCAAACTTCACATTATTCTTGAAATTTTCTTGAACGGCAGGATCGAAAATCAATTCGATTTCCTTGGGTTTTACGGTTTGTTTTGATTTATTCGATAAACTATCCAATCCGAAATCTCCAACAATTTCTTCCACATTGTTTTCGACATTCTCTTGCAGATTTTTGGATAAATTTTCTGGTAAAATCAACGCTAATTGATAGTCACCTTCATACACCAATTTCTTTGCAGTAGCTTCATTCAGGACTTTTCCGTTGAGTGAATCCACCAGAACAAACGTTTTTTCTTGCGCAAATTGCTCACGAATAGAATGAGAAACAGAATCCTGATCATGATCGATAAACAACAAAGGTAAAGCTTGAGAAGTTTGCCCTTGAGAAGTTTGATTTTGAATCAACGTTACCATGACCACCAAAATCATAGGCATGATGAAAAGTACCGCTAAACCACCATAATCACGAGAAAGTAATAAGGCTTCTTTTTTCACAGATTGCCAAAGTTTATACAACATCTCGTAAATTTTTACCGGTTAAATGAATAAAAACACCTTCTAAATCTTTCGCTTCAGGATAAGACTCGAGTAAGTTTTTGGGTGAACCAATTGCTTTTATTTCTCCTTGATCGAGAATAGCTATTTCGGTACAAAAATCTTGCGCTTCTCTAAGATGATGGGATGTATAAACGATTGTGGTTCCGGTAGAATTTAAGTGATGTAAAAACTCAATAATTTTTGTTTTCGATTGTACATCGACTCCTACGGTTGGCTCGTCAAGAAACAATATTTTAGGTTGATGCAATACCGCAGCCAAGAGGTTTACTCTCCTTTTCATTCCGCCCGAAAAAGTTTCTATCCGTTTATTAGCAAAAGATTTCAGCCCCATATTTTCTAAAGAATTTCCTACTTTATTCTTCAAATCTTTGCCTTTCAATCCATACATGCTTCCGAAATAAATTAGATTTTCGTACGCCGTCAAGGTAGGATACAACGCATATTCTTGTGGTACAACTCCTATCAAAGGTTTAATATTTTTAGCCGCTTTTTCATACCTCAAACCGTCAATCAAAATCTCACCTTCAATAGGTTTCATAAGTCCACACAACATAGAAATCAGCGTTGTTTTTCCTGCTCCATTCGGACCAAGAATTCCGAAAATAGATTGAGAAGGAATAGAAAAAGAAACTGCATCGAGAACGGGATTCTCGTTGGATATGTAGCGTTTTGAAACGTTTTTGATTTCGATCATTATTTCACAGCTTTTTTCAGACGCTTAAAAAAATCTTCTTCCTTTTTGGCCAAAACCAATAGATCATCTGCCAATTGATCATACACTTCTTCTAGATGACTTCTCTTTTTATAAACTCGAGACGCTTGCAAAGCAAAATCTCTCCATTGATCGCCAATCGCAACCATTTCTTTAGAAAAATCATCTAAAAAAGGTTGTTGAATTTTCTCTGCAGATTCTTGTAAAAAAACCGCAAATAAATACCGAAAACCTCCGCCGCCGGTTCCTATTTCTTCTTGCATTCTCACCATTTGAGCCAAATAATAATTGGTTTTCACATTACCAATTTTCTTTGGCCATTTTCGGATATCTTTTGCCAACCAACGCATTCCACGAACGCCCGCAATAGGCACAGGCGCCAACATTTCGTTGCATGTTTTTAGGATTCCTTTACGGATTGCTTTTTCCCAATCAATATGTTGAGAAATTTTGGTCGGATAATACATATGTCCTTTGGGCGCTAAAACGCCTTTAGCAAAACGTACTTTTTCTAAATCTTGCGCAGAAAGTTCGGTAGGATGATCGAGCACCGGATCACTCACCAAATATTGACCGTCTTTTTTACCGTAAATTACTAAATTATGTCCGTTGAAATGAAAACGATATTCGTCTGGAAAATATGGTAAATTGAAAACGCCAACTTGCAAACCACAGGGAATATTTTCTGCAATTTTCTGATCGAGCATTCTTTTCGCTTCTTCTTCTGATCGAAATTTCTTTCGCTCTATTTTCACTCCTAAACGCTTTGCTAATCGTTTAAAAATCATGCCCGGCATAGGACGATAACTTATCGCTGGTGCATGATTAACTTTGAGAAAAGGCAGATAAACAAAAAACAAACCCGAACCAATTCCAAAAACCATGGCCTCACTGATCTCTATTCCTTTATTTATCAATAAATTAGAAGCTACCCCTGTTTCGCAATGCGCCGATTGATGATGCGCAAATGGAATTGTATTAATTTTTTCCATCGAAATTTTTTAATTCTTCTAACGTTATTCCGAACACGTCCGCATATTTCTGCAAAACACTATTAGTCAATCGATTAAATACTTTTGGTTTGGCATGTCTTTTTATAAAAAAAGGCCACTTTTGCATATACGCTGCCAAGGTCGACCAATCCATTTTGTTCAATTCCATATAATAAACGATCGGACTTATTTTACCAATTTTTACCATTTCTTTTGCTTCATCTACACGTTGTTGCAAAAGGTGCAAAGTTTCTGTCTGCATAATGGTTTTCGCTTCCCAACCGCTCGATTGTTCGGTGGTGAAATGTCCATCTTCATCAACGACATAGTATAGCTCGGAGATGTTTTTTTTGCTCAGAAAACTTTCGTCTTGCGGGACTTCATTCTTCTTCATTGTGGTCTTTCAAAAACAATTAATTCTACTATTTTTCTATGTTTTTTGGATCGGATTTACTCCTACTGAAAAATAGCTTTTTTGATTTGTGCCTAAAATTACAATTTTTTTGATAGGAATTAGAAATCATCCTCAATAATTGATCTTTAGAAACAAAACCTTGATTAGAAATAAGAAAGCTTTTTATAATTGGATAATCAGATTTATCTGACCTTCTGAACATAATTTGTTTTCGGTATGAGTTGCAACTTTCAGCGAACACAAAACAAAATCATTGAGCAAGGTTTGAGAAATTAACTCGGCAGAAGTATGCAAAGTCTGATTTTTGGTTGGAATTTGGTGAACGACAAAAGATCTTATCGCACTGATATATCCAAAACTTTTAGGTAGGATTCCATATTTATTTTGATAATATTCTTGTCCCAAAACACACGAACAACTTTGCGCAGAATGTTCTACCAAAGCAGTTTCTAAGAATAAATAATCTTCTAAAAAATAATTATCCTCAGCAATATAAAACTCAGTTTCTACCGAAACCAAATCCAAACGAATAATCCGATCGACCAACAACATTGGTTTTTTATGAGGTAAAAAAAGCGCAACTTCTTGTATCGGATTTTTTTTCATTTATTGTGGAGCTAAAACAGTTTTCATTTCACCCATTGCTATGCATTCTTGGTCGACATTTGCTGTAATCTTCACCAAAGTAACGCCCATTACTTCTTGTAGAATTTCTACTTCTGTTACGATTTTTTCGTTTACTTTCGGTAATCGATGAATTTGCAAGTTTTTTATTGTACCAATATATCCTGTCGGCGAAGGTTGGTCAATTAAGAAAAACCGGTAACCAGTATGCAATGCCACTGTTTGCGCCATATGCTCTATCAGTCCTGGTTCTGCGAGAAAACCATCTTTAAAGAAAAGGTTATTTTCATCAACGGTTAATCCACCTAAAACTCGATTTTCTGCATATTCGTACAAGGCATCGACCATAATAATCGGTTCGCGTTGCGGAATAAAAGTTTTGATGATTTCTGCATTGTGAATGGGCAAATTCATGTAAAATAGGAATAAAAATTAAACAACCGTAAGATAGGCATAAGCATAAGAAAAACGTCCACTTTCTGGCACAGATAATAGAATTCTATCGCCTGTTTTTAATTTTTCTGAATTCATCAGTTCTTCGACCATTAAATAAATCGAAGCAGATCCAACGTTTCCGACTTGATCCAAATTAAGAAACCATTTATCAGCCGGAATTTCGAAGCCAGCATTTTTAAAACTTTCGTATAATTTGTCTTTAAAATACATCGAAGAAATATGAGGTAAAAAGTAGTCGATTTCTTCCACCGAAATCTCATGTTTTCTCAAAGCATCTAACATGCTTTCGACTCCTTTTACCAAAATAAATTCGTCTAAAATTTTCACATCTTGTTTGATACTGAAAATAGATTTCCTCAACCAATCATCATTCGTAAAATGTTGCCAAGGAATCAAGTCACCTTCTTCGTTTTTATCAGCGCCGGCATACATACAAGCTTCGATTTCGTGTGCAAAAGAATACGATTCCATCCATTCAATTTTCAGAGAAATCGAATTTTCGTTGGGCTTATTTTGCAATAAAAAAGCAGCTGCCCCATCAGAAAGCATCCAACGCAAAAATTCTTTTCGGAAAGCAATCACTGGTTGTTGCTCGAGTTCTTTTAGGTTTTCTATCTCTTCATCGAACCGTTTATTCAACATCCAAGGAGAAACACATTCTGATCCAGAACTTACTGCATTTTCGGCAGTACCAGCCAAAACAGATAGATAAGCAAACTTTAGGGCATTCATTCCCGAACAACAAATTCCGCTCGAAGAATTTAATTCTACCGAAGAATTTTTCAGCAATCCATGCACCATCGATGCATGAGAAGGCAACAACTGATCGGGCGTCGAAGTCCCAACAGACAAAACTTGTATATCTTGTGAAGTTACATGTTCATCAAACAAATTTTTTATGGCTTCGGCAGTTAATTCAGCATTTGTAAAATGTATGTTTTGCTGTTTATCAACCACATAATAGCGCTTTTTTATTCCATTATTTCTCAAAACAATTCGTCTTGCTTTTGAAGGAAGTTGATTAATTTTCCCTAAATAATCTTCCATTTCGTCATTGGAAATAGCTTCATTAGGTAGAAATTTTGCGCTGCGCGTTATGTAGACATTTTTCAACATTCTGATTGATTGATTCCTTGATAATATTTTTTTTCTCGTTTTTTCTTACCGATAAAAAATGGATAGAAAAGCGTTTCTATGAGATGTACGATTGGCGAAACCAACCAAATCACAATCAACAAATATAAATTAAAGAGTTTGATTAGAAGGGATTTCTTGGTAGGATTTGCTCTAAAAATCTTTGTCCAAACGGCGAATAAACGATTTGCCTTTTTATCCATAGACACCAAAAACCACCTAACTTCCACAGCGCCAACAGAAACCAACTGTGTTTGCAATTTATTGAAATGATTATTTTGCAAAGCAACCCGAATAATTTCACCAAACTTTCGGGCTTCATAAATTTCTTTTTCATCTATACCGGGCAAAGGAAAAATGCCGTACGCTTTCCTTTTAAGACCAGAAAACATCCAATCGACTACGGTAACAACGCTCACCAAATTAAAGTTTCTATCCGTCAGGGCGATATTTCCTACCAAAATTGCATTTTTAGACAGGAGAATTTTCTTCATTTTTTCTTGCGCATACACCCACATATTTCGGCTACCGCTAACGGTAATTACCTTTGTGTTCTGGAGAAGTTGATCGGCATATTTTGATTGTAGAAAGGAGTTGATCGGAATCGAAGGCGACAAATACCAAACTTGATAATGCAATAAAATAAGGTCGTATCGCTGATGAAGAATTTCGGTAGGAGGAGCTAAAATCTCGTGCGGAATTTGGTCGAATGAATCGGGAAAAGCACCAAAAAAACTCTCTTTATCCCACGGAAAAGGAAAGTCATTTTTCATTTTGATAGGATAAAAATCAACTTCACACGTGGGATCTTCAACCAAAGGTTGCGCTATCGAATTGGCAATATCTTTCAATTGTCCCGATTGCGAATAATAAATAACCAACACCTTTTTCATATCAAAAAATTATCAAGAAGATTTCCAAAAATCGAAATAATTAAACCATTGATACGGATATTTTTTTAGAATTTCTTCTACACTTGTACAATATTCTTTCAGCAATTGTTGGGCGTCACGATGTTTAAAATTGGCTTTTCTCGTGTATAAATGATAATGCAAATTGGGCTCTTTCATAACATAAACAAAAGCGACCGGCACGTGCAAACGCGATGCAATATGATACGGTCCTGCTGGAAATTCAGCCAATCCACCCAGCAAATTTTCTTCGAGAGTTTTGTTTCCTTCGAAAAAACGATCTCCCGTAAAACAAATCAATTCGTTACGAGAAAGCGCATCTGTTATTTGATAAATATGTGACAAATCTTCTTGAATCACAATAAACTTTATCGATGATTTCACCCGAATCTGCTCCATGTAATTTTTGATCACATCTCGCTCTAAATCCGTTGTTACCAAATGTATGTTGATATCTGAATTGATGTCGTCTAGAAAATATTCTGCAATCTCGAAATTACCAACATGCGCGCTGATTAAAATGCCTCCCTTTTTTTCTTTGACTAGAGATTTTAGAATTTCGATTCCGTCGAATTCATACGTAAATCGATCCCGAAACCCCATCGAAATTGTGGTTTTATCCAGCAATGTTTGTCCGAAAACATAGTAATTTTTATAGATGCCAACAATCGATCGTCGGACAGAAAAATTTTGTCTTTTTCGGAAATAATGATACATCACTCGGTTGCTCGACCAAGCGAATAAGAAGTAATAAAAGGCAACGAACAAAAGCACAATATAAGCCGTTCGTATACCTAATTTTTTTATACTATAAACAAAAATTTTATAACCAAGTAAAGTCCCTTTCGACTTCCCTTTCCATTGGGTCATTTACGCTTTATTTTCGTCTATTTTTTGTTGGATGATGGTATAGAAATCTTCAAAAGTTACCATGTTCAAGAAGTCTTCTTTGACCAATTTCACTCCAAAATTAGATTCGATAATCACCACCAAATCAACATAATCTAAACTATCTAAGTCTAACGTTTCTTTGACATTTTTCTCCTTTGAGATAGTGTTTGCTTCTACCTCAAATTCCTCCATTAAAATTTCATTAATCTTTTCTGAAATGTCTATATTTACCATTCTTTGCATTAAATTTTATATTTCTTTATGATTAATGCAGAGTTTGTACCTCCGAAACCAAAAGAATTTGACAAATATACATCAAATTCTTTATGTACAATTTCATTCGGAATATTTAATTGAGCCGAAACTTCGTCGGGTTCATCGAAATTAATATTAGGAGCGATAAAGTTATTCAACATCATCAGATTAGAATACACAATTTCGCTTGCACCGGCCATCCAACATTCGTGTCCGGTCATCGATTTTGTAGAAGTTACGTAAGGTTTCCTACCAAAAACATTGAAAATTGCTTGCGCCTCATTGCTATCCCCAACAGGCGTCGATGTCGCATGTGCATTGATATAGCTTATTTCGTCGGCAGAAATATTGGCCTGTTTTAGCGCTTTTTGCATCGCCAACATCGGACCATCTACATTGGGCGTAGAAATATGTCCACCGTTCGATGAGAATCCATAGCCAACGACTTCGGCCAAAATAGGCGCTCCTCTTTTTAGGGCAGATTCTAAACTTTCTAAAATCAAGGTTGCGGCGCCACCACTTGGCACCAATCCATCTCGGTGTTTATCGAATGGACGAGAGGCTTTGGCAGGATGAGCTTCTGAATTAGAAAAAACCCCTAACCCATCGAAACTTGCCATCGCATATTTATTGATTTCTTGCGCTCCTCCGCAAACAACCATATCTTGCAAGCCTCCTTTGATCATAAGGTAAGCCAAACCGATTGCGTGCGAACCACTTGCACAGGCAGCACTGATCGTCATGTTGACCCCTTTTAACTGAAACAAAGTTGATAGATTCATGGTTACGGTAGAATTCATCGATTTGAAAATTGCGCCCGAACCGATGAGCGTTGTATCTTTTTTTTCGCGAACAATATCGGTTGATTCGATTACGGCGCGTGAAACACTATCATTCCCGAAAAGAATTCCGACTTCGTTTTCTTGTAGATACGATTCAGAAATATTGGCTTGTTCCAAAGCCTGAATTGTTGACATGTAGGCATATTCGGTTTCTTCGCCAATGGTAATTCGTTGTCTTCTATTGAGATATTTTTTCAGGTCGGGCGTTGGCACTTTTCCGGTGAGTGCAGATTTGAAACCATATTCTTTTCTTTCTTCATCGTACACAATTCCCGATTTTCCTTTTTGCAAAGATTCGGTTACCTCATCGAGCGAAGTTCCTAAACACGAATAGATTCCCATCCCTGTAATTACAACTCTATTTTCCATCCTACCAATTATTTAAGAATAAATTCCACCATTAATATTGATAACTTCTCCGGTGATATAAGCAGCTTTTTCTGACACCAAGAAACTAACCAAATCGGCTACTTCTTTGGCCTGACCGAACCGATTGAGTGGAATATGTTTTTTGAGTTCTGTTTGATCCATTTCGGCCGTCATATCACTTTCGATAAATCCGGGTGCTACGGCATTGACCGTAATATTTCTTTTTCCGACTTCTTGTGCCAAAGATTTTGTGGCTGCAATGACGGCTCCTTTTGCGGCAGCATAATTGGTCTGACCAGGATTTCCTTTGAGTCCAGAAACCGATACGATGTTCACTATCCTACCAAAACGTTGGCGAAGCATATCTTGGATAAAAAATTGAGTAACATGAAAAAAACCATCTAAACTTGTCGAAATTACCGAATGCCAATCGGACTCTTCCATCCACATAAAAAGACCATCTTTGGTGATGCCGGCATTGTTTACAATTGCCTCTACACGATGATTCGGATGAGAAGTTTTCCAGTTTGTTAATGCTTCTTTCACCTCTTCTCGATTACTAACATCGAACGGTAGAATTTCTGCTGTTTTCCCCAAAGCTTCGATTTCTTTGGCCACAGACAAAGCCGCATCTTTATTCGATTGATAATTTATAAGCACATGAAAATCTAGATCTTGAGCCAATTGTATACAAATCGCTCGACCAATTCCGCGCGAACCACCGGTTACTAAAACTGTTTTTTTCATCTTAGAAATTATTCGATTTTAAAAACTCTTTCACTTGTTCAATATAAGGATATAGCACCACATCTTGTTCGATTGACGGAATTATTTCTCGTATCGAATCATATATTTTTTTCGAATTTGGATTGATTTGCTCCAAACATCCACGTGCTTCAATTGCCTGAATGATGGTTATAAAATGAATCGACAAAACCTCGAAACTATTCTCTATCACTTGATTACACAACAAAGCTGCATTCGTCCCCATACTCACAATGTCTTGATTATCATTGTTATTCGGAATCGTATGAATATACATTGAAGTTGATAAGGTTTGATTTTCTGCAGTTGTAGAAGTGGCTGTAAATTGCGCACCTTGCATCCCAAAATTGAATCCTAATTTACCTAAATTTACAAAAGGCGGTAACAATTCATTGATTTTAGAATTGAGTAAATAATTCAATTGACGCTCGGCAAGCATACACAATTTAGTAATTCCTAACTTCAGCTTATCCATTTCGAATGCAATATAATCTCCATGAAAATTTCCACCATGATACACCTGTTGGCTCGCTAAATCTACAATCGGGTTATCACTTGCCGAATTGATTTCTTGCTCGATTATTTCTTCTGCACTCCAAATCATTTCTTGTATCGGACCCAAAATTTGAGGCACACAACGCAACGAATAATATTCTTGTACTTTTTCTTTGAATATCTCTTCATTTCCTGCTTTGTACAAATGCTCTTTTCGCGAGCGAACGAAAGAACTTTCTTGTAAAAAAGTTCTCATTTCTTTTGCGATATATCGCTGACCTTTATGAAGTTTTGCCGCATTCAATTCTACCGAAAAATGATCATCATAACTGCACACTAATTCATTGATCATACTAGAAGCAATAATACTTAATCGCATTAATTTTTCTGCGTAATGAATATTTACCAAACCAATACCAGCCATAACCGAAGTCCCATTCATGATGCTTAAGCCTTCTCGAATATAGATTTTTAGAGGTTCGATCTTCTCTTGCCGAAAAACTTTTTCGGTAGGATGACGTTCACCCTTGTACCAAACTTCACCTTCTCCAATCATTGCTAAAGCAAGGTGTGCTAGTTGAACCAAATCGCCGCTGGCTCCTACTCCTCCGTGTGAAAAAATCACTGGATAAATCGAACGATTCAGCATCGTTTTCATCAAATCTAGAACCGAAGGATGAACACCCGAATAGCCCAAAGACAAGGTATTGAATCTTGCTAAAACCGCTGCACGAACCATTTCTTGCGTCAACGGTTTTCCAATTCCGGTCGCATGACTCCGAATAAGATTATATTGCAATTGCTCTCGATCTTTTTCGTCTATACGATATTGAGCCATCGGACCGAAACCCGTATTTACCCCATAAATTACTTTGTCTTGAATAAAAGCTTCTAAAAAATGGAAACTTTCTTGTATTTTTTGTTGAACAGAAGATTCTATTTCGACCTGTTTCTTATCAAAAACAATCGATTTTAATTCTGTCAAATTCATTTGAATATTTTCTGATGACGCCATTAAACTCAATGAGGTTCTAATTTTTATATTATTTTATCGATTTTGATTACCTTTGAAACCCTTTGCTTAGGTAAACAAATGGCTACAAAATTAGTATTTTTTTAACACTATAAAAGTTAATTATGAAACAAGAAGAGGTGGATGTAGTAATAATTGGCGCCGGACCCGCAGGAAGCATTGCTGCCGCCTATTTACATAAAGAAAACATCTCGGTAAAAGTTGTTGAAAAAATGAAATTCCCGCGCTTGGTTGTCGGCGAAAGTTTATTGCCTCGTTCGATGGATCGCTTCGACGAAGCTGGACTTCTCGATACTTTAAAAACCTATAACTTTCAAGTGAAAAGTGGCGCTCGATTCGTGAGAGATGAATTGATTTGTGAATTTGATTTTAGTAAAAAGTTTGGGAAAGGATGGGATTGGACTTGGCAAATTCCACGCGCCGATTTTGATAAAGCCATAACCGATGAATTGCAAAAAAAAGGAATTGATATTGCGTTCGAAACCGAAGTTATTGCCGTTGAACCTACCAAAGGAAATTGCTTAACGAAAATTAAAAATAAAGATAATTCAGAATCCATCATTCGGTCTAAATATATCATAGATGCAAGTGGTTATGGACGTGTTTTACCTCGACTTCTAAAGCTACATGACAATTCTACCTTGAGTCCACATTCGGCAATTTTTTCTCATACCCAAGAAAAAAACAGACCCATCGGAAACGAAGGCACGCAAATTACGTTTGATGTAATCGAGCGTGAAGTTTGGTTGTGGGTGATTCCTTTTTCGAATGGAAATACGAGTATTGGTTTGGTAGGAAAAACAGCTTATATAGAAGATTTAATCAAGCATAACGAGAATCTTGAGGAAGCTCTAAAAACCGGCATTCAACGTTCGCCTTTTTATCGGGATCGTTTTTCAGAGGTTGATTTTCTCTTCGAACCAAAAATATTAAAAAACTATTCGACCTCTGTTAAAAAAATGTTTGGCGACGGCTATGTTCTCACCGGAAATAGCACCGAATTTTTAGATCCAATTTTTTCTTCGGGTGTATGTTTTGCCACAGAATCTGGTGCATTAGCCGCCGAATTAATCAGCAAAGAACTCAAAGGAAAAACTGTAAATTGGCAAGAAGAATATGAAGAATATATGAAATTCGGGATTGATGTTTTCTCTACTTACGTGCGAGAATGGTACACCGGAAATCTACAAACTCTTTTCTTTTTCCGACCAGAAAACTTAGAAGTTAAAGAAAAAATTTGCGCCGTTTTGGCAGGATATGTTTGGAATAAGGAAAATCCTTTTGTAAAAAAACATCATTCGGTAATCAAAAATATGGCGTATCTCATCGAAATGAATCAATAAAAAAATCCGCTTTATTTGAGCGGATTTTCATTTTCTTACAAATTCTTATCAATTTCTTTACGGAGCAATTTTCCTGTTTTTTGGTAGGAAGAAGCAATTCGCCCATATTCCATTATCAAATCTTTTCCGCCTTTGGTTCCTTGAATCATTTCTCCTTTGAGTTGTAGAACAACTTTTTCTGGATTTGCTGTTTCTACGAAAGTCATAAGCGTGGATAATTTTGCAGGTTGCATAATTACCCCTCCATGCCAACCCGGAAAAATCCATTCGGTATTGACCAACAAAGTCAAGGGCGTTTCTTGATTTCCTACGAATTTTATTTTCTTCGTTTTCTCTAAACCATTTAAGAATTTAGCCAAATAAACCTCGTTTTTATGTTTTTCCCACTCATTCATCCACATCGAAAGATATTCTTGCGAGCGACCTTTATCCGCTTTAATTTCTCTTTCTCGTTTGGCTAAATATTCTGTTTCTGACATGTTTTCTACATAAATTTTCACCTGATCAAACTCAATAATTGTGTTGATTTGGTTTTGATTTTTCAAGGCATCAAAACTACCAGAAACTAAAGACAATTTCTGCGCAAAAGCAAAAACTGAAAGGCACATCAGTACCAAAAGAAATGTTTTTTTCATCCAATAAAATATTTTAAAAATGGGAGCAAAAATAAAGAAATTTACGAATCGAATTCTATCACTTCTAAATTTTCTATTTTAGAATTTTTCAACTCGAAACGCAACATGGTTCTCACCTGCTGGAAACCATGTTTACCTACAGCGCCTGGATTCATGTGCAACAAACGCAACTGCTTATCATACACCACTTTCAGAATATGAGAATGCCCACATATATAGAGATCCGGTTGATGTTCAATCAACAATTTTTTCACTCTGGCTGTATATTTATTAGGATAACCGCCAATATGCGTC
>CCMH01000013.1 GCA_000751595.1 Weeksella massiliensis | reverse complement strand
CGCAAAATACCCGGCTCGTAGTTTGTGCAAATATACAAACTAATTAAATAAATTCAACCAATATTTTCTTGATGTATGTTTTATATAAAGAAGTTAATTTATGTACAAGGTTATTATTATTGTTAATTTTTTGTTAACGATAAAAAATGTGTATTATGTGAAAATAAAAAAGGCACCATTAGGTGCCTTTCTATTTTATTCTTTAAAGAATATCTTTTTTTATTCAACTTTAAATTTTCTTGAGATAAGAGCATTTGCATGTTTACCATCTTCGTAATGTAGATCGATTTCTAAGGAAATTATATTGTGTCCATGATCTTTTACTCTTAAAAAGCCATCATTGGCAAGGGTTTTTTCTCCGTCTGTAGTAAATTGGTAATAAGTCTCATTCGGATCAAAAAAATGTGATCTTTTTAGATTATCTTTTTTTGTATATTCTCCAGTCCAACCTTTTATCGTATCAAAATAAATAGTTGAGCTAAGAATAACCTTCTTTTCTTTATCTTCTATATTTTCCTTCAAAAAGCCCGTCAAAACAAACTTTCCTATTTTCAAGCCATTTTCATTTGTTCCTAAATTTATATACTCGGCCGTTGCATTTTGTGCATTCAAGGAGTCGTTGAGAACATACAAAACCTCATCAAAGGTAAACGTTTCTTTTGCTCCAAAGTTATAGTCTTCTTCTTCGTACGTCATACAAGCCGAAAACCCTAATAATACTGTGATAATGATTAGAAAGTAGGTACTTTTCTTCATGATTAATTCAAACTTTTGGTAAATATACTATAAAACGAATTGCTTTGCTTTTTATTTTACTTCAGTAGGAACAGAAATCTCATCCATGGTTTTATCCGCTCATTATATTATATGCATTTGATGGGTGTTAAGAGTCTTCTTAAAAAATAGAACATATGCTTTTGGATTAACCTTTTCATAACTAAAACATTAAGCTAACGTAACACTTAGGTTATTGGTGAAAACTATATTTGATTATTTTAAAAAAATAAGAATTTGTATAAAATGTCAATACAAGGACAACAAGCTATTCTGGAAATCCATATCAAATACAAATCGGTTTAAGATATTCTTTTTAATCAATCCTCTTTACAATGAAAAATAATATAAAAAATGCATTTTTGTTAGGCTTTTTCATTCTTACAACTATGCTCAATGCTCAGACAAAAGTGATTGCACATCGTGGTTATTGGGACACTCCAAATAATGCACAAAACTCTATTCAATCCCTAAAAATGTCCAATACCATAAACGCTTACGGAAGTGAGTTTGATGTTTATATTACAAGCGATGGGGTGTTGGTCGTACATCATGATGCGGATATACAGGGTGTGGATATAGAAAGCAATCCGTACAGTATGATCGAAAAGCTAACGCTACCCAATGGAGAAACAATACCTACCGTTGAGCAATATTTAACTGAAGGAAAAAAATATCCAGATCTGAAATTGATTTATGAAATAAAGCCTCATAAAACAAAAGAAAATGAAAATCGTGTCGTTTTAGCAACTTTAGCATTGGTAAAAAAACTAGGAGTAGAAGATCAGGTAGAATACATTTCTTTTAGTAAAAACATTTGCGAACAATTGTTGAAGCATAATCCGAAAAGTCATGTTTCTTATCTGAAAGGCGATTTAACGCCGACCGAAATAAAGCAATTAGGTTTTACGGGGATTGATTATCATTTCTCTTTGTTCGAGAAAAATCCTACTTGGATTGAAGAAGCTCAAAATTTAGGTTTAATCGTAAATGCTTGGACAGTCAATAAAGAAAAAGATATGCAAAAGCTCTTGAATCAAAATATAGATTATATCACAACAGATCAACCAGAACTTTTACAAAAGTTGATACAATAAACGCTGTTTCCCTAAACTTTGTCAGTATAAAAATTCTACTTGGTGTTGAACTGAGTAGGATTTTTTTATTTATAAACCTCTCAGCTATTTAGAGGTCATCTCTTTCGCACATCAGACAGACTGAAAAACATGCGATTAGGGCTATAATAATTTAGAAATTACAGGCTCTTTTACTTGGTTTAATTATTCGTTCGATGAACATGAAATTAACAGAAATCTTCTAGCTGGCTTTTATCTATGCATTTCTGAACTGTTTTCTTTACAGTTTTATCAAGTTGTATGCTTGCACCTTATTGGATTTGCAAATAAAAAGTTTTTCAAAAGAGATTGAGTTTAAATCAATTCGGTACGAGGGATAGAATTCAATTCAAAACACCCTTACTTCATTTAACTCTAAAAATCCACTCATCGGTATTCTGTATTTTCACTTGCCGAATTTTGCCGACTTTGACCCCTTTTCTATATCCCTTCTATATCGGTTCTATATCCCGGCTATATCCATCCTATATCCCTTCTATATCCTTTCTTCGGTGTTTGTTCGGTGCTTGTTCGTATCTTCTTCGGATGATTGGGGATTAGAGATTAGGGGTTAGGGATTGGGGACTAGGGATTGGAGACTGGGGACTAGGGACTGGGGACTAGGGACTGGGAGTAGAGACTAGGGATTAGGGTTTACACACTCCACAAGGTGAATATCCTCTTTCTTGGGCTGTTTTTTTGCTGATTTCTATTTTGCTTTTCCTTAGATGATGGCAACTGCCTTTGTGGTATTTTGTTCCGGTTTTCGTTACATATACTACTGCTTGTTTATCCCAGACCTTTTCAATGCTTCTATCCGACCCAAAAATTGGTTGTTGCATAGAGAAGAGCATCACCACCAATAACAGTATATACCTCAACTGTTTTTTCATTATTGCTAATTTTTCAATGCTATAACTTTTCCTGGATTTCCTACTACGGTTGCTCCGTCTTCTACATCTCTGATGATTACTGCTCCGGCACCAATGGTACACCATTTACCTATTGTAACTCCTTGTATGATACAAGCTCCTATCCCAATATGAGTTCCTTCACCTACCTTTACGTTGCCTGCTAAAGAAGCATTAGGCGAAATATGAACAAAATCTCCTAACTCACAATCGTGATCGATAGATGCATTGGTATTGATGATGCAATGTTGCCCTATCTGGGTATCTGCATTGATTGTTACACCTCCCATCAAGACCGTACCTACCCCTACTTTAGCATATTTAGATAAAATTGAATGTGGGTGTTGTAAAACGGGATACCTAAAATTAGAATTGGTTTTAACTATTTTTTTTCTAATCAAGTTATCACCAATTGATATTATTATATTGATTTTATCTTCAGGTATCTTATGAATTACTGAATAACTTAATAATTTATTTTTATTGAGATCATCATCAATAAAAGCCAATACAGACCAACCGCTTAGTTCCGCAATTTCTGCAATAACTTTTCCATGCCCACTTGCACCCAATAAATATATTTCCTTAGTTGTTTCCATTAAATGCTTCTGTTGTTGCTTGTCCTTCCGCTGAAATTCCCTCTCTAATAAATACTTTTTTAATTGTTAGAAAAAAGATTTTTAAATCTAAAGCAAACGTTAGATGATCAACATACCACACATCTAACTCGAATTTCTTTTTCCAAGAAATGGCATTTCTTCCGTTTACTTGTGCCCATCCTGTAATGCCTGGTCTCACTTCATGACGTCGCTTTTGTTGTTCATTGTACAACGGTACATATTGCGGTAGTAACGGACGCGGTCCGATTAGACTCATGTCCCCTTTCAGCACATTGATCAGTTGCGGGATTTCATCCAAAGAGGTTTTGCGGACAAACGCCCCGATTGGCGTTAATCGTTCTGCATCCGACAACAAATTTCCGTTCGCATCTTTTTGATCGTTCATCGTTTTGAATTTTATGATCTTGAAAATCTTTTCATTCATCCCTGGACGTTCCTGAAAAAAGAACGGCTTGCCTTGATTGGCAAAGTATAAACCAATCATTACGAATAAGAAAATTGGACTTAACAGCAATAATCCAAAAAATGCAGCTAGAAAATCGAGTATGCGTTTGAGGTAGTTTTTGTACATAATTTTAGAGATTAGGGACTGGGGACTAGAGATTTGGGACTAGAGATTTGGGACTAGAGTTTTGTTTTTCTGTAATTAATTAAACCGTTTAACATTTTACCTATTTCTTCTAGTCTTGACATACATTGAATAAATTCTTCTTCGTTAATATAACTTAAATTTCGCGCAATAATAAGTTGTGTATCTAATTCTACAACGCTACCTAATGCAATATATAAAAACTGAACCAACTCTTTATTTCCTTGTCGTGCACTTCCTTCAGCAATATTACTAGGTATTGAAATAGCCGCTCTTCGCATCTGTGACGTTAAACCATACAATTCTTCTTTAGGAAAGTCTTGAGTTAACTTGTATAAATCAGTAACGAAATCGACTGCTTTTTTCCAAACATCTAAATCTTTATGCGTTTTCATTTTTTTTTAGGGATTAGAGACTAGGGGTTAGGGACTAGAAACTCTAGTTTCTAATTTCTGATCTCTAGCTTTTTAATTAAACCATTATACTCATCTAATAATGCATTCAAAATTACCGATCACTTATAATATGTTTCTTTGTCTAATAGTCATTTAAAATAGTTTTGTTCATTGTCTAAATATTTTTGTTCATATTTTCAACTATATCTACAAATCGCTCCGTTAAAATAGATTTATCATACTCTGTTTCCGCTAGTTTTCTTGAATTCCTCCCCATTTCGATTACGACTTCTGGGTGTTCTTTTAAGAATAAAATTTTATTAACTAATTCTATTGGTTTTTTAGGATTTATATAATATCCACAATTATACTCCTCTACCATTTCTTTCGTCCAACCTGCAGAATTTACAATAATGGGTTTCCCTGCCGAAAGGGAGTCAAATAATTTATTTGGAGAGTTGGTATATAAAATAGGTAAATCTTTAAATGACACCATCGAAACGTCACAAAAGTTTACAATTTCTGAAATTTCTTTCATTGGAAATTTTCCCAAGAATTTTACGTTGTTTAATTGGTGTTTTTTAACCTCATTTATCAATTCCTGTTCAGTCGAACCACCACCTACAAATAAAAACTCCACATCCTCCTTATCTTTCATCAATTTTGCAGAGTCAATAATCGTATGTGCTCCATTTGCTAAACCTAAAGAACCGAAATGAATTACCTTAAACGAATTTTCTTTTAAACCCAGTTCTTTCATCATTTCAATATTTTTCTCTCTCGGCCAGAACTCATCTTTCTTTGACATATTAGGTATCATCGATGTTTTTTCTATCGGAATGTACTTTACCACCCCCTCTTGCATACCTGGAGATAATGCTATAACGTGAGTTGCATTCTTATATATTGTTTTTTCAAACCATCTTGTCGGAATTACAATGAATGGACTTTTAAAAGCCCCCATCTGAATGGGAACTTCCGGCCATAAATCCCGCACTTCAAAAATATACGGTGTATTTTTAAACCACTTCATATATAAGGCGGTAATCCCTACCGTCAATGGCGTAGAAGTTGCGATTACAATATCTATTTTTTTATGCTTCTGTACTTCTTTAATACTCTTCCAGACAAACCCCATAAAAGCTTTTAATCGAGTAGCAATAGACATATCTTGACTATACTTCTCTTTTAGATATACTACTTTCATTCCATCAATTGTCTTTTCTTCTCTAGATCCGTTAATTGTGGACGAAGCAGTAATCATCGTTACTTCATGCCCATTTTTTATTAATTCACGTGCAATCCAATAAGAACGTGTAGCACCTGGCTCATTCGGTGTTTTGAAATATTGGTGTATGTATAATATGTTCATATTATGAGGTATATAACTTTATGTATTTTATAACTATCTTTTTCCAGTCATGATTCTCAATTAGTTTTTGTATGGGGATCTCATAACTATTATAGTGTTTCATCACCCTCATTAATGTTTGCTTTATTTCATTAACATCTGCTTCTTTACTTACCTTCTCACCAATATTTTCCATATAGAATCCATCAATTCCTTCATTGGTTGTGTATAATATTGGTAAACCTTGCAACATCGCTTCTATGTATACTAAACCAAATGTTTCCGCTCTAGAAGGCATCACAAATAAATCATGATTTCTGTATATGGTAAGTAATTCGTTTTGATCTGTCACTTTCCCTTCAAAAGAAATTACTGGATTGCCTTTTATTTCTTCTATTATTTTTTTATGATCACCACCACCACCACCAACAAGAGTTAAACTGCAGGTATTTGGTTGATTTTGATTTATAAGATTTACAGCTTTTACTAGATTTAATACGTTTTTTCCTGGATTAAAATTCCCAATAAAAAGTAACTTAAAATTTCTATTAGTTAAGTTTTGATTTTTATAGGTGTTATTTTCTAACCAAAAAGGGTCTACACCATTAGGTATTACAAATACATTAGATTTTATCTTTGAGATACTATCTGATAATGATTTTTGAGACAACACTCTATTTTTATAAACTTCGGATATAGTAATAATGTTTTTCGCACTTTCTAAAATTTTCTTACCAAAACTTCTTTCATGAATAAAATATTTGAAAAACAAGTTCAAGTCTGTATTTCGAATGGCAACAATATAGGGTATGTTGTATTTTTTGGATAGAAGATATGCTACACCTCCATCACTATACCATGTATGTGCATGGATACACGTGATTTTTGACAAATCTACCTTTGCTTCTATATCTTTAAGAATCTTATGTATTTTTTTTCTGTACAAAATACGATCCGTAAAATTATTCAGAATCAGGCTATACATTATATTAGAGTCGGTAACTTTAAAGTTTATTTTATTTTTTCCAATTCTTTTTTCTTCTCTTATTGGGTTATACACTATTTGTTGTATACCCAATTCATCTATTTCTCTGACTAAATTCATGTAGACTGTAGAGCCAGAGTAATCATTTGTTATGTGTAGGATCATTAACTAAATTGTAATATTTTTGTATCTTTTTCGCTGCAATATCCCAATTGTTATCCATTAAAAAACTTTCATATCCTGCATTTTGTTGTGAAAACTTGTTTATTTCATCTTCAATATTGTTATAATCATGCAGTACAATTCCAATATTATATTTTTTTAATATTTCTGGTAAAATTCCGAAATTTTCTGTGATTATTGGAATCTTATATACGGATGCTTCATATATAGTATAGGAAATTGAAAAATCATCAATTATTCTATAATAATAATTAGCATATTTTTTAACAATATCTATATTGATTGAAATTTTATATGGAATATTATATATATAATCACTTTCTAAAGTTTTGCCACCAATAACAATAGCAAACCACTTATAGTCTTTACTTTGATTATTAAGCTCTTCAATAAAACCTTTTACTAAATTAAAATGTAAAGACTTTTGAGCTGGAGATCCAATACAAAAAATAAACTTTACGTTATTATCATATTTTTTTGATTGAGAGACTAACCATTTTATTAGATTTTCCTCAATTTTCGGGTCTTTTTTTATATTATTAATACCTTGCGCGATATATCCTAAAGATAATGAATCAATCTTTTTATTTTTAAACATTGATTCTGCTTTATCTATTAATAATTCATTTGTTGTGAAAATATATTTTGAATTCCTTACGACATTATTTCTTCTAATATTGGTTAATTTTGGATAGAACATATTAGTTTCTTTATCTACGTTGTGACATAACCACCAAATTTCAAAATTGAATATTTTAGAGAACACTATAATCATATATTCAGCTATTACTCTCAGTATAGCTAAAAGCAAAGAATTTGAATCATTTAAATACCTAAAAACATATACCTTTATCTTTTTACCCTTTAAAATATAATTAAATAAATTAAAAGGGGCTAGTACTGGATGCCTAGACTTAAGAGCTTCAGCTCTTATATTTAGTTCAAGTAAAGCTAGTTTAAGGTGCTCACTTTTATCATCTTTATGGCTAAAAACAATCATTTTCTATTTCGTTTAAATTTATCCAACTTCCTAATTTTTCATCCCAACTGGAAGGAAGAAAAGGCATCATCCCACCACCTTGAAAAAAAGTATATTCTCCTGAAAGAATCTTACCGTTTACATAATAAAAATCAACCCTTAAATGAGGAAATCCTTCGGAAGCTTTTTTTGCTAACTCTATCATTTCATCCCAACATTCAGGCTTGTCTATAACTTTCGGTAGAATTTCATGGTTTGGTCTTTCTATATTTAATAATTTAAAATTCATATCATAAAAATAAAAAGGCACGTGTTTACCTTGTCTTCCCATTGAAATATACATTACTTTAGGTATACCATTAAAACAATAAAATTTATAATCCCATAAATCTCCTTTAATTGAATCTTCAAGTAATTCTTCTGCCATAATTTTAGGTTTAATATTTTTATATGGCCATTCTCTAGTTATAAAATAATTTTTTGTACTTAAATGTTTATTTAATTTAACCCTTGCATTTGTTATATCTAAAACATTTTTATCTCTGCATATAACTACTCCTCCGGAGTCATGAGTTGTCTTCAACACAAATTTATTAGGTAAATTCTTAATATCTATTTGGTCAAAATCATCCCAAACACCGTAAGTTTTAACTATGTATTCATCTCCTAGAATTTTACTCGTATATTTTTTTGCTTCATATTTATCTACCATAATTGTCATTAATGGTATACGAAAATTTATTTTTAACCATTGTAATTTTTCATTAAAAGTAATTGGATTTGTTAAATTTAGTTTGTAACCAGTACGTAATGGGAATAATAACTTTAGATATAACTCATCACTTAATAAAGGTGAAATATTTACCAACAACCTTATTAGCAACCACTTAGGCTCTTTAATAACTGTGTTCAGTTTTCTGAAAAATATATTTATCATTTTTTTTAGATTTTAAACTATTTAATTTTTTTTGAATTAATTCCTACTAAATAACCAAGAAGAATAAATTGAAAAAAAGAATATGTTGCATTATAATAATTCATTGAAAAAAAAGTTGTAGAAATCCATATAATCATAATTGTAAAAAACATAAGTTTTTTGTCTATATCCCATTTACTATAAAAAGGGATTTTTAATGCAGAGACAATTAATAGTAAATAAATAACAACCCCTATTAATCCGAAGCCAGCCAGACTTTCTAACCAATCATTGTGAGCCCAATTACCAGTTTTGCTTAATATTAATGCTGATCCAAAACCAAAACCCAAAAGAATATTTAATATTTTATTTGAATTATACCAACTATTAAATATATTTTTATAGATTATATCTCTACCACTAAAATTACCTTCTGAAACACTATCTAAACGTGATAATAAAAATTCATTTTTATGTACTAAATCAAAAGCGAAATAAATCATTAATGAGAAAATAATTCCTATAGTAAAATAACTTTTTATTCTATGTTTTTTATCAATGTTTTTAAGTAAGCTATATATAAAAATGGTAATTGCTAAAAATCCAGAAATAATTGCCCCTCTTTTTGATCCTTGAATAATAAAAAACATGAGTATTGTCGCAAAAAAAAATGAAATAATCTTATTATTTACAAAAAAATAAAGATATGGAATTAGAAATACAAAAAAATAAGCTAGATTATTTACAACATTATCTGTCCAATCTCGCTGCATTAATATTAAATTTTTTTCTATATTAAATTGTATAATAGCAATTGGTAATATGAAATAAAACATCCATTTAAAATGTTTTGGTTTTACAATATTCATATAGGATAAGTAATAAAAAGAATAAAAAGGCAGAGCTATTATCAATAAACCTTTTAACTTACTAAAATGCAAGCTATTTGAAAATTCTGCAGTAAAAATGTAAATTAAAATATTTGAAAGAAACAATGTAGTCCATAAATTAAAAAATAAAGATTTAGGAGTATTTAAAAGTAAAGCTTTGATGAAATACTTGATTGAAATTACAATTATAATAAATAATGAAATTTGTGAAATTATTGAACCCTGTTGAATAATAACACCTTGTGCAAAATATATAATAATAAACAATACTAACACATTTAATGTTATTTTATCATTTTTCATAAAT
Organism: Weeksella massiliensis; assembly: GCA_000751595.1. Classification (GTDB taxonomy): domain Bacteria; phylum Bacteroidota; class Bacteroidia; order Flavobacteriales; family Weeksellaceae; genus Weeksella; species Weeksella massiliensis. The sequence continues at coordinate 57,185 of CCMH01000013.1, read as the reverse complement.
TATAATTTAGGAATTATTTCTATAAATATATTTTTTTATTACATCTTTTGATAAATCACTATGTGCTTCACAACGAATTAGATTTAGTAAAAGAATTAATCCTTTATTGGAAGATATTTTAATTCCTAATTTATTTATCAATGCTCTTATATATTTATTTTTTATAAAAGAGACAGGTGACCATCTCATCAAATATAATTCACTTTCCTTTATTATATAATTTTCCCAATTTTCTTTTAATAAATCATCATCATTAATTATTGAATTATAATCATAAAATCTTTTTAAAATGTTTTTAGATTTATGAGAGTCTGGTAGTTTTAAATCAAATTCATTTCTTTCTTGGATAACAGGGATAACTTTTGTTTTTAAAATACTTTTCTCAATATTTATTTCCAAAATCAATCCCAAATACCAATCATCATAATTTGACACATTAGTAAATAAAAAATTACCTAGACTATAATAAATCGGTTTATTCTTATAAATCTCCATTCCACTAATGCAATGTGTATGATGGCCGACAACCAAATCGGCACCATTATCAATATAGAAACGATATTGTTTTTGCATTCTTGGACTAGGTAAATTATAATATTCATGTCCGCCATGAACAATCACAAATACCAAATCACATTCTTTTTTAGCTTTTTGTATTTGCTTCGTGTTTTCAATTAAATCCATCCCATTTGATCCTGCTGATGTATTAGAAGCTGAAGACCATTCATTTTCTGCAACATTAATAATAGCTATTTTAAAATCTGGAAATTGTTTATAAAACACTTTGGATGCTTCAATTAAATTTTTACCAGCACCAACTGTTTGAATATTGTTTGCTTTACAAAAATTTATTGTATCAATAACACCCTGTTCATCGTAATCTAATACATGGTTATTAGCTAAAGTACATAAATCAATTTGTAAAGTTTTAAGAAGTTCTTGAGTTGATTTCTTATCTGACTTGAGATGAGGACCAGTTTTAAGTATTCTTGAATTACTTTCAGTAACAGGTGCTTCTAAATTTACTATATTGTAATCTGATTGAGTAAAAAGATCGACTACTTCCTTACTTACTTGCTTTGATGTATAATTTTTATTGATAACAAAGTCTCCTGTAATCAGTATTTTCATATTAACTAAATAATTATTTAAAAATTTTGATAATGGGTATATATTTATAATGCTTTTTTAATAATACCCAAAATTTTTTAAATTGTTTCTTTTTAATAAATTTTCTTAGACTAACTATAATTGTCTTTTGATAGTACAAAAATTCAGAATGATTTTTACACTCTTCAAAATTATAATTGTAAATTCTACTATTCTTTAGATTAATACTTAAATCACTTCTATTTTCTGCTTCAACTCTATATGTAGCAGTAACTAATTTTGATTTAATAAAAGAATATTCTCTTCCAATGCGAGTCCATAATTCCAAGTCCTCTCCTCGATTAAGATTAACGACAAAATACCCTACATTATCAAAAACACTTATATGAATACAAGCTACACTAGTCCAAAAAAAATGTCCCTTGATTGCTTCTTTAAAATAGTCTTCAATTACAATTATACTTGCATCTTGGAAAGTAGGTAACATTTGATTACTTCTTATATATGAAGTACAAAAAACCTTATTTTCAGTGTGAAGATTGATCATGTCATTTAAAACAGATAAATGGTTTTCATCCCACAAATCATCAGCATCTAAGAAACAAATCCATTCATATTTTGTTTCCTCTATTCCTCTATTTCTCGCACTTGATACACCACCATTAGACTTATCGATAATTTTGATACGTGGATCATTAAACTTTTGTACGACAGCCAAACTATTATCTGTTGATCCGTCGTTAACAATAATAATTTCAAACTCTTTAAAAGTTTGATTTAAAACTGAATTTATAGTATTTGTAACACTTAGCTCTTTGTTATATAAAGGGATTACTACTGAGAACATATTATAAGTTATTTGCTAAAAAGTCTATTGACTCTTTTCTTTTAACCTCCAAGATATTATTAACTTTTTGCCAGTCAATTTCTTTATTTAGAACATAATCAATGTTCTCTTTAGATAAATTCACTATTAGTCTTTCTTCTAATTGAAACATTTTTAATAAAGATGTAAAACGAGCTAATCCTCTTTTTTCGTTTCCAATTGCTAAAAAAGGAATATTATATAAAATAGAAAAAACAATACCATGAAATGAGTCTGCAACCACAAATTTAGCGTCTTGATATCCTTTTAGCCATTGTAAGGGTGAGGGATATTGAAAATCTATTAAATTATCTGGCTTTTCAGTACTTAATCTTTTAGAAGGCATCACTTCAAATGTTTTTAGACTTAAAGTTTCTTCTAAATATTTTATCGTATTTGATTTTTCTTCATTTTTATCTAAAACATACGCTTTAAAGTTCCCATCATTATCATCGACGTCTTCTGAATTCACTAAGTTATTATAAAATGATTTGTCCCATAGCATGGTAGGATCTAAGACATGTATTGCTTGTTTATTGAGGTGCTTTATACATAACTCAATAGCTGAATCTTCTCTTACTGAAACTGCATCAAACTTCTGAACTAATTCTTTAGAAATAGCCGTTTGTTCTGGCGTAAATTCCCATTCAGCTGTTCCGAAAGATGCCGCATAAGCGATACGCTTAATATTTGGTTGGTCTTTAGCAAAATCTAAAAAAAAGTTAAATATGTTAGGAGAATATCTCGGCCGCCAACATTGATCACTTCCTACCACAAAAGCATTAAAATTTTGTTTATTTAACTCTTGTAACTTTTTATTAGTTAAAATTTCTGGGGTTAAATTTGGAAAATATTTATTCCTAAATGCTATCGTATGTTTTGAAATAATCGCTCGCTCAGAAGGTGTTGGAATATAGCGTTTACTTCCCGTTATTTTTCTTTTAATATTAGAAAGAAACTTTCTAATATTATTTGAGTGCCCCGAACGTCTGTTTATAATATAAGGATAATGCCCTAATTCCTCTAACTTTTTCGAAAGAGCCAATGCTTGTAACAAACCTCCATAATTATCATGCAGTGGTTGGGTAAGTATTCCTATTTTTTTCATTTAAATTGTTTTTAACTTTAGTTTTCTTTTTATGGACTGGATATAATGATAATACTTTGTTTTTTTTGCAAGCTTTTTCAAATCTAGCGCCATCTTCTTTACGAAAACTGTAACAGTTTTATTATTTTTCCAAAACACTAGACTATTCTTTCTTGTTTTTCTTCTCATCTCTTGCACAACTTTAAATTCAAAAGGGATATTATCTAAGAAACGTTTTCTTTTTTCTAGATTAGAGTAATCATATTTTCTCAATCTATATTTTAATGCTTTTTGTCTATGTTTAAAACTTGCATTTTGTGACTGTATAATTTTTTCCTTTGTTACTTTCTTTACGGATAACTCATTGTTATCTATACCTTTTGTTATCAAACTATCCGCTAATTTAGATCGTGTAATAATAACACTATTACCCAATCCTTCTTCATTGTACTCTGGTAACCAAGCATCACCCAAGGAAATATCTGCTAACTCAGTTGTAACGTCATCACAGAAGTCACAAGCATTTGCTTTGAACAGACCGGTTCCCCACATATCACCTACTGTTCTCATCTTTAATTGATGAAACTCTTTATGTGAATTATATGCTCCGAAAGAATAATCAGAAGCTGAAGACTTCTCATCTTTTATTCTATATTCCTGTTTCGAGTATTTTCCTTCTATGCCTGCCGATTGTGCTAGGAAATCTGTAAAAAATCGACTTTTAAGACCTCCACAAATAATACCGACTAAAAACGGGATTTTTTCTTTATACTGAGGATTATAATGTTGTTTTAAACGTATTGCTTTAATAAAACAAGCAACACCTGATACAGCAACTTTTCCTTCTTTAGAATCTATTTCTTTGAATAAATCCTCCATTGTTACAGGAATATAACGTGTTTTCGATATTTTTTTAATATTCACAAAGTTATCAAACCATTGGTATTGATACGTTCCATTTATTTCTTTTACAATGAATAAATGGTCAACAATTTTATCTTTAAGTAATTTTTCGAAAACAAATGTTGCAATTCCACCAGACGATGAAGTTTTTCTATATTCATTTGAAAACCCAGCATACGTATTCTCGAACCTACCCATTTTGAAATCCTTTTGTTTAGATGATGGAAATAATGCATCTGCCAATACATCTTCATCTTTTACTTCTTTTTCTGGATTAGGATTAAATGGACAAAGTTTAATTGCATTTTCGCTAAATGAATCATCTAAAATGGGAACTAAAAAACCTTCATCATTCCAATTCATTTTAGATGATTTAGACGCTGATGTACATATCCCACAACCAACACATAGGTCATTAGTTACTATATCTTTAATTGTGTATTTCATTGTCTAATTTTATTTATAAAGTTGAAGATTAATTTACGTTCTTGTTTATTCAAGCCGATAATTAAAACACTGCCCACTATGAAAATAATCATGATGAGTGATTTCAAAATAAAATCACCTATTACTTGATTTATAAGCTGAGTATTATAAAGAAGCATGAATAAACCTATTGTTATAATTGATAAAATAATAACTCTAAGTATCACTTCTTTGATATATTTGATGATATTAAAATTCATCACATTATTTAAAAAATACAACCTAAACTGTAGAGTAATTATAGAAATAAAAATACTAACTCCATAAACAGAATAGGGCTTGTAGCCTAATTTTAGGACTAGGTAACTAATCGGTAAATTCAAAAACACTAAAGTACCAACTACAATCTGATACCATTTAATTTTACCTGTTGCTTGTGCACCCGTCATTAATGTACCCGACAAACAATCTATTAATATATTTAACAGACATAATTGCACAAAAATGGTCGTATACTCAGGTGGATTCACTAACCATGTTTCTAATATAAAATCAACATTTAATACTATAGGGCTAACAATTATTAACATTAGGTAAAAAGAAAACTTAGAACCTTGAGAGATTAAATATTGTGACTGTTCTATATTCCCTTGCGAGTAACTCTTAATAATTTGTGGATTTAACGCTAATTGAAAATTACTCACAAACATATTTACTGCACTAAAAACTTGATTTGTAATCCCATAAGCTGCATTGACAACTGTGCCAAAAAATAAATTCAACACAATATTAACTCCTTGCCCTTTGGCTACCGCAGCAATATTCCCAAACAAATTCCAACCTGAATAGCTAATAAGTTCACCGAAATATTGCTTATCATAATGGAAGTGATATTTACTTTCTTCAAACTCTCTTCTGCAATAAACCTGATAAATTACTCTAATCAAAAGGGCAACACAAAAGGTTAAAATAGCGTATGTTATTAGCTTATCAGATCCAAAAAAAACTAAGAAGAAAACTATCAATAGTTTTAGTATGGCCTCTAAAATACTAACATAGGCGTAGATTTTCATTCTTTCTCTAGCGATGATTAAAGCATTATATGGCACTTGTATAATGCTTAACAAAAACGTTAATACCGAAAATTGATATACTACATTCACTGCGTACATTCTATCTTCAGGAAAATTTAGCTTATTATTTACATACCACAAACCAATGGTTTCCGCTAAAAGTAACCCAATAACTGCAATGAATATATGAATTGATAAAGTAGCACTAAATGTTTTTTTCAGTTGAACATGATCTCCTTTTCCGATATCAAAAGATAGATATCGTTGTGTTGCAGAAGACATGGCAGCATTAAAAAAGCCTAACATAGCAACAAAACCTCCTACCAAATTATAAATACCATAATCTGACACTCCTAACTCGCGTAACACTATCCGTGAGGTATATAGAGTAATGCCCATAATTAGGAACATCCTAAAATACAGGAACATGGTGTTTTTTGCTATTGTTTTATTTGATGACAAATTACAAAGTTCTTAATCATTACCAAATAAATCTCTTGTATAGACTTTCTCTTGTACGTCGTGTAATTCTTCTGCCATACGGTTCGAAATAATCACATCGCATTCTTGTTTAAAGGCATTGAGATCTTTTGTTACTCTTGATCCAAAGAAAGTTTCTTCTTTCATTGCGGGTTCATAGACAATAACTTCTATACCTTTTGCTTTGATGCGTTTCATGACACCTTGTATTGCCGAAGCCCTGAAATTATCTGAGCCCGATTTCATGATTAGTCGATAAACCCCAACAATGTTTGGTTTTTTTGCTAAAATAGAATCAGCAATAAAATCTTTCCGTGTTCTGTTGGCATCTACAATAGCTTGTATAATGTTATTCGGTACCGCATCGTAATTGGCTAATAACTGCTTGGTATCTTTGGGTAAACAGTAACCTCCGTATCCAAAAGATGGATTATTGTAATGCGATCCGATTCTTGGATCTAATCCTACTCCTTGAATTATCTGTTTACTATCTAAATTATAAGTCTGCGCATAACTATCTAATTCATTGAAATATGCAACACGAAGAGCCAAATAAGTGTTGGAAAAAAGCTTGATTGCTTCTGCTTCTGTTGAATGAGTAAATAAGGTAGGAATATCTTTTTTTATAGCTCCTTCTTTTAATAAGTTAGCGAATACTTCTGCTCGTTCACTTACTTCTCCTATAATAATTCTAGAAGGATAAAGATTGTCATACAGGGCTTTCCCTTCTCTTAGAAACTCGGGAGAGAAAATCACATTCTCATACCCTTGTCGGTTTTTTATATCTTCTATAAAACCTACAGGAACGGTTGACTTGACAATCACAACTGCTTCTGGACAGTACTCATTAACCTCTTGTAATACAGACTCTACACTTGATGTATTGAAGTAATTAGTTTTTTCATCGTAATCTGTCGGGGTTGCCACCACCACATAAGTTGCTCCTTCGTACGCTTCTTTTGCATCCAAAGTTGCCCTAAAGTTCAACTCTTTATTCGTTAAAAAATCAATAATTTCTTCGTCTTCAATTGGTGATTTTTTTTGGTTTAATAGTTCTATTTTTTCGGGAACTATATCAAGTGCTACCACTTCATTGTTTTGCGCCAACAAAATAGCATTCGATAAACCAACATATCCTGTTCCTACAACGGTTATTTTCATTATTTATATACCTTTTTACAATCTACTATCTGCTTTTTCTAAAATTCCTTTCACGTCGTAGGTGATTCCGTTTTCTTTTAGTAAGGCATCAATATCCAAATCTAAAAACTCTTGGTGTGCTACGCCTACTACTACGGCATCGAATTGCTGTACGGGTGAATCTTTTAGATTTTGGTAGGTTTTAATACCATATTCGTGCATTACTTCGTCTGAGTTTGCCCAAGGATCGTAGGTTATGACTTCTACACCATAATCTTCTAAACCTGCAATGACATCTACAATCTTCGTATTACGAACGTCTGGACAGTTTTCTTTGAAGGTTACACCCAACATCAATACTTTGGCATGATTGACACTGATGTCTTTCTTGATCATGGTTTTAACGACTTGCGAAGCGACATATCCTCCCATCGAATCGTTGAGACGACGACCTGCTAAGATGATTTCGGGATGATAGCCGTGTTCTTGTGCTTTCTGTGCCAAATAATACGGATCGACACCAATACAATGTCCGCCGACTAATCCTGGCTTGAAGGGTAAGAAATTCCATTTCGTTCCGGCTGCTTCTAAAACTGCGTGTGTATCGATTCCTAATAAATTAAAAATCTTTGCCAATTCATTCACAAACGCAATATTGATGTCGCGTTGCGAATTTTCGATTACTTTGGCTGCTTCGGCTACTTTGATCGTCGGAGCCAAATGCGTCCCAGCGGTAATCACTGATCGGTAAATATCATTGACAATAAGGCCGATTTCTGGTGTAGAACCTGATGTTACTTTTAGGATTTTATCCACGGTATGTTCCTTATCGCCCGGATTGATACGCTCGGGTGAATAGCCTGCAAAGAAGTCTTCATTGAATTTCAGACCCGATACTTTTTCTAAAACAGGAACGCATTCTTCTTCGGTTACGCCCGGATATACAGTTGATTCGTAGATCACGATATCTCCTTTCTTCAGGACTTTTCCGACTGTTTCGGATGATTTGTATAATGGAGTTAGATCTGGTTTATTGTGTTTATCGACTGGCGTTGGAACGGTTACTACGTACACATTGGCGTCTTGGATGTCGTCTAAGTTGGCGGAGCAGTATAGACCGGCACTTCGGCTAGGCTCAGTGTCCGTTGATTGTTCGGCGCTTCGACTCCGCTCAGCGACCGAGTCCGATGATTGATAGGTAAAAGGATTTTCTTTGACCAACACGCTTTGAAGAACCTCATCTGAAACTTCCAAAGTTTTATCGGTTCCTTGATTCAATTCGTCTATTCTTTTCTGATTGATATCGAATCCTACCGTAGGGTATTTGGTTGCGAATAATCTCGCTAATGGTAATCCTACGTATCCTAATCCGATGACTGCAATTTTATGTTTGCTATTCATAATTTTATTTGTGTGTTTATTTTTTTTATTTGTGAACGAGTGAACGTGTGAACTTGTGAACCAGTGAACTTGTGAACCAGTGAACTTGTGAAGTAGTGGGGGTTCTTTACTTGTTTACTTCTTCACTTGTTTACTTGTTTACTTCTTCACTTTTTAAATGGTGAACTTGTGAACTAGTAGGTTTCTAAACTCATATACTCCTTTACTTCTTCACTTTTTAAATTGTGAACCAGTGAACCTGTGAACGTGTGAACTAGTGGGGGTTATTTACTTGTTTACTACTTTACTTCTTCGCTTTTAAATTGTGAACCTGTCAACGTGTGAACTTGTAAGATTCTTCACTTGTTTACTCCTTTACTTCTTCACTTCTTCACTTGTTTACTCCTTTACTTATTCACTTCTTCACTTGTTTACTCCTTTACTTATTCACTTGTTTACTAGTTTTCTCCATCACTCATTTACTTGTTTACTTCCTCTTTCATTATTCAACGATTCGATCAATTTTAAAAGCATTCTTTTGATATGTAAAAACTGTTTTTCAAAATCTTCTAAATCACTTATATAATTTAATCTTTTTGCTATTTCTATTTGTGTTTCAATTTCATTCATAGAGCCTAAAGCGATATACAAAAATCGTATAAATTCTTTTCTACTTTTTCTTCCTGCGCCTTCAGCAATATTTGAAGGTACTGAAACTGAAGCTCTTCTTAATTGGTTTGTTAATCCAAATTGTTCAGCATTCGGAAAGAGATTTGTTATCGTGTAAATATCTGTAACCAAATCTAATGATTTCTGATAAACTAATAAATCCTTATGGCTTTTCATCTATGAGGGTTTTTAAATTGTGAACCTGTGAACTTGTGAACTTGTGAACGTGTGAACTAGTGGGGGTTATTTACTTGTTTACTACTTTACTTCTTCACTTTTTAAATTGTGAACTTGTGAACTTGTGAACTAGTGAACTAGTAGGTTTCTTTTAATTGGTGAACCTGTGAACTTGTAAACTTGTGAACTAGTAGGTTTCTAAACTCATATACTACTTTACTACTTTACTTCTTCACTTGTTTACTTGTTTACTTGTTTACTTCTTCACTTTTTAAATTGTGAACTTGTGAACTAGTGAACTAGTAGGTTTCTTTTAATTGGTGAACCTGTGAACTTGTAAACTTGTGAACTAGTAGGTTTCTAAACTCATATACTACTTTACTACTTTACTTCTTCACTTGTTTACTACTTTACTTCTTCACTTGTTTACTACTTTACTTCTTCACTTGTTTACTACTTTACTTCTTCACTTCTTCACTTGTTCACTTGTTTACTCCTTTACTTCTTCACTTGTTTACTTGTTTACTTCTTCACTTGTTTACTTGTTTACTCCTTTACTTCTTCACTTCTTCACTTGTTCACTTGTTTACTCCTTCACTAGTTTACTCCTTCAAATTCTGCCAGTACCATTTTACGGCTTCTTTTAGGCCTTGTCCTATCGTATGTGAGGGTTGATAGCCTAATAATCGTTGTGCTTTCTCTATCGATGCCAATGAGTGTGGTATGTCTCCTACTCTATTCGGTCCATGGATAGCATCCACATTGGCAATTTCTGCATCGTATTCGCTTAAATATTCTTTTAGATAAGCGACTAAATCATTTAGGGTGGTTCTATCTCCTACCGCTGTGTTATATACTGTGTTGATTGCTTCTTCGTTTTGGGTGAGCATCGCCAATTCGTTCATCTGAATCACATTATCGATGTAGGTGAAATCTCTTGAATAATCTCCTTTTCCATTGATTTTAGGTGATTCGTGGTTCATGAATTGTTTTACGAATAGAGGAATCACTGCGGCATAGGCTCCGTTCGGATCTTGACGTCGTCCAAATACATTGAAATAACGCAATCCAATGCACGACAGACCGTAGGTTTTACTGAATACATCGGCATATAATTCGTTTACATATTTGGTTACGGCATAAGGTGACAAAGGTTTCCCGATAATGTCTTCTACTTTTGGTAAGTTTTCTGAGTCGCCATAGGTAGAAGATGAAGCTGCATACACAAAGCGTTTTACTTGTGCATCGCGCGCTGCTACCAACATATTGAGGAAGCCCGAAACATTGACTTCATTCGAGGTAATCGGATCATTGATCGAGCGTGGCACTGAACCCAATGCTGCTTGATGCAATACATAATCGACTCCTTCTACTGCTTTTTTACATGTTTCTAAGTCGCGAATATCTCCTTCGATCAGTTGATAATTCGAACTCTCGAAAAAAGGTTCGATATTGTGACGATGTCCAGTTGCGAAATTATCCAAACATCTTACTTGATAGCCTTTGGCTAAAAAGTACTCGGTCAGGTTAGAACCGATAAAACCTGCTCCACCTGTAATAAGAATCTTTTCCATGAATTGATTTTCTTCTAACAAGAAAAAAGAGCCTGCGCTCTTTTCTACTATTGTTTGAAAGTTACTGATTTACTGAACTTTCCCTAATTTTAAATTTTCTTTATCAAATACTACTTTTCGTAGTGAGGTACTCGAGAAGCGGTGATCTCTGCAATTGTAGTACAATTCGATTCCTTTCTCTTCGCAATATTCACGTCCGGTAAATTTCTTCTCTTTGTACTCTTCCCCAATGATACGGACATCTATTTTGAACGATCGTAAGATATCTTCTAAGTCTTGTTCAGTAGCATAGGGAACGATTTCATCGACAAACTTACACGCTTTGAGTTGTATGTATCGCTCTACCACCGTTTGAGTTGGGCGGTTTTTTTCTGGACGATCTAGGGTTGGATCGGTTTGTAAGCCGACAATCAAATAATCGCACTGTGCTTTTGCATCTTCTAACATTTTCACATGTCCTGCATGCAATAAATCAAAAGCGCTGAAGGTAATTCCTACTTTCTTGTTTTCCATATTCGTGTTTTTTTATAATATAGTTTTAGGTTGTTTTTTTTTATTATTCTATGTTCGCGAATAGTCATCTTCTATTCTCACGATATCGTCTTCATCAAAAGAGTCGCCAAACTGCACTTCGATAAAAATTAAAGGGATTTTCCCTACATTTTCTATACGATGTTTGGCATTCAAAGGGATTTCGACTACTTGCCCTGCATGATATAGAGATTCTACACCGTCTAAAGTTACTTTAGCTTCGCCTTGGATAATGGTCCAAACCTCTGCACGATAGTGATGATATTGGTACGATAAACGCGCACCTGCCTTCACTTCTATTCGTTTAACTTTATGGGTTTCAGCATCCTCTAAAACATAATATGAGCCCCATGGCCGTTGTCCAATCTCCATCAATGACTAAAAATTTAGGCTACAAATATACAAAAAGTAGGATATGAAATGTTAAGTTAGTTTGAAGAATAAAAAAAAGCCTTTTAAAAAAAGGCTTTTTGTGTGGTGCCTCCAGGAATCGAACCAGGGACACAAGGATTTTCAGTCCTTTGCTCTACCAACTGAGCTAAGGCACCATCTCATTTGGGACTGCAAATATAAGGATTCGTTTTTTATTTATCCAAATATATTTTTACTTTTTTAGCGGCTTGGGGATTATCTTGTTCGAAATCAACAAAATGAGAATCGAGAACGAGTGAGAAGATTGTATCTGTTATTATAGTATAAGGTATAGTGTAGATAAATCCTTGATAAATTGCGAATCATCAGAAATTTAGTAGATTTACTCCTATAAACAGAAATCAAGCTATATGTCACTTTATAAAATTGGAACTGCTTTAGAAATAATTAAAGAGAAAATTTTTAGGTATGAAAAAGACATTCAACAATTGGTTGAAAAGAATCTAAATTTGCTTCTAAAACTTGATTTTATAAAGTCTGAGTTTACGTTAAACAATTTTAGGATAGACACACTTGCTTTTGATGAAGAATCGAATTCATTTGTTATAATTGAATTTAAAAGAGATAAAGCTTTTAGTGTTGTCGATCAGGGGTATGCTTACTTATCGCTGATGCTTAATAATAAAGCAGATTTTATTTTAGAATATAATGAAAGTCAGAACAAATCCTTGAAAAGAAATGATGTTGATTGGTCACAATCTAAAGTTATCTTCATTTCACCAAGCTTTACTAATTACCAAAAAGAAGCTATAAACTTTAAAGATTTGCCTATAGAATTATGGGAAATAAAGCAATTTGAAAACGAAACCATTTCATTTGAACAAGTTCAGAAAGCGAATGCAATTGAGAGCATAAAAACGATTTCTAAAATTGATGAAAAGAACGATGTTGTTTCAAAAGAAATTAAAGTTTTCACAGAAAAAGACCACTTAAATAAAGCTGAACAAGAAATTGCAGAATTATACCAAAAAGTAAAAGAAATTATCCTAAACTTTGGTGACAACGTAAGCTATCAAGCTAAAAAGCAAACCATAAATTTTAGAGTGAATAATACAATTTTCTGCGACATTGTGATACAAGCCAAAGCGCTAAAGCTTTTTTTGAACTTAAAAAGAGGTGAACTAAAAGACGAATTGAAAAAATCTCGTGATGTTTCGAATGTAGGTCATTGGGGTAATGGTTCCTATGAAATAAAAATTACCGATACTGAGGATATTGAATATATATCAAGCTTGGTTAAACAGTCGTATAAAAAGAATTCGTAAAGAACTTCACTGATACGAATATGTTATCGCCTTGAATGCTACCCCAATCTAAACCAAAAAAAAACCTCCTACCAAAATAATGGTAAAAAGGTTTTTTAATGATTAATTACGATTTCCTTATGAATGTGTTGGAACGAAACGATCGTACGCTTCTTGGATGATTTGCAAAGCTTGCGCTTTATCACCGTATCCTTCTACTACACAAGTTTTATTTTCTAAATCTTTATATGTTTTGAAGAAATGTTCTACTGCTTTTAGCGTGTGCGAATTCATATCTTCGATGTTTTCTAACTGATTCCATGTTGGGTCTGCTACCGGCACACAAATAATTTTCTCGTCGCGTCCTTTGTCATCCGACATGTTCAATACTCCGATTGGTTTCACTTCGATAAGACACCCTGGGAATGTAGGTTCTGTTAAGAATACCAATACATCTAAAGGATCACCGTCTAAACCTAAGGTATCGGGTACAAAACCGTAATCTGCAGGGTAAAACATTGGTGAATACAATACACGATCAAAACGGATCATTCCTGTTTCGTGGTCCATTTCGTATTTGTTGCGAGATCCGCGTGGGATTTCGATGATTGCGTCAAATGTCATTTGATCTATTTTTAAAATTCTATGATTAATTTCGTTTTTTTCCTACCTAAAACGTCCATTGCGTTCCGATAGTGATGCCAAATTTACGAACATCTGGCAAATTATTATAATTTCCTCGCCAATTAAAATCAATTCGTAACGGACGAATATTTCCGATTCCGATATTTTCTATTCCAAACCCATATTCGAAATAGATTTGTTCATCGGGTGCAATATAGTTGATCGTCGAGCGGTTGAGGTCTTTGGTTGCTTGAGAAATATTTCCGGTTGCGGCACGTAAGAAACCAACTTCGCGTAATTTTAGTTTTTTGAGTAATGGAATTTTATTAAAAATCCACCCATTGAAATGGTGTTCCCATTGCAAAGAAGCATATTCATCGGTGACAAATTCGTAATAATCTAACTGAGAAAAGGTTCCTTGTACCGATCCATAACTTTCGTTTCCGGGCAATGCACTAAGCAAACTCAAAGGGACTGCCTGAAAAGTTTTACCGGCTTCTACCGTGATCCACGACTTTCCGAATGATCCTACCAAAATTGGCTGATTGTATCGGAACTGTAGTTTATCGTAAGCAAAATCAGAATCCATCACCCCTTTCAATCCTCTTGTATAGCGCAACAGAATGGTCGGCGCCAAGGTGCTGACCTCGTACCGATCGATTCCCCACTGTGCATATTTGGCCTTTGGACGAGCAATAACCGAGAAACTTACACTCGAATTGGTGAGGGTAGAATGCTCTTGGTTGTTTTGTAAGTAATTGATTTTAAACTCTTCTGTATTGGCAGATTTGATGCGTTGATAATTACCATCGATCCGAAGGACTACATTTTTCCATGGTTCGATCGAAAGATATACATTGCTAATATTATGGTTACTGAGAAAAGCATTGTTGCCTCCTTGCGAAAGAATCGACGAAGAAGCAAAGCTACGCGTCATGATTCCGTCTGAAGCTGTGAGCTGAGAACCCAATTGTTCTACATCTCGTTTGGTCCCCATCCCAATCTGAAAACGATTGTATTGATTGAACATATAGCGGGCCTCTACACCGTATTTGAATTTCTCATCTTTGAATCCGTAAGCAGTATAACCTGCCACACGCCACATATCGTTCTGAGAAAAATAGGTTCTTGCACCGGCTCGCAATCGGAAACCTTCTATTTTATTGTAGCCGAAAGTCGAATACAAATCACCGATATCGATTGAATTGAAGACGTTGTAATAACCCGACCCTAAAGTTTCTACTCCTTTCACAATGCGTTTGAACTTTGGTACTTTGTTGAGTTCTTCTAAGGTTTGATACACTCCTTTTTCTTCTTCGGTGAGTTCACTCGGTCGGTTCGTTGCCCAAAACTCATCGCTTTGCTGATTGATAACCGATTTAGATGGGTCTAATTTTTCTTCGTAAAACGCTTGTGGATGTCTTGTCTTGAAATCGTACTGATAATAATCGACTGTACGATGGGCAAACAATCCTTTGCTGTTTTCTTTTTTGTTGAGCAAGGTCATGTCCATCATCGAATAATAGCGCAACGGATAATACACCTCATCACTTTCGATTTCATATTGTAGGTCTAAAAAGATATTCCGTACGAAATTCACATTCATATCTTTGGTACTTTCCATCACGATTTCTTTCACCGCAAAATGTTCTGTACTGATATAAATATCTCCTTTGAAGGTATATTCGCCTAATCGACGCGGATAATATTTGATTCGATAACTCATCTCACCATCAATATCCAAGGTATCGCGCAACTCGTATTCGTAGGTTGCAAAACCATCTCTGGCAATTGGACTCACAAAATTGATATCTAAAAAGTTGAGTCGATTATCGTAAATATTGATTTCTCGAAAGAGATTTTTCACCGTTTGGGCAACCACCTCATTGTTATCAAAACCCGAAGTTTTGTTTCCTAACAATTCTTTTCTTTGGGTTTTGTTGGGAGTATTGGTTCCCGAAACACGGTAGATAGATTCGTTGAGGAAGGCTGGCAAATAGGTTTTCCCGTTGATGGCCGAGGTATCCATTCGCTCGAAAACAAACTCCATATTGCGGAAGATTTTTCGCTTCATGAAGGTACTGTCGATGTTACTAAGATCGAATTGTAGTTTTTCGTATTCTTTGTAGTCGTATTGTGGAACCGTTTCTAATCCATTGTTTCGGTTCTTTTCCCACACCTTGCGTAAAATTGCATAGGCAGGATTTTCTTTTTTCTTGAGGCGTTGTTTCTTTTTGGTAATGACGGCTCCTTGCAATTCTATCGCGCCCGAATCGTCGGTCATCCAACTATCATCTTCTTCTTCATCGGGTTGTAGAAACAACTGAAAATTGTAATTGATTTTATTTTCTAGGGTAACTTTTCGGTCTAGGTATCCGTATTTACTCACCACCAAATAGTTGGCATCGGTTTTCGATTCGATATAGAAAGTTCCATCGGTATTGGTGGTCGTTACCAATTTTAGTTCGGGTAAAGATACATCTGCATAGGCTACTGGCTGTTGATTGAGGGAATCGTAAATCGTTCCCTGAATTTTTACTTGTGCCTGTAAGAACCACATGCTCAAAAATAATTGAATTACAAATAATTTCTTCATAGGTATAAATAACGAAGTCTAGCAAATTGTATGCTAGACTCGTAGGTTATGGATATGATTTTTATCTCTATTTACATTTTTGGGAGTTGGATAATTCTTGATTCCGAAAGGTTTATGCGTCTTTATTCTTATAAAGTCTTGCATAGCCTCCTACCGAAAGCTGTTAGAACTTCTACCCAATGCTATTGAGATTTATTTATACATCACGGTTTTCACGGCATCCACCACTTCTTTTACTTGTGGGAACCATTGCTCGAAAAGATTCGGTGCATACGGTGCCGAGGTATCTTTGGTATTGATACGGATAATTGGTGCATCTAGATAATCGAATGCTTTTTGCTGAACCATATAGGTAATTTCTGAAGCAACATTGGCAAAAGGCCATGCTTCTTCTAAGATCACCAAACGATTGGTTTTCTTTACCGATTGGAAAATTGTTTCATAATCCAAAGGACGAACTGTACGCAAATCGATGATCTCTACTTCGATTCCTTCTTTTGCTAATTCGTCGGCAGCAGCATAAGCTTGCTTGATTATCTTTCCGTATGAAACGATGGTTACATCTTTTCCTTCTCGTTTGATATCGGCTTTCCCGATCGGAATTAAATATTCTTCTTCTGGGATTTCCATTTTATCACCGTACATCTGCTCAGACTCCATAAAAATTACTGGATCATTGTCGCGGATGGCGGTTTTCAATAAACCTTTAGCATCGTACGGGTTAGAAGGTACAACAACTTTCAGTCCCGGAACATTCGCATACCAGCTATCGAACGCTTGTGAGTGGGTTGCTCCTAACTGACCAGCTGAAGCGGTAGGTCCACGGAAAACGATCGGACAGTTGAATTGTCCTCCTGACATCTGATAAATTTTGGCTGCGTTGTTTATGATTTGATCAATGGCTACCAATGAAAAGTTGAATGTCATGAATTCGATGATCGGTCGTAAACCGGTAAGGGTCGATCCAACACCGATTCCGCTAAATCCCCCTTCAGAAATTGGGGTATCCCAAACTCTTTCTGGTCCGAACTCATCCAACATACCTTTCGAAGCTTTGTAAGCACCGTTGTATTCGGCTACTTCTTCACCCATCAAATATACGGAAGCATCGCGTCTCATCTCTTCGCTCATCGCTTCGGCGATAACTTCTCTAAATGTTTTTATTGCCATCTGATTTGTTACTTATTTTTTCCAATGACAAATGTAAGCAATTTTGCTTTGTTTTGTTCAGTTTCTTCGTAGGCATTCTGAAAAAAGAAGTATTTTTGCTTTTCCTTTCGAGTTTTTTTCCTACCAAAACCTACTTTTACCTTGTCCTTTGAGAATAATAATTTTAAAGAATTTCGGTAGGATAGATACAAAAAGGCAACCATCATGCGCAACTATTTTCTATTTTTTGCTCTTATGATTTCTTATAATCTCTGGGCGCAACAAGATACTATTTCGTTGGAAGGTGTTCAGCTATCTGACCTGAATCAGCTACGGTATCAAAACACAAAAACTATCCAAACACTCAACGATTCTATTCTGAAAAACTATCGCGGTTCGAGTACCGAATTGCTCAACCAAGAAAGTTTGTTGTATTTCAAAGAAAGTGGCGCTGGCATGGTCAGTTCGCCTTCTTTTCGAGGAACCAATGCACAGCAAACGGCTGTCATCTGGAACGGCATCAATATCAATTCATTGCTGTTGGGGCAAACGGATTTCAATGTTTTGTCGCTTAACGGTAGCGATGAAGTTCGCATTACAGCTGGCGGTGGAAGTGTCGCATACGGTTCATCTGCCATTGGCGGAAGCATACAGCTCAATCATCAATTTCGTTTCCAACCGCGTTTCGAGAATTTGGCGTTGTTGTCTTATGGAAGTTTTAATCAATTATCGGCTCAAGTAAAAAGCAATTATTCTACCCAAAATTTAGCCTTGCAATTAGCGGTTCGTCATGCCCAGAGCGAGAATGATTTCGATTTGCCCAAGGGACGTGGAAAAAACAGCAATGGACAACATTACAGCAATGCTTATGATTTTGCTGGTGCGCATCGGATCAATCCGTATCATACCTTGAAATTTATGGCTTCTTTGACTGATGTAGGAAGACATTTTTCGCTCATCATTCCGACACAAACCAAAACCAAATACCACGATTTCAATACCAGAAGTCTTCTCGAATGGAATTGGAAAAAAGGTGCTTGGCAAAGCAATACCAAATTGGCGTATGTTAGTGAGAACTATCGTTTCTATCCGAATAGTGCTCAAAATAATTATACAACAGGCGAATCGGAACAATGGGTGGCGAAATACGATATATTGTATCAAATCAATAAAAAATCATCTCTCAATGTTTTGCTCGACTTTGCTGCTCAAACCGCTTCGGGCGATGCGATACAAAAAGTTCATCGACAATTGTACGGGGCAAGTCTGTGGTGGAAACAGCAACTTTTACCTTCGCTGAATTACTCGGTGAGCGTACGCCAAGATTATACCGAAGAATACGACAATCCGCTGCTCTATTCTTTGGGTGCGCAATGGCAAGTGAGCGATGTATATTCGGTTCGATTGAATGCGTCTAAGAATTATCGGATTCCGACTTTCAATGATTTGTATTGGGAGAAAAGCGGTAATAAAAACTTACAACCCGAAACTTCTTACCAAATAGAAATCGGAAATGATTGGCATTGGAACGGTTTTGTGTTTACCCTGAATGCGTATTATAACAACATGAAGGACATGATTCGTTGGGTTCCGCAAGGAGCAGATTGGCGACCGATGAATGTGGGAAAGGTAGAAATTTATGGTGCTGAAGTGTTAGCAAAGTGGAACAAAACTTGGAAAAAACAACAATTGAGTACGCAAGCAATGTACGCTTATAACCATACGGAAGACGTTCAGCTGAAAAAACTCCTTACCTATTCTCCGCAACACAAAGCCAATTTTTCGGTTGCCTACCGCTATAATCAGTGGGGAATAAACTATTTTTTGCAATCTATCGGGAAGGTGCATACACGAAGTGACAATGATTTGCGTTATCAGTTAGACGGTTATTGGTTATCGAATGTGCAACTGACAAAATATTTTGGTAGGAAGAATCACTTTCAGCTAAGTATAGGCAGTAAAAATATTTTCGATCAACGCTATGAAGTTGTTGAAGATTACTCGATGCCAGGCCGCAATTATTATATACAAATGAATATTAAATTTTAACCCATGATACAACTAAAAAAACAATCGTATCCTTATCTTTTCGCAGCTGTTGCTTTGCTTTTTACGGCTTGTAACAATGATGATGACAACATGATTAGCGAACCCGAAGAAGTTGGTGCGTATGCCAACGGATTTTTCATTCTGAACGAAGGAAATTCTTCACCTTCTACTTCATCGATTAGTTTCTTGAAGAACGGAACGATTCAAACTGATATTTTCCGAAAAGAAAATCCAAATTCCCCAGAAATTGGTACGTATTTACAGTCGATGTTTTTCGATAAAAACTACGCGTACATCATTTCATCGAATTCGAATTCGGTTACTGTTGTCGATAAAAACACCTTTAAATACATCAAAACCTATAACGAAAATTTAGACACGCCACGTTACGGTTTGGTTCATAACGGGAAAGCCTATATTACCAATCAAGGAGCTTGGAATCTGAAAGATGATTTTGTGACGGTGATTGATTTGGCAAGTGGAAAATCGCAAAAGATAATGGCCAATGCTTATACCGAATTAATTACAGAAGAAAACAATAAGATCTATGTATCGAACGGTTATTTTTCTGAAGGAACCACTGTGATGGTCCTCAATCCACAAAATAATCAGTTTGAAAATAAGATTGAATTGGGCGAAAATAATTCACCTATCGCGTGGGAAGAGGAAAACAATTCGCTCTATATTCTTACAAGTGGTAAGCGTTTATTGAAAATGAATTTGGCCAATCATCAAATTCAATCCCAAGATTTACCAAGTGATGTTAGCTCGGTTGGACATCTAAAAATCGAAGATGATTTCTTGTATTATACCTCAGCCAACAAAGTTTATAAACAAAAATTAGACAATAAACTTAGTCAAACCCCTTTGTTTAGCTACGAATCGAGTTCTGAATATGGTGCGATGTACGGTTTCACGGTAAGTGATAACCGAATTTATATTTCGGATGCGACCGACTTCAATTCTGATGGACGTGTGTTAGAATATTCGGCAACTGGAAACTTCATCAAAGAATACAAAACGGGCATTGCTCCGAATGGTTTCTATAAAAACGATTAAGATAAAGCAAGAACCACTTCTGATTAACCGAAATTTTCTTAGGAAAGTTTCGGTTTTTTTGATCGAAAAATTTGCTTTAAGCTATAGACCAAGTTATCTCATATTTTAAATTTTGGATCAAGTAAAGAATTGTATATGATTATTATTCTATACCCGTTTGGGTCTAGTTATTAATGATTATTAAAATTTATACCCGAAGTGGTATTGTTTTGTGCTTTTTATTTATATTTATACCATATAAGGTATAATATATGAATACAATACGATTGTTTGTAAAACAGAAACGCAAAGAACTAAAGCTCACCCAAGAAGATTTAGCGTTAAATGCTGGCGTAGGACTTCGTTTTGTGCGTGATTTAGAACAAGGGAAGAAAACACTCCGCTTAGATAAAGTGAATGATGTATTGGCATTGTTTGGAAAAGAAGTTGGTGTAATTGATAAAATCCGAGAATAATGGCACGTCAAGCAAAGATATTTTATCAAGATCAATTAGCTGGATTTTTAGTCGAGGGTGATAATGGTTATTCTTTTTATTATGACAGGGTCTATTTAAATAGTCCTAATTCCAATGCAATTAGCTTAACCTTACCAATTTCAGAACAACCCTATCAAAGTAAAGTACTTTTCCCATTTTTCGATGGTTTAATTCCAGAGGGATGGCTTTTAGATATTGGCGAGAAACACTGGAAACTAAACCCACGAGATCGTTTCGAATTATTAATCAATTTATGCAGAGATACCATCGGTGCGGTTTCTGTTTATCCAATAGAAGAAGATCATGAGTAATTGTCTATTCTGCTATCAGCATGTTGAAACAGGTGAATATCACCTTTCTTGTTCCAAGAAATTTTTTGGTACAACACAAGTTCCTGCTTTGGAATTAGATCAAGAAAAGTTAAATCAGTTAGCTCAAATTACGGTAAATGAACGATTAGCTTTAACGGGTGTGCAGCCCAAAATATCATTAAGCTTAAACGGTGAAAAAGGCAATAAACGATTGACACTAGTTGGTTTATGGGGCGATTATATCTTAAAACCACAGTCTACTGATTTTGCTTTTATGCCAGAAATCGAAGATCTGACGATGCATTTGGCTAAGTTATTTAAGATTGAAACGGCTGAACACGCATTAATTCGAACTTCTACAGGAGAATTAGCTTATATTACTAAACGTTTTGATCGAGCGAAAGGGAAGAAAATCCACGTTGAAGATTTATGTCAGTTATCAGAACTACTCACCGAACAAAAATATAAAAGTTCTTACGAGCGTGTAGGTAAAATCATCAAACAATATGCAACCAACTCAGGATTGGATGCCATCAAATATTTTAGATTGGTTTTGTTTTCATTTTTAACTGGTAATAACGATATGCACCTGAAAAACTTCTCGTTAATGCATACCGATAAAGGTGTTTTGTTTTCACCTGCTTATGATTTGCTGAATGTAAACCTCATTTATCCAGATGATAAAGAGGATTTAGCTTTGACTTTAGGTGGACGAAAACGAAAGATAAAACGTTCTGATTTTGACCAATTTGCCATGAGTTTAGGCCTTTCGGAGATTGTTCGGAATAATATCTATTTAGATTTTTCTAAACAATCAAACAAAGTTCATGATTGGATAAAGAACAGTTTTTTGACGGAGGAGTATAAGGAAAAGTATAGTCAGATTTACGAGCATAAATTGAAGCAGGTTGGCTTATAAAACACTGTTTCTTACAATAGGAGAGAAAATTATGATGAATTTATTGCTGATATTTACTACTTATTTTTAACAGAAAAGCGTACATCTTTGTTACTTTACAAAGTAACTAAACACGTTACATTTCAACTCCTTTTGATTTACTGAATCGAAAAATTTGTTTCAGGTTTCGGCTATTGAATAACAAAATCGATACAAAAATTAGACTATAAGCGATAATTTGCTCCGAAGAAACCGCCTCTTTATAATAGAAAACAGCCAAAAGAAAATTGATAATCGGATTGAGATAAATCAGGATGCCGACCGTTGACGAGTCGATGCCTTTCAGGGCAAAGTTATTGAGGATCATTGGAATTATCGTAAAGAGAATCACCACCAAAGCAATGCTTTTATAGAAGCGAATTTCGGTAGGAAAGGGTTCGCTTTTCCAACCATAAAAAGGCATTATCAATACCGAAACAATGGTTAATTGTAGCATCAAGAGATTGAAACTATCGAAGCGATTGAGTCTTTTCTGAATAATGATATAGGTCGAAAAACTAAACGCAACAAACAAACTATAATACAACTCCCGAAAATGCCCGAAAGCCATGATGATACAGGCGAAAGTACTCAGTCCGATGGCGAACCATTTCTCTCGCCCGATTTGGTCTTTGAGAATCAACACACTGAGCAAGGTGGTAATTACCGGACAAATCAGATACGAAAGCGAAGCCGTTTGCACACTCACATGGTTCATCACATAAATAAACGCCAACCAATTAAACATCAAAACTATAGAACCTCCAAATAATCGTATTGCCATTTGGGTTTGTTCTTTTTTGCTCAATGATCGATACAGCTGATAATCGCTTTTTATTTTCTTTCTCCTTAGAAAGCATCCTACCAAAAGCAAAAGAATCGTACTAAAAAATAGACGATAATACAAGATTTCCATCGATGGATAATCACTGATTGGTCGCAAGCCAAACGAGAAAAATCCCCAAAGAAAATAGGTGAGAATTGCGGCAAATAAGTACTTCGATTGCTTCATGAGGCAAAGGTAGTTTTTTAGCCAAATAGTTAAACGTCTATCAAGTTTTATTTACAAAAACAATATCGAGCGTTGGTTGGGTTGGATCTCGAAATTAGATTACTGGATACAAATAAAAAAGCCTGAAAAATTTCAGGCTTTTTACATTATTCTTCTTTTTCGTTTTCCGATTCTTTTTCCGGTTCATCTGCAATTATTTTCACTTGCAGTAAAATGATTTCCACCGAATTTCGATACATCTTTATCACTTTTCCGGTATAGGCTTCTAAGTCGATTTCGTCGCCTACTTCTAAATCTCGGTCGTAGCATACTTCGCTAATGAGACCGGCCAACGTATCGTAATGCTCGCTTTCTTCGAACTGATACGGCAATAGTCGGTTGATGTCGGTAATGGTATTGTGTGCATTGACGCGGTAAGCTCCGTCGGTAATTTTCGTAACAATCGGATCTTCGTTATCGTATTCGTCTTGTATTTCTCCTACCAATTCTTCGAGAATATCTTCCATCGTTACCACGCCGCTCATTTCTCCTACCTCATTGGTTACGACAGCTAATTGCAAGTGTTTTTTCTGAAATTGTTTCAACACATTTTTAATCAAAGCTGATTCTGAAATGAAAATCGGTTCGCGCATCAAACCACGAATATCGGTCTGATTAGGATTTGCTAACAAGGATTTCATCAAATCTTTGGTGTACAATACGCCAACAATATTGTCTAAGGAATCTTCATACACGGGATATCGAGAATAGCCTTCATGGATTGCATAATCGATGGATTCTTTTACGGTGGATTTGATTTCGATTGCCGAAACATTTTTTCGCAAAGTCTGAATATTCAATACCCGACGATCGTCAAACTCGAATACATTTTGAATTAGATTTCGTTCTGATTCTTCAATAGCACCACCTTCTTGACTTTCGGTAATGATCATTTTTAGTTCCTCTTCGGTATGGATTTCTCCACCATGAATGGGTTTTATTCCTAAGGCTCTAAGAATCATATTTGCTAAACCGTTCATCAACCAAATAATTGGGCGACAAACAAAATAAAAAATACGCAAAGGCAACGCAACCGTAAAGGTTGTTTTGGTTGGATATTGGATTGCCAAAGATTTCGGTGCCAATTCCCCAAACACAATATGCAAAATCGTGATGATAACAAACGCTGTCGGGAAGGCTACTTTGTTGGCAATGCTAATCCACTCTGGGCTATCTAAACCTACCATCATAAAGGTTTTAATAATGACTGGAGATAAAGAGCTCTCTCCTACCCAACCCAAGCCAAGAGAAGCCAAGGTAATCCCGAGCTGTGTTGCCGCTAAATAAGAATCTAAGTGGGTAACAATGGTTTTTGCGGTAGAAGCCATTCGCGAATTGATGTCGTGACTTACTTCTATTTGCGAAGTTCTAACTTTTACAATGGCAAATTCTGCTGCAACAAAAAATCCATTCAATAAAACAAGGAAAAAAGTTAATAACAGCTTGAAAACTGATATTTCACCGGTGACGTTGTGACCTACTGTTGTTGCCATCAACGTCATCATCTGGGAGTGTGTGTCCATTCTATATAATTAAAACTAACTCAGTTGAATTTTTTTAGAGTTAGGAATCCGATTACCGAATTTAGTAATTTTTTGAATTCTAAGCAAAATTAGAAAAAATTTAGATTCTTTGCTTTTTTATTTTCCATTTGATTGTTAAAGGGACTATTTTTGAGGGATGAATGATTGGGTACTGAAAATAGAAAATCTTAGTTTGAGCTTTGGCGAAAAGAAAGTTTTAGACCGTGTAAATTTCACGCTCAACAAAGGAGAAACCTTGGGTTTGGTAGGAGAATCTGGCAGCGGAAAGTCAATAACTTCTTTGGCCATCATGGGCTTGCTCAATAAAAATGCAAGCATTGATCCCGAAAGTAAAATTCTTTTCAAAACCAACGACCAACTTATCGACCTCACAAAAATCAATGCAAAAGAGTATGCTTCTCTTCGCGGAAATGCGTTAGGAATGATTTTTCAGGAGCCGATGACTTCCCTCAACCCGAGTCTTCGATGCGGAAAACAAGTCGAAGAATCTATTCTCTTGCATCAAAACCTACCTGCATCGCAAGCCAAAAAGAAGGTTTTATCCCTTTTCGAAAAAGTAAAACTTCCCAATCCAGAACGAATTTATAAGGCCTATCCGCATGAATTGTCGGGCGGCCAAAAACAGCGCGTCATGATTGCGATGGCAATTAGCTGCGAACCCGAAGTACTGATTGCCGATGAGCCCACCACCGCTTTGGATGTTACGGTACAAAAAGCAACCCTCGACCTACTAAAAGAATTGCAAAAGACCGAAGGAATGAGCATGCTTTTTATTTCGCACGATTTGGGGGTGATTGCCAATGTGAGCGAAGAAGTTTTGGTGATGTATCAAGGGAAAGTTGTTGAACAAGGACGGGTAGAAACCATTTTCCATCATCCTACCGAAAACTATACAAAAGGACTTATCGCTTGTCGTCCTCGTCTAGATACGCGTTACAAACGCTTGCCAACGGTGGCAGATTTTATGAAAAATGAAGATTTCCATGCCGAAATTTATAGTGATGAAGAACGCGCTGCAGATCATCGAACTTTGTACGAACAAGTGCCTTTGCTCGAAGTAAAAAACCTAAAAAAATACTTCACACAACCGCATTGGTTTGGCAAAGAAATTGTACAAGTAAGGGCTGTAGATGACATTAGTTTCAAAGTCTATCCGGGGGAAACACTTGGTTTGGTAGGAGAATCTGGAAGTGGAAAAACAACCCTTTCTCGTACACTTCTTTTGTTAGAAAAACCGAGCGGTGGAGAAATCTATTTTCGAGGACAAGACATCTTGAAAATGAGCAAAGAAGAAATTCGTCGATTGCGAAAAGACATTCAAATCATCTTTCAGGATCCTTATTCGAGTCTTAATCCTCGTCATACCATTCAACACATTCTTACCGAACCGATGAAAATTCATGGTTTAGGAAAGAGCCACAAAGATCGGATAGAAAAAGCAGCTTATTTGCTAGAGAAAGTAAATCTATCGGTAGAGGCATTGAACAAATATCCGCACGAATTTTCGGGTGGACAACGGCAACGAATCGGGATTGCTAGAGCGTTGGCCCTAGAACCTCAGTTTATTATTTGCGATGAGAGTGTGTCGGCGCTAGATGTTTCTGTTCAGGCACAGGTATTGAATCTCCTCAATGATCTGAAAAAAGAATTTCATTTTACCTATATTTTTATTTCTCATGATTTGGCTGTTGTGAAATATATGAGCGATCAGCTTTTGGTGATGCAACATGGACAAATGAAGGAATTGGCCGATGCCGACCAAGTGTACGAACAACCCAAAACTGCCTACACCAAAGAATTAATAGAAGCAATACCAAAATTATAATCATATGAATACAGTAAAAGATAAAGTAGCTTATATCACCGGCGGTTCGAAAGGAATAGGATTCGGAATCGCACACACCCTTGTAGAAGCAGGCATGAAAGTGGCTATTTCTGGACGTGATCGAGAAAGCATCGAACAAGCAAAACATGCTTTGGGCAACCAAAATGTTTTGGGAATTGTGTCGGATGTAAGAAATTATGAAGATGAAGTGAAAGCCATCGAAACGATTGTGAAAGAATTTGGCAAAGTTGATGTCGTGATTGCCAATGCCGGAATGGGAAAATTTGCACCGATAGATCAACTCTCTTTAGAAGATTGGCAGTCGATGATAGACACCAATTTAAGTGGTGTTTTCCATACCCTAAAAGCCTCGGTAGAACAACTCAAAGAACACAAAGGATATTACATTACGATTGCCAGTTTGGCGGGAACTAATTTCTTTGCCAAGGGTGCAGGTTACAATGCCTCGAAATTTGGGGTGGTAGGATTTACTCAAGCGGCGATGCTCGATTTGCGCAATTATGATGTGAAGTGTACGACAATTTTGCCTGGTTCGGTGACCTCACATTTCAATGATCATGTGCCAAGTGAAGAAGATGCTTGGAAAATCCAACCAGAAGATATGGGACAGTTGATTGTCGATTTACTAAAGATGAATGCCAATGTGCTACCAAGTAAAATAGAAATCCGTCCGACCAAAACAAGTTTATAAGTTTATAGAAACTATAAAGCATAAAAAGAGCAGCTCGAAAATTCGAGCTGCTCTTTACTTTTTCTACTACTCGTTATTTTTTTCTATCTACAGGCTCAGCTTTGAAAGTAGCTTCTTTTACTGTTTCAACAGGCTGAGTTGCTTTTTGTTGGTAAACTGTAGTATTTTTCATCGTGGCTGCCTTTCCTTGTGTATTAACAGCTTTGCTTTCTTTTGTTTGATTCTCTTGTTTTTGAACCTTTTTTGCAGGACCTTGCTGCGCAAATGCTACTGCAGCAACCGAAAATAACGATAATAAAAGTAATTTTTTCATAATGTGTAGTTTTTGAATTGTAGTAAATATAATTAAAATATAAATATAAAAACAATCTTTCTATTTTATTCCTATTAAATAGTAGTTTTATCATAGATTTGTATACTTTTTAACAAAGAATGGAAAAAGACCTCACAATCATTATCCCCATTTATAACGAAGAGGACAACCTCGATCGTGTAGAAAAAGAACTTACCACTTATTTGGAAAAAGCTTCTTTACCCACCAAAGTTTTATTAGTGAATGATGGTTCGAAAGACAAAAGTCTTCACCTAATGAAAGATATTTGCCGCCGAAACAAGGCATTTTATTTTATTAGTTTTGATAAAAATTATGGTCTTAGTGCTGCGATAAAAGCTGGTTTCGATTGGGCCGACACCACTTGGGTTGGTTATATTGATGCTGATTTACAGACCTCTCCAGAAGATTTCGAGAAACTGCTTACGCATATTCCGCAATACGATTTGGTCACAGGCGTTCGTGCCGATAGAAAAGATTCGTTCGGGAAAAACTTGTCGTCTAAGATCGCGAACAGCATTCGGCGCGCTTTTACCCACGACGGAATGGATGATACGGGTTGTCCGCTAAAAATCATCCGAACCGATATGGCGAAAAAGATTCCGATGTTCAAAGGTTTACATCGTTTTTTACCAGCGATGATTTTGTTGCAAAACGGAAAAATTACTCAAGTTCCGGTACGTCATTTTCCTAGAACTGCAGGCGTTTCAAAATTCAATATGTGGAACCGACTTTTAGGCCCACTTTCCGATTGCTTTGCCTATCTATGGATGAAGAAAAAATACATCAATTATACGGTAAAAGAAAGCAATGTCGATTCCTGATTGGCTGATTTACGTTATAGGATTTGTGGCTCAACTCTTGTTTTCGAGTCGCCTTATTCTACAATGGATAATCTCTGAAAAAAACAAAAAAGTCCTTACCCCCAAACTCTTTTGGGAGTTTAGTTTAGCAGCATCGGTCTTGCTTTTTATCTACGGCTATTTACGTCACGATTTTGCCATTATGCTTGGGCAAACGCTGACTTATTATATTTATATTCGCAATATTCAACTTCAGAATCATTGGAAATCTTTCCCGAAAATAATTCGAATTACCTTACTAATATTCCCCGTTATTTTGGTTGTGGTAGGATTCAATAACGGAATTTTAGATGTTGATAATCTTTTCAAAAACGAAAACATTCCACTCTGGTTGCTCACTTTGGGAGTGGTATCACAGATCATGTTTACCTTTCGATTTGTGTATCAATGGTTGTATTCTGAGTATCAAAAAACCTCGAGTTTACCAATCGGATTCTGGGTCATAAGCCTCATCGGAAGCTTTTTTATCCTAACTTATGCCATTATCCGAAAAGATCCTGTCTTATTTATTGGCCATTTTATGGGATTTATTATCTATTTTAGGAACATAATTTTGATTTGGAAAACCCAAAAAGATGACTAAAACCAACAAAGAATTCTTTTTTCTTGCACTCATCACCATGCTGATGCTCTTTATCAATCTCGGGCTGACACCGACTAATATTATGGAAGCAAGAAATTTTGTAACGGCAAGAGAAATTTTAGATAATAATGATTGGATTTTCACCACACTCAATGGATTGCCTCGGTACGAAAAACCTCCTTTACCTACTTGGATAACTGCTATATTCGGTAAAATTTTTGGTTTCGATAATCTGTATTATCTCCGTATTCCGGTTGCCTTGATTACCGTTTTATTGGTTTTCTATTTTTATCATTTGGTCAAGCAATTTACCACACATTTCCAGGCGTATTTGGCGAGCCTGATTCTCATTACCTCTTTCTATATTTTCTTTGCAGGAAGAGATAATAATTGGGATATCTACACGCACAGCTTCGTGATAATGGCTTTGTTTTATCTGCTTCTGCTCTATGAAAAACCTTTCCCTATAGGGTACAAAGTCTATTTGGGTGCAGTCAGTTCGTTTGCCTTGGCAGCCTCGATTCTCAGCAAAGGTCCTGTTTCTTTGTACGCTTTATATTTACCGTTTTTACTGGCGTATTTCTTGGTTTACAAAAACAATTGGAAAAATAAACTCCTGATTGCTTTGTCGGTTACGGTGGTTGGTTCGCTGATTGGTTTTAGTTGGATGTGGTATGTAAAAACACACGATCCATTGCCTTTTACGCATGCTGCAAAAACAGAAATTTCTCGTTGGGGAAGTTACAATATTCGTCCTTTTTATTATTATTGGAGTTTCTTTACACAATCGGGTATTTGGACTGTAGTCGCTTTTATTGCGCTGCTTTATCCGTACCTAAAAAACAAAGTAAGGAACCCAAAAGCCTATCGATTTGCTTTTCTATGGACGATTTTTTCTTTGATTTTATTATCGGTTATCCCCGAAAAGAAAACGCGTTACATCTTACCAACGTTGATTCCTTTGGCGTATAACACAAGCTTCTATGTTTTGTATTTGTACAAAAACTTTTCAACTATTTCTAAAAAAGAACGTTGGGCAGCCAGCTTTTCTTTCGGGATTATTGGGATAATTGCTTGTCTTTTTATCGGAGTTATTCCGTACCTCCTTTTGCATAAAAGTTTTTCTTTCTATGCAATTCCTTTAACTCTTTGCGGTTTATTTTTTGGTTGGATGATTCTCAGCAACCTAAAATCAAAGAATTTTACGCGTGTTTTTTATGCTACCATTCTTCTGATGACTTCTGTGATTGCGTTTGCTTATCCGGTTTTCACTTCGAAGTTGGATAATCCGAAGTATACCTCACGAGAGAATTTTCATGAAGTTGAAAAGAAATGGAACATCAAAACCTATGAATCCGATGGGTTTATTCCCGAATTGATTTTGGCGTATGGTGAACCGATTCCGGTCATCAAAAATCAGGACGAAATTACTTTGCCAAAAAGCAATCGTTTTGGTGTTTTATTGGATGTGAACGATACGGTTTTTATGGATTCTGTTTTGCCTCAATACCAACATCAAAAAATTACAACTTTAGATTTTAATCGTGTTCATCCGAACACCCCTTTTTACAATCCGAGATTGACTCGCGCTTATTATTTGGTCGAAAAGAAATCAATTTCTTCTAAAAAATGAGTCGAATTAGCCAAGAACTTTTAACTTTGTTATTAAATCAATTATATTATGCTTGTAGTTTCTTATATTCAAGAAAATAAGGAAAAAGTTATTGAAGGACTTAAGAAGAGAAACTTCAAAGAACTTCACTTGATCGACGAAGTGTTGAATTTGGATGAATTACGTCGCAAAACACAATTCGAGTTGGATACGCTTTTAGCCGAATCGAATAAACTCTCCAAAGAAATCGGGAACCTTTTCAAATCGGGACGCACAGAAGAAGCGAATGATCTGAAAGAACAAACCACCGAACTAAAAACATCGTCCAAAGAACTACAAGATTTATTATCAGAATACGAAGAATCTATTCAGCATCTTTTGTATCAAATCCCTAACGTACCAAACGAATTGGTGAAAGCTGGGAAAGATGAAAATGATAATGAAATTGTTTTTTCTGAAGGAGATGCTTCTCCCAAAAAAGGATATTTACCGCATTGGGAAGTGGCCAAGAAATATGATTTGATCGATTTTGAATTGGGTGTGAAAATCACCGGCGCAGGATTCCCTGTTTATAAAGGCAAAGGAGCTCGATTACAACGCGCATTGATTCAGTATTTTTTGGATAAAAACACCGCAGCAGATTACCAAGAAATCATTCCGCCATTTGTAGTGAATGAAGCTTCTGGTTACGGAACTGGGCAATTACCCGACAAAGAAGGGCAAATGTATTATGTGAAAGAAGATGATCTTTATTTGATTCCGACTTCTGAAGTTCCTGTCACCAATATTTACCGCGATGTTATCATGAAGGACGAAGAATTACCGGTGAAACATACAGCTTACTCGCCTTGTTTCCGTAGGGAAGCAGGAAGTTATGGGAAAGATGTTCGTGGCTTGAATCGTTTGCATCAGTTCGAGAAAGTAGAAATTGTGCGCATAGAAAAGCCAGAAAATTCAATGGCTGCCTTAGACGAAATGGTTGAGCATGTAAAAGGTTTGTTAGAAGAACTGAATTTGCCTTACCGCATTTTGCGTTTATGTGCAGGCGATACAGGTTTTGCTTCATCGATTACATACGACTTTGAGGTTTTCTCTCAGGCGCAAGAAAAATGGTTAGAAGTTAGTTCGGTATCGAACTTCAGAGATTTCCAGGCAAATCGTCTAAAATTGCGTTATAAGGTAGGAAATGCTTCTCAGTTGCTGCATACCTTGAATGGTTCTGCTTTGGCATTGCCTCGAATCCTGGCATCGATTCTCGAGAATCATCAACAAGAAGATGGAAGCATCAAAATTCCGGAAGTGTTGGTTCCTTATACCGGCTTTACTGAAATTAATTAAAAGAACTATTCGTTCTAAAGACAATATAAAAATCGGTTCGAGAAGAAACTTCTCGAACCGATTTTTTTTTAGCCTTGTAGCTCATCCTACCGAAATAATAATAGTACAAATGAAAAAAGGGTTGAAATAAATTCAACCCTCTTTTGCTATACTTATACTTGAAATAAAGTAACTATTACTCTACGGTAACCGATTTTGCCAAGTTTCTTGGTTGATCGACATTTTTACCTAATTTCACGGCTACCCAATACGATAACAATTGTAGTGGAATTGCCGTAAGGATTGGCGAAAATTCTTCTTCGGTTTCTGGGATTACCACATAATCGTCTGCCATATTGATTACTTGCTCATCGCCTTCGTTCACGATCGCGATAACTTTGGCACTTCTCGATTTGATTTCTTGAATGTTAGAAACCACTTTCTCGTAGTAGCCTTTTTTGGTTGCAATAACGATGACCGGCATATTCTCGTCTAACAAAGCGATAGGTCCGTGTTTCATCTCGGCAGCAGGATAACCTTCTGCATGGATGTACGAGATTTCTTTTAGTTTTAATGCACCTTCTAGTGCCGATGGATAATTGTATCCACGACCTAAATAAATGGCATTTCTATTGTCTTTGTATTTTTCTGCGATTTGCTCAACTATACCTTCACAGTTTTCTAGGATTTGTTCTACTTTGTTTGGAATATTTTCTAATTCGTGAATCAATAAATTGAAACGTTCATTGGATAATTCTCCTTTATGTTTACCTAATTTGATTGCAATCATTGCCAAAACGGTCAACTGAGCAGTGAAAGCTTTGGTAGAAGCTACGCCAATTTCTGGTCCGGCATGGGTATAAGCTCCTGCATCGGTAATTCGAGCGATTGATGAACCGACTACATTGTTGATTCCGAAAATGAAAGCACCTTTTTCTTTGGCTAATTTTAATGCTGCTAAAGTATCGGCTGTTTCTCCTGATTGTGAAATCGCAATAACTACATCATTTTTCTTGATGATAGGATTTCTATATCGGAATTCTGATGCATATTCTACTTCAACTGGAATACGCGCAAAATCTTCGATCATATATTCTGCAACCAAACCTGCATGGTAAGAGGTTCCGCACGCAACAATAATGATTCTTTTGGCATTGAGGAATTTCTCTTGATGATCCCAAATTCCGGCCATCTTGATGATTCCTTCGTCCACCAACAAACGTCCACGGAGAGTATCGTAAATAGAACGAGGTTGCTCATGAATTTCTTTTAACATGAAATGTTCGTAGCCACCTTTTTCGATCTCTTCGATATTCAATTGTAGTTCTTGAATGTCGGGTGTAACTTCGCTATTATTTTCTATTTTTCGGATATCAACTTCTTTTCCTCTTGTGATCGTTGCCATTTCACCGTCATCTAAATACACGGCGTCTTTGGTAAACTCGATAAAAGGTGAAGCATCTGATGCGATAAAAAACTCATCTTTTCCGATACCGATAGCCAATGGAGAACCTAAACGTCCTACCACAATTTCGTCTGGATTTTCTTTATCCAAAACTGCAATCGCATAAGCACCAATTACTTGGTTGAGTGCAAGACGAACAGCATCGGTAAGATCAAGATTATTCTCATCTTGTAAATATTGGATGAAATTTACCAAAACTTCGGTATCGGTTTCACTGTAAAAAGTAAATCCTTTTTCAACCAATAATTGTTTTAGGGTATCGTAATTTTCGATAATCCCGTTATGTACCAAAACAATACGTCCATTATTACTAAGATGCGGATGTGAATTGACATCGTTTGGCACCCCGTGTGTTGCCCATCTAGTATGCCCGATCCCAACGGTCGGTGTATGGTCAATATCTGCACTTTTCTCTTCCAAATCAGACACTTTTCCTTTGGTTTTCACCAATTCGAAATCATCTTCTTTTGCTAAAACCAATCCGGCACTATCATACCCTCGGTACTCTAGTCTTCTAAGCCCATTAATGATAATGGGATATGCTTGTCGGTGTCCGATATATCCTACGATTCCGCACATAATTTTTTACTTTTGAGTGTAATATACTAATAATTTAAGTTTCTTTTCTTGGTCAGATGACTGATTCCCGTGGAACACCAAACGGTGCGGAGAGGCCACCCTGTTGTTGTAGTAAGGCTTGTCTGAATAGATATTCGATTTTCCTGTTTCTAACAAGAAATTACCCAAAGCAATTCTCATTTCTTGGTTCTCGAATACTTTATTTCTTTCGATCATCGACTTGAAATGATCGGTGATATCTAAAATATATTGTCCATCATTTTTCTTGAAGTTGTACATCGGATTGAAATGTACATTGTACGGATAACTATTGACAAAAGATTGTTGTCTTGTCATATCCGAATACATTTCATCTACCCATTTACCTTCTTTTAGGTAATGATTCCATCCAAAAATAAAAGGTGGTTTTGATGTGATGTCTGCATAAGAATTATCGACATTCATAACCACTTTTGCACCAACAATAACCCAATTATTAGCTTTTACTTTATTGCGGAAATCTTCTAATGCTTCTGGTCTAAAAAGGAGATTAATCATCGTCCCGTCCATCCCATTGAGGTATAATCGCGAAGCACCATTTACTTTGTCTGGGTTTTGAGTTGCCGCTAATAATTCTGCACTTCTTTGGTTACTAAACTGATTTAACTGAACCGTGAAATCTGGTCCTGTTTGCAAAGGTGTCCAACGATTACGGAAACCAAAATCATAACTCAACTGTATGCGTTTTGGTTCTTCACCTTCTTTAACGCTGGTATCGTCTTGCGAATAATACATTTTCAGTTGGATTTGATTAGGATTGAATTGAAAATAGAATCCATTATCATTTTCTACCGAAATCTCTAATCCACGCAACACATTCCGAATGAAAGTTGCATTATCACTCAAGTTTCCAGTCCCTCGATTATTGATGATTTTTTGTTGGAAAAAGTTTTTGTCTAAAACAACTTTGTAGGCAATTTCTTCATCGAAATCATTCGTTGATTTGTCTTTTTCTTTAACAATATTCTGCACCACCACTTTAGAGATTTCAGTTGATCCCAAAACAGTTGGGAGCACCTCTATCTGGTCTTTGCTTCGCAAATTCGGATTAGAATAATAGAGGGAGTCATAGAATAGAACGGTATTCATTTCACGGACATTCAGACGCATTGTTGCCTCTTTATGTCCGTAAATTGAATCCAATTCAAAGGTGTTTTTAATCCACCATTTTTCTTTTTTATTATCGTCAGTTCCGCTCGTTACTTTAATCGTATCTTGCTTCACTGCTTTTTGTTTGTGGTAAACCGGGATTCGAAGAACTACAGAATCTACACTTGGGTTTTTACCAAAGGTAGGGTTGGCACTTGGCAAACGAACTTGGGTATAGAACCGGGCATTGTTTTGCCCAAAAGTCGGTTCGTTGTACGCGCCAAGAATGGCGTTTTGTAGTACTTTTTGGTTAGAAAGAATCGTGTCGGTAGTGGTGTTATAGGCAATGATATCCAGCTCATACTTAGAGCCTGTTGCTCCTCCTCCTACCAATTCATCTCCAACAGTTAACGGGTCGTTATCACATGATACTAACAGGTTACTTGTGACCAACAGTGCAGACAAAACGGTAAGCACATTCAAGATTTTCTTCATCCGGTATTCTAAATATTAAATTAGTTTGCGTTGATTACTTCTTCTATATAAAAATTTTTATAAACTTCTTTTGCCATATCTCCTGTTTGGAAATCTAACAACGGTAAATCTTTGCTTTTGATAAATTCTTCGACATCCGCCGGGATAATTTCTTCTCCCTTCACAATGGCGTCTGCATATTGCAATGCCGTTTGTACCCAACCCAAATGCGTAGGTGTACTTAAATACTCTTTTACGTCTTCTTCAACTTTGTCAAACGCTAATTTGTTAACGATTTCAGGATTTAATTCTCCTTTAAACCCATTGTCAAACAAAGAAACGACTACTTTCGTATCTTGGAAAAAAGGATCGTCGTGGTAGTATTTTTTCAAATACAATGGCAATAAGCCCGACATCCAACCCAAAATGTGTACCACATCTGGTTTCCAGTTTAATTTTTTTACGGTTTCTAAAACTCCTTTCGCAAAGAAGATTGCTCGCTCATCATTATCTGCTGCCATTTCGCCGCTTTTCGTCGTGTACACTTCTTTGCGTTTGAAATATTCTTCATTATCGATGAAATAAACTTGCAAACGTTCGTTTGGAACAGATGCAACTTTAATGATCAACGGTTGATCAATATCATTGATAATCATATTCATTCCCGACAATCTAATCACTTCATGAAGCTGATGTCTACGCTCATTAATCACCCCAAAACGCGGCATGAAGATGCGGACATCTGCCCCATCACTCTGCATTAATTTCGGTAAAGCTAAAGCTTGTGAAGACATTGGATTTTCAGGAAAGTATGGAACCATCTCAGTAGTGACATACAAAATTCTCTTTTCTTGCATAATGATAACTCTTTTCCTATTGTAAAACAGGACACAAAGGTACAAAAAAATATTGACATTTGCTTTGTTATCTTTAGCTTTGTCCCGATTTTAATTATTTTTAACAGCTCGAACAAATGAAAATTTTTCATACCCAAACCGAAATGTCTCCTGTTCTACAAACGATAAGAGAGAATAGTGAAACCATTGGTTTTGTTGCAACTATGGGTGCTTTACACCAAGGTCATCTCGCGTTGGTAGAACAAGCAAAAAGAGAAAATAACGTCGTGGTAGTGAGTATTTTTGTCAATCCTACCCAATTCAACAATGCAGAAGATTTGGCAAAATATCCACGAACAGAAGAGCAAGACATCGCTTTGTTGATTGAAAATAACTGCGATTTTCTTTATTTACCTAGCGTTGATGATGTATATCCCGAAAAAGAAGAAAGCAAAATTTACGATTTTGGTTCACTTGATCAAGTGATGGAAGGCGAATTTCGTCCTGGTCATTTTGCGGGTGTGGCAACGGTCGTCAATAAACTTCTTCGTGCTGTGCTACCAACAAAAGCCTATTTCGGAGAAAAAGATTTTCAGCAAGTACGAATTGTTCAAGAAATGGTCAAACAAGAAAAGTTGGCTGTAGAGATTGTCACTGTTCCGATCCAACGTGCTGCAAATGGCTTGGCGCTCAGTTCGAGAAATGCACGCCTCACTGAAGAAAATCTACAAGCAGCACCATTTATTTATGCAACTTTGCAAGAGGCAAGAAAGTTAAAAATCGAAGGAAATACCGTACAAGAAGTCAATTCGTTTGTCGAGAAAGCGTTTGCCAATTCTCCTTTCGAACTAGAATATTTTCAGTTGGCTGAGGAAGAAAATCTTCAACCTATCTACGAATTTTCGAACACCGAAAAGATTCGAGCTTTTGTAGTTGCTTATGCTGGAGGCGTTCGTTTAATTGATAATTTATCGTTTTCCTAATCATCCTACCAATATTCATCTGCAAGGATTCCTAAAAAACATTTAAATTTGCATTATTATGATGATAGAAATTTTTCAATCGAAAATACACCGCGCGACAGTTACAGACGCCAAATTAAACTACATCGGTAGCATTACAATCGATGAAGATTTGTTGGATGCTTCGAATATTTTGGTCGGACAAAAAGTACAAATTGTGGTACAAGAAAATGGCGAAAGATTCGAAACCTACGTAATAAAAGGTAAACGCGGAAGCGGTGAAATTTGCCTCAATGGACCAGCTGCTAGACGTGTACAAGTAGGCGATACGGTGATTATTATTGCTTACGCGATGATGGATTATGAAGAGGCGAAAACTTTTCAGCCGACAATTGTTTTCCCGAATGAACAAAACCGATTAGATTAGTAGAAAAAAGGACAATGAATGCCAAAATAAAACAAAGTATCTTTCTGATTTTTGCAACTGCTTTGGCAGGATTTTTTATTTATATTACGGCTCAGAAAATCGATTTTGATCATGTAAAAGTCATCTTGAAAAAAACCAATTATTTTTGGATTTTCTTGTCGATGTTTCTGAGTATTGTTTCGTATTGGATTCGTGCCAAACGCTGGAATCTTCTACTCAACCCAATCGGATTGCACCCGAAAACAATTAACAATTTCTGGTCGATTGCCTTTGGGTATTTCATGAATCTTACGATCCCGAGAAGTGGCGAAGTCGCTCGCGCAACCTCTCTTTACAAAACAGAAAATGTACCTGTCGATAAAACCTTCGGGACAATTGTTCTGGAGCGGGTAATCGATTTGGTGTGCTTGCTTACGGTGATTGGCCTTTCGTTTATTTTTAATTATGAAATTCTACAGAAATTTTTAGAATTTGGGAACCGAGAAAGCAGCGAACATCCTACCGAAAAAGCATCTTCGAATCTTATCTATATCGCTATTGCAGTGCTCTTGGGCGTGATTATCCTTGGGCTATTTTGGAGAAGATTGAAACGAACAAAACTTTTCGATAAAGTAAAAAACTTTTTATTGGGCATCTTAGAAGGTCTGAAATCCATATCTAAACTGAAAAAAAGACGAGAATTTATCGTTTGGTCTATCCTTTTATGGGTTTGTTACTTCCTCATGACTTATGTTGTCTTTTTTGCTTTTCCAGATACACAATCGCTTGGTTTGCGCGAAGGTTTATTTCTTTTGGTTGCGGGATCTTTTGGGATGATTTTGCCTGTAACAGGCGGTTTGGGCTATCCCTACATCATGTCGATTGCTTTTGCTGCGATGTACACAATCAACCAAGGAGATGCAGAAAGCGGTCGTCAAATTGGCGATTATTTTGGTCTAATTCTCTACTTAGCGCAAATAATCTCGATGATAACTTTTGGTTTGATTGCGATGTTTTTTATCAGTAAAAATAAAACCTCGTAACAAGTCGAAACTACTTTATCCGCTCAGCATTTCATCCTACCGAAAAAACAAAAAAAGAGAAACTCATCAAGTGCGACATAAGTTGTATTTTTGAAGAAAGTTTCGGAATGGCAAAAATCAAAACAACCTTTTTGTGTCAGAATTGTGGCGCTCAATCTTCTCAATGGATGGGGCAATGCAAAAATTGTGGCGAATGGAATACGATTGTAGAAGAGGTTATCGACAAAGGCGAAGACAAAAAAGCTTGGAAAAATCCTACCCATAAAACAAACGCTCCTGTTCTGAATATTCGCGAAGTAAGTCCATTAGGCGAAACGAGAATCAGCACTAAAAATGCCGAGCTCGATCGTGTTTTGGGAGGCGGAATTGTTCCGGGTTCGGTGGTTTTGGTCGGAGGAGAACCGGGTGTAGGAAAATCGACTTTGATGTTGCAAATCGCACTGAAACTTAGCAATATAAAAATCCTTTATGTGTCTGGCGAAGAAAGTGTTAACCAAGTAAAATTGCGCGCAGAACGCATCGGAATAGAATCGGATGAATGCTATGTCTTACCCGAAACCAATACTCAAAAAATATTTGCGCACGCCAAAGAAATTCAACCTCAACTAATCATTATCGATTCGGTACAAACGCTTCAGACTGCCTATGTAGAGTCGTCACCGGGAAGTATTTCGCAAATTAGAGAAACCACATCAGAACTGATACAATACGCCAAAGAAACCAATACGCCGGTTATTTTGATTGGTCATATTACCAAAGAAGGCGTTATTGCTGGCCCGAAAATTCTCGAACATATGGTCGATGTCGTTTTACAATTCGAGGGCGATCGAAACCATATTTATAGAATCTTGCGCGCGAATAAAAATCGTTTTGGCTCAACGGCCGAGATCGGAATTTATGAAATGCAAGGAAGTGGTTTGCGCGAAGTGACCAATCCGTCTGAAGTTTTGATTATCAAGAAAGACGAGCCCCTTAGCGGTAATGCGGTGGCGGCAACTTTAGAAGGGGTACGCCCAATGTTGATCGAAGTGCAAGCTTTGGTAAGTTCGGCAGTTTACGGAACGCCACAACGTTCGACAACTGGTTTTGATCTGAAACGTCTGAATATGCTCTTGGCTGTGCTCGAAAAAAGAGCTGGTTTTCGACTGAATCTAAAAGATGTCTTTCTGAATATTACGGGTGGAATTCGGGTAGATGATCCGGCCCTCGATTTAGCGATTGTTGCGGCAATTCTCTCATCGAACGAAGATATTACTGTCCCCGATAATTGCTGTTTTGCAGGTGAGATTGGATTAAGTGGAGAAATACGTGCCGTAAATAGAATCGAACAACGAATTACAGAAGCCGAAAAATTAGGGTTTGATGCGATTTTTGTTTCGAAGTACAACAAAATAAAAGATACTGACTTCCAAATCAGGATTTTACGTGTTGCTAAAGTTGAAGAGATTTATCAACGATTGTTTCAATAAGTTCTAAAAGTTTTGACCAATTCTCCTTCTATCCTAAAAAGAATTTTGGTGCATTCGGCTTTCCTTAGCATCGCTCTGTTTCTGCTTTATTGGGCAGCTGAACAAATTTCTTTTGGCCATTCTTTGCCTTGTCCTTTTCATTTTTTTACGGGTTTTTGGTGCCCAGGTTGTGGCGGACAGCGCGCTTTGGTTTTGTTGTTACAAGGAAATATTTTAGAATCTTTTCGGTATAATATTTTTCTGATTCCGATAATCGTTTTCCTTTTTTATTGGTATGTCAATTGGGTAGAACAAACGATTTTCAAGCAAAGAATCGATTCAAAATCAAACCCTAAAACGAATTATTTCCGACTGTTTCTATGGATAATTTTGATCTATTTTGTTCTCCGAAATCTTCCTATTTTTCCGTTTACTTACCTCTCTCCTCCCGTAAATTAGCTCTAATCTTTTCGTTTTCTTCAGCTGCTTTTTGGGTAGAATTTTCCTCTCCGATTACCCAAGTTTCGTTGGCATCC
Organism: Weeksella massiliensis; assembly: GCA_000751595.1. Taxonomy (GTDB): domain Bacteria; phylum Bacteroidota; class Bacteroidia; order Flavobacteriales; family Weeksellaceae; genus Weeksella; species Weeksella massiliensis. The sequence goes on along the minus strand of CCMH01000013.1, from coordinate 16,178 downwards.
CAAAGTTTCCGAATTGCAATCATAGCTGGATATAGATAGACTGGTTCTGCCTGTTGATTGAGCAAATAATCGCCCGTATCCCAACGTCCATTTTCGTTTTCATCGACCAATAAACGGAAATAATATTCTTTTGGTTCTAAATTCGGAAAAGAATACACTGTTTCTTTTCCATAAAATTCTTGTAAAATTTTATCTCCATCTCGTTGTATAAACTGCAAAAAGAAAGGCTTACTCGGCGCATTGGCGAGCGTAAGTTTTAGGTTTCCGTAATCTGTACTTTTTCCTACCGAAAACTGATACGCTAAAGTGTCATTGGCAATTTCGAAAATATTATTTATTGCGTTTGGATACAAATTCAGCTCGAATTTCTGATCATAATCCTTCTCGAAATTCAACCAAAGAACGGTTGGTTTTTTAGGGTCAAAAGTCACTTCATACGGAATCTGAACGGTATCTCGAAACAACTCGATATCTTGTTTGTTCCACTTTGTTATTGGCGCATTGCTCACTAATTTCAGTGATTGATTCGGCGACAAGTTATTGCCCGAAAATTCAGGCGACACCCGAAACTTAAAATCTTCTTTGGGTTCGCTGTAGAGAACGGTGGCAACGTCTTTTTTGTCGTTCGAAAGTACGTCGAATCGTAAGCGTTGATTGCGTGCAGACAAAGTATCTTTCTTTGGATTGAACCAAAAAACAACAGAATCTTGATCGATAAATTGTTCTATTTGAGCAGTTTTGAAATCTTTTTCGGCTATAATTTTCAATGAATCTTTGAGTCCTTCCGTTTTGAAAAGAATTTGCCCATATCCTTTTTGTTCGGCTTTCAGAAAACGATAAGCAGGTTTTTGCTGAAAAAGTTTCAATTGAATTGATTCTTGTTTTTGGTCTAAGTGAATATTTTCTGATAAGAAAGCTATTTTTTCTTTACCGTAATCAATCATACTATTTTCTATATCGTCAGAAAAAGCAACGATTTTATAAGTTCCTTTTGCTAAATAATTCAACAAAAAACTCCCATCTTCAGAAGCTCTTGCTACATAATATGGTTTTTTTCTTAACGGAATGCTATCGTTAAACTTTTCGTCTACTTTATACAATCCTACCACCACTTTTTCGGGCTGTTTCAGTTGATAAGGATCTTTTACTTTACCAGCAATTTGCAAAGAATCTATATAATTTCCGGTAGAAAAAACGTATGAAAAATCACTTAACACATTGCCTTCGTTGTGGTCGCGAACGGCATTTCCGAAATTGAAATGATACGTTGTATTGGGTTGTAAAGCTTCTTGCAGTTTGATCGAAATATTTTTTTTGGCAGTTGCTTGAGGCGTCACAATCGGATTTTTCTCAAAAGGTGGAGAAATCACAACATTTTTACTGTAATCTTTGAGCATGATATACTCATCAAAATCGAGCGTAATTTCTTTGATATTCACATCGACATTGGTGGACAAAGTATCTGGAAATGCTTTGAGAAACACTGGCGGATCCACATCTTTTGGTCCTCCTGTAGGCATTCCTTTGCGTGCACACGAAGCGAAAGCGATTATAACGCTGAGAAAAAGTATTTTTTTCATGGCCAATTTCATCTGCGCAAGTTACTACTTTTCGACTTTATTTGGTATAGGCAAGTGTAATGACACTAATTTTTATGTTGGGATAATCGCTAAAAAGATTGACACAATGTGCTAAGGTAGAACCGGTCGTTAATACATCATCTATCAAAAGATAATGACCATCGGGCGGAATCCGTTTCAGAACGAAAGTTTCTTCAAGAGATGCAAATCGACTTTCGCGATCTTTTTTGGTTTGAGTTTTTAAATGCTTCTTCCTACCCAAAACATCATCCAATACTTCTATCGAATTTATCCTACCTAAAGCTTTTGCAAATGGCAAAACTTGATTGTACCCTCTTTCTTTCAATCGATTTGCATGAATTGGCATTGGTAGAATTCCGGTAAAAACTTGCTCTGGAAGTTGAATTTTATCGGCAAAAAGAGCACCAATTTCTGCTTGGTTTTTATATTTTATGGCGTGCAAAATTTGTTGAGATAAATGTTGTTTCTTGAAAAAGAAAACAGCCATAGCGCTTTCTACCAAACACAAAGAACGTAAACGATGATAAACCAAATTGTCTTGCGACAAAGAAAAATGAGTAAACGGAATAGCTTGTAAACACGACACGCACAAATATTGGGTTCGATGGATGACCGAAGAACAGCCTAAACAACGAGCCGGAAAAAATAAATCTACCAAAGAATCTACGATCGGTTTTATTTCCATTAACTTTGTAGCATTAATTAGAATTACTCACTTTAGACTAAAGTTAATGAAAATCATTCGTTTATCAAAGGCATTTACTTTTGAAACGGCGCATGCTTTATACGGATACGATGGAAAATGTAAAAATATCCATGGTCATTCGTATAAATTATATGTTACGCTGAAAGGGCAACCTTCTGAAAAAGAAGGCGATGTGAAATTGGGTATGGTGATAGATTTTGGTGATCTAAAAAAAATCGTCAACAAAGCAGTTGTAGACATTTTTGATCATGCGATTTTACTCAACGAAAATTCTCCTCACAAATCTCTGGGCGATCAATTGTTAGCAGAAGGTCATAAAGTAATTTTTACTGCCTATCAACCTTCGTGCGAAAACATGCTTTTGTGGATCGTAGATCAACTAAAACCTTTGTTACCTGCCCACACAGAATTGGTAGCACTGAAACTGTATGAAACTGAAAATTCGTATTGCGAATGGCTGGCCTCGGACAACCGATCAGAATAGAATTAGAAGCTGGTAAGAAAGCTTACTTTTCATCCGATCATCATTTTGGTGCACCGAATGAAGAAGCAAGTCTGAAGCGCGAAAAACTTTTCGTGCAATGGTTAAACGAAATCAAACCCGATTGCGGCGTTTTGTTTTTGGTAGGAGATTTATTTGATTTTTGGTTCGAATATAAATACGTCGTTCCGAAAGGATTTGTTCGTGTACTTGGGAAATTAGCCGAGTTTCATGATGCAGGAATCCCAATTTATTTCTTTTTTGGTAACCATGATTTATGGATGAAGGATTATCTAACTCAAGAAATTGGCTTGATTCAAATCCAAGATAAACAAAGCTTTCTGATCAACGGAAAAAAGTTTTTCATTACCCATGGCGATGGAAAAGGCCCAGGCGATTATGGTTACAAAAGAATGAAAAAAGTCTTTACAAATCGGTTTTGTCAATTCTTATTTTCGTGGCTTCATCCCGATATTGGAATGTGGTTGGGCAGCACAGCTTCACGAAAAAACAAAATAATTTCTGGGGACGAAGACATCCATTATCTCGGTAAAGACCAAGAATGGTTGATACAATACAGCAAAAAACAATTGGCCGAAGAACCTTATGATTTTTTGGTGTACGGACATCGCCATTTGCCAATGGTAATCGACTTAGAACAGGCCAAACACATCAATTTGGGCGATTGGATTGACTATTTTACCTATGGTGTTTTCGACGGTAAAGATTTCACATTATACCGTTACCTCACGAAAGAGCGTGTAGATTTTCGGCATCTTATCGATGAAAGCAAAAAATAGCATACAAACAAGAAATCCGATCAGTAAAACGTTTCTATACGTGGTATGTTCGGGTTTTCTATGTTTCACGTATTTGGCCATCATCACACTAATTGGCATCGCAAGAAACGCTAAGAAATAGGTTTCTGTACCGCTATACAATCCAAAAATAATGAGCGAAATAATCATAAACGCTAACAGGAGAATGTACATTCTTTTTCGGTTAGCCGCTTGTTTATTTTCGTGAATGAAGTGATCGATAAAGGCCAAAATAAGCACCACTACAACAGGTAATAAGAGTAAATATTCGTATCGCCAAACAACTCCTCTGAGCATGATTTGTTGTGTGAAATGCGGTAGGAGAAAATCGAAATCGAGTAAATACGCGATCTGTACCAAACCTAATATGGGTAGGATGAAACCGATGAGAAAAATCCAACCTATATTTTTATTGATGGCATAAAGACTTAGAAAATAGACAAAAAGCAACGGAAAAAAGAGAATCAATTGCGGAAGAAACATGCAACTAATGGCATAGAAAAAGCCAATATCGAAGGCATTTTTAGGATCATTTTTTTCATTTTCGAATCCAAAACAATGAATCATCACATAATTCATTAAAAGAAAAGTGATTCCTAATCGATAATCGAAATAGAAAGGCACAAAGGAAATCATCCAAACCGAAAAAAACCATATTGTGTACGAGTTTTCTTTAAGTGACTCATCTTCTCTGCAATAGCGCGCGATCATGTACCAATTGAGCACAAAAGTTCCGATGCCCAAAACGTATCGATCGGGGATTTCTTGCGGGTTGATGAGCAAAATTCCTAACAAACTTGCTCCTAACATGATAAGTATCTGTACAAAAAAGAGCTTATTTGATAGTATATTATCTAACATTTTCTTATTTTTGATGCAAATTAAGGAATAAACATAAAAATCATGGGACTAATTACGGATATATTTTTTGCATTAAGCGATTTTTTTAAATGGTCTTACGGACTTTTGCAAATTATTGGTGAACCACTTGTCTGGTTATTATTCATCATTGGCTGTGGATTATTGGCTTGGTGGAGTGTGAAACTAGTACAGTTTGGGAACGACAACGAAAAGAAATACAACGGTTGGTAATTAATTAACTTGATACAATAAAAAATTTAAACCTTGAAGTACTTCAAGGTTTTTTTGTGGCAATTATATAGCATTCTCATCACCTTTGAATACCAATACAACGGTCTGATAAATAATTTGAACATCTAGCAACATAGACCAATTACTAACATAAAATATATCTGTTCTTATGCGATCTTCCATATCCTTGTCACAATCGATTGCACCTCTGTAACCTTTTATTTGAGCCAATCCTGTAATTCCCGGCTTCACATAATTGCGTAAATTATATTTTTTTATGATTTCACTGTAATATACATCTTGTGAAATCATATGTGGCCTTGGCCCTACAATGGACATATCACCCTTCAAAACGTTAAGAAACTGAGGCAACTCATCTATACTTGTTTTTCTAAGGAAATTACCAATTTTCGTGATACGATAATCGTTTACTACTGTCGCTTTAATAGAATTTGTACCATCGTTGCGCATAGTTCTGAATTTGTAACAATTAAATTCATTACCGTTAAGACCTCTTCTTTTTTGTTTAAAAATCACAGGACCTTTGGAGTCTAATTTTATTAATAATGCGATAATTGGAAAAAGCCAACTTAATAGAAATAAACATACAAAAAAGGAAAACAAAAAATCGAATAATGATTTAATTAACTGATTATAAGGGTAATCTAAAGGAAATTTTTTTACACTGTATACTGGTAATGTATCTATATAGCTTACCGAATAACTTAAGGCTTTTTCTTCAAAAGCATAAGGAATGTAATATATTAATATATGGTTCTCAATTGCTTTTTCATAAATTTCTTTATAATATCCATTGTCATTAAAATCTTGTAGAGCTATATAAATAATATTAATGTTTTGTTGACGGATTAATTCATTGAAATCAGCCAATAAAAGCGTATTTGGATCCAAAATTTTAAAAACTTTTATGCCGAGATCTTTTCTTTTATAAATTGTCTCTTTTAGTTTGTTTACATTTTGATTATTTCCGATAATTAAAGCATTTGCAGAATACTTTCCTGTATTAAAAAGTTTCTTTAAGAGATTAAAACTTATAATCTTGAATAAAATAATAACCGCATAAACACCCAATAAATAGAAAATTGTGAGATTAACAGATAAAAGATCTTCACTTTTTAGACCAGAAATTGTAAGGACTAATAAAGTAAACAAACCAAAAACCTTGGAAAGTACATTTAGTTGTTTAAAAAGTTTAAAATTTTTGAGAGAAAAATAATTAAAATTACTCAACAACAATACCCACGCTGCAACAATTAGAATAATTGCTTTATAGTGCCATTCAATAATTTCTTGATAAGATGGTATGACATATTGAATGTTTTTTATGTAATGTAACTTTAGGCATATGAGCAAAAATCCTACAATAATCAGTAAATTGAAGAAAAACTCTACTTGATAAAACTTTTTTCTTAGATGCATTAAATAGAATTGCTAATGGTGTATACTTGATTGCGGAAATTAAATTTTAAATATATGTAAAACAAATATATTTTAAATATATTTGGGCAAATATATTCAACATAATGAACTTAAAAAATAATTCCTCTGAAGAAATTGGTTTTACAGATTTAACCCAAATTTTTAATAAAACTTTTCAACGACTCGGTTATATAATATATCGGTTTTTCTGTTTTCTTAACAAATATAAATTTATCTTAATCTCTTTATTGATTTTTGGAATTGTTGCTGGAGTTTTACTTGATAAGTTTGGTAAAAAAAACATATATAAATATGAATTAATTGTAGCTCCAAACGTTGGGAGTCAAACGTATTTATACAAAGAAATTAACAGCTTAAAGTCTGATTCTATATTAATTTCTGCAAAAATAGAACCGATTGTAGATGTATTTAATCTAATGACCGAAAGCCCAGATAATCTAAAAGTTGGGGAATTCTTAGCTGATAATAATGTAAAAATTGTAAAGCATACTGAGGGCAATGAAACCGAACAAGTATATAAATATCATATTATAAAGTTTTTAGTAAAAGATTCTATTATAGGAAAGAAAAGAATACATCAACTTATAGATAAATTAAACAACGAACCTTATTTCAAAGAAAAATTAGCCATAAACCATCAGTATTTGACTAATAAGATGAAAGAGAATGAGGTTTCTATTGATAACATCAACAATTTATTTTCTAAACTCGGTAATAATGAAGCTAAATCGTCATCGGCAAATGTAAATATTGAAGTATTTACAGAAATTAATAAGTTGATTGAAAATAAACAATATTTAATTGATGAAATAAAAAAGTTGAAAACTGAATTATTAGAGAATAAATCAACAATATATAAAATAGCAGAAATTACCGATGATGGTAAAGCGAATAAAACCAATTATAAATTTATTTTACCAATTGTATTGATAGTCCTTTTTACATTTTATTTGTTTGTTCGTAATCTTACTCAAAAATACGGGAACAAAAAATAAGTAATTTGCAAAATATATGCTACAACAATTCTTAAACAAGAATTATCTTATCTATGGCTCATCTATAATAATAAGTAGAGGATTAGAGTTTTTTGTTATTTTCTATGCTGCTTTTGTATTATCCAAAGAATTATATGGAGAGTTCGAATATTATAAAAAATTAATCGAAACTTTTTCTATTGGTTTTGCTTTTGGTTTCCCTAGTCTTATAATGAGCTACACAAGAGGTAATCACAACAAAGATTACTTTTATATTTTGGCTCTTTTATTTGTTTTATTACTCGGGATTTTGGGCTTTTTCGTTGCTCTGTTATTTAATAAATCTGGGCTGATAATCCCCTTTTTATTCTATTCTATGTTTTTTACTGGCAGCATTACTCAAACATATATTCTAGTTCGCAAAGGATCTAACTCAGCATCTGTTTATAAAATAATAATATCTCTTTTATTCTTCTCATCTATCTTTCTTTTTTTACATTTTTTTCATTTAAATGAGAAATCTTTAATCTATGCTTGCTATTTATTTTTCCCTTTACAGCTATTGTATGTAGGATATCAGATTCGAGTAAATAAGATTAACTTTTATGCACTGAAAAAATATGCTAAACTATTTCGGAGACTTTTATATGGCTCTATAACAATGGTTGTAAGTGATTTTGCAAATATCTTATTTTTATATACCGATATATTTATTATCAAATTACTTTCAAAATCACCGCACACAGAGATCGCTAATTTTAGCTTCGCTTTGAATATTGGCACATTGATGTTAATAATACCAACTACTATATTACAAGTTAATATTGAAAAATTAAAGAGTGATCAGTATAATCAAACAAAAATTTTAAATAAAAAAATCACTTTTTTAATTCTAGGCTTTTCTCTATTTATAATCCTTTTTTATAAAGTATTTACAGCGTTTATATTTACCAGTTATAAAGAAACTTTTATTCTATTTATATTTATCGTAATTGCTAAGATTTTTCAGAGTCAATCGAACTTATTTGGCACAAATTTATTGATCCTGAGAAAGTTTAATCTCAATTTGATAATTAATGTAGTTTTTCTTATCATTAACATCATTTTATGCCTTTTCTTATATAATCCTTTTGGCCTCTATGGCATTGTTATTAGTAGTATTATTAGCCTTTCAGCAAGAAATTTTTTACTTATGAAATTAAGCTACAAATATTTGAAACCTCATAATGTACACATTTAAAAAAGAATACTTACGTTACATTGCTGTACTTATTCCCTTTCTATTTATTTACATAGGTACATCATTTCAAAACACAAATGCATCACTATCTAGTTTGCTAAAGATGGTAGGCTTTTTTTATATGATTATTTATACAATTCTGACCAATCGTATAAATTTTAATCTGATAAAAGGAATGCTGGTATTAACACCTTTTTTAATTTACGGCATATTACATACCTTCAATTACATTGCTGGCATCAGTGATACTATTCGTTATCTTTTCCCTATCGTTACCTTGTTTTATAGTTTTGCTATTCGCAAATATTTGAATGTATTAATATACTTCGTTGTTTTTTTCATTATAATTAATCTCTTTGTTCAACTTATAAATTATATAAATTGGGTGCGAGGAGTTGACCAATGGTTTTATTATCAAACGGTTGATGGATTAAGGTATTACAATTCCACAGCTGGCGTTATAAGAGCAACAGGAACTGTGGTGTTTTTTGGATTTTTTGGATTTCTGAATATGATTGCCTTTTTCTTGTTAAAATTTTTCTATCATGGAAGGTATAAAAACATTCTTCTCCTACTCTGCTTAGCCATGATGTTCTTGAGCATTTCATATAAAACATTAATTGCTTTTATAATCATTATCTCGCTCTATTATTACAAATCACTCTATAAATTTATCCCTTTACTAATTCTGAGTTTAATCGCCACCATTTTGCTTATACCCAACTTGGTCGAAAAAATAATTGATGACATTATTTTAAGGTTTACCTTATATATCTCAGAAGGTACCTCTATGCGTTCGGAATCGTATCGGGTGATGTTTTATGAGATTCAAAATTTCAACTTGTTTGGTAAAGGAATTGGTATGTTTGGAGGACCTGCATCTATCGCTTATAATTCACCTTATTACCAAGAGATTTATTTTTATTGGTTCGACACGGCTTGGTTACAATTACCAACAACAGATACATACCCTCCTCATGTTTTCGTAGAGTTAGGGATTCTTGGTGGTATTGTGTATTTCTTTGTTTTATTAATCCCTCTTCTTAAAAGAACATTTGATAAACGATTTATAGCTTGTATCATTATATATTTCGCCTTATTTTCAGATATGCTCTTTTCGTTTTCATTGAACAACCTAGAGTTTCTTTTGTTCTCGTTAGTTTTTATATATCCAATATTATATTCTCAAAAACACCTATATCAAAAAGATGAGTAAGAAAAATATTTTATTTTTTGCAAACATTCCCAACTCCTCATCCAAAAATTCAATTGGGGGAGCTACCGTACTTGCAAAAAACATATTGGATTTTTTGCATCAAGAACAGATTTTTAACATCTCACATATTAATATTCGTAAAACTTGGAAACCAAAATGGCATCTAATCGATCATTTTTTATGGATTTTCAAGTTCCCTTTTATCATAAAAAACAAACAAGTCGTTAGTTTTCATACTACATGGGATTTCAATTTTACAGTTGGTCCAATCTTATGGTTGTGGGCTAAAATATTCAACAAAAAGATAATTTACCATTTTTTTGGCGGCGATTTTCATACTCATTTTCATCAATTGCCATTTTTTTTGAAGAAGTTATATTTGAAGACCATTCTATCTTCAGACACTATTTTTTTTGAAACTAAAGCTTGTATAGAATATTTCGAAAACTTGAAAGTTAAAAATATAGAATGGTTGCCCAATGCAAGAAAAAGGAAGTGTGAAAACTTGATGCCTTCTGAGTTCTCAAAGAAATTTGTTTTTATCTCACGTGTGATTGATGAAAAAGGAATTAATGAGATTATAGAGGTTTCTATGTTATTGGATAAATCCTATCAATTTGACGTCTATGGTCCGATTGATAATCGATATTTCAACCCAAAAAAATTAAAAAACTCAAATGTAAATTATAAAGGAGAATTACAACCAAATCAAGTCAATGATGTACTGAAACAGTATAATATACTATTGTTACCTACTTATTTTTCTGGTGAAGGATATCCTGGTATTATAATAGAGGCTTTAGCTTATGGTATTCCTTCTATCACTACAAATTGGATATCTATACCAGAAATCATTCAAGATCACTATAACGGCTTTCTTATACAACCTAAAAACGCTTTACAGCTAAAAGAAGCTATAGAAAAAATAGACCATACTATATATCAAAAATTGCGTGAAAATGCATTTGAAAGTTTTAATAATTTTGATGAATCTGTTGTTTTTAAAAAATTTACAAACGCTTATCTAAATGAATAATTTTCCGCGTAATAGAATAATTTTTCCTCTGATTACTATTTTATTAATAGGCTTCAGCATAAATTATTTTTCTAAATTAAATAAATCATTCTATCAATTACAATATAATTGGGATTCGAAAAAGCTTGTCGAATTACTAAATATTGATCAAATCGTAAATTATACTTATTCTGAAATTACTCTTGAAAAATCAGACTCAAATATGAACTTTGATCCTCGCTATTCTTATAGTATAACTACAGATAAAGAATATTATTTCAGGTTCAATTATATCGAAAATTACGGTAACACCTACCATTTAAAAGATTTGATTTGGATCAATGAACAGCCATCCCATTTGGATAATGTTAAAACTATTGCAAAGCTTCAAATTCCATTGAAACAAAATCCGAATAGTCTAAAAATTGCCATGATTGGAGATGAGTTAATTTATCATAATGAGGCAAAATACTTGAGAAAAGAAGTAAAAAAATCATTGGATGTAAATTTCTTAGGAGATCGAATCGATTTATTTAGTACTCATTATTTAAACATCGAAGATGAAAAAACAAGTATCCCTTCTGATGCTAATGTGGTAATAGTGTTCAGTAAAACTTATCCGAAAAGTTTCTATCACAAATTGAATCAGTTTCTAAAATTATCTCAAAAGAAAATCATTGTGATAAACGCACCAAAACATTTAAATGATAGTATTGATGATTTTGATGCTCAACAATTGAAAATACAAATTGACCCTATTTATCTAGATCCTTTTACAGGTTTTAATAAAAACGAATCCACTTATTATTATGACAATAAATATTTAACATACGAAGCATATCAAAAAATAGCATTATCAATCGCTAAACAATTAAAATGAATTTATTAAACAAACATAATTTTTACTTTATCATATTAGGAATTTTTGTTTCATCTTTCATTGTTCCTTCCTATAGTTTCAATACACAATGCTTTATAGCTTTAGTTTTTGTTGGAATTTTTATAAAAAGTACTTTTAAAGAAAAATTAAAAGAATTAAAGCTTAACTATTCAAAGATTTTTATTGTCGCTATACCTTTCCTTTTAGCCTTTGTCGGCCTTGCTTATACGGATAATATAGAAAATGGAATTGAAACCTTGGTAAGTCAACTACCACTCATTCTCTTACCTATGAGCGTGTTAATCTTGAAACTACCAAAACCTGCACTTAATTATTGTTTAAAGATTCTTACATTTTCGGCAGTTGTATATTGTTTAATTGTTTTTGGATATGTTACTTATCTGAATCTAAATAATTTAGGAAACTTTTTCTACTATGAACAATATGGGGTGTTTTTTGGAAAACATACTACATATACAGCTTTATTCATCACTTTGTGTATCACTTTTCTAGCCTATCAAATTCGATTTTCGCAATTTACCCAACATAAATATTTGTATAGTATTACAATTCTTTTCCTTTTATCTCAACTCTACTTTCTTAGTGTACGTATTGCTATTGGCGCTCTATTTATAAATTTCATTTTTATTTTATTTACCTATAAATCAAAACTTAAATATATTGGAATAGGATTATTAGTCATACTTTTTACAAGTATATTTTATTTACCTAATTTCAAAAAAAGGTTTATGCCAAGCATGACAGAAGTCGGTGAAATGGAAGGTCTTACTTTTCGTAAAGAACATTGGTTATCTGTAATAGAAACAATTAAACACAATAATTTTTTGTTCGGAAATGGAACATCATCAGACCGAACCTTCCTTTTTAATCAATATAAATCAAGAAATTTAACCTCTGCTTATCTTGAAGAATACAATGCACATAACCAATTTCTAGAAATCACACTTGATTATGGATTCGTCGGCTTAATTTTCTTCATTTTGCTTTTTGTCTATCTGTATTATTTTTTATACAAACAACGTGAATTACTGGCTATTTTAGTACTCAATGTGATACTAATATTTTGCTTCACAGAATCTATACTCGTTCGCCAAACAGGAATTATGATTTTTGCTATACTTTTGACATTTATTATGAATCTAATAATTAATAACACTCGCCATCATGGAAAAAATAAAAATATTTAATACATCTATCGACAACCTAACAATGGTAGAAACCCTATCACTTGTCGAAAAAGCAATACAAAATAAATCTCAGATCATTTATGCAGATGTAAATGCAGACAAAATAGTAACTCTGCAACACGATAAATTAATTCAAGAATATTTTAGAGAAGCAACGATTGTCAATGCTGATGGTCAAGCTGTTATTTGGGCGGCAAAATTTTTAGGTTACCCATTAAAAGAAAGAGTTACAGGTGTCGATTTGATGAATGAATTAGTGCGATTATCTGCCAAGAAAAAATATACAATATATTTTTTAGGTGCTAAAGAAGAAGTGGTGTCAACGTTAGTGAATAAGTATAAAAACTTATATGGTGAAGAGCTTATAGCAGGTTATAGAAATGGTTATTTTACTCACAAAGAAGAACAAGAAATTGTAGAGGACATACAAAAATCTAATGCTAATATTTTATTTGTTGCCATTACCTCTCCCAAGAAAGAAGAGTTCTTACATCAATACAAAAAAGATTTAGAAAATGTCAACTTCATTATGGGTGTAGGAGGTAGTTTTGATGTACATGCTGGATACATAAAAAGAGCTCCTAAATGGATGCAAAAAGCAGGTTTAGAATGGTTATTTAGAGTATATCAAGAACCCGGTAGAATGTGGAAAAGATATTTAATAGGAAACACCAAATTCATTGCTTTATTTACAAAAACATATTTTAATCAATTTAAATCTTGATTTGTAAGATTTTTTAATTTAAATAGTTTAAAAAATTCTCGCATCCCGAACCCAGCTAATAGAATGAAATAAGGATATAATTCATATCTATATCTACTTTGAATTTCGATTAAAAAATATACACCAATAAAAAGAATAAGTGTAATAGGAATCAATATAAGCTTTGTGTTTTGGAGTCGATTGGTAGATCTTAAAATAGCAATACTTGCAAAGAATAAAATTATTGTCCAAAAATAATTGGTAAAAGATTGTAAATTTTCATTATACCAATTTGCCCAATAAAAGGATGGGTCTGGTGAAGACCACATAATTTTGAATTTTTCTTCAAATAAATCTATCACTTTGATTTTATCAGATAATCTTATTTTAATCAACTCTTTTGAATATTCATCGAAAGTTGTATCGTAACTAGACATAAGTAAAGCTGAATCATCTTCTGAATATTGGCCAGTAGTATTATAGTTAAGCCCAACCAGAAACTTATAATTTGATGAAGCGTTATGGTATAAAGAATTTTGAGAAAAATTACCTTTCACCAATACGATACTTGTCAAAACAAGCACAAAATGATAGGATACCAATAATTTGAAGATATTAATACAAAACTGCTTTATTTCGACTATCGAAAATTTATAAGTAGATAATAATTTATAAATGAACAACCCTAATGTTCCAAATAAAAATAATGTTCCAATAGGTCTAAAGATTTGAGCTAACCCTAAAAATAACCCCACCCATAAAATATTCTTATTTTTAAGTAAAGTGTATAGAGATAATAATAGAAAAAAGATCGAAATCGTTTGATTTGTTAATATTCCAGCATAAATAATAAATGGTGGAAAAAAAACGACCATTAATGCTGAAATTAAAGCTGATTTTTCATCAAACAGTATTTTAGCACAATTATAAATCAACCCTATAATACTTACACTCAATATTATATTTACAAATTGTAATAATAAAATTGAGTCTGAAATTTTGATGAATACAGATTGAAATAGCGTAAATGGAATATTATAATTCCATAATTTAAAATATGTTTGTGATGTTAATGTACTTGTTTCTCCATTAGCAATTTTGATTGCTGTATCGTGTAATAATTTAAAATCAGATATGGGAATGATTTCTACATTCAAAACAAAACCTAATCTTAAAACAAATGCTACAGCCAATAGAATATATAGAGAAGATTTATACGAGACACTGTATCGTTCTAACAAGCTGTATACTAAAAAACAAAACCCTATAAATAGAAATACTTTAAAAATCTTAAATAAGAAAATATCATTTATTTCTTCTATATAATCAAACGAAATAAATGACATTAATAATAAAATCAGCCCAAACAGTATGGCTACAGATTTATTTATGAAATGAAGAGCTTTATTATTCATTAGAGACACTATCCTATAAAGTGTGTAAGTTAAAAAGTTGGGCTTAGATTTTATAATCTGAGCCTTTTTTCAAAAATAAGCATAAATTGGTTAAGAACAATACCCCAATTATGAATAGGCATTGTCCATTTTTTAGTTGATTCCTTGAGTGCTAAATAAACAGACTTCAATACCGCATCGTCAGTAGGAAAAGACATTTTGTTTTTGGTATATTTTCTGATTTTTCCGTTCAGATTTTCGATTAAATTAGTCGTATAAATGATTTTACGGATTTCCATTGGGAAGTCAAAAAATACGGTTAGTTCGTCCCAGTTGTTTCTCCAGGATTGGATTGCGTAAAGATATTTCCCTTCCCATTTTGTGGCAAAATCTTCTAAAGCGGCTTTGGCAGCGTCTTTGTTGGGTGCAGTATAAATATGTTTCATATCGGCAGAAAACTCTTTTCTATCCTTCCAAACCACGTATTTACAAGCGTTTCTAATCTGATGAACCACACATATTTGGGTTTGAGATTCAGGAAAAACCGAGCGGATGGTGTCTGTAAATCCGTTCAAATTATCAGTAGCTGTAATGAGAATGTCTTCTACGCCACGAGCTTTTAAATCCGTGAGAACGCTCATCCAAAAGCTAGAACTTTCGTTCTTTCCAAGCCACATGCCGAGGACTTCTTTTCTGCCTTCACGATTTAAACCAACAGCTAAATAAATGGTTTTGTTAATGACTTTTGAGTTCTCGCGAACCTTAAAAACAATCCCATCCATCCAAACAATCAGATAAACATCGTCTAACGGTCGATTCTGCCAAGCTACAACTTCACTGGCTACTGCGTTTGTTATTCTGGAAATTGTCGAAGTGGAAACATCAAAATCATACATTTCTTTAATCTGCTCTTCAATGTCCGAAACACTCATTCCTTTGGCATAAAACGAGATGATGATGTTTTCTAAACCATCAATGATGTTGTGCCTTTTGGGAACTAATGCAGGCTCAAAACTACCTTCACGATCTCTTGGAACTTTTATCTCGGATTCACCGAATGAGGATTTTATCTTTTTGGTTCCATGTCCGTTTCGATAATTACCATCGATGCTTTTATCATGTTTTTCGTTGTCCAGATGGCTATCCAGTTCTGCATCAAGCATGTGTTCTACGGCCTTCTTGTGGAGTTCTTTGAAGAAAGATGTTAAATCTTCACCATTCTTAAAGGATTTTAAAAAATCCTTGTTGTTTAATAAATCTTCTTTGTTAGTCATAACTGTATAATGTTTAAAAATAATAAAAAGTTATTGCCAATAAATTTTTTGAGCATTAAGGGCTCAAAATTTATCAGAATAACTTTTTAACTTACACAGTTAGTGGGATACTACC
>CCMH01000012.1 GCA_000751595.1 Weeksella massiliensis | reverse complement strand
AGCTTGGCGAAGTGGCGGATTTTTAGCACAAAAGTTCATTTGGAAAACCAAACTTGAACCTTGCACTAAACTGTCATAGAAGCACTGCACCCGCCATTTTGCCAAACTGCTGTTGTGCGTTCGGTGTTTTGTTTGTCAATAAATGTTGTCTCAATTCTTCTTCATTTACGCTCATTGTTTTAATATATTCTTTAAAGTTTTTTGTCGTCTGTGGAATTGCAAGTCCAATTTTCTTTAGTGTTCCGTCTGTCCCTTTTATACGGTATGTTTCAAAAAAACTTGTGTCTTGTCTTGGAAAGATTAAAAACCCATTTTTTGAACTAAAGCGATACATATACGCAATTGTCTTGTAGTATATGCTTGTGGCTTTTTCAGAATTTTCTGAATACGATTGTTGTCTGTCAAGTGGAATATACTTTGCGTCACCAACCGATTTTGGCTCATCTTTACTTATGAAGTCAGGATAAATTGGTTGAAAATTTTCAAAAAGTAAATTCCTATTTTTACCTGTTTTGTTTTCTGGATGAATGAAGTTATCTTTTATAATGGTATTAAGGTACTCTTCCCAAAGCCAAGCACCATCAAACAACAAACCGTAAACTTTATCTTTTTCTTTACCAAATGTAATTTTTTCGTGTCGAAGAATTTTTAAACAAATTTTTTGCAACGCAGAATACTCCGTAAAATAAGGATGAGTAACTGGTTTTAAATTGGCTGTAATAATCTTTTGTCTCGAATTACCATTGTAGGTCTTATTAGTTACAAAAATAAATTTACTCACAATGTCTCTTAGTTCACTGTCACCCGTTAGTACTCCACTGCCATAAGGGTGGGTTCTGATGAACTCAATTGTATGTCTAATTAGTTGTGTTAGATTATTATTATAGCTGTGCTCTCTTGTAGTATATGCTATTTTTCCTGTAAACGGAATGTTTCTAAGGATATGGCGTTTAACATCAATACTTCCCTTAACGTTAGTATCATTGTATTCCTGCTTTTTGTATCCTTTGTAGATTCCTTGAGAATAGGCTTTTTTGAGATAGTACGGAAAAAGGTAAAGTAGAAAATCCCAAATGTTCTCTTTATTGGGTGTTTGGTCAAATTTTAAAAGGTTAATCGAAAAGACTTTTTGCAACATATAATGCAAAAAATAGTCGTTGTTTTCATCTTTTGCAAAACGAGATGATATTGTAAGTTGTGTTGAATTTCGGCCAATAAAACCCATTAGATTATATGTTGTCAGGTTTTCATTGTCTAGTGAGAAAATATGAGGTTTTTCAACATCGTCTTGATATTTACCAAATGAATGAGGAAAAACAAGCAAATCAGGATTTTCCATTTGTAAATCCAAAAGGTTTCTATTTGCTATTGCTGATAAATCTGCAATGTTTAAATTGTCGAATTTATCAATACTTTTTCCGCCATTATTGTCGGTTGTTCTCATTAGGCTGTAAAGGTATTTTTCAAAAGTTCAATTTTTTCAATGCTGTCAGGCATTCCTCTCAAATATTCTTTTAAAAGTGGCTCGATTCGTAAATTCCAAATGTTGTCAATGTCTTGTCTTGCATTACCATTTGAATCTAAGAAGTAAGCCGCCCCAATGTGGTAAGAAGAATTAAGTCCATCTGTATTAGAAATTTGCTTGTTTAAGTTCAACATTACTTCTTTAATGTCTTGTGGCAAATTCATATTATCTGCACTTTGCTCTGCCGTTATCTCAATCCAAGTAAAACGTCTTCTCATTGCAAAATCAAAGCTTTCAACACTTCGGTCAATGTCGTTCATTGAGCCGATTATGTGGACGTTTTCAGGTACATAAAAAACCTCTTTTTCATCGTTGTGCAAGTTTGAGTATTGCGTCTTAACTGAACCTTTTTTGCCTCTATAACTTGGGTCAATGGAAAAGAAGAGTTCCCCAAATATTTTTGAAATTTCACCCCTATTAATTTCGTCAATGACAAAAACATAGTTTTTGATGCCATTATTTGAACTTTCTTCTTTGTTTACAAATTCTACTAATCCAAAATTGTCTTTTAGATATTGCACAACATCCTCCATATCTTTTTGGAATGCACCTGAAGGTCTTGCTTGCTTTCCTTGGTAGGTATCGTATACATTCTTTTTAGTGATAGTAAAATTGTATTGAGAAGGCGTGTTTACAGAGGAATATTTCAATGAGTCTTTTGAAGATAAACCGTAATCCCAAGAACCAATAGTTGTTAATACGCCTTGAGCAATATTATTTCTTACTGCCGTCAATAAACTTTCCCAAGCCAAATCAAAATTGTCAACTATTTCGGAAAATTTTGCTTCTGAAGCTTTTTGGCAAAACGATTTGAAAATACCGTCTTTAATTTCAAAGCCAATTATTCCGTTTTCATCTGGTGGAGTTGGTCTCAGTCCTTCAACAAAGTCTGTATAGTCATAAGAAGGGTGGAATTGCACAAAATCAAATTGTCCGCTTTCTTCTAATTCTTTATCAGTTTTTACACCAATCAGTTGTTTTGCAATTTGTTTCGCTAAAAATGTTTTACCTGTTCCAGGGGCACCTGTGAGGATAATATTTTTGTTTGTTTTCAGTAAGTCTACAAACTTCTGTATGTCTTGTTCTTTTTTTGCCATTTCTAGTTCTTTTTCTATGATTTCTACCAGTCTTTTGTCATTCTCATTTCTGTGAGGGTGTAATTGATAAAGTGCAGGTATTTGTTTATTGTCACCATAGTAAGCAGTTCCAGTGAAATCTAGATTAAGTTTTGAAACTCTTTCTTTTGTCAAATATGGATTTAGTTGTCTGCAATATGCACCACTTGGAGTATTTTCAATTTCTTGCCATTCGCATTTGTCATTTGAAACTATACCAATTCCATAAACGTGGGGTTTCCAATTTTTTCTTTGAGCATTAATTATTACATCACCCTTTTTAATTGTATTTATAAAAGTGTTTCCAAACTGATTGTCTTCGTCCCAACCAATAAAAGAATATGGATTGCTTGAAAGAAATTCTTTCCACTTATTTTCTTCGTCATTATTTTTTACGTTTGGGGATACTACCCAATAATTTCTGTTTTTCATTCTTGTCTCTTTCTATGTCGTTGTCTTTTTACACTGACGCACAACGGAAAAAGTATTGGCGAAGTACGGGCTTAATTTGAACGAAAGTTCAAGTTCAGACCAATCGTAGCCAATATTTTTTCAATGGAACTAAATTAGTAAAAAATGTGGAATTGGAAAATATTGGCGGATAAATATTACAAAAAGTTCAATTTAGCCTTAAACCCCGCATTTTGCCAATACCATGTTATCTGCAGTTATTTTATTTTTATAGAATTCATTATTTCCTTTAAAAGAGTAATATTATTTGCTGTTAAATCAGTTCCAGAAAATAATATTGTACCTTTTTCTGTTGCTTTTAAAATTAAAATCATTCTATTCTCTTTCCCTTGATAATCATTTACTAAAATAGTTTCAAGAATGTCATTTCCTTCGGTAAAATATTTATTAGAAGTTTGCTTTTTTATAGTTACATTTTTTTCTGGATAGCTATTGTTTTTTAAATCAGCCACAAATTTTTCAGAATATTTTTCCATTTCATTTTGACTCAACTTTCTAGGAAAAATCTGTACAAAAAAGTTATCAACTAACGTGTCTCCAAAAGGAGTTCCTTTTCCGTTAATTGTATAAAAAGCAATTCCGCTGATAATTTTAGTAAGTTTATAATTTGAATTTTTTAGATTAATTGAAAATGGAATTTGTTTCTCCAAATCTATAAATTTTGTTTTATCATAGTTAACGGAAAGAATTATTTTTTGTATTTCTTTTTGTGCGTTTTCGTCATTTATGGGTGTTATTCCGGCAATCATTGTCGTAAAACTTTCATCTCCAAAAATCAATATTGTTTGTGTTATTTGCTTGGCATTCTGTGGGGCAATTATAAAAACTCCTTCGTAATTTCCAACTTTTAAATTTTGTTTTGTGTTAATTTTTCCGCCCTGCTTTTCTTTGGCTTCAATTCCGCTTAGAAATTTTTTTTTCCCATCAATGAAGTTTGCACCATCCATTTCTGAAAATTGAATAAATTTATTTTCTGCTAACTGAATTCTTGATATTTCAGAATAAAACGTGTATTCTGCTGGTTTATTTATGGATAATTTTGTATTTGGTATATCAAAATTTGTTTTTCCTTCATTATTAATTTCTTGAGGAATTGTTTGAGCATTCTGTTTACAAGAACTTAATAAAAATATTATATTAAAAATTATGATTAATCTTTTCATACACGCTTTTTTTGGATAATTGCAGATAACGGGAAACGTATTGCTGAAGTGCGGGCTTTTACACCTGAAATTTCTACTAAAAACTGCACGAAGCAAAAAATGTTTTCCGCTGACTAAATTAATAAAAAAATGGAGGCGGAAACATTCTTTGCGACTAAATTTCACGAAATTTTCAACGCAAGAGCCTTCAATCCCGCATTTTAGCAATACGATGTTAGCGGAAGTGCTTTTCTGTAAAAAATTCTATAGCATCATTTTCAAAAAAGTGAATAAAATTCTCAAAAGCACTTATAATTCTACTTGCAGGATACTTTTCTTCAAAATTCATTTCTGACAATTTTTTCAAATTCATCTTATTTGCATAATCTAATGCTTTTTGGCTATACATTGTAGGAAATCTTAAGCGTCCATTTTCAGTTATTTCATTTTTATACATTTTCGACGCAATTATTTCTTTATTTGTTTTTACTGTCAAACGTACCCAGTCCAAAACAGTTAGACCACCTCTTCCGTCAAATTTAATTTGTATAATAAATTCGGCACCAGCAATTTCCTTTGTAAATATTTTTTTCGATTTTAGAAACTTAAAACCCTTTTCGGATAGATATTGATTTAATTTAAATAGAAAAAATTCAGATGCATTCATAAATTTAATATGTTCAGTATAGCATTTCCGCTAACGGAAAAAGTATTTGCGAAGAGCGGGCTACCTTGCAGACAATTTCAAAGGAAAACCGCCCCAAGCAAAATGCTTTTTCAGATTTCTAAATTACTAAAAAAAGAAATATGAAAAGCATTTTTGCGGATATTGCTAACTGAATTCTCAAAGACAATATTCACCCCGCTTTTTGCAAATACCTTGTTAGCCGCAGTTTTTTTCAAATTTACTTGTCAAATTTAATCGGAACTCCAAATATCTGTTTCCATTCATTTAGTGTTTCTCTTTCAGTCAGATAAGCTTTTTCAAAAGTTTGGGTAAATCCATAATTTTTTATTGATTTTCTTTTCATTAGATACTTACCAAATATAAAGCTGAAAATATTTATTACAATTTTATCTCTCACTTTTTCTGTTAAAAAATTTTCTCTAAAAGTTATGTCTACAATTTGATTTATGCCTAATGCAGAAAGCTGATTGAAGTTATATTGAATTTGAAATCTAAAGTCAGTTATTCTATTATACCAATCTAAATTTTTGTCTTGTTGAAGTTTTAATCTGTCTCCAAAAAATGTCGTGCTGTAATGGAAAATATATCCCCGTGGATTTAGAGGCAAATCTGATAGTATTTTTTTTGACACCCCTTTATGAATGTCCCACATGTGATAGTGAAAAGTTTTGTCTACCAAATACAGATTGAAAGTTTTCTTTAGGTTTTCATAACTCCAATTTATACAACCACCTGTTGGTGCAATTGAAGAACTTCTTCGATATCGATTTTCATTTTTATTCCAAGTCAGTTTTTCAAAATGTTGGAAAGATAATATTTTTGAAGTGGCAAAATCTACAAATAAATTGTTTAAAATTGAAAAAAGTTGTTCCATATTTTCCCAATAATAAATTTTATCATCCTCTGTAGGTGTTTGACAAAGCAAAGAATATGTAGTGAAATTATTTTCTTTTTCCATTAAACTTATTTTCTTAGTTGCAGGTATTGTTAAAATTGCCACTAACGGTTCGGGGCTTTGCGAGGGAGCGGATTTTATGCACTACCTTTGATACGAAGCCGAATGTTCAAATTTACGAAAAAGTTTGATACGAAGCACTTCGCCCGCTCTCTTGCAAAACCCTTGTTATAGCCAGTGGCTCTTGTCGATTATTCTTGCAAATCATTGTCAATGTTGAGTTTGTGTGTTTTTGAGTGTCGGTTGTGGGTTACGTTTTTTATTTTTTTGAAGCGTTGGAAATTTTTTAAAAACAATTTTGTCAGCGATGGCGAAAAGCAAGCTCTTTTGTAAACTTTGGTTTATGTGTCGGCTTGTGTGGTTTGCAAATGTGCTTGCTTTTGTGTGTTGGCTTTTCATTAGTCAAAACTTCTGTTTAATTCTTTTTCTACTTTTGTCAATGGAACTTCTTCTTCGCTTTTTAAGTCTTCGTTGTTTAATTGTCCTGCTTGTTTCGCTCTGCTGTTAGCCCATTTTCTTAAAAATTCAATTTGGTCTTTCATTGTCTTAGAAAGCGGAACTGTGTCTTTGATTGAATTTAGTAAATGAAGTATTTGCAATTTCGGTTCGTTTGGATTTTCTGTATAGGCAGAAAACATTGCTTCTTTGACACATTCTTCAATTTCAGCACCATTAAAACCTTTTGATTCTTTGGCTAATTTGTCAAGTCCAAAATTTTCGGGTTTTTGATTGTTTTTTGTCAAGTGAATAGAGAAAATACTTTTTCTGTCTTCTTCTGAAGGAAGATCAACAAAAAATATTTCGTCAAATCGTCCTTTGCGTAAAAGTTCGGGTGGTAATTGAGAAATGTCGTTTGCTGTTGCCACAACAAAAACAGGTTGTGTCTTTTCTTGCATCCAAGTCAAAATAGTTGAGAAAATTCGTGAGGTTGTTCCTCCGTCTGTCGCTCCGCTACTTTGAACTCCTGAAAGTCCTTTTTCAATTTCGTCAATCCACAAAACGCAAGGTGCAACTGCTTCGGCTGTTGCAATAGCTCTGCGAATATTACTTTCACTACTTCCAACTTCTCCTTGGAAAACTTTTCCAATATCAAGTCGTAACAAAGGCATATTCCAAAGTGAAGCAATACATTTTGCTGTCAAACTCTTTCCGCAACCTGGAACACCTAAAAGCAAAAGCCCTTTTGGTTCTGCAAGTCCCCAAGTTTGTGCTTTGAAATCAAATGCTTGTTTACGTTTTTCTAACCAATCTTTCAGATTATTCATTCCTCCAACACTTTTCAAACTTTCGTTAACTTGAAAATAATCGAGCAATCCGCTTTTCTTGATGATTTGCTCTTTTTCAAAAGCAACGGTTCTTGGCGAATTGATTCCAAATTCATCTTTTACTGCGGCAAGGCAATAAGCCAAATCCGCTTCCATAACCGTCATTCCTAATGCAGAATCAATAAGTTTCTTTTTAAGGTCGTTGTCAATTTCTTTTTTGGCATTTTTGGAAACCGTATTCAAAACAATTTCCAAATCAACTCTGCCCGGCAACGGCATTTCAAGAACGGTAATGTATTTTTCTAATTCAACAGGCAAGTTTAAAACAGAAGAAACAATGATAATGTGTTTTCTGTAAAACCTTAATTTCTCTGCTAATTGGCGTAATTGAATTTTGATATTTCTTTCAGAAATAAAATCGTGAAAATCTTCAAGAACATAAATTTCGTTATCGTCTTTTTCTGTTTGATTAGAAATGTGTTTTAAAAGTTGTTCGGGTTCTTCAACGTTTTCAAATGGCGTAAGTCCACCCTCGTTCAAATCTCTTTTTCCCAAACCATCAACGCAATTCCACTCATAGAATTGAAAATTTTTATTGAGATTCTTGGCGACACCTCTTAATTTTTGTTTCGTTCGGTCATACTCAAAAGTTGTCAAGTACAAAATCGGGTAATATGCTTTCAGCATATCTTGAATTTGTCCGAATGTGTCGGTATTGTTTTTTGTTATCTGTGCCATTATTTTTTAGTGATTGAGATTGTCTTTTTGTTTTCGCAAAAGGTTTTGTGTTTATACTTCAATGGAATTTCTTTTCCGTTTATTTCTCGTTTATTACCAAAAACACTTTCCAAAGATTCCATTGCTTTATCTGCAAGTTCGTGAATGTCTTTTGGAATATAATCGCTATCGGTTTTAACTGAACCGTCTTTCAAAATTGTAAACTTTATTTGTGAAATAGGCTCGGTTTCGTCTTTCAGTTTGCTCCGTCCAACCATATAAAAACTCACTTTTTCGTTTTCATTCGCTTTGAATTTATCATTGCTTTTAAACGTCCAACCTTGCTTTTTAAACTCACGAATTATTGATTCTTCTGCATACTTTATATTCAACTCGTAAAATGTACTTTGCAGTTCTTGCACTTTATTTTTAGCGTTTTGCAAATAATAAGTGTTGTAAGTAACTTTGTTACCAACAATTTTCATTGCATATTCTCCTCTCAAATTTTCATTTGAGTTCAATTGAAAAACTGTTAGTTCATTTGCAGTTGCAGAATATTTCCAACCTAACTTGTCGCAAGCTGAAATAAGAATTTCCTGATTCATTACATCAGGATTTTTCAAAAAAGTTGATGATTCAAAACACGACATAATTATCTTCTCTTTTTGTTTTTATTGTGGTTATGGTTATGCTGTTTTTGGTGGTTCTGTGGAATGAAAACCTTTAAGTTGTTTATCATATCCGTTACATCTTTTGCTTTATTCATTTGCAAATTAAGTAAATCAACAAATTCATCTCTTACCTTTTCAAATTCTTTTTGCAGATTTTTCTTTCTATCTATTGAAATTGGTTTTTGTGAAAGTTCATTTGCCTGTTTTTCAAATCGTTCTATTTCGTTTTCAAAAAATATTTTTCGATAATAATCGAGATTTTCAGTTTTAGTATTTTCAAGTGAAGCTAAAGCACCATCAAATTCTTCTACTCCAATTCCCTTAAATGGCTTTAACTTGCTATTATCAACGGTTCGCAGTTTTTGCAAATAATCTCTGTCAATTTTTGTTGGTGGATTATTGCAAAGTGTATTAAAATCTTCTATTGCCGAATTGATGTACTTCAATCCAAACTTTTTGAAAACCTCAAAATATTGTTCTTCTAATTCGCTGTCCCAATCCATTCTCGTCATTTTTTCTTGACGAACATTTTTCATATTCTGATGAACAAAGAATGAAAGAATATTGTAACTGCCCGAATAGTAACTATTCTTGTTATCTTTCTTTACCAACCAAACGTTTTTGTAGTGAAATGCTGGCAATTCACAACAATAGAAATTCAAATTCTTGTCCAATTCCGTAAGCAATTTCTTTGATTCTTCTTGAACCATATCTTCGCCTCCAAAACTTTCATTTTCGGAAAATGCAATATAAACTCTACCACCTTTACGCAAATAATCTTTGATAAAAGGAACTCTGTTTTTGAAAGCAAAATCACGAACCCAAGGACTTTGAATTAGGATTGTGTCGGAAGTCGTATCAAACAATTTTTTCAATTCAACCTCAAATTCCAACGAGTTGAAATGTCTTTTTATTGATTCAACTTCTTTTTCTATTTCTTTTATTTTGGTCGTATCTTGGTTGTTTATCGCTTCGTCAAATTCTTCTTGCTTATGAATTAACGCCTGTTCTATTTCAACCTGTTCTTTTTGTTTTTCTTCATTGGTAAATTCAATTTCATCATCAACTTTTACCAAACGTTCAAGTAATTCTGCTTTTATTTCATCTTGCTTTTCCAATGCTTCTGATAAAGCATCAATCACTTTATTTTGCTTTTCGTCATAGACGATTGCACGCATTGTGTTATCTCTGAAATTTTCTAACAACACAACCCAAACTTTTGCTTTATATCCTTCTGCTCCTATTGGTGTACACTCTTGCAATAAAAAATTCTTTTTTGGGAAATGAATTTCGGGTGCTTGCAATTCTGCTAATGGTTTTACTTCCTCATTGTTTCTGGGAAGAAAGTCTTTGTTGAATGTCGCTTGTTTTTCACTTTTTAGATTGCTGAAAATTTCTTTTACTTTCTCTTTTGCAACGCCAATATTATCAACATACAAATCAAATTCTCTTGTAAAGGTTGAGAATTTTACGCCATTTTTTGCATATTCAATTCCAACATCAGTAAGCCACAAAATACTTTCATCTCCGTCAAGCATTTTATCTGCTTTCAAGTCTTTAATTGCTTTTAGAAGTATGTCATTTTCGGCTGGGTCTTTTTGAATATCAAAACCAAGAATGTTTCCAATTTGTTCAGCCGACATTTGTTCGGTCAAAAGCAAATCGCAAAGCACCTCATCAAACAAATTGAAATCAACAGGCTGTGAGCAAGTGCCTTTGAATTTTGCAATGGTGTAATGCCAATCAAACTCTGTAAAACCAATAATTCTTTCGATTAGTTTTTTCTCTTTGCTTGCCGATTCAATGATTTTTAATTCCAAAGGAACTTGTTCGCTTGGAATAGAATCATTACTTTTTTCTTTCTTCTTTGGTGTCTGTTTTTGATTTTCTTTGTTGCGTTCTGATAGAAAGGCAGGAAAATTATTTTCGATAAATTCAACGACTTCGTTTGAAAACTCCACTTCAGGGTCTTCTTCACATTCGTAACCATTTATACGCAAAAATTCAACCACATCAGAAATATGGCTTTTAAAATCTCTCGCTATTTTTGATAATCGTTTCTTCACTACTTAATAAGATTTTGAATTTGTGCAATGTCAATTCTGTGCATTTTTTGAATGGCTTGTTGGTATTCGGGTTTGTGTGAAAAATGTTTTTCATTTCCGACTACAATCAACAATCTTTTTGCCCTTGAAAAACCAACATTGATACGTTGTAATTCTCTTGCGAAACCTAATGCAAAAGGGTATTTGTTGTTGTCAATAGGGATTTTCTTTCCTCTTTCTTCCTTATATTGTTTGTTGCTTCTTACTGTTGAAACGATAATAATATTTCGTTCCATACCTTGAAAACGGTCAACGGTATTTATTCTAAGCGGAAGTTGAAATTCATTTTCAAATTTATGTTGCTCAAAATATCTCCATTCATTTTTTGAAAATTGCGGATACATTGCTTTCCGTATGCTTTGCATTTGTGGCATATAGTAAGTAATGATACCAATTTCTTTGTCCTCGTCTTTTTTGAAATGGTTTTGATATTGTTCAAATCCTTCGGCTTTGGTTAATGCTCTCAAAACGGTTTGAATGGCTTGAATTTCGCCTTCATTTTCGTAAGAAGTTCCAACTTTATCTTCGGGTGTTTCAACGTTTACCCAAATAGCGTGATGTTTTTGCTCAATGAATGGAACTGATGAAAGACCGTGCCAACGACTTGCTTTTACATTGAAGTCAGCAATGTTCATTTCGCCTTTAATTCCGCATATCAAACCATTTTCCAATTCTTCTTGGTCAGAATAGAACTCGGAAATACAATTCATAATTTGTTCGTGCATTCTGAATTGAGTGTCCAAACTTGCAACAAAATTTTTAGGGGCATTTTTGAATAATTTTTCAAATTGCGAAACTTTGTAATCCTCTTTTGTCCAATCTTCAATCAGTTTTTTTGCTCCAACAGCTTCTAACGCTTCGCCAAATTCTTTTTCGTCAATCATTGGTGGCAACTGTTTATGGTCGCCAATTATCACAACCTTTTTACCCAACGTTAAGGGCAAAACCAATTCGGGCGGTGTTGCTTTACTTGCCTCGTCCATTATTACCAAATCAAATTCAGGTTCGCTTTTTCTTTCTGAATGTTGGTTGAATGTCATTTGGTAAGTGTCGCCAAAATTTCGGCTACCACATTCACTACACGTTGCCGCAAATACATTTACATATTCGTAGTAGGTATTTGAAAAAGTTGATTTAATCAGTACATCTTTTTCATCTAAACCTTTTTTCCATTTGGAAACTGCTTTTGCGTATTTTTCTTCTTTACTGCATTTTTCTTTTACGTTTTCAATCCATTGGCAAACGGCATTGTCAGAATATTGCTTTTCTTCTTTTGAACCTGTTTTTGCTTGAATCCAATTTTTTATTCGGTCATTGGAATAAACTTTTCCTTCATCTTCAAACTTGTCAATGTTTCCAACACGAATTGGTCGCACTAATTTTTTGCCTTTAATTCGTTCCAAAGCATTATCAACTGCAAGGTTTGTTTGCGATGTAATCAACAATTTTGCTTTGGGTTCTCGCAAAAGTGTTTGCCAAATTATTTCAGCAATTACAGTTGTTTTTCCGGTTCCAGGCGGACCTTGAATAAGCGCCAAATCTTTTGCCAAAAGCGTTTTTGCAACGGCTTCAAGTTGTTTTGGTTGGTCTTTAAGCAAAGGTTCATTCAAGTTCTGAACAACTTTTTGTTTTTCTTCGTCAAGGTCGGTTGATGATTGCCTTGCTTCATTTGGGTCAAACAAAAAGTTTGGCAAGTTTTGATTGATAGGAAAGCCGTTTCTTGTATTTGGTTCGGTAACTTTTTTCATTGCCCGAATCATTCTACCGATGTTTGTCAGTTCTCCTGGGAAAATAGGTTTGATAAAACCTTTTCGGATTTCACTTAATTCAATACGGTCTTGCTCTCGTCCGTTAATGATTTCATCAAAAGCGTCCGTTATTCTGAATTTTAATCGGTCTTTTTCTTTTTTTACTAATCTGCCTATCTGTATGCCTTCTCTAAATACCGCTTCTTCTCCAAACTGTTCAATTTTTTCGCTCAAATTTTGTCTTTGTTCTGGATTTAGATAAATGAAAGTAGCTTGACTAACATTCCGTCTTACTTCTTTTTCCTTTTCAAGTTCAAGCGTTTCATTTTTAAAAAGTTCGTAGGTTGTTCTTCCTAACGGATTTTCAAAAGTGTAATTCAAAATATGACTAAGCTCCGAACAAGCGGTGCTAACCGCTTGTTTAAATAAATCTCTTTCGTCATCTGTTTTGAATTGATAAGAAAATAAAATTCTTGTATGGTTTTTTACAGTATCAAAATCAACTGATTTGCCAATTTCTTTTCTAATTTCGTTTTGAATTTTGTTGATTACGTTTTGTCGTTTGGATTCAACATCTGTATCAAATAAAATCTGAAATGTTGGATTAAACGGTTTTACTTCAATAGTTGCACTCGGAAACTGCTGTTTGATACGTTTTAATTGGTTTTCGTAATCTGTATTGTTTTCTGCTGAAATTTTAAGCGTTGAGCTTGCTAAAACAAATTCAGTTTTTCCCTGTAAATCAGTTTGTGTTTTAAAGTTGCGAAGCGTTTCGGGGTTTACTCTTTCGTTTACTTTGAAAAAGTATTGAGTTGGCAACCTGCGAAAAGAAACACCCGAAAAATATTGTTGAAGTAAAGAAGTCGCATTGTCAATATCTTCTTTACTTGCGTTCTTGATTTGATAAACATTTCCTACAAGCTCAATTCCGTTGATTGGTTTTACTTTAATTGGTTTCATAGATTGAAATCTTGATACAGATTCAACGAAACTCAATCCCTCTGAATTGAATTTATGATTTGGAATAAATGCTCCAACTTCGATAAGCAAATTATTGTCTTGTGTTATTGAAATTCTTGCTCTGTCTAATCCTTCCGAATCAAGTTTCTGCTTAATCGGTTGAATAAGTTGTTGCAATCCATTGTCCGTTTTGAAATCAACTCTTAGCTGTACAATATTGTCTTTGTGAACCGACAGAATATGAGAATAATTGTCTGCAACGATTTTTTGCAAATGCGGAATATCATTTTCGTTAAGGTCTATGTAACCGTCATTGCTGATTGAACATTCAAGTTGATATTCATTTTCAAGTTTGTCTTGTATTTCTATATAAATATCCTCTTTTGAAACATTGTCAGCATACTTGAAATCAATTTTTCCCGAAATAGTGTGAAATGGCGAATTGTTTGAAATTTCGTAAAACAATTCATCTCCCAACTCTTTGAGTTGATTCAATTCTTCTTGTCCTAATTCTCTGTAATTTTTGAACTCAACAAACGCTTTGTTTTCGCTTACTCCGTAATCTTCTAATTCACTTTCATTGAATAATCCCAAAATGTCCTTTTCAAGCTGTTCTCTTAGTTCAGTTTCGTTGATGTAAATGTCAATGTAATTTGCTCTTTCGGCTTCGCCTTGTCTTGCTTCTGCATAAGGCATTTTAATGTTTTGGATTTTCCAAACTTGTTCTTTTTGTTTAACTAACTTCTTTAAAGCAACAACATACTTTTCCCAGATTTGACGGTCTTTTTCTTTGTTGATGTCAACTAATGGGATTTCGCTTGATTCAACAGCCGAGTATAGTTCTTTAAAACTATTGGTATTAGTGCCGTCTTTTTTCTCAATTTCAGTAAATCGAAATTTACAGTTTCGTATGGTTGTATTCTTTGTTGGTTCGTTGAAAAAGCCAACTTCTTTAAATTTTGCAACTCTATATGAATACAGTTCTGTGAAAGTATCAATTTTGTCTGTCCATAAACTCGCAACAAATTCAAGAGCTCTTTCATTTCCAATAGGAATGATGATTTTATGTCGTGAACGATTGTTTTTGTCGTCTGCTTTTTGTTTTTGAAAATAACAGATTCTATTTTCGGACAAAAGAAGTTCTCTTACTTGTTCAGCTCTAAGTTTGTTTTCAGGATTACGATTATAGCGGTCATTGAAATCGTCTTTCACTTTTAAAACGACTTCAATCACTTCATCAGAAGTTCCTTCAAATATGTTATTCGTTTCAGGTCTGCGATTAAATTCTGCCATAATTAAAATTCAGAGTTGCTAATGTAACAAAATTGAGCGTGGAAAAATTGGCTCTTTTGGATTTGCGAAGCGTTGGCTTTGCGTGTCGGGGCAAAACCAAATGTGCCAATGTGCGGTTGGCTAAAATTGTTTTTAAAAAATGTGCGTTGGGGAAAAAATAAAAAACATTGGGTAGGCAATGAGTGTCTGCTTACTCGCTGTCCATTTGTAATATGGTCTGTATGTTGTTCACTTGTCAAAATGGTTTGTCTTATGTTTTACTGTTTTAATTTTGTTCGTCTGTTCGTTGTTAGCACGGTCGTTGTTCTGCCATTGGCTATAACGGTTT
>CCMH01000011.1 GCA_000751595.1 Weeksella massiliensis | reverse complement strand
TTAGTGGGATACTACCAAAACATATAACAACTATCTTTCTACAACTTTTTCGATAGCCTTCCTAAAATCATCAACATCACTACCAATCAGTAAACAACTTGAAAAACCAACGTCTAAAAGAGCTTTGCCTACTTTCTCATTGTCAATATCACTATGAGAAAGCAGTTTGATTGTAGGATATTCCAATCTTAATTTTTGAAGTTGTGACAGTATATGCTTACTGTAAAAATCAAGGTCGATTATACAAACTTTAGGAAGTTCTTTCAAAGAAACTAAGTGAAACAATCCATCTTCGATTGTTTCGGATCGGAATGCGATTTCAAAACCTGAAGCGGTTAGACCTTCACATATTAAATCCAATATCGGACTTTTTTCATTGATAAAAGCGAGTGTTATTTTTTGTTGTGCTGTACCAGTTTCCATATTTATATGTGTATAAAATTAATGGAGTGCCTGCACAAAAAAGAAGCGTAGGCAACTACAACTTACCGATACTGAGGCACTGGTATACCCGACAACGAATAAGCGAGCGCCCACGCCTATAGCGTGAGCGTTCTTCCTTATCGTCTTGTTGTCTTAAAAATTACCAGTTTTCAGTACCAAGACTTAAAGCAAAAACACTTTAAGAATTTCTATATTTTACTAAGCAAATATACTAAAGTCGTTTTGATAGAACAGTATTTTTCTTTCTAAATTTGATTAGACCCCTCAGATTGTCTACTTACATAATTCTGCTCCAGTACAGTCATTAAATCCGTTTCCTTATAAATTATCTTCCCTCCAATCTGGATATATGGCAAAATTAGATCGTCCCTATATTGCTGTAACGTTCGTTTACTAATATGGAGCAGCTTGCAGATGTCTTCACCGGAAAGATAGATTTCACCGTTCATCACAGGGCGATAATTTTTCAGTATTTCTTCAATACGTTTTCTTAGTTGTGTTATCATTTCCTGATGGGCAATGATTTCTTCGGCTTCATTCGTTAGTAAATCCATGTGTATCTGTTTTATGGGTTTGTTCAGTTTCAAGCAAAGCCCTTACATCTGAAAGTTTAAAGTAGTTTTTACGATTTAGTCTCGAATATGGCAACAGACCTTTACTCTTGTAGGTTTGTAAAGTCCGTTTGGTTATATTCATCATCAAGCACGCTTCCTGATTATCGAGCCATTGTTCCTCTCTGAAAATTGGGCTATATTTCTGTATAGCACTTTCGGTCAATTCCAAAAGGTCTTTTAAATCACCTTTCATTCCGTCCAATACGGTTTTTTGTATTGCAATAACTTCCATAGTTTACTCATTTTTTCTGTGGAAGTTCAAGTTATAAAGGCTTTTAATGGGATTACTTGATGTTGTAGTTGTTGGCTTTGAAAGGCTAAGTTTGGCGGTCTACTTTATGACAAGAAAAAAACGGATAGTCCAAAAGATTATCCGTTTTTTTATATATTGCCTATCAATGTATTTATTTTACAAGTCTTAATTGAGCTGATATTTTTTCATCAACTAATTCAGCATACTCTTTTTCAAACTTCGTTTTTACGGATTTATCTTTTACTTCTAATTTATTAGCTAAATAGCTCAATTTTCGTTTATTTTGTTCTATCAGTTCAGACCATTCCATTACATAGACCTCGATATTCTTTTCAGTTTTTTTATCATACATAAATGGGTTGTCAGGAAAGTTCAATCTTCGTGATTTCACCTGTGATTTAGCATATTTTGTTAGACGTGATGAAATTAAAATCAGTTTGTATTTTACTTTTTCGTTTGGTAATGCAGAATGCTGTTCAATGGTAAAAGCATAATCATCAATTTGATTCAATTCCTTTTTACTAATTGCACATTTGGGTGATTTCAACTCAACAACCATTATTTCCTTGGTATCAGTATCTGTTATCTTTTCGTTGAAAAAGAATAAATCAGTGATGTCATTTAATCCGCTTTCATCAAATTCAATTAAATTTTCATCGTCTTTTGTTGGTTCGTAATTGAAATATTTTTCCCTTAATTCGATTAAAATATTACCAATCTTTTTGTCTGACCATAATTTAGGTGTTCCATTATAGTTTTCTCCAAATAACCAAAGTTCATCTTCAACTATTTTGTGTAGTTGACTTCTTTCCTTTAAGTGTTTTGATAATTCTCCATAAGTTAACTCATGGAGGAATTCTAAAAATTCTGTTTTATCAGCCACAACACTTGCAAAATGAACCACATCTTCTAAATCAGTTTTTTCTAATAGATTTTGAAATTTCTCTAAACTCTCTTCCGATAGCTTCAATACCTTATTGAAAATATATTCAATATTTCCATTGCTGATTGCTTTGTCGAGCAATGGATACAAGAAGTTTCTTATTTTGTCATCCTTTTGGATAAGTTGATATTCATCTTCTAATAAATAAGCGACTTTTTTAAATAGGACTTCTTGAGATTTCGAAGCGGGCTGCTCGTTGTTTTGATAGGGATAATATTTGTCATTTTCTAAAGAATTTAGAAATTTTTCGAACCTTTTGTTTTTAGCTTTGAAAAAATCATTAATCGTTTCTTTAATAGTGTTTTTCAGGTTGTTTATTTCTGCCTCTCCTAATGCTTCTAAATCCAAATTCCTAAACAAATCGGCATTCAACATTGGAGATTCAATATAAATGAACCAAGTGCCCAAATCTGACGTATACCAATCAGAAGAATAAGTATATTCGTGTGCAACACTTTTTAATCCTGCGTTATCAGTTTGAAAAAAGACTTTTACTTTGTTTAAAGTTGAATTGATATTATAGAAGTAAAAATTTAGTTCATGGGTTTTACCTTTTTTATCGACATAGTCAATCGTTTTTTTTGAGGGCTTATCTACTACGAAATGTTCTCTTTTTAAAGCAGTTCCATTTATTATGAAATTTACGGTATTGTGAAAAATCTCAAATGGATAATGTTCGAATATTGCTTGATTTATATTTTGAGATAAAAAGTGTTCGTGTAGTTTATTTCTTTTCGCAAGCTTTTCCTGTTTGTTATGATGAAGTTGTTCAATCACAACTTTATAATATGGATTGTGCTCTCCTTCAAGATATTCATAGTCAACTTTAAATTCAGTCTCTTCCAACTGGGCATCATTAAAATCTAATGTATCCATACTGAATTTAGTCTTAGAGAACTGTTTTTTGGTTTTGTCAAATCCAATGGTTTCAATATGCATCAATTCTCCGATCTGTAAAGAACTAAATCTCCCAATTCCTTGACCACTTACTTTTGAGGTAGTTCCGATTTCTAATATCCTTTTATCAAATTCATTAAACGGAACTCCAAATCCATCATCTACTATTTCAATACTCTTAATAGGAGACTTAATATCTGCTTCATTAACGTACTCAATGTTAATTTTAATATTTTTCGATTCCGCTTGTAATGAATTGTTAATTAATTCACGAAATGCCTGAAATGTATCTCTATACTTCGTCAAGAGGTCTTTTATTACCCTCGTATTAGTAGTTATCTTTTTAGTTGTTGACTTCATTGGTTTACGGATGTTTGGTAAAGATAAGGTATAGACCTAATTTAGATTTGCCAAAGTTAAGCAAATAACCATCATTTAGGTATGATTGATTGTTTCCTTATCGTGTACTTTCTACTGCATTCGTCTGTTTTCCCTTAGTCTTTTTCATTTGTGTATAAGACCAAATGGTAACTACACCAAGAATAATTAAAATGTAGGCAATCCATTTACCAACACGTTCTATAAAACGGATAAATACAGACGCTTCAAAGCTCGAAAAACCCTCCGCACCTACGGCATTACGTCTGTAAAATTTTCTACGGCTTATCCAATAAATAAGTCCTATTCCTATAACCGTAGGAATAATCCCCATTACCAATTGAGAAGTTACTGCATCCATCTTTAATTCATTTTGTGTCAATTAAATATAAACAAAATCATACTGCTATAAAAACAAAAACCGACTATTAAAAGCCGGCTTTTATATACATTACAAATTGACTTAATCACTACTATTAAACTTAAAACTTAATTGCTTTTCGTTTCCGAAACTGTCCGAAATCCAAACCTCAAAGGATTGTGATACAGTGGACGTGGAAGTGTAATACAACCGGAACTGCTCTGTTGGTAACGAATATAAATCGTTTGGTAAATAAGGCGGTTCATTATAATACTGTAATGTACCTGCTCCATCAAACTGGAAGTAGCGAAGAAAATACTGTGTATTACTGTAATTACCTTTTCGTTGTATTGTAATCCTGATTTCTACCTTCTGTCCGTTGGAAACATCTTTTGGTACTGGCATCACGTTTACCTCAAAAGGAAAATTGTTTTGTATTTCGAGTTCATCATCTTTGCTACAGGATACCAGCGTAACCGAAGCTGTATGGATTGCCAAGAATATGTATATGGGCAGTAATCGTATTCTGAATTTATTGAATATTGCTATCATTGTTTTACATTTTAAAAGTTAAACCTTAATCCCACACCTGCGGACGGTCGGATTTGCTCCAGATCTGTACCCCACAAAACCTTTGTTCGACCTTGCAGGACTAACACAATGCGGTCTGAGAGATAGGTTTCAAAGGTAAATCGTCCACCGGCTCCGTAAATAAAGTTATCCTCACTTAGTATCTTTGCTCCGTCATACAACATTGCTTCACCATGGTTAATGGTTTCATAACCCACTACGCCTGTTATACCTAAGTTCAGCGTGATGTTCTTTCTGCTATCACCTAAAAGGAAGAAACTATAACCACCTTCTGCTGTATAGGTTTCCTGCGGAATGCGGATAGTTCTGTAGTCGTGGTATTGGTGTGTGTATTCCAATGCCCAAAGTTGGTAGTTTCCGTTTTTACAATTCACGGTCATACCGACATTGATGTAATAATCATTGCCGATTTTATCATCTGATAATACCCCAACATTAACTTCCAATCCTTTTTGTTTAGGCAACATTCGTTGTGCCTGGCTTGTAGTGATGCCCAAGATTATGAGCATCACGGTATAGATATACTTTTTCATTTTATTGTTCTTGTTTTAAAAGGTTATTAAAATTTCAGGTGCATATCGTTAATCAAACGAGCCTTGATTAAATCAGAATTTTCAACCTGAAGCGTTTGTTGCCTGCCACCGTTTTTTTCGAAAATCTCAATCAGTAATACCTTGTCATCGGCAATAGTAAACTGGTCTAACAGAAAAACGTTTTGCTCCGTTGTTTGCCCTGCAATCTCTGTCAGCGGTTTATACGTTCGAAGCGGTATCATTGGGCGTTCCTGCACTACGGTACGTTTGGCAACCTTTTTATCTACTACCTTGAAATTGACAAAGTCAATCTGAAACGGCACATTGGTTTTATTTCTCAATTCCGTATGGAAATAGTATTTACCGTTGTGGATGTAAATGCCTTTGAGGATAAACTGAATACCAAAACTCTTTGCTCCGATATGTTTGACAATACGTTTATCTTTCTTGTGAATGGTTTCCAATAGCAAACCAGCCAATAATGGCGAATTGTTACCCAATTCTTCAAAAAGCACATCGTTACCACCCGCTTTATCCACTGCCTTCTGCATCGTTAACAAATCATAACTCAATGCTTCAGGATACGAACTGTAATACACGTTGAAGCTGTAAAAACGCCCGTCATTGGTAATGACTGAAAAATTGGTTTCCGCTTCAAAATCCCTAACAGTTGCTTTTACACGCAGTACGTTTTCTGCATCTTCTGCTTTTCCGGCAATCAGGTATTCGCTTCCCAAATCCACATAACGAATGGCGGTCGGGAAAATCAAATGCGAAGTTTTGTCGTATGTTACTTCCATTTTGTAAGGCTCTATCGTGCCTAATTCAAGTTTGGTTCTTATACTGTCCTGAGCATAAGATTTTACGGCGAAGCCGAGTATAAGGGCAACTGCCCAAAAGGTTTTTAAATGATTTTTCATCTTATTTAATTTTTTTGTTAATGGAGATGAAGCTTGTCCTAACGGACAGGTTTCATTGTTAAATTATTTGAGTTTAACTTTATTTTTTGGATACAAGGAAGACCTGATGTCCTGCTTTCAGTGTAACTTTTGGAGTTCTTACTTTTTTGGCGAAGTAGCCCGAAATACCCTGTACTACGCCACGACTTAGGTCTGCGGCAACCTGCTGTCCGGCATTTTGTGTGAGCATCAGACTTGTTCCTGAAGTCTGGCTCATATTACCCGCCATTTCGGTAAGGGCATTCATTTCCGGTGAATACGGAACATACAATCCCTGTTGTCCATCAATATCATAAATGGTAATATCTACCGGAATGATATTGCCTTCTAATTCTATGGAAGTGATTTTTAGCTGTAAACGTCCGCCTTGAAACTTGGCATTAGCCGTTAACAATGTTCCTGTGGGAATGGTACGGCTTGGTGTCTGTGCAGGTTCTAACAGTCGTAATCGCACACCTGTTTCTCCTACAACAGTTTGAGCATTGTGTACACAGGCTTTGATACTGTTTTTCGGTTGTACCACCTGCTTTGTAGAACCTGCGGTATAAAACCCTCGGTTCCTGGTCTGGCTCCAATTGTCTAAAAACTCTTCATCGGAAGGCTCACGGTACAGGGCTGAAACAGCGTTTTTCCTTGCAGGTGTAAATGCTACAAAATGCTCTTTTTGTGAAGCAGTAGATGTGACTGGAGCAGTTGTATTTGCTGTTGGAGTGTCTGGTTGGTTGGAACCGCTTGGGAGGTATTTAGCTGCCATCTGATAGGACTTTTCCATCAGGGCAAGCTGGTCATCCACTGTCGTAGGACGGGGTACATCTTTTTCAGCCAATTGCTCTTTCAGCTCATCCATTTGCCTGCGGAGTTCCATTGTTTCCGAATTATTATCCTGATAAAAACCACCTAATGTATTTTGTGCATTACGGTAACTGTTCAATGCAGAATTGCCGGATCTTCGGGTATTGTTACCACCACTAAAATCATAACCTTCCTCTTCTTCGGGCTGTTCTTCTTCCGTATTTAGTGAACTGTCCGTATTCCAGTAATCTGAAAGCGTTGTCAGGGCATTTCGTTTTTCCTGATTTTTCTGCTCCAGCATTTCCAGCTCATACGCCTTTTGCTTATCCGATTGCATCCCTGCTTCTGTAGCCTGCGGAACGGCATCGTTTAGTCCAAGGTTTTCGATTTCGTTCTTGTCTTCCGATGGTTTAAATATGAGGTACATACACCCAACAAAGACAATCGCCATCAAACCGAATATGAGTGGCTTTTTCAGCTTTTCGGCTTTATTCTGTGTACTGTCTTGCAGCAAATCAGCGGTTTCTTTCGGATTACCCTCGGTTACCCGAACAACCGTTTTTTTGTTCTCATTTTCTTTCATAAATCTTATTTTTTAAAATGGTTGATATACTATCCTGCAAGTTTGCAGGATTTTCATTCTTTTTGAGGACAGGGTTTTCGATATGTTCGATGTGGAGGTCATTTTTGGAATTTCCTGCATCGTACCATACTTTGGCAATGACCCCTGCGGTAAGCAACAGATACCCCAGAAAAAAGTAAAGGGTATATTGGTGCTGTTTCCGCACAGGCAGTTCCCGCCAGCGGTCGTCCAACCTGTCAAAGTACCTGTCCATATTTGCTCTTAATTTTTTCATACTTTAATGATTATCGGTTATCGCATTCTGAACCGTTTGTTTTGGTTAGACAACTGTTCTTTGGGCTTTTCGGAAACCTGTGCAATGGCTTCTTTTCTTGTCGGAACAGACTTTGTAGAGAGGTCTGTCAATTTCGATTGCTTCAATAGTAGCCCGTACTGATCTATTCTTTCAATGTTCATTTTCTGCACATCGAAAAGACCGTTTTCATACTTCACCCACATATTGCATTCAACCTTTGGCTTATCATCGCCATTCCATTCCAGATAGGTTTTCAGCATCATAATGTTAGGCAACATCGGTTTGTCAGTTCCGTTATTACAAGCCTCCAAAAACCTGCTTATGCTATCTTTGAGCTTGTCGGCATAAGATGCTTCTGTTTGGAAATAACCGTCATACCCTTTATCCGTTAAGGTTTTGGCGAATGTGTCTAAATCAAGTAACTGTTTCATAATTTCTGTATTTAGCGTTCAATCACTTCGATGTCCCTGTTTTCTGTTACGGCAAACTTCTCGATGTTAAACCCTTGTGGATTGTTGTCAGAACGGACGGAGTTAACCAGGTAACAGGAGGTAATCAGATTACGTCGGGTGACGTTGCTCGAACGGATAATGAACTGTTTGGCATAAGTTCTCACTGAATATGGATAGGTATCAAAATTGCATACTACACTATCTACTTCGATGCGTTGCTGTACATTTCCGGATATGATGCGGTTGTAGTATCCCTTTTCTGAAAGGTCTTTGTAATAATCAAAGGCACTTTTATCGGCAAGATTAAATGCCCGTTTCATATTGCTTTCGATGGCATTCTTATCGGGAGCCAATGTGAAGAAGAGTTCATGAAAACGTCGAACGTGTTCTCGTGCCTCTACAGGTCTGTTGATACTGGCATCCTGTGAAAGAGCCAGCATGAGTGATTTTCCATTGTCTAGTACATAGACCTTTTGTCTCTGCTGCTCCGCAAAGTGGTAGGACTGCCATACGGCATATCCCACCACACTAATGCAGAGGGCAGCAAATACAATGGCGTACAGTCTGATCTGTCTGAAGCTGTTTTCTATATTTCTGAGTGTTTTAAATTCCATTTTTTTAAATGATTAATTATTGAACCTTATTTTTTGAGTAGTTGACCTCCGATATTTCCTGCAGCTGATCCTGCACCTGCACTAGCTACGTTTCCTGCTTTCATAGCAGCCTGATTGACATTTCTAGTAAAGTTCCCTGCACCTCCGGCTTGGATAATCCAGCCTGTTACGGTTGGTATCGTGAAGTAGCCAACAATGCCGATAATCATAAAAATGATGTAAACTGTGTTACTTGTATCAGGTATATAATTCGGATCGGCAAGCATCTGGATATCACGTTCCAATATGAGTGACTGTATTCTTGCGAGCATCGAGCTGAACAAATCCGAAACAGGAAGCCAGAGATATACACTGACATACCGTGTGAGCCATTGTGTGAGTGTGGATTGAAATCCGTCCCAAACGGAAATGGCAAAGGCAATTGGTCCAAGTATAGAAAGCACAATCAGAAAGAATGTCCGTATGGTATCAATCACCAAAGCAGCTGCCTGAAAGAGTATTTCCAACAGGTTACGGAACCAATCTTTAAGGGCTTTTTCTACCTGATAGGCTGTTCTGTCCATGTACATTCCTGCCATTGTTCCAATGTCCGAAGGTGACCATCCTAATTCATCCAGTTTCTTATCAAATTCTTCATCTGATACCATAAAAGCAGTTTCGGGATTTCTGACCATTGCTTCATATTCCAATTGGTCTTTCTGCTGTTGGAGTTGGTTCAGGTCAAGTACCTGATCTTCGAGAATAGCATGGGTTCCGGTTACAACCGGACTTAGTACGGCATTGATGGTTCCCAATACAATGGTCGGGAAAAACATAATACAAATCCCTAAAGCGAATGGACGTAAAAGCGGAAATACATCAATAGGTTCGGCACGGCTTAAAGCCTGCCAAACCTTTAATGCCACATAGAACAATGCACCCAATCCCGCCAGACCTTTAGCCACTGCCGCCATATCGCCTGCAAGGGGCATCATATCATCGTAGAGTGAACGCAGGACTTCGTGAAGATTATTCCATTCCATGTTTACCAGTATTTTTGGTTAGAAGTTCCGTAGAGGTCAAGCACTCTTTTGGCATCGTCTTTCTTTTTCGCTCTCAGGTAGCTTACAGAAATGTTCTTGTTGGTGTAATAGCGAACAAGGCTGTGGTATTCCTTTACTTCTTTATACACACGGTCGATGATATCCATACGTTCTTTGTCATTCAATGAAAGACTGGATGAGGTGACTATCTGCTTGAGTTCTTTGAGTAACTCAGTGCTTTCATTGAGTAATGCGGAGTAGCCATTTCCAATAGCGGTCAATTCCTGTGGTGTGAAATTGGGATCGTTCATCATCTTGCCGAAATTCTGCACATACATTTCAGATACATCACCCACCAACAATACTGTTTGTTGCACCTTACGGGCATCTTTTACCAGATTGTTGATCGCTTTCAGCTTATCGTAATACTCTTTACCTTGCTTATAGACTTTTTCAACCTCTTTGAAATTCTTCACTACGTTACTTACCGTAGATGAAGTCTGTACAATCTCATTGGCTGAGTTGAGAATACCCGAAGCCAGGTTAGCCGGATCAGTCACGACAAACTGTGCTTTTGCGGATGGTGCTATGGCAAGCATAATTGCCATACACACCAGATACATGATCTTTTTCATTGTTTCTAAATTTTAAATGATTAATAATTATTGACTTGATTTATCACGCCTTTGCATAGCGATATGCTTGATGGCGAGTTCAACGTTGCCGTCCAGTTCGTAAGCAAGCTGCATCACTTCCATTTTTTCGGTTTCTTCGG
Organism: Weeksella massiliensis; assembly: GCA_000751595.1. Classification (GTDB taxonomy): domain Bacteria; phylum Bacteroidota; class Bacteroidia; order Flavobacteriales; family Weeksellaceae; genus Weeksella; species Weeksella massiliensis. The sequence goes on along the minus strand of CCMH01000011.1, from coordinate 95,857 downwards.
TTGTGTAGGCGAGATATTCCTCCAAACTAACTTCGGTGGCATAGACTGCCGAATGTGTACCTCCTAAGCCAATCCAAACTTCCTTGTACAATCGGCTTGGATCATTGTTCATATTGATGGAAAGTACCTGACCTTTTTCTTTGTCTGTCAACCCTAACATTGCCTGTATATCATCAAACTTGTTCATGTACTTGCGTTGATCGAGCAGGATTTTACAATCGGAGTTATTGATGATACTTTCCTTTACAATGGGCGACTGGATGATGTCGTCAACCTCTTGTGTTACCACAATCGCTTCCCCAAAAAACTTACGCACGGTTTTGAATAAATACTTGATATATTCCGCCATTCCTTCCTTCGCAATGGCTTTCCACGCTTCTTCAATCAGGATGAGTTTGCGAATACCTTTCAGTCGGCGCATCTTGTTGATGAACACTTCCATAATGATAATCGTGACTATCGGAAAGAGGATTTTGTGGTCTTTAATCGCATCAATTTCAAACACAATAAAGCGTTTGGAAAGCAGGTCTAATTGCTTGTCTGAGTTCAGCAGGTAATCGTATTCTCCACCCTTATAATAGGGTTCGAGAACGTTCAGGAAATTGGCAATGTCAAAGTCTTTTTCCCTGACCTGCTTTTCTTCCAGTACCTTGCGGTAATCGCCTTTTACATACTCATAGAAACCGTTGAATGACGGGTACACATCTTCCGTTTTGATACATTCAATATAACCGCTTACCGCATTGGAAAGGGCAACTTCTTCAGAACGGGTTGGCGGTTCGTCATCACGTTTCCACAAGGTCAGTATCAAAGTCTTGATACTTTCCCTTTTCTCAATGTCGAACACGCTATCATCGGTATAGAAAGGATTAAATGCAATGGGGTTATCTTCGGTATAAGTGAAGTAAACACCGTCTTCGCCTTTACTTTTTCCTTTAATGAGTTCGCATAAACCTTGATAGGAATTACCTGTATCCACGAGTAGTACGTGTGCGGCCTGTTCGTAGTACTGTCGAACCATATGGTTTGTGAAGAACGATTTACCCGAACCCGACGGACCAAGTATAAACTTGTTCCGGTTCGTGATGATGCCCCGCTTCATTGGCAGGTTGGAAATATCCAAATGGATAGGTTTTCCGGTAAGCCTGTCAGCCATCTTGATACCGAACGGCGAGGGCGAATTGTGGTAGTTGGTTTCTTCGGTAAAGAAGCACAATGCAGGTTCAATGAACGTGTAAAAACTTTCCTCACTCGGAAAGTCGCCTGCATTGCCTGGCATTCCCGTCCAGTACAATGTGGCTACGTCCGTTGTGTTGTGGCGAGGCTTACATTCCATCAGTGCCAACGCACTACCGCAATCGTTCTTTAACTGTTTCAGTTCCGCAGGGTCATCCGACCACGCCATAATGTTGAAGTGAGCACGAACAGAAGACAACCCGAAGCTGTGAGCTTCATTCAGGTACTTTTCTATCCACTCTTTGTTGATCTGATTAGCACGGCTGTAGCGAGCCAGCGAGTGCATATTCCTTGCGGATTTCTCAAACTTTTGCAGATTGGCTTCGCTGTTATCCAAAAACAGGTATTGGTTGTAAATGTGATTACAGCTTAACAGCAATCCAACAGGTGCAGCAAAAGACAAACGGCAGTCGCTACGGTCAGTAGATAGTTTTTCAAAACGGGTATCAGCCGAAACTGTTCCAGGCAAATCATCTGTATCGGATAAGGTATGCAATGACAATCTTTTATTGCCAATACGTACTTCTTCCGACCCCAAACCAATGTCCTGCATCGGTGTTCCTGCTTCTCTTGATAATGTTAGGTATTGCTCCAACAATCCCTGCTTTTCTTCGGTACCAATGATCTCCTCTTCAGTCAAGCGTTGTAGCGTTATGAAACCGCTATCGTTCACGATACGTTCAAACTGTGCTACCGCTTCCATGAAGCGATGTATCGCTTCTTTATCCCTAATTTCTTTCGGAATAAGTGAACCTTTGCAAAGTGAACTGAAGTTGCTTTGCATACGCATACGCTCTTTGGTAGTCTTGGTCAGAAACAAATAACAGTAGTGATTTAAGAATGGTCGCTCGTTGAAATGGCGTTGATACGATTTTGCCAAAAAGCTTTGATTATCGGCTGCCAAATCGGGAGCATAGTTTTCCTTGATGTACCAATCCTGCTTGTGAATGACCGTAAAGTCAGGCAGGGTTTTGATTGCTTTGTGCCAGGCCGAATGAATGGCTTCATATTCTGCTGATGCTACTGTGAACAGTTCTGGCAAACGCACTTCAAAACAGGCGGTAATATCTGCATCTTTGGAAAGGATACAATTATTCTCTACAGCCAGCAGTGGAAACTTGCTTTCCAGTGTGGTGGTCTTCGCTACATTTCTCATACGGCTTTTGGTTTAGAAGTGAATTTTAAATAGCGGTGTATGGGCTTGCGACAGATGATGTAGCGGGGATGCCTTTTATTGGCTGCTATCTTCATTAACCCGTGTTCGCCATACTTGCTATTCAGTGAAAAGGTCTGCCATACAATCAGCGAAGCACCACCGGCACCGAGGATCAGGCAGACGTAAGAATTTACGCCGGCCATATACAGTATCATCACGAGAATAAGCGTACCGAGAAGACCACCTGCAAAAATGAACAGGTACTGTGCTTTCAGTCCTTTAAATTCCACCGTTCTTCCGATGCCTTTGTTGATATTGTAATTCATAAGGCAAAGGATTAAAGGAAGAATGAACGCAGGATCGTAGCCGCTACGATTAAGAAGATACAGGCACCGAACCACGAAGCTGCCGTTTTACTGGTGTCGGGATCGCCACTGCTGAATTTGTTATACACTTTAACCCCTCCGATTAGCCCTACGACGGCACCGATGGCGTAAATAAGCTGGGTTGCGGGATCGAAATAAGAAGTTACCATTTGGGTAGCCTCGTTGATACCTGCCGAGCCGTTTCCCTGTGCGAAAGCACCCATTGCCGACAGCATTGCACCTAACGTCAGCAAAACTTTTTTTCTCTGTTTGTCCATAATTGAAACACATTAATTTGTTAACTCAGCCCACACCTTGCGGGCTTATCGGAACAAAGGTGTTTCAGAAATGGAGGCGGTCTTACAAAGTGGCAGTCAAAGGAAGTGTTTGGCTGTGAATGGCTGTTATTGAAGTGAAAAAAGCAGTATATTAGCTGTATTTAAAACTTTTAGCTGAGGAACTACAGATAATGCCGAACGTCTTAGTAGCATATTCAAGAGCAGGTGATGTATTTCATTACAGGTGGGCAGCCAGACGCTGCTTAGGATTAGTTTATTCTAACGCTTCTCTACGGACTATTGTGATCGAAGGTTCAAAAGAAAACGAGAAAGAAGGCGAGTATGTTATAGACGTCACTGAATATTACGATGAGTTAAATGACAGAAAGCAGATTAAGTATTACCAATTAAAGCACACAACGGTTCAGAAAGATACTCCTTTTGTTTTAAGTGATTTGAAAGATACCATTGAGGGCTTTTCAAAAAGATTTTCCCAACATTTAACAGAGACAAATGCTCCTGTTTTTTCATTTACCATCGTTACCAACAGACCGCTAGAAGATTCTTTCAAACGGAATATAAATTTGTTAGCAAATGATGACCCAGTCAATGATAGGTTTAGAGAAACCATTGAAAAATATACGGGATTTTCTTCTGATGAACTGAGTAAGTTTTGTAAACTTTTGAACTTCCAGGATGGCGAGGGCGATTACAATACTCAAAAAGATGAACTGAGATTAGAAATAGCACAATTGATAGCCGGAACTGTTGATAATGCACAAATTGAAAGTATTGTTGCTCTTGTACAGGAAAGGGTTTTACCGGACTCTAACGGAATAATTTCTCGGGAAGATATTTTAAAACGCTTCGGTATTTCCGCCGAGAGAGACCTGTTTCCGGCTCCTGCCATATGGGAACAGGCAGAAAATATCATTGAGCGGGAACAACACAATGAGCTTGTCAAAAATATTTCAAATTCTTCATATCCTGTCATTGTCCATGCACCGGGCGGTGTTGGCAAATCTGTATTCTGTCGCCAGCTAATACATTCATTACCTTCAGATTCAATAGGTATTGCCTATGATTGTTTTGGAGCGGGGCGATACAGAAATCGTAGCGAACCTCGACATAGACATCGGGATGCTTTGGTTCAAATTGTCAATGAACTTGCCGTAAAAGGTCTATGCGATCCTTTGCTTGTACAGGACACTTCCCAGGATAATGATATTATGAAGAAGTTCTTATGGCGGATTGACGCCGCTGTAAAAACCTTAAAACAAACAAGTGATTCTGCCACCTTATTTATTTTGATTGATGCGGCAGATAATGCAGAAATGGCAGCTCAGGAATACAACCATCCCTGTTTTGCCAACGAATTGCTTCGTGAAAATATACCGGACGGATGTAAGCTGGTTTTATTATGCAGAACAGAACGAATTCAGTTACTAAAACCTAACTCTAAAATTGCTCAGTTTAAATTAGAAGCATTTTCCGAAACTGAATCATTAATAAATTTACGGAAATGGTTCCCTGAAGCTGACGAAAAAGACGGGACGGAATTTCATCGGTTAACCAGTGGCAATCCTCGTGTGCAGGCAAATGCATTAAGTGTTCATGCATCAACCGTTTCTGAATTATTAAGCCGATTAGGTCCTGCGGGAATGACCGTTGAGGAGCAGATTGAACTGCAATTAAACACAGCGATATCAACAATAAAAGATTCCTTGTCGGATTCTTTTCAGGAACAAATACAGGCAATATGTTTAGGGTTGGCAAGCTTACCTCCTCATATTCCAATAGAAATTTTAGCAAAAGCGGCAGGAGTAACAACCGAGACAATTAAAAGCTTTGTAGCAGATATTGGTCGCTCGTTGTGGTTGTCAGACGAATCTGTACAATTCAGAGATGAGCCAACGGAAACGTGGTTTAGAAAAACTTTCTTGGCAAAAAAAGAAAATTTCGAAACCTATATAAACATATTAGAGCCTTTAGCCAATCAGTACACTTATGTGGCCGAGGTTCTGCCGCATCTGTACCTTCAGGCAGAGCAATATGAAAAACTAATCGAAATTACACTTTCGGACAGTTATTTGCCGGAAGATAATCCAATCGATGCAAGAAATGTACGTGTTTACAGGTTACAGTTTGCTTTCCGTGCAGCACTGAGAGCCAAACATTATAATGATGCGATTAAGATAGCTATGAGAGCTGGCGAGGAAGTGGCTGGAAATCAGCGGCAGCTCGGGCTTTTTCAGAATAATATTGACCTGCTTGTTACTTTGCAGGATCAACAAAAGGTTCAGGATATTGCATTTAAACGCTTACTGAGTGGTGCCTGGAATGGTTCAGAGAATGTCTTTACTGCTTCATTATTGTCAGGAATTAATGAATATAAGGGAGAAGCCAGAGGTTATTTAAGGGCTGCTGTAAATTGGCTGCAAATATACTTTGAAGATCTTCGGAAAAGTGATGAACGCCACCCGCAAAATGAGGTTACAGAAAGGGATGTTTTAGAATTAGCATATGCATTTTTCAATATTTACGGGGTAGAAGATTGTATTGATTTCCTAAATCGATTCACGTCCAAAGCATTTGTTTTTGACATAATGAAGAGTCTAATAAAGCGACTTATAGATATTGGAAATTTTGAAGCTATTAATAATTTCCTGCAAATTTGTATCAGGCAACCGTACTATACAGTAGCTATTGTCAGCGAACTCATAAAAGTTGGGAGATTCCCGGAAGAACAGTTTATTGAAACTTGTTTATGTCTCCTAACAGGTTCGAAATCCAGGATTAAAAAACCAAAGCAGTACTATCAGGGTGACAATATTACACCAGCTATAGTGTCTTTTATAGAGGCTTGTCTACATAGAAACTTACCATCTGCACAACTGCGAAGGGTATTGAGACATTATATCCCTTTACAAGCGTCGCAGATGGCATACAGTGCATATCAATCTCAGGAACGTACCGTTTACCTAAAAACACTCGCAATCCGAAGCTTATCGGAAAATAAATCGGAAGTAGATATTGATGCTATTTTGCCTCAAAATCTAGCTGACAAAAAGAAAAAAAATGACTACGACCGGGATAATGAGATTAAAGAATTCAAAGAAGTAATCAACGGTTTGTTTCCCTGGTACTTTCTAAGGGTTAGAATATTGAGCCAGCAGGAATTCAATTTTGAAAGTGAAGTAAAAAATGCAAATGACAAATCAAACAAAGCAAGAACCAATAGATATCGGTCACACGATACTTTACCTAATGAGATTGCTGCGCTTCAGTCATCTATTCTAATATTATATAACAAAGGAAATACTGAAGAAGTAAACTGGTTTTATAATACCTACATCAAGAGCAATAAAGCTTTGTGGATTCCCGATGAGCTGAATACAGTAAGAGCAGCATTCAGATCATCACATTTATCCTTAATAAAACAGAGACTTGAGCAAAAGGCTTATAAGCGAATAAAAAGTATCACCGAAGATGGCCCGGAAGAAATGGCGGAAAGATATATCGGACTTGCCCGTGCTGTATTGAATACAGCCTCTGATGACGCCAGTGTATATTTTGAAGAGGTCGTAAACATCGTGTCTAAATTTGGCGACGAAATAGTCAGAAGATGGGAAGCTGTTGTATCACTTGCTAAACAAACATGGAATGGAGATAGTGTCTCTGACGAATTAGCATATCGCTTTATACGCTGTGCTGAAGTTGTGGGAGAATATGTATCCCGTGAAAAGTATTGGAACAGAAGCGAAGCGATTGCTGTTTGTGCGAGAATGTCGAGCGGAGAAGGAATATCTGCACTAAGCCGGTGGCGGGATAGAGACATAGGAAGGTTTGAATACCAGTTAGAAGCATTACTGATTGAATTGGTACAATCCGGTAAAATATCACCTTCAACAGGATGGGCGATGTCAAGGTTTTTCTCCTATCATCAACTTGAAGAGTTACTTTCCCTCTGCTTGGAAAATGAAACTGATAAAGAAATAAAGCAAAAGATATTTGCAGATGCCATCTATCTACTCCAAATAGAAGGTACCACCGCCGATTACTGGGAAAAGATGCAGCAAATAGCCTCCCGGCAAAATATCCAGAATGATACATTAGATGGAATATTAGCTTACCATCAAAGGAATAAAAAATTATCGTTGGAGGAGGAAGATGATAAAGCTCTTCAAAACACAAATCGAACTCATGATAATGTACATTGGGAAGATATATTTGGTGCTCTGGATATTCTCAATAATGAACAGTTTGAAAAATGCCTTCTTGTTTTTAATGCAATATCCGATAAGCGTTTCTACAGGGACATTGAAAGCTTTTGGATCGAAGTGATACAAAGATTGAATGAAAAGGATCTCTGGAAATTTATTGATATATTACTCTTATCAAGAGTAAATCGTTATGAACTCAAATCTTTTTTCAAATTGCTTCCAGAAGAATGGAAAAATAAGGTCAGCTTCAAGAAAAACTGGCCTGTTTTAGTAAAACAAATAGGCAGGAAGTATTCACAAAAACTAATTAGCCTATATTCTTTTCAATATTTTGTTCAGGACTTTAATCTTAACGTAAATGAAATTGATCAATTAAAAGAAGGAATATTTGAAGGGTTGGCAAACGGCTACGAGTTCTCTGATGCAGAAATGTTTTTTGGGTTTGTAAGTATTACTGCTCCAATAATTAATCCAGAAAGTGCAACAGATTTACTTGATTTTACACTGTCAAGGTTTGAGTTGCACATTGATAAAGATTTTGGTGATGGCGAATGGAGTACATGGCTATTTACACCTAAAAATGTCAACAAAAGTATAGCAGGTTTCATTTGGTCTGCTCTTGGATCTCCTCGGTCATCAGAACGATGGAATGCAGCTCATACAGTAAGAGCATTAGCTAAATTTAACTGTACGGGTATCATTGATGAACTGATTAACTGGATGCAGCATGACAAAGTGGATGCCTTTGGTAGCTATCAATTTCCGTTTTATAATCTTCATGCCCGATTATATTTATTAATTGCTTTAGTAAGAGTTTCTCTTGATAAACCCGAGTTGTTGGTTCAATATAAAGACATATTCGTTCATTATGCCTTTGGTGAACCTCACATCCTTATTCAAAAGTTTTCAGCAGAAATATCGGTCAATCTCTCCACTTCTTTGGACGATATATATGATGACGAAACACTGAATAAACTAAAAGCTGTTGGTAAAAGCAATATGCCGGTAGTGGAAATGGATTACAATGATACAGTAGATAGTTATTGGCACATTAACGGACTAGTTAATACTGAATATGATTTTCATTTCGGATGGGATTTTGACAGGTACTGGTTTGAACCGTTGGGCGATGTATTTGGTGTACCGGGGAAACAAGTAGAAGATATAGCTGCTAATGTCATTATTGAAGAATGGGGTATAAAAGAGAAAAACGGTTATAACAATGATCCGAGAATATCGATATGGAATAGATATTCGAATGAAAGAGAAACTTGGCATGACCATGGAAGTTACCCAAGAACAGATAATCTTGACTTCTATTTGTCTTACCATTCCATGATGGTAGCAGCAGCAAAGTTTCTCGAAAAAATGCCTGTAGTATCAAAAAGAGATTGGTATGATAATGAGTGGGACGAGTGGATCTCTGGTCATTTATTAACGTGTGCTGATGGAAAATGGTTAATAGACTATCGTGATCCAGTGCCATTAAAGAGACCAGAATGGCTTTCTAAAAGTAAGGATCATAACTGGAAATCGGAAATTCCGGAAAAGAGTTTTTATGAAGCATTACTAACAGACGATGACAGCGGAGAACAATGGCTTAATGTACGGGGAGGATGGGAAGAAAAAGATAGCGAAAGAACCGAAAGTTTTTCAATTGCCTCTGCATTGGTTTCTAAAGGAACTTCCGGCGCACTAATGATAGCACTGGAAACCTGCAGTGATCCTCATGACTACAAACTTCCTAATTATAAAGAGGGGGATATGGAAATAGAATCAGGTTCTTTTGAGCTTAAGGGGTGGATTAAGGATGAATCTGTTTCCAAAAGATTAGACGAATATGATCCCTATGCTGATAATGTAGACTATCCTCCTTTTGTAATAGGAGATGATATTGTGGACAGGTTAAGTTTGTCTGTAGATGGTAACGGGAAAATTTGGTATTCACCCAAGTCATCATATCCAGCCTTGAAATGCGCAATATGGAGCAGTCACAGAGACGACAGAGATGAAAATCCAAATCAGGCCGGTAAACGGTTAAAAGCGTCATTACAATTTTTAAAACACATGTGTTCAACTCTTAATTGTGACCTGATATTGGAAGTTGGAATAAAAAGGGAAATTAATTATAAATACCGGAGCCGGGAAGATAAATACGAATATTCGAAACCTATACATAAACTATTTATACTGTCATCAGATGGAGAACTTAGAACTACAGGAAAAAATCATAAACTTGGGTAAACTCTTCGTGAAAGAGCTTAAATTAGAACCAGGCGTTGATACCTTCTCACGCTGGATGGCTCATTATCTTGCAGAAAAAATATCTGTTGCTGAACAATCAGAAGGGAATGAAAAAAAGGCAGCAGAAAAAGAGTGTTTTGATGTAATATTAATGTTATGGCAACACCGGCATTCTCTTCCATCTGGAAGAAGACCTTTCCAAAGTTTCGAGCCTATCCTGGATACATTGTCTAAGCTAAATCCTGACAAAGAGGAACCTTATTTTTATAATGCTTTACGCAATCAAGACCTGGCGGAATTAGAAACAGACAATTTAGATCATAAATCTGTAGAAGAATGGATGGATATTGCTAACGAAATTGACAAGACAGCCAGGATTTGGATAGAATATGCATTAGGCCAAGCCGCTAATAATGCAAAAAATGAGAGAACAAAGCAGTGGATTGAAAATGCTGTAAACCTATCTGATAATGCTGATACAAGCATCATTAATGTTTTATTAGATAATAACCCTTCTTTTGATATTGAAGATTATGATAAAGATGATTATTCAAAACAATATGATATTGAGAGGTTAAAAAAGAGGATTACTCAGCTTCAGAAATATTCACAGCTTAATGAGACTTTATTAAAAGTCTATGAAACTGACCTTAAAAAATTGTCGAATAATATCTAAATCTGAGAATGTATACACGAGAAAGAACCCTCACACAAACTCCCCAATGTCAAAGTTTTCAAAATCATTTTTCCGCAAATTGGAAGAACCGGCTTCTGTTTCAGTAGAGAGTGTGCTGTCCAAAAGCTCGGCAATTTTTCGGGAAGCACCCTCAATGGAATTTTCCAGCAGGCTGAATAATTCGGTCCCCTGTAATCTTTGAACTATGGCTACCGTTGTTTCCTTTTGGTCTGTTTCCAGTTTTTCTTTTTGGAGCAACACCCCCACGGAGTTTAGTTCTTCAAAGGTAACCCCCTGGGCAAAACCGTCATCGCCACAGGATGTTCCGTACCTGTTCCATTCTTCTTCCTCTTCCTCCAAATCAGGCATATTACTGAAAACTTCGTCCAGCTCTTCCTGCGGAATCTGAATACCTACGTCTTCATTCTCGTCGTATTCGATGTCTAAATTAGCGGGGTCGAACGCCTGTTCCTCTATTTGGCGTTCATTGGCAGTGTTTGGCGGCGAAAGTCGTATTACAGGCTTGGGCTGCCCCATAATATCGGGCAGTTTCGGATTGACTTTTTCCTGTTTGGACTTTTGTTCCGACCTTTTATTAATGACAATCTTGTCCTGCAACAGCAGGGCTATGACTATCAGCAGGCATATCACGATTAGTATTTCCATAGCCTAAAAATTTAGCTTTTCTGATTTGTTATAGACTTCCCTCATTTCAGCCCCGAAATCATCAAAATGATGTTGTAGCAGGTTATGTATGTAATCCGCAAGCGTGAGCTTTCCGCCACCGAGCATAAACACGAGCTGGCTTAGTTTCTGATGAAATTCTTTGCTGATATATACTGTTTTTTCGTTCCGTGCCAAAAATGTTGTCGGAGTAAGAAATTTGAATTTGTATTGAGCCGTGCGTAATGCCTTTTCCGGCTTTTGCTTTGCCTTTTTCATAATAGGATATTTTATAAAATGGGTTTAAAGCGTTCGTTGAAATAATCTGTAATATCATCACCAAACTCCCTGAAGTGGTGTTCAAGGATGTTATCAATGTAGGAATAGAGGGTTGTTTTTTCCTCTCTTGTCAATTGTACGATGCGGAGCAATCTTTCGTGGTATTCCGGGCGAATGTAAACAACCTTGCCGCTACGACCGGACGGAAACCGATTGACCAGAAATGTTTCCTCATAGTCCGCTTTTTTTGATGAACTGCTTCGGGTTTTTTCTTTGGGCTTCGCCTTGATTTCTTTAGGTTCATCCCTCAGCTGATTAATTTGAGGTGGAACAACTGGCTCGTCGCCACTGATGATATTCATTAAATAATCCTCATCGACATCAGGCTTTTTAAAATCGTTGTTCTTGTTATCTGTACTCATAGTTATCGCTTTTATAGATGAGTGATTTTTAAAAATTCCTCCATAAACAAATCCATTTTCGTTGCTTTCAACAATTGCGGTTCGGCTGGCAGCAAACTTGACCTGAACACATAATTTTCGGTATCGTCCGTTTCCTTTCGGAAACGCTTACTATCCATTATCCTGGTTTCCATTATGGGCAGGTTGAGTTGTTTGATGACACTTTGATAAGCCTCATATAATCCCGTTTTTTCCCTGCCGTCCACCTGGTTCCAGAACAGCCATAACTCTTGGTCATCATTACCCTCAATGGTTTTAGGGAGTTCAAGAAAGGCTTTGGTAAAGCCCAATGTGCTTTCCACCACTAAGCGGTCGGCGGTTATGGGCGAAAAGATAAAATCCATCATTTTCAAAGTGGTTAGTACCCCTTTGGTATTGGCGGTCCCCGGCAGATCAAAGAAAATAACATCCGGTATAATAGCCGACTCTCCGATATATTCCGACGCTTTTTCCAAAGCATATTCGGCTTTACTTTTGATAATCGGATATGCCTTTTTGTTAATGGTTTGAAACTGCTTCATTGCCGCCTTTTTGTGATATTCATTTTGCATTAAGGTCTTCTTATCCCGTTCACGCATATTGGTCAGGCTATGTTGCGGAAAGTCGCAATCCAAAACCAATACATTAAAACCTAACCGGTAGTGGAGCACACTTGCCAGCAAGGTGGTCATTGTGGATTTTCCTACGCCGCCCTTTTGAGTGGAGAAGCTGATTTTTAAAGTTTTTTTCTTTGTTTCCATTATTTTAAAATTTATTGTTACACACTTTCCTTGTTTTGCAGGTCTGAATATTCCTGAACTTGAATATTCCTTTGTTCACTTATTCATGCCTTGTTTTTCTGGAATACGCCTGTATATTTTTTTGCTTTTTTTACAGCCTTGTCGGATATGGTTTTTGGCAAATGATAAACTTTACAAAAGGCAAAATGCTTTACCGCTTTTATGCTTTTAAAACCTTATGCTTTTATTCCAAACTACCTGTATGCAAATCCTGATTTCTTCCCTGTCTTAATACATTTTTTCCTGCCTGCTCTAAAACTATAAGACAAATAAAGCGAATGATTGACCTGCTGATTGAAGTGTGGCACTGTTTGGCTGTCAAAGGCAGTGTTTGGCGTGATACTACATAGCAATACTCTCTGAAAGAGGTCATTACTTTGTGTATTGAATTTTATTAACGGATTTATGCAAAAGCATCTTGACAAAACGGACACGAAACAGGACGGCATCAGGCCGTTTTTCCCTGTTACTTTTAATCCGTCCCGCAGGGCGGATTTTTGTGTTCACCGGAACATGGCAAGTTGTGTTTTGAGGCACTCGAAACCGAGTTCGTGCCTCAAAACAACTTGCCCTTTGCAGGGGGCAGAAAACACCTTCCAAAGTCAGGGTTTTGTATGGATTTTAAAATGGATTTGTGATGAACGAGAACAGTTACAGAAAACAGAGTAAGGGCGGACGGACACCCAAAACAGACCCAAGCATCCATCGCCACGTTTTCCGTCTTACGGACGAGGAAAACGCCAAACTTTTATCGCTTTTTGAAGCGTCGGGAATGCCCAATAAAGCAAAGTTTATCATCTTCCTGCTATTCAGTAAGGAAATGAAGTCAGTTAAGATTGACAAAGGAACAGTTGATTTCTATATGCGGTTGACTTCGTTTCACAGTCAATTTCGCTCCGTAGGTGTGAACTATAATCAGGTTGTGAAGCTACTGTACAAGCATTTTTCCGAGAAAAAAGCCGCTGCATTCCTTTACAAACTGGAAAAACAAACGGCTGAACTGGCGATGTTATGCCAAAAAATCATTCAGCTAACCGAAGAATTTGAAGCGAAGCACCTGAAAAAATAGCGGTAGAAATGATAGTAAAAATTGGCAGAAGCGGAAATTTATACGGGGCATTGGCGTACAATCAGCTCAAAGTGGAGAATGAAAACGGGCAAATTTTGTTTGCCAATAAGATGATTGAAACCGCATGCGGTCATTATTCCGTAGCACAATTAACCCAGTCTTTTGCACCTTACCTAATAGCCAACCGCAATACCGAGAAACATACGTTACATATTTCGCTCAACCCCGACCCGAACGATAAGGTAAGTGATGATAAGTTTAAGGAAATGGCAGAACAATATATGCGTGAAATGGGCTACGGCGAACAACCTTACATTGTCTTCAAACATACCGATATTGACCGTAGCCATATTCATATTGTATCGATTTGCGTGGATGAGCAAGGCAAAAAGATTTCGGACAAATTCGAGAAAATGCGGTCTATGAATGTATGCCGTGAACTGGAAAGAAAACACGGATTGATACCCGCAACGGATAAGGAGCGCAAGCAAACTGATAAGGTTTTCCGTCCGGTAGATTATCGGGCAGGCGATGTAAAAAGCCAAATTGCTTCGGTTGTTCGCCACCTGCCAAACTACTACCAATATCAAACACTGGGTGAATATAATGCCCTGCTTTCCTTGTTCAACATTACCACCGAGAAAATCGAGGGCGAATTGCAGGGAAAAATGCAGCAGGGTTTATTGTACATTCCTTTAAATGAAAAAGGCGAACGAGCCGGGCATCCGTTCAAGGCTTCGCTGTTCGGAAAGAGTGCAGGGCTTCCGGCTTTGGAATTGCATTTTGCGAAATGCAAAACGACTTTGAAAGATAGCCCTACCAAACAGACCCTAAAATCTGCCGTTACCATTGCCCTGAAAACCACGAGCGATGAACAGGCATTTAAAAAGCAGTTAGCAGGACACGGCATTAACGTAGTCGTGCGCCGGAATAATACAGTCCGCATTTATGGTATCACATTTATTGACCACAATTCCAAAGCGGTTTGGAACGGTTCACGGTTAGGAACAGAGCTTTCTGCCAATACTTTTAATAATTATTGGAACAATAACATCAAACCGGATATTAAAGAACCTGCCATATCTCAACCAAAATTATCTACATCAAATGATGCAGATCTTCCTGCGGAAGAACCACATCGTTTGTTCGACTTCTTAACTACGGACAAATACGAAGACGGTTTGATTGAAGCGTTAGGCGGATTAATTCCCGAAGCCCAGGGCGAAGATAACGAGGAACAGGACTTTGCCAATAAGATGAAGAAGAAGAAGCGCAAACGCCAAAGAGGTCAGAAATAACATTTAGCCAAATACTGCCACTCAACGCCACTGGCTGCCACATTCTTAGAGCCACTCCATAGAGCCTTTAAATTCACGCCTGAACATTAAAACTTAAAATAATGCAGGGAGAAGACGATTTAAGAGGGCTTGCCAAGATAATGGCTTTTATGCGGGCAGTCAGTATTCTTTTGGTACTGATGCACCTTTATTGGTTCTGCTATGGTTTCTTTATGGAACGTGGTTGGACGTTGGAAGTAATCAATAAGATTTTAGGCAATTTTGACCGGACGGCGGGTTTGTTTTCACATACCCTTTATACCAAAGCATTTGCTTTGGTTTTACTGGCTTTAAGCTGCTTAGGCACAAAGGGCGTAAAGAACGAGAAGATAACCTGGTCTAAAATTTACGTGGCTTTGGGGGTTGGGTTTGTTCTGTTTTTCCTGAACACCCCGTTGCTAAAACTACCTCCGGCAACAGGCACATTTCTTTATATGCTTACTATCTCATTAGGTTACATCGCTTTGCTGATGGCAGGCGTATGGATGAGCAGATTACTGAAAAATAATTTAATGGACGATGTTTTCAATAACGAAAACGAGAGTTTCCAACAGGAAACAAAACTGATGGAAAATGAATACTCTGTCAATCTGCCTACCAAATTTTACTACAAAGACAAATGGAACAATGGTTGGATAAACATTGTCAATCCATTCAGGGCATCAATTGTATTGGGTACTCCGGGTTCCGGTAAATCTTATGCCATCGTAAACAACTACATCAAGCAGCAGATTGAAAAAGGCTTTAGTATGTACATCTACGATTTCAAGTTTGACGACCTATCGACAATTGCCTACAATCATTTGCTGAAGCATAGGGATAAGTACAAAGTACAGCCGAAATTTTACGTGATAAATTTTGACGACCCTCGCAAGAGCCACCGTTGCAACCCACTCAACCCCGATTTTATGACGGACATTTCTGATGCTTACGAAGCTGCATATACCATAATGCTGAACCTTAACAGGTCGTGGATACAGAAGCAAGGCGATTTCTTTGTGGAAAGCCCAATTATTTTATTGGCTGCCATTATTTGGTATCTAAAAATCTACGATAACGGTAAGTATTGTACATTCCCACACGCCATTGAATTGCTGAACAAAAAGTATTCGGACGTATTCACGATTTTAACCTCATACCCCGATTTGGAAAATTATTTATCGCCCTTTATGGATGCGTGGCAAGGCGGAGCGCAAGACCAGTTACAAGGTCAGATAGCTTCGGCAAAAATCCCACTATCAAGAATGATTAGCCCGCAGTTGTATTGGGTAATGACAGGCGATGATTTTACGCTTGACATCAATAATCCGAAAGAGCCTAAAATTTTATGCGTGGGTAATAATCCCGACCGACAAAACATTTATTCGGCAGCATTAGGTTTGTACAATTCGAGGATTGTAAAATTGATTAATAAAAAGGGACAGCTAAAAAGTTCGGTTATCATAGATGAGCTGCCCACGATTTATTTCAGGGGACTGGATAACCTTATTGCAACAGCGAGAAGTAATAAGGTGGCTGTATGCTTGAGCTTTCAGGACTTTTCGCAATTAACAAGGGATTACGGTGACAAAGAGAGTAAAGTTATTCAGAATACCGTAGGTAATGTTTTCAGCGGGCAGGTTGTAGGCGAAACGGCAAAGAGCCTGTCAGAGCGTTTTGGAAAAGTATTGCAGAAACGTCAAAGTATGACGATAAATCGTAATGATAAATCAACTTCTATTTCTACGCAATTAGACAGCCTTATTCCGGCTTCCAAAATCTCGACCTTAACGCAAGGAATGTTTGTAGGTTCGGTATCGGATAACTTCGATGAGCGTATCGAACAGAAGATTTTTCACGCTGAAATTGTAGTGGATAACGAAAAGGTTACTGCCGAAACCAAAGCGTATCAGAAGATACCTCAAATTTTATCTTTTGTTAATGAAAGCGGTGCAGACAATAAGAAACAGGAAATTGAAAGCAATTATAAACGTATAAAATCAGATATTGTTTATATTGTTGAAAGTGAAATGGATCGGATTAAGAATGACCCCAATTTGCAACATTTGATACAATAAAGGTAATATTCCAATACGCACCGGAAAAGATGTTCTTGTTTAAGCACAAGTTGGGAAATGTTTTCTTTATCCGTTTCGTGGTAGAATAATCAAAACAGACATAATATTTAGTAAATTTGTTGTTTGTAATTTAGCTATAAAGTGGTAAAAGTATTGATAATAGACGACGAAGAAAAATTGAGAAATCTTCTTTCAAAGATTATAGGTTTTGAAGGTTTTGAGGTTTTTCAAGCATCTTCCATAAAATCGGGATTACAACGATTAGAAGTGGAAGAAATAGATGTGGTGATATGCGATGTAAAACTTCCGGATGGAAGTGGTGTAGATACTGCAAAAGTGATCAAAGAAAAATACCCTACGGTAGAAGTTGTTTTACTGACCGCTTATGGTAATATTCCTGATGGTGTACAGGCGATAAAGAACGGTGCTTTCGACTATATTACGAAGGGAGATGATAATAATAAAATCATTCCGCTTCTATATAAGGCTAGTGAAAAGGTTACTTTAAACAAGAGAGTTCAAAAATTAGAAAAACAATTAGGCGAAAAACATTCATTCGATAAGATCATTGGTACATCTAAGCCTATAATCAAAGCTATTGAGCTGGCCCGAAAAGTCGCTGGCACAGACACGACTGTTTTATTGACAGGAGAAACAGGCACAGGTAAGGAAGTCTTTGCACAAGCGATCCATCAGGGAAGTCAACGGGTTAACCACAACTTTGTAGCCATCAACTGTTCAGCATTTAGTAAAGATCTTTTGGAAAACGAATTGTTCGGACACAAAGCAGGTGCTTTTACAGGAGCTTCAAAAGACCAAAAAGGGCTTTTTGAGGAAGCTCACAAAGGTACTATTTTTCTGGATGAAATCGGAGAAATGGCACTAGATCTCCAAGCTAAGATTTTGCGTGTACTCGAAACTGGAGAATTACTTCGTGTTGGTGATGCAAAACCCATTAAAGTCAATGTACGTATCATTGCGGCTACCAATCGTAATCTGGAAGAAGAAATAGAGAAAGGACATTTTAGAAGCGATCTCTTTTATCGACTTTCCGTTTTTAGAATTCATCTACCATCATTGAGAGAACGTCCGAAAGACATCAAATTATTGGCCGACTATTATGCTGGAATATTTGCTCTAAAATCTAATAGAAAACCATTAACGTTAACAGACGAATACATTGCCGCATTGGAAAACAACGCTTGGAAAGGGAACATCCGTGAATTGAAAAACGTAATTGAAAGAAGTGTAATTCTGGCAGATTCCGATGTTCTTGATTTGGATACTTTGCCTTTAGATCTACAATATGCTAAATCCAATAATCAACAATTGTCCGCATTTTCTATGGCAAGTGCTGAAAAATTACATATTCAGAAAATCCTAAATCATACGGACGGTAACAAAGCGGAAGCCGCACGTCTTTTAGAGATCGGGATTGCTACGCTATACAGAAAACTGGAGCAATATAAAATTCATTAGATACTATTCCATTCTTGATTTTGCAAACTTTTGCAGATCTTCATTGGCTCCATAAATAACGATAATATCTTCTTTCTGCAACATCGTTGTTGGTTCTGGAATTCCTTGTACATTTGACACAATTTTGCTTCTGCCCAAAAAGCTTTTTTCTGGCATATCACGAATGATTGTCAAAATCAAAACATTGTGATACTCTCTAAATTTAACTTCCTCAATCGTTTTACCAACATATTTTTCAGGCACAACAATCTCTACGATACTAAAATTCTTGTTCAACTCAAAAGAGTCTATAACTCCTTTTAAACATAGTTTTTTAGCCCATCTTTCAGCCGTTTCTTCTTCCGGACGCACAATTTCGTTTACGCCTATAGCTTGCAGAACACTTTCGTGAAGTGGATTAATGGCACGACTGATCAAACGTTTTACGCCTAAATTTTTAAAATGAGCAGTAACCATGATATTTGCTCCTTCGTCTTCACCAATACAAACCATCACTACATCGGTGTTCTTTAATGGAAGGTGTGTAATAGCAGACTGTTCAGTCGCGTTCATACAGATAGTATGAGACAGCTTGTCCTTTAGTGCCACTACTTTTTCATCACGTGAATCTACCCCAATTACCTCATTTCCTTGTTGGGTTAATTTTTCTGCCAATGAGCCACCAAAATTTCCCAATCCTATAATTATAAATTTCATTTCAATTCTCTTTTAGTTGATTAATATTTCATCTGATGGATAATGATAATTACCCTGCTTCACCTTCTTAAAAAAGGCAATCAGAATAGTTAACATACTCACCCTACCAATAAACATAGTTCCAACAAGAACCATTTTACTTTCACTACTCAAATCTCCGGTTATCCCTAAACTAAGCCCCACAGTGCTATAAGCGGAAAAACTCTCAAAGGCAATATCTAATAGAGGGATATGCTTGTCATAATGAGAGATCAGATAAACACTTATTCCTATTACCAATAACGATAAACTCATCACAGCAAAAGCCCTCCGTACGGAAATGTCTGCCACTTCCCGTCGAAAAATTTCAATTTTACGTTTACCTTTTGCCAAACTCAAATAATTTAAGGTGGCAATCGCAAATGTACTTGTTTTAATACCACCACCGGTTGAAGCAGGAGAAGCGCCTACCCACATTAAGAAAATGATAATGATGATAGATGAAAAGTGCATCTGGCTAAAGTCAATGGAATTAAAACCTGCCGTTCTTGGCGTAGTGGCTGTGAACAATGCCGTGACAATTTTTCCAACCCCTTTGTGATTACCCAAAACATTGTAATACTCCTTGATATAGATAATGAGCGTTCCTAAAACAATTAATATGGAAGTGGTTAATAGATTTATCTTATTACTCAAGGTCAAAATCCAAGGACGGTAATTGTTCTTTTTTTCTACAAACCAAAGAATGTACCTTGCTATCAAATGTTTAATGTACCGTACGGAATTAATAACAATCGGAAATCCTAAACCTCCGAATACGAAAATGATGACAATGATAAATTGCAAAGGATAATTATAGACATAACTTGCTTCCATCATGCCATTTGGTAAGGTCGAAAAACCAGCATTGCAGAAAGCCGATATAGAATGAAAAACGGAAAAATATACTCTCTCTGAAAAGGATGGAATCAAAGCTTTATCTAGATTAAGGAAAATGAGTATTGCTCCGATAAATTCTATCAAAAAAGTAATAGTCAAAATCCTTTTAACTGTTGTAAATACCTCGCTAATTTTCTCTGAATTGGTCATATCACTCAACGCCAATTGGTTTTCGTAAGTAGATCCGCCTTTGAAGAAATAACTGAAGTAACTGGCAAATGTAAGGATACCTAAACCACCAGTTTGGATCAACATCATGATTAAGGTTTGTCCAAACGTCGTGAAATAACTACTCGTATCTACCACTATTAATCCCGTTACGCACACTGCACTGGTGGAAGTAAACAAGGCATCTACAAAGCTTATCCCTTCATAAGTTGCCTTAGGAAGCATTAATAGTAAAGCACCAATTACAATCAGTCCTATAAAACTGATAATGAATAATTGGGCAGGATTGAGTAAAGAACGCTTATAACTTACTCGTGGACGGGTAAATTCCCTTACCAATTTTAAGATCACGGCCCATCTTATCCAATGAGTTATCTCTGACAATCCATCTGTTGATAGTTGTCTGTACAAACAATAAAGTACAAACAGAATACTCAATGCATCAAAAACAAAAACACTTAATATGAATTCTTTTCGATGATATAGGTATTTCAAAACAGTATAAAAAATACCAATAATCAATACAAACAGATACAAAGAAATGATACTTAATTGTAAGGTTGGGTTGAGTATAAAACCGTAATCTGCTATTAGTGCTATAAGTGCTACCAAGTGCAATACAACAATGAGCTGTTGTATCCATTTGGCATATAAAAACTCTTTCATTTATGTTCTGTCCAGACTATAAGTTATTATTTGCTTTCCTTTCCTTGCTCAAAAAATAATATCCTAATACACCTCCCGTAATAGAAGCTGCAAAAATTCCAATCTTCGCCTGTGTCATGTATTCCTCATGCGAGAACGCCAAAGAAGTTACAAATAAGGACATCGTAAAACCTATAGAAGCCAGTAAACCTAAACCAAACAAATTTCTTACATTCATTCCTTCTGGAAAAGGAGCCACTTTCAGCTTCACCAAAAGCAATGTAAAACCAACTACTCCAACAACCTTACCTACCAAAAGACCTAAAGCAACACCCAAAGCTACATTGGTACTGAATAAATGTTCCATATCGATAGCCAATGAAACACCAGCGTTTGCCAAAGCAAATATAGGAATGATCAAAAAGGTTACCATGGGATGCATAGCATGTTCTAATCGTTGTAATGGCGGAGTGGCGGCTACTGTACTATTTTGAATTTCTTCCAGAATATGTAATTGTTCATTTGTCAAAGTAGGTTTACTGTTATCCGGGTCAATACCTTTAAACTTATCTAAAAGTTTTTGGATATTATTACTGAATATTTTCTCATTGATCTTTACATCTGCCGGAATGGTAAATGCTGCTAAAACAGCTGCGATAGTGGCGTGTACCCCCGAAAGTAAAAAAGTTGTCCAAACTCCGCCTATTCCTAAAATGGCATAGAATAAAATGGCTCTTACCCCCATTTTATTACCGATATACATCGTCAAAAGCACCAAAGCACCGATAATGAGATGGAACATAGAGATATCCGAAGTATAGAAAAATGCGATAACCAATACAGCTCCTAAGTCATCAACAATAGCTAAAGCGGTTAAGAAAACTTTTAGTGTAAGCGGAATTCTATTCCCCAATAAATATAGTACCCCCAAGGCAAATGCAATATCTGTCGCCATTGGAATTCCCCAACCACTATGCACTTCTCCTGTTGGATTCAAAAATAAATAAATTGCAGCTGGCACAGCCATTCCACCAAATGCAGCAGCGATGGGTAATAAAGCTTTACGTGGATTGGATAACTCCCCGCCAACGATTTCTCTTTTTAGTTCTAAACCCACTACAAAGAAAAATATAGCCATTAAACCATCGTTAATCCAATGATGCAGATTGTATTCAAAATACGTGCTTCCGTCTAACTGAAATCCAAATTTATGTTCCAGAACATGATGGTACTCTTCTGCTAAAGGCGAATTGGCTAACATCAATGCAATCACTACACTGATTCCTAATACAATGCCACCTGCTTTTTCATTTTTAATAAAGCTTTGAATTGGCGATACGATTTTCTTAATAGGGGTCTTTTTTAGTTTACTCATCTTTTTTTGCTTATCCCTCCGATTTGTGCTGAAAATGACTTAGAAACCAGTCATTCTATGATTAATAAAGTACAAAAATATAAAATTAAAAACGATTCCCCGTATTAATCAAGGTGATATAGTCCTTTAGGATTTCGCTCATTACCACCAAAAAATCTGTGCTCTTATCAAAATGATAATTACCCTATCATTTTGATAAGGTTTTTGCATCAACAAACCCTGAAATAACGAGATAAAATATTGAAAATCAATATTTTAAATTCAAAAAAGTTCTATTGGAATAGGATTTGGCATAGAGGATATAAAAGAAATTAAAAATGAGGAAAAGAAATGTCAAATGGAAACAGCAGAAAGAACCGCCTTCGTTTCCAAAATGGCTAAAATCATACCACTTATTGCTTTTCGCATTTATTGTGGTTATGATTTTTGGAGCAATTATGAAGCACATTAGTACCACTTAAAAATAAATAAAAATGATAACAATAGTTTTAGTACTCGCAGGTTTAGCCTGCTTCGGTCTGTTCATTAAGTCAATTGACTTCTTTGAGAAAATCTAAAATAAAATGAAAACAAAAATCATAAATACGATACAACAATGGGCTCCTGAAGCCGCAAGACTCATTCCTGATTTGGATACTTTGGACGATTCTATCGCAGACTATCTGTTACTACATAAACTGGCAGAAGTTTGTTCCCAAAAAATAGGTTCTGGATCGGAAGATGAATTAGAGCGTGTTCAGGAGATAGCCAAAGTTATAAACCTTTTATATCAGGGAGGGAATCAATACACCCGGAATGCCATTGAAAATGAGTTTCTGACAGCCTTGTCTTTTGAAGAAAGCCCCGGAAGCCTAAAAAAACACATGGATTTATTTCCCATCGAATTACGAAAAGGATATATCAAAACCATTTTAGAAAACTAATTAAATAATGAAAGTTTTAAAGGGAAAAATACATTGGTCGGCTAAAATAAAAAAAGCAGTATTAGCAATCTTATTGTTTGTCCTGTTTGCCGTTTGCGTAAAGCTCGGAGGATTCGCAGGTATTTTGATCGGCTTTGTGTTTTTCTTTCTATTCTTTCAATTAATAAGCAGATGAAAAAAGAACGAAAATCAAACAGGGAAATAGTTACGGATATATTGGCAAAAATACTTTTAGCTTTTATTGTCTTCTGTATTTTCTATGCGATGTTCTTCAGTAAATAAAAAGAAGTTTATAAATCAATGAATGAAATAAATGAAAACGCAGCCAGTACGTACCTGGCACATCACTACGGTGAAATTAAAGAAGAGATCAACGAACTATCCATGCGAAAAAATTTTGCGGGAATATTTCAGGCAATCGTCAACCACATCAATCTCTTGCTTTCCAAAGGACAGATAGAGAAAATTGGGGTAAAGATCAAGTTCATCGGTTGGCTTCATAAAAGAGGTAATGAATATGTACAGTACATCATTGAAAATTTGTTTGTACGCTCTTTTGAAGGAATGAAAAGACGTTGCACTACAGAACAATGGATTTATATGTACCAGCTCATTCCCAATAACCTGAAACATGTTTATCAGCTTCAGAACACAAATTATTTAACACAAAAAACAAGTCTATGACAGCATTATTCATAGTAGCCATAGGTGTATTTGCCTATATATGTTACGTATTGCTCAAACCGGAAAAATTTTAAAACGCTTCAGCAGATGAAGAAAGATACAAAAGGAAAAATCAAGGAATGGATATCCATTATATTCTGGATACTGTTCTTCATTTCGATCATTTATCTGGCTTTTCTAAAAATTCAAATATTGCTATGAAAAAGATATTTACTGAAATGAAAGATGTAGCCCGAATTGCTTTGATATTCCTGATTGTATTGGCATTGGTCAGGCTGTTCGGATGGATGTTTAAAACCATATTTAATTAATAAAAATGAATACAGAAATTTTAGGAATAATCGTAATGTTTACCCTGTCGATATTGCTTGCAATACCCTTCGGTAAATACATTGCAAAAGTTTATGGCGGTGAAAAAACGCTGCTCGATCCGATTTTTAATCCGATAGAGCGAATCTTTTACAAAATAGGCGGTATCAATCCGCAAACAGAAATGAACTGGAAACAGCAGATGGTAGCCATGATCACGATCAATATGGTGTGGTTCCTGTTGGGAATGGTTGTTCTAATGACTCAGGGAAGCCTCCCGCTTAATCCGGATAACAATCCAAGTATGTCCGCAGACCTTGCATTCAATACCGTGATATCATTTGTGGTAAACTGTAATCTGCAACACTATTCCGGGGAATCAGGATTAAGTTATCTTGGACAATACTGGTTAATGTTCTTACAGTTCGTAAGTGCCGGAACTGGTATGGCTGCCGCAGTAGTGCTATTTAGAGCATTCAGAGACAAATCATCTGAAACCTTGGGGAATTTTTACAGCAATTTTATAAAATCATGTACACGTATTTTATTACCTGTATCATTTGTGATTGCCATAATTCTTGCATTCGATGGAGTTCCGATGACTTTTGAAGGTAAAGACGCTATTACCACTTTACAAGGTGATTCTGTGGAAGTATCAAGAGGACCCGCAGCAGCATTTGTGCCTATTAAACACGTAGGAACCAACGGAGGTGGATTCTTTGGAGTGAATTCTGCCCATCCGTTTGAAAACCCATCTTATCTGTCCAATATGGTCGAAATGGTGGCTCAGCTGATTGTACCCTTGGCTATGATCTTTGCCTTTGGTTATTTTACCAGAAGAAGAAAACTATCGTGGATGATATTTGGTGTAATGACAGTAGGTTTTTTAATGCTGGCCATTCCAAATATCAATATGGAAATGAATGGCAATCCCGCAATTGCAGCCATGGGTATAGACAATTCCTTGGGGGCTATGGAAGGAAAGGAAATTCGATTAGGAGCTCCTGCATCTGGCTTTTGGAGCATTGTCACCACTGTAATCTCTACTGGATCAGTAAACTCTATGCACGATAGTTCCACGGCATTGTCAGGAATGAATGAGCTATTAGCAATGATGATCAATGCGTTTTACGGAGGAGTCGGTGTAGGAATACTTAACTTCTTTATTTTTATCATTCTTGCTGTATTTATCAGTGGATTGATGGTAGGAAGAACACCAGAATTCTTAGGTAAAAAAGTGGAAGCTAGGGAAATGAAAATAGCCATGATTATTGCCTTGCTTCATCCTTTCCTGATATTAGTAGGAACAGCATTAGCCGCTGCATCACCACAATATACTATGGACTCTCTAAATAACCCGGGATTTCACGGATTGAGTGAAATGCTATACGAGTTCACTTCGTCATCTGCCAATAATGGTAGTGGTTTTGAAGGATTGGGAGATAATACACCTTGGTGGAATATTGCAACAGGATTTGTACTTATTCTTTCAAGATTCTTACCGATCATTGGTCCGGTAGCCATTGCAGGCTTGTTAGCTCAAAAGAAATTTATACCAGAGGGAGACGGAACCCTGAAAACCGATACGGCAACTTTCGGACTAATGGTATTCGCTGTAATCGCAATCGTAGCTGCCTTAGCATTCTTCCCGGTATTGGCATTAGGTCCTATTGCAGAGTACTTTTCACTTTATTAAACTGATTAAAGAATTTAGAAATGAACAATAATACATCATTGTTTCAAAAAGATATGGTTCAGGAAGCACTGAAACAATCTTTTGTGAAACTCAATCCGAAAACCATGTTCCGTAATCCGGTCATGTTTACTGTATGGATCGGTACTTTGGTTATGCTAGCCGTGAGTTTATGGACGTTGGCAGGAGCTCAGGGACAAGGAAGTTTTGGTTATAATTTTACCGTCTTTATTATCCTTTTGCTTACCCTGTTATTTGCCAATTTTGCCGAGGCAATTGCTGAGGCAAGAGGTAAAGCACAAGCAGATAGTTTGCGTAAGACAAGAGAAGAAACGCCTGCAAGATTAAAAAATGGGAAAACGATCTCCTCTGCTCAATTACAAAAAGGTGATGTTTTCATCTGTGAAGCTGGCGACATCATTCCTTCTGATGGGGAAATTATTGAAGGCTTAGCGACCATCGATGAAAGTGCAATTACCGGAGAATCTGCTCCTGTGATTCGTGAAGCAGGTGGCGACAAAAGTTCTGTTACCGGTGGTACCAAAGTTTTGTCCGATAAAATCGTGGTGCAGGTAACAACGCAACCGGGCGAAAGCTTCCTGGACAAGATGATTGCCTTGGTAGAAGGTGCAGCCCGACAAAAAACACCAAATGAAATTGCTTTAACCATTTTGTTAGCAGGATTTACACTTGTGTTTATCATTGTCTGTGTGACGCTTAAGCCATTTGCTGATTATGCAAATGTGGGTATTACCATTGCTTCTTTTATCTCTTTATTTGTATGTCTTATCCCGACTACCATTGGAGGATTGTTGTCTGCAATCGGTATTGCAGGGATGGACAGAGCATTGAGAGCCAATGTGATTACCAAAAGTGGTAAAGCGGTAGAAACCGCAGGTGATATCGATGTCTTATTATTGGATAAAACGGGTACAATTACTATTGGTAATCGTAAAGCGACCCATTTTCACCCTGCAAATGGTATTGACGAGAAAAGATTAATAAAAGCAGCTGTACTAAGTTCTATGGCTGATGAAACTCCTGAAGGTAAATCGATTATCGAATTAGCAGGTATCAACCCTTTGAGTTACGAAGTCAAAAATCCTCAATTCATCAAGTTTACAGCAGAAACTAGAAGTTCAGGTATAGACTATGAGAATGTGCGTATCCGAAAAGGTGCAACCGATGCGATAAAAAATCTGGTTACAAAAGCAGGTAATAACTTTCCAAAAGAGGTCGAAGAAAGAGTGAAAGCCATCTCTTCTAATGGAGGTACACCGTTGGTCGTATCAGAGAATGAAATCGCATTGGGTGTAATTGAGCTACAGGACATCATCAAACCGGGTATTCAAGAACGTTTCGAACGGCTGCGTAAAATGGGTATCAAAACCGTCATGGTAACGGGCGACAATCCTTTGACTGCTAAATTTATCGCTGAGAAGGCAGGTGTGGACGATTTCATCGCAGAAGCAAAACCCGAAGACAAGATGAATTACATCAAAAAAGAACAGTCGGAAGGTCGCTTGGTCGCTATGATGGGTGATGGAACAAACGATGCTCCGGCTTTAGCACAAGCTGATGTGGGTGTAGCAATGAATTCTGGTACTCAGGCAGCAAAAGAAGCAGGAAACATGGTCGATCTGGATAACGATCCGACCAAATTGATTGAAGTCGTAGAAATCGGAAAACAATTGCTGATGACCCGTGGTACATTGACTACTTTCAGTATTGCGAATGATGTGGCTAAGTATTTTGCCATCATTCCAGCACTGTTCATCACAGCGATTCCTGCATTGCAAGGACTGAATATTATGAATTTACACAGTCCGGAAAGTGCAATACTATCAGCTGTAATTTTCAACGCAATCATCATTCCGATGTTGATTCCATTAGCATTGAAAGGTGTAGCTTACAAACCTATTGGAGCAAGTGCATTACTTCGAAGAAACCTGTTCATTTATGGTTTAGGCGGTGTACTGATACCTTTTGTAGGAATCAAGCTGATAGATATGCTTATATCCGTTTTCTTTTAATCCTTTATAAAATTTAGATAAAATGAAAAAACATATTTTGCCCGCAATAAAATTGACTGCTGTTATGATCCTGTTTTTTACAGTCATTTACCCACTTGCAGTCTGGGGTATCGCACAGTTTGCTCCTAATGCTGGAAAAGGAGAAATTATAGAACACAACGGAAAGAAACATTATGTCAATATTGGTCAGTCTTTCACAGAGGATAAGTATTTCTGGTCAAGACCATCGGCCGTAGATTACAATGCTGCTGGTTCAGGAGGTAGTAACAAAGGTCCTTCTAATGAGGAATATTTAGCAGAAGTTCAGGCACGAATTGATACTTTTTTAGTACATAATCCCGGAATTGATAAATCTGAAATACCTGTTGACTTAGTTACTGCCAGCGGAAGTGGATTGGATCCGAACATTTCCGTTCAGGCCGCTAAAGTACAGGTACAGCGCATTGCTAAAATAAGAGGTATTGAGAAGTTAAAATTAAATCAATTGATTGATCAGCAGACAGAAAAACCTTTATGGGGCATGTTTGGTCCCGAAAAGATCAATGTACTTAAATTAAATATCGCTCTGGATCAACTTAAATAAGTAATTCCTAAAAAAACTTACAGGTTTTCAAATGTGTGTGTAGCCATTGAAAATGCCTTATAGGAGTAATTCAATAAACAGTAAAATTTTAATAATTCAAAAATGAAACCATCATGATTTATTCAACCACACAGGGAGGATAAATCTGATAGCTTCATCACGTTTAAAAATCAAATTAATAAGATGAAAAAAATAATTATGTTCTCAGCTATTCTTCTGGGAGCAACAGGAAGTGTATGTGCTCAGGAAACTGAAAAAAAGCCGTTAACCATCAGTGGATATGCTGAGGTATATTATCAGCAGGATTTTAATAACCCGAAATCCAATACCAGACCCGGATTTGTGTACAGCCACAACCGCAACAATGAAGTGAGTCTAAATTTGGGATTTATAAAAGCAGCTTATGAAACAGAAAATATGAGAGCAAATCTGGCTCTTGGAGTAGGTTCTTATATGAATGCTAATTATGCAGCCGAAGAAGGCGTGCTGAAAAATATATATGAAGCAAATGTAGGGGTGAAACTATCTAAAACGAAGAATTTATGGTTAGATGCAGGTATCTTGCCATCTCACATTGGCTTTGAAAGTGCTATCGGAGCGGACTGCTTTACATTGACAAGAAGTATGATGGCTGATAATTCGCCCTATTTTGAAACCGGAGCTAAGTTGTCGTATGCTACCGATAATGGAAAATGGAATATGGCGGTATTGGTGTTGAATGGCTGGCAACGTATCCAACGTGTTGAAGGGAATAGCACACCAGCTTTTGGTCATCAATTAACTTACCGTCCTTCGGATAAAGTGACTTTAAACAGTAGTTCTTTCATAGGCAACGACTTCCCTGATGAAGAGCGTAAGATGCGTTACTTCCACAATCTGTATGGGCAGTTTCAAATCAGCAATCAATTTGCATTGATCGCTGGCTTTGATATCGGCGCACAACAAAAAGAAAAAGCAAGTGATGACTATAATACATGGTATACGCCTGTACTGATTGCGAAATACAGCCCTACTGAAAAAATAAGCATCGCTGCAAGAGGAGAATATTACCACGATAAGAATGGCGTTATCATCGCCTCGGGAACGGAAAACGGATTTCAAACATTTGGGGCTTCACTCAACGTTGATTATCAAATTCTGCCTAATTTGGTATGGAGAACAGAAGTTAAAAGCTTAAATAGTAAAGATGCCATTTTCTTAAACAGAGATGACAATATGAAAAAAGACAACGTTATGGCGGTTACATCGCTGGCGATACGTTTCTAAATATTTCCATTTACTAATGATTCCCCTGGACAATTTGTCTAAGGGGAATTTGTAAATTTATATAAGCAAACAGATTGTATGGACGAAAGAAAAAGTGCAGAACATTTTTTAGACCTCATTCAGAAATCCCGAAGAGGAAAATTCAAGCTCTATATCGGGATGAGTGCTGGTGTGGGTAAAACCTATAGAATGTTACAGGAAGCACATACGCTATTGCGAAACGGTATCGATGTGAAAATCGGATATATCGAAACACACAAAAGACCAGAGACCCATGCTTTGTTGGATGGGCTTCCGATCATTCCACGCAGAAAACTTTTCTATAAAGGGAAAGAACTCGAAGAACTGGATCTGCAAGCCATTATAAACCTTCGTCCGGAAGTTGTGATTGTAGACGAATTGGCTCATACCAATATTGAAGGCAGCAATAACGAAAAAAGATGGCAAGATGTACTCGATATTTTAGATGCGGGTATCAATGTCATCAGTGCTGTCAATATTCAACACATTGAAAGTTTGAATGAAGAAGTACGGGAAATTACGGGGATTGATGTACAGGAACGTATTCCCGACAGCGTAGTCGCTCAGGCAGATGAGGTAGTCAATATCGACCTTACAGCAGAAGATCTGATAGATCGTTTAAAAGCCGGAAAAATTTATGAAAGCTCTAAAATAACAGCAGCACTTAATAATTTTTTTAAGAGCGAGCATATTTTGCAGCTTCGTGAGTTGGCGTTAAAGGAGGTAGCTTCGCAGGTGCAGCGAAAAGTAGAAACCGAAGTAGTATTTACAAGAAGTGTCAAAAAAGAACGTTTCCTGGCCTGTATCAGTTCAAACGAAAAAACTGCAAAAAACGTTATTAGGAAAACGGCACGATTAGCTAATTATTACAACAGCAAATGGTATGTGATGTATGTGCAAATACCTAAGGAAAGTTCTGATAAAATCGCTCTAGATAAACAACGGCATTTGATTAATAATTTTAAATTAGCTACAGAATTAGGGGCAGAAATAATTAAGGTGAAAGCAAAAAATACCACTAAGGCAATCATCAAAGAATGTGAAGATCGTAAGATAACAACAGTGTGTATAGGTAAACCACATTTAAACTTAGCTAAGATTATATTAGCAACTGACACATTTAATGCCTTACTGAACAAGCTGTCACAAGAAAATATTGATCTCGTAATACTATCATAAAATGAGAATTAAAGCAAAATTAACGGTTGGAGTTGGTGCTCTATTTTTACTGATACTGGCACTGGCAATTGTTAGTGGCTGGTATGTAAACCAACTGAAAAAAGACACTAATAATATCTTAGTTGCCAATTACAATACCTTACAGTATGCCCGCAACATGCTGTTGTCTTTGGAAGATGTTCGTTCAGACAAATCCGCTGTAGATACTTTTCAAAAAAATCTCGATCTGCAAAAGCAGAATGTAACTGAGATTGGAGAAATCGAAGCTACCAATCTTATCGTTAAACATTTTAAAGATTTAAAAGAAAACCCTGAGGATTCTATCATTGTATCATCCATAAGAAAAGATATAACTGAGTTAATGCGTTTGAACATGGAAGCCATCAACCGAAAAAGTGATATAGCAGATGATACTGCTCAAAAAGCCATTGTCATCATTTCGGTTACCGGCTCACTATGCTTCCTAATTGCATTTATTTTACTGGTCAATTTGCCTTCAAGTATAGCCAATCCTATTAAAGAATTAACCGATAGTATAAAAGAAATAGCCGGACAGAATTATAAAAAGAGAGTTCATTTTGAAAGCCATAATGAATTTGGTGACTTGGCAAAGTCATTCAACACAATGGCGGAGAAGCTGGAAGAATATTCCGAGAGTAAGCTCGATAAAATCCTAAAAGGTAAAAAACGAATTGAAACGTTAATTGATAATCTTCATGATCCAGTTATCGGTATCGATGAAAACAAAAAAGTGCTTTTCGCTAATGAAGAGGCATTAAATATTTGTGGTCTAAAAAAAGAAGAATTCATTGGTAAACAAATACAGGATGTAGCCGTTACCAATGATTTAATTAGAAGTATTATCAAGGATATTTTTCTTCCAAAGCCCGAAAATGCTAAATCCGAACAATTAAAGATTTATGCAGACAGAAAGGAAAGCTACTTTGAAAAAGAGGTGGTGGATATCAACATCGTTCCAACCGGAGAAGCAGACAGTGAATTTATAGGTCAGGTTATTCTTCTGAGAAATATCACACCATTTAAAGAACTGGATCTGGCAAAGACCAATTTTATGGGAACTGTTTCCCATGAATTTAAAACACCTATTGCGTCGATACAGTTAGGTATTCAAATTCTGGAGAATGAAAAGACAGGTCACTTAAATGAGGAACAAAAAGGACTGGTTAATGGTATAAAAGACGATGCTGACCGCCTTTTAAGAATTACCGGAGAACTACTAAACATCACACAGGTTGAAAGTGGGGCTATTCAAATAAACTTAATTAGTTCAGAAATAAAGCCTATGATTGAATATGCTGTTAACGCAAATAAATCTGCTGCTGAGTACAAGAATATTAAAATCGATGTTGATATAGAGGATAATACACTGGTTGCTGCCGATAGTGAAAAAACTGCATGGGTTCTTACCAATCTCATCTCCAATGCCGTTCGGTATTCGTATGAGAATGCTACAATTGATGTCAAAGTTGAAAAGACAGAAAATCAAATAAGATTTTCTGTAACAGATACGGGTCAAGGCATACAACCTCAATTTTTGAATAAAATCTTCGAACGTTATTTCCGCATTCCCGGCACCAAAAAAGAAGGTACTGGTTTAGGCTTAAGTATCAGCAAAGAGTTTATTGAAGCTCAGGGAGGAAAAATCTGGGTAGAGAGTGAGTATGGTGCTGGTAGTACTTTTTGCTTTACGCTAAATTCCATAGATAAACACTTCTAACATATTAATACCAATAATTTAAGTGTTCGAGCTAATATAATTTAGTTCGTTGTTGACACTTTTATCATATTTTTCAAATGCATAAATTTTATAGAGATAAACTAAAAGAACTTGATGAACGAATTGAAGTATATAAAATTGAGTTTGATGAACCAATCCAACTGGCAGAGGCATCCGTTTCTCTCATCCTAAATTATCTTAAGGAAGTTAAACTATATGTTCTGGAAAAAGGATTTGACAAAGAAGAAGATGAAATATATTTCTTTAAAAAACTGAAGCCAGATATTTTGTCTAAATTAATATACTATAATGCTATTTTTAAGATTGAATCGAAAAAACCTCACGGCTCATATAAATTAATAAAAAAGTATCTTATCAACGAACAAATAAGGCTGAAAAAATACTTTGATAATAATTTGGAGTTTTATAAATACTATAGAACGAATAGCACATTTTTGGATCAAAAATATTTTGTTAGGGGTAAACATGATATCAAGCTTAGCCTTGACACATATTTTTTTGAATCAGATCATAATTTTTCAACATCCCACGATTATAAAGTTGCAAAAATTTTGGCAAATGATTTAATACAAGTCTATTTGGAGGATCGGCTTTCCTACTTACAAAAAAGGAGCAAACCAATAAATCATTCAAATTTAAATTGGACCTCAAGTAAAACTGCATTAATAGAGTTAATTTATGCATTGCACTCTCAAGGAGTATTCGAAAATGGAAATGCAGATGTAAAGCATATTGCAAAGTATTTTGAAAGCATTTTCAATATCGAATTAGGTGATTTTTACCATACGTTTATGGAAATTAAATCTCGAAAAATAAACCGTACCAAATTTATTGACGCATTACGTGAAGGGTTGACAAAAAAAATGAACGAGCAGGACGAAAAGTAGAATTATCTTAAACCCTGTCTAGCCGAATGGCTATCCCCTGACTGAACAATCGCCTGCGGAACTTCTTTCTGTTCTGTAGGCTCTTCTTTAGTTTCGGGCGTAATAGACAACTGTATCTTTCGTTCAACGGAAGCCAATTCCGTTTTAAGTTCGCTCAATCGGTTTTCTTTAGACCAGGTTCCATTGATTACTTCATGAAGAACAGGCAGGTCTTTTTGTATCTCTGCAACTTTCTTTTTTTCCTGCTCAATATAGCTTGGTAGTTTTTCCAGTGCGTTTAAAAAATTCATAGCCGCCAGTTTTTCATCTTTAGCAATGATTCCGTTATTAAACGTGTATTTTATATTCCCTTCGCCTTGTATTAAAAAGCGGTTTACCCGAATATCCATACCTTCTTTTTCGGACATTTCAGTTTTGACCAATAACTGAAAACCGTACAAACTACCTATTTCCTGATAATCGCCACCCGTTCGGGCTTTATCTGCTATTTGATTGAGTTTTGCTCCAATCTGTTTGACATCAGCATTCGGCGATAATCCGTCTAATTGAATTACATTTACAATAGCTCCGTCCGAACGTTTTTGTACCCGTTGCTGCAGATTGTTCCAGTCAAGGCTCATACGGTTAACTCGGGATTCTGCACTTTGAAGCATTTCTGTAAAATCGTGTAATTTGTATTTAGCACTTGACTTGGAGCGGTTAAACGCTTGCTTTTCACTTTCCAATCCTGCTATCTGTTTTTCTATTTTGGCTTTATCCAACAAATCAGTATTACCCGAAAGGATAGCAACATACTCCGAAAAGTTCATGCCTGATTTTTCGTCCATACTACCTTCGTCAATCGTTCGCTTACCGAGATTGTTGTTTTTTAACTGGTCAATAAAAAGTTGTTTATTGTACAGCAGATTGAACTTATAGCTATCCAACGATTTTTCTACGGCATAGATCACCACATCTACTTTGTTATCTGCAAAGAACTTGGCAATTTCATTGCCTTTTCGGATAGCCCGACCATCACGTTGAGCCAAATCGCTCGGTCGCCAAGGTGTATCCAGATGATGAATAGCTACCGCTCTTTTCTGTGCGTTCACACCTGTACCCAACATACTCGTAGAACCAAACAACACGCGGATTTTACCTTCGTTCATTCCTTTAATGAGTTCCTTGCGTTGATTATCCGTTTTCGCTTCCTGAATGAAGCGGACTTCATGTGCGGGAATGTTATGATCTTCTACCAATTTGCGTTTGATTTCGGAATAGACATTCCATTCATTTGGTTTGTAGGTTCCCAAATCAGAAAAGACAAACTGTGTACCTTTTTGTGCGTTGTATTGGTTGTAATATTTGGCAATGTTCATCGCACAATGCGAAGCCTTATTGTCGGGATGATCGTCATACGCACTGCTTACCATTCGCATATCCAGTGACATCTTACGGGCATAGTCGGTAGCAATCAACATCTTTGCTTTTTCTTCTGTCGGACTTAAAGGAGCTCTACCCAATAAAGTCGCATCACCCGATTTTGCAAACTGCATTAAGCTTTGAATGAAATGGTCCTGATCAGGTGTTGGCGGAATATTGTACAGGATTTCATTTTTATTCGGGCGGTCAATCCCAATATCTTTTGCTGTTCTATAATCCGTAATTTCAGAATAGAACTGAGCCAGCTCCGGCACTTTGATAAAGTAACGAAACCGCTCTTTTGCTACAATATTATTCGCTACCGAAAACTCATAATCGGTTGTTTTTCTTGCATAAATGGCTGCCCAAGCATCAAAGGAATATATACCTTGTTTTTCCATTGCTCGTGGTCGCAGATACTTGAACAAGAGGTATAATTCGGTTAAGGAATTACTGATGGTTGTTCCTGACAAAAAAGTGGCTCCCATATCTGCATTGGTACGATCTTGTATAGTGCGAATAGCAAATAACAGGTTCATTGCTTTTTGGCTTCCATCTACATTTCCTAATCCGGCAACTCTGGAATGTCGTGTGTTGAACATTAGATTTTTGAATTGGTGACTTTCGTCTACCAACAAATGATCAATGCCCATCATCTTAAAATCCACCACATCATCCTTTCGGTTTTCAATATCGTGTTGCAAGGTTTTGAGCTTTACTTCAAGGTTTTCTTTTCGTTTGATTATCCCTGCAAGCATTCCTCTGGTCACTTCTTTTCCCTGCGATTGCAAGGCATCAAGATTACGCTCCACGCTGTCCAGTTCTATTTGAAGAATTTCCTTTTGAATTTCGGGTGATTGAGGTATCATCCCGAACTGGTCATGCGTGAGGATCACGCAATCCCAATCGTTGTTTTTAATGTCGCCAAAAATCCGCATACGCTTTTGAGGCGTAAAATCTTCTTTGCCCGGAAACAAGATTTTAGCATGTGGATAAGCAGTACGATAGGCTTCTGCAATTTCGTGAACGTTGCTTTTTAATCCGATAATCATTGGTTTGTGAGCCAATCCCAAACGCTTCATTTCTTGTGCGGCCGTACACATGACTAATGTTTTTCCTGCACCGACTTCGTGGTCACAGATCGCACCATTGTTCAGTTTAATCATCCAAACAGTATCCTTTTGGCTGGAATACAAATCTTCAATACCAAGAGCCTTACGGTCTAATCCCGGAAAGTCCTGATGTGTTCCGTCATATTTTGGACGCACAAAACAATTAAATGTATCGTTATACTGGTCGCTCAGCCGTTTTTTGAACTCATCGCTCTGAGCATGAAGCCAGTCAGTAAATGCGGTGCGGATTTCATCAATCTTGGTGTTTGCCATTTGTATGGCTTCCATATCCCGAACCTTTACTTCTTTTTCATCAATAGTGATTTTTTTGGTAATATCTGGTGTGGTATTGACCAAAGCATGTTTGAGCAGTGCAATACCGTCAAAGGTTCTGCTTTCAGACTTTACCGCATATTTTTCCCAAATGTGCATATTACCTCGTTGGGCTGTAACCGAAAAATCATCTGAACTGTCTGAATAATGGATATTTACTTCCGTATCAAAAAGATGTGAAGCAAAACGGGCATAAATTCCTGTGGGTATCCATCGTTCACCTAAATTGAAGTCGAGTTCCTCAAATTCAATTCGCCTTGGTCGTGCTTCTTCCAAAACAGTAAGGCTTGCTTTGGCTTCGGTATCATCCGGATTATTTTCGAGATATGTTTTTACGTCGGTTGCTTTTTCTACGACATTTCCTGCAATCCAACGTTCCGCTATCTCATATTCTTTTTGCAGAGGATTATAGAAAATACGACCGTGTAAAGCTTCTTTCAAAGCATCATCAGTCATACCGCTGATTTCGGACATATAGCTTAAATCCACACTTCCGCTTTTGTTTAGCGATGCAGCTAAAGCTTCTTCGGGATTATCAGTTGCTATGGTTATAGTTGAAAAACTGACAGGACGGCTGAAAATATCCGCCTTATGCACCACACCACCGATGACACGTTCCAGATAAGGCATTTCTTTACCCCCACTGTCGGTTTTGATCAATTTGATGTTATCCGTACTGTTGAAATTGCCGTACTTTTTGATAAAGGCATCGTAAAGCTGATTGAGACTTTCTCTGTCTTCTTTGTATTCTGTTTGTTGTTCAGCTTCTTTGGTATAGAGCTGTTGGTAAACATCACGCACCCCGATATATGCTTCGGCTCTCGCTTTTTGAGAAGACGGCAATTGCAATGGATGAAAAATAGCAGTACCGTCCGATACATATTGCAGATGACCGACCCAACCATTATCCACCACAAGACAATCGTTACGATGAAACGTTTGCAATTCACCACTATACGGTGCAGGTTCGGGAATGGTATTCGTCAGAATTGGTATTTCAGTGGCATTTGTATCCGAAAACAAATCGGCGATGATTTGCCTTTGCGTATTTGTAGCTGGTTTTTCACTTATAGCCTTATTGTTAATGGGAGCCGTGTAGGGCTGTTGCATTGAACCGTTAAAGAGATTTGTTTGACGACCCGTTGTCCGTTTCGCTTTTCTGGGAGCTTGTTTCTTGGTTGGTACGGTTGTTTTACTTTTCGTAGCCACCATTACAGGCTCATCTACACTTTCAAACAAGTCAAAAATGCTTAGTTGTTTTAGCTCCTGAGGACTTTCCCTATTGATTATGGGAACAGGTGAAGATTGTATTACAGGTTGAGCGGTTACGGGTTCGCTAACCGGAGGTGTTAAAGGAATTTGTATAACAGGTTCATCATTGCGTTCCCCTTTGTATAAGCTCAAATTCAGATTTTTGCTAAAATCTTCGGAAAGCATTTGCTTGAGATCTTTGGCAATGCCCTCAACACCATCTTTATGGGTAAAGATTAAAGCTGGTTGTCCATAAGGGTCAGTATCTAACTTCTGATCGGTATGAACAATCCTTGTGCTGTCTTGGAAGAAAGCGTTACCAGGCGTGTTAAAATCTGTTTGTCTGCTTTGGCAAAACAATTCTTCCAACTCGGTTAGATTTTGCTTTGCTGTATTCTTTTGTAGAATGATTAGATCACTACCAACTTCTGTACCTGCATATTCTGTAAACAAGTTGTTGGGTAAGCGTACAACCGAAACCAA
The DNA here is from genome assembly GCA_000751595.1 of Weeksella massiliensis. GTDB lineage: Bacteria > Bacteroidota > Bacteroidia > Flavobacteriales > Weeksellaceae > Weeksella > Weeksella massiliensis. The sequence continues at coordinate 57,836 of CCMH01000011.1, read as the reverse complement.
ATTATTATGCTCCATCAACGCTCTGCGTATCGGTTCATTTTTCGGACTATTCAGAATGCCTTGCGATGTTATATACACCAGCAAACCTCCCTCACGGAGCATGTCCGTTCCTTTCAGAAAGAAATAGTTGTGTATGCTTCGGGCAGCCTGAATTTTTGCAGGGTCTTTACTTCTGGAATAAGAAAGGTCAAAAATGGAAGTGTCGCCAAATGGAATATTGCTGGTAATAACATCATAGCTATTTATTTCTCTTTCGGAAATTTCTTCAAAACCGTTTATACGGATATTACTTTCGGGATAAAGCTGTTTTAAAATCTTACCTGTCAATAAATCCTTTTCATAGGCGGTAACATTTGGGTTCTGATTTTCCGAAAAGGATTGGATAAATGAGCCTATACCTGCGGATGGTTCTAGAAATTTATAAATGTTCAATCCGCTTTCATACAGGGCTTTAGAAACAGCATCTATGACCTGTGGTGGTGTATAAAAAGCCGTTAGTACAGAACTTTTCATACTATCTGCATACCTGCGGTATTGCTTTTCGTCTTCGGAATTTTCTTTGAGTAGCTGGTGGAGTTCCTGCGTAATTGGGAAAAGGTCGTGTTCTGTTTTTCGCCAATGATTAATATCCATATCGTTCGCTATGGGGTTCAGAACGAATTTAAGACCGCCAAATCCGCTGTATTGCATCATGAGCAGTCTTTCGCCTACGGTGGCTTGTCGTTTCTCCTTTTCAATTTTAAAAGCAATTCGTAGGGCATCAATATTCTGTTGGAGATGTTGCTTTTTACTGAAGCCCATTTTCCTCAATCCATATTGCGATGGTTCCGGTTACTTCCGTATAGAGCAAATCGTACTCAGTGGTATATGCGAAATCATCGGTTAATTCATAGCTTGCAAAAACAGGCTCGCAAACAGGAAACATTTTTAGGGCAAATGGTCGCAGTTCCTCATCTGCCATGATGGTATCAAACTCATTGCATACCACTTGAAAAACAGTATCAAATTTGGAGAATTGTAATCCTTCAAAAAGAATATAATTGGCTATTTCGTTGCATTGTTCAATAGGATTTCCCGAACGGAAAGCCCCATCATAGGCATTAGCTGCCCAAGAGGAACGTTGATCGATAAATTTTTGGTCATTTGCTTTTTCAGGAAAGCTGGTATTTAATAATTCTTGAAGTCGTAACCTGAAATACGATAGGTCTTTTTGCTGTGTATCCATGCTATAATCTTGTTTTAGATTTTATTAGAAACCTAAAATTATAGCAGACAAGGTTCGTATTTAGAAAAGTGACAGGGTTTGGCGTTGAGAGGCGGGATTTGACGTAACGGAGTATTAAACTGTGAGAGGTTTAAAAAACACCCGATAATATAGTGGATATTTTCACTTTTTGCTATTGTATATTCACTATATTTGACACTGTAAATTTAATTAGGCATTAATGAACCGAATTAAAGAAGTATTAAAAGAAAAGGGAATTTCACAGGCATGGCTTGCAAAGAAATTGGACAAAAGCTACAACACGATAAATGAGTATGCGCGAAATGTGAGACAGCCTAGTATTGAAGACTTGTATAAAATTGCAAACATTCTTGGAGTTAGTGCCAAAGATTTATTAATAGAACAATGAGCAAAGAAAACCAAATTGAACTTAGCTTAATTGAGCAACTCAAAGGACTCAAATATACCTATAGACCAGAAATTGTTGATAGGAAATCGCTGGAATCAAATTTTCGTCAGAAATTTGAGGAATTAAATCGTGTAAAACTGACAGATAATGAATTCTTGCGTTTACGAGAGGAAATAATAAACCCGGATATTTTTGAGGCTTCTAAGTTACTACGTGAAAGGCAGTATTTTCAACGAGAAGATGGAACTCCATTACATTACACATTGGTTAATAACAAGCAATGGTGCAAGAATGATTTTGAAGTAATCAATCAATTGCGAGTTAATACCGAAAATAGTCATCAGCGATATGATATTATTTTGCTCATTAATGGTTTACCTGTAGTTCAAATTGAACTAAAAAAAGGAGATATCTCACACAGGAAAGCTATGCAGCAGATTGTGGACTACAAAAATGAACCAGGTAATGGATATAGTAATTCTCTTCTTTGTTACATGCAATTATTTATTGTTAGCAATGGAGGTAGGACGCTTTACTTCGCCAATAACAAAAATCAACACTTTGCATTTAACGCCGATGAACAATTTCTACCGGTGTATGAGTTAGCAGATATCAATAATAAGAAGATTAATAATCTATATGATTTCACTGAAAAGTTTCTGACAAAATGTACTCTTGGTGAAATGATTAGTAAATATATGGTCTTGGTTGAAAGCGAGCAAAAATTGCTAGTAATGCGACCTTACCAAATTTATGCGGTAAAAGCAATTGTTGACTGTATTAAAGACAATAGAGGTAATGGCTATATATGGCACACAACCGGTAGTGGCAAAACCCTAACATCCTTTAAAGCATCGACTTTATTAAAAAGTAATCCTGATATTGAAAAGTGTTTGTTTGTAGTTGACCGTAAAGACCTTGATAGACAAACTCGTGAAGAATTTAATAAATTTCAAGAAGGAAGTGTAGAAGAGAATACCAACACCGAAACATTAGTCAAGAGACTATTATCTTCGGACTATGCAGATAAAGTAATCGTTACTACGATTCAGAAGTTAGGATTAGCACTCGATGGCACAAATAAGAAGAATTATAAAGAGCGTTTAGAACCTTTACGTGATAAACGAATGGTATTCATATTTGATGAATGTCACCGTTCTCAATTTGGCGATAACCATAAAGCGATAAAAGATTTTTTTCCAAATGCTCAATTATTTGGTTTTACAGGAACTCCTATTTTTGATGATAATGCTACCTACAATATTCGCGAAGGAGAATATGGTTCCTACAAAACTACAAAGGATATCTTTGAGAAAGAATTGCACGCTTATACTATTACTCATGCGATAGAAGACAAGAATGTTCTTCGTTTTCATATTGATTATTTCAAAGGTCAAGGTAGTCAAGTCGCTAAACCAGGAGAAGCAATAGCACAACAGGCAGTGGTTGAAGCCATTCTGGAAAAACATGATACTGCAACTAATAACAGAAAATTCAATGCTGTTTTGGCTACATCATCCATTAATAGTGCCATTGAGTACCATCGCTTATTTAAAGAAATTCAGGAAAAGAAACATTTAAATGATCCTAATTATTCATCTTTAAATATAGCTTGTGTATTTTCTCCTCCAGCACAATTGATTGCCAAAGAAGGTGACCAACAAAGTCAGAAAAATGCAGCGGATATCAAACAGCTTCAAGATGATCTAACACAGGAAAAGGAAGACAACAAGCACAATCCTGAGGAAAAGAAAAAAGCGTTGACTGATATCATATCAGATTACAATAAGCAGTTTGGAACAAACCATACTATTAACGAATTTGATATTTACTATCAGGATGTTCAAAGGCGAATCAAAGATCAGAAATACAGTAATAAAGAATATGCCCATAAAAATAAGATTGATATTACAATCGTGGTCGATATGCTACTTACTGGATTTGATTCGAAGTATCTAAATACACTGTATGTAGATAAAAACCTCAAATATCATGGTCTTATTCAAGCTTTTTCAAGAACGAATCGAGTTTTGAATGATACCAAACCGTATGGTAATATTCTTGATTTTCGCTCACAACAGGATGAAGTAAATCAAGCAATTGCTTTATTTTCTGGCGAGAAAGTAAACAATCCAAGAGAAATATGGCTGGTAGATCCCGCTCCAGTTGTAATGGATAAATTTAAAGGGGCAATAGAGAAATTAAACAAGTTCATGGAAGACAACAGTCTTTCAATGAAACCTGATGATGTTTACAATTTAAAAGGCGACGCGGCAAAAATAGCTTTTATCGAAAACTTTAAAGAAGTGCAACGTTTCAAATTACAGTTAGATCAATTTACGGATTTGAATGACGGGCAAAGAGTAGAAATTGAATCTCTTTTACCGAAAGAAACTTTTCAGGATTTCCGTAGCTCTTACATAGAAACTGCTAAGAAATTTCAAAAAAGACAGGAAAAAGAGGGAGATAACGCACCGGAAGAAATTCAACAATTGGATTTTGAGTTCGTTCTGTTTGCTTCTGCTGTGATTGATTATGACTATATCATGAATTTGATTGCTGATAGCACACAGAAGAAGTCCTCAAAGCAGAAAATGACAAAAGCACAGGTCATTAGTCTGTTAAGTGCTAACTCTAACCTAATGGAAGAGCAAATAGATTTGACTGAGTTTATCAGTGCTCTGGATTGGACTACTGGTCATACTGCCGAAGAGCTTAAGAAAATGTATGATCTGTTTAAGGATGAAAAATATAACCAAGAACTAGCAACTATAGCAGCAAAATATGGACTTCAAACCGTAGACCTGAAAGTGTTTGTGGAGAAGATTGTTTCTCGAATGATTTTCGATGGTGAAAAACTAACGGATTTATTAGAACCATTACAGTTGAATTGGAAAGAACGTAGAGTGAGAGAATTGGCATTAATGGAAGATTTAATACCACAACTAAAGAAATTAGCCCAAGGGCGTGAAATAGCAGGATTAGCAGCTTATGAATAAAGAAATTACTTTGATACCAGAATTGCGTTTTCCTGAATTTATTGATGATGGAGATTGGGAAAAACTTGTCGTAAGTCAAGTTGCGAGTTATGAAAATGGAAAAGCACACGAACAAAATATAGTTGAAGAAGGAGCTTACATTGTTGTAAACTCAAAATTTATTTCTTCGGATGGAAAAGTCAGAAAATACACAGACAATGCTAATTGTTTGGCCAATAAAGATGATGTTTTAATGGTGCTTAGCGATGTGCCAAATGGAAAAGCAATAGCGAAATGTTTTTATGTTGAAGAAAACAATAAGTTTACTGTTAATCAGAGGATATGTAAGATAACTGCAACAAAAGTAAATAGTAAAATTTTATATTATGTACTAAATAGGAATTCTTACTTGCTTTCTTTCGATGATGGAGTTAAACAGACTAATCTTCGAAATGAAGATGTTCTAAATTGTCCAGTCTTGCTTCCAAAAAATCCAAAAGAACAGGCGAAAATATCTGAATTCGTTTCTTCTTTAGACGAAATTATTGAAGGTCACATTGAAAGGTTAGACTTATTAGAAGAACATAAAAAGGGATTGATGCAGAATCTATTTCCTCAAAAAGGAGAAAAGAAACCAAAATATCGATTTCCAGCGTTTATAGATCATGGGGAATGGACTACGAAAACATTAGATAAAATAGCAGAATTTTCAAAAGGTAAAGGAATTTCAAAAGCTGATATTACTGAAAACGGGACATTACCATGTATAAGATACGGAGAGCTTTATACCTATTACAAAGAGACGATTTATGAAGTAATATCATATACGGATGTTCCTCAAGATGAATTAATTCTAAGTCAAGCAAATGATGTCATTATACCTTCATCTGGTGAAACGCATGAAGATATTGCAACTTCTTCGTGCGTAATGCTAGACGGCATTGCATTGGGTGGTGATTTAAATATTATTCGTTCTAAAATAAACGGTGTATTTCTTTCATACTACTTAAATAATGTGAAAAAGAGAGAAATTGCACAGATGGCACAAGGTATTTCTGTTGTTCATCTTTATTCAAATCAATTAAGAAATTTAGAAATTACTTTTCCATCAATAGATGAACAAGAGAAGATTGCCACATTCTTTTCTGGGTTAGATGAAGTTATTAATGAGCAAAACAAAAAAATAGATCAATTGAGATTACATAAAAAAGGATTGATGCAAAGTCTATTTCCAAAAATGAACGATTAGGGCATGAGTAATAAAAACGAATTAATCAATTTTACAACCTTAGAAGAAGTTGCTCAGCATTTCAGAAAGGATTTAACGGGTGATCATCGCCCAATGAAAGATTTGGTTCTCTTTTTTGCCCACAACGGCACTGGAAAAACCAGACTTTCCATGGATTTTAAGCAGGCAGGCAAAGAGTTTGATGTAGAAGGAAATGTGACAAACAGAGATACTTTGTATTTTAATGCTTTTACAGAAGATTTATTTTCTTGGAACAACGATTTAGAGAACGATACCAATAGGGTATTAAATTTAAATGCAGATTCAGCTTTTTTTGACGGATTACACGAGTTAGAGCTTGATGCTAAAATCGAAGCATTTTTCAATAACTACGTAGATTTAAAATTCGATATTAATTATGATACTTCGACGGTGACTTTCTCCAGAAGTATCGTTGTCGAAGGAAATGAGCAGACTGTTGAAAATATTAAGATTTCAAGAGGAGAAGAAACGTTATTTATTTGGTGTTTCTTTCTTGCGATATGCCAATTGGCGATTGATAAAGACCCCGCTTACAGCTGGGTAAAGTATATTTATATTGACGATCCAATTTCTTCACTCGATGAAAATAATGCTATAGCAGTAGCCTGCGATTTATGCAACCTGCTAACAACTGAAAGTAACGAAATCAAAACTGTAATTTCTACACACCATAGCCTATTTTTCAATGTTTTGTATAATGAATTTGGAAGAAAGGTAAAGAATAAACGATACTTTTTACATTGTAAAAAACCAAGCGGGTATGCTTTGCAAGACACCAGTGATACTCCATTTTTCCATCACATCGCAACACTTAGTGAGCTAAAGAAAATCGCTATATCCAACAAAATATATACTTATCATTTTAATTCGTTACGAAGTGTTTTAGAAAAAACTGCAACATTTTTTGGTTATGATAAAATCGATAAATGTATTGATGGAATGGAGGATGAAGTGCTTTTTGAAAGGGCATTGCAACTTTTTAGTCACGGAAAGTATTCAATCTTCGATCCCGTGGAAATGGGTGATGATAATAAAGATCTTTTTAAAAGAATTCTTAAAGCCTTTACTGATAAGTATGAATTTTATTTTCCATTAATCTTTGAAGAAGAAGTGGCAGCAGAATCTCCACAACCAGAAGTAGCACAAGCTGAGCCAACAGTATCAAATGAAGTGGTTCCAATTGTGGAACCTGATCAATCAAACAGTTAAAATGACACAAAAAGAGCAACAAAAATTGGGTAAAGCCCTTTGGGATATAGCAAACGAATTACGAGGTGCAATGAATGCGGATGATTTCCGTGATTATATGCTATCTTTCTTATTTTTAAGATATTTATCAAGTAATTATGAAGAAGCTGCTAAAAAAGAATTAGGCTCAGATTACCCTCAAACGGATTCTAATATCGTTTCAGAATTTGGAGTTACAACACCACTTCAGTTGTGGTATGAGAGTAATAATGATGATATCGAGGAGTTTGAAAAACAAATGAGAAGAAAGGTTCACTATGTGATAAAACCGCAATATTTGTGGAGTAATATCACTGAGATGGCAAGAACCCAAGATGATGAATTATTACCTACATTAAATAAAGGTTTTAAATACATTCAAGATGAATCTTTTGACAGTGCTTTTCAAGGACTATTCTCCGAGATTAACCTAAACTCTGATAAATTAGGAAAAACTAACACAGACAGGAATAAAACACTTTGTAATATCATTCAGAAAATTTCTGAAGGTATAGCTGACTTTTCTACGGATACAGATACCTTGGGAGATGCTTATGAATATTTAATTGGGCAGTTTGCAGCAGGTTCAGGTAAAAAAGCTGGTGAATTTTATACGCCACAGGAAATTTCAACCGTTCTATCTGAAATTGTAACTCTTGATAGTCAAGATCCATCGTCTGGAAAAAAGGATAAGCTAGACAAAGTACTTGATTTTGCATGTGGTTCTGGCTCCTTGTTATTGAATGTGAGAAACCAGATTAGAAATGCAAAGGGAACGGTCAATAAAATATACGGACAAGAGAAGAATATAACCACCTACAATCTTGCTCGAATGAATATGCTTCTACACGGCATGAAAGATACCGAGTTTGAGATATTCCACGGAGACACTTTGCTTAATCATTGGGATCTATTAAATGAAATAAACCCAAGTAAGAAGGTAGAATTTGATGCAATTGTTGCTAATCCACCATTTAGCTTACGCTGGGAGCCAAATGATGCTATGGCTGAGGATTTTCGTTTTAAAAGTCATGGATTAGCTCCCAAATCTGCAGCTGATTTTGCTTTTTTGCTACATGGCTTTCATTTCTTAAGTGATGAGGGTACTATGGCTATAATATTACCACATGGTGTATTATTTCGTGGAGGAGCTGAAGAACGTATTAGAACTAAATTATTAAAAGACAATCATATAGATACTGTTATTGGATTACCTTCTAATCTATTCTATTCAACAGGAATTCCAGTTTGTATTTTGGTTTTAAAGAAGTGTAAGAAACACGATGATGTTTTATTTATTAATGCTTCTGAACAATATAAACCAGGAAAAAGACAAAATTCTTTAGAACCAGAACACATTGAAAGAATTGTTACTACATATCAATTTAGACCTGAAAATATCGAAAGGTATGCTCGTAGAGTTTCTATGGATGAAATTGAAAAGAATAGTTTTAATCTCAACATTTCGAGATATGTAAGTACCGCAGAGGATGATATTCAAATTGACTTAAACAACGTTAATAGTAAACTCGAATCAATAAATGAAAAAATCAAATTAAGTACTGATAAACACAATGAATTTTTGAAAGAATTAGGATTGAAAACTATTTAATTCTGAATAAATAACAAAACCTCCGAATTTGGAGGGTTTGTTATTTGTTAAGTATCTGAAGCATCCTGCCGACTTCAATATTCATTATGGAAAAGGCAAACCATTTTTTTCCCAGATCTTTGAGCGATGCTCCGATATGATAAAGTTCCGTATCGTCAATAATCAAAAATCGGTCGTGAGCATCAGAAAAAACCTTAATTTCAATCGAAGGATACTGGCTATTGTAACGTTGTAAATCGAGCCTTAATTGATTGCCGATATTTTTGGTGTAGATGGTGGCAGTTACATTAGCCTTTCGTTTACCCAACAAGGTTAGTACCGTATCGTCTACATAATTATCAAGCAGGATAATGGAGCTTTTGGCAGTTCTGATAATATCAGAAACAAAGGCATAAGCATCAAAAATCTGTCCGTTGTAGAAGATGCCTTTTTCGCTATGAAGCTTATCACTTTCCAAAGCCTTAAATAGCTCTTCAAATTTTTGATCGGCTTGTAATTGCTTCAATTCAATGTTATCCAAACGATGAAACAATGAAGCATTGCTGATAAGCATTCGACGCATTTCTACAAAGGCTTCCATAATTTCTACACTAACTTTAACGGCTATATTTGAACGGAGTATAGCAGAAGCCATTGCGACACCTTGTTCTGTAAAAACATAAGGCAAATAACGTCTTCCACCATAATTTAAGCTTGAGGTTCCAATTTGGAACCTCAAGCTTTGGGTTTCTTCTTCGGTCAGTTGAAAGCAAAAAGACGCAGGAAATCTTTCAATATTTCTTTTTACGGCTTTGTTCAAGTTCTTTGTTTCCACGTGGTATAAGGAAGCGAGGTCACTATCCAACATCACCTGTTTGCCACGGATGGTATAAATCAGGTTTTGGATTGCCATTGGGCTAATGCTAGGTTTATTTTCCATTACTTTTTGTAGCTTTTATTCTTAGCAAATTCAAAGGATGTCATGCAATCCTCATTCAATACGATATAAGCATCGAATTTCTTTCCAGCTTTGCTTTTCATTCCTTTAATGAGTGAAGTTTTCTTTTTATTAACAAGGTTTTCAATATCGGCTATGCTGATTTGTACGCCACATACATTGCGGAACTGTACCCAGCTACACACTTCATCGGAACATTTGACAATCTTATCACGGATAATGAGTTGCTGACTTTTACATTTAGGGCAGGTCAGTTTTGGGAGATTATTTTGAGCGATAGATGTTTGTAGTAATTCATTAGTGATAGATTGGGCGTATTGCTCCATTTCCTTTTGAAACACACTTGCGTCTGCTTCGTTGTTTTCGATTTTTTGCAAAGCCAATTCCCATTCGGCAGTCATTGATACATCTGCAATTTTACGGTCTTTGACCAATTCGTACACCTGCAATCCTTTTTCGGTAGGGATTAAAGATTTCTTTTCCCGTTGGATATAATTGCGGGTAAACAGCGTTTCAATAATGGCGGCTCTTGTAGCAGGTGTGCCGATACCAATGTTTTGCAAGGCCTTTCGTTCGTCTTCATTCTCTATTTCTTTCCCTGCACTTTCCATGGCTGATAGAAGTCCGGCTTCGGTATAAAGCACCGGTGGTTTGGTTTTCTTTTCCAATACACATGCCTCCTTGATTTTGAGTTCATCGCCTTTTTTCAGTTCGGGCAAATCCTGTACAGACTCTGTATCATCATCAGAGAAACTACCTTTAATTCCTCGCCATCCAGCTTCAATAATTTTGCAACCTTTTGTGGCAAAATCGTAATGTAAAACTTGTAAACTTACATCGGTTATCTCTTTGATACAAGATTGTGAGAGAGCTTCGAGCAATCGAAAAGCAATCATATCATAAACGGCATTTTCTGTTGCAGATAGTGCGGATGGGATTTTATCTGTAATTAACAATCCATGGTGATCTGTGACACGTAAATCGTTTACGATGCGTTTGTTGAAACGCCCCCATTTCATTTTGTTCACAGCTTGTTTACAGCTCTCCTTATCCTGTAGAGCCCTAACAAGATTGGGAATTTCTGCCCACAGATCTTCAGGAATATATTTACTTCCAGTACGTGGATAAGTGATAAACTTTTTCTCATAAAGACTTTGGGCAATATTGAGCGTTTCTTCGGCTGAAAGGTTCAGTTTTTTATTGGCTTCCTTTTGCAATCCAGTAAGGTCGAACAATAATGGAGCTTGCTCTGTAATACTTTTGGTTTCTACCGATGTAACTGTTGCAGTATTGCATCGTTGAATAGATTTCAGCGTATCATCAGCTAGTTTTTGATCTTCCCATTTGGTTTTTGAAAGGCTTTTAAAGTCGATAAATTCTTTGTTGTGGAATAACTGTATTTGCCAATACTTCTTTACTGTGAAATTCTTATTGTCAAGGTAGCGTCTACATATCAAAGCCAGCGTTGGCGTTTGCACTCTTCCGAGAGAGTAAATACCGTTACCAGCGGCAATACTTAAAGCCTGTGTAGCGTTGATGCCCACCAACCAATCTGCACAGCTTCTGCCTTGTGCTGCTTTATACAATCCGTCAAATTCTTTTCCATCTTTGAGGTTATCAAAGCCTTGTTTAATGGCTTTTTCTGTAAGTGAACTTATCCAAAGGCGTTCAAAAGGTCTCGTACATTTCAGATATTCATAAATATACCGAAAGATGAGTTCGCCCTCACGACCTGCATCGGTAGCAACGATAATACTTTCGCTCTTATTAAAGAGTTGTTCAATAATTTTCAGTTGTTTTAATGCTCCTGAATCCGTAGCATATCCCTTGTCTTTTTTGACCTTACGAACGGTGAGCAAAAACGGATTAGGGAGTATCGGTAAAGCTGATGGATCAAATCCTAAAATGCCATAATCTTCGGGCATTCCCAATCCGATCAAATGGCCAAATGCCCAGGTCACAAAATAGCCATTACCTGTCAGGTAGCCGTCCTTTTTTTCGGATGCTCCCAACAGATAGGCTATTTCTCTTGCTACACTTGGTTTTTCTGCAATGATTGTCTTCATAGTGTATTACATTTTTCTGCCTTTTGATTTTTCAGGTGTTTCAGGTTTTTCTTGTTGCTCCTGTTGTTTTTTATTTTTCGGAGTTTGCTGTCCTTTTTGCAAAGGCTCTTTGATATTCTTGGTCGCCTCATTGGTTTTTCCTTCCGAATTGACAGCTGTTTGGGTTTTATGAGCTTCAGTAGGTTTTGCCTGCTCTTTGAGCTTATTTGGGTTTTGAAACGAGAAGCCAGTTTTACCAGTTTCCTGATTAAAAGTGATGTAACCTTGATATTTCTGTCCTTTCTTGTCAATTAAACCATCCACATATACGGTTTGTCCAGCCTTGAATTTGTTGTACTGTTCATCATCCAATTCTTTTCCACGGAATGTTTTTGGAGCTTCCTGTGATTGGTTTTGGGTATTGGTTTGATTTTGTTGATTTCCTTGCATTTGCTGATTAGTATTGCTTCTGTCAAACAGAAATTCAACATAACGTTTATCGGCATTGAATTGTACTGTTGCAGAAAATTCTGTTCCTTTCTTGGAAATCATACCATCCAGTTGGAGCGGTTTTCCCTCCATCAAAGTTTGCTTTTGGTTGTCATCCAGTTTTACACCTTTGATCTCATCAGGAACTTTTATAAATTCTGTTTTTAAGGCAATCAATTCATTTGTCAATCTGTCTACACTAACAATAGAGGGAATAGTTTCACCCGTTTTGGAATTTGTTAAATTAACCACACGTCCCATGTTACCTGTTTGGATCAGGTTCTTCTTATCCTCATCGGTAAACTTATGCCCGAAGAATTCAAAGTTTAGGTTCGGCTCTTTGCGAATACCATGTATCGCCGCAACGATTTTTCCATTTTCCGTAGGCTGTAAGGACAAGCGGGCATCTGTACGAACAATAGCTCCACCCAAATTGACACTTACAGGCACTAACTCATTGGTTTTATAGCCTCTTAATAAAGGATCTAAAAGGTTAAGCTTTTCTAGGCGTTCTTTACCTAATCCAAGATTATTCATGGTTTCCCAATCAATCTGTTCCGATTTGAAGCGGTATTCGCTGGTTTCTGGTGTTGTCTGTGTTGTTTCCATATTATTTTGATTTTCTTGTTTGTTTTCCTGCTTTTGTTCAGGCTCTGGTTTTACTTCATGTTCTTTCATTACTTTTTTACCCTCAGGACTAGGTTTATCAACCTGCTGTTGAAACTCTTTTGCTTTTTCTACAGCTTGATCTGCGGGAACTTTGAAAAATGAAAATTGGGTGGGATCTTTTAATTGCCGCCAAAAGTTGGAGAAGAAATTGGTAATGAAATCGCCATGCTTGTCCACACGCATAAACTGACTTTCATTTTTCTTGGTAGGATCAACGGTTTGCATCTTTCCGTTTTCATCAATGCTTTTAACCGCTTGAATTTTCATTTTTTCTTTATCCAGCACCAATAGAATGTCCGATAATTGTTCGGGCATTTCATGTTTGTTATCGGTTTCTTCACTCATCGTATTAGGATTTTAAAGTTTATTGTCGAAAGTAGATGAAGCGTTTAATCATTGACACAAAGTGGCACTCAAAGGCACTATTTGTCACTCGCTGTCGTTCTTTCGGCTTGGAGGAGGATTAAAACTGTCCCGGATAAACTGATGTACGTCCGATAATTTGTAATACAACTTTCCACTGATGGTGTAGTAGGGTAACTTGCCTATGGAACGATACCTTTGCAGGGAGCGGTTACTGATTTTTAACATTTGCAACAAATCTTGATTATCCAGCAATTCTTCGCCATCAATGGTACTGCGTTTCTTTTGTAAGTCACTCATGTGGTCACTAAGTATATTGAAGCGTTCCATGATACGTTCCATCCACGCTATAAATTCTATTCGGTCTATATTCATAGGATATTCATTTAGGGATTATCACTTGTTTTTTAGTTTTCTGCCTTTTGTGATGTAATTTTTGGCTTTATCCATCAACTCCTGTACATATTCGTCACTACTTTGCACGACATTAGCATTAAGCATATCTTTAATGGTTCCGAGGGTATAAAAGTATTGTCCGTATATTTTTGAATAGCTGATTTCACCTTTGTTACGCATTCGCCACAAAGTCTTTTCACTGATATGCAGATATTGGCAAACCTCATGGTTATTAAGCCATAGGTTATCGTAATCAGGTTCACTCAAACTTTTCAGATAATCTGAAATACTAGTGATACGATTATTAAGCTGTTGCCAGGCTTCTTCTTCAATGGTAATTATTTTCATTGCGCAGTATTTAAAGTTTACTATGCAAAGTTGCCGAAGGTGGCAGAGTTTGTCTGCCAAGGCTAGCCAATTGGTTTCGTGCTTTTTTGAAAATTTTTGAACGTAGAAAATCTATGTTTATCTAGCGTTTAGGAGGGTACAAGTATTTGGAAAGTAAGTTTTGCCAATTGGCATATATGGGCAAAGAAAAAAGAGGCTGTCTCAAAATTAGAGACAGCTTTTTTTGATTTTAGTTTATTTTGAGGTTTGTTTTTGATACTTTTTAAAAATTCCTTCTAATTATTTTAGGTAATTCAAAAAAACAGCTTGTTAGGGTGTTATTTGTTGTGGATGATTTATTTTTTGGTTCTTTATGAGCTTTTGAAGGTTGTGAGAGAGCGCCATTAAGCCTATTTCTATGCTTACTTTTTCTTTTCCGCGTAGGCGGAACCTGCGGAAGCCTTTGTTTTGCTTCCAGTTGGCAAAGATCGGTTCTACATCATAGCATCTTTTCTTTCGTTTTTGGATGCCTGCTTCAGTTCGCAATCGGTGGGCTGCTTTGTTTTTTAGTTTTCTTGCCTTGTGGTTGATTTCTGCTATACGGTTTCCTTGGGATTTATGACATGTGCCTCTTAGTGGACAACCTTTACAGTTGGGAGCCTGATATCTGGTGATGATTTGTTCATAACCACTTTTGTTTGTGGTTTTATAGGTTCCTATGTTTTGCATATGTTGACCCATAGGGCACACCAAGTAATCATCCTCCTCGTTATAATGGAGTTGATCTGTGGCAAAGTTATTGCGCTTGCCTTGTTGCTCTTTGTCAAAATAATTATACTTCACATAGGCTTCTATCTCTTTGGTCTCTAGTAGATCATAGTTCTGTTCGCTGCCATAGCCAGCATCGGCTGTAAGGGTTTCAGGTAGTGTCGCTAATTGTTGTTCAAAGTCTTCGATGTGTTTTGAAAGTGTCAGTGTATCGTTGGGGTTGTGGTGAATGGTGTAGTTGAGTACACATTGGTTTTCGGAACTGATTTGTACATTGTATCCTGCTTTGAGTTGACCGTTTTTCATATGGTCTTCCTTCATGCGCATAAATGTAGCATCGGTATCTGTTTTACTATACGAGTTTCTTTCGCCTAATATCTTTTCGTGTTCATTGTACTTGGCAGTATTTGATGGCCAGTTGTTTTTGGCGTAGTTGAGCTTCTGTTTTATTTTTTTATCTACTCCTTCTTTATCTTTTAGTGCGGTGTTGATTTGCTCAATAGTTTGGGCTACATGTTCTGGATTCGTGGGTGCAAATGTGGTAGGGCGTTGGTCTTTCATTTCTTCGGATGCTATGTTTTCTGCATAGTCCCAAAGTTCTTCTAACTGTGCGGCCATTTTTTCTTTATTGGTAGTGATACTGCCTTTCCAGACAAAGGTGTATCGATTTGCATTGGCTTCTATCTTAGTGCCATCTACATTTACATCTTTTAAACTGATGTGTCCACTTTGTGCAAGCAATAATACAATTTGGGAAAATACATCTTTGAGTACGCCTTTTAATCTATCGCTACGGAATCGATTGATGGTATTGTGGTCTGGAGTATTCATCCCACTGAGCCACATAAAATGGATGTCTCGTTTTATAAGTTGCTCTATCCTACGACTGCTATATTCATTGCAGATGTAGGCATACACTAAAACTTTTAAAAGCATCCGTGGATGGTAGCTGGATGTGCCTCCGCCTTTATATTGCTTATTAATACTTTTGATGTCTAGGTTATCTAAAATGGTATTGATAACTCTTACAGGATGATCAGTATCGATCAACTCATCTAAACTTGGCGGAAGTAACATCGCCTGTTGCTGATTGTAGGTCTTAAAGACTATCTTTGTAGAACGCATTTCAATATCATAGACGTAAGTTTATGAGGAAAGGATGGCTTCGGCTGTCCTTTTTTCACATCTACCCAAAAAAATGGCTGCCCTTTTGAGACAGCCTCTTCTTGTGTTTCATTTGTATATTAATTTATAGGTCTTTATCCATATATTCTTCTAAAGAAGTTTTCAGTTGATCTAAAAATGCTGTTCGGGAACCACTTCGTGTTTTCATCCGATGGAAAGCATGATGCAGATCTCCAAGTTGAAATTGAAACAATATCTGAAACATCAGGCTTATTTTTCGGATACCAATTTTACCATGAGATATCGCTCCACAAGCATAGAGTGCGTAAACTATTTCAACTAGCGCATTTTTACTTTCAGTCCAAAATACATCTTTAGCTCCTTCAGCTTTCTGGAAAATCATATCCGGATTTTCATCGGGATTGATTTTTGAAATGAGATAGGTATATAACAATTCATTACTGATAATTCGTGCTACCTTGTAATCGAAAAATGTAGAGAAGGAAGGATCCATCTCAAACACCATACTATTCAATCCATCATGGTAATTAATATGTCCTCGTTTAAAGTATGTACTGTCTTTATCTGTTCTTCCAGAACGGTAATACCTGTAAAAATCAGAATTACAGATATGCTCCATGTATTCCCGTTTTAGATTGGACAACTGGTTAGAAAAATAGTTTTCATACATCTTGCCATTATCTATCGGACAAGCCGTTTCGATACGATAAACCTTATTATAGTAAATCAATTTTCCTAATATCTGAGGCTTAATGGCTCGGAAAAAATTAATCTCTTCATCATCACTTTTAAAACCTTCAGAAATAATACTGTTTTTGACCGAGAATAGTAGGTCTTGCAGATACACCGTCATCTCGTGTGCTTCATCAATCAGCCTTTTGCTTTGAGACGAAATCTTGTCTTCCTTTCTATGTATCTCTAAAATAATGTTTTGGGTAGAGTAATTCATAGCTTATAATTTTTAGGCGGGACAGCCAAAGTTTATAACTAGGTTATCCCTAATTAAAGCACAAAAATTATTATTCTTACTCACATTTTTTCCCAAGATGCCCCCAACTTGGGAAAGATTTTTTTAAGAAAGTGATTCGGTTAAACAGAAAAATGGATTGTGTTAATGCTCATCATTCGCTTTTTGCAGCAATAATTTTCCTGTAAAAAATTTAAATGGTACATTTGTCTTAGGTTATAAGTGAATGAAAACTGATGTAAATCAAAGAATTGAATTCCATTACTAATTCGTTACCGATAATAGATTTCACTTTTGTAAGTCGCTTATTATAAACTACATTTTACTTTTCTAACGTTTTTTCTTAAAAAAATAAGAATTTATAAATATTATACTTACCTATATTTCAAAATTTTCTTTATAAAAAGAAAGCCATTGTACATACAATCCAAGCGGTAATTGCTGTATAAAATAATCCGAAAATTGTTATATATCCGAGTTTTTTGTGTGTGATAGAATATTTTCCGGTTAGTGTAAGTTTGTTTTTAAGGTTTTTATTTGCGCCATAAATTGTAAATCCCCATATAATATAAGTACTTACTGCACCAATAATGTGTGCAATTAAAATACTTTTAAAGAATATAGTACCTGTATAATCACTATTTGCAACAAGACTTCCCGATCCTCCAGCAAGTCTTATTTGTATTTCTAATATAAGTACAGCAGCTACACAAATCCAAAATAATCTTTTTTGAATTTTAATATGTTTCGAAATATTTTTTTTCTTTATTAATGATACTGCATAAAGTGAAATGAATGGGGCAAGCATTGATAGAGTTAACATGCCTACAATAATAATAAAAGGTGTATTCATAATGTGTTGATTTATTGATAGTTAAAACTCGAAAATTAATCCGATAGATGGTAAAGGATGTCCTGTTTTATTATAAAGAATTACTGGTATAGCATTACTTCCGTCTGTGGCAATTGGTTGATTATCAGTCGTTAGAAATCCTGTGTTAGTTTCATTTCTTTTAAAAGTAAAGTTAGGGTTGGATTCGTTTTTTTGTACTAAGAGGTTTTCTATATCTAGATATACACTTAGAGATGTAGATTTATAATTAAACTTTTTATCGATTCTAATATCTAACTGATTGTAGTTGGATAAACGGTTTTTATTTAATAGCGAGTAATCTAGGATTCCTTGTCCAAGGAGCATATAGTTTTGTTGTGATGCAATCATATCAAAAGGCGTGTAAGGATTTCCACCGGCATGTCGATATTTCATACCTAAATCCCAATTATTTTTCATTTTATAACCTAAAGTTGCAGAAAACAAATGATGATTATCCCATGAAGACGAGATTAGTTTTCCATTGATTCCAGAAAATTTACTAGTTATATAGGAGTAACTTAATATATAAAAGAAATTTTTCATCATTTTTTGTTGTATAAATACTTCTATTCCATAGGTTTCTCCATTTCCAGTTGTTAGTATTCGTTCGCTACCGATAGAATTATATTGAGTTCCTTGATTTGCTAATGAAACTCCTGTTGCTTCTGAGATTGGATAATCTGTATATTTTTTGTAAAATGTTTCGAAAGTAAGTCTTAGAGATTTTTTGGGTAAGAATTCTGTTCCTAGTACATAGTGAGTGGAGCGTGTATATTTCATATCTTTATTGATGAAATTGCCTAAATTATCCTTATAGCCTAGGGCAGTGTATATCGGTGTTTTGTAGTAAACTCCTGTCGATGCGTTGATAGTCCATTTATAGTCTATTTTATAGGAAGCAGATAGGCGTGGCGAGAATGTTTTTAGTGGATTCGTTCCTTCTTTTGTAAAGGAATTGATGTCTGTACGGAAACCTCCTGAAAGGAGGAGTTTATTGCTTGCAAAACGTTTCGAAATGTGAGTAAATAACCCTAATTTCCAAAAGTCAATTTCACTATTAAATACTATTGCTTGTTCGGGATAGGTAATATTTTTATCATCGGTTAATATTTTATTATATATATTCCCATTGTATTTAACGTATTGTGCATCGAATCCTGTTGAGAATTTCCATCCGTTTCTATACTTATTATAATCAAAACGAAATTTATTTTCTATTTCATCTGATTTAATTGATAAAGTTCTATTTTGCTCAATTTTATTTTCATCTTCAAACTTATCTAAAGTGTTATTGAACATGTTTCTACTAAATGTATAATTTATATATCCATTATCGATCATTTTTTTTATATTGACACCTAAAGTATAGGTCCATTGGTTGATATATGGAGTAGATCGTAAAATATAAATATGTTCTTGAGTAGACTCTTTTGTTGGAGCAAAACCGAATTTATCTATAGCACCAATACCTATTGCTGTTATTGATGTTTTTTCGTTTAATTTATGATTTACTTTGAATTGAAAGTCATAAAAGTCGGGACGTATAGGAAGATCTACCATTTTGAATAAAAAACCTAAATAAGATTTACGTGCAGAACTTAAAAAAGTAGTTTTAGATGATAATGGACCTTCTAAGGTTACTGATGTTTCTGTTAAACTTGCTCTGATGTTTCCTGATAATCGTTCTGGATTACCATTTCGTTGATTAATAACAAATGTAGAAGATAGTGCATTACCGTATTTTGAGTCAAAAGCAGAAGTTGTAAGTTTTAAATCTTCTATAAAAGAAACATTGAGTATTCCTTGTGCGCCTCCAGAACTTCCTTGTGTCTGAAAATGATTCAATACAGGTATTTCTATACCATCTAGATAATATACATTTTCATTCGGCGCACCGCCACGAATAATAATATCATTCCTTTGACCTACACCATTACTTATACCAACACCAGGCAGTATTTGGACAACTTTCGATACATCAAAATTACTTCCAGGATTCGATTTTATTTCTTGTGAAGTTAACTTTTGTACCGACATAGTGTTAAACATATCTGTCGTTGCTGCAGAGGTGTTTTTATTGTAAGAAAGTACAACCTCTTCAAGTTCTTGAAATTTTTGGAAAAGTTGAATTTGTAAAATTTGATCATTGCCAGAACTAACATTAATACTATATTGTGTGTGATTTTTGTAGTTCGGGTGTGAAGCTACGATAGTGTAAGATCCTACAGGAATAGTTAATTTAAAACTTCCTGTACTATCGGTCATAGTTTTAATAGAGGTATCGTCTAAACTAATAGATACATTATTTAGTTTTTGATAGGTGTCAGCGTCTTCAACAGTACCAATAATATTTCCTGTTTGTTGACCAAATATGTTTGAAAATAGAAATAAAAAAATACTAATAAATAGTACGGATTTGATACTTACCTTCATGGATTAATGTATATACTGCAAATAAAATATTTTTATTATGCTACATAAAAATTTTATACGAAAGTATGTTTTTTAACTATGAAATATCTTTTATCTGAACTAAAAATGAAATTGTTCTTTTGTCGGAGTAAACATTGTGCTAACCATAATTAATAGCATATTCATAGAATAAAATAGTATTTAGTGTAAAAATTTACAACTTTAGCAAGCTTATGTATATGCAGTCTTTTAATAAAAAAATAGTACCAAGTCTAGTTTCGATTATATTATTAGCACTATTGGTTTTTCTTTTAATTCCTTTTTCATACGGGATTTCATTACCATTCGTTTATTGGATCAATCAATCATTATTTTTTATTTTACTATTGTTGTTCAGTTATCTAAATACGAAATGGTTAGCACAGAAATTTTTGTTTCAAAAGAAATATATCAAATATTATTCAATCTTATTTATAGGTTGTTTATTGATGATATTCATCCTACGAAAAACAGGTGTTTTACTTAATCTTTCTGAAGAAATAAAAAAGGCAGCAAACGAAAATATTCAGTATCAAAATCATAGAAGAGGTAGCTTTTCTGTTATTTTCTATACTTTTCTAATTCAAGTTCTTGTGCTTGGTGTAAATATTTCTGGAATTTTAATAAGAAAATGGCAAGTTGAAAAAAATATGCGTTTACAATTAGAAAAAGATAAAGTAGAAATGGAACTATCATTTCTTAAATCACAAATAAATCCTCATTTTTTTTTCAATAGTCTCAATACTATCAATGCACTTACATATCTAGATATAGATCAATCGAGAAATGCTCTGAAGAAACTAGGAAAAATAATGCGCTATGTCTTGTACAGTACAGATAATCAATCATCAACATTATCAAAAGAATTAGAACTTATCGAAAACTATTTAGATCTTATGAAAATGAGATCTCCTAAAAATGTCATCATAGATTTCACTGTAAACACAACTTTAACAGATTTAACAATTGCTCCAATGTTATTTCTACCATTTATCGAAAACTCTTTCAAGCACGGAGTTAGTACGCAAACAAAAAGCCCAATTATTATTACAGTAGAAGAGAAAAATAATATTATAAAATTTTATATCAAAAACAATATTTTTGATAGGAATGTAGGTTGCAAAATAAGTGAAGATAACTTTCAAGGAATTGGAGTGCAAAATACAAAACGTCGATTAGAATTACTCTATAATAGTAAATATTCTTTAAGCGTGAACAAGGAAAATTCATTTGAAGTAGAACTTATAATTAATTTAAATGATGATTAAATGCGTAATTGTAGATGATGAACCCCTAGCATTAAATATGGTTAGTAAATTCATAGAAAAAACACATTTCCTAGAATTAGTAGGCGCTTTTGATAATGCAATTGATGCATTAACATTTATTGAATCTAATAGAATACAATTACTATTTTTAGATATACAGATGGCAGATCTTACAGGTATGGAATTGGCAAGAATATTAGCTAAGAATGAAAATACGAATAAACCATTGATTATTTTTACTACAGCTTATAGTGAGTTTGCATTAGAAGGATATCAAGTAGATGCAATTGATTATATTTTAAAACCTTTTGACTATGACGATTTTCTTACTTCAGCGAGTAAAGCAAGAAAAAGGTTGAGTAATAAAAACTTTGCAACTGAAACAATTCCTAAAAAATATATATTTATCAAAGCAGAATCTCAAATTATACGAGTTGAAATAGAAAAAATATTATATATAAAAGGCCTTAAAGATTATGTGAAAATCTATTTAGATAACGGCCAAACTCTAATATCTTTAATGAGTCTGAAAAAGTTAGAAGATAAATTGACGAATAATGACTTTCTTAGAATTCATCGATCATATATTATTTCTTTCGCAAAAGTAGATGCATTACTAAAAGCTAGTGTCAAAATAGGAGATACAATAATCCCAGTTGGGGCAACTCACAAAATAGAGTATGATAAATACGTAAATCAATGGATAAAATAAGATATAATCGCATTTAACTCATTTCTAAGTACTTTTAGTAGTATTATAAGAAACATTTAATAAAAATATTCAAAAAAAAATACTCGTAATTCAAAACGAATTACGAGTATTATGGATTTTACTAAACTTAGTCGGGGTGGCAGGATTCGAACCTGCGACCTCCTGGTCCCAAACCAGGCGCGATGACCGGGCTACGCTACACCCCGATTGTGTGCGTTTGAGGTTGCAAATATAAGACGACTTTTGATAAAATCAAGGAATTTGTGAACAAAATTAGGCCTCTTTTTATATCTTATTGAATATCAGTGAATATGAATAATTATTTTTTATATTTATGATGAATCTTTTGCATACTCAATCAAGAAAATTAGATTAATCGTACACCAAGCTAAATTACTAAACCAAGTTTTCTTACCTTTAGCGATTATAATTATTTAGCATGAACCAAAAAGAAGAAGCCAACCAAAAACCAACCTTAGTTCGTGGACTGACCAATCGACATATCCAGCTCATTGCCCTAGGCGGTGCAATTGGAACAGGATTGTTTTTGGGGATCGGGCAAGCTGCAGTGTTAGCGGGTCCGTCTGTAATTTTGGGCTATGCAATGGCCGGGATTATTGCTTTTTTTATCATGCGTCAATTGGGCGAAATGGTCGTGCAAGAGCCCGTTTCTGGTAGTTTTAGTTATTTTGCTTATAAATATTGGGGAAATTTCCCTGGCTTTGCTTCTGGTTGGAATTATTGGATTCTCTACATTCTCGTAAGCATGGCAGAACTCACGGCTATTGGGCATTACGTGCATTTTTGGTGGCCAGAAATTCCACTTTGGGTTTCGAGTTTATTTTTCTTTTTGGTCATTACAGCGCTCAATTTAGCCTCTGTAAAAGTCTATGGTGAAACCGAATTTTGGTTTTCTATCATCAAAGTTGTTGCAATTATCGCGATGATAATTTTTGGAGTTTATCTATTGTTGAGTGGGACAGGAGGTGAAAATGCAACCATAGAAAATTTATGGAATAACGGAGGTTTCTTCCCGAAAGGTCTTTTCAATCATACTGGGAATCAATATACTGGTTTGTTTGCTGCCATGGCGCTTATTATGTTTTCTTTCGGTGGGCTCGAATTAATTGGGATTACAGCGGCAGAAGCGAAAAATCCTGAAAAAACAATTCCAAAAGCGACTAATCAAGTGATTTATAGGATATTAATTTTCTATGTAGGAGCTTTGATAATATTATTTTCATTGAGTCCGTGGGCAGAAATAGATAAAGATTCAAGTCCATTTGTGATGGTTTTTAAGAACCTAGAAGGCTTCGAGTTGGATCTTTTCGGACGGACCATTAGCTTTACCAAACTGATTGCCAACGCCCTAAATGTCATTGTTCTTACGGCAGCTCTATCGGTCTATAATAGTAGTGTTTATAGTAATAGTCGAATGCTTTTTGGGTTGGCTGAACAAGGAAATGCACCGAAAGTTTTGCTGAAATTAAACAAAAATCACGTACCTATTAATGCTATATTAGTGTCTTCTTGTTTTGCAGCAATTTGTATTATCATCAATAAAATTATCCCAGATAAAGCTTTAGAATATCTCATGTCTTTGGTAGTTTCTGCGTTGATTATCAATTGGTTGATGATAAGTTATACACATCTCAAATTCAAGAAAAATAAAATAGAAAATCATATCCAAACAAAATTTCCATCGATATTTTACCCGATCTCAAATTATATTTGTATTCTATTTTTACTGACGATTTTGGTATTGATGAGCATAACAGGAATGCATGTTCCGGTAATTTTGATTCCGATTTGGATGGGGATTTTATTTGTTTTCTATAAATTTTACAAAGGTAAAAAAGCCTAATGTTGCTGAATTACTTGTAATAAATTTTCTTTGTTTCGTGCGCCACTTTCTTTCCAGACTTGTTGTCCATTTCTGAAAAGAATAAAGGTAGGAACGCCCTGTACATGGTATTTCGCAGCGAGTGCCTGGTTTTTATCAATGTCTATTTTTACAATTTTCACTTCGTCTTTTACCTCGTCTTTTAGTTGTTCTAAAATAGGATGCATCATTTGACAAGGTCCACACCATGTTGCAAAAAAGTCGACCAAAACTTTTTCGTTGCTATTAATTATTTCATTAAAAGTCATGTCTTTATGTTTTTTTTTGATTAAATAATATTTATATGAATTGCAATATTTATACCGATTTTGATCATTATCAGACACAAAAAAACCACTCTAATTGACAATTAAAGTGGTTGATATTTTGGGGTGAGAAAGGAATTAGTCGTTCAACTTCAATACAGCTAAGAATGCTGATTGCGGAACTTCTACGCGACCAATCTGACGCATCTTTTTCTTCCCGGCTTTTTGTTTTTCTAATAACTTACGTTTACGCGAAATATCTCCTCCATAACATTTTGCAGTTACGTCTTTTCGGAGTGCTTTTATCGTTTCACGAGCAATAATTTTCGCGCCAATCGCAGCCTGAATCGGAATGTCGAATTGTTGACGTGGAATTAATTCTCTCAATTTTTCGCACATCTTCTTTCCAATATTATAAGCGTTGTCTACGTGAATCAAAGCAGAAAGAGCATCTACAACTTCTCCGTTGATCATCACGTCCACTTTTACCAACTTAGAGGCTTTCATGCCAGAAGGCGTGTAATCGAAAGACGCATAACCTTTCGAAATCGATTTCAAACGATCATAAAAATCAAAAACAACTTCGGCCAAAGGCATATCAAAAACCAATTCTACTCGATGCTGAGTCAAATAATTTTGTGAGGTTAATTCGCCTCGTTTTTCGATACATAAACTCATCACTGGACCTACGAATTCAGCTTTTGTAATGATCGATGCCTTGATGTAAGGCTCTTCTACACGATTAAGACCTGCCGGATCTGGTAATTCAGAAGGGTTATGAACCGGTATCATTACGGTAGGATCTTTCTCTAAATATGCTTCATACGACACGTTTGGTACTGTGGTAATAACGGTCATATTGAATTCTCGTTCTAAGCGCTCTTGTATGATTTCTAAGTGCAACATTCCTAAGAATCCACAACGGAAACCAAAACCTAAAGCCGCAGAAGATTCTGCTTCGTAGGTAAGAGAGGCATCGTTTAGACGGAGCTTTTCGATAGAAGCTCTTAACTCTTCGTAATCTTCTGTATCTACTGGATAAATCCCCGCGAAAACCATTGGTTTCACTTCCTCGAACCCATCAATTGGCTCGGTTGCAGGATTTTCAGTCAAAGTAATTGTATCACCAACTTTTACTTCAGAAGCTGTTTTTATACCCGAAATGATATATCCTACATCTCCTGTTTTGATGATTTTTTTCTCGACTTGAGTCAGTTTTAAAGTTCCAATTTCATCGGCATGGTATTTTTTTCCAGTCGCCATGAATTTTACTTCATCTCCTTTTCTTATTTCACCATTAACCACTTTGTAGAAAGCTTCAATTCCACGGAAAGGATTATACACAGAATCGAAAATCAAAGCTTGCAGCGGAGCATTCGGATCACCTACTGGAGCAGGAACGCGCTCTATAATCGTGTGCAAAAGTTCTTCTACCCCTTCACCAGTTTTTCCACTTACGCGTAAAACATCGCTAGGATCACAACCAATTAAATCGACAATATCATCGGTAACTTCTTCCGGATTGGCAGAAGGCAAATCGATTTTATTAAGGACTGGGATGATTTCTAGATCATTTTCCAACGCTAAATATAGGTTAGAAATGGTTTGTGCCTGTATGCTTTGCGCCGCATCTACAATCAGTAAAGCGCCTTCACAAGCCGCAATCGAACGAGAAACTTCATAAGAGAAGTCCACGTGTCCCGGCGTGTCAATAAGGTTTAATATATAGGTTTCACCATCTTTTTCATATTCCATTTGGATCGCATGAGATTTAATGGTAATCCCACGTTCTCGCTCCAAATCCATATCGTCTAAGGTCTGACTTTGTAGCTCACGATCGGTAACGGTTTTCGTTACTTGTAATAAACGATCGGCCAAGGTACTTTTCCCATGGTCGATGTGAGCGATAATACAAAAATTACGGATATTCTTCATGTTCTATTTCTCGAATAGGCAAAAATAATCTTTTCTCAGCAGACTACAAGATTTTTAAGTCAATTCCGTACAAACTTCTTTTATATTTTGTCAAATTAGCTATTTTATTGGTTTTCGGTAGGATATAATCCACGCAAAAAGAAAATTCTAACCCCCAAAAAAATATTTTTTAGTAAAGAAACAAAGCTTTCTATTTTGGATATTTTCTATTTTCGAGAATTGTTCCGTATTTTGACTAAAATATCAAATCAAAAAAATAAAAGATGATCGAACCAAAACCGTTGCAAGCAGTAGCAGAATTTCATACCACTTTTCAGCATCCAATTTTAGAAGAACCTCAAATTCCGTCTGCGGAGCGTTGTCAATTGCGCGTTGCTTTGTTAACCGAAGAACTGGCAGAGTTGCAACAGGCTATTAACGAAAAAGATTTGGTAGAAATTGCCGATGCTTTTTGCGATTTGCAATACGTGCTTTCGGGAGCAATTTTAGAGTTCGGAATGCAAGAAAAGTTTCACGATTTATTTGAAGAAGTGCAACGATCGAATATGAGCAAAGCCTGTAAAACAGAAGAAGAGGCCAAGCAAACTCAACAATATTATTTCGACAAAGACGGAACAGAAAGTTATTATCAAGAAAAAGATGGTTTGTTTTTGGTCTATCGAAAAGAGGATCATAAAACCCTGAAATCGGTGAACTATTCACCGGCCAACTTGCAAGAAATATTAGAAAAATAAACCTAGAAAATTGAAGAAAATTGAGATGAAATCGTGGTTGCCACAAGTTTTTTACCTTGGTCTTTTTGTGGCTTTTTTAGGGTTGTTTATTCAGCAATCTTTCGTCTTGTTGACGCCCTATTCATCCTTTTTTCATGCGACTGGAACGATAGAAAAACAAGGGAAATATCGCGCAGAAAAAATCAATAAAAATGGATCGTTGAGCTATCTGGTGAAGTACATAAAATTTTGGAACAATGACACCATTTATGCCTACAAAAATAATAGTTTTCTTCTCCAACCAATTGATGAAAATAAACCGTTAACGGTTTACCATAAAGGGATTGATGATAAACAATCGGTGGTGGATATTGTACAAATAATCCAAAATAATGAAAAGATTTTTCGTCGATATCATCATAAAAGTAGTGATATTTTTTTAGTGCTTTTTTATGCGATGGGCGTGATTGCAGCGAGTGTTTTGGGGTATAGAAGATGGGCAAAAAAGAAAAAGCAAACCCAAGAGGATTTGCTTTGATAGTGGTTTTATTTTTTGTGAGAAACAGAGTTCTTATTCCATCGAATTTTTTTCATCGCGGCGAGAAGTAACCGATTTGTTTTCGGCAACTCCGGCTTTCCAATACGAATAAGCATAGAGTTCATCTTTGGTCCAACCTAGATCTTTACGGAAATAATTTCTCAGTTCTTTCACCGTAGAAAATTCAGCTGCAACATAAGCAAATTTATTTTCGATAGTCGGAAGTGGTTGTTGTTGAGCGATTTTTGCCAATTCACTTCCTTTGTCTGGATGCGGATTATGCAACCATTTTATAGTTACTCCTTCGGGTTTTTGTAGATTTTGTTCATCTTCTTTGGTAGGAGTTTCGAGCAATACAACACCTTTTGCATCTTGTGGCAAAGACTCTAAAATAGAAGCAATTACCGGAATAGCTGTGGCATCGCCAATCAAGAAATACCAATCTGCTTGAGGGTATAATTCTGATTTTTGTGCTTTCATCGCCACACCGATTTTATCTCCTTTTTCGGCACGAATTGCCCAAGCAGAAGCCGGTCCGTTTTCGCCATGATGTACAAAATCTATCTGCAATTGATTTTTTTCTAGATCGATGTATCGATGCGTATATGTCCTGATAATAGGGCGCAAATGTTCTTCTACTGGAATCTGATCGACTCCGTTTTCGGCCAAAGTAGGAAAATAAACACGGTCAACTCCTTTGGGTGGAAGTATTATTTTGTTATTAACGCCTAAGGTGCAAATAGCATAAGGTGAAATGTCATCACATTGTAAAGTAACCCGAATATAGTGCGGTGTAATATATTCTTTCCCAACCAATTCGAATTCTTTTCTTGCAATTTTTGGCTTGTTCATAATATATTATTTTAAGGCATTTTTCACATCATCCACCATCATTTGTGTAGAAGTTAAACCTCCTCCCGAGATGTACCAAACTTGCGGATTTAGGTAAATAACCTTACCATTTTTATAAGCATTTGTACGCTGAATAAGTGCATTTTCGATTTCTTTTTTATTGGTATCCACATGGTTAATCATGGCAGAACGATCGACAATAAATAAGTAATCTGGATTTGTATGCTCGATAAATTCATTAGAAATAGGCTGTCCGTGCGTTGCTACATCCAAATTTTCGGCTGCTTGTTGCACTCCTAAAACATCATGAATAAATCCAAAACGAGAACCTTTTCCGTAAGCACTAAATTTACCTTTATTGTACAAAACAATCAATGCTTTTTTATCATCTTTAGCTAGAATATCTTTTTCGGTTTGGATTTCTTGTTTTAGATGATTTACCTTTTCTTCAGCTTCTTTTTCTTTTCCGAAAATTTTCCCTAAAGTAAGA
Organism: Weeksella massiliensis; assembly: GCA_000751595.1. Classification (GTDB taxonomy): domain Bacteria; phylum Bacteroidota; class Bacteroidia; order Flavobacteriales; family Weeksellaceae; genus Weeksella; species Weeksella massiliensis. The sequence continues at coordinate 29,027 of CCMH01000011.1, read as the reverse complement.
GTGTTTTTTTCGAAAGAATTAAGGTAATCTTTATTGTCAACTTGCATGTAAATAGTTGGTGCAATGGAAGATAGTTCTTTGTAAGCATCTTGTAAACGACCAGAAATGATGATAAGATCAGGATTTAGAGCATTTACTTTTTCGTAGTTTGCTTCTTTCACAGAACCCACATTTTCTATGCTCGGATCTTGTGCATATTTCTGTAAATGTTCGGGTAGGAAATCTTTCGGCATACCGACAATTTTTACGCCCAATTGATCCAAAGTTTCGAGAGATCCGATATCAAAAACGACCACTCTTTCTGGGTTTTCTTTTACTTGTGTTGTACCTAATTCGTGTACAACTTCGATGGTTTCGGCATCGGCATTGTGTTGTTTTTCATTTTCTTTGCATGCGCCAACTAAGAAAAGCGCAGAAAGTATAGAAAGTTGTATTAACTTTTTCATATTAAGGGTTTTATAAATTAAAATAATTACAAATTCGTTGTCCGTTTCGTTCGATTACTTCAAAATCGAGATCGAAAATTTCTTTTAGATTTTCGGCAGAAATAACTTCTTCTGTCGGTCCTTTTTTTAGGACTTTCCCATCTTTCAGAGCAATGATATAATCTGAATAATTCGCAGCAAAATTGATTTCATGAATCACAATGATCACTGTTTTTCCTTTCTCTTCGACCAAGCGTTTTAGGGTTTTCATCACTTTTACCGAAAGCTTCATATCCAGATTATTGAGTGGCTCATCGAGCAAAATATATTCGGTATCTTGGGCAATCACCATCGCGAGAAATGCACGTTGTCGCTGTCCACCACTCAATTCATCCAAATAACAATCCTTGAATTCTTCTAACGAGCAAAAAGCAATGGCTTCTTGTATTTTTTCGTGATCAATCTGTGTCAATTTTCCTTTCGAATAAGGGAATCGACCAAAAGCAACAAGGTCTTCGACCGTTAATTTTAGTTCGAGATGATTGGCTTGTTTCAAGAAAGATAAATGTTTGGCTAACTCTTTATTTTTTATTTTGAAAAGATTCTCACCATCCAAACTAACCGATCCTTTGTCCTTTTCTATCAGGCGGCTAATGATCGATAAAAGCGTACTTTTTCCGGCTCCGTTAGGACCAATTAGCGAAGTGATTTGATTTTTTGGAATATCAAATCCGACTCCATTAAGGACATTTCGTTTACCGAATTGTTTGTATATATTTTCTACTTTGATCATTTTTTTGAGTTGATTTAAGGACGAGATAGATAAAATAAACGCCACCGATAAAGTTGATAACGATGCTTGTCGTGGTTGAAAAATTGAAAAAATGTTCGATCAATGTTTGGCCAAGCAATAAAAAAACACAAGCAATAATGCTACAAAGCCACACCATATAACGGTGTTTTCTCGTGATGAAAAGCTCGTAACATAAATTGGTTACCATGATGCCTAAAAAAGCAATCGGGCCGACCAAAGCGGTTGAAACTGAAACTAAAATAGAAATGATGAACATGTAAATTTGGATCAGACGATTGTAGTTCAAACCCAGATTTATGGCGTGTTCGCGACCAAGCGCTATCACATCTAAATATTTAAGGTAAGGTTGTGCAAAAATTAAGGTAACGATAGTAATCCCGCCGGCAGTGTAGAGTAGCGTTGTATTCATTTTGGTAAACGATACGAACATAAAAGCCTCTAACATCGAAAATTCGTTCGGATCGATGATGATTTGTATAAATTGACTCAGCGTACTAAATAAGGTTCCAAGCACCAATCCGATCAATAATAAATGATAGATATTATTTTTTCCTTTTTTGAATAAGACAAAATACATGATGAACGAAAAAAGCATCATAAAGGCAATTGATATAAAAAAGTTATCGTTTTGATTAATCACCTTAAATGTTTTATCGCCATACAAAAACACCAAAAAAGTTTGGAAGAGAATGAAGACCGCTTCATATCCCATGATCGATGGAGTAAGGATTTTATTATTGGTTATTGTCTGGAAAATCAAAGAAGAATAGCCCACACAAACTCCTACCAAAATTATCGTACTCAGACGGATAAGTCTTCTTGGCAAGACATAATCGAGGTTGCTTCCCATGTTATAAAACATAAAAAGCGCGGCGACAGAGGTGAAAACACTGCTCAGGATTAAGGTTCTATTTCGTAAGGTTTTGGTCATTAGGCTTTGCGTTTTAGGATGAGGAAAAAGAAAAATATTCCGCCCACAACACCGATTGTTAGGCCTATTGGTATTTCGTATGGGAAAATAATTATCCGCCCGATTAAATCACAAATAATCAAGAAAATAGCGCCATAAAGGGCTGTATAAGGCAAAGTTTTTTTCAAGTTATCACCATGAATCATACTTACAACATTGGGAATTATCAGACCTAAAAAAGGAATAGCTCCTACCGTAACCACCGTAACACTTACGGTTAGCGCAACACAAAATAGCCCGATATAGACGATACTATGGTAATTGAGCCCAAGGTTTTTAGAGAAATTTTCGCCCATCCCGACCACAACAAATTCATTGGCATATAAATAAGTAATGACTACGGCTGGTAGGATGAAATAGATCGACTCGTAATTCCCTTGCAAAACAGATGAAAAGTCGCCCATCATCCAACCCTGAACACTTTGTACAATATTGTTTTTGTAGGCATAGAAAGTAGAAATCGCATTGAGAATATTCCCGTACATAATTCCGATGAGTGGAATGAAAATTACATTTTTCGTACGAATTCTTCTAACCATCATAATAAAAATACAAGTGGCTAAAAGAGCAAAAACTAATGCAATGAGGGTTTTACCAAAAACCGAAATGTGCTGAAAAGAAATTATGCTAAATAGAATTCCCATTTTTGCAGCATCGAGTGTGCCGGCGGTAGAGGGAGCGACGAATTTGTTTTGGGCAATTTGTTGCATGATAAATCCTGCGATACTAAGCCCAACTCCTGTCAAAATCAAGGCGATTGTTCTTGGAATTCGACTGATTCCCAGAATCATTAACTCATCATCAGACAAAGCAAAAATCGAGCGTAGCGGAATTTCCTTTACTCCAATAAAAAGAGAAAGTAAACTGAGAACGACCAAAATTATGCTTAAATACAAATACCTCATTTGTCTTATTTAGACTGAATAAAAGCAAAAGTAGGTCTTATTATTTAATTAATCAATCCAAATGAAATAAATCAGTTCTATAAACTCACCGAAAATGTTGTAATTTTGGTCTATGCTATGGGATAAAATTGTCGGGCAAACCGAACTGATCAATCAATTAAAAGCCACCATAAAAGACGGCAGAATAAGTCACGCTCAATTGTTCATCGCCCCTGAAGGTGCTGGTGCTTTACCTTTGGCTATTGCGTATGCACAGCAGATTTTGTGTCCAGATTCTGTATCGGCTTGTGCTCAGAAAGTTGCTCATTTGCAACATCCAGATTTGCATTTCTCGTATCCTTATAACAAAGTTTCGGCAAGTGACGGTCAGCATCCGGTAGCAACAAAATACATCGGTTTGTGGAGAAATTTTGTCTTAGAAAATCCGTACGGAAATTATTCTGATTGGATGAAATTCCTAGGCATAGAAAAAAAACAAGGCATAATCAATGTTCACGAAGCCAATGATATCATCAAACGTTTAACGCTCAATAGTTACGAAGGTGGATACAAAGTGATGATTATTTGGCATGCAGATTTGATGAACGAAGATGCTGCAAATAAACTTCTAAAAGTTATTGAAGAACCACCTAAAAAAACAATTTTTATTCTGATTGCCGAAAAACAAGATGCGATTTTACCTACCATTTTGTCGCGCTGTCAGGTCGTAAATATTCCACATCTGACTGATGCTGCAGTTGAAAAATATCTCGTAGAACAAGAAAATATTCCTACCGATCTTGCCAAACAAACGGCTTTCATGGCACAGGGAAATTTACGTGTGGCTAAGCAACTAGCAACAGAAGATCATTCGCTCTATGATACTTATTTTGTGTCGATGGTACGTTTGGCATTTTTGGCCAAAAAGAAATTATCGGCTTTGCGAGAGATTATTCTTTGGGCCAATGAAATTTCACTTTGGTCGAGAGATGAGCAGAAAAATTTCTTAATTCATTCATCCGAAATTTATCGTCAAGCATTGCTCAAAAATTATCAAACCGATGAGATTAGTTATCTGCAAGTGAAATCAGATTCTTTCAAATGGGAAGGTTTTTTTCCTTATATCAATAGCCGAAACATAGAAGATATTCTCAACGAACTCAACGAAGCGGCTTACCACATCGAAAGAAACGGAAATGCAAAAATTATTTTTTTCGATATGGCGGTGAAGCTCACTCGTTTCATTCATCGAGTCGAGCGATAATTAGCAATAGACAGTTTTCAGAAATTGCCAAGCAATTTTCAGCACTTCATCATAATTTTCATAATGAGAAATATGCGCGGTTGAGAGCGTTTTTGTGGTTACGGTAGGATGATTCTCTAGACTTGCAAGCAACTGATCTGGATTCACCGTTTCGTCAAACTTTCCGACAATAATCAATGAAGGTTTCGGGAATTGAAGCAGTATTTTTTGTCGATCGGGACGTAAACGCATTGCGTCTAACGCATATTGCGCACCTTCTACACTTGTTTCGTACGCAATCTTTTTTAGAACTTCGATAGCTGCTTGGATTTCTTCTTTTTCTTGATGATAGAATAAATTAGGAACGCTAAGATTTATCAAGGTTTTAAGATTTTTTTCGACTGTTTTTTTTGCTTTTGTCCGTTGCAATTTCTTTTCATCATCATCGGCAAACGTGGTAGAATTCATCAAGACTAAAGCGTCTAATTTCTGCGGGAAAAGTTCTGCAATAGCCAAGGCAACATAACCGCCCATCGAATGTCCCCAAACCGTGAAAGATGCAATATTTTCTTGGTCGGTTACACGAATGACTTCTCTCGCCATTTGATCTATCGAAGGAATTCCTTCAATATTTTCTGATAAGCCATGACCTGGTAAATCAATCAAAAGAATCGAAAAATCGGAAGCTAAATCTTCGGCTAAATCAAACCAAATTTTTCTATTTTCTAAAAAGCCATGTAAAAAAACAACGGTATTTTCACCTTTTCCTAATTTTGTGTATGCTAACATTTTGTTGGTCGAACTTTGGTTCAAGTTACAAAATTAGTAGAATTTTATGGTTTTTTATCCAACCAAAAAATTATCGAAATCAGCGTAAATTGTATTCTTTTTCAACACAATATGTTGTTTTTTTTTTCTGATGAAAATCAGCAAGAAAAGAATATTCCTATCCAAACAGAAAGATAGTCAATCGAATAATTTTCGTATTTTAGTAAAAATATTTTTTCCGTTTTGAGAACTTTTTTATTCGCCTTTTTTCTCCTCTTATTTGTAGGATGTGATCGACCAAGAATTCCAGAAATCAAGCCTAGTCCGGTTGGTGTAAAGGAAGAATATGCCGCTTTATTACAACGGAATCAACCGAGAGAAGAAGAGGAAGCAATACCGCAAAAATCTTCTAAAAAAGTGGTGGAGGTGCAAAAGCAAAAACCAGTTTCGACGCCAAAAGTTACAGCAAAATTGCTATTGCCCGACATGGTAGATACACTGCAATTTAGCTATGCTAAAACGGAACAAAAAGTTGAGAAAAAAGCCCATCAACGAAATGTTTTTTGGGTCAATACAGATACAGCCAATAAATTAGAAATAAGTCTATTGACAGCTGATTCTACCGCAAATATTGGAATTATACAAATTCTAAATCCGGACGGAACGCAAGGAAATCAATTAGGAAAATCGACCCTATTTTCGTTGCCAATTCGCAATGGAAATTACAAAATTACGGTAGGAGATAGGACAAGCAATAAACCAAGTTTTGAAGGAGAATATGTTTTGAAAATGAAGCTGAAATGGTAATGAATTTTTAATACGCATGACGATGAAAAAGAAAATTACGAACAGAGAAGAAATCGAATTATTAGTGGATACTTTTTATGGTAAAGTACAAAAAGATGATTTGATCGGACCTATTTTCGATCGTGTAATTGAAGATCGTTGGCCGCATCATTTGCAGAAAATGTATCAATTTTGGGAAACGATTTTGTTCGAAGATCAATACACGTACAGAGGTCGTCCTTTTCCGCCTCATATTTCTTTGGGCTTAACTGAAGAACATTTCGATCGCTGGTTATCGTTGTTTACCGAAACGTTGGCAGAGAACTTCGAAGCTGACGAAACCACCGAAAAAGCTCAAAAACAAGCCCAAACAATGGCGACTTTATTTCAGAGTAAATTGGCTTATTTCAGGGAGCAAGGAAGCACTCCAATTCTGTAAAACCTCTTACCGAAAATTAGTTATACTTTGATATAGATCTTTTTCCGATCCAGAAGATAAGCTAATCCCCAAAAGAGAGCTAAGAAAACAAGCGAATAGACAAAAGAACCAATTTTTGGAGTTCCTGGAATTTGTGCACAAACGTTTTCGTAGAACCAACTCAAAGGAGAAAGATAGCGAATTTCACCCGTTTCGGTAAACCCATTTTTTATTCGAATAAGTTGTAGTAATCTTGGTAAAAGTCCACTCAGGACAAAAATGAAAAGAGGATTTTTTCCGAAAACGTCGAAAAATTTCATCCAAGCAGGACGCATTTGCAAAACTTCGGCGACCCAAACCATACAACCAATGGTGAGCATAGCCAAACCTGTGGTATGCACAACGTACGAACTGCTCCATATTTTTTTGTTGTACGGAAAATCTAATTGCCAAATGTATCCGATGATTATAGCGAAAGTTCCAAGAACAAATAAACCGCTGAGCATTCGATAAATAGGAGGGTTACTTGCTGGTAAAGAACGAGAAAACCATTGAATATCGCCTTGTTTCTGAATATAAACTCCTACCAAATATCCCAATAAAATCTGTGAAATTGTAGGAATTGTGCTATACAAACCTTCCGGATCAAAAGGCACGCCTTCGCCTTTATAGATATGAGCTAAACCAAGCAGATCGACGTCGATTTTGGTTCCTATAAAACCTTCTAAACTATAAGGATCAACACCACCCAAAAAGAAAGTTAGCGCCCAATATAAGAGCAGTATAAAAACAGAAATCTTCAGGACCATTTTCTCTCTAAAATAATAAGCCAAGATCGAAGCAAAGAAATTAGCGATGGCAATTCGTTGTAAAACGCCCATAATTCGAACGCCATTTTCTGAGGATTCTTGCCACGCTCTGAACACTAATTCGTTGTTTTCCCACTTGAGAAATGGCCACCAATTGATAAACAATCCGATACCAAAAATAAGAATCGTTCGTTTGATAATTTTTTTCCAGAAAACGCTGCTAGCTTGTTGTTTCAGACGAGACATCCCAAAAGACATTGCATTCCCAACGGCAAAAAGAAAGAAAGGAAAAACCAAATCGGTCGGCGTGCATCCATGCCAAGGCGCATGTTGTAGCGGCGAAAACATATACGACCAAGATCCTGGATTATTGACCAAAATCATTAGTGCGACGGTTGCGCCACGAAACACGTCTAAGGAATAATATCGAGCTGCTTTCATGTTCTCAAGAAAATGTTAAATATACTTATTCTATCGAAATAATGTTGATTTTTTTTGGGTGAGTTTTCGGTAGGATGAGCCACAAGCCTACAAATTCTTTTGGATAAGTTTGGAAATAATCCTACCAAAATCCATGAATTAAAAAACAAAACCATAAAACCAATTGACCTTTATTTTGTCGTTTTTCTACTTGTAGAAAGAAGCGATTTTTGTACTTTTATACTCACTAAACATGCAAAAAACAAGACATGCAAAAAATGAGAATCGAGTCGGATTTATTAGGTGAACTTTCTGTTCCAGAATCGGCTTACTACGGAATTCAGACACAAAGAGCTATCAATAATTTTCAGATTACAAACCATAAACTCAGTCATTATCCCGAATTCATCAAAGCTTTGGCAGTCGTGAAATTGGGCGCTGCGCAAGCCAATAACGAATTGGGTGTTTTGTCGGATGAACATTATAATGCAATAGAATTTGCTTGCCTAGAATTACTGAAAGGGAAATACGCAGATCAGTTCCCGATTGATATGATTCAGGGTGGAGCTGGGACTTCTGTAAACATGAATGCCAACGAAGTTATTGCCAATATAGCCTTAGAATTTTTAGGAAAGAAAAAAGGCGATTATCAATTTTGTTCGCCCAACGACCATGTGAATTTATCACAATCGACCAATGATGCGTATCCAACAGCACTAAAAATTGCTTTATTCGAAATGAATAAACCTTTGACCGAAGCTTTGGAAAAACTTTCTTTCGCCTTGGATAAAAAAGCAAAAGAATTTAGTTCGATCATCAAAATGGGAAGAACTCAATTGCAAGATGCTGTTCCGATGACATTGGGACAAGAATTCGAAGGATTCTCGATTACCTTGAAAAAAGAAGTCGCTCATTTGCATCGCGTTGCTCAACAATTCTTAGAAATTAATATGGGCGCAACAGCGATCGGAACGGGACTAAATGCTGTGCCGGGTTATGCAACGCTTTGTACCCAAAAAATAGCCGCATTGTTGAAGGAACCTGTGCAATTAGCCGAAAATCTTGTCGAAGCTACTTCCGATACGAGTTCTTTTGTCGATTATTCATCAGCCTTGAAAAAGCTGAGTATCAAACTTTCTAAAATTTGCAACGATTTACGTTTGTTAACTTCAGGTCCGAGAACTGGTTTGTTCGAGATCAATTTACCGCCCAAACAACCCGGTTCATCTATTATGCCTGGTAAAGTGAATCCTGTGATCCCAGAAGTGGTTAATCAGGTTTGTTACAAAGTTTTAGGAAATGATTTAACGGTTTCTTTTGCTGCCGAAGCCGGACAATTACAGTTGAATGTTATGGAACCGGTGATTGGATTTTCGATCATCGAATCGATACAATATCTTACCAATGCCATGACGACTTTGCGTGTAGAATGCGTGGAAGGAATTACCGCCAACACAGAACATCTGAAACAAGAAGTGCAAAATAGTATCGGAATTGTAACGGCGCTTAATCCTTATATCGGTTATAAAACAAGCACCAAAATTGCCAAAGAAGCTCTTGCCACAAACGGAAGCGTGTACGATTTGGTGTTGGAACATGGTCTATTGTCTAAACAACAATTGGATGCTATTTTGGATCCTAAAAATATGGTAGGACCTGAGAATTAATTTTTCGGAAGGAGCTCATCCAACCTAAAAAGATGAATAGGATTGTACAATAAAAAGTGATTTAAAAGTCTAAACTAAACGCATCGCGATCATCTAAAAAACCAAAATGTTTTCTTGTCGAATGCAACGATTGATAATCCAATGTAAACGTAAGCACTTCTTGGCTTGCGTTTTCATTTTTTAGTTCGTTCCCCAATGCATCATAAAGTTGCGAGTCGCCTTTGTAAACCAAATTATAACCATCGACACCGATTCGGTTGACCCCAGCAACATACGCCATATTTTCTATGGCGCGCGCTTTGAGTAAACTCATCCAAGCTTCTCGTCGAGATTTTGGCCAAGAAGCATTGCAAAGCATCAAATCATAATCATCGGTATTTCTACACCAAACCGGAAAACGAAGATCGTAACAAACAATTGGGCGAATCTTCCAACCGCGATAATCAATCGAAATTATCCGATCACCTGCCGAGTATACATCGGCTTCTTTTCCATACCCAAAAAGGTGTTTTTTATCGTAAATATAAATTGATCCTTCTGGCGCAATAAAGTAAAAACGATTGAAATATTTGTCGCTTTCTTTGGTCGAAACACTTCCGGCAACTGCAATTTTCTTTGTTTTCGCTAAATTCATCATCCAATTAAAAGATTCACCGAATGGTTTCTCTGCAATTTTTTCAACATTCATCGAAAAACCAGACGGAAACATTTCGGGTAACAAAATAAGGTCAGTTTCGGTAGAACGAATCAATTCTTCTATGCGCGAATAATTCGCCTCTCGATCTTCCCAAGCCACATCATATTGAATAAGGGATATTTTTAGTTTCGACAAATTCTGTTGCATCGGTATGTTTTTTACGAAAATAAGGAAGTTCTTATGAATTTTTGGTTTTTTGTATGTATTTCATTACAAAATTATAAGCACGTTTGTCTGCCCAAGAATGTCGTTGACCGCTCAAAGAAAAACCACAATGTCCTCCAAATTCGGGTTGCTCGAAATAGACAAAAGGATGATTTTCGAACAGTGAAACGTCGTAACATTCTTTGCCAAGAAAAGGATCGTTTTTGGCATTAACGACCAAACAAGGCGTGCGGATTTTGTGCAAGCAATGTTTAGGAGAAGCTTCGGTATAATAGGCTTCTTTGTTCGGATAATTGTGCAATGGGGCGGTAACGTAATCGTCTATTTGGTCGAATGATCGAACTTTTTTCAGAAGATCTAAGTTAATTTCACCCGGAAATTGTGCCGCTTTTTCGGTGAATTTCGGTAATAAAGTTCGCTTGAAATTCTGAAAATAAACAACATTCGGAAATTTCTTCAAGGTGTCGGCAGAAGATTTTAGAGAAATCGGAACCGAAATTCCGACCCCAACTTTTACTTCTTTTGGCACTGAAATATTTCCTAAATAATTCATAATTAGAGCGCCTCCCATAGAAAATCCTACCAATGCAATTTCAGTATAACCTAACGAAATCGAGTAATTGACCACGCGTTCTAGATCGTCGTAGGTCCCATGATGATAGAGTCTTTTCAGGCGATTCATTTCGCCACCACAACTTCTATAATTCCAGGCAAGAACTGCGAAATCACGTTCGTAGAAATAGTCAGAACAAGTGTTGAGGTAGGTTCGTTTGCTGTCGCCTTCTAAGCCATGGCAAAGAATAACGATTTTGTTGGGCTGTTCTTTTTTTCGCCAATCGAGGTTGAGAAAATCGCCATCATCTAGTTCTAGTTTTTCACGCGTATAGTCGGGAACGGGATATTTTTTTAGGCGAGCAGGAAAGATGGTGGAGAGGTGAGCTTCTTGTTGATAAATTTTTTTGGGGCGGTAAGTAGATCGGTTGATTAATGGCATTTTTTTAGTAAATTTTTAGGTCATGTATGTAGTCTTGATCAAGTTCTTCATTGATATTTTCGATTATTTTCGATTTGGCATAAATTAATTCATTTCGCATTGCCGGAGAATTTATTTTCAGATAAACAACTCCTCTTTTCACTTCCATTTTATCCGTCCATTGTTCGAGGAAAGAACCCATCAATTTTCTCCAAGCGATTTCGGCTTTCACTTCAAGCATCAGTTCATCTTTCCCGGCTTGTTTGAAAAAAAATTCAATCAATTCTGAAAGAGATTGTTGGTTCGAGGTTCGCTTTTCGTATTTCTTTTTGTACATAGATTCGTTTTATAAACGGATAATTTTACTTTCTTCGTTGATTCGTTTTATGATTTCTTCTGTTCGGTTAGGATGCGTATCGGTTACAAAAATTTGTCCGAAACGCGCTTCATTCACCAATCGAATAAGTTGCGTAACGCGTTGCTCATCCAATTTATCAAAAATATCATCTAATAACAAAATCGGAGTAAGATTTAACGCTTGCTTAATCACTTCTAGCTGGGCAAGTTTTAGAGCGATTAGGTAGGATTTTTGTTGACCTTGCGAGCCAAATTTTTTCACCGGATGATGAAAAATCGTAAAAGCCAAATCGTCTTTGTGTATGCCTGCGGTCGAATGTTGTGCAAAGCGATCTTTTTGTAGATGATCGCGCAATAGCGTTTCGAAGGATTGCTCGTTTAGCTGAGAAATGTATTCTATTTTTACAGGTTCGCGTTGTTCGGAAATGGAAGCATAATACGACTCGAAAACGTTGGCAAATATTTCTACAAACGATTTTCTTTTGGTATGAATTTCTTTCCCTAACTCAATCAATTCTTTGTCGTAAATTTCGAGCGTTCCTGCATCAAAAGTTTGGTTCGCCGCAAAGTATTTTAGGAGAGCATTTCTTTGTGATAAAACTTTATTGTATCGAAGCAAATTTTGTAAATATACCTTGTCCGATTGCGAGATAATATTGTCTAAAAATTTTCTTCTTACATCGCTTCCTTCGTTGATCAAGTCGCTGTCGTACGGGGAAATCATCACTACCGGAAATTGCCCAATATGGTCAGACAAACGATCGTATTGTTTGCTATTTCTTTTCAATTGTTTGGCTTGTCCTTTTCGGACCAAACAAGAAATTTGTTCGTCGGCATCGTCTTTGTAAAATTCCCCTTCGAGCAAGAAATAATCTTGATTGAATTGGATATTCATTGCATCCGAATGATTGAGGTAACTTTTGCTTAGTGCCAAATAATGAACAGCGTCCAAAACATTGGTTTTGCCCAAACCATTTTGTCCGACAATGGCATTGATTTTCGGTGAAAATTCGAAATCCTTTTCAGTGAAATTTTTAAACTGTCTTGCTTTTAGTAAACGGAGATACATGCCGCAAATTTACAACATTTTCTATGAGCTTTTTTCTAAAATACTTCTGTTCGGATTGTCTACTTAAAACTTTTATAGCCCAGAAAAAAAATCTAAATTTGTAGTCTAAAATTTTAGTTTATGGCCATACAAAAACCGTCGATTCCGAAAGGAACGCGCGATTTCTCGCCAGCGGAAGTTAATCGTCGTCAATATATTATACAAACCATTCAGCAGCAATTTGTTTTGCATGGATTTTCGCCAATCGAAACACCATCTTTCGAAAATCTTGCAACGTTGACTGGAAAATACGGAGAAGAAGGAGATCGTTTGATCTTTAAGATTCTTAATTCGGGTGATTACTTAGCCAAAGCTCCTGAGGCGATTTTAGAAGAAAAAAACAGTCAAAAATTAATCTCACATATCTCAGAAAAAGCTTTGCGATATGATCTCACAGTGCCGTTTGCACGCTATGTAGTACAACATCAAAACGAAATTACTTTTCCGTTCAAACGTTATCAAATTCAACCTGTTTGGCGTGCAGATCGGCCTCAAAAAGGACGATATCGCGAGTTTTGTCAGTGCGATGCCGATGTTGTTGGGAGTGATTCTCTATGGCAAGAAGTAGAATTTGTTGGCTTGTACGATGCCGTTTTTACAGCTTTGCAATTGCCGGTTGACATCCAAATTAATAACAGAAAAATTTTATCTGGTTTGGCTGAAGTTGCCAATATCTCAGAGCAATTGATTGACTTTACAGTTGCGCTCGATAAATTGGATAAAATTGGAGAAGATGCCGTGAAACAAGAAATGTTGAGCAAAGGAATTTCTCAGCAAGCCATCGAAATTTTGTCTCCTTTGTTTTCTATGAAAGGAAATTATCAGGAACAATTAGCCAAATTAAGTACTCTTTTGGCGACTTCTGAGATTGGTAAAAAAGGAATCGAAGAATTGACTTTTGTTTTCGAGAATGTGCATCATATTGGGTTAGATACCACTAATTTACAATTGAATCTGACGCTTGCACGCGGTTTAGATTATTATACCGGAGCCATTTTCGAGGTGAAATCTCAGCAAGGAGAATTTTCTTCTTCTATCGGTGGAGGTGGACGTTATGATGATTTGACAGGAATTTTTGGCCTAAAAGATATTTCAGGTGTTGGGATTTCTTTTGGTTTGGATAGGATTTATTTGGTGCTCGAAGAATTAAATCTTTTCCCGGCTGAAAAAACATCCAACCAAACACAAGCTTTATTCATCAATTTCGGAAACCAAGAAGCTAAAACAGTGGCAACATTGGTTAAAAAACTTCGTCAGAATGGGATTGTCGCTGAGGTTTATCCGGAAGATGCAAAAATGAAAAAGCAACTTAATTATGCCGATAAAAATAAGGTTGCTTATGTGGTGATGATCGGATCCGAAGAATTAAAAGCTCAAAAAGCACAAGTGAAAAATATGGAAACGGGCGATCAGTTCGATTTAGAATTTGAGGCTTTAGTTCCATTTTTCGATCAAAATAATTCATCAACTTCTTGTAAAAAAGATTGTTAAATCAAAAATTATTCATAACCATGAGTTTATTAACCGTAGGAACCGTTGCATTCGATAAGTTGGAAACGCCATTTGGCAAAACCGACAAAATCTTAGGGGGTGCAGCAACGTTCATTAGCATGGCTTCGTCTTTGTTAGGCGTAAAAACAGGCGTTGTGTCTGTTGTAGGAGGTGATTTTCCGGAGGAATACATCGATTTATTAAAATCTAAAAATATCGACCTAAGTGGTTTAGAAATCATCAAAGAAGGCAAAACATTCTTTTGGGAAGGGAAATATCACAACGACCTCAATTCACGTGATACCATCGCAACCGAGTTGAATGTTTTAGAAAATTTCGAACCCAAAGTTCCCGAGCAATGGAAAGATTGTAAGGTGTTGATGTTGGGGAATTTACATCCGTTGGTACAAAAATCGGTCCTCGAACAAATGGAAACACGCCCAGAATTAGTCGTTTTAGATACGATGAATTTCTGGATGGATCATACTTGGGACGATTTGATGACCGTGATCAAAGAAGTAGATGTTTTGTCGATCAACGACGAGGAAGCACGACAAATGTCGGAAGAATACAGCTTGCCCAAAGCTGCTAAAAAAATCATGAAAATGGGACCGAAAACCGTGATCATAAAAAAAGGTGAACACGGCGCTTTGTTGTTTCAGGACGAACGCGTTTTCTTTGCGCCCGCTTTACCGTTGGACGATGTTTTCGATCCGACTGGGGCAGGAGATACTTTTGCAGGAGGTTTTTCTGGTTATTTGGCGAGCACAGAAGATTATAGTTTCGAGAACATGAAACGCGCCATTATCTACGGTTCTGCGTTGGCTTCGGTAACGGTAGAAAAATTCGGAACAGATTCGTTAAACGATTTGACTAAAGACCGTTTGGACGAGCGTTTAAAACGTTTTCAGGATTTGATTAATTTCGAAATGAAGCTGTAATTCTATCCAAAATAAATAGAAAATAACATCATAAAGAAACCTTGGCTTTGGCTGAGGTTTTTTTGTTTTCGTTGGGATGAAATACGGGAGGAGATAAAAAAGAAAAAGCCTCGAAAGGATCGAGGCTTCAAAATTAACACATGAGGACAAAATTTACTCTACTAAATCTTATTCGAAATAGATATTTCAAATCTTGTGCCAAAGTGTAGGTTGTTTTCTAAAAAATTATTCTACCACATGAATTGTACCGCGCATAAACACGTAATGGTTCGGGTAAGAACAGATATAGGTATAATCACCTGCATCGGTAAAGGTAAGCGTAATGCTGTCTTGTTCTCCTGGACCTAATAATTTTGTGTGTGCGATAATGTCAGCAGATAAAGCACTTGGGATGTAATCGTTTTTTACCTCAGCTTCGGCAGCTTTAGCAAAAGTATCTACATCGGTTGCGGGTTTCAATACAATTAAATTGTGCCCCATTGCTTCTTTTGGTAATTGACCTACGTTGTCTAAAGTGATTGTGACTTCTTGTCCTTTTTTCACGGTAAACTCGGTAATGTCATATTTCATGTTGTCATTCCCTTTGATAGTGATTGCCGTAACTGGCGCATTGATATCTGCTTCTTTGGTTGCACTTGTTTCCTCAGAAGACAAAGGTGTTACTTCTTTTTTAGAGCCTCCGCAAGAAGCTAATAAAATCGATAGTCCTGATAATAAGATTAGTTTTTTCATATACATTAGTTTCTTATAAAGATACGGATTATATATTTAAGGGATGTCTAAATACTTATGAGTTTGTACCGTAATTCTCCATTTCGGATGTTCTTTTACATACTCAACCAATTTAGGTGACATGCTGTCACGTTTGCTCCATTCTACTTGTAGATACAGTAAGCAATTGTCATTCACTTTGGCGGCTTGTTCTTCGGCAAAAGTAAAATCGTGTTGATTATAAATAATCATTTTCAACTCATTGGCTTGCTGATAAATACTCTCTACAGGTAATTTTGTTTTTTTAGGAGAAAGAGTAACCCAGTCAATTTCTCCGGTCAACGCATAAGCACCCGAAGTTTCGATATGGATGTTCGCGCCGTATTTGTGCAATTCACTTGTCAAGAAAGATAAATCCCACATTAGGGGTTCACCTCCTGTGATGATAATGGTTTTACAAATCGCGGCTGCTTCTTTGGCTAAGGTTACTATATCGGTTAATGGATGGATTGCTGCATCCCAACTTTCTTTCACATCACACCAATGACAGCCAACATCGCAACCTCCTAATCGGATAAAATACGCGGCAACTCCGGCATACGCGCCTTCCCCTTGTAAGGTATAGAAATGTTCCATTACAGGTAAGAGGCGACCTTCGTTGGCCAACTGTTGTTGTTCATTGGTAATCCCTGAAATTTGTATCATGTTTGGTTCTAATTATTTCTTTGGTAAGCAAGAAGCGTATTCTCTAGCAACATCGCACGAGTCATTGGGCCAACGCCACCCGGAACGGGAGTTATCCAAGAAGCTTTATCTTGTACACTCTCAAAATCAACATCACCAGCAATTCGATAACCTTTTGGCGAATCGGCATCTTCTACCCGAGTAATTCCAACATCGATAATCACAGCGCCTTCTTTTACCATATCGCCTTTCAGGAAATGAGGAACACCTAATGCGGTAACTACAATATCAGCTTGTTTGGTGAAATCTTCTAAATTTTTAGTACTCGAATGCACCAAGGTTACGGTACAATCTCCCGGATTTCCTTTTCGTGCCAATAAAATACTCATTGGTTTCCCAACAATTCTCGAACGACCAATGACAACGGCATGTTTACCTTTAGTTTCAATTTCATTTCGCTCGAGGAGTTTCATGATACCGAAAGGCGTTGCCGGAATGAAAGATTCCATATCCAAAGCCATTTTACCGAAATTTTCTGGATGAAATCCATCTACATCTTTCTTAGGATCAATCGCATTGATAATGGCTTCTTGATCGATGTGTTTGGGTAAAGGTAATTGGACAATAAAACCATCTAAATCGGCTTCATTGTTTAGCTTTTCGATTGTTGCTAATAATTCTTCTTGCGAAGTTGTTTCGGGTAAACGAACCAAAGAAGAACGGAATCCTACTTGTTCGCAATCTTTAATTTTGCTGTTGACATACGTTTGCGAAGCTCCATTTTCTCCTACCAAAACGGCGGCTAAATGGGGTGCTCTTTTCCCTTCGGTTACCAGCTGATCTACGCTTTCTTTAATTTCTTGTTTGATTTGTTTGGATAATTTTAATCCGTCTAAAATTTGCATTTTGTGTTTGTTTGTGCAAAGATAAAACGAAAAAGCTCCTTGCCCAATTTTGACTTGGATTTTCTGTCGGAGATTGCAATCTTTGTAGAATTAAATACCGAGATATTTTGGATAAAATTGCCATCATCGGTGGAGGAGCTTCTGCTTTTTTTATAGCAGCAAATCTTCACCCAAAAGTAGGAGAAAACACCCATCTCTACGAACAAGCTGCAAGTCCTTTGCAGAAAGTGAGAATTTCTGGTGGAGGACGTTGTAATGTGACCCATGCGTGTTTCGATCCGAGAGAATTGGTAGAATTTTATCCGCGCGGAAAAAAAGAATTGTTGGGCGTTTTTCATCAATTTCAACCCGGAGATACGATGGAATGGTTCGAGTCGAGAAAAGTGCCTTTGAAAATTGAAGACGATAACCGAATTTTTCCACAATCGAATTCGTCTCTTTCTATAATCGAATGTTTCCTGAAAGAAATAGAAAAATCCAAAGTCAAGATTCATCTAAGTCATGGCGTGCAAGAAATACGAGCAGAAAACAATCAGTTTATTCTTCGTACCCAAAACGGCGAGGAGGTTTATGATAAAGTGATCGTAGCGACAGGTTCTTCACCTAAAGCTTGGAAAATGATTCGTCCGCTAGGGCATACAGTGGTTCCGCCGGTTCCGTCGTTGTTTACGTTTAATTGTAAAGATCGTCGGATAAAAGAGTTGATGGGCGTTTCCTTTGCAAATGCTTCGGTAGAAGTTATCGATAGCGATTTGGCAGCAGAAGGTCCATTACTGATTACGCATTGGGGATTTAGTGGCCCAGCAATTTTGCGGCTTTCGGCTTGGGGTGCTTTGGCATTGAACCAGAAAAAATATCAATTCAAGATAAAAATTAACTTCGTAGAACAATCCGAAGAAGAAACAATCGATTTCCTGAAAAATCTTCGTCAACAACAACCGAAAAAAAATTGTTTTAGTAATAATCCTTTTTCTTTTCCGAAGCGTTTTTGGCAGTCTTTGTTGACTTACGTTGGGATCAATGAAAAATTGAATTTTGCAGATTTGCGCAATCCACAAATCGAGCAGTTGGCAAAAGAACTTACGACAGGAGTATATGCGGTTGATGGGAAAAGCACTTTCAAAGATGAATTTGTTACAGCCGGTGGAATCGATTTACGCGAGATAAACTTCAAGAAAATGGAGAGTAAGCTTCATACGAATTTATATTTTGCAGGTGAAGTGTTGAATATTGATGCCATCACTGGGGGATTTAATTTTCAGGCTTGTTGGTCGGAAGGATTTATCATTGCGACTGAATTGAATAAAAACGCTAAATAAGTGTAAGAATTACACTGATAATTTTAACATATAATTGATTGATTTTAAGTAAATTTAAAAAAATTATTATGTTGGCATAACATTGTTAGCAATAAAAATATATATTTGTGTTAAACATATTCTAAAAAAAACATCACTAATTATGAAGAGACTTTTCTTAACAATAGCTATGCTTGGCTTATGTTCTTCTGCTTTTGCGGGAGGATATCGTGTAGCTCTTCAAGGGGTTCGTCAGGCGGCCATGGGGGGCGTAAGTGCAGATGCAAGAGATGCGAGTATCGCTTTTTACAACCCTGCAGGTTTGGCATTTGTCGATAGTAAACTAAGTGTTGCGATCGGTGGTTTTGGGGTAAATACCGAAGCAAAATGGCAAGATCCTTTAACTTTAAATAAGTCAGTTACAGACAATAAAATGTCTACACCCGTTTATGCAGCAATTAGTTATAAACCGGTAGAAGATTTAGCAGTAGCGGTGAGTTTTACTACACCATATGGTAGCTCGCTTACTTGGCCAACAAACTGGGAAAATAAAGCAAACGTAACCAAAATCGAACTGAAATCTTTCTATATTCAACCAACAGTTGCTTATAAATTCAATGATTGGTTTAGTTTAGGGGTTGGATTAATTTTTGCACGTGGTTCGGTTGATTTGGATAGAGTAGTGACCGTTGCCGGAAATGATATTGATCTCAATATAAATGATAAAGATGCAACCGGAAAAGGATTCAATATCGGTGCATATTTCAAACCGAGTGAAAAATTAGCCGTAAGTATCGCCTACAAATCAAAAATCGATATGGAAGCTAACAAAGGAAACTTAACATGGGCAAATGTTCCAGGAGTTCTTCAGAGCAATCCAAATTTCATGGTGGATAAATTCAATGCTTCTTTACCGCTTGTATCAGAATTCACTTTCGGACTTGCATATCGTCCTACCGAAAAATGGATGATTGGTGCCGATGTGATGGTGGATGGTTGGAGTCGTTACAAACGCTTAACTTTTGATCTATACAATGAGCAAACAGGACAAGGCTACCAAAATACAGCAACCAAAGATTTCAAAGACGTTGCGATTTGGCGTGTAGGAACCGAATATGCTTTTACTGATATGATTCTTGGACGTGTAGGATATACCTATGATCCTTCACCGGTAAGAAGCGAGTATTGGTCTTCGGAAACCCCAAGTACAACTCAACATACGATTTCGGGAGGTTTAGGATTTAAATTCGCGAACGGATTTTATTTGGATTTAATGGGGCAATACCTCATCGGTACCGAACGCTATGTACATAATATCGAATCGAATTTCCAAGGAGATTTCAAACTGAAAGCTCTTAACTTTGGTCTTGGATTAACGTATAACCTAAAATAAGTCACATCATGAAAAATATCAATAAAATAATTTTAGCAGCCTTTGCGGTATCGTTTTTTAGCTGTAGTGACGATTTTGATAATCCGGTAGAAGATTTTGTAGTCACTTCTGGGAAGGCAGATTTCACAAAATATGTCGCTTTGGGTAACTCGTTAACATCGGGTTATATGGATGGTGCCTTGTACAAAACTGGGCAAGAAAATTCTTATCCATCGATCTTAGCTGGTCTAATGAAACCTGCTGGTGGAGGTGAATTTACACAACCGCTAATGCCTGATGATATTGGAGGATTTGCCAATTTCGGAATCAAAGGAAAATTACAATTACAAGTTGTGGACGGATCATTAGTTCCGGTTGCAACCGATGCACAAAGCAATTTTAGTCAACTTTCGGGTCCTTTCAGTAACATGGGGGTTCCAGGTGCAAAATCGTTTCACTTAGGCGTTGATGGATACGGTAACCCTGCTGGGATAGCTTCAGGGAAAGCGAATCCGTACTTTGCGCGTTTTGCTTCGTCTGCTACCACCTCGGTTATTAAAGATGCAGTTGCACAACAACCTACTTTCTTCTCTTTATGGATTGGTAATAACGATGTATTGTCGTATGCTACCGGCGGTGGAGTTGGAGTTGATAGAACAGGAAATCCGAACGCTGCAGAATATGGTCCAGATGATATTACCGATCCAGGTTTGCTAGGCAACGTAATCGAATCGTATGTTAAAGCTTTAACCGCAGATGGAACAAATTCGACGAAAGGAGTAATCGCTAATATTCCGAGTGTAACTTCTGTACCTTATTTTACGACCGTTCCATATGCACCTTTAAGTCCTGCTAACCCAAGTTTTGGTCCGATGATTCCATCATTAAACCAACAATTTGGCGCATTGAATATGGTGTTTGATTATCTGAAAGTTCCAGAACGTAAAATAGTTTTCTCAATGACTTCAGCATCTGCTGTATTGATAAAAGATGAAGACTTACCAAACCTTGCCGCTGAAATTACCGCAGTTCTTACACCGCAAGTAGGAGCGCAACAAGCAGCTTTGTTCGGTCTTATTTATGGGCAAGCTCGTCAGGCAACAGCACAAGACTTATTGGTTCTACCTGCTTCATCATATATCGGAAAAATGGATCCTGCAAGAGTCGAGCAATTGAAACAAATGGGCGTTCCTGAGCAACAAGCTGCACAATTAGCTTTCGCTGGAATTACTTATCCATTAGAAGATAAATGGGTATTGACAAAAGAAGAATTGCAAACAGTAGAAAAAGCTGTGAGTGCATATAATACTAAAATTGCGGAGATTGCAACGAAATATGATCTGGCTTTGGTTGATGCTAACACAGAAATGAGAAATATCTCAGTTTCTGGTTTAACTTTCTATGGAACAACTTATACCACTAACTTTATTGCGGGAGGAGCTTTTTCTTTAGACGGAGTTCATTTAACTGGTAGCGGTTATGCTATTGTTGCTAATATGTTTGTAAGAGCAATCAATCAAAAATATTTATCGAACCTAAGACAAGTTAACCCAAGTGTATATCCAGGGGTAACTTTTCCTAACTAAAGAATAATTTCTTTTAGATAAAAGACTTACTTCTGTAAGCAAAAAGGCTTCTACTTTTCGGTAGGAGCTTTTTTTTTAACAAATTTACAGTAAAACTAAGCTATATAATATGCCATATTTATTTTTAAATAACTATTTTGATATTAATGATATTGGTATTTATCTGTTGCGGTTAAAAAATAAATAAATATTGGCTTAATATTTTGATTATTTGAAAATATGCTATAATTTTAAGATAAATTAACAAACATTAATATTTATGAGAAAAAATTTACTAACGTTGCTACTTGTTGGGGTCACCTCGATAGGTATGGCTAACACAAATCCATTTAAAGTAGATATAAAAAGCTATGGGTTTGTGTCGCCTTTCGCAAAATCTAGCGCATTACTAGCTGATTATTGTACTCCGGTAATTTCAACTCCAGAGGCAATAACTTCAGTTATTATTGGAGAAATTAACAACCAATCTCCTGCAAACTCAGCTTTAGGTTATGAAGATTTTACATCTTTAGCTCCAGCTAATTTATCACCTGGAGAGAATTATGAGATAAAGCTAAAGGGAAATACTGCGGGTAATTTTTCTACTTCTTTTACCGTTTTTATCGATTTTAATCAAAACAATGTTTTTGATGAGAATGAACGTTTTAACGTAGGTTATATCAGTAATTCTACTGGTGATGATAATGTTGAATTAGTTGGTAATATTACAATTCCAGAAGGAGTAGAAGTAGGAGAAACTCGGATGAGGGTGATGAAGAGATTTACATCTTCTTCTAATATTACTTATGCACAAGATGGTTGTGTCCTTGGGACAAGCTTTGGACAAGTTGAAGATTATACCGTGAAAATAACACCACCAAAAGGATGTTTAACTGCACCGAATAATCAGTATCCTGCAGCGACGTATTCATTACCAAGTGCAAATGGTGTTCAGTACGCAATTACGAATGCAGGATGGACAGGTGAGTTTTCTAAGGTGAAGGTGAAAAAAGGTTTTACTTATACCTTTAAATCATCAGTAAATACACATTTTATAACTATTGCAGATGAGGCCGGACAAAATGTATTGAAATCTGGAACAGGCACAGTAACTTGGAAAGCAAATGAAACCAAAGTTGTTCGTTTTTACTTACATTTAGATGATGAGTGTAATTCTCAGAACTCTGGAAGTTTCAGTAGAATAGTTTCTGCTATTGCACCAAGCCAAACAGATGCTGAATTGTGTAACCCAGGAAACGAATCGAATAACTTCGAGAATGGTTCTGTGTTGGGTGGAACAGGAAACCAACGCTTAGCAATAAATTTTGACGCTAACCCTGGTCAGATTATCAAAGCTTCTAAAATTAATTTAAGTTTATTAGGAGATACTTCTTCGATTAATTTCGACGTTTATTCTAGTAATGAGCAAGGTTTACCAGATCAATTGTTGAAATCTGTAACCGGTACAATTTCTGACAAAGTTAGCAATGGAACTCATTTTAACATTCCTGCTTATACGTATACAGTAGATTTCAACGAAGCAATTGAAATCAAAGGAGACGAGGCTAGTCGTTATTGGATCGAAGTGAAAACAGATGCTGCAGGAATCGAGTCTACAACCGTTTCTTTAGTGCCAGTGAACTTAGCGTATGCTTCAACAGGAACACAGAATTTGTGGAGATATTCAACAGCTGCAGGTGTTTACTCATTAGAGACAGAATGTTCGGTTGTACAACCAGAAGGGGACGCTTGTGATCAAGTTTCTCCATCAAACAGCTTCGAGAATGGTGTATTCTTCGGAGGAGATACTAGTCAAAAATTGGCTATTGATATTCCAGTAGGTGCTGCTCAAAAATTAACAGCAACAGAAATCGAATTGAATGTATTCAATCAGCCAACAGCAGTTAACTTCTCTTTATTAAAAGATAACTCGAACTCACCAGGAACATTGATTCAAGATGTAGCAGGAACTATCGTAAGCTCTACTCAAGTAGGAACAGCTTTCAACTACCCAATCTATAAAGTGGTTGTGAAGTTCCAAAACCCAATCGCATTAGATGGTGCTCAGGGAACTAAATACTGGTTACAAGTAACAACAGATGCGTTAGCTTGGGAAACAACTACCGCTACAACAATCGGTACGAAAATGGCATTCAAAAATAATAGTACGCAAGGAAACTGGTCAATTGGTACCGACGAAGCTGTTTATAAGTTAGTTGCTGTATGTGAAGGAGAAGGACCAGGAGAGCCAGGTGGAGGAGATTACTGTATTCCTACTAACCTTATCTGCGACGATGGAGACGTTATTACGAATGTAACATTTGGAAGTATTAATAATGATACTACATGTGGAGCAGAAGGGTACAGTGATTTCACTGCAATGTCTACAGACGTTAAGCGTGGAGTAAGTTATGACTTCTCTGCAACAACAGGATCAGGATGGCAGTATGAATCTGTTCACGTTTGGATTGACTATAACCAAGATGGTGTTTTCACAGAAAATGAGTATACCTATATCGGAAACAATCCAGGATCTTCAGTGACTAAAGCAATCACTATCCCAGCAGATGCATTAGAAGGAGAAACAAGAATGCGAGTACGAGTATTTGCAATGCCTGGAGCAGACGATCCTCAAGCTACTATTTCTTACGGAAACGACGGTGCTTGTTATGATGAGGCTAACTACCCTTATGGAGAAATCGAAGATTATACCATAAATATCGGAGAGTTAGGTTTATCGAATGTGAACGATGCTGTAACTAAATTATATCCAAACCCAGTACATGATGTATTGACAATTGAATCGAAAGCAACTATCGAGTCGGTTGAAATCTTCAACTTAGCTGGACAAAAAGTTAATTCGTTGATGAAAGTAAACAAATCAAAAACTGAAATCAATGTTGGTAAATTAACTCCGGGGGTTTATGTAGTACGCACAGTAGATGCTAACGGAACAACAAATTCTTACAAAGTGGTGAAAAAATAAATAGTCTAAAAACCACAAAAAAAAGAGCAGCTCATGATTTGGGCTGCTCTTTTTCTTTTCGGTAGGATGAAATTCAACCATAAAAAAATCCTATTCAATATTGAATAGGATTTTTTGTTGTGACGTCGGCAGGATTCAAACCTGCAACCTTCTGAGCCGTAATCAGATGCGCTATTCAGTTGCGCCACGACGCCATTTGTTATCGTTTTGGATTGCAAATATAAGACACATTTCTTTAATAAAACAAATGATTTGTAATAAAAATTTAAAATATTTTCTTAACCTTTGTAAACCAAATAATTAAATTGATCATAAACATGAAATTACAAACTTGGATTCTCTATTTGCTCCTGAGTTTCGCCTTTTTTGCCTGTAAAAAAACAGAAAGTTCTTCTTCTCAACCTCAATTGCTGTACGCCGATTACCTTAATTATCAAAAAACAGATCAACAAATAGAAATCTGGATCGATGGACAAAAACAAGCTTTTCCTTTAACCAAATTTCCTTATCAGAAAATTGTCGTAACCCAAACTGCTAGTATTGGCTTTCTAAAAGAATTAGACGCTTTAGATAAACTTATCGGAGTTACAGATGCTAATTTCATTTATCAGCCTGCTATTCGCACCAAAATACAAGAAAATAAAATTTTAGAACTCGGCAATGGAAGTGAATTGTTGGTAGAAAAAATATTAGAGGCTAAACCCGATTTGCTTATCGCTTCATCGAACCCAAGTCATACCAAAGCTCTTTCTATTCTACAACAAAGCGGAATCGATATTCTTTTGATCGACGATTATAAAGAAATTTCTCCTATCGGTAGAGCAGAATACCTGAAACTTTTCGGACTCTTGGTGGGTAAAGAAGAAGTGGCCCAAAAACGCTTCGAGGAAATTCGTGAGAATTACGAAAATACTAAATCGAAAATAGCACATGCTAAAGCAACCAATCATTCGACTTTTGTCAACACTATGTACGGTGATGTTTGGTATTTACCAGGGAAAGAAACCTTGCAAGCGAAACTTTTGGCAGATGCCAAAGCCAATTATTTATGGGCAAATGAAGGTGATGCTTCTTCGATTAATGCAAGCTTCGAGCAGGTTTATCAACGTGCCAAAAATGCAACGGTTTGGCTCAACGCAAGTGATTTTCAGAATTTAGATCAAATGAAAGCAGCACGAGATCAATATTCTTGGTTTGATGCTTATAAAAATAAAAATGTGTACAATACGAATCGAAAAGCGAATCCAAATGGAGGAAATGATTATTTCGAAACTGGCGTTGTTCGTCCGGATCTTATTTTGCAAGATTTAGGAAAGATTTATTATCCAGAATTATTTAGTGATCATTCGTTTTATTTCTATCAAAAATTGCCGTAGAAATTTACATTATATCCTAAAAAATAATAGCTAAAAAAATGGGCGAACAAATGTTCGCCCATTTTTTTATGTATAGTAAATTAGTTTTTTCTTAAAATAATTCAGCTTTGAATTGCTCCAAAAAGCGAATATCATTTTCGGTGTACAAACGAATATCACCAATCTGATAAAGTAAAAGGGCAATTCGCTCGATCCCCATCCCAAAAGCATAACCCGAAAATTCTTCAGGATCGATATTGACATTTTTCAATACATTCGGATCCACCATTCCGCAGCCCATAATTTCTAACCAACCCGTTCCTTTGGTCATGCGGTAATCGGCTTCGGTTTCTAATCCCCAATACACGTCCACTTCGGCAGAAGGTTCGGTGAACGGAAAGAAAGAAGGACGAAGTCTGATTTCACTTTTCCCAAAAAGCTCATGAGTGAAATAACTCAAAGTTTGACGTAAATCGGCAAAAGAAACATTTTTATCGATGTACAAACCTTCTATTTGGTGGAACATCATGTGCGAACGCGACGAAATGGCTTCGTTTCGGTACACTCTTCCTGGCGATAAAAAACGCAAAGGCGGACGATTGTTCTCCAAATGTCTAATTTGCACCGATGAGGTGTGCGTACGCAAAACCCAATCCGGATTTTTTTCGATAAAGAAAGTATCTTGCATATCGCGCGCAGGATGATGTTGCGGTAAGTTGAGCGCAGTAAAGTTGTGCCAATCATCTTCTATTTCTGGGCCTTCTGACAAGGTGAAACCAATACGCTCGAAAATAGAAACAATTCTATTTTTCACGATATTGATCGGATGACGAGAACCCATTGGGAAAGGTTCGCCTGGTCGCGTAAGATCCATAGTTGTTGCAGTTTGTTGCTCTCCTTGCAAAGCTTCCTTCAGGTAGTTTACTTTTTGGTTTGCTGCATTTTTCAGTTCGTTGATGACTTGGCCAAACTCTTTTTTCTGATCATTTGGGACATCTTTAAATTGAGCAAACAACTCATTTAGAATTCCTTTTTTTCCTAAATATTTTATTCTAAAAGCTTCTATTTGGGTTGCGTCTTGGGTTTGATAAGCCAAAACTTCTTGGATGTGTTTTTTTATTTGCTCAATCATGTTTTTCTTACTTTATGCTCACAAATTTAAGGGATTCGTGGCTTTATTCAAATTATATTCTCGTGATTCTTTTTATCCTACCGAAACAAAAAAAATCCTTAAACTATTTTTGTTCAAGGATTTCTCTTTTTTTATATGGATAGGAAATTACGCAGTCGTTAAACGAACGGTATTGGTAATTCCTTTCTCGAAAGCGGGCATCGCATTCAGGTTGATGATGTATTCGCCATATTTCACGAATCCACGCTCAATAGCAATGGTATTGACTTCGATAACCGTTTGGTCGGTGCTTGTATCTCGTGGATCGTAATTAATTGCTTTAACTCCCCAAAGTAAATTCAACATTCGGTTGATTCGTTTACTTGGATTGAAGACCAAAATATACGACAACGGACGGTGAGATGAAATCTGGAACGCTGTATATCCTGAATAGGTTAGCGTTGCAATCACTTTGGCGTCGGTTTGTTCTACCATTTTTGCCGCATTGTAACAAACGATGTCTGTAACAAAGCGTTCGTTTTGGATTTTCGGTTGATGTTCTGGTATTTTGATATGATCATCATCTTCTACTGTCTGTAGAATTT
Source organism: Weeksella massiliensis (assembly GCA_000751595.1). Lineage (GTDB taxonomy): Bacteria > Bacteroidota > Bacteroidia > Flavobacteriales > Weeksellaceae > Weeksella > Weeksella massiliensis. Next base: position 1,499 of record CCMH01000011.1, on the reverse strand, counting down.
TGGTCATTTTCTCAATCACCTGAACTGGATATTTACCAACCGAAGTTTCGCCTGATAACATTACTGCATCTGCTCCATCGAAAACAGCATTAGCCACATCACTTACTTCTGCACGTGTTGGAGTCAGACTATCGATCATTGACTCCATCATTTGGGTAGCGACAATCACAGGTTTACGAGCCAATTTCGATTTATCGATCAAACGTTTTTGTTCTCTTGGTACTTCTTCAAAAGGAACTTCTACACCCAAATCTCCACGAGCAACCATCAAACCATCCGAAGCTTTCAGAATATCATCGATATTTTGTAGCGCTTCTGGCTTTTCGATTTTACTAATGATCGGAATTTTTAGGTCTGAATTTTCTTGGATATAAGCTTTCAGATCTTCTACATCTTGTGCCGAACGAACAAACGAAAGAGCAAACCAATCGACTCTATTTTCGATCGCGAAAAGCGCATCTTCTTTGTCTTTTTCGGTCAAGGCAGGTAAAGAAATCTTGGTGTTGGGTAGATTTACTCCTTTTTTAGAACGTAAAGGACCTCCTTGTATAGTTTTTGCTTTTACGGTATCGGTTCCGTTAGTTTCGATGACCGTGAAAATTAATTTTCCATCATCGATCAAAATATTTTCTCCTACTTGTACGTCTTGCGCAAATTTTGGGTAGGTCATGTACACTTTTTCTACATTGCCGACCACTTTCTCGTTGGTAAACGTCAAGATATCACCAGGGTTGATCACAAAATCTTCGTGTTCCATTTTCCCGATACGCAATTTTGGTCCTTGTAAATCGGCTAAAACTGCGGTATTGAAGCCATGTTCATCGTTGAGTTGATGAATGGTTTCTATCTTTTTTTTCACGTCATCGTATTCTGCATGCGAAAAGTTGATGCGGAAAACATCCACACCTTTGGTCATCATGTCTAATAGAATTTCTTTCGAATCGGTTGCTGGTCCTAAAGTAGCGACAATCTTTGTCTTTTTTAGGTATTTATTTGCATTCATATTTTTTGTATATTAAAAAATTAAGCGGTCAAGGGTTTTGATTTGGGTTAGGTCGAATTGTACAATATTCTGCACGGCAGGACTTAGACCAAAAGGCAAATTTACTGTATGTGCATCAAATTCCCAACCACTAATCTTTAAGATATAGTTATAATTTTTATGTTGTGGGACTAAATATGGCGCCATATCAAACAGCTCATTCATGTGTTCAGTATCCATATTGAGCTCTGGTAAGGGTAAATTTTTTATCAAATAATACGACTTTTGTTGTAAGGGATCATCCCATAAAAATGCTGGATAATAGACCAATAATTCGTCGTTGATGTAAACGTCTAAATCATTGGTTCGTGTAAATTTGGTGTGTTGTTCTACATTGAGATGATACACCAATTGGAACGGATTGCTAAAGGTTGATATGATACCCAATAATTGAAAATCAATTAAATCATCAAGTAGGATATCGGTCATGGTTTACTTTTTTTTTCTATTTTTTTTT
>CCMH01000010.1 GCA_000751595.1 Weeksella massiliensis | reverse complement strand
ATAACCGCCAATATGCGTCATCAAAACTTTAACACCTTCTAAGGTAAAAAGTTGATTTTCGGGCCAAGTTTGTCGAATCAACTGATCGTCTATATTTCCATACACAGCGCGTACGAAAGATTTTTCTTGCAATTGTTGGATCACCTTTTCTTGCCCAATATCTCCTGCATGCCACACTTCGTCTGCCTGTGAAGCGTAAGCGAGAATTCGGTCATCGATATAAGAATGCGTATCGGATAATAGGAGAATCTTTTTCAAAATTTGTACTTTTGGAAGAACAAATTTATAAACAATTGCGATACTTTTTAGAATTAGCGTACAACGGACAAAACTATTTTGGTTGGCAACGACAACCAAAACAAATATCTGTACAAGAAAAAATTGAGTTTTGTTTATCGACTTTGCTTCGAGAAGAAATTAGCATTGTAGGTGCTGGCCGTACCGATACTGGTGTGCATGCCAAAAAAATGTATGCGCATTTTGATTTTGATGGAAATTTAGCAAATGATTTTGTCCGAAGATTGAATTCTTTTTTACCAGAAGATATTAGTATTTATTCTATTCATCGAATGAATCCCGAGGCACATGCCCGTTTTGATGCCGAGAAAAGAACTTATCAATACCATGTTTATACCCAAAAAAATCCGTTTACCACGGCAACCTCTTGGCAATTGAGAAAACCATTGGATATAGAAAAAATGAACGAAGCTGCCAATTATTTAATCAAACAGGCAGATTTCGGAAGTTTTGCGAAATTACACACCGACGTAAAAACCAATATTTGTACAGTTCATCGAGCAGATTGGACCCAAATAGAAAACGATTTTTTACGGTTCGAGATTACGGCCGACCGTTTTTTACGCAACATGGTTCGGGCTATTGTTGGGACTTTGGTAGAAGTTGGCTTAGGAAAAATAAGTCCGACCGATTTTAACAACATTATTGAGAAAAAAGACCGTAAATTTGCTGGTGCTTCTGCCCCACCGCAAGGCCTTTTTTTGGTAGAAGTTCTTTATCCTGAAAACATCTTTTTATCATGAGCAACAAACAAGACAATTCATCTTTCGATTTCCAAGGTCTCAAACGTGTTATCGGCGTCGGCCTACAATCTAAAGGTTTATTTTTATCGGTTGTTGCCATTGCGGTTCTCAGCTCGGCGGTTTCTATTTACCGCCCTTACCTAACCGGTGCAGCAATCGATCAATATATAGTGAATTATGATGCGGTAGGATTACAGAAACAACTTATCTTGATTGGTGGAACTCTTTTATTAGAAGGTTTTCTACAATTTTTCTTGATCTATCTAGCCAATGTAGTAGCCCAAAAAGTAATTCGTTATCTACGGGTAAAATTATACAATCATTTATTAACCTTCAAACTTGGTTATTTTGATCGAACTCCCAATGGTGTATTGGTAACCCGTTCGGTGTCGGATATCGAAACGATTGCCGAAGTTTTCAACGATGGAATCTTAGTCATTTTAGGAGATTTCTTACGAATTATCTTTATTGTTGGTATGATGTATTATATGAATTGGACGTTGGCAACTGTCGTGATTCTCATCCTACCATTAATGATGATTATTACACGTCTTTTTCAGAAAGCCCTAAAAAACGTTTATCATGCCGAAAGAACCTATACGGCAAATCTCAATTCTTTTGTACAAGAACGATTAACCGGGATGAATATCATCCAACTATTCAACCGAGAAAAAAGTGAATATAAAAAATTTGTTGGCATCAACAATCAACTGAAAGGTACTTACCTGAAAACGGTTTTCTATTTCTCACTCCTTTTTCCGGTCGTGGATATTGTTTCGGCAACGGCTATTGGCTCGATGATTTGGTTTGGAGGATTGCGAACCGCAATTCATGGCGATGTTACGGTAGGAGATATTATTGCGTTTATTTCATTTACCACGATGTTGACGCAACCGATGCGACAAATCGCAGAACGCTTCAATTCTATTCAACGTGGATTGGTAGGAGCCGATCGTGTTTTCAAGATATTAGATGCAGATGAAAGCTTACCGAACAAGGGAAAAATTCAGCTCGATCACATCGATGGAAAAATAGAATTCCGTAATGTTAAGTTTTCTTATGTGCCGAACAATCCGGTGATCAAGGGAATTTCTTTTACTACACAACCTGGTGAAACCATTGCCATTGTAGGCTCTACAGGAGCGGGAAAATCGACAATCATCAATTTATTGAGTCGATTCTATGATATTGATTCAGGAGAAATTCTGATCGATAATCATAACATTTACGATTTAGATATTAAAAATTTACGCCAACATGTTGCGGTTGTTTTACAAGATGTTTTCCTTTTCAACTCTACTATTTACGACAATATTGTGTTGGGGAATAAAGACATCACCCTCGAAGAAGTCGAAGCAGCAGCTAAGATTATTGGTATTCATTCGTTCATCACTAAATTACCAAAAGGGTATTTTACCGAAGTTAGCGAGCGTGGAGCAACGCTTTCGGTTGGGCAACGACAATTGATTTCTTTTTTACGTGCATATATTTACAATCCAGAAGTTTTGGTGTTGGATGAAGCCACGTCTTCGATAGATACTGCGTCTGAAAAACTAATCCAAAAAGCAACCGAAAAAATTACCGAAAACAGAACTTCTATTATTATTGCTCACCGTTTGGCAACGATAAAAAATGCAGATAAAATTTTGGTAATGGAAAATGGAATGATTGTTGAAAGTGGTACACACGAAGAATTGTTAGCACAACATGGTTTTTACCATCAATTGTATGAAGTGCAATTTATTGATGAAGAAAACAAAAAAAATAAATAATTATTCGTGATCAATTCTTTATATTTGATAGAGTATAAAAAACACTTAAAAAAAAATTAAACAAATGAAAAAAGCAATTTTAGGATTATCCGTATTAGGAATGGTCGCTTTTACTTCTTGTAAAAGTGAAACAGAAAAAAAAGTAGATGACGTAAAAGATACACAAGAAGTGATCTCTGAAACTGCAAATGATGCTACTGAAACAGCGAAGGAAGAAGTTGATAATAAATTAGAAACTTTAGCTGCAATGCCAGTGTTTACTTCTCCAGAAGCTAAAGCATTTGCAGATAAATATGCAGCTTATGTACAAGAATTGAAAGCTGCAGCTACCTCTGGTGATGCAACAAAATTAACTGAATTGCAAAGTAAAGCTGTAGATTTCTCTAAAGAAATGGCCAGTATAACACAAAAACTTACGCCAGAAGATGCTAAAAAATTACAAGATTGGACAGCAGAATTGCAAAAACATCTTAACAAATAATTCATTTCTATCTTTTTAGAAATTTAGATTTTAGCCGTTTCTTTTTCTATGGAAACGGCTTTTTTTGCACGTAAAACATCTTAAAAATAAACCCGTATCTTTACACTTATATAACCTAAAAAAATCTTTATGACATTAGTCCAATTGCAATATGTCTTGGCGGTGGCAGAGTATAAAAACTTTACTGTAGCAGCCGACAAATCATTTGTTACTCAACCAACACTCAGCATGCAAATTCAAAAATTAGAGAAAGAGCTCAATGTCGAGATTTTCGATCGCACAACGCATCCGATAAAAATCACACAAATTGGAGAAAAAATTGTACAACAAGCCAAAACAATTCTGATGGAAGCTAACCGTATGAAGCATTTGGTGAATGAAGAAAAAGGATTGTTAGAAGGTGATTTTGTGATTGGTGTGATTCCTACTATTTTACCAACATTGATTCCGTTATTCTATAAAACTTTTGAGAAAAAACATCCGAAATCGAATTTGATTATCAAAGAATTCAAAACCGAAAAAATCATCAAAGGCATCAAAGACGGCTCATTAGATTTTGGGATCGTCGTTTCGCCTTTGTACGAAGAACAAATCATCGAAAAAACCTTGTACTATGAACCTTTGGTTGCCTATGTACCCGAAGGACATCGTTTGGCGAATCAAGAAAAAATATTAGAAACCGATCTAGATACCTCTGATTTATTGATTTTGCAAGAAGGTCATTGTTTCCGTAATAATGTGTTGTCTTTGTGCGAAGCGTCTAAAATGAAACAGCGTCCGGTGAAGTTGGAAAGTGGTAGTTTTGATGCTTTGATAAAATTGGCAAACGAAGGATATGGCATGACACTATTGCCTGCTTTAGAGGCGAAAGATTTACCAAAAGAGTTGCAAAAGAATTTGCGTCCGTTCGAAAATCCAATTCCGACAAGAGAGGTGAGCTTGGTTTATCATCAATCGCAATTGAGAGATTCTTTTGAGGAAGAGTTGGTGAAGACAATTCAGAGTATTTTACGCGGAAAAATATTTTTAGAACAAACGAACGAAAGTCATGCGATTGTGAGTTTACCGAAGTAAATTATCCTACCGAAAACAATAAAAAAATACTAAACATAAAAAAAAATCCGACCAAGGAAGCTTGATCGGATTTTTTATATGTTGACTAATTTCGAGTCGAATATTAGATTGAGTAACGGATGAAACCTGTTACTTTAAGGTCTGGGTTAACCGCTTTTACAACGTCTTGTACTGCAACTTTTCCATCTTTGATAGAAGCTTGGTGAACCAATGTATTCTCTTTGAAGAATTTTTGAAGTTTCCCTTTTGCAATATTTTCGATCATGTTTTCTGGTTTCCCTTCAGCTTTTAATTGCTCACGAGCGATATTCAATTCTGTATCGATAACTGATTGAGCAACTTGAGTTTCGTCTAACGCTACCGGGTTCATTGCTGCAACTTGCATGGCAACGTCATAGGCAACTTCTTTCGCTCCGTCATACTCACCAGAAAGTGCTACAACTGCAGCGATACGGTTTCCTGCGTGGATATAAGCGTTAAGAGATAAACCTTCGATTGTTTGGAAGTTTCCGATTTCGATTTTCTCACCGATAACTCCAGTTTGTTCTGTTAATTTTTCTTCTACAGTAATTCCTGCGAAAGGTGCTTTTAACAATTCTTCTTTTGTATCGAAGTCTAAAGCTAATTCTGCTAATTCATTAGCTAATTTTACGAAGTCTTCGTTTTTCGCTACGAAGTCAGTTTCACAGTTAAGGGCGATAATCACACCTTTGTTGTGTCCTGCGTTTACTTTAGCGATTACTGCACCTTCTGTAGACTCACGGTCTGCTCTATTTGCAGCAACTTTCTGACCTTTTTTACGTAGAATTTCTACTGCTTTGTCAAAATCTCCACCAGCTTCTTCCAAAGCTTTTTTAGAGTCCATCATTCCTGCTCCTGTCGCGTTTCTTAGTTTACTTACCTCAGCGGCTGTTGCTTTATAGCTCATAATTATTTTTTTTGTTTTATTAGTATTTCTTGTGTAGTGTGAAACAAAAGTAGCTCATACATCCGAAAACGTAGGAGCTACAATTTTATACTATATCGATGACATAATCATCAAATAAATGTTAAGCTTCTTGTGATTTTTCTACTCCTTCTTCTTTATCTTCTTTCGCTTTTTCTTTTTCTGCTTTACGGGTAGATAAACCAGTTTTGATAGAATCTGCTACGTTAGATAAAATGATATCGATAGATTTAGAAGCATCATCGTTTGCAGGGATTGCGAAATCTACAATACGAGGATCGGTATTGGTATCTACCATAGCAAATACTGGAATACCTAATTTTTTAGCTTCTGCGATTGCGATGTGCTCACGTACAGTATCTACTACGAATACAGCAGATGGAAGACGTGTCATGTCTGCGATAGAACCTAAGTTTTTCTCTAACTTAGCACGCTGACGATCTACTTGCAATCTTTCTTTTTTCGATAAAGTTTCGAAAGTACCGTCTTTTTTCATACGGTCAATAGAGTTCATTTTTTTAACTGCTTTACGGATCGTTACAAAGTTTGTCAACATACCTCCAGGCCAACGTTCTGTAATATACGGCATGTTTACTTCTTCTGCATGTTTAGCAACTACATCTTTTGCTTGTTTTTTGGTTGCAACGAAAAGGATTTTACGTCCTGATGCTGCGATTTTCCCCAATGCTTCTGAAGCTTCATCTAACTTCACTGCAGTTTTGTGAAGATCGATAATGTGGATTCCGTTTTTCTCCATAAAGATATAAGGAGCCATGTGCGGATTCCATTTTCTGGTTAAGTGACCAAAATGCACACCTGCATTCAATAGGTCTTTTACGTTTACTTTTGCCATTTTCTTATTTGATAGTTTACGTTCCGTTTTCTCAACAAGCAACAATTAAGTGGTAAATGAATCGCCTTAATTGTTTAGATGCTAAACCAACGGAAAATGGATTTTTTAATAATTTGAATAATTGATTAACGTTTAGAGAATTGGAATTTCTTACGTGCTTTCTTCTGACCGTATTTTTTACGCTCTACCATACGTGGGTCACGAGTTAATAAACCTTCTGGTTTCAACTCTAAACGAAATTCTGCGTCTACCTCACATAATGCACGAGAAATTGCTAAACGAATTGCCTCAGCTTGTCCAGTGTTTCCACCTCCAAATACCTTAACATCTACGTTATATTTCTCTTTTGTACCAGTGATTAAAAAAGGTTGTTCTACTTTGTAACGTAAAACGTCTGTCCCAAAATAATCTGCTAAAGTACGTCCGTTGATATAGATTTCTCCAGTCCCTTCTTGTAAATATACACGGGCTACAGATTTTTTTCTACGTCCTATTTTATGAACTATTGCCATGGATTTAATTATAAGTATTGGTTAATATCAATTTTCTTTGGTTGTTGAGCTTCATGTGTATGCTCTTCTCCAACGAAAATGTGTAAATTTTTCAATAATGCTGCTCCTAATTTGTTTTTTGGCAACATCCCTTTTACAGATTTATCGATAAGACGTTTAGGATCTTTATTATACAACTCTGTTGCTGTTAATGATCTTTGTCCTCCTGGATAACCTGTGTGACGGATATATAATTTATCCTCCCATTTGTTCCCAGACAATTCAACTTTGTCTGCATTCAACACAATAACATAATCTCCACAATCTGCATGTGGGGTGAAATTGGTTTTGTGTTTCCCTCTAAGGAGCTTCGCTAAACCTGATGACAGGCGACCTAAATTAAGGCCAGAAGCGTCCACAACCACCCATTCTTTTTGGGCAGTTTCTTTGTTGGCTGATGTAGTTTTGTAACTTAACGTGTCCACTCTCTTGATTTTTAATATTTTACTTAATTACCGACACTATGATCGGGGTGCAAATGTACAAATTCCTTTTCGGAATGCAAAAAGGAATTTGATTTTTATCTATTTATTTTTATTTTCTTACACCGCAGCGAAGATACAAAGCGATTCATCAAAACAAAAACATTCATCTTTCTTTCCCTTTGTATACTCTAAATTTTCTTTTTCTCGGTAGGATAATTCTCTTCCTTATTTATCAAGATTTATCAACTCAATCAAAAACTAATCAAATCGACTTTCCTAACAAAAAAAAAACAATCCAATCCTAATCTTTACTAAAAGGAAGAATCGTCTGCGTTGTACTTCCTAAATAATCTCCTCCATACTCGATTACATCTCCAGGTTTTAGCCAAACTTGTGGCTCTTTCCCCATGCCCGATCCGGCAGGCGAACCAGTCGATAAAATATCACCTGGCATCAACGATAAAAACTGACTTAGATAGGCAATCAATTTCGGAATACGGTAAATGAAATCGCGCGTGTTTCCGTCTTGCATCATTTCACCGTTCAATTTCAGCCATAACCCTAAATTATCCACATCTTCTACCTCATCTTTTGTCACAATCCATGGACCAAGCGGCGCAAAAGTATCGCACCCTTTTCCTTTATCCCAAGTTCCTCCTCGATCGGTCTGAAATGCACGCTCCGAAACATCATTCATCAGCGCATAGCCGTACACATAATCCATTGCTTCTTCTTCGCTTACATTATTGGCTTTCTTACCAATTATTACCGCCAACTCAGTTTCCCAATCCATTTTGGTAGAACCGTTAGGTTGCATAATACCGTCTTGCGGCCCACAAAAAGATTGATTGGCTTTGAGAAACATTATCGGTTCGGGTTGTTGTTCTAGTCCTGTTTCTTTCACATGATCTTCAAAGTTCAATCCCACACAAACAATTTTCCCAGGTCGAACCATCGGTGGCCCCAAACGCTCTTCATTCGATACAACTGTCAAAGAATTTCTGTTTTCTTTGATGTATTTTTTCAAGGCTGCTGTTTTTTCTTCAGACCCAAAAAAATCTTCATCATACACAATTCCAGAAGCAGAAACATCGTACCTGATCTCATCGATCACAACTCCAGATTTCTCTTCTCCTATTTTTCCAAAGCGAATTAACTTCATTTTTTATACTATTTTTTCCGGTTACAAATATACGGATTTATAAAAAAAGAGCTTTTCAACTTTTTCTCCTTTTTTTTGGTAGGATGAAATACAGGCGAAAAATCAACCAACAAAAAAAGCGACCAAATAGTCGCTTTTTTTTGATGGTTGATATAAATAGTTAATCATTACTTATTTTCTATCAAACCAATATCTTTACGATAATATTCATAATCGAAATGAATTTTTGCTACATTCTCGTAAGCCGTTGTTCTAGCTTCTTCTAACGAATTTCCTACGCCAACCACATTAAGCACTCGTCCACCAGATGTTAGAATCTCATCCTGAACCAGTTTCGCACCCGCAATAAACGTCGGACATGCAACCTGATCCAATCCTCTGATCGGATATCCTTTCTCGTAATTACCTGGATAACCACCAGAAACCATCACGACACAACAACTATGTTGCGAACTAAATTGCAACGAAAACTCTTCGTTTTTCACAGCTTTTTGCACGACATCAAACAAGTCATTTTCGAGCAATGGCAAGGTTGTTTGCGTTTCTGGATCTCCCATTCGCAAATTATATTCTAAGAGATAAACTCCTTTTGTAGTAATCATCAATCCAAAGAAAATAACCCCAGAGAATCGTAAATCTTCTTTGATCAGCCCGCATTTTGTTGGCTCTAAAATATCTTCTACAAACGCCTGATAATGCGCTTCGGTAAACAAAGGATTCGGTGCAATTGCCCCCATTCCACCGGTATTGAGTCCGGTTTCTCCTTCACCGATTTTTTTATGATCTTTTGCAGACACAAAAGGAACAATGGTTTTTCCGTTGAAAAAAGAAAGAATCGACGCTTCGAATCCCTCTAAATATTCTTCAATCACAACTTCATTTCCGGCATCCCCAAAGGTTTTGTCTTCCATAATTTCTAGAACCGCTTTTTTAGCTTCATCGAAATCTTTGCAAATAATCACACCTTTTCCGGCAGCTAAACCAGAAGCTTTTACCACAATCGGGAAAGTTGCTTTTTCTAAATATTCGATGGCCAACATCGGACCTTGAAAAACTTTATATTCAGCAGTTTTTACGCCATATTTATGCATAAAATCTTTTGCAAAAGCTTTAGAAGCTTCTAACTGAGCTGCTTCTCGATGTGGACCAAAAATCGGTAAATGATTCGCATGAAAAAGATCTACAATTCCTTCTGCCAATTCGGCTTCAGGACCAACGAAAGTAAGATCGATCATGTTTTCTAAAGCAAAATCTTTCATTTCGGCGATAGAATTCAAGGCAACATTTTCACCTAATTTTGCCGTTCCTGCATTTCCGGGCGCAAAAAATAAGTCAACTTTTTCCTGTTTTTGTTTAAAATCTTCAGCAAACTTCCAACCAATTGCATGCTCTCGTCCACCACTTCCTATTATTAAAATTTTTGTACTCATTGTATGATTTTTTAAAAGTTAGGTAGGATGCGATTAATGCATGAAATGACGCATTCCTGTAAATACCATCGGAATTTGATGTTCGTTACACGCCTCAATAGAATCTTGATCTTTTACCGATCCACCCGGTTGAATAATTGCTTGAATACCATTTTCGGCAGCAAAATCTACCACATCACGGAACGGAAAAAAAGCATCAGAAGCCAAAACCAACTCCTCGTTTACTTTTTCTTTGGCACGCTCAATAGCTTGTTGCGCAGCCCAAATACGATTCGTTTGTCCACCTCCAATTCCGTATGCTTGTCCGTTTGTTGCTACAACAATTGCGTTTGATTTTACCCATTTAACAATCTTCTGAGCAAAAATAAGATCGGTCATTTGTTTGCTTGTTGGCTCTATCTCGGTAACAATATTAAAGGTATTCGAAAATTGATTATCACTTGATTGTACCAAAAGACCACCATCAACTTTTACGTAGGTTTGTTTATCAGAAACTGGATTTTTCACCTGAATGATGCGTAAGTTTTTCTTTTGTTTAAAAACTTCCAACGCTTCAGCTGTAAAGGCCGGAGCAATGACAATTTCTAAGAAAATCTTCACCAATTCTCGTGCTGTTTTTGCATCTACTTCTTTATTGAATGCTACAATCCCACCAAAAATTGACATCGGATCACAAGCATAAGTTTTCTCGTACACTTCTGAAACAGAATCGCCAATTGCAACTCCGCAAGGCGTAGAATGTTTCACTGCACAACAACACGTTTCGTCAAATTCAGCAACTACTTTATAAGCCAAATCCATATCGCGAATATTATTGAAAGACAATTCTTTACCTTGTAAATAAGCAAAGTCTTTCATTGCACCATCTTTGGTTTTATCGACATAATAGGCAGCTTTCTGATGTGGATTTTCACCATAGCGCAAATCCATTCGTTTTTCGTATGCTGTTTCTAAATATTTAGGAAACTCTTCTTCTAATGAATCGGATAAATAAGTCGAAATTGCTGCATCATACGCCGCTGTAAGGTTGAAAACTTTCGCTGCAAACTTTTTTCGGGTAGCCAAAGAAGTTTCTCCATTTTCGGTAATTTGCTTTTCTACCAATGCATAATCTTCAACTTCGGTAATAACAGTTACGTCTTGAAAATTTTTAGCAGACGAACGCAACATCGATGGACCTCCGATATCGATAAATTCTATCATCTCGGCTTCAGAAAGTCCGGTATTTAATTTTTCAAAAAAAGGATATAAATTCACCACGACAATATCAATCGGGTTGATTTGATGATCGCGCAAGGTTTCCATATGTTTATCATCTGATCTACGCGCCAAAATCCCACCATGAATTGCAGGATGCAAGGTTTTTACACGTCCATCTAAAATCTCTGGAAATTGCGTAACATCTTTTACTTCTGTTACCTCAACTCCATTATCTTGCAAGAACTTGAAAGTTCCGCCGGTTGATAAAATCTTGTAATTCTGCGCTTGTAAAAATTGCGCAAAGGGCAACAGATTGGTTTTGTCTGAAACACTGATTAGTGCTTGTCTTTGCATGAGAATATTTGTTTTTAAAGTTTTTTTAGTTTTTTCTTTCAATCCTTTTTTTCAGCCGATTGAGTGCTGATTTTCTGTACAGCTTCTACTAAAATTCGCTGTTCTACTTCGGCTACTTTTCGTTGTAAATCTTCTAATTGATCGTTTTTTTCTACTTCAAATTCACCTTGACAAACAATCGCACCTTCATCTACTTCGGCCGTTACATAATGCACTGTTGCTCCAGAAATTGTTTCTTTGGCTTCTAAAACAGCCTTGTGCACATGCGCACCGTACATACCTTTTCCACCAAATTTCGGTAATAAAGAAGGGTGAATATTGATCATTCTATCTCCCCAAATTTCGGTAAAATCTTTGGATAAAATACTGAGAAAACCTGCTAAAACAATCAGGTCGATTTCTTCGCCTTCTAAATTATGAAGCGCATCTTCTGAGAAAGTTTTACGGTCGAGTAGATAAGTTCTAATTTCATGATCAAGCGCCCTTTCTATGGCAAAACAATCGCGGTCGGCCATCACCATAGAAATTTCTACATTGGGTAATCGTCCTTCTTCTACCGCATCTATGAGGGTCTGAAGATTTGTTCCTCCACCGGAAACAAACACTGCTATTTTCATGAAATCAATTTTTAGGAAATCCGCAAAAAAGTCGAATCCTTTTTATTGGTTACAAAGATAATTTTTTCTTGAGGAGTTGCCAAGCTTTCGCTTCGTATATTTCGGTAGGATAGATTCTAAGCGCTTAGAGAATTGATGATTCTAAAATGAAGCAGACTTTTTCTTACTTCATTTTCTATTAAAATAAAAAAATCATGTCCTTTTCAGAACATGATTTTTCGACTTGATTTTTTCAATTTTAAGGATAGGAAAAATTAAACGCTCTGTTATTCATCCTACCGAAAAACTATTGAATATATCTGAAATCTTGGTTATTTTCGATGGTTTTTACAGAAGAATAAATCAGTTCGATAACATTTTTCACATCGCTTTGGTGCACCATTTCCACCGTTGTATGCATATAACGCAAAGGCAAAGAAATTAGCGCCGAAGGCACGCCGCCATTGCTATACGCAAAAGCATCGGTATCGGTTCCGGTAACTCGCGAACTCGCCGCACGCTGGAAAGGAATGTTTTCTTTTTCGGCTGTATCGATTATCAGTTCGCGCAAATTATTTTGTACTGCAGGCGCATAATAAATTACAGGTCCGTCTCCACATTTTTGTTCACCTTCTTTAGATTTTGTAATCATCGGAGTCGTGGTATCATGGGTAACATCGGTGATAATCGCAACATTGGGTTTGATGGTTTGCGTTACCATTTCGGCTCCACGTAATCCTACTTCTTCTTGTACCGCATTCACGATATATAAACCAAAATTCAATTGATCTTTTTGTTCGAATAATTTACGAGCAACTTCTGCAATCATAAATCCGCCCATTCGATTATCGATTGCACGACAAACGAAATAACGGTTATTTAGGGTAAAAAATTCATCTGGATACGTTATCACACATCCTACATGAACACCCAACTCGAGTACTTCTTCTTTGGACGTGCATCCGACATCGATCCAAATTTTATCTGGGGTTGGCGCCTCTTCTTTTCCGGCAGTGCGCAAGTGAATTGCTGGCCAGCCAAAGACCCCTTTCACGATTCCTTTTTTGGTATGGATATTTACCACCTTAGATGGCGCAATCATATGGTCTGATCCTCCGTTTCTGATCACATAAATTAACCCATCATCTGAAATATAGTTTACAAACCAAGAGATTTCGTCTGCATGCGCCTCGATAACCACTTTATAGTCGGCTTCAGGATTTATTACACCATAAGCAGTTCCGTAATTATCAGTATGCACTTCATCGACAAAAGGACGAATATAATCTATCCAAACTTTTTGTCCTTCTACTTCGAATCCCGTTGGTGATGCAGTATTTAAATATTTTTCTAAAAAGTTCATTGACTTTTCGTCGAATAATTGGTTCTCTTTCATCATAATTTGTTTAGTGTTGTACAAATGTAGTAAATTGGGAACAATTTTTGTAGAAGAGAGCGCATGAGAATTGTTTATTTCCTGATTTTTATTTTTTTAGGTTACACCCAAGTTTCGGCACAATTGTTTGGGATTGATTTTGGTTTGAAGAAGGATACGATTCGCCAAGATGAATCGATGCAACAACTTGATTTTATGGATACGATTCAATTAAAAGAATCGGAAATATATTCTCTAAATCTAAAGACCGATTTAGAAAAAAAGTATTATATTTGGTTGAGACAACGAGTTCGTGATGTTTGGCCTTATGTACGCACAGCGGTACGTGAATATAATTTTGTCACCGATTCCATCGAAAAAA
This sequence comes from Weeksella massiliensis, assembly GCA_000751595.1. GTDB lineage: Bacteria > Bacteroidota > Bacteroidia > Flavobacteriales > Weeksellaceae > Weeksella > Weeksella massiliensis. The sequence goes on along the minus strand of CCMH01000010.1, from coordinate 35,833 downwards.
TGGATCATCGAAAAGATCAAAAAAAATTCATCAAAAAAAGACAAACGCTTTTAGCGGATCAGTTTGAGAAGAATTTAAAAAATTTAACAACCTCTCGGGGACAAATTTTAACCAAACTCATCTATCGCGAAACCGATAAAACTGCTTATGACATCATCAAAGAATTGCGAGGAGGCGTAAAAGCTTTTCTATGGAACTCTGCAGGTGGAGCTTATGATATAAGTCTAAAACAAACTTTCGAACCCAAAAAAACACGCGAAGATTACTTTATAGAAGTAATCTTACAGCGGGATTTTGCACGTGGCGTTCTGAAACCTGTTTACGAGGATGACAATTAATGCTGCAACCGAGCAACTTAACGTGTGAAAGAATATAAAACTATGAAAAGAATTGGTGTACTAACCTCTGGAGGAGATTCTCCTGGGATGAATGCTGCGATACGAGCAGTCGTTAGGGCCTGCAAATACTACAACTTAGAGTCGATTGGGATACGACAAGGCTACGAGGGTTTGATCCAGAATGATGTTCAACTTTTGGGACCGAGATCGGTGAAAAACATTATTAACCAAGGCGGAACTATTCTAAAAACAGCAAGATCTGAAGAATTCAGAACAGAAGCAGGTCGGAAAAAAGCGTTTCAAAATATCCAAAAAAATAAAATCGATGGTTTAATTGTCATTGGTGGCGATGGTTCTTTTAAAGGAGCTAATATATTACACCAAGAATACAACCTCCCTTTTATCGGTGTTCCTGGAACGATCGACAATGATATTTTCGGAACTGATTTTACGATTGGCTATGATACTGCACTCAATACGGTGGTAGAAGCTGTGGACAAACTTCGCGATACAGCAACCTCTCATGATCGTGTGTTTTTTGTAGAAGTTATGGGCCGCGACGCAGGTTTTATTGCTCTAAATAGTGGAATAGCTTCGGGTGCGCAAGATATTTTGATACCAGAAAAAAAAGACCACATCAATGAATTGATTCAATCATTAGAACTATCTGCAAAATCGGGGAAAAAATCTAGTATAGTCGTAGTCGCCGAAGGAGAAAAATTAGGCGGTGTTTTCGAGTTAGCTAATCAAGTAAAAGCAAGACATCCCGAATATGATATCCGCGTTACTGTTCTTGGCCACATACAGCGTGGTGGCAGTCCAAGTTGCCAGGATCGTGTTTTAGCGAGTCGGTTGGGGATTGCTGCTGTTGAAGCATTAATGGATGGCAAAACGAATGTTATGACGGGTTTACGATCGAATAAAGTTGTCTATACTCCGATTGAAGAAGCCATCCGAAAACATAATTCTATCGATGATGAATTACTCAAAGTTGCTAAAATATTAGCGATTTAAAATAAATAAGATCAAACATATCCTAACCAAATAATTAGTCAAGAAAAAATATTAATATGTCAAAAATTAAAGTTGGAATAAATGGTTTTGGTCGAATAGGAAGATTAGTTTTCCGTTCGATTTTAAAAAGAAATGATATAGAAGTTGTCGGAATCAATGATTTAGTAGAAGTTGATTACCTAGCTTATATGTTGAAATATGATTCTGTTCACGGAAAATCTGATGTAGAAATCAAAACAGAAAATGGACACTTAATTGTCAACGGAAAAACAATTCGAGTAACTGCTCAAACCGATCCGAAAAATCTAAAATGGAACGAAATCGGTGCGGAATACATTGTAGAAGCAACTGGTATTTTCTTAACCCATGAAACAGCAAGCGCTCACTTAGCTGCTGGAGCAAAAAAAGTAGTTTTAACTGGTCCATCGAAAGATGACACGCCAATGTTTGTGATGGGAGTTAATGACCACGAAATGACTGCCGAACACACCATTATTTCTAATGCTTCATGTACCACGAATTGTTTGGCGCCGCTTGCCAAAGTATTGCATGACAATTTTGGAATTGTAGAAGGTCTGATGACAACCGTACATGCAACCACCGCAACCCAAAAAACAGTAGACAGTGTGTCTAAAAAAGATTGGCGAGGCGGAAGAAGTGCCATGCTCAATATTATTCCTTCTTCTACCGGAGCAGCAAAAGCAGTCGGCAAAGTAATTCCAGCGCTCAACGGAAAATTAACCGGCATGTCTTTCCGCGTTCCAACAGCTGATGTTTCGGTTGTAGATCTTACGGTGAAACTCGAAAAACCAACTAATTTAGAAGAAATTACCAAAGCAGTTGCAGATGCATCAGAAGGTGCAATGAAAGGTGTAATTGGTTACACAAAAGAAGCAATGGTTTCTCAAGATTTTGTTGGTGAAACCAGAACTTGTGTCTTCGATGTGGAAGCAAGTATTATGCTTAGCCCAACTTTTGTGAAGCTTGTTGCATGGTATGATAATGAAATTGGCTATTCTGAGAAAGTTGTCGACAGCATAGAACATTTAGCAAAAATATCATAATTAATCTCTATGCCGATTAAAAAAAGCAACTTATAAAATAAGTTGCTTTTTTTGTTAATTTTTCTAAAATAATTAAATGTTTTTTTATATTTGTTTAACAAACTTATAAAAACAACTGCGTATCGATATATATCTACTCTATTAATTAACACAAATTTTTGTTTGCAAAAACAATGTAGATATGATATACGAAGAAGACTCTGTGATTATACACGCTTACATTTCGGGGAATGAGAGTGCGTTGGAAACATTAATTAATCGATACAAAACCAGAATCTATAGTTCTATTTACACCAAAGTTCTGAATCGCGATGTGGCGGAAGATATCTTTCAAGATACTTTTGTCAAAGTAATTCTTACGCTAAAAAGTGGAAAATACAACGAAGAAGGAAAATTCTATCCGTGGGTTCTACGAATCGCACACAACCTTACAATCGATTACTTTAGGGCGAATAAGAAAATGCCAAAAATTAGCGAATCTTCTAGCTTTAGCGAAGATTATAATATTTTTGATTTTATCGGTCATACCGATGAATGCTTAGAAACTAAACTGATCAAAGAACAAATCAACAGTGAAATTATTGATTTAATCGACTGTTTGCCAGCCGACCAAAAAGAAGTATTGATTCTTAGAATCTTTCGCGATTTATCCTTTAAAGAGATTGCCGAAGAAACGGAAGTCAGCATCAATACAGCCTTGGGGAGGATGCGTTATGCTTTGATAAATTTAAGAAAATTGATTTCCGAAAAAGATTTAATTTTAACAATAGATTAGCATTTATTATATGCAATAATTTTATTTACTATTCGTTTTAACTTTAATCTAAAATGTTATCGAATGGATAAAAATTTTACCTTGTTAAAAAAATCATTGAATCCGAAAGATTCAACTATTCAATTATTATTAAACTTTTCAAAAACCATTCAGCCCATAAAAACTGAATCATTACCAAAAAACATCTTGATGTTTTTGAATTAATAGATTAATAGCGTTATCAAATGAAAAGAATCGATTTTCCGAAGAGAATCGATTCTTTTATTTTCTAATATTTTTGGTGTGATTACGAATATTGTTTAGGAACTTCACAGCTATAATCAACTGCTCCATCGACCGGAATTTCTTTCAAAACGGTCAATAAATAATCCCAAAATTTCTGCACAGATTTTATTTCTACACGCTCATCGGGTGAATGCGCACCGTAAATATTCGGACCAAAAGAAATCATATCCAAACCTGGATAATTTCGTCCAATAATCCCACATTCTAATCCTGCATGACAAGCGACAACTCTTGGTTCTTCGCCAAATTTTTCGGTATAAAGTTTTTCCATAATCGATAAGATTTCCGATTTTGGGTTGGCTTTCCACCCAGGGTAAGAACCTGAAAATTCTACCGAAAATCCGCCTAATTCGTAAATAGATTGAATCACTTCACTCAAATATTCTTTTCCACTTTCTACCGAAGAACGCGTCAAGTTTTTGAATGTGATATTACCTTCACCTACTTCTACCCTAGCCAAATTATTCGACGTTTCGACCAATCCTTCTACATCAGGACTCATTCGGAAAACTCCACTAAAAGCAGCATTCAACACGCGAATAAAAGAAGCAGACTCGTCAACACTCAGTCCTTCTGTGAGAGAAGTAGTTTCTAGACTAATCGACAATTTCGGTTCTTTGGTGGCGAACTCTTCTATGATTTCTTTTTTTACCGTTTCGAAAACTTGTTTAAAATCATTTTCTTTATCAGCATTTACCGCAAATTCTACAATTCCTTCTCGCGGAATTGCGTTACGTAAACCTCCACTATTCACAGTAGAAATTTGTGGTTCGAATGCCAAAGTATGGAACAAAATTCTACCTAAAATTTTATTAGAATTTCCTAATCCTTCATGAATTTGCATCCCAGAATGTCCTCCTTGCAACCCTTTTACAACTAATTGAAAAGCAGTTTTATTTTCGATTTTCTCTACCGAATACGTTTTTTTCGCGGTAATATCAACACCACCTGCACAACCGATATCCAACTCATCATCTTCTTCGGTATCGAGGTTTAACAAGATTTTCCCACTCAAGAAATTCGGTTGTAAACCAAGCGCACCCGTCATTCCGGTTTCTTCGTCTATGGTGAAAAAAGCGTCAATTGCAGGATGAGGAATCTCTTTGGATTCTAGAATACTCATAATGGTTGCTACCCCAATTCCGTTATCGGCACCTAATGTTGTACCTTTTGCTTTTACGAAACCATCTTCTACAAACATTTCTATGGCTTGGGTATCAAAATCGAAATCGACATCGTTATTTTTTTGAGTCACCATATCGAGATGCGATTGCAAAACGACTTTTTTACGATCTTCCATTCCAGGATAAGCAGATTTCTTAATCAACACGTTTCCTACCTCATCTGTAGAAACGTCTAAACCCAAATTCTTACCGAAATCGATAATAAATTGTCGAACTTTTTCTTCTTTTTTCGAAGGTCTAGGAACTTGATTCAAAGCATAGAAATTTTTCCAAATTGGCTTTGGTTCCAGTGTAATTATTTCAGACATGAATTTTATTTTACTCAAAGTTAATAAGAATCTAAAGAAATAACCTAATTTTAAAAAACTTATAAATAAGAAGAATTACACATGAAAAAAATTTTACTACCGCTCCTTTTGATAGGAAATTTTGCTTGGAGTCAAGTGACCGATGTCGGCACAATTTATAGCCAAGAATTTCATCAAAAAGCAACAATCCCAACGTACGAATTGCCAGGTTTCGATCTACAATTATTACAAAAAGAAGACGCAATTAATGATGCGCTTCCGACCAAACCTTTTCGTTTTGGGAAAGAATTTCTAGTTGATATTCAGCCCACTCGCGATGGTCTTTGGACTACTTTGCCGAATGGTGATCGACTTTGGCAAATTGTGGTTGAATCGAAAGATGCGCGAACCTTAAATTTTGTTTTCGATCAATATCAACTTTCGCCTAATGCCAAATTGTATTTGTACAATGAAGCCGGACAGTTTTTAGGATATTATAGTGCCAATGAAAATAATGATACCAAAGAAGTAGGCTCTTGGTTGATTGATGGAGATAAAATAACGGTAGAATTTTACGAACCTTTTACCGAAATCGGACAATCAACCTTCAGAATTAGCAAGGCTATTCATGGTTATCGATCAGTAAAAAACCGAGAAGATCATACCAAAGGACTCAACACTTCGGGGTATTGTAACATTGATGCCAATTGCCCTGCAGGAGATTTATGGGAAGATCAGAAACAAGGAGTCGCTCTTATTCTCAGTGGTTCATCAGAATGGTGCACCGGAACTTTGATTAATAATACGGCCGAAGATGGTACGCCATATTTTCTTACAGCCGATCATTGTATCAATGGCAGCACCCCCAATTGGACCTTTCGTTTCAAATGGATAAGTGAAAATCCAGATTGTGGAACAACTGCACCAAGTGGCGATGGCCCGCGGGTGTATAGTATGAGTGGAGCGCAGATTGTTGCACGAAGTGCGAATACCGATTTTGCTTTGCTTAAACTAAAAAATGAAATTCCAGAAGATTGGGAATTAAGTTGGGTTGGATGGGATCGGACCGGAACACCTCCGACCGAAGTTACAGGTTTGCATCATCCGGATGGAGATATCATGAAAATTTCTCAATACTATAGTTCGCCTACCAAAAGTGATCGATATGGTGTGAAAAACTGGGAAATACCAAAATGGGATTTAGGCGTAACCGAAGGAGGATCATCAGGTTCGGCATTATTCAATCAGAATGGATTATTGGTAGGACAATTGTATGGAGGAGAATCGGCGTGTGCAGGAACTAATCCGAATACCAAAAATGATAACTATGGCAGATTTGATGTTTCTTGGGAAGGTGACGGAACACCAACTTCTAGATTGAAAGATTGGTTGGATCCTAAAAGCACAAACAGCTCGACATTAGAACTTTATAAAGCTCAACAGAGAAATTTCGATCTTGGCATTACGTCAATTAACATTCCTACCGATTGTGGTGAAACTGTTAATCCTACGATTGATGTGCGAAATGCAGGTTTAGAAAAAGTAGAAAACTTTACTGTCGTTTATCAATACAATCAAGAAGAAGAAAAAACGATTGTTTGGAACGGGAATTTAGAATCAAAAAGTATAATTACGCTTTCTTTACCCGAAAAAGAATTAAACGGTGGAGAGCATGAATTGAAGGCTAAAATTGTATTTGATCAAGATGAAAATATAAAAAATAATGATCGAACCAAAGCTTTTCATATTTTAGAAACTCATGAAGTTGATAAAGTAATTTTGACCCTAAAAACCGATCGTTTTGGAAACGAAACAAAATGGAAAGTGTATGATTCTAAAAATGCAGTTGTGCAATCTGGCAGCAATTATGGCAATAGCAAAGAATATACAATCGAAATTAATTTACCAAAAGAAGATTGTTACACGTTTGAGATTACCGATTCTAGCGGCGACGGAATTTGCTGTGCCTACGGTCAAGGATTCTATAAACTTACCACCGAGGATGGATCTGTTTTGGCACAAGGTGGAGATTTCACAAACTCAGAATCAACAAAATTCAAAACTGGTAAAAAGTTAGGAATCGAAACAAATGATTTACAAAAAGTATCCATTTATCCAAACCCGACCAAAGACATTTTAACCATTTCTACACCAAATAATTTCGGAGAATATGAGTATAAAATTTATTCTTCGGTAGGACAATTGTTATCGGTAGGAAAAGGAAAAACAGAAACTCAACTTTCGATGAAAGGTTTCGGAAAAGGAAATTTCATTATCCAAATCAGAAATCAAAAAGGAGAGCAAATCAGCAAAAAAGTTTTAGTAAAATAAAACTCAATCACATAAAAAACTCCCAAAAAGGGAGTTTTTTTATTTATTCAAGATTTCCTCCAAACCAGGAGAACCTTGTATATTTCTCATTTGTCGCATAATCTGATTGCCTCTTCTGTTGATAAAAGCCGAAGGAGGATTGACATTGTATTTTCGTGGATTTGGCAAGGCCGCTGCAATTCTAGCCGCCTCTTCTCTACTGAGTTCGCTTGCTGGTTTTTGATAATAATATTCTGCAGCCGCTTCGATTCCAAAAACACCGATCCCCATTTCAGAGGTGTTTAGGTACATTTCTAGAATGCGTTCTTTGCCCCAAATCTTTTCGATCATGAAGGTAAAATACACCTCCAAACCTTTTCTTAGCCAAGATCTGCCTTGCCACAGAAAAACATTTTTGGCAACTTGTTGAGAGATCGTCGAACCGCCTCGAAATCTTTTTCCCGATTGATTATCCTCGTACGCTCGCTGAATTTCATCCAAATCGAAACCGCTATGCGTCGGAAATTTCTGATCCTCGGAGGCGATAACAGCCAACTTTATATTTCTACTCATTTTATCGTAAGGAACATAGTCTCTTTTAAATTTTTTTTGAGTAACCCATTCAGTCAGTTGCGTAATGGTTATCGGCGGATTAACCCACTTCAGCACAACGATATACAGCAATTGCCCGATGAATAAATAAAGAATAATTCTTTTAATTAATTTGAACATGGAATGTGTTTAAATACTTATCAAATGTATAAAAGTTTTTCTTTCTCGGAACGAAAATTTCTTTAAGAATAAAATGAAAAAAATCAATATAAAATAAACGATAAAACCCAAACGTTAATGTTCGCTAAATCATTAAAAAATACAATTTTAGATTTGTTATTTTCATATTATAATTCATAATTTTGCATCAAGCGAACCTTTCCTATTATTAATAAAAAAAGTCCCATAACCTAATAATGTTTCAAAAAACAATCGTACTATTTCTTGGTTTTATCCTAGCTTTCTCGTCTTGTAAAAACGAAAAGCCAAAAGACCAAAATTTTCATGCTTTGCAAGAAACCACCAATCATCCTATTCCGCTACGAGATACGCTTATGGTTGATAGTGTTGTGCTTGCAAAAAAACAAGACTCTATTGCTCAACAGAAAAAAATACAAGATAGTATAGACGGAAAAAAATATGTCTATCTCACTTTCGATGATGGTCCACTTGAAGGAAGCGAAAATATTAACAAAATCGTTTCGGAAGAAAACATCAAAGCAACGGTATTTTTGGTAGGATTTAATGCGTTTACTCCAAAACTAAAATCGTACGTCAAAGGTTATAAAAACAACAAAAATATCGAGTTGGCCAATCATACCTATACCCACGCTCGAAATAAATATTCTCATTTTTATAGCAATGCAGAAAATGTTTTGAAAGACATCGAACGCAACAACGATTCGATTCTTTTCCCAAATAGAATTGTTCGTTTTCCGGGTAGAAATGTTTGGCGAATTGGTAAACGTAAACACAACGATTTCGACAAAGCTTCTGCACAAGTTGCCGATTATATCGCGAGCAAACAATATGCGATTTATGGTTGGGATTATGAATGGGAACGTGCCAAAAAAGGACAATCAATCGATTCGCCACAAAGCATTTATAAAGGAATTATGCATCGTTTGGATAACAATTATACCTTCGAGAAAAATCATCTAATTTTATTGATGCACGACAATATGTTTGGTTCGATAGAAGATACAGAAAAATTGCGCGAGCTGATTAAATTGATTAAAAGTAACGATAAACTTGTATTGGACATTATTTCTAATTATCCTGTGCAACAGCCCAGTAAAAAAGTAATGTAACTAAAAATACATCCACAAAAAAACCTCCATATAGTGGAGGTTTTTTTTATTTCTATTCTTTTATCCAAGAAAATTACATTCTTTCTGGAACTTGGATTCCTAATAACTTCAGCCCCGAAGCGATCGTATTTCCTACCCAAAGAGAAAGCATCAAACGGAAATGTTTTTCGGTTTCGTTTTCAGTCTTCAAGATAGGTGTGTTTTGGTAGAATGAATTGTAAAGCTTCACCAAATCGAACACATAATTAGCAATAAGTGCCGGACTCAATTCATCAGCCGCTTTCTGGATTGTATCACCAAAATCGTTCAAAAGACGAATCAATTCTTTTTCGATTGCCAACAATTCTACCGTAGACCAATCCATTTCTTTCGGCGTTTCCTTTCGCAACAAAGATTGAATTCGGGCATAGGCGTATTGTACAAAAGGCCCTGTATTTCCGTTGAAATCTACACTTTCTTTCGGGTCGAATAAAATTCGTTTTTTAGGATCAACTTTCAAGATAAAGTATTTCAACGCTCCCATGGCAATTGTTTCGTATAAAGCATCTTTTTCGGTTTCGCTGTATCCTTCTATTTTTCCTAATTCTTGTGCAATTTCTTTCGCGGTTTCGTAGATTTCTTGCATCAAATCGTCGGCATCGACCACAGTTCCTTCACGAGATTTCATTTTACCTTCTGGTAAATCTACCATTCCGTACGAAAGATGTTGCAATGTTTCTGCCCAAGTATAACCTAATTTCTGTAGGATGAGAAACAAAACTTTGAAATGATAATCTTGTTCATTTCCAACCACATAAATTAAATCGTCTAATTTTCTATTTTTGAAGCGTTCAACGGCCGTTCCTAAATCTTGCGTCATATAAACTGAAGTTCCGTCTGCACGCAAAACTAATTTTTCATCCAAACCATCTTCGGTTAGATCTATCCAAACAGAACCGTCTTCTTTTCTATAAAAAACACCGTTTTTCAAACCTTCCTCTACCAAATCTTTTCCTAAAATATAGGTATCACTTTCGTAAAGATATTCATCAAAATCAACTCCTAAGCGTTGATAAGTTTTGGCAAAACCATCGTATACCCAATTGTTCATTTTCTCCCACAATGCACGAACTTCAGGATCATTAGCTTCCCATTTTCTCAACATTTCTTGCGCTTCTAAAAAGATCGGAGCTTTTTTCTTTGCCTCTTCCTCTTCCATACCGCTTGCAACCAATTCTTTGATTTCGGCACGATAATGTTTATCAAATTCTACATAATATTTTCCTACCAAATGATCACCTTTGATGTGCGAAGATTCGGGAGTTTCTCCGTTTCCGAATTTTTCCCAAGCCAACATCGACTTACAAATATGAATTCCACGATCGTTGATAATCTGAGTTTTCACGACATTTGCGCCACTTGCGGCAATAATTTCTGCCACCGAATACCCCAAAAGATTATTCCGTACGTGCCCAAGATGCAATGGTTTATTCGTGTTTGGCGAAGAATATTCTACCATTACCGTATTCGAATTTTCGGAAGGATGTTGTACACCATAGTTAACATTTTGTGCATTTTCTGACAAATTATTAACAATCGCAGCAGGCAACAATTCGAGGTTTAAAAAACCTTTTACCACATTAAAAGCAGCAATTTGCTTTTGCGCCAAAAGATATTCGCCGAGTTCTTGACCAATTTGTTCTGGTTTTTTCTTCAGGGTTTTGATTAATGGAAAAACAACCAAGGTATAATCTCCTTCGAATTCTTTGCGTGTAAACTGAATTTCGAGCGAAGGAACCTGCAATTGATAAACCTCTTCGATTGCTTTTTGCAAGAGAAGGTTTAGATGTTGTTTATTATTCATCATGATAAAATTCTAAAAATGCAAAATTACAACATTCTTAGCGGATAGCAGGTAGTTTTGAGACGGATTGTAAAACTTTTTCGATTACTTTCTCGGTCTGATCTTCCCACGAAAAATTCGTAATAGCATTTTTCTTCAACCAATGTGCAATCGCCTCCTGCTCTAAATGCAAATTTCCATCTACGCCCATTTTCTTCAGCGCCGCATAATTGCACAATTGTTCATACTGTTTGGCAATCGGGATGACGAATAATTTTTTCTTCAGGTATAATGCTTCAGAAGGCAACTCGAAACCTGCATTACAAATAACTCCCTCGCAATGAAGCAGTTTTTCTATGAAAAAATTTCCATCTATAGGCCGAACTTCTATTTGATGATTGAAAAAGTTGGTTTTCGCCATTGGCGAAAAAATAACGAACCTTGTCGATGGAAATCTTTGAAAAAAAGAAATCAACTCATCGTGATGATAACTCGGCAAATACACCAAATAATAATGATCATACGATGATTTTCGTGCAACAATTTGCTCGCGCAGCAATGGTAAATAAATAGACGAATGATAGGATTTGAAGTGAAACCCGATTCCTTCTTGCGAAGGCGCATATTTTTCTAAAACCATTTGCGCAAAAAAATCGTTTTGTTGCGGTTTGGGCGAGCTATTGTGTTTCACAGCCCATTGATGACTCAAAGCTAAAGTCGGAACATTTTGCAGTTTACTTGCCCAAGCGGTAATCGGTTCGAAATCATTTATTACCAAACTATAATCTTTAATTTTGCAATGTCGAATATTTTTTACAAAAGTAGAAAAGCTATTTTTCTGCGCAATTTTCATAAAATCCAATCCGCCATTTCCCGAATAGAACAAAGAAAGTCCTTGGTATTTTTTGTATTCGAAAGCACCTTTTAGCTGAGCATTTGTCCCCGAAACCAAAACATCAACCGGCAAAAATTGTTGCAGTTTAGGAATCAGCACATTTGCTCGAGCAAGATGTCCGTTTCCTGTGGCTTGCAATGCATATAATATTTTCATTTTATTTTTATTTGGATGCTTTCCATTAAATTCTCGAACATTTGTTCGTCTTGTTCTAGGAGTTCATTTTTCAACCAATCTTCTTGATTTTCGTATTCGAATTGTGCTGTTTCGTAGTAATAAATTTTCCATAAACCTTTATGAAACTCTAAAGCGGTAAGATTTTCTATCCAATCACCAGAATTCAGATACACACATTCTCCTTTATTGGTTGTTACCTTTTTGATTTGCGGTTGGTGAATATGGCCACAAATCACATAATCGTATTCATTTTCGATGGCTAATTCGGCAGCAGTTTGCTCAAAATCATTGATATATTTCACTGCTTTTTTTACCGAGTTTTTTATTTTTTTAGAGAAAGAATATTTTTCATAACCAAATTGTTTTAGCATCCAATTCGATAAATTATTTATTCGGATTAGATAATCGTACCCAATTCCTCCTAATTTGGCAATCCATTTAGAATGTTGTACCGACAAATCGAAAACATCACCATGGAAAATCCAAACTTTTTTATAATCAATCGAAAGAACTAATTTGTCTACTATCTGAATATTACCAAATTGAATTTTAGGAAATTTCCGTAAAAATTCGTCATGATTTCCTGTGATGTAAACCACTTCTGTACCTTTAAGAGAAAGGTTGAGGATATATTTGATGACTTCTAAATGCGCCGCAGGAAAGAAACTTTTCTTAAACTGCCAAATATCAATAAAATCACCGTTGAGAATTATTTTTTTAGGTTTTATACTTTTCAGATAAGCCAATAATTCTTTTGCTTTGCAACCGTAAGTCCCTAAATGTACATCAGAGATAATCACCAAATCAACTTTCCTTTTCATAGTAGTTTTAGGTAAATATCGGTTGCAAAGATTACCTAAAAGTTGTGCAGAAGCTACTAAAATGTGAAGTTTAGAATAAGAAAGCGAAATTTATTAACATTGATTTTAACTATTTTGGTTGGATAAAGATTTGGGAAGATGATCGTAAAAATCACCTTGTTTGTAAATTTCATCCACAAATTGATGCAATCTTTCTAACTGATTTCTAGATAAATATTGTCCATAGCGCGCTGCAGCATAGGTAAGCGCAGCAATCAGAAAAGAAACTGGCAAAGACCAAATCCAGAAAGAACCAATCTTCAGTGCCATTTCTACTGCACCATAAATCCCTACGGTTAGCGCTAAAGCCCCCGCAAAACCATATAAAAACATAAAGAAAGTCCAAACACTTGGTCGAGGTCCGAAAATTCCACGCAATTCTAACACATCGGACCGATCTTCATTATATTCCAACTTCAAACTCAGCTGCGGTGACCAATATTTGGTTTTCTCTTTTCGTACCCGAATCACACTTCCCAACTTCCCAACAAATCCTCCGAGATCTGGATTTTTTTCGAGCAATTGTTGCATAATTTCTTCTACCTCTTCTTTTTTATGATAAGAATAAGCTTTGAGTCTAGGACGAGAGCGAATAGATTTCACATGAAGGCTTTGTTTCATATTGTTCTATTTTTACTAAATTTACGATGAATATAAGTTAGAATGAGTTTAGATAAACCGACAAATACATTTGCAGAAATATACGAAATCGTGAAGAAAATTCCGGTAGGAAAAGTTTCGACGTACGGACGAATTGCAGCCATTTTAGGATCTAAAAGCGGAGCTCGGATGATTGGCTACGCGCTCAATCATGCTCATGATGACGAATCTATTCCTGCTCATCGAGTTGTTAACCGCAACGGACAATTGACAGGAAAAATGCATTTTCATCCTCCTCAACTTATGCAACAATTATTAGAAAACGAAGGTTTTGTGATCGAAAACGATCAAATCATCAACTTCAAAGAAAATTTATGGCCTTAATTTCATCGCATCTGTAACAATTCCCACAGCGGGATGACTAACTTTGCAATGAACAGTAATTCATTATGGAATATTTATTACAAGCTGAGAACGTTACGAAACGTTATGCCGACAAAACGGCACTGAACTCGTTTTACCTCAACATCCCGAAAGGATCAATTTATGGACTTTTAGGTCCAAATGGTGCAGGAAAAACGACTTTTATTAGAATTATCAATCAAATTACCGCGCCCGACGAAGGTAAAATTATCCTCAATAATCAACCCTTAAACAAAGAAAGCATCGCACATGTTGGTTATATGCCCGAAGAAAGAGGTTTATATAAAAACATGAAAGTTGGTGAACAAGCTATGTATTTTGCGAAACTAAAAGGATTATCGCATACCGAAGCTCGCGAAAGAACTCATTATTGGTTCGATAAGCTTGGGATTTCTTCTTGGTGGGGAAAAAAATTAGGTGAATTATCTAAAGGTATGGGACAAAAAGTGCAATTCGTCATTACCGTTATTCACAATCCTGCTTTACTTATTTTTGATGAACCTTTTAGTGGTTTCGATCCTGTCAATGCGAGTATCATCGCACAAGAAATTTTAGAATTACGTGACAAAGGAACAACCGTTATTTTCTCTACACACCGAATGGAATCGGTAGAAGAAATGTGCGATCATGTTGCTTTGATCAACCTTTCTAATAAAGTTTTGGATGGTACAATTGAGGAAGTTCGCAACCAATACAAAACGGGAAAATATAGAATTTTGCTTAGCAATGTTGCCGAAGATGCATTTGCCAATTTCTCGCAAAACTATTCCACCGAAAACCTACTTTTAACTCCTTTTGGTCATTCATTCGACCTGAAGTTTGATAAAAAAATTTCCCCTAATCATATATTGTCAGAATTGGCCAAAGTCGGTGAAATTCATCAATTCAATGAAATTATTCCTTCTATGAACGATATTTTCTTAGAAGCTGTACAACAATCAAATCATTAATCTATCATGAAACAAGTTCTACTCGTTGCGCAGCGAGAATTCCTGACGCAAGTAAAAAATAAATCATTCGTCATCATGACCGTTTTATCGCCTTTGCTTATCATTTTGGCAATCGGTGCGGTGGTTTGGTTTAGTATGGCAAACAAAGAACATAAAAATATTGCGGTGGTTGATGAAAGTGGATTATTTTTCACAGAACTGAAATCTACGCCGACGACTTCTTATCTTTTTTATACCAAAAACGAACTGAAGCCGATAAAAGATACCCTTAATGGAAGTAAATTTCTCAATGCTCTTTTGCATATTCCGATGGTGAGCAAAACCGATTTATCACAGCTCGATAAAAATACTCAACTCTTTACAAACGGAAATTTGGGTATGGATGAACGCACGAAAATCAAGCTTACTTTGGATAAAAAAGCAGAAGAAATGCTTTTACAAAACAAAGGCGTTGATCCGCAAATTATCAACAATACAAAATCGAACATAAAACTAAATGTGTTTAATGTAAAAGAAGGAAAAGAGGATTCTGGCTTAGCCGTAAAAATCGGACTTTCTGCCTTTTTATGTTATATAATTTTCACTTTTATCATGATTTATGGCGTACGAGTGATGCGTTCTGTGGTAGAAGAAAAACAAAATCGAGTAATCGAAATTATTATATCTTCTGTGAAACCTTTCGAATTGATGATGGGAAAAATCTTAGGTACGACCATGGTTGCCACCACACAATTCATCATTTGGATTGTGATGACGCTTATTTTAGTAACTATTTTCCCGGCGATTATGGCGGCAAGAATGAATATGATGACCGAAAATTTACCTGCAGAAGCCACTTCGACTTTAGGAGAAAACCCTGATATTATGCACCAAATAAACGATATTTCTGCTACTTTATTAAGCTTAAATTATCCGGTTATTATCATTGCCTTTATCGGTTTTTTCGTTTTAGGTTATTTGTTTTATAGTAGTATTTTTGCGGCAATTGGTTCGGCAGTGGACAATGACACCGACACCCAACAATTTACTTTTTTACCTTTGGTTCCTATGATGGTTGGGTTGTACGGAAGTTTTACTACGCTACAAAACCCTGATGGTCCGGTTGCTTTTTGGTTATCGATGTTTCCGTTGACTTCTCCGATTTCGATGATGACGCGCATCCCGTTTGATGTTCCTGTTTGGCAACTCGCTCTATCACTAGGAATTTTAATTGTTTCTACCTTGATTATGATTTTTATTGCTGCCAGAATCTATCGAATCGGAATTCTGATGTTCGGTAAAAAACCTACTTTAAAAGAAATGATAAAATGGATTAATTATAAAAATTAAATCCAATCAAAATAAATCATCAATAAAATCCCTCTCAGTTTCTGAAAGGGATTTTTTATATCGGTAGGATGAGAAAATTCCTACCAAAAATAACTAAATGCTAATTATTGTTTTATGAATCTTTATCAGTTTCATCACTTTTTCGCTCATCATATTCTTGATGATTTTGCTCTTCTGTCTGCAAATTCTGAGGTAAATCTTCGTCTTTTGGTTTGGTTTTAGTAAAATAACGATCATAATATTTCTCGAACATTGGTGTAGGCGCATTTTCTTCACCCAACAAAAATCCATAAGGTTTAAGATCTTCAACTGCATCGAAAATTATACGAGCAATGGCCAAAATCGGAATTGCAAGGAACATTCCGGCGATTCCCCAAATACTTTCTGCCACGATGATCCCGAAAAGAACCACAAAAGAATTCAATGAAACTTTCGAACCGATTACTTTTGGTGTAATGATATTTCCATCGATTGAATTTACCACAATTACAGAAATCACCACCCACAAAGCATTTACCGGTTCATTTGTGGCCAAGGTAACCAAGGTGGCCAAAACAGTTGCCGTAAAAATTCCGATATATGGAATAAGGTTTAGAAGTCCACAAAGTGCCGCAAAAAATAAGGCATATTTTATTCCTATTATAGAAAAAGCTGTGAACAAGGCAATCGTAATAAAAGTAATCTGAATACCTAATCCTACGATATATTGTTTGATGATTGTTTGAATAGAACTTACGACATCGCGTACTTTTTTCTGATCACTTGGCGGAAAACACCAAACGATAAATTTAGCCAAATGGCTACGATAAAGTAGAAAGAAAAAAGTGTATAAAAAAACAAAAACAGAAGCCCCAATAACGGTTGTCAACGTAGACAAAACATCACCAACAACTGCGCCACCATGTTTGATGGTCGATTCTGTATTTTTTTTCAAATAATTCAATTGTTCTTGTTCAGTCACCTGAAATTGTTCGGCTATGAAATGTTGAGTTTTATGAAACAAATCGGTTAATTGTTTCTGAAGCTCGGGCAACTCATTTTGAAATTGAGCAATTTGAGTTCCTAACAAATAAATAATTGCTAAAACTCCCAACACAAAAATAATTGGAGAAAGCAAAGATGTTAGAATTCTTGGAAAACGTAATTTCCTTTCGAAGAAATTCGCCATCGGTAAGAGAACCATCGACAGAAGAAAACCAATAAATAAGGGAACAATGATCGATTTTCCGATGATCGAAATGTAAAATAAGATAACCAAACTCACCAAAACACAGGCAAGTTTTATGATAAAAGGAACTTTTCTTTTGCGTTGTCGACGAAGTGAAGCACGTGCACTTTCTATCAACTGAAATTGTTTATTTTCCATTATTTGTAGTACTTTTTATATTCATTAATTGTGGTCTATTTTCAGCTTTTAGCCAATTACTAATCGTTTGATAAAACGAATCTGCCAACAAGTTCATATTGGTAAAATCGATAATTTCCACTTCATCATTCGGTTGATGGTAATGGGTTGCTGTTGCCATATCTACCGTAGAAAAAGCATGAGAAACGATTCCTTTTATTGCAAAAGGGGCATTGTCTGATCGTTGATATAAATTATATTTCTGATAGGGATCTTCTACAATCTCAAACGTTTTCGGTGCATATTCATTTAAAACTGTTCGTAAATTAGAATATTGATCGCCGGTCATATACACTTTATTTTGTCCGAATTTGGAAACTGTCCCCAACATTTCGAAAACCAACATCGCATTAAGTTTTGGTAAGAAAACTTGAAAATCTTTATTTTCTACTAATTCTTTGGATCCAATCAATCCAACTTCTTCTGCATTGAAACCAACAAACATTAATGTTTTTTCGGTTTTCGTTTTACTAAATTTTTCTGCCAAAGCCATCATCATACCAACACCACTTGCATTGTCATCGGCTCCATTAAAAATAGAATCTTTCGCAACTTTATTACTCGTCCCGATATGGTCGAAATGCGCTCCGAAACCTACAATCTCATCCGTTTTCCCTTTCTTTATTGCACAGACATTGTATTCAGTTTTATTTTGATAAGTAAAAGGAACTGCAAATTCATCTCCAATACAAGGAGTAAACTTCAAGTCCTTGAACATTTTTTCTAAATAATGTACTGTTTGTTGATTTTCTACTGTCCCTACTTTCCTACCAAGATAAGCGTCAGAAGCTAAGTCGGTTACAACCTTTTTTATGATTGATTGCGCTTCTAACTTTGTTACAAACAATAGACCAAAACAACAAATCAACAAAGTTTTTTTCATGTTTAATAATTTTTAAAAAGGTACAAAAAAAGCTTTCAATTTAGATTGAAAGCTTTTAAATCTTTTTGGTGTTATTTTTTCTTTTCGAACATCAGTTCTTGTACTTTTTCTTTGTCTTCTTTTTCTTTTTTCAGGTCGAACATCGTACCAAAAACCTTATCCCAAAAGGTATTTGACACGCCAAAACCTAAAGCTTCGTCTTTGTAATGATGCAAGTGATGATTGCGCCAAAGAGGTTTCATAAACTTAAAAGGCGGCGCCATCGCATGAATCATATAATGCATCGAGGCATACATCAACCAACCCAAAACAAAACCTGGATAAAAAGCAAAAGCGTATTTTCCCATGGTCAGGTAAAAGATGCCGAACAAAGCTGCAACAATAATCAAACTTGGTACAGGTGGCATAAAAAGACGTTGTCTATCGCGCGGATAGTGATGATGATTGCCGTGCATGACATAGGCGAATCTTTGCATTTTCGGACTTTCGCTGATGAGATGAAAAATAAATCGATGAGCGATATACTCGAAGAAAGTCCAAAATATTATTGCACCAAAAAATATCATGAACATCGTTCCTAGGGGCATATCATAATTTTTGTAGCCATAATAGAAACAGAAAATTAGAATCGGAAGATGTATTCCCCAACTCAATTGTGGACTGCCTTTGGTGAGTGCTTCTAAAAATTTATTATCAAAAAGCTGTGCTTGCCCTTTGTTATTAATTTTATCAAATTTCATGATTATACGTTTCTTCTCTAAAAATACAAAAACCTACAACTAACTACAAATTAGAAATAGATTAAAAAATAAAAGAGACCGAAATCTCTAAAGATTCGGTCTCTATATGTTTATCTAAAGGACTTCTTATCTTTTAGAGATTTCTACATAATCGCGGGTTGGTTTCCCGGTATATAGTTGACGCGGACGACCAATTGGTTGATTGGTTTGTCTCATTTCCATCCATTGAGCGATCCATCCTGGTAAACGACCTACTGCGAACATTACGGTAAACATTTCGGTAGGAATATCTAAAGCTTTGTAAATAATCCCTGAATAGAAGTCTACGTTAGGATATAATTTACGCTCTACGAAATAGCTATCTTTTAGGGTTGCTTCTTCTAATTTTTTGGCAATGTCTAAAATAGGATCATCAACTCCTAATTGCTCTAAAACATTATCGGCAGCAACTTTGATAATTTTTGCACGTGGATCGAAGTTTTTATACACACGGTGTCCGAATCCCATTAAACGGAAAGGATCATTTTTGTCTTTTGCTTTCTCGATGTATTTTTGTACATCTCCCCCATCATTTTTAATGGCTTCTAACATTTCTAAAACTGCTTGGTTAGCTCCACCATGCAATGGTCCCCAAAGCGCAGAAATTCCAGCTGAGATTGAGGCAAATAAACCTGCATGAGAAGATCCTACTAAACGTACCGTTGAGGTAGAACAGTTTTGCTCGTGATCAGCATGTAAGATTAATAACTTATCTAATGCATCAACCACTACTGGATTCAACTCAAGCTCTTTACCTGGTTTTTTGAAAAGTAAATGGTAGAAATTCTCTACATAGCCTAACTCATCATTCGAGTAATTGATTGGTAATCCTTTTGTTTTGCGTTGCGTCCAAGATGCCAAAACTGGGAATTTTCCCAATAAAGTTACAGCAGCTTTGTACATATCTTCGGGTGAATTAACATTCACCGTTTTCGGATTGAAAGCAGATAAGGCAGACGTCAACGACGACAACATCCCCATTGGGTGAGCTGTACTTGGGAATGCATCTAAGATTTTCACTAAATCTTCTGATACATAATTGTATTCTGCAATATCTTTTTCGAATTGATCCAATTCTTGTTGTGTTGGTAATTCTCCTTTTAATAACAAGTAAATAACCTCAACAAAACTCGATTTTTCAGCTAACTGCTCAATCGGGTAACCACGGTACATTAATTTTCCTTCTTCCCCGTCTAAGAAAGTGATTTCACTTTCACAGGCACCGGTATTTTTATACCCCGGATCCATTGTGATCAACCCGGTCTGATCTCTTAATTTCGAGATATCAATTGCCTTTTCGTCCATTGCTCCGGTAGAAACAGGCAAGTCTAAACTCTTTCCTTCGTAATTTAAGGTTACTTTATCTGACATTTTTTTAGTATAATTCTTTAATTAGGGTAAGATACGATAAAAATCAAATTTTAACAGTATAAAAATCATGAATTTTATCAGCAATCTTTATCGTTTCACTTTAAATGCTTTACGACCAGGATAAACGGCTGTTTCACCTAAAATCTCCTCGATTCGAAGCAATTGATTGTATTTTGCCATACGGTCTGAGCGCGATGCAGAACCTGTTTTTATCTGTCCGGTATTCAATGCTACGGCCAAATCGGCGATGGTTGCGTCTTCTGTTTCTCCTGAACGGTGAGACATCACAGCAGTATAAGCTGCGTTTTGCGCCATATGAACTGCTTCTATCGTTTCGGTCAACGTTCCGATTTGGTTTACTTTGATCAGGATAGAATTTGCAGTTTCGGTTTCGATCGCTTGTTCTAACATTTTCACATTTGTTACCAACAAATCATCTCCAACCAATTGTACTTTTTTACCTATTTTATCGGTCAAAACTTTCCAACCTTTCCAATCGTTTTCATCCATACCGTCTTCAATCGAAATGATAGGATATTTCTCTGCTAACTCTGCAAGATAAGCCGCTTGTTCTTCTGATGTACGGATTGCAGCATCGGCACCTTCGAATTTGGTATAATCGTATTTTCCATCAACAAAAAATTCTGAAGCTGCACAATCAAGCGCCAACATAATTTCTGTTCCTGCTTGGTAACCTGCTTTTTCGATAGCCAACATTACGGTATCCAATGCATCTTCTGTGCCTTTAAAATTTGGAGCAAATCCACCTTCATCTCCTACTGCAGTTGATAAACCACGCTCATGCAAAATTGCTTTCAACGCATGGAAAATTTCGGTTCCTTTTCTCAAAGCATCCGAAAAACTTTCGGCTTCTACAGGCATAATCATAAATTCCTGAAACGCGATCGGCGCATCAGAATGCGATCCTCCATTAACGATATTCATCATCGGTACGGGCAAAGTATTGGCATTTACTCCCCCAACGTAACGGAAAAGTGGAAGACCTAATTCTTCCGCTGCAGCTTTTGCTACAGCCAAAGAAACTCCCAAAATTGCATTTGCTCCTAAGTTTCCTTTGTTGTGGGTTCCATCGATTTCGATCATGGTAAGATCGATTAGATTTTGTTCGAAAACCGAGTATCCTACCAATTCTGGCGCAAGGATTTCGTTAACATTATCGACCGCTTTAAGCACTCCTTTACCTTGGTAAAAATCACCTCCATCGCGCAATTCTACGGCTTCATGTTCTCCGGTAGAAGCTCCTGAAGGAACAGCTGCTCGTCCTAAAATTCCGTTCTCGGTAATGACATCTACTTCTACGGTAGGATTGCCGCGAGAATCTAATATCTGTCTTGCGTGAATGTGTGTAATGATACTCATTTTTTGTTTTTATGTTATTTAGTTTGTAATAATTTTATTCGCTTGTCAAAAATAAACGAATTATGTGTTCCTTACAAGTTTAATTGATACGATTTTATCGAGGTTTTGCTTTTTCAAAATCTTTCTAAATTTAAACAATTTCTTCAAAACATTTGAATCCATAAAAAACTCGTTCTGCATTTCATCCTACCGAAATCATTTTAGTCTGATGATTCTAAACCTATCAAAAGAACAGACTAAATGAATTGAAGAAAAGGTGAATTATTTTCTGATTTCGCTTATCGAGTCACCACCAAGGTATTTCCTGCGCGATAAATCGTGTATTCCATCGGCGGACGATTGGCAACTTTGATAGGTTGTCCGGTATTGATGTTCCATTCTGCACCATCTTTAGGACAAACTAATTTTATGCCATCCACAACTTCGAGGGTTGTATTGACATCGGGACAAAGATGCGGCGCGTTACGATCCCAAGCTTTGTAACGATCATTTCCGATGCTCACAATAATCAAACCTCTTGTACCGGCACCTTCTCCACCTACATAGATCCATCTCCCTGGCGAATTGAGGACGCTGTATTCTGGCAAATTGGTATTGAGCACCAAACTGACATTTACACGTGGCACACAATCGTTGTGCGTATCGGTTTCGCAAGAAGTGAAAATACTTGAGACAACGAGCGCACAAGAAAAGAGGAGAATCTGAATAAATTGTTTCATTTGTTCGTCTGTTTTAAAATTTTACTATCTTTGCATCTAACAGAAGTGAAAATAGTCCTGCGCATCCAGATAAAGGCAATGTGTAGGATTATTTTCTTTATATCTATAAATGTAAGTAAGTAAAAAACATTGATATGGCAAATATACAATATGTAACGAAAGAAGGCTTGGAAAAGTTACGTGCCGAATTGCACGAGTTAGAAACCTTCGAACGACCGAAAATTTCTCAGCAAATTGCAGAAGCTCGCGACAAAGGAGATTTATCTGAAAATGCAGAATACGATGCAGCCAAAGAAGCACAAGGATTATTGGAAATGAGAATTTCTAAATTACAAGATTCTATTGCCAATTCTCGTCTGATTGATGAATCGAAATTAGACGCTTCTAAAATCTCGATTTTATCAACGGTTCGCATTCGCAATCAAGTAAGTAAACAAGAATTATCGTACACCTTGGTTCCGGAAACAGAAGCTGACCTGAAAAAAGCACGCATATCAGTCAATACGCCGATTGCAAAAGGATTGTTAGGTAAAACGGTAGGAGATATTGCAGAAATAGCTTTACCAAACGGTCAGGTTTTAACATTCGAAGTATTGAGTATTTCTTTAGATTAAATCGTACCTTACCAAAAAAAATAAACAAATGGCCAGTATATTCACAAAAATCATCCAAAACGAAATTCCTTCCTATAAGATAGCTGAAAACGAAAACTACATCGCCATACTCGATGCTTTTCCTTTGGTGAAAGGTCATGTTTTGGTGATTCCCAAAAAAGAAGTTGATAAACTATTCGATTTGGACCGTGAGACGTATCAGGGCTTAATGGATTTTGCGTACGACCTTGCGCCAGCAATAGAGAAAGCCATTCCGTGCAAACGAGTTGGTGTAGCCGTTGTTGGGCTTGAAGTTCCTCATGTACATGTGCATTTGGTTCCTCTCAATACTATGCAAGATATCAATTTCACACAACCCAAATTGTCGCTTTCTGCAGAAGAAATGCAAGCGATAGCCGACAAAATAAAATCCTATTTAGTATAAAACAATTATGAACAAATACCTTAAACTCGTTCTAGCTGCCGTTCTCATTGCTAGTGGAATTTACCTCTTTACGGATCGAGCGTATGGTTGGGGCTTTGTCTTGTTATTTTTAGCAATTTTCCCGATTATATTTTTCTTTCGTAACGAGAATATCCTCATGGCTTTTTGGTTCATGAGAAAACAAGAAATGGAAAAAGCCAAAAAATGGTTGAATAGAATTACGAACCAAGAAACACAACTCATTCGCAAACAATGGGGATATTTCAACTACATGAAAGGCATTACCGAAGCCGAAGATAATGTTGCTGTTTCGGAGAAATATATGCGAAATGCTTTGGAGTATGGTTTGAGTTTTAAACACGACCGTGCAATGGCAAACCTTTCGCTAGCAGGAGCTGCAATGGCAAAAGGAAGAAGAAAAGAAGCGGAAACATATCTAAAAGAAGCCAAACGTTTGGATGACAAAAATATGTTTACCGACCATATAAAAATGATGCAAGGACAAATGAAAAAATTCAATTTCAATCCTGGACAACTTCAAAATCCGAATATGCGTCATCGTGGTAAAAAATTCTAAATAATGACACAACATCCTATGCCAAATGCGAACAGTATGGCAGAAAAATGGAAGAAAATCGAAGGATTCTTTCAAGATAATTTCACCGATGGTGAACTGCCCGATTTGGATACAATGCTTTTCCTAATCGGTGTTCAAGAATTAGGACAAGGCAAAAGACGGTTCAAGAAAGATGAAAAAATTAATCTTTTACACATCGCTGTTTGCCGCGTTTTAGAACCTTTTGGTTATTATCGTTTCGATGGTTTGGATAAAGACGGTTGGCCACATTTCGAACTGATTGAAGAATTACCAGAACTGAAAACCAACGAACAAACATTGCTCATGAAGCAAGCGATTATCCAATATTTCGTTGATCAAAATATCTTAAACTTTGACGCCTAGGGGTCAAAGTTTTTTTTATTTCTTTTGGTATTTTTCTCGAACAATTTCTATCACTTTTTTATCGGCTAACAACGTAAAATCTTCTGCGTTCAATTCATCAATTCTCGTCCAAAGCAACTCGTCAATATCTCCTTCCAATACTTTTAATTGTTCTAAATTCTTATCCGAAATCGAAGCTCTGTAATAAATCAAAATAATTTGTTCATCAGGATCAAAAGCATTTTGCATAAAAAAATCTTGTGTATAAAGATGTTCTTCCACCTCGACTTCGAGATTCAATTCTTCTTTTAATTCTCTAACCAAACATTCGCGCGTACCTTCGCCAAACTCTAATCCTCCGCCCGGAAATTTATAAATCAATTTTCCCTGAAAAGGTTCGTGCATCACCAGAACTCTCTCGTCGTGCATGAGCAATGCATAGACTCGTACATTAAATGGTTTCATTATTCTCTATTTTTTTGGTAGGATAGGATTTTTCTTTGCGATCATCATTTCTCTTTTTCCGGGAGGTCCGGGACGTTTTTCAACTGTTAATCCTAATGATTTCAGCGCTCGTTTCAAACTTCCTTTAGCCGCATAGGTGGTGAACTGACTTTCATTGTTCATTTTTTCGACCACTTTTTGCAACAAATCCATCTCCCATAATTCGGGTTGAACACGCGAACCAAAAGCATCGAAATAAATTAAATCGAAATCTTGATCCAATAATTTAGGCAAATCAAAAAAATCTAACTGAACTTTTTTTAGGTTGAAAGAAGAGGATATTTCCGAAAAACTTTCCCAAGGGGCATCGAACATTTTTTGTTGAGTTTCTTCTATTTTCTCGATCGGATCTCCAACAATTTTCGCACAACTTTCTGCATAATTCAAAGCGAAAAGCTCTTCTCGCGAAACCGGAAATTTTTCTATGCCAACATAGTCAATAGAAAGCTTTCGTTTTGAAGCAAATAAAACCGTCAATAACGCATTCAGACCAGTGCCATAGCCGATTTCTAAAATTTTTAGCTTTGCTTTGTTTTTCGCTACTTCTTCCAACCCATTTTTCATAAAAACATGCACAGCTTCCTGCACAGCACCATGCACAGAATGATAGGATTCTGCCCATTCTTCTATATGGATTGTTCGCGAACCGTCTTGGGTTTGTATGATTGATCTTTTCATCCGAAAAATTTCCTAATTATTATCAGCTTTGTTATAATTTATTCAACAAAATAAGCGTATATTTGGATTGCAACAAACAAAAGTTCATTATGATATTAGAAAAAATACCTCAAACCAAATTTACAGAAAAAGTGTTTGAGTCTACTACTTTCGGAAAAGATTTTACCGACCACATGTTGATTGCGAAATACAAAGACGGAAAGTGGAGCGAACCGAAAATTATGCCTTACCAACCTATCGAACTTACTCCTGCTGCAATGGTTTTCCATTATGGGCAAGCTATTTTTGAAGGTATGAAAGCATACAAAAACGAGGACGATGAAGTATTCATTTTCCGACCAGAAAAAAACTTTCAACGCTTCAATAAATCGGCTGTTCGTCTGAACATGCCAGAAGTACCTGAAGAAATCTTTATGGATGGTCTAAAAACCTTAATTGATTTGGATCGTCAATGGGTTCCGAAAAAAGAAGGAACATCTTTGTACCTAAGACCGACAATGTTTGCTACAGAAGAAGCAATCACGGCACGTACTTCTAATGAATTCACTTTTGTTATCTTAATGGCTTATTCACCAAGCTATTACACCAAAAGATTATCAGTAAAAATCGCTGACTACTTTAGCCGTTCGGCACCAGGTGGCGTTGGTTTTGCAAAATGTGCAGGAAACTACGCTGGTTCTTTTTACCCAACAGAACAAGCTAAATTAGAAGGATATGACCAAGTCATTTGGACAGATTCTATGTCGCACAAATTTATCGAAGAAGCAGGAACCATGAACGTGTTTGTTCGTATTGGGGATACTTTATTAACTGCACCAACTTCTGAAAGAATTTTAGATGGAGTTACACGAGATTCTATTATTCAATTGGCAAAAGACAATGGATATGAAATCGAAGTTCGTCCAATTTCGGTAGAAGAAATGTATGAAGCTTACCAAAAAGGAGAATTGAAAGAAGTTTTTGGAGTAGGAACAGCGGTTGTGGTCAACGTATATGATGCGGTAGGATTTGGCGATGAACGTTGTCAATTACCACATATTAGCGATGAAGATTCGTACGGAATGCAACTGAAAAAGAAATTAAACGATATCCAATTCGGGAAAGTAGAAGATCCATACGGATGGAGAATAAAAGTTGAAGAACATCAAACAGTATAAGTTTAATTATTATTTATCAGATTTATTATAAATCACCAAGGGAGTCGGAACAAGTTATTGTTTCGACTTTTTTGTTAGGATAAATCAAACTTTTATTATCAAAAGAAGAAAAACATATCCCTACTTTTATCAACTTCCTAAAAATTTATTTTTAATAATTCTAAAACCGAAAAAAAGTGTTAAAATAAACTCATTTCTCTTTTGGTTGTTTTGAAACAATAACATAATTATTATCTTTACAAGACAAGTTATAAATCAAATCATACCAAAGAAATAAAAAACACATGCTATTTAATCAAAACATAAATTGTAATTGTAGATTAAAACCGACTAACGACGTATAGCATGGCCAAAATTGTAATTGACAAAAATTAAATAAATTAATCAAAAGCCGAAACGTACGTTTCGGCTTTTTTTTATGGAAAAACTTTAGAAAACGATTGAAAAATAAAAGAAAATGGGAAGAAAATTACTACAAAGAGAAAAAGCGATAAGTTTTGTAAAAGATACATTTACCACTGAATTGAAAAATAAATTGAACTTGATTTCGATTTCATCACCTTTGATTGTTTTAGATGGCACCGGCATCAATGATGATCTAAATGGTGTAGAAAGACCAGTGAGTTTCCCAGTGAAATCATTGCAAGAGAAAAAAGCAGTTGTGGTGCATTCTTTGGCAAAATGGAAAAGAATTCGTTTACAAGAATTAGAAATCGAACCAGAAGAAGGAATCATAACCGATATGAAAGCACTTCGACCAGATGAAGATTATTCGCCGATTCATTCGATTTATGTTGATCAATGGGATTGGGAAAAAGTTATGCTTCCAGAAAATAGAACCTTGGCTTATCTTCAACAAACCGTAAAAAATATTTACCAAGCTTTGATCAATACCGAAAAAGCAGTCGAAGAGAAATATCCGCACATTCGAAGCATTTTACCGAAAGAAATTCATTTTATTTCTTCTGAAGAGTTGCTGCAGAAATATCCTACCAAAACCCCAAAAGAACGCGAAAATGCAATTTGCAAAGAATATGGCGCTGTTTTTTTGTACGGCATTGGGTATTTGTTGAGTAATGGTGAAGCACATGATGGTCGCTCGGCTGATTATGATGATTGGAGCACGCTGAACGAAGCAGGTTTCAAAGGCCTTAATGGTGATATTTTGTTATGGAATCCTATTTTCGAGAAAGCTTTTGAGGTTTCTTCAATGGGCATTCGTGTCGATAAAACGGCTTTACTGCATCAATTGGAACTGAAAAATTGTCAGGATCGTTTACAGCTTTCTTATCATCAATTGTTGATAAATGAAAAAATTCCACAATCGATTGGTGGCGGAATCGGACAATCGAGAATTTGCCTTTTCATGCTGAAATTAGCCCATATTGGTCAGGTACAAATCAGTGTTTGGGACGAGGAAAAAAGAAACGAATTGCATCAAAAGAATATTCATTTGTTGGGTTAATAAATTCCTAAACTTTTCGAAAAAACAAAAATCTATAGAAAGAAGAAAAAATCGTTTTCTACCTTTGTAAAAAATATATAACATGGCCGATTTCCAAATCAATAGTCGATTACCAAACGATGCTTATCTCGATATTTTCGAGCTTACCCGTCCGATTCCAACGCCCGATCAGTTCCATTGGCGAATAATTTGGTTGGATGGTGAAACCGATTCGGAAGAATTTACGATTTTTAGTTTGCATCAATTAATCGAAGAAAAAGATGGTTTATTATTGACTTTTGAGAATTTAATTGCTGTAAATGATCGATTAATTGATCTTACGCATGCAATAATTGTCGGAAATCGAGATTTAGAAAAAATAAATCTTCTTACCGATGATGAAAATCTTTACGATAACGAAATCATATTAGAATTAGTCAACGGTGTGTGGCATGTAAGCTCTGATGTCGACGAAGTTCTGGATGCTTACGAACATGCTTTAGGCAAAAAATAATTTTATTTGCCCAACATTTGGTGAATTTCAATCGCTTGTTGGGCTTCTTTCACATCGTGAACACGAAGGATTTTAGCACCTTTTTGTAGTGCAATCATATGCACAGCATTCGTCGCATTTAGTGATTCTTCTGCCGTAATGTTAAGTAATTTATAGACCATCGATTTTCTAGAAACGCCCACTAAAATCGGGAACTCTTCAAAACCTATCAGTTGCATTTTATCCAATAATTGATAATTGTGTTCGAGGGTTTTGGCAAAACCAAAACCAGGATCCAAAATAATATCTTTTACTTTCAGCCTCTGCAATTGTTGAACTCTTTCTAACAAAAACTGATTTACTTCGGTTACCACATCATCATATTGTGGGTTAATGTGCATGGTTTGCGGAGTCGCTTTCATATGCATCAAAATATACGGAACCTGCAATTGACCGATGGTCGAAAACATTTGCTCGTCCAACGTACCGCCCGAAACATCGTTGATCATCTGCGCACCTGCTTCGATAGATTTTTGTGCAACCTCACTGCGAAATGTATCAATAGAAAGCAAAGCATCAGGAAAATATTTTTGCAAAGTTTCCACTGCCGGAATTATCCGACCCAACTCCTCTTCTACCGAAACCTCTTTTGCGCCGGGTTGCGTAGAATAACCACCAAGATCCAAAAAAGTCGCTCCTTCGATCAGATGTTTTTCGGCTTTCCTCAACAACGAATCAAGATCAGGTGTTCGTCCGTTTTGATAGAAAGAATCGGGTGTGACATTCAGAATTCCCATCACTTTTGGCGTAGAAAGATCAACTAAAACGCCTTTGCAGTTAATTGTCATGTTATCTTTTCGGGTTAATTAACGAATTTCGTTTATTTTTGAATTTGAAACGAATTTATGAAAAAT
Organism: Weeksella massiliensis; assembly: GCA_000751595.1. Taxonomy (GTDB): domain Bacteria; phylum Bacteroidota; class Bacteroidia; order Flavobacteriales; family Weeksellaceae; genus Weeksella; species Weeksella massiliensis. The sequence goes on along the minus strand of CCMH01000010.1, from coordinate 5,953 downwards.
ACAGCAAACCAATTTCAAACGATCCTTGCTAATTGTCGAGAATTGTTTCAGAATAAATTACAAGATTACGGAAGTGCTTGGCGCGTAATGCGTTTGCCATCGCTTACCGATCAAATTTATATCAAAACCAATCGAATAAGAACCCTTCAGACCCAAGGCGAACAGAAAATTGCCGAAGGCGAAGAAGAAGAATTTATTGGGATTATTAACTATTCGCTGATTTCGCTGATCCAATTAGAGTTGGGCGTGGTTAATAAACCCGACCTTTCGGTAGAACAAGCCTTAGAATATTACGATAAAATGGCGCAAGAAGCTTTTGATTTGATGATGAACAAAAACCATGATTATGGAGAAGCTTGGCGCGATTTACGAATCAGTTCGATTACCGATCTGATTTTTCAGAAAGTTCTTCGCATCAAACAAATCGAAGATAATCAAGGCAAAACATTGGTTTCTGAAGGTTTAGATGCCAATTATCTCGATATGGTAAATTATTCGATCTTTGCGTTAATATTAATCAACGAAAACAAAACAGCATGAGAGTTTTAGTACAAATTTGTCGCCTTTTGGTCGGAGTTTTATTCATAATTTCTGGATTTGTAAAAATTATTGATCCTATTGGGATGGGGTATAAACTCGAAGAATATTTCTCTCCGAGCGTTCTCAATCTTGCAGGTTTAATGGATTTTCACCTTCCGATTGCGGTTCTCGTTACCTTGCTCGAAATCGGTTTAGGACTGATGTTGCTTTTAGGAATCGCTAGAAAATTTACGGCTTGGGCATTACTAGCTGTGATTTCTTTTTTCACTTTCCTTACGTTTTATTCGGCTTATTTCAACAAAGTTACCGATTGTGGTTGTTTTGGTGATGCGCTGAAATTAGAACCTTGGACGTCTTTTATCAAAGATGTGGTGTTAACGGTTTTGATTTTAATAATTCTTTTCGGACATCGATTCATCCAACCATTATTCAAACCTAAAACAAATTATCTCCTACTTGCCATAGGATTACTTTTGTCATCGTATGTTGCATTTTTGGGAATAGAACGCTCGCCAATTATTGATTTTAGAGCTTACGCTGTCGGAAAAGATCTGAAAGAAGAAATGAAATCGGCCGAAGAATTAGGCAAAAAACCTTCGGTTTATGAAACAATTTTCACACTAAAAAATAAAGAAGACGGGAAGACAGTTCAGATCAACGACACAGAATATGTGAACAATGACAAATGGTATAAAGAAGGTACGCCTTGGGAAATTCAGTCGGATCTTACAGAATCTCGATTAGTTTATAAAGGATACGAACCCGCAATAAAAGATTTTTCGTTGGATTGTTCAGGAGAAGATAAAACAGAATATTATCTCAATCAGCCCAAAGTAATTTTTATTATTGTTCCGTTTGCTCATGAAATTGCCACAAAGAAAAGATTAGCTATCGAGCGAATTGCCCACGAAGCACATGCACACAATATTCCATTTGCGATCTTGAGCAATAATCCGATCGAAAAACTTACTCAACCGGTTTGTTTGGTCGATCAGATCGTTCTCAAAACCATGACAAGAAGCAATCCTGGAATCATGACTTTGAGCAATGGTGTGGTGAAATCAAAATATCATTTCAACGATTTGCCAAGCATAGAACAATTATTAAGCGACTTGTTATGATTCGCTATTTGCTACAGAAATTAGTGTATGGATTGCTCACCTTGTGGGGAGTAATTACGGTTGTATTTTTTCTTTTTACGGTATTACCCGGCGATCCTGCTCGGATGATGCTCGACCAAAAAGAAGATCCGGAACAATTGGCGATGATCCGAAAAAATCTTGGACTCGACCAACCTTTATGGAAACAATACGCGTATTACCTCAATGATTTATCGCCAATTTCTTTGCATCAAAACCAAGAAAATAGCACCGATTATACTGCTTTGAGTAGTGGGAAATATTCGTATCAAACACTTATTCGTTTCGGAGATAAAAGCCTTGTATTGAAAACTCCTTATTTACGAACTTCTTTTCAGAAACAAGGAAAAACCGTCAACAGCATCATTGCCGAGACCTTGCCCAACACCATTATTTTAGCCATTGCATCGATTATTATTGCTACTTTTTTAGGCGTTGGCTTGGGGATAATTGCAGCACTCTACAAAGACCAATGGATCGATCGAGTTTTGCTGGTTGTTACGAGTTTTGGGATGAGTATTCCTTCGTTTTTTTCGGCAATCTTGATGGCTTACATCTTTGCATTTTTACTGCATTCGATTACCGGACTCAATATGATTGGGAGCTTGTATGAAGTAGATGATATGGGCGAAGGAACCCATTTGGTACTGAAAAACCTTATACTTCCTGCTCTTACCTTAGGCTCTCGTCCGTTGGCTGTTTTTTGTCAATTGACCCGAAATTCGTTGTTAGAAGTATTGAATCAAGATTATATCCGAACGGCTTATGCCAAAGGACTAACGAAAAAAATGGTGATCATGAAGCATGCAATACGAAATGCGATGAACCCTGTAGTTACAGCGATTTCGGGATGGTTTGCATCGATGTTAGCCGGATCGGTTTTTGTCGAATTTATTTTTGGTTGGAATGGCTTGGGCAAAGAAATTGTTAATGCACTCAATGCCCTCGATTTACCCATCGTAATGGGAACTGTTCTCACAATTGCCGTAATGTTTATCATCATTAATATTATTATCGATTTTGTATACGGAATCTTGGATCCACGCGTTAGAATTAATTAAAAAAATATATCAAAACAAACTAAACATATAGAAACATGAGAAAAAAAATTGTTGCTGGAAATTGGAAGATGAATCTGAAATTGGAAGAAGCCCTACAATTAGCAATTGATCTGAATGGTTGGATAGCCGATAATCATCCCGAAGCAGAAATTATCATTGCTCCGACTTCTATTTATTTGCCAACCTTGCTAGAAAACGTAGATGAACAATTCTTGAAGATTGCGGCACAAGATCTTTCTGCACACGAAAAAGGTGCCTATACCGGTGATGTTTCTGCCGAACAACTCGATTCTATTGGCTTAGATTTTAGCCTTATCGGACATTCTGAAAGAAGAACGTATCAACACGAAGATGCCGAAATCTTGGATCAGAAAATGAAACAAGCTTTTGCACACCAGATTTATCCTATCTTTTGTTTCGGAGAGAATTTAGAACAACGCGAACAAAATACACATTTCGAAGTAGTTGAAAAACAACTTCTCGATGTTTTGGCTAAACAAGAAAAAGAAAATCTCAACAAATTGATTTTGGCTTATGAACCAGTTTGGGCGATCGGAACCGGAAAAACAGCGAGCCCAGAACAAGCCCAAGAAATGCATGCCTTTGTACGAGAAGTATTGGAGAAAAACTTCGGATCAGAGATCGCGAATACAACGCCTATTTTATACGGAGGTAGCGTGAATGCTGGGAATGCTGAAAATTTATTTGCACAAAATGACATCGATGGTGGTTTGGTCGGAGGTGCCTCTTTGCAGTTAGAAGAATTTACCCAAATCATTATGGCGGCACAATAATACGAAATGTAGAAAAATATGAAGAATGGTCTAAAAACTTGCCGTAACTTTGTCGAGCTTTTTAGATCATTTTTTTATGACCAATTATAACGAATATACTTTTACAATAGAACCCAGAAATCCTTGGACCGAAATTACGATCGCCATGATTGCCGAATTGCCTTTTGAGAGTTTTGTAGAAAACGACTTAGGTTTTCAGGCATATATCCCAAAAGAAGCGGATGACGAAGAAGCTGTGAAAGCTATTGTAGGGACGATAAGCGATGCTAGTATTCAATATATTCGACAAGAAATTGAGCAACAAAATTGGAATGCCGAATGGGAGAAAAACTTCGATCCTATTCGTGTTAATGATCAATGCATTATCCGTGCAGATTTTCATCCTACCGAAGAAAATTATCCGTACGAAATTATTATTACTCCGAAAATGTCTTTCGGAACCGGACATCACGAAACTACCCATTTGATGGTGGATTATATTCTAGAAAATGATTTCGAAGGTAAAGATATTCTCGATATGGGTTGTGGAACGTCGATTCTTGCAATTTTAGCGATGAAAAAAGGCGCAAACTATGCCGAAGCTATTGATATTGATGAATGGGCGGTGGAAAATTCGCTCGAAAATGCCAAAAAAAATCTAGTGAGTATCGATGCCAAAATGGGAGATTCTTCTCTTTTGGGTAGAAAGCATTTTGATGCTATCTTTGCCAATATCAATAAAAATATCTTGATAAAAGATATGCCAAAATATAGCGAAGTCTTGGAAAAAGACGGCGATTTATATTTAAGTGGTTTATTGGATATTGATTTCGATGATATTTTAGCGACTTGTGTAGAAAATGGTCTGAAATTTGTGTCGAAAAAACAACGTAACGAGTGGATTGCTTTACATTTTATCAAAAACTAATACCATGTATTTTAACGTAAAACCTCTTATCGAAACCAGTCCAGAAACGGATATTGAGGTCTTAACCAAAGAAAAAGAACAAAATCAAATCATTGTTCATAACGATGATGTCAATACGTTCGATTGGGTTATCGAATCCCTAATCGATGTTTGCGATCATACCCCTGAACAAGCAGAACAATGCACAATTATTATTCATTATAAAGGAAAATGCGATGTGCTTACTGGTGAATATACATTCTTGAAACCACGTTGCGAAGAGCTTTTGAATAGAGGTATTTCTGCAGAAATCGTTTAGAGCATTAATCCATTACCACCAACAAATCATCTGAGTAAAACTCTTGTAATTTTTCATTTTCCATTTCATTCGGTTTGTTTTTATAATCTTCTACAATAAACAAATCGAACAAACGGTTGTATACCAATTCTTCTTTTTTCGCATTAACGAAAGAGGAATTATTTTGGTACAAAGTGAAATAAAAAGCGACTGCCAACAAAAGCACACTTGCTGCTACCAGCCATGGCCCCAAAGAAAGTTTTCTTTTTTTCGTTGGTTGATTAGCCTCTAGAATAGATTGCTCCAAATCATCAAAATAGTTTTCTGGAACACGATATGGATTAGTTGGTTTCAAATCTTTCATATACATAAGACAAGAGAAGATAAAAAAGGTTTAATGTTGTTGATAAATAAAGTCTTTTATTTTATTCACAGCATGATGATAAGAGGCTTTCAAGCTGCCTACACTTCCCCCTAAAATCTCTGCGATTTCATCATATTTTAGTTCATCATAATATTTATACAGAAAAACTAAACGTTGTTTTTCGGGCAAATGCGCAATGGCTTTTTGCAATAAAATTTCCGACTCATCACCATCAAAATAAATATCATCTTTCAAATGATCTATCGCATCCATCGCCAACTCATCTAGCGATAACGTACGCTCTTTCGCTTGCTTTTTCAAGAAATTAATCGTTTCATTGTACGCAATCCTATACACCCAAGAAGAAAGCTTTGCATCACCCCGAAACTGCTCAAAATTTGTATACACTTTCACAAAAATATCTTGTACCAAATCATTTGTATCCTCATGGTTATACACCATGCGACGCACCTGCCAATACACTCTCTGATGATATTCTTTTACAAACGTATTAAAATCCAAATCGAACAATCTTAACTACAAATGTAAATCAAAACCCTCATAAAACCATCCTTTCTTCTTTCTACAAAGAAAAAATAACAAAACAATAACAAGTTAAATCTTCCTCTAAATAAATTCTCAGTAAGAAGAAATACATACTTTATTAGTTTTTATTGGTAGGATAATAAAGTTATCGGTAGGATGAATTACATTCTGTTTTATTTCGGTAGGATGAAGCACAGAACTGATTTAGTTAAGAAAGTGTTGATTGATGGTTTGATTGATGGATGGATTGATGGATTGATTGATGGATTGATTGATTGTTGATTGTTGATTGATGGATGGAATTCAGATATTCCAGAAAAGTAAG